>NZ_JAVRHL010000019.1:0-281 GCF_031846565.1 Tropicimonas omnivorans | reverse complement strand
TGCCTTCGGAGATGATGTTCGCGCGCTGATCCAGCGTCGCGCCCGACGTGTTCGTCACGCCGCCCTCGCGCGCCGTCAGCTCGGCATAGATCTCGGCCGTGCCGTCGTTCTTCAGCGACAGGACGTTCTGCGCCGCCCCGACGGAGTAGGTGCCAGCGTTCGTTACCACGCCGACCGTGTCCGCGGAGGCCGCGATGAAGCGCGCGTCCTCGAGGATGTCGATCGCGCCGGTGTCGAAGAGCGTGCCGCCATCGATTGTGCGCAGCGTCCCGGCGGTCACG
>NZ_JAVRHL010000018.1:0-284 GCF_031846565.1 Tropicimonas omnivorans | reverse complement strand
GCGATCTCGATCTCCGAGGATGCGACGTTCGTCGCTGGCACCGCCGACACGGTGGGCACGGTGACGAACTCCGGCACCTATGACGTGAACGCTGCGCAGACCGTCGCCTCTCTCGGCAACGAGGGCCTCGTCACGCTCGACGCGAACCTGACCGCCGGCGCGGATGGTGTCTACAACGACGCCGCAGGCACCATCGAGCAGCGCGCGGACATCACCTCCGAAGGGAGCGTCACCAACAACGGCGATCTCGAGGTGACGGGCGATCGGCTGATCAAGACGACGGG
>NZ_JAVRHL010000017.1:0-437 GCF_031846565.1 Tropicimonas omnivorans | reverse complement strand
TGCGCAACGCGTCCGTGCGCGCAGGGCTCAGCGATGGTCTGCTTCCGTCCACCCTGCGTTCAGCACTCCGTAGTATCAGACGCAGTACAGGGGAGGCTGAAGGACCTCGGACGTAGCCCTGGTTCTTGTAGTAGCGGACTGAACTTCATCCCGCCGGTTCTGGCCGGGATAAAACAATGTCCAATTCGAGCCCCCGCAACCACCGTTTCCGACCCAGCCCTCGCCATCCGCGGGGGCTTTGTCGTATCCGCACCTCCCAAAGCCAGAATACCCGCCAGATCTCCGCTCAGCTCAATCCTGTGCCCATCGGGCGCGTCCGCTGTCGGCATCATCCGGATCTCGGAGATCAGGCTGCGCATCGCCTCGGCGGCTTGGACCCGAACTTCCGGGTCTGAAAGGGCATTGACCAGATCGCCGATCTTCTGACGGTAGAGATT
>NZ_JAVRHL010000016.1:0-520 GCF_031846565.1 Tropicimonas omnivorans | reverse complement strand
GGACGCGGAATGGGCAAAGTCCATGCGAGACGCCTGATCCAACATCCGCAAACGGCCCAAAACCGGCCAAATGTCATGCCAGCGCGTCGAAAGCACAGGTTGCGGGGCCGATTCCGGGTTATTCGGCATTCAAGGAAGTCGTCGCCAAGATGCAGAGGATGATCGTGCATCTGGCGAGACCGGCGGACCGATCCCGGCCTCTTTCCCTTCGAACCGTGTCACACAGTTTCAGAACCGAAAATCTGCCAGTTGGCGGCCTCGATCAGGCGCGCAGCACCATCGCCACGGCACAGGCCGCGGTTGCCGGCAGGCGCAGCACGTCGTGGATCCGGGCTATGCGCTCGGGCGTGTAATAGCCCTCTTCATGCAGGATGTTCATCGTCGCGATGACCTTGCCACCGATGATCAGCGGCAGGTTCACCACAGAGCCGCAGCCCAGCTTGCCGATCAGCTCGGCATCGGGGAAGACCGTGTCGATATCGGCCAGCGTGTTCGACACGAAAGCCTCCTGCCGGGTCAG
>NZ_JAVRHL010000015.1:0-1089 GCF_031846565.1 Tropicimonas omnivorans | reverse complement strand
CCGAGCAGGGTGACGGACGTCCGCTTTGGACCGCCTCTGCCAAGCAGACCCACTCACTTGGGCTTCCAGCACGCGGCAGCGCCGCATGCCGGCGTCGAGCCCTTCTCGGCCATTTCCGATTTACCCCTGGCGGTTCCGTGGGCAGAGCGTTCGCATGCAAGCAGCATTTAGAACAAATCAAAGGTTCGATTGATGAGCGACTTCTTCCAAGGCGTCGAGGCCAAGCATCTGGAAACCCCGTACGGCTCCATCTGTGTGCGCGTCATCGGCTCCGGTTTTCCCCTTCTCCTTCTACACGGCCACCCGAGAACCCACACGACGTGGTGGCGGGTCGCGCCCATTCTGAGAGATCGGTTCACGGTCGTCTGCGCGGACCTGCCTGGCTTCGGCAAAAGCTATCAACCCGAAACCGTGGAAGGATCCTCCGGACGCGCCAAGGCGATGGCGCTGCATGCGGCAATGGACATGCTGGGCTTCGACAGGTTCGGCGTTGCCGGTCACGATCGCGGCTCTTACCGGGCCTTCCGCCTCGCGATGGATTTCCCCGACGCCGTGGCTGGCTTGGCCATCATGGACGGGGTGCCGATCTACGAGGCCCTGACGCGCGCGGACTGGCGGTTCGCTCAGTCCTGGTGGCACTGGTTCTTCTTCGCACAGAGCGCGAAGGCGGAAGCGGCGATCCGAGCCGATCCAGACCTGTGGTATCCGGTCGAAGAAGAGCGAATGGGCCCGATGAACGCCGCCGACTACCGCGCGGCGACACGCGATCCGGCCGTGGTGCGCGGAATGCTCGCCGATTACAGGGCCGGCCTTGAATTCGACTATGCCCATGACGAAGCTGACAGGTCTGCCGGCCGCCGTCTGCAATGCCCGCTAGGCCTGCTTTGGTCTGCGTATGATGACATGGAACGCATCTACGGCGATCCCGCACAGCCTTGGTCCGAATGGGCCGAAAGGATTGTCATGCGGCAGAGGATCATGAGCGGACATCACATGGCGGAAGAGGCGCCCGAAGCAGTCGCGCAGCACCTCGGGGGTTTCTTTGATAGCCTTCAAAGTAATGCCTAAGCAACAACAGCAGCTAAGTCC
>NZ_JAVRHL010000014.1:0-1219 GCF_031846565.1 Tropicimonas omnivorans | reverse complement strand
CCAGCTCGGCGAGACGACCTTCTCGGGCGTGATCTCTGGCGAAGGCGCCTTCCAGAAGGAAGGCACCGGCACGCTGAACCTGGCCGGCGCGAGCACGCATACGGGCGGCACGCTGGTCGCCGAAGGCACGCTCGACACGAGTGCCGGCGGCACGCTCGCGGACAGCGGCGCGATCTCGATCTCCGAGGATGCGACGTTCGTCGCCGGCACCGCCGACACGGTGGGCACGGTGACGAACTCCGGCACCTATGACGTGAACGCTGCGCAGACCGTCGCCTCTCTCGGCAATGAGGGCCTGGTTACGCTCGACGCGAACCTGACCGCCGGCGCGGACGGTGTCTTCAACGACGCCGCAGGCACCATCGAGCAGCGCGCCGACATCACCTCGGACGGGAGCGTCACCAACAACGGCGATCTCGAGGTGACCGGCGACCGCCTGATCAAGACGACGGGCGAGGCGTCCGGCTTCATGGGCCTTGAGACCGGCGTGGTGACGCTGGCGGAGAAGGACGACAGCCTGACGGTCGAGCAGTTGGGCAACACCGCCTATGCCGGCACGATCGAGGGCCTGGGCGCGTTCACCAAGGACGGGACCGGCTGGCTGGACCTGACCGGGGCGAACAGCTTCGAGGGCGGCACGACGGTGACCGCGGGGACGCTGCGCACCATCGATGGCGGCACCCTCTTCGACACCGGCGCGATCGACATCCTCGAGGACGCACGCTTCATCGCGGCGTCGGCGGACACGGTGGGCGTGGTGACGAACGCGGGCACCTACTCCGTCGGGGCAGCGCAGAACGTCCTGTCGCTGAAGAACGACGGCACGGCCGAGATCTATGCCAAGCTGACGGCGCGCGAGGGCGGCGTGACGAACACGTCGGGCGCGACGCTGGATCAGCGGGCGAACATCATCTCCGAAGGCGACGTCACCAATGACGGGACGCTGAAGGTGACGGGCGTTCGCCGGATCGAGACGACGGGCGAGACGTCCGGCCTGACCGGCTCGGGCGGGATCGAGCTGGCCGCGGAAGAGGACGGCCTGATCGTCGATCAGCTCGGCGAGACGACATTCTCGGGCGTGATCTCGGGCGAAGGCGTCTTCCAGAAGGAAGGCACGGGCACGCTGAACCTGGCCGGCGCGAGCACCCATACGGGCGGCACGCTGGTCGCCGAAGGCACGCTCGACACGAGTGCCGGCGGCACGCTCGCGGACAGCGGC
>NZ_JAVRHL010000013.1:0-3526 GCF_031846565.1 Tropicimonas omnivorans | reverse complement strand
TTTCGAGCCGTTTGGTTGCCGCATCTCAGAAAACGAATGGCTTCTTGTCGCCAAGATCGTGCTCTTTCCCACAGCAGTCTTTTGGGTCGGTGTCTGGGTGGCTGCAAAAATCATCACAGGCGAATGACTGCCCAACACGGAAATTGTCGTTCCTCCCACCCCGAAGGGCGAAGAGCGGACGTTCGCTGCGGGCGCGGAATTAGTCGGTATTGAACAACGAGATCAGGCGATCTGACAGCCTGATTTGCGCGGCTCAAAGCAGAAGAGTTTAACCATCGGCCAGGCTCGAGGACATGTCCCTCGCCGATGTCGCGCCACTCTCGACGCCACCGGATTTGGACGAGGCTTGGATATGGGCTCAGATCGAGATTGGGCGGGTGTTCGTCGATCGGTGGCGCATAGGGTCCGGCTGGCTGTATCCGGTCGAGGGGGAGAACGCGTCGGAGATTTTCAACGATGTAGTCGCGGAGCAGATGAGCCGCGCTGTCATCTCGGCTTACCGCGAGCGCAGGTCATAGACCGAATCGCCCGCAGTCAGGTTTGACGCGGACGACGCAGTTCTCTGGCGTTGCAGCGAACTTTTTTGCATCACTGTCAGTTTGCGAAAAAGTCAGGATTTTGGGTGGCTGCTTCGGCCGCGGATGGCGGATGCTCCTTGGTATGCTGGGCCCGGCAGCTCCGGGCCACCTCTGGCAGGCGACGAAGAGCGTTTGCGAAAAATAAATCAAAGACTTACGCCCTTTTCGACCTTCCTTGACGGATATCGAAAGCGTCGTCTGAGATGCTCGCAGAAGCCCGAGGTGGCATCCTGCGGGCAGGACGGGAACAAGCGATGCGCAGCTATAACGCGACATGCAGTCTGGATGAGATCGGTGCGGGACAGGCGCAGCCCCGGGACCGGATTGTTTGCCTTCCCGAGGGTGGTGGTCTGCAGGAGGCCGAACCGAACGACCGACAGGCTGCCGATATCGCGGTTGACTGGTGCTCTACCGATACGGGCGTGTTCAAGGCCGCGGGATCCGCGTCTCCAGTCTTTCGGTCCGATGCCGGCATCGAGATCGCGACATCCCATTTCCGGATCGGTCTGACCTGGCCCGGATGCGACACGGGCACGCTGCAGGTGTTCGTTCACCCGCATTGGCCGGGTTCGTATCGCAGCATCAACGTCTCCCCGCGCTTCTGGACCGTGGATCTTCTGTCATTCGAAAAGATTACCCTTCGAGGAGAGCTTCTACCCGACGATCCTCGGCGGATTACTGGCGTTCCCAGGTCGGGGTTCGGAACGTCGTGTCTTCGCTTCCATGCCGACATCGATCTGCGGTTCTCCTTCGGTCATGGCTGGCGGCAGGGCGATCACGTCTTTCGGATCGGAACATCGGAGATCATCGCCCATGCCGCGGGCGACGGCATGACGTCAGACGATGGGTGCTACTGCGCCGACTGCATCGAAGCTGGGTTTCAAGTCGAACTGACCGTCCCCGATGGCGGAATCTACAATCGCCATCTCAACCGATCGCCCGCGCCCGATGATGAGATCCGCCTTCGAGCAAAGAAGCTCCGGGACCCTGAAGATCCCGCGGCGCTGAGCATTCAGCGATACGGGTTGAAGACCTTCGAATGGCGCCTCGGGTCTGATCCCGCGGCGTGCCGCGATCGGCTGGCACGGGCCCGCGCCATCTCCTTGAAAAGTCGCGCACGAACGGACGGAACGACATCATGAATGTTCTCTTCTTCGCGGATCTGCATCTGGACCTCTGGCTGGGCGCCAGTCGGGACCCCTTTGCAGAGATTCCGGAAACCGTTTGGGAGCGCATCGACGCCGTCGTCGTCGTCGGAGATCTGACGAACAAGCCGAAGGTCCGCTGGCCGCATGCGCTAGCGCATATGGGCAAATACATCGCGCTCGACCGCGTTTATCTGCTGCCGGGTAATCACGACTATTACGACCACACGCTCGACGGCGACGACCGGTTGGCCGCGATCGCGACCGAAGCAGGCGCCCGGTTTGTGCAGACCGCCGCGATCGAGTTCGGAGGATGTCGGCTACTCTGCGCAACGCTCTGGACGGACTTCGAACTGACTGGCCCGAAAGACGAGGCGGTCCGGAGCGCGATGTCCGGGGCCGTAAAGCGAATGAGCGATTACCGCTACATCCGTCTGGGATCGGATGGATACCGCCGCATTCGTCCGCAGGACATCCGGCGCAATCACATGGCGCATCGCGCTTGGCTGGAACAGAAACTGGCCGAGCCCTTCGAGGGCGATACAATCGTGGCAACGCATCACGCGCCGCATCCAGATGCGCTGGAAGGCGATTTCCTCGACGTGGCCTATGCCTCCGATCTGTCCGAATTGATCGAGAGGCACGCACCCGCTTTCTGGATCTACGGACACACCCACACGCCGGCGGCGTTCACGGTCGGTCGGACCGAGCTTGTCAACGTTTCCCTGGGCTACCCGATGGAGATCGGTGAGGGTCAATGTCATCGCGCGTTTCCTGAGCGGACTCTTCGATCTCTCGGACGGTCGCGCCACGCCGCTCGGCCCCCGCAGCGGCCGATCCGTGCAATCCGCTGTCAGTGACGAAGATCCCTCTCGCGCGCCGGCGGAGCGCGTCATCTTAATCGATTTCGAGGCCTCGGGCCTGGGATCCGGGACCTGGCCGATCGAAGTGGGGCTCGCGTGGGTGGAGGGAACGGAGATTGGATCCTGGTCGACACTCATCCGGCCGTCCGACACTTGGGACCACGCGGAGTGGTCTGAGGCTTCCGCCCAGCTCCACAACATCCCTCGAGACGCACTTGAAGATGCGCCCGATGCCGTGGGCGTGGCTCGGGATCTGCTCGAGCGGATCGAGGGATGCGTCCTGGTGAGCGATGCGCCCGGGTTCGACGGCTGGTGGCTGTCGCGCCTGTTCGACTTGATCAAGGCGCCGCGACCGCGGATCCTGGATTTCGACGCTGTGGCCGCAGAAATGACAACGGATCGCGGATTGGACTACGTCTACGAACGCTTGGAGCGCACGAAGACACCGCACCGGGCGGAGGGGAACGCCGTTCGGCTGGCCCGGGCGCTTCTGGGGGGATTGAAAGCGTCAGAGAAGGCAGATCGGTGATCGGCGCATTTCACACCGAACGAGCCGCGAATACGCGTCAGGGAGGAGATTTTACTGATGCCCGAACCCACTGAACCGGAATCCGGAATCCTGAAGTTGCGCGATACCTCGATGAACGGGATGGCCGTCTTCGCTGGGCGTCGCTCGAACTTGCGCGTCTGCGGCGGTCGGTGGATGGCAAGGACGGGACAGGTGCGCGATGGCACCTACTCGACACATTCGCCGAGGCCAGCGGTCTAAGCCCGGGGCGTCTGAGGGACATCCTGACTGGCCACCTCGAACCGGAGGAAACGGACCGCGCTGTGATCGCGTCGGCGTTCACCGCGCTTCCTGCGGCAAGGCTCGCGATTCTCGCATCGGAGATCAATATGAAGCCCGACACGCTGGTCGCGCGTTTGTCCGACATATCGT
>NZ_JAVRHL010000012.1:0-4238 GCF_031846565.1 Tropicimonas omnivorans | reverse complement strand
GACCGTGATGTCCACTGTGACGGTCTTGGACTCTCCGTTGCCGTCTGAGACAGTCACCTTGAAGCTGTCGGGGCCGTTGTAGTCCGGGCCCGGCGTGTAGATATATTCGCCGGTCTCGGGGTTCATCACCACGGCGCCGTTCTTTGGCTGCGTGGTCACCTCGTAGGACAGGGTGTCATCGTCTTCGTCCGTCGCGATCACCACGCCTTCGACGGGGGTATCCTCTTCGGTGACCCGGCTGTCGGGGGTCACGTCGGGCGGCGAGTTCGGGTCATAGGCAAGTGCGGCCGCGGCCACCCCCGCACCCAACAGGCCGAGGCCCGGGGCTATGTACGGCGCGAATGCGTTTATCTGCTCGATCTCCGCAATGTCGAAGCCGTCCCAGACCTCGCCATACTGGCCCCACCAATTGACACCGTGCTCGTCGACGAAAGTCAGGTCGTGCCGCCCCTCCTCGGTGACGACGAAGAAATTGACCAGCCGAAGCATGGAGCCGTCCTTCAGGACGAGCACGAGGTCACTTCCATCGCGGTCGAATCGGGCCACGTCTTCGGGACCGATCTGAAGCTGCAAGACAGACGGCTCTTCCAGTTCCACGACGCTGCCGTCCAGGTCGCGAGACTTGCCGCCCTGAGCTTTCGAAAACAGAGTCATCCGCATGATGGAGCCCGCCCTTTTTTTAGCCCCACCGACGAAGTTGATCCGACCAGAAATGGGAACTTTGAACACTTGAACCTGCCGCAAACGGCGCTCGGCGGACTTACAGTAAGGTCTTGGGCTGGAACAACAAAAAGCCGGCTGCAACTGGTAAAAATACCAGTTGCAGCCGGCCCCGAATTATGCCGGAGGAAAGCTGGTGGATGACCACCGGGCTTCTGATGCTCAATGATCCGGGGAACCGGCCGAACGGCCTGGGAATGGGGAGGCCATGATGTTGAAAGCTCTAGCAGAAGCGCTCCCGCGCTTGATGTCAGCAGCATCCAAGCCTGAGCTGCAGGACGCGCTGACCAAGGAGACACGAGACCTAGGGTTCGTTTCCTATAACATCAGCATCGACAAGACGCATCGCCGGGAGTTCATGGAGGCCCCGACGATGACCACGTGGACTGCCGAACAGCTGGAAGAATATGCCCGCGGCGAATGAGCGCACCGGGATCCGCCAATCGCAATCTCTGTAGAAGCGAAAAGCGCGTTCGCGTGGCACACTCTGGACTGGGGCGGCTACCATCAAGAATATGCCGAGTACGTCGCCAGCCAGGGCATTGCTGGAGGGATAACTGTGCCCCTCCGATATGATCCTGATCGGCTTTTCGCGATGACGCTGCTCGCGCTTGACACTGAGAAATTGACAACCGATTCCGTGAGCGCAACTGCTATCCTCGGTCATATCGCGATGGCCCGCCTTTCAGGCCTGAGCGAACAATCGCTCCTCCCATCCAACCAACTTTTGGGATTGAAGCGGTTGTCCTCCCTCCAGCTGGAAATTCTGGACTGGGTTTCGCGAGGCAAGACCAACCTTGAGATTGCCGTCATTCTCGGCAAGAACCGACGCACGATAGATTACCATCTGCGCGAAATCATGTCGAAACTGAATGTCCGGTCACGGACACAGGCTGCTGCGATCTACGCCGGAAGATGATCAAGACCGCCAACCAATGCGCAAGCCGCCGCGCCCACCCGGCCGCCTGTCGGGTTCACGAAAAATACCCTGACTTGCTCTGACCGCGCCGGCCGGGCGACACGATCCATTCGGTCAGCTGATGGGCCGCTCGCAGCGTCGAATGGCTCGGTGACTTACCGTTTTAGCACGCCGCGCCCATCCAGCGGCGACCGCCTCCGCTTCGTGGCAAAACCAGCGTTCCTCCCAGCCAGGTTGATCTCGGGCCGCGCGTACCACGACGACTACGGCGGGTGGTATATCCGCTCTTCGTCCTTAGCGATGTTGCCCTCGCAAATTTTGCCTCATGGAGCCACGATCGCCAAGTGACCTGCGCAATGACGGCGACGCCGAGGAGCTGTGGCCCAAGAGCAAATCGCAAACATTTGGCGAACGTCGCCCGATCCTGGATCGAAGCCGACAGCGCGCCAGCAAACTCCGGAAACTTCCCTCTTGGTAATGTTTTGCCCCGGCGAGCATCACGGATGTTCGCCGGTTCGTCTCCACCAACGCGCGGCCGCCGCATGGCTCGGTCTTGAGTTTTCCACATAAACCCGACCCGCGGGCCCATCCGCACCCCTCTCAGCGGGCGCGACAGCCGGGACTTCCCTTTTTGATGATGAGCAACGGCGCCGGGCCAGGGATCCCGGTCATCAGAGGCAAATGGCACCCCGCGGCGAGACCCTCGCGCGCGGGACCGGGGAGGGAATGTCATGGCGCGCAAGCGGGCGGGACACGGCGGGGACAGGGCGGCGCAGCCGTCTGCCGCGCCGTCGGCCAGACCCGCCGCCGACGTGCCGGCCGAGGCGGAGCGCGCGGCGCTGATAACCTTCATCCGCGCTCTCGCCCGGGACGCCGCCCGCGCCGACCATGCCGAGACGCCGCAAGACGACTGATCACATCCGCCACCCAACCTGGAGATCCGCCATGTCCTCGCCCCTCCGCGCGGTGATCTAGGCCCGCTATTCCACCGTCCTTCAGCGCGACGCCTCGATCGAGGACCAAATCCGGGCCTGCCGCGCCCTCGCCACCCGCCAGGGATACGATGTCGGGGAGATCTACACCGACCGCGCCACATCGGGCGCGAGCCTGATGCGGCAGGGCATCCAGTCGCTTCTGCACGACGCCCGTCAGACCCAAGCCTTCGACGTCGTCCTCGCGCATGCCCTCGATCGCCTCTCCCGCAGCCAGTCGGATATCGCGAGCATCTACCAGCAGCTGCAATTCGCCAGGATCCCGATCGAGACCGTGACCGAGGGCACGATCGAGGAGATGCATATCGGCCTGAAGGGCACGATGAACGCACTTTTTCTCAAGGACCTTGCGAAGAAGACGCGCGAAGGACTGCGCGGACGGGCTCTCGCCGGCAAATCCGCGGGCGGCCTGACCTACGGTTACCGGGCCATCCGCGCCTTGGATGCGGAGGGCGAGCGGATCCGCGGCGACCGGGAGATCCATCCCGAGGAAGCGGCGGTCGTCGTGCGCATCCTCGAGGCCTATGCCGCGGGACGATCGCCGAAGAAGATCGCCGAGCGGCTCAACGCCGAAGGCGTCCCGGGTCCGCGTGGCGGCACCTGGGGGGCGTCGACCATCCACGGCAATCTCCAGCGCGGCACCGGGATCCTCAACAACGAGCTCTATATCGGCAAGCAGGTCCGGAACCGCCTGAGCTTTGCCAAGGACCCGATGCCGGGCAAGCGCGTCAGCCGCATGAACCCAGAGGGCGAGTGGGAGGTGACGGAGATCCCCGAGTTGCGCATGGTGGACGACGATCTCTGGCAGGCGGTCCGCAGCCGGCAGGGTACTCTCGTCTGTGCAGGAACATCCGTCCCGGTCCGGGACCGGCGTCGGCCGAAGTTCCTGTTTTCGGGCCTGATGAGGTGCGCCTGCTGTGGCGGCGGCTTCGCCAAGGTCAGCCAGGACGCGTTCGGCTGCTCGCAGGCGCGTAACAAGGGACGCGCCGTCTGCACCAATATGACGACAATCAAGCGCGTGGATCTGGAGCGCCGGGTGCTGAAGGCCCTAGAGCATCACCTGATGGATCCGGGCCTGGTCGAGGAGTTCTGCCGGGAATACGCCGCGGAACGCAACCGGCTCCAAGCCGCGTCCCTGGCGGGGCGAAGCGCCCTGGAACAGCAGCTCGCGCGTGCGCGAGCCGATCATGGCAAACTTGAGGATGCGATCGTGGCGGGCGTGCCCGCAGAGCAGGTGAAGGATCGGGTGATCGCGCTCGACGCCCGGCGCAGAAATCTCGAGGCGGAGCTGGCGGAGACGACGGCGCCCTCCCCTCTCCGCTATCATCCGGCGATGGCCGTGACCTACAGGGAGCGGGTCGGGGCACTGATCCGGGGCCTTGGCGACGACAATGGCCTGGAAGCGGCGAAGGACGCCCTGCGCGGGCTGGTCGAGCGGATCGTTCTGACGCCCGAGACCGACGGCGGCCCGAGCATCGATCTGCACGGCGCGCTTGCGGCCCTGCTCCAGCTTGCCACTGGGGGCGAAGCTCTTTCGCGGGCGGAAAAAGCGACGACCCCGCACGGGAATGCGAGGCAAGTCACTGATAATGATGATGAAATAGTGT
>NZ_JAVRHL010000011.1:0-5889 GCF_031846565.1 Tropicimonas omnivorans | reverse complement strand
GAGTCGCGCTGATTCCGGTCTGTGGACGCTGGGTCAGCTTGGGTTTCGGGGCGGTTTGGGTCGGGGTGCTTGTATTCAACCCCATGATATTTAGTGGTTTTCTGTCTTTTTCGGGAAAAAGCGACGTTTCTGTAAAAAAGCTCTTGCGAGGTCCGGCTGATATCCGTAGACACCCCTTCACCGGCGGCGCTGAGGCGCACAACGGGACGCCAGACGGGGCGGCGGCAACGAGCCGACGCAGACGAGACGGGAAAATTTAGAGGCAGATCGGGCGGGCGCGCCGAACAAGTTAGGGCGCACTCGGTTGGTTTTGTCTCTTCGCTCTTTGACATTGCGGGTACACTGAAGAGATATGTGGGCGGTCCGGTCCTTTCGATGGATCAACGTCTGTATATCGCGCTTCTAGGCTTCGGCCGATGATGAAGTGTCAGCTTCACTGTTTGAGTGAGGTTTCGGTTTCTTTGGAAACTGAAGCACGCATCAGACAGATGACTTCATCCGGATTAGCCTCCGGATGAGATGTGCAGAGGTTCGAACGTCAAGGATACATCTTCGGATGTTTCAACTTGAGAGTTTGATCCTGGCTCAGAACGAACGCTGGCGGCAGGCTTAACACATGCAAGTCGAGCGAGGTCTTCGGACCTAGCGGCGGACGGGTGAGTAACGCGTGGGAACGTGCCCTTCACTGCGGAATAGTCCCGGGAAACTGGGTTTAATACCGCATACGCCCTTAGGGGGAAAGATTTATCGGTGAAGGATCGGCCCGCGTTGGATTAGATAGTTGGTGGGGTAATGGCCTACCAAGTCGACGATCCATAGCTGGTTTGAGAGGATGATCAGCCACACTGGGACTGAGACACGGCCCAGACTCCTACGGGAGGCAGCAGTGGGGAATCTTAGACAATGGGCGCAAGCCTGATCTAGCCATGCCGCGTGAGTGACGAAGGCCCTAGGGTCGTAAAGCTCTTTCGCCAGGGAAGATAATGACGGTACCTGGTAAAGAAACCCCGGCTAACTCCGTGCCAGCAGCCGCGGTAATACGGAGGGGGTTAGCGTTGTTCGGAATTACTGGGCGTAAAGCG
Source organism: Tropicimonas omnivorans (assembly GCF_031846565.1). NCBI lineage: Bacteria > Pseudomonadati > Pseudomonadota > Alphaproteobacteria > Rhodobacterales > Roseobacteraceae > Tropicimonas > Tropicimonas omnivorans. The sequence continues at coordinate 4,807 of NZ_JAVRHL010000011.1, read as the reverse complement.
CGCGTAGGCGGACTGTTAAGTCGGGGGTGAAATCCCGGGGCTCAACCCCGGAACTGCCCTCGATACTGGCAGTCTTGAGTTCGAGAGAGGTGAGTGGAATTCCGAGTGTAGAGGTGAAATTCGTAGATATTCGGAGGAACACCAGTGGCGAAGGCGGCTCACTGGCTCGATACTGACGCTGAGGTGCGAAAGTGTGGGGAGCAAACAGGATTAGATACCCTGGTAGTCCACACCGTAAACGATGAATGCCAGACGTCGGGCAGCATGCTGTTCGGTGTCACACCTAACGGATTAAGCATTCCGCCTGGGGAGTACGGTCGCAAGATTAAAACTCAAAGGAATTGACGGGGGCCCGCACAAGCGGTGGAGCATGTGGTTTAATTCGAAGCAACGCGCAGAACCTTACCAACCCTTGACATCTGGATCGCGGTTTTCCGAGAGGAATTCCTTCAGTTCGGCTGGATCCAAGACAGGTGCTGCATGGCTGTCGTCAGCTCGTGTCGTGAGATGTTCGGTTAAGTCCGGCAACGAGCGCAACCCACATCCCTAGTTGCCAGCAGTTCGGCTGGGCACTCTATGGAAACTGCCCGTGATAAGCGGGAGGAAGGTGTGGATGACGTCAAGTCCTCATGGCCCTTACGGGTTGGGCTACACACGTGCTACAATGGTAGTGACAATGGGTTAATCCCAAAAAGCTATCTCAGTTCGGATTGGGGTCTGCAACTCGACCCCATGAAGTCGGAATCGCTAGTAATCGCGTAACAGCATGACGCGGTGAATACGTTCCCGGGCCTTGTACACACCGCCCGTCACACCATGGGAGTTGGGTTTACCCGAAGAGGGTGCGCCGACCCTTACGGGGGGCAGCCGGCCACGGTAAGCTCAGCGACTGGGGTGAAGTCGTAACAAGGTAGCCGTAGGGGAACCTGCGGCTGGATCACCTCCTTTCTAAGGATGATCCTGGCAGGATGGCCAAGCTCTCGAGCTTTCCATTCTCGTGGATCACTTAGCAGCTTCTTCGGAAGCATATTCGGGGCCAGGCCGTCCTCATATCTCTTCAGTTAAAGCACACGGGCTACCGCCCGGTCTTGGGTCGGTAGCTCAGGTGGTTAGAGCGCACGCCTGATAAGCGTGAGGTCGGAGGTTCAAGTCCTCCTCGACCCACCATCGAACATGGGACGGCAGATGCGGTCCTTCGGGGCGTTAGCTCAGCTGGGAGAGCACCTGCTTTGCAAGCAGGGGGTCATCGGTTCGATCCCGATACGCTCCACCATCACATCCGGTTCTTTGGGGCCTCCGGTCCAACAGGCCGGACACGGGATCTGACGCCCACGCGACGCCGAGACGTCGCCCTTCAGTGCAATGTACCCAAGATTTCATCCGGTCCGATCGCGCAGCGCATGCGAGATGCGCTTCGCCGTCCGACCGGACGACTTTGACATCGTATAGAGAGATAATCATCAGAATTGTCCGACCTCCCGCGTTAGGGAAGGTCAGCGGGTTCGACCCGCGAAGACAATTTTGTTCCAAGTCAAGTACACTAACCAAACATGTTCCCTGCACGAACCAGGCAGGGAGCGGGAATGTACGACTTTTGATCGGAAGAAGCCTGTCTTCTTCTGGATCAAATCAAGCGCGAAAAGGGCGTTTGGTGGATGCCTTGGCAGTAAGAGGCGATGAAGGACGTGATACTCTGCGATAAGCCATGGGGAGCTGAGAATAAGCTTTGATCCATGGATTTCCGAATGGGGCAACCCACCTGACAGTTCGTTATTGATTGCTTTGCGGCAATGGATAACGCGCTGAACCAGGTACTTATGACCTGAATACATAGGGTTATAAGAGCAAACCCGGGGAACTGAAACATCTAAGTACCCGGAGGAAAGGAAATCAACAGATACTCCGCTAGTAGTGGCGAGCGAACGCGGACCAGCCAAGCCTCGATTGTGACCGGAACCGATTGGAAAATCGGGCCATAGTGGGTGACAGCCCCGTACGGGAAGCATGAGAGGATATATCAAGTAGGGCGGGACACGTGAAATCCTGTCTGAAGATCGGGGGACCACCCTCGAAGGCTAAGTACTCCTTACTGACCGATAGCGAACCAGTACCGTGAGGGAAAGGTGAAAAGCACCCCGACGAGGGGAGTGAAACAGTTTCTGAAACCGGACGCCTACAAGCAGTCGAAGGGACCTCGAGTCCTGACGGCGTACCTTTTGTATAATGGGTCATCGACTTGGTCTCACATGCAAGCTTAAGCCGATAGGTGTAGGCGCAGCGAAAGCGAGTCTTAATAGGGCGACTGAGTATGTGGGATCAGACCCGAAACCGAGTGATCTAGGCATGACCAGGATGAAGGTAAGGTAACACTTACTGGAGGTCCGAACCCACACCTGTTGAAAAAGGTCGGGATGAGTTGTGCCTAGGGGTGAAAGGCCAATCAAACTCGGAGATAGCTGGTTCTCCGCGAAAACTATTTAGGTAGTGCGTCATCCGAATACCCCGGGGGGTAGAGCACTGGATGGGTAATGGGGCCCCACAGGCTTACTGATCCTAACCAAACTCCGAATACCCGGAAGTACTAGATGGCAGACAGACGGCGGATGCTAACGTCCGTCGTCGAGAGGGAAACAACCCTGACCTACAGCTAAGGCCCCCAATTCGTGGCTAAGTGGGAAAGCAGGTGAGACGGCCAAAACAACCAGGAGGTTGGCTTAGAAGCAGCCATCCTTTAAAGATAGCGTAACAGCTCACTGGTCTAATTAAGCTGTCTTGCGGCGAAGATGTAACGGGGCTCAAGCCACGAGCCGAAGCTTAGGATGCGCATAGCGCATGGTAGCGGAGCGTAGTGTGACATAGTTCCATGCCTCCTCGCTCGTCCCTCGGGACGAGACTGGAGGCTCGGAACTTTCTGTGAAGCCGGCGCGTAAGCGATCCGGTGGAGAGATCACTAGCGAGAATGATGACATGAGTAGCGACAAACAGGGTGAGAGACCCTGTCGCCGAAAGTCCAAGGGTTCCTGCTTAAAGCTAATCTGAGCAGGGTAAGCCGGCCCCTAAGGCGAGGCCGAAAGGCGTAGCCGATGGGAACCACGTTAATATTCGTGGGCCAGGAGGATGTGACGGATTGCGAAGATTGTTCGACCTTATCGGATTGGTCGGGCCGTTTAGCAGTTCCTGGAAATAGCCCTCCATCAGACCGTACCCTAAACCGACACAGGTGGACTGGTAGAGAATACCAAGGCGCTTGAGAGAACGATGTTGAAGGAACTCGGCAAAATACCTCCGTAAGTTCGCGAGAAGGAGGCCCAGTTTCTAGGCAACTAGAGGCTGGGGGCACAAACCAGGGGGTGGCGACTGTTTACTAAAAACACAGGGCTCTGCGAAGTCGCAAGACGACGTATAGGGTCTGACGCCTGCCCGGTGCCGGAAGGTTAAAAGGAGGAGTGAGAGCTCCGAATTGAAGCCCCGGTAAACGGCGGCCGTAACTATAACGGTCCTAAGGTAGCGAAATTCCTTGTCGGGTAAGTTCCGACCTGCACGAATGGCGTAACGACTTCCCCGCTGTCTCCAACATCGACTCAGCGAAATTGAATTGCCTGTCAAGATGCAGGCTTCCCGCGGTTAGACGGAAAGACCCCGTGCACCTTTACTATAGCTTCGCACTGGCATCAGGACTGCGATGTGCAGGATAGGTGGTAGGCTTCGAAGCAGGGACGCCAGTCCCTGTGGAGCCTCCCTTGAGATACCACCCTTCGCATTCTTGATGTCTAACCGCGGCCCGTTATCCGGGTCCGGGACCCTGCGTGGTGGGTAGTTTGACTGGGGCGGTCGCCTCCTAAAGCGTAACGGAGGCGCGCGAAGGTTGGCTCAGAGCGGTCGGAAATCGCTCGTTGAGTGCAATGGCAGAAGCCAGCCTGACTGCAAGACTGACAAGTCGAGCAGAGTCGAAAGACGGCCATAGTGATCCGGTGGTCCCGAGTGGAAGGGCCATCGCTCAACGGATAAAAGGTACGCCGGGGATAACAGGCTGATGGTGCCCAAGAGTCCATATCGACGGCACCGTTTGGCACCTCGATGTCGGCTCATCTCATCCTGGGGCTGGAGCAGGTCCCAAGGGTACGGCTGTTCGCCGTTTAAAGAGGTACGTGAGCTGGGTTTAGAACGTCGTGAGACAGTTCGGTCCCTATCTGCCGTGGGTGTAGGATACTTGAGAGGAGTTGCCCCTAGTACGAGAGGACCGGGGTGAACGATCCACTGGTGGACCAGTTGTTATGCCAATAGCAGTGCTGGGTAGCTATGATCGGAAAGGATAACCGCTGAAGGCATCTAAGCGGGAAGCCCCCCTCAAAACAAGGTATCCCTGAGGGCCGTGGTAGACGACCACGTCGATAGGCCGGAGGTGTAAGCATGGTAACGTGCTCAGCTGACCGGTACTAATTGCCCGATAGGCTTGATTTGATCCAGTAGAAGACAGACTTCGGATCAAAAGCCGTACACAATACAGACGTACCTGGCTTGGAACATCGCCCCCCGCGGGGCTTTCTCGGTTTGGTGGTCATAGCGCGAGCAAAACACCCGATCCCATTCCGAACTCGGCAGTTAAGTGCCGTAGCGCCGATGGTACTGCGTCTCAAGACGTGGGAGAGTAGGTCGCCGCCAAACCTAGTAAGCCTCGCGGAACGAAAATCACGATTATCTCTCTTGCGATGCAAGCTGCACAAAAGCACCGCGGGGTGGAGCAGCCCGGTAGCTCGTCAGGCTCATAACCTGAAGGTCGTAGGTTCAAATCCTACCCCCGCAACCA
>NZ_JAVRHL010000010.1:0-15602 GCF_031846565.1 Tropicimonas omnivorans | reverse complement strand
GGTCACCCCGGTCAACGACGCCCCCGTCGCGACGCCGGACAGCCACGAGACCCCCGAGGATACCCCTGTCGATGGCCAGGTGACGGCTGAGGATGTCGACGGCGATACACTCGCCTTCGCAGTCACTGACGGCCCTGACAACGGGACGGTCGAGATCGACCCCGAGACCGGCGAATACACCTACACGCCGGGCCAGGATTACAACGGCGAGGACAGCTTCGACGTCACCGTCACCGACGGCAACGGCGGCTCCGACACCGTAACGGTCGAGATCACCGTGACCCCAGTCAATGATCCGGCCACCATCAGCGGCGACTTGACCGGCGCGGTCGAGGAGGCCGGCGGGGTGGACAACGGCACGCCCGGTACTCAGACGGCCAGTGGCACTGCCTCCGTTACCGACGTAGACGAGGGGGGATCCTTTTTCCGTGAGCCGGACAGCCTTGGGGGGACCTACGGCACGTTCACCTTCAATGCTGAAAACGGCGCATGGACCTACACTCTCGACGACACGCGCCCGGCGACAGAGGCGCTGGCCGACGGCCAGGAAGTCACCGACATCCTCAACGTCACCAGCCTCGACGGCACCGCCACCGAGACGATCACCGTTACCGTGACCGGCCAGAACGACGGCGCTCAGGTGACCGACGACACCGGCGCCGTGACCGAGGACAGCGGCCTCGACGATGGAATGCTCACCACCTCCGGCTCCATCGAGGTTACCGACAAGGATACCGGCGAGGCCGAACTGGATCCTGCAGAAAGTAGCTTCATGAGCGGCAGCCACGGAGGCAGCTCGTCTCTGGGCGCGCTGACCGTCAACGCCGATGGCACCTGGTCCTATCAGATCGACAACAGCCTAACCGAGGTCCAGTCGCTCCCCGAGGACGGGACCCTGACCGAGACCTTCATCGTCACATCTGACGACGGGACCGCCACCGGCACGATCATCGTCACCGTGACGGGCACCAACGACGACCCGGTGATCTCTGGCGCGGCGACCGGCACGGTGACCGAGGACGGGACGAGTCCGGCAACCGGCATCCTCGAAGTCGATGACATCGACATCGGCGACACCCACACCTGGGCGGTGACCGAGAACGGTGAATACGGCACACTGACTCTCCCCGGTTCGGACGGGAGCTGGAGCTACACGCTCGACAACTCCAACGCGGCGGTCCAGGCGCTGGCCGAGGGCGAGACCATGACCGACGACGTGACCGTCCGGGTCAGCGACAACAACGGCGGCTTTTCCGAGCAGGTGGTGAGCATCACCATCACCGGCACAAACGACGCGCCGGTGATCGACGAAGCAGGGTCCGAACTGTCCGGATCGGTGACCGAGCTGGCCGACGGCGGCGAGAACGAGAACGCCTTCGAGCACAGCACCTCCGGTACGATCACCGCCAGCGACGTCGACAATGCCGGCGTCCTGAGCGCGTCCGCCGCGCCGAGCGAGGGGGCCACGAACTACCTCGGGACCTTCACGGTGGGTGAGGTCGATCCGACGACCGGCGAGGCAGAGTGGACCTTCACGGTCGATGACGAGGACCTCGACAGCCTGGGCGCCGACGCGGTGCTGACCCAGACCTATGACGTGACCATCGAAGACGACAATGGCGGCAGCGACGTGGTGTCCGTCACCGTCACCGTGAATGGCACCAACGACCAGCCGCTCGCGACCGATGACGCCTCGATCATCGGAATGGACGATGTGGCCATCCTCGACGTGCTGGAAAACGACACCGACGTCGATGCCGGCGAAACCGAGACCCTGCAGGTCACCGTCGTCGACGGCCAGGAGATCGCGCCGGGCGGCACCATCACCCTTCAGAGCGGCGATGGCACCGTGTCGCTCTCTGGGCGGGGGGAGCTGAGCTTCACTCCCGCCGTGGGCCTCACCGGCCAGGTCACCATCGTCTACACCGTCGACGACGGCAGCGGGACGGGCAATTCCATCGCCTCGGCCGACTGGGTCGTCAACGTGGCAGGGGTCGCAATTTCCGACAACGCGAGCCCGGGCGGCGAGGCCCCGGGGGACGGCGTCCTTGCTTCCGTCGACGACCTGACGACGGTCGAGATCGAAGGTTTTGCCGCGGTGGGCGGCTCCGTCAACTCGATCGTGATCACCGACGGCAATGGCGGCAGCGTTACCCTGACCGACGTTCCCGTCGACGCCGACGGCACCTATTCGATCATTGCCGACCTGAGCGAGCTGGACGACGGCACTCTGACCGTTACCGCCAGCGTTGAGGATCGCAGCGGCAACCCCGCCACGACCACCGACACCATCCTCCTCGACACCGTGACGGAGGTCGCCATAGACCGGGTCCTGATCGAGGACGGCGAGGCGCCGGTCATCACTGGCACCGCCGAGGAGGGCAGCACTGTCATCGTAAACGTAAACGTGAACGGTACGGACCGCACGGCCGATGTCGATGCGTCGGGCAACTGGAGCCTAACCCTGCCGGGCCCGATCACTGAGGACGAGGTCACCGTGACTGCCACCTCGACGGATGCGTATGGCAACGTCGACACCGATGAGCGTACGGTCAGCGACCTGTCCGCCACTGACGAGGACGCGAGCGAAGGTCCCGATATCCTCGTCGCCGAAGCCGCCCTTGAGGGCGGGAGCGACGAAGGCAGCGGCGCCGATGCGGCCGAGTCCACCTTCACCCTCGGCGGTGACCTCGAGGACCTCGCCTCCGTCGTCATCGGCGGCACGGTGTCGGGCGGTGAGCTGTCAGGCGGTACGACGTTCACGATCGAAGAGCTGCAGGCCATCGTAACTGACGGCCCCCTTGACCCGGTGACGACGGAATACGGCACCCTGACGATCACCGGCTTCGACAGCGAAACCGGAGTGGTGCGCTACACCTACGCCCTCAGTGGCAGCACCGATGACCACAGCGACGCGAGCGCGAACGATGTCGTCACCGAGACGATCGGCATCGCGGTAATCGAGGAGGACGGCGACACCCGGGTCGACCGGCTTACCGTCGGCGTGCTCGATGACGCGCCCGAAACCTCGGTCGACGATCCGGCCCTGTCTGTGATCGAAGGGGGTGCGGCCATCGGCTCCGCCACCGCCGGCGGTGCTAACCTCTTGGCCAACGATACGCTTGGCGCGGACGGCGGACGGGTGAACACCGTCTTCTACACAGACCGGAACGGCGATCCGGCCGAGGTGACGCTGGCCGAAGGCGGCACCGAGGAAGTCGACACCCGGTATGGCACCCTCACCGTCAGCAGCGACGGCACCTGGAGCTACGAGCCCCTGTCCTCCGTGGACCACGAGTTGCCGGACAACGACGACAGTCTTCAGGACAACTTCACCTACAACACCATCGACGCGGACGGCGACGTCTCGCCCGGGGTCGGGACCCAGCCGATCTCGGTGCTCGATACCTTGCCCGAGTTCGGCACCCCAGAGAACGCCGAGGTGGACGAGGCGAACCTCGCTTCGGGCACCGACCCCGACGGCACCGAGCTGTCGCAGTCCGGCAGCCTGAACTTGGCCCCCGGCCAAGACGGCTTCGGGGTTCAGCTGACCACCGACAGCGCCCCCGCGGGCCTGACCTCGGGTGGTGACCCCATCCGCTACACCCTGTCCGAGGACGGGCTGACCCTTACCGCCGACACGGGCGAGGGGACCGATCCGGTCTTCACCGTCACCATCACCGATCCGGCCAACGCCGACGCTGGCTACACCTTCGACCTGCTCCGCCCGCTCGATCACACCGGGGGCAGCTCCCTCGACCTGGTCTTCGGAGTTGAGGTCACCGACGAGGACGGCGACACCGACCAGACCCGGTTCACCGTCGCGGTCGGCGACGATGCGCCCGCCTCGACCATCGAGCGGACCGTGGACGAGGACAGCAGCGGCTTCACCGTCAACACCTCGGCCGACGCCAATGCCGCCAATACCGGCATTTCGCAGGGCGGCACGCCGCTGACCGGGACCGCCGACCCCGAGACCGGTGAGGTCGTCTACGACACCGAGCACGGCACCGTGACCATCGCCCCGGACGGCAGCGTCAGCTACATGCCCTCCCCGGACTTCAGCGGGGAAGAGGTCTTCGAGATCGTCACCCAGGACGACCAGGCAACGCCCTCGACAATCACCGTGACGGGCAATGTCACCCCCGTGGCCGACGCCGCCGAGGTGACGGTGGACGACGACCGGATCGGCACCGTCGAGGATACGGCGGTCGCTCTCGGGCTGAACGCTCCGGTCATCACCGACGACGGGACGGGGACCGGCAACAACGCCCGCCCCGAACGGATCGGCGCCATCACCCTGTCCGGCCTGCCCGAAGGGGCAATCCTGGGCTGGGCCGGCCAGACCTTGACCGTGGACGCCAGCGGCGAGGTCACGATCGAGCTGACCGACCCAGGCCTTTCGGTCACCGGGCTGGACGCGGACATCACCATGACCGCCGCCGAGTTCGAGACGCTTGAAGTGACACCGCCGGCCAACAGCTCGGCCAATTTCGACGTGACCTACGACGTCACCAGCTACGAGGTGGACGAAACCGGCGCGATCCTCGTGACCGAGGGCGCCGAGAGCAGCGAGACGGTCAGAGTCTTCGTGCAGGCGGCGACCGACCCCGCCACCTTGACCTACGACACCGGCGTCGATGCCTCCGCGGTCGAGAACGCGACGAGCATCGTCTATTTCGGCACCGGCGGGAACACCGTGGCCGAGGTCACCCTGGCCGAGGATACGGTCGTCAACCTCGCCAATGTCCTTGCCGCCAGCTTTGCCGACCTCGACGGCAGCGAGAAGCGGTCGATCACCATCTCCAACGGCTCGGGCGAGCCCATCGTGGTGAACGGCCAGACCGTCGCGGCAGGGGGCAGTATAACGCTCGGGGGCGGCAGCCTGTCCACCTCCACCACCGGCTTCCCGAAAATCGAGATCGGGGGCACCTCCGATTTCGCAGGTGACCTCGACAACATCACCGTGACGTTGAACGCGCGGGATCAGGATGCTGACGGCTACCTCGACGGGGGCACCCCGACCCGACGCAGGGTGCCGGGCCTGCCCGAAGCCGACGTCTCCGACAACTCGGCGACGCTGAACCTGCGGGTGACGCCGGTCGCCGACGACGTGATCGTCGCGGACGTGACCACCGAAGAGGACACGCCTGCGAACTTCCTCTCCGGAGTGCGTCTCGGCGATACCAGCGGCGGGGCCGCGGAGGGCGGGTCCGAGATCATCACGGCTATCTCCTTCGACATCCCCGAAGGTTGGGTGGTGACGGAATCGGATGTCTCGAACGGCGCCACCGCCGACATCACCGAGGTCGACGGCACCTACACCATCACCTTCACCGGCGGCACAGAGGCGGAGCGCGAGCAGTACCTCGACGGCTTCACCATCAAACCACCCGCCCATGACAGCGGCGACGCTACGATCACCCTGAGGGTATCGAGCGTCGACGAGGCCGAGGTCGGCGGCGGGGCGGTCACCGACACGGTGACCGAGGCCGAACACGACGTGACCATCACGGTGACGCCCGTGGCCGAACAGGTGGGCGTGGATTCCGATGGCGATGGCACTGTCGACCTGACGATGACGCCGGGGGTCGAGTACAGCTCGGCCGCCCTCGAAGACACCTGGTTCGATCTCAACAGCGACGGCTTCGAGCTTCAGGCCGGCTGGACGAACCAGGATGCGGAGGAAGAGACCTTCGCCCGCCTGACCCCCGAACTGATCGAAGGGGATGGCGGCGCGGCGGATGCCACGGGCTCAATGTTCCAATGGGTTGAAGGCGGCGCCACGAAGACCGCGATCTTCGACGGGGCCACTCCCATCGACGTACCCGTCGACTCCCTGGGGGCTCTCCAGTTCAAGGCCGCCGAGGACTTCTCGGGCGCCTTCCGCATCCGCGTGCAGGCCTACACGGTCGACGAGGATGATGACGGCGGCACCACAGTCGAGGCGGTGAGCGGCGAGGCCTTCCTCGAGAACCTCGTGGTCGAACCCGTCGCGGACGAGGTTACGCTCGCCCTCGGAGCCCGCGCCCGCGGGAACGAGGATACGGACATCCCGCTCAACATTCGTCCCACCAGCTCGGACCCGTCGGAAACCTTCGACGTCACCATCGATGATATCCCCGAAGGATCCGTCCTGACGTATGACGGTACCGTGCTGACCGTTGTGGGCGGCTCCGTCACGATCACGGACTTCGACGCCGGCCTGCCGCTGACCCTGCGCCCGCCGTTCGACAGCAACGAAGACTCCATCCTTGAGGTCTCGGCGCAGTCCGTCGACCGGGTGACCATCGACGATGTCGAATATGTTGATCGCTCCGAGGTGGAGAGCCTGTCGATCAACGTTCAGGTGCGCGGCGTCGCCGACCCGGCCATCGTCGAGCTGACCCCGCAGACCTACGAGGAACAGGCGATCGACAGCGGCACCGAGACCATCGCGCTGACCGACCTCGTCTCCGTCGCGCTCGGCGACGCCGACGGCTCCGAGATGCTGACGGTGCGGGTGACAGGCCTGCCCGAAGGCTTCGGCCTGACCCAAGGCACCCTGACGACGGGGACCGACGAGTCTGGCGAGGATCGGATCTGGATCCTGCGGGCCGCCCAGCTGGACACGGTCGAAATCACCGTGCCGCAGAACTTCAGCGGCGAGGTGACCTTCGGCGTCTCTCCGGTCACGACCGAGAACGACGGCGCCTCCCGGACCGGGGCGCAGGTGCCTGTCACCTTCACGGTCGAACCTTCGCCCGAGGCGACGGTCACCACCGCGGCCTTCATCGTAGAGGACCGGCTGCAAAGCCTGAACTTCGGCATCGTCCCTCAGAACGGCGATACCGACGAGGTGATCGAGGCGGTTCGCATCCCGGTGGCCCAGACCGCAGGGAAGGACTTCACGCTCTACGTGGCCGGCGAGCCGATCAGCAACCTGACGCCGGTCAATGACGGCGGGACGGCCTACTACGAGCTTACGCCCGAACAGGCCGAAACGCTCGCCGCCCTGGGGGCGGAGAACCTTGACGGCGATCTCGGCAGCTTCGAGCTGGAATATCGGATAACCGATCCGGGGGACGGGACCGTGGATCCGGTGACCAGCGACTGGCAGTCCTCCACCTTCGAGATCACCGGCACGCCCGCGACCGACCAGCCTGACCTGACGCTGAGTGGCTTCGCCCTCGCCGGTGGCAACGGCACGGTGGACGGGGGCGACATCACCGTGACCGCCCCCGGCGAACAAGTCACGATGACGCTCAACGTGGGCGCCGCCGACACCGATGGCAGCGAGCATGTCGTCCGGGTCATCCTCGACAACGTCCCGGAGGGCGTGACCGTCGAGGACGCCGAACTGGTGGGGCAGGGCAGGTGGCTGCTGATCTACGAAAACGTGGACGCCCTGCCGATCAACGACGCAGGCGGTCTTGACCTGCCGGTCGTGCTCAGCGTCGGCAGCGCCGCCGGCGACCGGGACGCCGTGCCGATCTCGGTCACCGTCCAGACGCAAGACCGGGGCGACCGGCCTGACTCTCCGGCGGCTGTTCTTCAGGACAGCGCAACCTGGACCCTGACCACCGACTTCTCCGCCCAGGAAGGCGGAGAGCCGCCGGCGATCGAGGCTTGGGCGTACAACGATGCCGCCGCGACCGAGGATCTGCCCTTCACGCTGAACAGCGTGGTGACCGGCACGATCACCGTGTCCGACCCTGCCGCAAGCGTCCTGACCGTGACCATCACGGACCTGCCCATGGGGACCATCGTCGAGGGCATGGTGCGCACGACGGTGGACGGCGAGCCGGTCTGGACGGCCTCCGTCACCACCAGCCCGGATGATGACACCGAGGCGGCGCAGGCCAGGCTCGACGCGCTGCTCGACAGCATCACCCTCCAGGTTGCCCCCGACGCCAACGACAACAACCTGGCCGACGAGTTCACGCTGAACGCGACGCTGACCACCGCTCTTGCCGGCGGCGGCGATCCGAACGAGGAGACGCTGAGCGACGTGATCCCGGTGCAGCCCGTCACCGACGAGGCAAACGTGTCCATCGCCCTCGGGGCAGCGGACGAAGACGGGAGGCTGACCGAGGCCGATACGGAAATCCCGCTGACCCTGACCGTGACCAACTCGGCCGACGGGGACGCAGGCTCCATAGTGGGCGGCGAGGTCTACCTGCAGGTGACCGGCACCGACGGGCTCGGCGATGGCACGCTGACCGTGGATGGCGTGGTCTACGAGCGGACAAGCATCACCGGTGAAGACGGCATCCCTGACGGCGACTATTACGTCATCCCCGGGGCCGAGATGGGCGTGCCGCTCGACATGGTTTTCACACCGGGCACCGTGACCGCGGGAGAGGTGACCGTGGAGGCCTGGGTTCGCAACATCGAGACCGGGGGGGAGACGCTGACCTCCTCGGGGACCGCGACCCTGCCGATCGAGATCAGCAACGACGGCGTGATCGTCGACGCCGAGGCACCGTTCACCGGTCCTGAAGCCGCGGACAGCACCGCCGCCTCGCTGATCCAGCTGGACCTGGCGCTTTCGCTGGTCGATTCCGACGGCTCCGAGGTCATCACCACGGTGCTGCTGCCGAACCTGCCCGAAGGTTTCCAGGTCTACACCGGTGCCGATGCGGCGAGTGCCACCATGGCGGTCAACGCCGGCGGCGACGGGACCACGAACACCTGGTTGCTGGTGGGCGATGGGGAGGCGATGCCCGAGTACATCGGTATCCTGCCGCCGCAGAACTGGAGCGGTACGCTTGAGGACGTCGCCCTGACGGTCATTTCCGGCGAGACGGCGCTGACGGAGGACCGGGTCGACACGGTGGAGATCGGCGATCTGGTGGTGACGCCCGTTGCCAACGGGATCACCCTCGATCCGACCAACTCCTTCGGGACGGAGGGGCGGATCATCCCGATCAACCTCAACGCCTCGCTGGCGGATCTCGGCGACGCCTCGGTGCCCGGCGCGCCGGATGGCAGCACCGAGACGGTGACGCTCGAAATCGAGGGGCTGGGCGAGTACGCTTCGCTCTACCTCGGTACCACGCTGCTGACCGAAGGAGTCACCTACGATGCCGGGTCCGAAACCTACACGGTGACCGGCCTCACGCAGAACGAGATCGACACGCTCGGCTTCCGTCAGGCCTCGACCGGATTGACGGACCAAGACGGCGCCACCGGCGGGCTCCAGCTCAAGGTGACGGCGCGGTCGGTAGACGGCACGGACGAATCCGATCCCGTGGAGGGCTTCGTGACGGTGAACCAGACGGGCCAGCAGGGCTCGGCGGCGGACAACACGCTGATCTGGACCGGCCAGCTCATCAACGGCCGGGGCGGGGTCGACACCGTGCTCTTCCGCGAGGGGGAGAGCCTGACCGGGACCGAGCTCGGCGCCAACCTGCGCAACATCGAGGTGCTCGATCTGGGCATCGACGGGGCCAACGGGATCACTGACCTGACTCCCGAGCAGGTGGCCGCCATGACCAGTGCGCCCCGCGCCCTGACGGTCACCGGCGATGCCGAGGACAGCCTGTCGCTATCCGGCAAGTGGCTCGACAACGGCGACGGCATCTGGACTGGTACCACCGCCGGCGGCCAGGAGGTGACCCTGACGGTTGAGGATGTCTCGGTCACCCCGCCGTCGGCGCCCGTCTCCATCATGTCCTTCGGGGCCGAGGACGGGGTTGATGCGTTCGGCCTGTCGGGGATCGAGAGTTTCGAGGCCGAGACAAGGAGGACTTCGCAAGAGCCCACGCGCGAAGGCGCCGGCACCGCCACCGAGGAGGCGGCAGAAGAGCTCAGCTTCGAGACGCTGATCGCCGAGGACGGCAGCGAGGAGGACTTGGCCGACCTCCTCCCGGAGGAAGACGCCGATCGTGCCGGCAGTACAGGCACCTCCGCGCCAGACGGCATCACCGGCTTCGAACCGGCATCGCCGCTCGACGACGAACTTCAGCCGGGCGCGGAATACGCGGCGTAGCGAGATGGCGAAAATCACCACGGCAACCGGGGCTGCAGGATCAGCCGCCCCGGGCCTCACGCACCAGGGCTGGACCGAAGCGGTGCTGCGCGTTGCCGCGCAGTACCGCCTTGCCGTGTCGCCCGAACGGGTTCGGGTCGATCTGTCGTGGGCGGCCGAGGGCGACCGGCTGACCACCTTGGCCCGGTCCGCGGGCCTGTCCATCCGCAAGGCGGAGCAGGGGGCAAAGCGCCTCTCCCAAATGCGCCTGCCCATGGTGGCCGAATTCGAAAGCGGCGAGATCGGCGTCATTGAACGGGAAACCTCGGACGGCTTCGGCGTGGTGCTCGCCGGCGACGGGGGGCTCGAGACTCCCTTCGGGCGGGACGAGCTCGCCGCCCGCCTCCGCGGCCTCTACGTCCTGCGGCCCCTGACGGGCCGTCCGGATCGCCGGATCGACAGCTACATCGAACCCTGGCGCCCGGACTGGCTGCGCAGCATCGCGCTGGCGGACATGCGGCCCTACCGGTCGGTGATGATCGCCTCGGTGGTCAGCAACGTG
The DNA here is from genome assembly GCF_031846565.1 of Tropicimonas omnivorans. Lineage (NCBI taxonomy): Bacteria > Pseudomonadati > Pseudomonadota > Alphaproteobacteria > Rhodobacterales > Roseobacteraceae > Tropicimonas > Tropicimonas omnivorans. Next base: position 5,088 of record NZ_JAVRHL010000010.1, on the reverse strand, counting down.
CTTGCACTGGCCGGCACCATCTTTGCGATGCAGGTCTACGACCGGGTCGTGCCCGGCCAGTCGATGAGCACTCTCTGGGTGCTCTTCATCGGCGTGATGATGGCCATGGGCTTCGGCCTGATGATGAAGCTCGCCCGCAGCCGGATCACCGATGTCTCCGGCAAGGCGGCGGATCTGCGCATCTCCGACAAGGTCTTCGGCCATGCGCTCAGGGTGCGCAATACCGCGCGGCCCCGGTCCACCGGCACCTTTATCTCGCAGATACGCGAGCTGGAACATGTCCGTGAGATGCTGACCTCGACCACCGTCGCGGCCATCGCGGACCTGCCGTTCTTCGCGCTGTTCTGCGTGCTTTTCTGGTACATCGCAGGGGTGCTGGTCTGGATCCCGCTCGTCGCGATGGCCCTGCTGGTCCTGCCGGGCCTTCTCGCCCAGAAGCGGCTGCGACGGCTGGCCGAGGCGAACACGCGGGAAAGCGCCTTGCGCAGCGCCATGCTGGTCGAGACGATCCAGGGCCTCGACGACATCAAGTCGCTGCAGGCCGAGACGCGGTTCCAGAACCTCTGGAACCACTACAACGAGACAACGTCGGGCTCCGCAATGGAACTGCGCGACCTCGTCGGGCGGCTTGGGTCCTGGGCGCAAACGGTACAGGGCGGGGTCTTCGCCGTCGTCATCTTCTTCGGCGCGCCGATGGTCATGGCCGGCGACATGAGCACGGGCGTTCTCGTCGCCGCGTCCATGCTGTCCTCGCGGATGCTCGCGCCGCTCGCCTCGGTCACCCAGATCCTCAGCCGGTGGCAGCAGGCGCAGGTGGCGCGTGGCGCGCTGGACCAGCTGATGGCGCTGCCGGTCGACACCGCGGCCGAGGATACGCGCATCCACCGCCCGGTCATCCACGGGGCCTTCCGGCTCAAGGGGGCGGTCTTCGGCCATGCCCCGCAGGCTCCCGCGCTCAAGGTCGCTGACCTCAGGGTCGAACCAGGCGAGCGGATCGCCATCCTCGGGCGTAACGGCGCCGGAAAGTCCACACTGCTGGCAGGCCTTGCCGGCCTCCTGGAACCGATGGCGGGCGAGGTCCGGGTCGACGACGTGGCCATGGGCCTCGTCGATCCGAGCGACATCCGCCGCGACATCGGCCTGATGGGGCAGGACGCCCGGCTGTTCCACGGCACCCTGCGCGAGAACTTGACCCTTGGCGCCCCCGGGGCTCAGGACGACGCCATCCTCGGCCTGTTGAGCAAGATGGGGCTGGCCGACTTCGTTCAGGCGCTGCCCGACGGGCTCGACCACATGGTGCAGGAAGGGGGGCTGGGCCTTTCGGGCGGCCAGAAGCAGGGCCTCCTCCTGGCGCGGCTCCTGCTGCGCCGGCCCAACGTGCTTCTCCTCGATGAACCCACGGCGTCATTCGACGAGGTGTCCGAGGCGGCGGTGATCGACCTTCTGAGCAGACTTGACCCCGCCGTTTCCGTCATCATCGCCACCCACCGTCCGGCGGTCCTGCGGATGGCGAGCCGACTCATCGTCGTCAGCAACGGTGCTATCCTCCTGGACGGGCCCAAGGACGAGGTGCTGGCCCAGCTGCGCGCCGGGAAACGGGCGGCATGAGCGCGATCAACTCCTCCTTCGGCGGGCAAACCGAAACGTTCTATTCCGACACCCGCCCACAGCGGCGTCTGGTCTGGCTGGTCTTCGTGATGCTGGTCGCCTTCCTCGCCTGGGCATGGTGGTACCCGCTGGTCGAGGTGTCGCGCGGGCAGGGAACCGTCGTGCCCAGCTCGCGGGAGCAGGTGATCCAGTCTCTCGAAGGTGGCATCGTGTCCGAGATCTTCGTGCGCGAGGGCGACACCGTCGAGGCCGGCGAGGTGCTGGCCCGCCTCGACGCGACGCGTTCCGCCTCCAACATGGAAGAGGCTGCCGCTCGCTACCATGCGGCCATCGCCGCCGCCGCCCGGCTCCGGGCCGAACTGGACGAGGCCGACGCGGTGACGTTCCCCGCCGCTCTGGACGGCGCGGAATTTGATGAGCTGCGCGCCAACGAGCTGGCGCTGTTCCGGTCCCGGCGGCTCAGCCTCGACGAATCCCTCTCGGGCCTTCGCGACGGGCTCGAGCTGACCCGCGAGGAACTCGATATCACGGAGCGCCTGCAGGACAGCGGCGCCGCCAGCCGGGTCGAGGTGATCCGTCTGCGCCGCGAGGCCGCGCAGGCCCAGCTCGAGATCGCCCGACTGGTCACGGAACGCAGCGTGCAGATCGGCGAGGAACTCCAGCGCGTGAACTCGGAGGCCGCGGTGCAGGGATCGATCCTGCGGGGGCGGGAGGACCAGCTCCAGCGGCTGACCTTCCGGGCCCCCATGCGCGGCATCGTCAACGACATCGAGGTGACCACGATCGGCGGCGTCGTGCCCCCGGGCGGGCGGCTTATGACCGTTGTGCCCCTCGACGACCGACTGGTCATCGAGGCACGGATCTCGCCCCGCGACATCGCTTATATTCACCCCGGGCAGGAGGCGCTGGTGCGCCTGTCCGCCTATGACTACTCGATCTTCGGCGGGCTCGAGGGGGAGGTGAGGACGATCTCCCCCAACACCGTCCGCGACGAAGTGAACCCCGAGCAGGTTTACTACCGGGTCTACATCCGGACCGAGCAGACCTTTCTCGAGAACGCGGCCGGCACCCGCTTCCCTATCGTCCCCGGGATGATCGCCACGGTGGACATCCAGACCGGCGAGAAGACGGTCTGGCAATATCTCATCAAACCGTTCAATCGCGCGCAGGAAGCCCTGCGCGAGCGATGACACCGCATCTTTTTTTGGCCCGGCAGCCGTCCGCCGGAACAGACCTAACCGACCGAGAGACCACGAAATGATCAAGACAGCCCGACACTATCGCCCCTTGCGCGCCACCCTCGTCGCGCTGGCCGCAGTAGCCACCCTTGCCTCCGCAGGGTCATGGTCCGGCGTCGCGGACGCGCAGGTCGTCGATCCTCTGAACGCCGTAGAGCCGGGCAAAGGCTTCAGTGGGGTCAGTCGCTCCAACGAAAGCTTGGACCAGCGCTACTCCCGCACGGGGACCGCGCTCAGCATCGCGCAGGTTCGCCAGGTGGCCATCGGCCAGACCCGCGAGGAACTCCTCGCCGTACTCGGCCCCCCGACCGGTCAGCACCGGAACGGCGCATGGGAATTCCAGCTCGCGCTGCCCTTCCTGGAGAACGACCATTTGATCTGTCAGTACATGGTCTTCTTCGACGGGAACGGCCTCCTGGAACAGGCCGTCTGGCGCCGCCCGCAATGCGCCGACCTTGTCACCGCGGGACTGAACTGAGCCGATGCTACCGAGGCGAGAGAGAGTGACGGACGGGCGGGACGGCCGGGCAGGGAGATTTGCCGTCCTGGCTGTTGCGCTGCTGGCTGGCTGCTCTGGTCTGCGTGGCCCCGAGGGGACGGAAGCGGCTCTGCGCGAGCAGGCTGCGGCCCTGCCGGCCCTCGGCCGGTCGTCTGGCCAATCCGCCGCCGACGCGGCCCGGAACGGGGTCCTGATGAGCCCCTCGGTGCGGGAGGCCGCGAGCCTTGTCTCGGCCAGCGCCGATGAAGTCAGGGTCGCCCGGGCCGCGCTTTTCCCCAGTCTCAGCCTGTCCCTTGGCGGCGGTGTGGGGAATGCGGGGCAGGGCGACGCCGCCGTCGACCTCGTGGGGGAGCAGCAACTCACCTCCTTCGGCGAGACCGACCGGGCGATCCGGATCGCCGACCTCGATCTTCAGCTTCGGTTTCTCGACTTCCAGACGGAGGTCGACGAAACCCTGATCAACGTCCTTCACGCGGTGCAGGACGTGGCGATGCAGAAGGAACTGCTGTCCGTCCACAATGCGCACCTTCAGCAGCTGCAGCATCTTGCAGGGCTGGTCGCGGCACGGATCGATAACGGCGCCTCCACACGGACAGAGGCGCTGGAAGCCCGGTCGCGCCTGCAGGCGGCCGAATTCACCGTGCTCGACACCGAGCTTGCCTTGGCCGAGGCACGCGACACGCTGTTCCGGCTCAGCGGTCAATCCGAGGGGGCACGGATCGACGTCGTGGCAGGGTCCTGCGGCGCCTCGGCGCTGTCCGAGGAGATGGTTCGCGCAAGGCTCGAATTCCTTCGCTCGCGCCTCGAGCTCGAACGGGCCGATCGGGCCCGGCTGCCCGGGATCACCGCCTCGCCTCTGGTGAGGGGAGACGTGGCAGATGGCAGCACCTCCGTCGGTCTTAACGTCGGAGTGCGGTCGGACGTCCTGCAGGGCGGCGCGCTGACGGCACGCGCCCGCGCGGCGCGCAACGCGCTCGCCGCCGCCGAGGCCCGGGTCGAGACCGTTGCCCTCGAGCAGGATCTCGAGGAGAGGGGACTGACCCGGAGCATCGCCACCGGCGCACGACGTGTCGGGCTGCTGGAACGTCAGATCGCGCTCCTCGCCGAAACGCGGGATCTCTACCGGACCCAGTACTTCGACCTCGGCACACGCAGGTTGACCGAGCTCCTCGAGCAGGAGCAGGACTATTCGATGCGCCGCGCCGAACTCGTCGAGGAACGGGCGGAGCTGATGAAGTCACGCATCAACTGTGCGGCGCGCGAACGAACCCTGCGTGGTCAGCTGAACATCGAGGCCCAGTCGCTCTACGGACTTCCGTTAACGCCTAACCCTGCTTGAGGCGAAACTCCAGCTTCACAACTTCCAGTTTTCAAAGGGCATGTCATTCGTGGATCGCAATCCTGCGCCTAGCTTAGTTCATCAGTCCAACCGGGGGGCGCAAACCTGCTCTGTCGATTATCAGGCGCAGTTGGAGCGGCGTCAGATAGCAAGGACCCGTGATGACCGATACGACCAAGGCGCTTGCCGACTTCACCACCGCGCTCGCCGCCGCGACCACCGAGGAAGCGGCCTTCGATGCGCTCTGCGTGCTGACCAAGGCGACGGTGGGCGCACAGCTTTTTACCGTGATGACGTCGGACACCGATGCCATGGTGGCCCGCCGCGCCTATACCGATGACGCCGCGAATTACCCGACCTCGGGCGAGAAGCCGATCGAGCTGAACCGCTGGTTTGACCCGGTC
>NZ_JAVRHL010000001.1:0-1102814 GCF_031846565.1 Tropicimonas omnivorans | reverse complement strand
CCGACTGATTGCCGGGCGGATCGGCTCGGCTCTGACGTATCCTCCGGCCTGCAGGAAGTTGAACCCCTCTGACTTTGATGGTGTGACCGCCCCTCGACGGCATCTGGTGTGCCAAGGTGGGTCATCGACGATCCACGGGAGGGAGCGGTCCCACCATCGAAGCCGATGCCAATCAGAAACTCGCTGTGGTCTATTGAAACATGACCGGCGGTCTTAGCTTCAACAAGAATATAGTCCTCCGGGGCGTGGGCACCTTCGACGCTGTCAACTTTGTAGCTCGATTGCTTTGACCAGAGCATCTCCCGAAGGGAGCCACGTCGATACTTGTTCAACTTTGCCACACGCTCAGACGCCTTGTCAGAGCCAATTTTGTAGGTCAAACCATAACGATAATGACGCGGAAGGCGCACCTGACCGAATGAACCTGAGATCACTTCAGCTCTTCCGGCAGATCGTCCTGACCGGGTCCTTGGCAGAAGCCTCGCGACAGCTGAATGTCTCGAGCTCGGCCGCGAGTCGGCTGCTGTCGCTGCTTGAATCGGAAATCAATATAACACTTTTCAGCCGGGAGAAGCGACAGCTCATACTCACCGACGATGGTGACATTTTCTATCGTCGGCTTGTCCAGACGCTGGACGGTCTAGACGAGATTCCGACGCTTGCCTCGGACATCCGCAACCGGTCGCACAAGCGGCTGTCTTTGGTGACCGCTGCCCCGATCGCGCGAACGCTCGTGTCCCCTGCGCTGTCGTGGATGGAGGCCGACGGCCGTTCGATGCAATGCTCGCTCAACGTCGAGACCCGGTTCGACATCGAGAGCAAGGTCGCTGCGCGGGGCTACAATCTCGGGCTCATTTCCCTGCCGGTGGAGAACGCCATTCTCGACGTGGACGTGGAGCCGATCCTCGAGGTCGGAACCGAGGTATTGATGCCGCGGGACCATCCGCTGGCGGCGCACGAAAGGGTCACGGTCGAGGACATCGCCGGAGAGCGCTTCGTGGCGCTGCGTCCCGGTCAGCGCTGGCGCGACCGGCTGGACCGACTCCTCGGCACCACAGGCCACGAGGCCGAGGTCGCGGTGGAGACAAGCTCGAGCATCGTCGCGTTGCAACTGGTGCGCGACCGGCTGGGGATCACGCTGACGGACCGAGCCTCTGTCGATCTGCAGCAGGACGATGCGGCGGTGCTGCGACCGCTCGCGGACACGCACCCCATCACGTATGCCGCCATCCACGCGCCGGGGCCGCGCGCGCCGCTTGCCACCGCGTTCCTGGACGCGGTGAGCGAAGTGGTCGAGGCGCGGCGCGCCGCCGATCCGGCGGCGGCCGCGATGCTCGAGCTCATCTGAGAGGCCGGCTGCCGAGCACCTCGGCGCGCTTTTTGGCCGCCTCGGCCAACTGGCGCGCGATGGCGGCGCTCTGCCCGGTATAGCCTGCGGGGTCGAGCAGCGCGCGCACCTCGGTCTCGCCTAGAGAGCGTACTTCGGGGAGGTCGAGAAGCGTCTCTTCCAGCCCAGCGCCTGTTTCGTCCAACTCCTCGACCGCGTGATGGACGAGATCGTGGGCGCGGGAGCGGCCTGTTACCGGGGCAAGCGCCATCATCAGGCGCTCGGTCGCAACGAGGCCGCCCGACCGCATGAGGTTGTGGCGCATGCGATCCGGATGCGGCTCGAGCCGATCGAGCAGGCGTTCGAGATCGCGCGCCACGGTCCATCCGAGCGGAATGGCCGTGTCGAGGACCGAGGATAGAAGGTGGTTCGCGGCGGCGTCGCCTTCGTGGCTCGGCAGACCCGACTCCAGAGCCGGGGCGGTCTGGGCACGTAAGCGCGCGCATTCGGACTGCAGCCGCACCACGTGCTTGGGGTTCACCTTGTGTGGCATGGTCGAGCTGCCGACCACGCCGGCGTCGAGCCGTTCGCTGACCTCGCCGATCTCCTCGGTCATCAGCACATAAGCTTCGCGGGCAATGCGTTCGGTCGTCATGCCGAACATGCCGAGCTGTACAACGTACTCCGCGAAGATGTCGTTCACGGTGCGGCCAGGCACCACGAGTTCACCGAGACCGAGTTCGCGCGCGAGCGCCGACATGAGGCTGGGTCCATCCTCTCCGTATCCGTGGAAGGCGCCAACCGCACCACCGAACGGCAGCCGGAAGGTGCGCCCTCCGGCGTCGTCGAGCCGGTCGACGGCGCGCGAGAGCTCTTCGATCCAGCCGGCGACCTTGAAGCCGAAGGTGATCGGCACCGCGTGGCGCCGGTTGGTGCGTCCCGCCATCGGCGTCTCGGCATGCGCGCACGCCAGCTCGGCAAGCCGGGTGAAAGCGCGGGCCAAAGTGTCATTCATGCCCGATCGCGCCTGCCGGATCAGCAGGAGCCTGCCGGTCTGCATGACGTTCTGGGTCGTCGCGCCCCAATGCACATATCGGCCCGCCTCACCTGCATCTTCGGCAAGGCAGCGGGTGAGCGACAAGATCGGAGCCATGGTGCGCGCGATCGAGGCGCGCAGGCGGTCCTCGCCAATCGCTTCGATGCGGGCATGGCGGGTAATCTCCTTGCCGGCCCAGGCCGGGATCATGCCGATCTCGCCCTGCGCGCGGGCGAGCGCAGCCTCGACGTCGAGCCACGACTGCCAGAGGGCGCGGTCGGAAAAGAGCGTCTCCGGCGTGGGGGTATGCGCTTGCTCGTCCTTCATACCGCAATGTCCTCGGCCTTTTCGTCGCTCGTCTCGAACCTCGGGGCCGCTGCAAGCAGGCGCCGGGTGTACTCTGTCTCGGGTCGGGTCATCACGTCGGTCGCGGAACCGGTCTCGATCAGCTCTCCGTTCAGCATCACCGTGACGCGGGTGGCAATCTGGTGGACGACCGCCATGTCGTGGGTGATCAGCAGACAAGTGAGGCCGAGAACGCGCTGCAGTTCGCCGAGAAGGTTGAGGATCTGCGCCTGGACGCTGACGTCGAGCGCCGAGGTCGGTTCGTCGCAGACCAACATGCGAGGATCGGTGACAAGCGCGCGGGCGATGGCGACGCGCTGACGCTGGCCGCCCGAAAGCTGCGACGGATAGGAGTGCAGCAAGCGGTCCGGCAGGCGCACGAGGTCCATCATGTCGCGCGCCTTGGCCCGGCGTGAACGGGCGTCGCCTATCCCGCGCAGCGCCAGCGGGCGGCCGATGATCTCGGCCAGCGTGCGGCGCGGATTGAGCGAGGAATACGGATCCTGGAAGATCGGCTGCACGCGCCCTGCCCGGTCCATCGGCGCCATCCCGGAGACAGGCTTGCCGTCGAGCAGGATCTCGCCCGAGGTCGGCGCGTCGAGCCCGAGCAGCATGCGTGCGAGGGTGGACTTGCCTGACCCGCTCTCCCCGACGAGGGCAAGGATCTCTCCACGCATGACGCTGAGATCGACGTTGTCCACGGCACGGATCTCGTGCGGGGGGCCGAAGAGCCCCTTGCGACTGTGAAAGACGCGGGTGACACCCCGCGCCTCGAGCGCGGTCTCGGTGGCCTCGGCCTGCACGCGCTCGATCACCTCGGGCGCCTGCTGCAGGGCGCGCAGCTCGGCATCGGCCAGCACGCAGCGGCGCCAATGATCGGCGCCGCCCTTCACCGGCGGACGGGTTCTGGTACATTCGGGGCGGGCTTGGGTGCAGCGCGGTGCGAAGACGCAGGCGTCGGGCCGTGAATAGAGCGACGGCACGGTCCCGGGGATCGCCTCGAGCTTGCGCACGGGGCCGTCGGTGCGCGGGATAGCCCCGAGCAGAGCGCGGGTATAGGGATGGCGCGCCGCGCGCAGCACGGCTGCGGCCTCGCCGGATTCGACCACCTCGCCGCCATACATGACCGCGACGCGATCGACATTGCGGGCGACCACGGCGAGGTCGTGGGTGATCAGGATCATGCCCATCCCCATCTCGCGCCGCAGGTCCTCGAGCAGCTCCATGATCTGCGCCTGAACGGTCACGTCGAGCGCCGTCGTGGGTTCGTCGGCGATCAAAAGGTCCGGCTCCATCATCAGCGCCATGGCGATCATCACGCGCTGGCGCTGGCCGCCCGAGAGCTGGTGGGGATATTGCACCATGCGCGCATCGGGATCGGGTATGCCGACGCGGTCCAGAAGCTCGACCGCGCGGCGGCGGGCGGCGGCAGCTGATAGCTTGCCGCCGCGGACGCTCGCCTCGGTCAGCTGGCGCCCGATCCGGTAGACCGGGTTCAGCGAGGTCATCGGCTCCTGGAAGATCATGCCGAGCCTGGGTCCGAGATAATCCGAGGCAAAGGCCGTATCGTCCACCCCGGAGAGATCCACGCCGTCGAAGCGCACCGCCGAGGCCTGCATACGGGCGCGGCGCGGCAGGAGCCGCATCAACGCGAGGGCGGACATGGACTTGCCCGAGCCGCTTTCACCGACGATGCCAAGGCTCTCGCCCCTGTCGAGGCTCAGCGAGACGTCGCGGACCGCGTGCAGGGGCCCAGCGGGCAGATCAAGGGTCACGGAGAGAGTGTCGATTTCGAGCATCGGCATATCAGTTTCTCCCGTCGGGCGAGGTCACATCGCGCAGGCCGTCACCGAGAAGGTTGGCACCGATCACGAGCGCGAAGAGGCAGAGGCCGGGCAGCACCACGAGCCAGGGGCGGTAGAACATCGCCTGCTTGCCCTCAGCGATCATCAGGCCCCAAGACGGCATAGGGGGCTGGATGCCGACGCCGAGGAACGACAGGCTCGATTCTGCGAGGATCGCGATGCCCAGCTCGAAGGTGAAGATCACGATGATCGAGCTGATGAGGTTGGGCAGGATCTCGTGCCGGATTACCTGCCCCGGCGTCGATCCCGCGGCCTGCGCGGCGGCTACGAAGTCGAGGCTGCGGATGCGCTGCGTCGCTGCGCGGGTGACCACGAGGTAGTAGGTCCAGTGCAGCACTCCAACAATGCAGATCACCACCCACACAGACGGGCCGATGATGAAGACGAGCGCCATGGCGAGCAGCAGACCCGGCAGCGCCAGCTGCGCGGTCAGAAGGAAGCTTACGGCGTGGTCGATCCAGCCGCCGAAATAGCCGGCGATTACGCCTAGCGTCACGCCAATAAGCATGCCGATAGACGCTGCGCCGAGACCGATCAGAAGCGAGATGCGGGCGCCGTAGATGAGCCGGCTGAGATAGTCGCGGCCGTTCTGGTCGGTGCCGAGAATGTAGTCGGCATTGCCGCCCTCGGCCCAGGCAGGCGGGAGCATCCGCGCGCTGAGCGACTGCGCGAAGGGATCGTGCGGCGCAAGAAGCGGCGCGAAGATCGCGATGAGGATCAGAAGCACGATGATCGTACCGCCGATCAGGAGCCCCCCGTGTCCGCGGGCCCGCGTCAGCGCGAGACGAAGCGGCGTCGGCGGCAGCGCCTCGGGGGCATCATCGGTCGCGGCGACGGCACTCTTGGCTGCGTGCGGCTGCGTGGGGTCGGTCTGTGCGGGGTCGGCGTCCGTCATGATCATCCGATGCGGATCCTCGGGTCCAGGGCTGCGTTCAGGATGTCGGCCAGAAGGTTCATGGCCACGAAGACAAGGGCGAAGACAAAGATGAGCATCTGCACGGTCGGGATGTCCGAGCCGAGGATCGACTCGAGCGCGAGCCGGCCGAGCCCGTTGATGGCGAAGATGCTCTCGGTAATCACCGAGCCGCCGAATTTTTGTCCGAGCTGCACGGCGAGCACCGAGACGACCGGAAGGATCGCGTTGCGCATCGCGTGGCGAGTCAGCAGCGGCATGCCCCGGAAGCCCTTTGAGCGAGCGGTTCGGATGTAATCGCTGTCCATCACCTCGATGAGGCCGGTGCGGGTGAGGCGCATCACTGCCGGCACGGAACTGGCGCCGAGCACGAAGGCGGGCAGCACGAAGTGGAGCCAGGTGTCGTCACCCGAGACCGGGAAGATCGGGATCGTTACCGAGAAGAGGATGATCATGATTAGGCCGAGCCAGAAGTTCGGCACCGCCTGCGCAGAGACCGCGACGCCGAGGGCGAAGCGGTCGGCCCAGGAATTGGGCTTGAGCGCGGCCCATGCGCCGAGCGGGATCGAGATCAGGATCGTCACCGACAGCGCCGAGAGCGCCAGTGCGATGGTGGTCGGAGCCCGCGAGGCGACGAGTTCTGCCACCGGCTTGTTCCAGTAGTAGCTTTCGCCGAAATTGCCGGTCAGGACGCCGCCGAGCCAGTCGAAGTACCGCGTGGCGAGCGGGCGGTCGAGGCCGTAGGTGTCGCGGATCTGCGCGAGCATCTCGGGCGTCGCGTCCTCGCCGGCGATGGCATAGGCGGGATCGGTGGCGACGTTCAACAGAAAGAATGTGGCCAGCGAGACCGTGAACGCCACCGCGAGAGCCAGCGCCCCGCGTTGCAGGATGTATCTGAGCATGTGGTCTCCTCCCCGAATGAGGTTCCGCGCCGGGGTGGCGCGGAACCTGTCAGCTCACTTCCACGACGCCTTGTCGAGGCGCGGCAGCCCGTCGGGGCTGAGCGGGAACTCGAGATCGGGGTTCACGAGGTAGTTCTGCGAATAGGAAAAGAGCGGTGCCCAATAGGCCTGTTCGGCGATGGTGGTCAGCGCCTCCTCGTAGATCTTTTTGCGCTCTTCGGGGTCGGCGGTCTGCTCGGCCGACAGCACGGTCTCGGTCAGTTGCCCGTCGCCCGAGAGGTTGCGGTCGCTGTCGCCCGCGAAATGGACTCGCGCAATTGCCGCGGTGTCGGCAGTGCCGCCCGAGCCCCATGTGCCGAAATAGGCCGGGATCTCCCGCTGCGCACGCGCTTGATTGAGCGAAGCGAGCTTGACGTAGCGCAGATTGACGTCGATGCCGACGGCTTCAAGATCGGCGGCGATGGCCTCGGCCGCCGGTTTGTCGCGATAGGCCCAGAGGTCCATCTGGAAGCCGTCGCCGTAGCCTGCCTCTTCGAGCAGCGCCTTCGATTTCTCGGGATCGTACGGATAGGCCGGGATGTCCTCGGTGCAGCCGAATTGCGCCGGATGGCAGGGCGTGTAAATCGGCTTTGCCGACCCACCGATGAGATATTCTGCCATCTCTTCGCGGTTGAGGGCGTGGTTGACCGCCTGTCGGACTTTCACGTTGGTGAGCGGACCGTCCTCGTCCGTATAACCGGCAGCGTCGAGCACGAGAAAGCCGACGCGCAGGTCTGGACCTGACAGATGAGCCGCCTGCGGCATGTTGCCGAGAGATTCCGCGACGTCGAGTGGCACCTTGAACATCCAATCGACGCCGCCGGCCATCAGCTCCGCCTGCTGCGTGCCGATATCGGGCAGGTTGCGCACCACAACGTTCTCGATCGCCGGGGCCTCGCCCCAATACTCTTCGAAACGCTCTAGCACGACCTCCTGACCGGGCTCGAACGAGACGACCTTGTATGGGCCTGCGCCGACGAGATCCGTGGCCATGGCGCTTTCGTCGACGCTGCCGTCCTCGGCCTCGTAGGCGCCCTCTGGGCGCAGCTTCACGCGCTGCGCCATGTCGCGCAGGACGAGCGGATAGACCGACTTGAGATGGAAGCGTAGCGAGAGGTCTCCGGTCACCTCGACAGTTTCGAGCCAGCGCTCGATCGTGCCCTTAGCCTGTGCCTCGCTCTCGTCCGAAACAATCCAGTTATAGGTGTAGGCGACGTCCTCGGCGCTGAGCTCGGAGCCGTCGTGAAAGGTAACGCCCTCGCGCAAGTCGACGTTGAGCGTAGTATCGTCGACCCATTCCCAGTCGCTGGCGACAGCTGGCGCGAACTCCTGCGTCTCAGGGTCGAGATCGAAGAGCGTCGCGTCGGTCAGCTCCGCCATGATGATGTATTCGCGCTTGGTCGTGTAATTGTAGTCGAGGTTTAGGATTTCCTCGGCCAGCGCGACGCGCAGCGTATCGTCGTTCTTGCCGGCCTGAGCGGCGTGCGGAACCGCGCTTGCGAAGGCGGTGCAAAGGGCCGTGGCTGCAACAGTGGTTTTCAGCATGTCACTCCTCCCAGAGATGATAATGCCCGGACCCTAAGACGAGATGGGAGGTGCGAAAACTGCAATCAATGGACTAATAGTTGCGCAAATTGGGACGGACGGCAGCGGTAACAAGCGAAACGCTGAAGAGTGTTCGTCACTCAACGGCAACCTTGAAACCCTCCGAGCCCTTACAAACGCCACCACGGCGGCGCGAAGCGAGCAGATCTGCGCAGCGATCTCAAGCTTTCGAGGTCTGCGCGCAGAGGTCTGCTTCGCGGATGCCGCCGTCTGAAAACCCCGGTCACGGGCGCTGGCGTGCCTGTTTCCCCCGACGCCTTCTGAATCGGTGCAGTTCGCCATCTGCTCAAAAACCGTGCAACTTTGCGCGTCCTACGTGCAGATTTATTTCAAACATAGAGAAATCATTGATCGATTTGATCAAATGATGTTGGATATTCGCTAACCCGACGGAACAGCCGGGGCGGACAAATCCGCGCGAATGATATTGCAACGGAGAGGACCATGACCTTCAGAACCACCCTTGCCGGCGCCAGCCTCGGCCTTTTGGCCGCCCTTCCCGGCGCCGCCCAGCAGTCCGAGAATGCCGTGCGCTTCGCCTATGGCCAGACGCTGGAAAGCCCCGACCCCTACTTCACCACGCTGCGCCTCGGCGTGATCCTCGGCCGGAACGTGTGGGACACGCTGGTCGTGCGGAACCTCGAGACCGGCGAGTTCGAGCCGCTGCTCGCGACCGAATGGGAGTGGGTCGACGACACCACGCTCGACCTGACGCTGCGCGAGGGTGTGACCTTCCACGACGGATCGACCTTCGAGGCCGACGACGTGGTCTACACCCTGAGCTACGCCGCCGATCCCGCGAACCGGATCGTCTCGCAGCAGGTGGCGAACTGGATCGAGAGCGTGGAGAAGACCGGCGAGCACTCCGTTCGCATCACCACCACCGGGCCGACGCCCGCCGCGCTGGAATTCGTCTCCTCCCAGCTCGCGATCATGCCGAGCGACCATTACACGGGCCCCGGCGGCACGACCGACGCGGACCTGCCGATCGGCACCGGACCCTTCCGGTATGCCGAATATTCCGCCGGCGGCGAGATCGTGCTGGAGCGGTTCGAGGATTACACCGCCACCGACGCGAAATCCGCCGCCTCGCTCGACCGTGTGTCGATCCGCACCATCCCCGACCAGCAGACCCAGATCGCTGAGCTTCTGTCCGGCGGTCTCGACCTGACTATGGGCCTGCCCAAGGACCAGGCCGACCAGCTCGCGCAGATGCCCGGCGTCGAGGTGCAGAGCGGCGAGACGATGCGCATCGTCTTTATGCAGATCAACACCTCCGATGACACGCCCAACCCGGCGCTTCAGGACGTGCGGGTGCGCCGCGCGCTCAACCACGCCATCGACAAGGCGGCGATCTCCGAGAACCTCGTCGGCGAGGGGTCGAACACCATCGACACCGTCTGCTTCATCGACCAGTTCGGCTGCACCGATGAAGGCGCGACGAGCTATCCCTTCGATCCCGACAAGGCCCGCGCGCTCCTGGAGGAAGCCGGCTACGGCGACGGCCTGACGGTGGAGCTCTACGCCTACCGCGAACGGCATATCTCCGAGGCGGTCATCAACTACCTGTCGGATGTCGGCGTAAACGTGAAGCTGAACTTCATGCAGCCCGCCGCCATGCGCGACGCGATGCGCGCGCGCGAGGTCGAGCTGGCGCAGAACGCCTGGGGCTCCTATTCGATCTACGATCTGTCGGCCTCCACGCCGGTCTATTTCGGCGGTCAGCCGGACGACAACGCGCTCGACTCCGAGCTGATCGAGACGCTGGACGACGCCGGCAAGAGCATGGACACCGAAGAGCGCAAGACGCTCTACCGTCAGGCGCTGCAGCGCATCGCGGACGAGGCGCTGGCGGTGCCGATGTTCACGCTGCCGGTCTATTATGCCGGCGCCGAGGGTCTGAGCTACGAGACCTACCCGGACGAGATCCTGCGCTTCTGGGAATTTTCCTGGAGCGAGTGACGGACGGGCCGGGGCGCGAAGGACCGCGCCCCGGCCGACATTCCGCCGATCGAGGAGCCATCCCATGCCGATCTACCTGGCCAAACGTTTCGGGCTTGCCGTGCTCGTGGCCTTCTGCGTGTCGATCCTCGCCTTCGGCCTTTTGCGCCTTCAGGGCAACGCCGCCGGCGCACTGGCCGGCGAAGGGGCAAGCGCCGAGGACCTCGCCATCATCGTCGAGACCTACGGGCTCGACCGGCCGCTCATCGTGCAATACGCCTCATGGCTCGGCGACGTGCTGCGCGGCGATTTCGGCACGTCCTACTTCTTCAAGTCGCCGGTTTCGGATCTGATCTTCGACAAGATCGGCAATACCGTGATCCTCGCGATTATGTCGCTGACCATCGCGCTGGCAATCTCCATCCCGCTCGGGGTGCTGGCCGCTGTCTTTTCGGGAAGCTGGATCGACCGGCTGTGTTCGCTGGTCTCGCTTCTGGGACAGGCGCTGCCGTCGTTCTTCCTCGCGCTCTGTCTCGTCATGCTGTTCGCGATCAAGTGGCGGATGCTGCCGGCCTCGGGCGCCGAAAGCTGGCGACATTTCATCCTGCCGGCGGTGACGCTGGGCTACTACATCACGCCGCCCTTCATGCGGCTGGTGCGCGCCGGGATGATCGATGCGCTGTCCAACGATTACGTGCGCACCGCGCGGGCCAAGGGGCTGCCGGCGCATCGTGTGATCCTCAAGCACGCGCTGCGCAACGCGCTGGTGCCGGTGGTCGGGCTCGTGACCGTGCAGCTCGGCCTTCTGATCGGCGGCTCGGTGGTGATCGAGAGCATCTTCGCGCTCGATGGCCTGGGCTACCTCGCCTACCAGGCGATCGGTTACCGCGACTTCCCGGTGCTGCAGGCCGTCGTCCTGTTGCTGTCGGTGGTCTACGTCGTGCTGACGCTCCTGTCCGACATCGTCAACGCGTGGCTCGACCCACGCCTGCGCGTCAGCTGAGAAGGGGCCGAGCATGACAGATCTGAGCAATTCCGCGGATCCCACCGCGACGGCCGAACTGGCCGAGACGCCGCCCGGCCGCCTGTCGTGGAGCCGGCTCAGCGAGCATCCCTCGCTGCTGATCGGCGGCGGCATCGTGGTCCTGATGATCCTGATCGCGATCTTCGCGCCGCTGCTGGCGCCCCACGATCCCTACGCGCAGGACATCACCAACCGCGCCGTCCCGCCCGTCTGGTTCGAGGCCGGAAGCTGGGAGCATGTTCTCGGCACCGACCAGCTTGGCCGGGACTACCTGTCGCGGCTGATCTACGGCGCGCGGGTGTCGCTTCTCATCGGCTTTGCCGCGGTGTCGATCGCGTCGGTCATCGGCACGACGCTGGGGCTTCTCGGCGGCTATTTCGGCGGCCGGGTGGACATGGTGGTCACCTTCCTGACCACGATCCGCCTGTCTTTGCCGATCATCCTCGTGGCGCTGGCCGTCGTCGCCGTCTTCGGCGGGTCGATCACCATCGTCGTGATCGTGCTGGGCGTTCTGAAATGGGACCGCTTCGCCGTCGTGGTCCGCGCCACCTCGTCACAGGTTGCGCGCATGGAATACGTGCAATCGGCCAAGGCGGCGGGCGCGTCCAACCTCTACATCATCACGCGGGAGGTGCTGCCGAACCTCACGCCGCAACTCATCGTCATCGCGACGATCGAGATCGCGTCGGCGATCCTAATGGAAGCGGCGCTGTCGTTCCTCGGCCTCGGGGTGCAACCGCCGACGCCGAGCTGGGGGCTGATGATCTCGGAGGCGAAAAGCTACATGTTCTTTTCGTTCTGGCTGATCTCCATCCCCGGTATCGCGCTGGCGACGCTGGTCTTCGCGATCAACCTCGCGGGCGACGGGCTGCGCGATCTGGTATCACCGGACGGGAGGGGCTGATGGAACCGCTTTTGCAGGTCCGCGACCTCAAGGTCGATTTCAAGCTGCGGACGAACACGCTTCATGCCGTGCGCGGCATGTCCTTCGAAGTCCGCGAGGGCGAGACGCTGTGCATCGTCGGCGAGTCCGGGTGCGGCAAGTCGATGACGTCGCTGGCGCTGATGGATCTTCTGCCGCGTGCCGCGACCCGGTCGGTCGGCGCCATGCGCTTCGGCGAGGTCGACCTGACCGACCGCCGCGCGGTGCGCCGCGTGCGCGGCAACGAGATGGCGATGATCTTCCAGGAACCGATGACGGCGCTGAACCCCGCCTTCCCCATCGGCGACCAGATGACCGAGGCCTATATCCACCACACCGGCGCCACCGGCTCCGCGGCCCGCGCGCGGGCGGTCGAGATGCTGAACGAGGTCGGCATCGCGTCGCCGGAAAAGCGTCTGGGGCAGTATCCGCACCAGCTGTCGGGGGGTCTGCGCCAGCGCGTGATGATCGCCATGGCGCTGATGACCTCGCCCAAGCTCCTGATCGCGGACGAGCCGACCACGGCGCTCGACGTGACGATCCAGGCGCAGATCCTGCGGCTTCTGCGCGATCTGCAACAGCGGCTCGGCATCGCCATCGTGTTCATCACCCACGATCTGGGCCTCGTGTCGCGGATCGCGGACCGGATCGTTGTCATGTACGCTGGCGCGCGGGTGGAGGAAGGCTCGGCCGCCGAGATCTTCGGGGCGCCCCGCCACCCCTACACCCAGGCGCTGATCGACTGCATCCCGCAGCCGGGCAAGTCCGAACGCGGCGCGCCGCTCGGCACGATTCCGGGCGTCGTGCCCTCGCTCATGGGCGATGTCCGGGGCTGCGCCTTCCGCAGCCGCTGCCCCGTCGCGCAGCCGATCTGCGCCGATGCGGTGCCGCTGCGCGCCGAGGGCGGCCACGTCTGGGCCTGCATCCACGGCGCCGAGAAGGACGAAACCGAAAGGGCGCCCGCATGAGCCAGCCACCGATCCTCGAGACTTTGGGCCTCCACCGCCGGTTCCGCGTCAGCCAGGGCATGTTCAAGCCCAAGGCGACGCTGAACGCCGTGAACGGAGTCGATCTGCGCGTGATGCGGGGCGAAACTCTCGGCATCGTCGGCGAAAGCGGCTGCGGCAAGTCCACTCTGGCGCAGATGCTGCTGAACCTTCTGCCGCCGTCCGAAGGCCATGTCCTCTTCGACGGCCACCCCGCGGCTGACGCGGGCCGCGCCGCCTTTGCCCGCCGCGTACAGCCGATCTTCCAGGACCCGTTCTCGTCACTCAATCCGCGCAAGACGATCCTCGACATCGTGTCGATGCCCCTGCGCGTCCACCGCATCGGCACCGCGGCCGAGCAGGAGCGCACCGCCCGCCGCCTGATGGAGCGGGTCGGCCTGCCCGCGCGCTTTGCCAGCCGCTATCCCAAGGAGCTGTCTGGCGGCCAGCGCCAGCGCGTCGCCATCGCCCGCGCGCTCGTCATGCAGCCCGAGGTGGTGATCTGCGACGAGCCGACCTCCGCGCTCGACGCCTCGGTGCAGAGCCAGATCCTGAACCTGCTGATGGAGCTCAAGGCGGACTTCAACCTCACCTACGTCTTCATCTCCCACAACCTGTCGGTGGTCGAACATATCGCCGACCGTGTCGCGGTGATGTATCTCGGCCGGGTGGTGGAGCTGACGGGCGTCGACGGCATCTTCGACGCGCCGCAACACCCCTATACGAAAGCGCTGCTCGAGTCGGTCCTGACCGTCGCACCCGACGACGGCGTGCCGGACCTCGCGCTCGGCGCCGGGTTCCCAGACCCGTTGCATCCCGCGCCGGGCTGCCCGTTCCACCCGCGCTGCCCGCGCGCCTACGGCCCCTGCGACAGCGTCGTGCCGCGCCCCGTCTCGCCGGTGACCGGCGGGGCCGCGTGCCACCTGACCGATCCTGAATACGCCCCGGACAAGGAGCGAGCGTTTGCCTGACACCACGCATGAGCCCGCCGCGCCCCGCGACACCGCCATCGCCGCCGCCCGGGAGACGCTGGAGAGCGGCCGCTTCCGCGAGGACCTTGCCCGCCGCGTCGCCATGCCGACCATCTCGCGCGAGGAAGAACACTGGCCGGAGCTGGAGCGCTATCTGCGCGAAGAGATGATGCCGCTCTACGAACGGCTCGGCTTCTCCTGCGAGATCCTGCGCCACCGCAAGGCTCCGGGTCCGTTCCTCCTGGCCGAGCGGATCGAGGATCCGGCGCGCCCGACCGTCCTGATGTACGGCCACGGCGACGTCGTCACCGGCATTCCCGAGCAGTGGTCCGAAGGGCTGGACCCCTGGGAGATGACTGAGCGGGACGGCCGCTGGTTCGGACGCGGCACCGCGGACAACAAGGGTCAGCATTCGGTCAACCTCGCCGCGCTCGAAGCGGTGCTGGCGGTGCGCGGCAGGCTCGGCTTCAATCTGAAGTACCTCGTCGAAATGGGGGAGGAATACGGCTCCCCCGCGCTCGACGCGATCTGCGCGGATCACAAGGAGCGGCTCGCCGCCGACGTGCTCATCGCCTCGGACGGGCCGCGCATGTCGCTTGAGGATCCGACGATCTTCCTCGGCTCGCGGGGCGGCATCAATCTGCATCTCGAAGTGGTCGCGCGCGAGGGCTTTCACCATTCGGGCAACTGGGGCGGCCTTCTCGCCAATCCGGGGGTGGAGCTGAGCCACGCCATCGCCGCGCTCATCGGTCCCACCGGCGAATGCCTCGTGCCCGAGCTGACGCCGGGCGAGATCCCGCAGAACGTGCGCGATGCGCTCAAGGACTGTACCATCACCCCTGCCGAGGGCGATCCGCCGCTCGATCCCTGGTGGGGCGCCCCGGGCCTGACGCAGGCCGAACGGGTCTACGCCTGGTCGACGCTGGAGGTGATGGAGATCGAGGTCGGCAACCTCGCCAAGCCGCTGTACGCGATCCCGCCCTGGGCGCGGGCGCGGCTGCAACTGCGCCACCCGGTCGGCGTGGACACCTCGGACGTGGAACCGGCGGTGCGCCGCACGCTCGACGCCGCGGGCCACGAACGGGTGAAGATCGTGCCCGCGCCCGACGCCTCATTCCCGGCCAGCCGGTCGGACCTCGATGGGCCGTGGGTGCGCTTCGCCGCCGCGTCCCTGGAACGCACCGCGGGCCGGGCGCCGGTGATCCTGCCGAACCTCGGTGGTTCGCTGCCAAACGCGATCTTCACCGATATTCTCGGGCTGCCGACGATCTGGGTGCCGCATTCCTATCCCGGCTGCCGCCAGCACGGCGCGGACGAACACCTGCCGGTGTCGATCGTGCGCGAAGGGCTGGGCCTGATGGCAGGCCTCTTCTGGGATCTTGGCGAGACCGACGTCCCATGATCGAAACCGGCATGGGCTATTAGCCGATTGAACGGCGGCAACCATCGCCAACCATGTCTTCGGCCTTCTGCGGGAAAACTCGATGCGCCGCCGGTTCGAAGCCGGCGCCCCTGAATGCCCCGCTTGCGCGCCCGCCCCTCACCGTCGGCCGTAGACCTTCATGCCGGTGCGAGAAGGTTGAGCGGGCCATCGGAGCGGCGATACGGGCTCTGAACCGCCGAGATCTTCCTTGCGACGTGGAAGATGCCCTGTTTCACAAATGTGAAGGGAACCGTTTGGTACTGCACCTCTGATCAGCTCAAGAAAACCTGAGGCGAACCAAAGTGTTGACGGGGATAAATGGTGCCCGGGGGCGGAATCGAACCACCGACACGAGGATTTTCAATCCACTGCTCTACCCCTGAGCTACCCGGGCACGGGTGAGCGGAGACCGCTCGGGGCTTGGGTCTGATACCGCCGGCTTTGGGGCAAGTCCAGTGGGGTGGCGCGGAAAAATTGCACTGTGCTGAGCGCCTCTGACCTCCCCTTGCGTCAGGCTTCGTCGCCCTCGCCCGGGTCCGGCGCGCCGTCCTCGTCATCGGTGGGCGTGACGGGAACGCGGTAGGCCTCGTGCAGCCATTTGCCGAGGTCCACGTCCGCGCAGCGGCGGGAGCAGAAAGGGCGGTAGTCGGGGTGGGTGGGCTTGCTGCAGATCGGGCAGGTCATGCGGCCTCCGTCATCACCTCCGCCGGCAGCGGAAGGCGTTCGCGCTTGCGGGTAAGTTCGAGATGGCCGAGCGTCGTCCAGCCAACGAAGGTGGTCTCCACTGGATCCGCCCGCAAGGCGGCGCGGAGCGACTGCTCGATCGACTTGCGGTCCCGCTTCGGCGCGGGCGCGAGGTCGACGACCACCTGGCCACCGAGACCGAGACATCGCAGGATCCGCGGCAGGGCGCGGACCGCGGCGATGTTGGCCTTGAGGCCGGCGGCGGGACTGGTGTCCCCGCCGGTATCGACATCGCAGGCGACGAGGGCACGGGTTTCCTCAACCATGAGCGTGCCGCCGCCCGGAAGCGGGCAGGCCTTCTCAAGAGCCGCGATGGCATCGAGAACGCCCCGATCGGCGAAGGCGGAGGGACCATCGTCCACCTCGTCCGGCACGGGCCAGTCGCGCCAGGCGGCGGCATGGGCGTCCGGGCCGTCCACCAGCAACTCGGGCTCCGATCCGTCGTCGGCCAGGACATCCGTCGCGAGGGCGCACATGGCATGGATGTCCTCGGCCACCTCGACCTCGTCGGCCCCTTCGGCGGCGGACCGCAGGATCAGACCCGCGCCGTCCGGCAGTTCGATCTCGGCGGCGATCTCGGCGAGGGCGACACGCGCCTCCTCGTCCCGGATCGCGCGGGAGATGTTGGTGCCGGGGGCGCCGGGCGTGACGATGGCGAAGCGGGATTTGAACAGAAGGCGCAGCGTGACCGGGATCGCCTTGCCGGGCTCCGAATGGCCGGTGACCTGAACCTGGAGCGGTTGTCCGGGCGCGATGCCCTTCGACTGCTTGAGGAACCCGCGGCGGCCACCCGGCAGGGCGAGGAAGATACCTCCCTGCCCTTTCATCGGCCGGTCCGCGATCCCGCGAAGGATCGCGCCGGGTCTCGCGACCGGATCCATCCCGTCGACGAGGAGATCATCGAGAACGCCGTCGACCATGCGGGCGGCTGCGGCGCGGCCGGCAAGCGTGCCGAGGATGACGCTGGTGCCCTTCATGACGTGCTCCAGAGTGGGTAACCGAAGGAGGAAAGGAGCGCCGCCGTCTCCGCCAGAGGCAGGCCGACGATGGCGGAGTGACTGCCCTCCATCCAGGGGATGAAGGCGCCGGCGGGCCCCTGGATCGAATAGCCGCCGGCCTTGCCCTGCCAGTCCCCGGTCGCGAGGTAGCCGTTCACCTCGACGTCGCTGAGCCGCTTGAGCTTGACCGAGGAGACCACGCTGCGCGCGCGCAGCACCTCGCCCCTGCGCACGGCCAGGGCGGTGACGACACGGTGCCGTCGCCCCGAGAGCGCGTGCAGGAACTCGGCCGCCTCGCCGGCGTCGCGGGGCTTGCCCATGATCCGGCGGCCAAGGGCCACGGTGGTGTCGGCAGAGAGCACGAGGTCGTCGGGCGCGGCCGAGACGGCCAGCGCCTTCTCCCGCGCCATGCGTTCGCAATAGGGGCGCGGCAGCTCGCCACGAACGGGCGTCTCGTCGATATCGGGCGGGCGCACGTCATCGGGGCGGATGCCCAGGACCGCGAGCAGCTCGAGCCGCCGCGGAGAGCCCGAGCCGAGAATCAGGCGCACAGGGCCCGGCTCGGTCGGCACGGTCTCACTTGAAGCGATAGTTGATCCGCCCCTTGGTCAGATCGTAGGGGGTCATCTCGACCTGTACGCGGTCGCCAGCGAGGACGCGGATGCGGTTCTTCCGCATCTTTCCCGCCGTATGCGCAATGATCTCATGGCCGTTGTCCAGCTCGACCCTGAATGTCGCATTCGGCAGGAGTTCCTTCACGACGCCGGGAAATTCGAGCATTTCTTCCTTGGCCATGGTCACTCCGTGATTGCCGCCCCCAAATTGGAGCGCGTCGCGTAAATGCGCGCGTTCAGCGCATTGTTCAAGGGCTTTGATGGGGCTGCAACGCGTCAATCCCGTCCGGCGTTCCGAACCGCGCCGCGATCCGGCCCGCGATCTGATCCCGTGTCTGCCGGTAGGCGGCGAGCTTCTGCTCCCGTGTCTCGCCGAGGCCGGTGGGCTCGAGAACGGGCCAGTATTCGACATCGAGATGGAAGACCCGCGTCAGTTCCAGCGCATGCCGCTGGCTGGCCGGGGACAGCGTCACGATCAGCTCGAAGCTCGACAGATCGTCCCCCCAGTCCTGCATCATCTCGAAGCTGCGCGCCCGGTGACGGGACAGCTCGACGCCGATTTCGGCCGAGACGGCGATGGCAAAGGGGTCGATCTCGAGATCGCAGCGCACGCCGGCGGACTGGATGTAGGTGCGGTTGCCGAGCACCTGCTTGGCCATTCCCTCCGCCATCGGAGAGCGTACCGCGTTGTGATCGCAGCAAAAGAGCACGGAGGACGGAAGCGCCCCGGTCACATCGCGCTTCCGTGGTGCAGGACGCAAATCAGCGTGAAGAGGCGGCGCGCGGTGGCCTTGTCCACCTCCGCCTTCCCGGCGAGGCGGTCCTGGAGGATGCGGGCGCCCTCGTCATGGATGCCGCGGCGGGCCATGTCGATCGCTTCGATCTGGCTCGGCGGCATCCGCTTCACGGCCTCGAAATAGCTCTCGCAGATCTGGAAGTAGTCCTTCACCACCTGCCTGAACGGACCGAGGGAGAGGTGGAACTCGCCCGCGGCTTCCGCGTCAGGAGTGCTCAGCGAGAAGACGAGGCGCCGTTCGCGGATCGCCAGATCGAGCTTGTAGGGCCCCTCGGGCAGCGCGCGCCCGTCCTCCCGCTCCGGCAGGGCGAAGGTGTTCTCCTCCAGCAGATCGAAGATCGCGACGCGCCGCTCCTGCTCGATTTCGGGCGTGGGCGGAGGCAGGTTCGCATCGTCGATCTCGACGTCGCTGAGATAGGACGGCATCGCGCGCTCCATCGGGGTCAGGGCACCGAGAATAACGCCCCTCCCCCGCGTTACCAGAGCCCGCGCGAGGAAGGCGGCATCAGCCCTCCTCGTTCAGCCTCCGCAGCCGGGCCGTGACGCTGAGGCCGTGTGCTTCGAGGCTTTCGGCGCGTGCGAGCCGCTCCGCCGCCGGCCCGATCCTCGCCAGCGCGCCCGGCGTCATCTGCGCCAATGTCGTGCGCTTGAGGAAATCGAGCACCGAGAGGCCCGAGGAGAACCGCGCCGAGCGCGCCGTGGGCAGGACATGGTTCGGTCCGCCGACATAGTCGCCGATCGCCTCCGGCGTCCACGCGCCGAGGAAGATCGCGCCGGCGTGACGGATCTCCTTCGACAGCGCGCCGGGGTCGGCGACGCAGAGTTCGAGGTGCTCCGGCGCGATCCTGTCCGAAAGAGCGGCCGCTTCCTGTAGCGACCCTACCGTGATGACGGCGCCGAACTCGTCCCAGCTCCTGCCCGCGATCTTGCGCCGCTCCAGGGTCTGCAGATGCCGGTCCACCGCCGCGGCGACGCGCGAGCCGAGGCCCGGGTCGGTCGTGATCAGGATGGACTGGGCACTTTCGTCGTGCTCCGCCTGACTCAGCAGGTCGAGCGCGATCCAGTCGGGGTCGCCGGTCTCGTCGGCTATGACGAGGATCTCGGACGGCCCGGCGATCATGTCGATTCCGACGCGCCCGAACACCCGCCGCTTGGCCGCGGCAACGAAGGCGTTTCCGGGACCGGTGATCTTGTCCACCGGCGGGATCGTGGGGGTCCCGTATGCGAGGGCCGCGATCGCCTGCGCGCCGCCGATGCGGTAGATCTCGTCCACCCCGGCGATCCTCGCCGCCAGCATCACGAGGGGGTTCACGACGCCGTCCGGCGTGGGCACCGCGATCACCAGCCGCTCGACGCCTGCGACCCGGGCCGGGATCGCGTTCATCAGGACGGACGAGGGATAGGAGGCGAGACCGCCCGGCACGTAGAGCCCCGCCGCTGCAACGGGCGTCCAGCGCCAGCCGAGCGTCGCGCCCTCGGGATCGGTCCACTGCGCATCCTCTGGCATCTGTCGCGCGTGGTAGGCCCGGATCCGCTCCGCCGCCTGCCGGAGCGCGCGCTCCTCGTCCTTCGGCACCGCCGCGATCGCTGCCTCGACCTCCGCCTCGGGGATCCGCAGGGTTTCGGGGGTGAGGCGCAGCCGGTCGAAGCGCTCGGTCAGCTCGATCAGCGCCGCGTCGCCGCGGGCACGCACGTCGGAGATGATTGCGGCGACCGCCTCGTCCACATCGACCGAGTCTTCACGCTTTGCGGACAGAAGATCGGCGAAGGCGGCCTCGAAATCGTCGGACCGGGTGTCGAGAAACTGGGGCACGGAAAAGCGGCCTCCCTTGGACATCGAAAGGCGCCGAAGACCGGCGCCCATACGTCTGATCCCGCGTCGCGAGCGCGGCGGGGCATGCGCCCGATAGCCTGCCGGCGATGAGGCATCAAGCGAGGAGACGGCCATTTTGCGAAAGGTCCCGGCACCGGCCGCCAAATGGGGAGCTGCCTCCTTCTCGCCCGGAAATTGATGCAGGCTTGCACCACAGCTTCCGCAAATTCGCCGGAGTGACGTGGTTAACAGACTACGAAGATTGATGATCGGGCAGAACGGGGGCAGAAATTGGGCAGAAATGAGGCAACCACTCTGATCAGAGCCTGGTTCGCCCAGAATGCGGAAGCGGCCATGTATCGCCTCCGCCCGAGGCAAGGAATTGCGCAGATGATCGGCAGTCTGACCGGTGCCGCCGCGCGCGCCATCTTTGCGGCCCTTCTGGTAGCCACGCCGTCCCTCATCCTGCCGTCCGCGTCCGGCGCGAACGAGATCGTTGCGCTGATCGCGCTCGGGGCCGCGGCGATCACCTTCTGCGAGTACTTCTCCCACAGCCCCTGCCTCATCGAGTTCCGGGATGCCCCGCCGTTCAACCGCATCCGGTTCCTGTCGCTGTTCGTCACCCTCTTCGTGCTGGCGGTGATGTTCGCCGGAGAAGGCGACGGAAGTACCCTGTCCCTGCTGATCCGCGCCGTCGGCCTTGCCGCCGGGACCGCGCTCGACTTTCCGTTCAGCCCCGTTCGCCTCGTCGTGGCGGGCGTCCCAGAGGAAGCCGGGATGTCGCTCGCCCTCTCCATCCGGGCTGCCGCGGGGCTGGCCTACGCGATCTCCATCGTCGCCATCGTCTTCTTCGTGCTGATCCTGCGGCTTCAGCGCTGGCCGTCCCGCGCAGGGGCGTTCAACGTCTGGATCAACCTGCCGACGTTCGACCCGACCACCGGCAACGACATCGTGGCGCGGCTCAATCGCGACGCGCGCATTAACGTCGCCTTAGGGTTTCTCCTGCCATTCCTGATCCCGTCCGCCGCCGGCGGAATCACCGCGCTGTTCGGGCTCCGGGCGCTGTCGGAGCCGCATTCCGTCGTCTGGCTGGTCTCGACATGGTCCTTCCTGCCCCTCTCGCTCTTCATGCGCGGCATCGCCATGGGCCGGGTCGCCAGCATGATCGCGGAAAAACGCCGCCGGACAGAGCGGGACGCGCCCGTTTCGGCCGGGCTTGCGCTGAGCTGATCGCCCTGCTGCTGGTGGCTCTCGTCGCCGGCCCCCTCCGCGCAGACGCGCCCTTCGTGCCGCAGAAGGCGGGCGGCGTGGTCCGTCTCGCGACCTATCATGCGGAGCTGACGCGCCGCGGCCCCGGTCTCCTTCTCGGCGATATCCTCAAGGGCGATCCGCAGGTCGAGGCGGTCGCCGCGCTCGTCGCGGCCGCCCGGCCGGATATCCTCCTTCTGACGGGTGTCGATCATGACGGCGCCGGCCACGCGCTCTCTGCATTGGCGGAGGTGATCGGCGAGGCCGGCCCGCGTTACCCCCACCGGCTTGCCCTCCGCCCCAATTCCGGCCTCCGAACCGGGCTGGACATGGACGGCGACGGGCGAACCGGGGACGCGCGCGACGCGCAAGGGTACGGCCGGTTCCCCGGCGCCGGCGGCCTTGCCCTTCTCTCCCGCTGGCCGCTAGGGGAGGAGACGGACCTCTCCGAACTTCTCTGGCGGGACGTGCCCGGCGCGGTTCTGCCGGTCCATCCCAATGGGGAGCCGTTTCCTTCGGAAGAGGCGCAGGCCATCTGGCGCCTCTCCTCTACCGGCCACTGGATCGTCCCGATCCGCCTGCCCGGCCCGCCAGAGCGGCATCTGACGATCCTCGCCTACGCCGCGACGCCCCCTGTCTTCGACGGCCCCGAGGATGCAAACGGGCTGCGGAGCGCGGCCGAGACCGGCCTCTGGCGGTCATTGCTCGACGGTGCTCTCGATGTGCCGCCGCCGGAGCCGCCCTTCGCGATCCTCGGTCGCGCCAATCTCGCCCCCTCACGTGGAGACGGCCGGAGGGAGGCGATCGGCGCCCTTTTGTCGGACCCGCGCTTGAGAGACCCCGAACCACTGGGCGAGAGCGGCACCCCCGTGACCGCCGACTTCACCGATCCGGCTCCGGGCGACATGCGACTCGATTACGTCCTGCCCTCCGCCGATCTCGGCATACGCGGATCCGGCGTGCTGTGGCCGGAGACGGAGGGGCTGGAGCTGGTCGAGGCCGCCTCCCGCGGACGGCTGGTCTGGACCGACGTGGAGCTTTGACCGCGAGCAGCGCGCTGAGGCGCGCCGCGCTCGCCGGCCGGCAAAAGCCTCCGGGATCCGCCGCAGGCAGGACGAGGGGCCCCGGGAGCCCGAGGTCCAGACGTCTCAGGCCTCGCGGGTCTCGATCATGCCCACGCGGAGCGCATGGCGACCGCCTTCGAACGCCGTGCCGAGGAACGCATCAACGATATCAAGGGCCAGCCCCTCGCCGATGACGCGGGCTCCGAGAGAGAGCATGTTGGCATCGTTGTGCTGCCGGATCATGCGGGCAGAGAACGTATCCGAGCAGACGCCGCAGCGGATGCCCGGAACCTTGTTCGCCGCCATCATGATCCCCTGCCCCGTGCCGCACAGGACGATTCCGAGGCGGGCCTCGCCGGCGGCGACGCGCTCCGCGGCGGCCCTGCCATGGACCGGGTAATGCGTGCTCTCGGGCGTGGTCGGGCCGATATCGATGACCTCCCATCCCGCCGCCTCGACATGGGCGGCGATGGCGCGGCGAAGCTCGATGGCGGCGTGGTCGCTGGACAGGACGATGCGTTGGCCGGATGTCATGAGGGGATCGCCTCCTTGAATGCCTTTGCGGCTCCATACGCCAGGGCAGAGCGGACGGCAAAGACCGCGCGCGCCCGGGCGCGGCGTCCGGCGAAGGGGGCGCAGCTTGACCGGGAGGCGGGGGCGGGCTACGCCCCGCGGCGATCCGTCCTGACCATCCAAGGAGACTGTCCATGCCGTCCGATCCGACCCTTCTGATCCTGCCGGGCGACGGCATCGGGCCCGAGGTCATGGCCGAGGTGCGCAAGGTCATCGAGTGGTTCGGCGCCAATGGCGGCCCCTCCTTCACCGTCGAGGAAGACCTCGTCGGCGGCGCGTCCTACGACGCGCACGGCACGCCGCTGACCGATGCGGCGATGGAACGGGCGCAGAACGCGGATGCGGTCCTCTTAGGCGCCGTCGGCGGGCCGGCCTACGACGCGCTCGACTTCTCCGTGAAGCCCGAGCGGGGGCTCCTGCGCCTGCGCAAGGAGATGGACCTCTTCGCCAACCTGCGCCCGGCGCAATGCTTCGAGGCCCTCGCGGACTTCTCGTCCCTCAAGCGTGAGGTGGTCTCCGGGCTCGACCTGATGATCGTGCGCGAGCTGACCTCCGGCATCTATTTCGGCGAGCCGCGCGGCATCGTCCGCGAGGGCAACGAGCGCGTCGGGATCAACACCCAGCGCTACACCGAGAGCGAGATTGCCCGCGTCGCGCGCTCCGCCTTCGAGCTGGCGCGAAAGCGGGATGGCCGGGTCTGCTCCATGGAGAAGGCCAACGTGATGGAAAGCGGCATCCTGTGGCGCGAGGTGGTCCAGGAGATCCACGACGCCGAGTACCAGGATGTCGAGCTGTCCCACATGTACGCCGATGCCGGCGCCATGCAGATCTGCCGGAACCCCAAGCAGTTCGACGTCATCGTCACGGACAACCTGTTCGGGGACATCCTGTCCGACGCGGCGGCGATGCTGACGGGCTCCCTCGGAATGCTGCCGTCCGCCTCCCTCGGCGTTCCGATGGAGAATGGCCGTCCGAAGGCGCTCTACGAGCCGGTGCACGGCTCCGCGCCCGATATCGCGGGCCAGGGCAAGGCGAACCCGATCGCCTGCATCCTCTCCTTCGCGATGGCGTTGCGCTATTCCTTCGACCGGGGCGACGAGGCAACCCGGCTCGAGTCCGCCGTGGAGAAGGTCCTCGCCGACGGGCTGCGCACGGCCGACCTGATGGGCCCCGAGGACGGCACGCCGGTCTCCACCTCGCAAATGGGCGACGCCATCGTCGCCGCTCTCGCGGCAGCCTGACCCGTACAGGCGGCGCCATTGCGCACGAAAAAAAACGCGCCGCGGGGAGACCTCCTCGCGGCGCGTTCGCATGTCTGGGGGACGGTTTGTCCCTCCGCTCAGGCGGCGGTGTCCCCGCCGCTCCCGGCAACGCGGAGACCGTCCTTCACCGCGCTGTTCTCGTGAACGAGAGTGCGGGTCGGGAAGGGGATCTCGACGCCGGCCGCATCCAGGGCTTCCTTCACGGCGCGGGTCATGTCCCCCTGGAACGCGAAGGCATCGGCGTTCGCACACCAGATCCGCACGAGGAAGTCGACGGAGCTGTCGTTGAGGTTCGTCACCTTGATGAAGGGCTCGGGCTCCGCATGGGCGCGCGGATCGGCCATGATCGTGTCGAGGATGACCTTTTCGGCGGTGCCGAGGTTCGCCCCGTAGCCGACGCCGAACGTCCATTCCACCCGGCGCACGTCATAGGCCGAGTAATTGGTGATCGTGTTCCCCCAGACCTCTGAATTGGGGATGATGATCTGCACGTTCGCGATCGAGGCCAGCTCGGTATAGTTCAGCGAAATGTCCTTCACCGTCCCCATCTGGCCGTTCACGACGACGAAATCGCCGGTCTTGATCGGCCGGAAGAAGATCAGCATCACGCCGGCGGCGACGTTCGACAGCGTGCCCTGGAGCGCCAGACCGATGGCAAGACCCGCGGCACCGAGTGCGGCGACGACGGAGGTCGTCTGCAGCCCGAAGCGGTTGAGCACGAAGACGAAGGTGAAGACGAGGATCGTGTAGCGCACGATGGCGCCGAGGAAGTTGAAGAGCGTCTCGTCGAACCGCTCCTTGTGGCCAAGGTTGCGCACCCGCCGTCCGAGCCACGCCGCAAGCGCCCAGCCGATGACGAGAACGAGAACGGCCGAAAGAAGGCTGCCGAGGATGCTTGCGAGGAACTGGACCGACAGGATCTCCCCCACCGATACGCCGTTCGCGATCTCCGCACTCAGAAAATTGTCCATGTTACTCCGCCAGCTTGTCCATCTCGGTCGCAAGGCGGATGTCGAGCTCGGTCAGACCGTTCGCGCTGTGGGTCACGAGGGTTACTTCGACCGTGCGGTAGACGTTCCGCCATTCGGGGTGGTGGTCCAACTTTTCGGCCATGAGCGCAACCGACGTCATCCAGCCGAACGCGGCGCGGAAATCGGCGAAGCGGAAGGTCTTCTCGATGGCCTCGCGGTCTTGGGCCAAGGTCCAGCCGGCTTTGAGGAGCGGCTCCAGTGCCGTGCGATCGGTGAGGCGCTCCGGCCTCATTCCTCGGACCCCGTCTTCCTGAAGGGGCCGAAGCTGGTCAGGATCTCGATGTCCTCGTCCACCGCGCGGCTCTCCCCCTCGAGAAACTGCTCGACGGCGTTGCGGAAGCCCGGATCCCCGATCCAGTGGAGCGAATGGGTGGGCGCCGGAAGGTAGCCGCGGGCCAGCTTGTGCTCCCCTTGCGCGCCCGCCTCGACCCTGGCGAGACCACGCTCGATGGCCCAGTCGATCGCCTGGTAGTAGCATGCCTCGAAATGCAACGCCGGGTGGTGCTCGGTGGCGCCCCAGTAGCGTCCGTAGAGACACTCCCGCCCAATGACGTTGAGCGCGCCGGCGACGTTGCGGCCCTCCCGCTCGGCGAGGATCAGCAGGATGTCGTCCCGGAGCGTCTCGTGCGCGATCTCGAAGAAGGCGCGGGTGAGGTAGGGCGTCCCCCATTTCCGGGCGCCGGTATCCTGGTAGAAGCGCCAGATGTCGTCCCAGTCCGCGGGGCGGATCTGATCTCCCGTGCGGAGCCGGATCTCCCCGCCGAAGGCCTGCGCCTGGGCGCGCTCCTTGCGGATGTTCTTTCGCTTGCGGCTGGACAGGTCGGCGAGGAACGCATCGAAGTCCGAATAGCCGCGATTGACCCAGTGGAACTGCGTGCCGGTGCGGTGCAGAAGGCCCATCTGAGCCCCCGCCAGAGCCTCGCCCTCGGTGCAGAACGTGGCATGGAGCGTGGTGATGTCGTTCCGCGAGGCAAGCTGGACGGCGCCCTCGACAAGCGCCGCCATGCCCGCGCTCTCCCAGCCGGGCCGCGTGAGGAAGCGGCGGCCGGTGGCGGGAGTGAAGGGCACGGCGATCTGGAGCTTGGGATAGTATCGCCCGCCGGCGCGCTCGTAGGCATGGGCCCACGAATGGTCGAAGATGTATTCGCCCTGGGAATGGCCCTTGGCATAGAGCGGCGCGGCGGCGACGACCTCGTCGCCCGATTGCACGGTCAGGTACATCGGCTGCCAGCCGGTGCCCGGACCGACCGAACCACTCTCCTCGATGGCCGACAGGAAGCGGTGCGTGGTGAACGGATCGAGCGGGCGGCCGCCCTCCTCCGCTTCGGGGCAGGCACAGGCGTCCCAGTCGCTCGCGGGGATGACCGCGATGCTGTCATGCGCCGTGACGGAGAGGGGCGCTTCGGGATCGGGAGGCTGGGCT
Organism: Tropicimonas omnivorans; assembly: GCF_031846565.1. Lineage (NCBI taxonomy): Bacteria > Pseudomonadati > Pseudomonadota > Alphaproteobacteria > Rhodobacterales > Roseobacteraceae > Tropicimonas > Tropicimonas omnivorans. Next base: position 1,075,949 of record NZ_JAVRHL010000001.1, on the reverse strand, counting down.
GAACTCATGTGCGGCGCGGATGATGGCGCGGCCCCGCCGGGTTTCAACCCGGCGCGTAGCCTTCGAAGGTCACATTGTCCGCGAGCTTCCGCGCTTCGGCCTCCTCGGCGGGACTGCGGATGGTCCAGCAGAGGAACGGCAATCCGGCCTCGCGAAGCGGCGAGAGGGCGGGAGAGGCAAGGTCCGTCCGGTCGTGGCTGACGAAGGAGATCCCGAGCCGCTCCCTGTCCTCGATCCGCGCGAGGGCGGCCAGGCGGTCAGCGGGCGTCAGCGTCCACTCCTCCGGCCCGAAGGCACAGGTGGTCAGGCCGACGGTCGCGTCCGGCGACGCCTCTTTCAGCGCTTCGATGCTGGCGGGGTTGAAGGACATGAAGGCGATCGGGCCGTCATACCCAGCCGCATCCGCCGCCGCGGCCCGCTCGAGAACGCCGTCCACCGCGCCGAGGCGGCAGGACTGGTCCTTGATCTCGACAAGGAGGGGCACGCGTCCCGCCACCTCCTCCAGCACCTCGGCGAAGGTCGGAACGCCCTCCCCGCCCCCGCCGAGAAGCGGCAGGCGGGACAGCTCCCCGGAGCTGCGCGCCCGGACCGCGCCTGTCTCCCCCGTCAGGCGGGACAGGTCATAGTCGTGAAAGACCATCGCCCGCCCGTCCGAGGCGCACTGAAGGTCGATCTCGATCCCGTAGCCGGCCGCGACCGCGGCGCGAATGGCCGAGCCTGAGTTCTCCGGGCGCCCCGCCCCATGCAGGGCGCGGTGAGCGATGGGGCGGGCGAGGAAGGCGGGGTGCAGGCTCATGCGAGCCGGAAGATCGCTTCGATCTCGACCGCGACGCCCATGGGCAGCGATGCGGCGGAGACGGCGGACCGCGAATGCCGCCCCTTGTTGCCGAGAAGCGCGACGAGAAGGTCGGACGCCCCGTTCACGACCTTGGGCTGATCGGTGAACTCAGGCGTGCTGTTGACGAAGGCCGTGAGCTTGACCACCTGCGCCAGCCGCCCGAAATCGCCGCCGCAGGCCGCACGCGCCTGCGCAAGGAGGGACAGCGCACAGGCCCGCGCGGCCTCCACGCCCTGCTCCAACTCGAAATCGGCGCCGAGCTTGCCGCGGATCGGACCGTCCGGGCCCTGGCTGATCTGCCCCGACACGAAGACAAGGTCCCCCGACACGACGTAGGGCACGTAGTTGGCAGCGGGCGCCGGCGCGTCCGGCAGCGTGAGGCCCATCTCGGTCAGTCTCGTTTCGATCTCGGTCGTCATGGCTCTCGCCCTCATCTCATGTTCGCTCGCGCGCACCGTATCTGCATCGCATGGCGCAGAGAAGACGACGTACTACCTCGGGATCAACGCCAAGACGGGCGACATTGCCACATCGGGAGTACATCATGGGTTATCTGCAGAACGGCGAATGGAATACCGGCTGGTACGACACGTCCGACGGGTCCTTCGACCGGCCGGAAACCGCCTTCCGGAACTGGGTCACCGTCGATGGCAGCCCCGGCCCGAGCGGAGAGGGCGGCTTCCCCGCCGAGAGCGGGCGCTACCATCTCTACGTCTCGCTGGCCTGCCCCTGGGCGCACCGGGCACTCATCGTCAGGGCCCTGAAGGGGCTGGCGGGGGATATCGGTGTCTCCGTGGTGCATCCACACATGCTCGACGAGGGCTGGACCTTCGACGACAGCCGCGACGGCGCGACGGGAGACAAACTCTATGGCCTGCCGTTCCTGCGGGACATCTATACCAAGGCCAAGTCGGACATCACCGGCCGCGTGACCGTGCCCGTCCTCTGGGACAAGAAGCGGGAGACCATCGTCTCGAACGAATCCGCCGAGATCATCGTGATGCTCAATTCCGGCTTCGATGGCATCGCCTCCGGTCCCGAGCTGAACCCCGAGGACCTGTCCTCCGAGATCGAGAGGGTGAACGACCGCGTCTATCCGGGGATCAACAACGGCGTCTACAAGGCCGGCTTCGCGACGAAGCAGGAGCCGTACGAGAAGGCCGCCAAAGAGGTCTTCGCCACGCTCGACTGGATGGAGGAGCTTCTGGCGGAGCGCCGCTACCTCGCCGGTGACAGGCCGACCCTTGCGGATATCCGCGCCTTCACGACGCTCGTCCGCTTCGACGCCGTCTATCACGGTCACTTCAAGTGCAACCGCCGCAAGCTGATCGAGTACCCGAACCTGTGGGCCTACGCGCGGGAGATCTACCAGTGGCCGGGTGTTGGCGAGACGGTGAATTTCGATCACATCGTGCAGCATTACCACTACAGCCACGACATGATCAACCCGAACCGCATCGTTCCCATCGGCCCCGCCGACGACTGGTCAGCGGACCACGGACGGGGCGCCGCGCCGTTCTGAGGCACCCCCCCGCGCTGACAACTCCGTCAGCGCGGATTGCCATGGGCGGGGGCGGCTCTAGGGTGCGGGCGACATCTGACCCACCCGCCGGAGACCTCCCCCATGCGCTACCTCGCCCTCGCCGCCCTGCTCGCGGCGCCGCTTCCCGCCCTGGCGCAGCAGAACTGCGGCGGCGGTTTCCCGGCCTTCGTCGAGGGATTGAAGGCCGAGGCGGTGGAGCGCGGCACGTCGCCGGACACCGTGGAGTCGTTCTTCAACGGCACCCGGCACGATCCGGCCGTGATCGCGGCGGACAACAAGCAAGGGGTCTTCGCCGTCCCCTTCGTGGAGTTCGCCCGCCGCCTGATCTCCGAGAACCGCATGAGCCGCGGCATGGCCAACCGTTCCGACTATGCCGCCACGCTGTCCGAGGCGGAAGCGCGCTTCGGCGTGCCGCCGGGGATCCTCCTCGCCTTCTGGGGCTTCGAGACCGACTTCGGCGCGGTGCAGGGGGACTTCAACACCCGCAACGCCCTCGTCACGCTGGCGCATGATTGCCGCCGCCCCGAACTCTTCAGGCCGCAGGTCTTCGCCGCACTGGAGCTCTATGCCCAGGGCGATTTCGACACCGCGACCACCGGCGCGTGGGCCGGCGAGATCGGACAGGTGCAAATGCTGCCGGGCGACATCCTTCGCAACGGCGTGGATGGCGACGGCGACGGGCACGTGGATCTGAAGGGCTCCGCCGCGGATGCCCTGATGAGCGGCGCAAAGGCGCTTGCCGATCGCGGCTGGCGCGCTGGAGAGCCGTGGCTGCAGGAGGTTCAGGTGCCGGAGGGGATCGACTGGTCGAAGACGGGACTCGACCATCCGCTGCCCGAGCAGGAGTGGCAGGCGATGGGGATCAGCGCCCGCGGCGGCGCCCTGTCGCACCCGGACCTCTCCGCGCACCTCATCGCGCCGCAGGGACGAGGCGGACCGACCTTCCTCGCCTACCCCAACTTCAGCGTGCTCTTCGAGTGGAACGAGAGCTTCGTCTATGTCGCGACGGCGGCCTATTTCGCGACCCGCCTGTCCGGCGCGCCCATCTTCGATGCCGGCTCTCCCGCGCCGGGGCTGAACCAGACCCAGATGACCCAGCTTCAGCAGAAGCTGCAGGCGAAGGGCTACGATGTGGGAGGCGTGGACGGGATCCTGGGCGAGATGACCCGCCGCGCGGTGCGCGCCGAGCAGGTGCGGCTCGGAAAGCCCGCCGATGCCTGGCCGACCCCGGATCTTCTCTCCGCGATGTAAACCTCGCGCCGCTCCGGCGATGGCACGCCCATCGTCCGGAGCCGCCGGAACCTCGGTCGCGGATCGGGAGTTTGGCGGCATACCCGCTTCAGGATGCGGGGCGTGTTTTCATGGAGGACACCACGATGAGGAAGTTACTCGCTTCCACCGCGCTTCTGGCAATCGGCGCGACGCCGCTTTTCGCCCAGACAGATACCACCACAATCCAGACCGCCGGAGAGGACAGCGTGTTCCTCGCCGATGCGACGCCGGGCCAGATGCTCGCGTCCCGACTGATGGGAATGCGCGTCTATTCCAGCGAAGCGGATCTCGGCGATGCGACCTTTGCCGATGCGGACCAGGACTGGGACGACATCGGCGAGGTCGGAGACGTCATCCTGTCCCAAGACGGGAGCACCGAAGCGATCATTCTCGATATCGGCGGCTTCCTCGGCATCGGCGAGCGCAACGTCGCCGTGTCTCTCGACCAGATCCAGTTCGTCGCCGACGACAACGACCCGGGCGATTACTTCCTCGTGGTGAACGCCACGCAGGACCAGCTCGAGAACGCGCCGCAATTCGACCTCGCCCAGATGAACGGTGCCGCGGCGATGACGGCCGGTGAGGACGCCGAGCTTGCTGCGACCGACGCGCCGGAAGCGGGTGCCGAGATGGACGCCGCTGAGATGGAGGCCGAGCCCCTGCCGAGCGACGGCGAGGTCGCCGAGGGTGGTGAACTCGTGACCGAGCCCGATGCCGAGGCGACGGATCAGGCCGGCATGGCGACGGGTACCGACACCGAGACGCTGGCCAACGGCGGGATGGCCCCCACCGCCACCGCGCCCGGCATGGTCGGAGACGGCCTCGCGACCGGCGAAGGCTTCAGCCGTGAAGGCTACCAGATGGTCGACGCGACCGCGATGACAGCCGAGGAGCTCGACGGCGTCCGCGTCTACGGCACCGATGACAGCTGGATCGGCGAGGTGTCCGACATCCTCCTCAGCCAGGAAGGCTCCATCGAGTCCGTGATCGTCGACGTGGGCGGCTTCCTCGGCATTGGCGAGAAACCCGTTCAGCTGTCCTTCGAGGATCTGAACCTGCAGCGCCAGGAGAACGGCAACCAGCTCCGCGCCTATGTCGGCGCCACCGAGGAAGAGCTGGAAGCGCTCCCCCGCTTCGAGCAGTAATCTCCGTCCCGCACGGACGTCGAAGGCCCCGGACCGCTCGGTTCGGGGCCTTCTTTCATGCCTCGTCCCGCCCGGTCCCGCGCCGGTCAGCTTCCCCGGTACGTGCTGTAGCCGTAGGGGGAGAGGAGGAGCGGGACGTGATAATGGCTCTCTTCGGCCATCCCGAAGCGGATGGGAACGAGATCGAGGAAGAGCGGCTCCTCCCCGGCAAGACCCGCCCCGCGCAGGTAGTCGCCGGCATGGAAAAGAAGTTCGAAGCGCCCGGTGTGGAAGCTCTCCTCCGGCAGGATGGGAGCGTCCGTCCGGCCATCCTCGTTCGTCACCTTGGTGGCAAGGAGAAGCCGCTCGCTCTCCCCCACGCGAAAGAGCTGGATCGTCAGCCCCTCGGCGGGAATGCCGCGGCCCGTGTCCAGAACGTGGGTTGTCAGGAATCCCGGCATCTCGCCTCCGCTGTCTTGCACCTGCCTCATAAGGGCGGAAAACTGAAGCCGGACGCAAGGGGACCGGACATGGACAGATATGAACGCGACATGCTCGGCTACGGGCAGAGACCGCCGAACGCGAACTGGCCGGGCGGCGCGAAGATCGCGGTGCAGGTGGTGGTCAATTACGAGGAGGGCGGTGAGAACTCCATCCTCCACGGCGACAAGGCCTCGGAGGCGTTCCTGTCGGACGTGATCGGCGCCCAGCCCTGGCCGAACCAGCGCCACTGGAACATGGAATCGATGTACGAATACGGCGCCCGCGCCGGCTTCTGGCGACTGTACCGGATGCTGACGGAGGCGCGCATCGGCGTCACGGTGTTCGGCGTCGCCAGCGCCCTGGCCCGCTCGCCGACGCAGGTCCGCGCCATGCAGACGGCCGGCTGGGAGATCGCTTCCCACGGGCTGAAATGGATCGAATACAAGGACTTCTACCGCAAGGACGAGCGCGAACACATGCTGGAGGCGATCCGCATGCACCGCGCCGTCACCGGCCAGCGCCCCGTCGGCTGGTATACCGGGCGCTGCTCGGAGAACACGGTGGAGCTTGCCGCCGAAGAAGGCGGATTTGCCTACGTCTCCGACGTCTACGACGATGACCTCCCGCACTGGATGGAGTTCGAGGGGCGCCGTCAGCTCGTCATTCCCTACTCGCTCGAAACCAATGACATGCGCTTCTCCGTCGCGGCGGGCTTCGGCTCGGGGACGGAGTTCTACGATTACCTCAAGGACAGCTTCGACTGCCTCTACGCCGAGGGTGAAGCGGGCAGTCCCAAGATGATGTCCGTCGGCCTGCATTGCCGCCTTGCCGGCCGGCCGGGGCGGGCCGCGGCGCTGAAGCGGTTCCTCGAGTATGCACGTGGGCACGAGGGCGTCTGGTTTCCGCGGCGGGTCGACATCGCGCGGCACTGGGCCAGGGAGCATCCCGCGGCCGAGCGCGTGCGTCCCAGCCGGATGGACAAGGCCCTCTTCATCGAGCGGTTCGGCGGCGTCTTCGAGCACTCCCCCTGGATCGCGGAGCGCGCCCATGCCCTGGAGCTTGGCCCCGCCCACGACTGCCCGGCCGGCGTCCACTCGGCCCTGGCGCGGATCTTCCGCCGGGCCAGCGAGGAGGAGCGGTTGGGGGTGCTCGCGGCGCATCCGGACCTTGCCGGGAAGCTCGCATCGGCGAAACGGCTGACCCCGGACAGCACGGAGGAGCAACGAAGCGCCGGCCTCGACGCCCTCACCGACGAGGAGCGCGCCACGTTCGACGCCCTGAACGCACGGTACACGGCGAAGTTCGGCTTCCCGTTCATCATTGCCGTGCGGGATTACGACAAGGCCGGCATCCTTGCGGCGTTCCAGCGGCGCGTCGAGCATGACCGCGCCGAGGAGATCGAGGAGGCGGCCCGGCAGGTGGAGCGAATCGCCGAGCTCCGCCTCTACGCGATGGACTTCTCATGAGCGCGCCGCGGGCGGGCGCGGGCGGCTCCGCGTCTGACAGGGACGGGCCGGAGGTGATCGCGGCGCCCCTGACGCAAGAGGCGTTCGCGCCGTTCGGTGAGGTTCTTGAGGCCGCGGGAGATCCGGACAGGATCATCAATGACGGGGCCTGCGGGCGGTGGCACGATCTGGCGGGGCTCGACATGGGCGGCGGCCGCGCCGGGATCAGCCTGTTCCGAGCCGAGCCGCGCTCTCTGCCCTACGCCTGTGCCCTGCTGGAACGCCATCCCCTAGGCAGCCAGGCTTTCCTGCCGATGTCGATGGATCCGTTCCTCGTCATCGTGGCCCCGGACGAGGCGGGCCGGCCCGGCGAGCCGCTGGCCTTCGTGACGGCGCCGGGCCAGGGGGTGAACATCGCGCGCAACACATGGCACGGTGTACTGACGCCGCTTCATGCCCCCGGCCTCTTTTCCGTGGTGGACCGGATCGGCGAGGACGGGAACCTCGAGGAGGTGCGGCTGGAGACGCCGTTTACCGTCCGCCTTGCGCAGGAGACACCATGAGCGAAACATCCGTCCTCTTCGTCTGCCTCGGCAACATCTGCCGCTCGCCCCTGGCCGAAGGCGCGTTCCGCGCTGCCGCGGAGGAGGCGGGGGCGGACATCCACGCCTCCTCCGCCGGGACGGGAAGCTGGCATGTGGGCGAGCCCCCCGATCCCCGCGCCATCGCCGTGGCGAAAGCGAGCGGTGTCGACATCTCTACCCTGCGGGGGCGGCAGGTGACGGCGGACGACTTCCTGCGGTTCAGCCACGTCGTCGCCCTCGACCGCGAGAACCTCAGCCATCTCGAAGGGCTGCGGCCAGAGGGCGATGCGGCGGCGGAGCTGTCCCTCCTTCTCGACCACGTTCCCGGCCGGGAGGGAGAGCCGGTCGCCGATCCCTATTTCGGCGAGGAGGACGGGTTCGCCGAAACCTGGGACGACGTGGTGGCCGGAACGCGCGCGCTTCTGGCCGAGCTCGCCCCGTGAGGCGAACGGCGGAACGGGCCGCGGAGCTTCTCGGCGGCACCCTTGCCATGTCGGAGCGGCTGCAGGGCGGCGACGTGGCCGAGGTGTTGCGCATCGAGCTTGCGGACGGGCGTACGGCAGTGGTGAAGGCAGATCGCCGCGCGGAAGCGGAAGCCCGCATGCTCGAGGCGATCCGGCGCGCGGGAGCGCCGGCGCCCGACATCCTGGCGCGTGCCGAGGGACTTCTGGTCATGTCGGATCTCGGCGGGTCGGAGGGACTTGCAGCGGCCTCCGCCGATCTCGGCGGTGCGATCCTGCGCCTGCACGCAGCGACGGGCGAGGCCTATGGCTGGGAGACGGATCACGGCTTCGGACCGGTCGCTATACCGAACGGAGAAACGGAGGACTGGCCCACCTTCTGGGCCGAGCGGCGTCTCCTGCCCTTCTGCCCCACCCTGCCGGACGATCTTGCGCATGCCGTGGAGGCGGCGGGCTTGCGGCTGGGGGAGATCCTGCCGAAGCGTCCGCGCCCTGCCCTACTGCATGGCGACCTGTGGTCCGGGAACGTGATGACACGGGCGGGACGCGTGACAGGACTGATCGATCCGGCCTGCTACCACGGCCATGCCGAGGTCGATCTGGCGATGCTCTGCCTGTTCGGCAATCCGGGAGATGCGTTCTGGGAGGCCTACGGGCCGGATGCCGGGCACGAGACACGGCGCCCCGCCTACCAGCTCTGGCCGGCGCTCGTGCACCTGACCCTCTTCGGCAGCGGCTATCGCGAGCTCGTGGAGCGATGCCTGTCGGCCCTGCCCCGCTGACGAAATCCGCCCGGCCCGAGAGAGGGGCCGGGCGGCGCTGCAGCATCGTGCCGGGAGATTTCAGCGGCGATAGAGCGCCGAGGACACGTTGATCTGCAGGCCCTCGCGCGTCAGCATGGGCCGGGTGGCCAGGTCGACGCAGATCGGCGCGCCCGAGCGATGCGCCGGATCGGAGCAGAGCAGGCCGTCCTGCACGCCCGTCACGACGCCGAGCATCTGGCCGTCAGAGGAGATGAGCGGCTGCCCGACGACGGACACGCCGCCACCGCCCGACGACGATCCGCTTGCACCGCCGACCGTCGCACCGAGCCCGACCGTTGTCGATCTGCCGACGGTGGCGCCGACGTTCACATCTGCGACGCTACCGCCGCCGACTGTAGCCCGTACGTTCGCATCCGCGACATTGCCGCCACCGACCGTGGCATCGACATTCGCATCCGCGACACGGCCACCGCCGACTGTCGCATCCACGTCCGCGTCGGCCACCGAGCCGCCGCCGACCGTCGCACCGACATCGGCATCAGCGACCGAGCCGCCACCACCGACACTGGCGCCGACATCGACGTCGGCCACCGAACCGCCGCCGACGCTGGCGCCGACATCGACATCGGCCACCGAGCCGCCGCCGATGGATACGCCGGCCCCGAGGCTGAGATCAGCCTGCGCGGGCATGGCGGCGAAAGCGGCGATGGACGCCGCGCTGAGGAAGGCAAAACTTCTGGTCATCGCAGTATATCCCTTCAATCGTAAATGAACCAATTGGCTCGGATCGTTTCTCGATCTGTCTCCGGGTTCGCCTCTTGCCGAGGCGGCTCCCGGACGGTCCTTCGGTCACTGATTATCGTTGCGCACCTCCCCGTTCGTCCGTGGAGCGGGCGTCGACGCGCGGCCGGGGCAGAGCACCGGCGTTCCGTTGGCCCAAAGGATGGCGGGCGCACCGCACCGTATGCCGATCATGTCGAGACGGTGCGGCGCGGCGACGGGGTCGGCGCCGCAACCGAGGAGGTCTCGCGCAAGGGCGAGCCCGGCGGCGCGGCCGAACATGAGCTGCATCTGCGGGCAGGTGATGGAAATACGCTGCGCCGGACCCACAAGCAGATCCGACGTCGGCATCGAGCTTGCAAGCGCGCCGGCATGGATGCGGACGAGGGGGCCGTTGCAAGACAGCCGCCGGACGCCCCGAACGACATGCGTCACACCGTTTGCATCGATGACGCGGTCACCGGCGCGAAGTGCCTCCGCGGGCAGTTTGCCGAGCGTGGTCAGGATCAGCGTGCCGGCCGCGACCCCGGAGGGCGTCTCGCGCGGCGTGACCCGGGACCGGTGAGGTTCGGACGTGGCCTCGAATTCGGACATCGAAGAGACCGCGGAAGGCTTCGAAGCGACTGGACTTGCGATATGCGAAGCCTGCGCGGTCTTCTCATCTCGCGCACGCGTCCATGCGTCATCATCGAATTTATCTATGCGCCACGCGATGTCGCTGCCCATCAACATGGTTGAAATCAGACGGCTACCCTGACCCCTTGAACTGGCCCCGCTCATCCCGCAACCCCTGCATACAAGGCTCCTCTGCCTTACCAAGAATGATAGCAGTGACGGTTAAGGTGAAAAGTAAGACGTACCGCACACGCTTTGCGTGAAACGTTTAACCAATTTAACCAAGGTTGAAATTTTCGGTCAGAACAATCGTTTATCAAATCGTGAATTTTTCGTGTTCTTTTCATGTTGCGAATGCAGCCATCCGCATTTCGCTACCAATCGGTAGGTATGGCCTGCGATTGTTCAGCCGTTGCGCCCGGTGCGTTGCGTCCGACTCGGATCCCGGCGCACGAAAAAGGGCCCCGGAAAGGGGCCCTTCGATCGTCCTGCGGTGGCGGATCTGCGCCTCAGCTGAGCCCGGCCATGATCTTGTCCAGCGTGGCCGGGAAGTCCCTCACGCGAACGCCGGATGCATTGTAGATCGCGTTGGCGACAGCGGCCCCTGCGCCGCAGATACCGAGCTCGCCGATCCCCTTGACCTGCATCGGGTTCGCCCAGGCGTCCCGTTCATGCAGGAGGTCCACCTCGATCTGCGGCACATCCGCATTCACCGGGATGTGGTACTCGGCGAAGTCGCGGTTGGCGAGGTGACCGTCCCTCATGTCGAAGAGCAGTTCCTCGGTCAACGCCATGCCAATGCCCCACGTCATGCCGCCGAGGCACTGGGACCGGGCGGTCTTCTCGTTGAGGATGCGGCCCGCGGAGAAGACGCCGTGCATCCGGCGCACCCGCGGCTCGCCTGTGACGGCGTTGACTGCGACCTCGGCGAAATGGGCGCCCCACGTCGCCTGGCGCACCTCCTTGGAGGTCTTGCCCGGCTCCACATGGCCTTCCGCCGTCAGCGCCTCGGAGTTCAGGATTTCCGACAGGCGCATCCGCTTGTTGCCGGCGATCGCCTCGCCGTCCTTCAGCGTCAGGTCATCCGACTCGACGCCGAGCTTGCCGGCCAGGGTCTTGCGGATGTTGTCGCAGGCGAGCCAGATCGCCGTTCCGGTGGACGCCGCCCCGAACGAGCCGCCGGAGCCCGAGCCCGGTGGCAGGTCCGTATCGCCCAGGACCACGCGGACCTGCGACGGCGGCAAGCCCAGCATCTCGGCGGCGATCTGGGTGAAGATCGCATAGGAGCCGGTGCCGATATCCGTCATGTCCGTCTCCACGACGGCGGTGCCTTCGGGATCGAGCCGGACGCGCGCCTTGGCCTCGATGACGAAGTTGACCCGCACGGCGGAGGAAACGCCCATACCGACGAGCCACTCCCCCTCGCGGCGCATCCCGGCCTTCTGGCGCTTGTCCCAGCCGAAGGACTTCGCCCCCGATCTGAGGCATTCGCCCAGCATGTGGGAGCTGAACGGGATCTCCTTCGTCGGGTCCTTATCGGGGATGTTGCGCAGTCGCAGGTCTACCGGGTCGATCCCGAGCTTCTCGGCCAGCTCGTCCATCGCGACCTCGACCGCGAGGATGCCGACCGCCTCGCCCGGCGCCCGGACGGAGCCCGCGCACATCCGGTCGGTTTCGGCGACCTGCTGCACGATCTCCCGGTTCTCGCCCTTGTAGAGGAACGGCGTCGCCTGCGTGACAGGCTCCGCGAAGGACTGGCTGCCGAGGTTCGACACGAGGCTGTGGTGCCCCATGCCGGACATGTTGCCCTCGGCATCCGCGGCGAGCCGCACGCGCTGGCGCGTCTCTGACCGGCGCATGGTCGCCTCGAGAACCTGCTGGCGCGAGAGGGCCACGGAGACCGGCCGCCCGATCTCCCTCGACGCGAGCGCCGCGGCGACCGCCTCGTGGCAGATGCCGAGCTTGGAGCCGAAGCCGCCGCCAACATAGGGCGACAGGATGCGGACGTTATCGGGCTTGATGCCGAGACTGTCCGCAAGCTCGTTCTTGTTGAACTTCAGCATCTGGTAGGAGCCGTGGAGCGTCAGCCTGTCGCCGTCCCACTGGGCGACGGAAGTATGCGGCTCCATGGCCCCGCTGTTGTGGCCGGCGGTGGTATAGGTCTCGTCGACGGTGACGGCGGCGTCCGTCATCGCCTTGTCCAGATCCCCCTGGCTCGACTGCTTGGCCTTCGGGGTCTCGACCTTGGTGTCCGCCGCCCAGGGGTCGTAATGGGCGCCCTCGTCCGGCTCGACCACGACCTCCATGCTCTGCGCGGCAAACCGCGCCTGTTCGAAGCTCTCGGCGACGACGAGCGCCACCGGCTGACCGTCATAGGCGATGCGGTCATGCCCCTGCTCGGGCGCGGCATTGGCCATGCCCTGTGCGGGAACGGAGAGAAGACGCTGATCGGTGACGACGTCGATCACACCCGGCATCGTGCGCACCTCGTCCGTGCCCAGATGCGTCAGGTTCCCCGGCCCCTTCCCGGCGCGAACGAGAACGCCGTGACAGAGCCCCTCGGGGTGCCACTCATGGGCATACATCGCCGTGCCGGTGACCTTGAGCGGTCCGTCGGGACGGTTCATCGGCGTGCCGAGAACACCCTGCGCGGTGTCATCGAGCATGTTGCGCTCGTCCGGCTTGTCGATCTTGAAATGCTCGGTCATTGACGGACCTCCCCGGTCGCTTCGGCCAGCACCGCCTTCAGCGTGCGCCGCGCCAGCGGTATCTTGAAATCATTGCCGCCCTGCCCCTTGGCATCGGCCAGAAGGACGTCCGCGGCCGTGTCGAAGACCGCCTCGGACGGCTCGCGTCCGATCAGGGCCTGCTCCACCTCGTCCGTGCGCCACGGCATGTGCGCGACGCCGCCGAGCGCGATGCGGACCTCGGCAATCTTTCCGGCGTCTACACGCATGACGGCCGCGACCGAGACGAGCGCGAACGCGTAGGACGCGCGATCGCGAACCTTGCGGTAGACCTGCGTCGTGCCCTCGGGCGCCGGCGGCAATATGACGGCCGTGATCACCTCGCCGTCCTTGAGGTTCGTTTCGATCTCGGGCGTGTCGCCGGGCAGACGGTAGAACTCGCCGAGCGCGAGACGGCGCGTGCCGCCCTCCCCTTCGATCTCCACTTCCGCGTCCAGCGCCCTGAGGGCGACCGCCATGTCCGACGGGTGGGTCGCGATGCACTGCTCCGAGGCGCCGAGGATGGCGTGAAGCCGCGTCTGGCCACCGATGGCGCTGCATCCGGACCCCGGCTCGCGTTTGTTGCAGGGCGTGGCGGTGTTGTAGAAATAGTAGCACCGCGTCCGCTGGAGGAGATTGCCGCCCGTGGTCGCCTTGTTGCGCAGCTGCCCGGACGCCCCGGCCAGAAGCGCCCGCGACAGGACCGGATAGGACGCGCGCACCTTCGGATGCGCGGCGAGGTCGCTGTTCGTCACCAGCGCGCCGATGCGCAGGCCGCCCTCAGCGGTCTCCTCCACGTCGTTCAGGGGCAGGCGCGTGATGTCCACCAGGCGCTCCGGGGTCATCACCTGAAGCTTCATCAGATCGAGCAGGTTGGTCCCACCCGCGATGATCTGCGCGCCCCTGGACTTGGCGGCTGCGTCCGCGACGTCCGTCGCCCGTGTGTAGTCGAACGGCTTCATTCCGCGGCCTCCTTCGTCTCGCTGGCGCCCACCTCGAGAATGGCGTCCACGATGTTGGGATAGGCGGCGCAGCGGCAGAGGTTGCCGCTCATGCGTTCGGAAATCTCATCGGCGGTCAGCTTGGGCGGGCCATCGAGCGTGCCGGAGACGTGGCTCGGCCAGCCCTCCTTCATCTCCTGCAGCATTCCTTCCGCGGAGCAGATCTGACCCGGGGTGCAATAGCCGCACTGGTACCCGTCGTGATCGACGAACGCCTTCTGCAGCGCGCTCATCTGCTCCGGCGTACCGAGGCCCTCGATGGTGGTGATCTCGTCACCGTCGTGCATGCAGGCGAGCGACAGGCACGAATTGATCCGCCGGCCGTTGACCAGAACCGTGCAGGCGCCGCACTGGCCATGATCGCAGCCCTTCTTGGACCCGGTCAGACCGAGGTGATTGCGCAGCGCATCGAGGAGAGTCGTGCGGGAATCTGCATCAAGCGACCGCAACTCCCCGTTGATTTTGAGATCGGTTTTCATGAGCCTCATTCCTGCTGGCTGGGATGCTTGCGGTGGCGGGACGCAAGGCGCCCCCGTTTCGAGTTCATCGCCAAACGTCGCCGGCCGCGGCCCTGTTCCTAGTCTTTGGGCCATGCGTGAAACCAGGTTGACCCGACCTCACGTCACGGGCGGGATGGTGTCAGCCGAAATACTCCCGAAAGGCGCGGGCCATCAGCAGATCTCAGAACACCGCAACGCAGTTCGCCGCGATGCCGCTACGCAAGAAGAACGGGCGGCTCGAAGTCTGCCTTCTGACCTCCCGCGACAGCGGCCGCTGGATCATCCCCAAAGGCTGGCCGATGAAGAACAAGGCCGGCTGGCGCGTGGCGGAGATCGAGGCATTCGAGGAAGGTGGCCTCGCCGGACGGCTCGCCCGCAGGCCGATGGGAAGCTTCGGGTACGTGAAGGGCATGGAGGACGGAGACGACATCCCCGTCGTCGTCCACCTCTATGCGATGCGCGTGCGGAAGCAGCACGGCAACTGGAAGGAAAAAAAGCAGCGCACCCGGCGCTGGACGCCTCTCAAGGAAGCCGCCGAGATGGTGGATGAGCCCGAATTGGCGAAGCTTTTCCTTGCGGCCCGCCGGGCGGGGCTCCGCCGTCTGGTCGGGTGAGGCCCCCCGCCGGAACGGCGCCAACAGACCGCGCGTTGGACTGGTGAGGGTTCAGTCAGGAAACGGGAGCGGAAGACGATGAGCGAGATGTCAGGCACGATCGAGGGGCGGCTCCTCGCGCAGCGCAAGGTGCTGTCGATGATCCTTTCCCACCTTTCGGGAGGCGGCAACGCTGATGCCCTGATGGACCGGTTGCGGCAGGAATCGACATTCGAAGGGTTCGAGGAGGATCCGGGCGAAGGTGAAGGCAACGCCTTTGCCATCGAGGAATCCCTCGCCGAGGAAATCCGGGCCATCCTGCGAGACGTGGATGCGCGCTCGGACACCTAGGCGACTGGCGCCGCTCGATGGAGGGAAAGTACCCTGTCGGGATCTGGCAAGACGAATACGACGACCCTTGCAGTAGGCCTCGGGGTCGTTATCGGAGCGGGCGGGGGTGCAGCGATGGGCAACATCCCGGTCGGCGTCGACATCGGCACCGCGCTCGGAGCGGCCCTGGGATCCGCGTCAGGCTGCAAGGCAAAAAACACGACCAAGACGGATTGACCCCACCCGGCACCGGGCAGGGTCTTTAGTTGAGAAACGCGCGCTGGCCTAGTTCGGGTTGTCCACCCGCGCTGTCAGATGCACCCGCCCCTGACAGGGCTCCGGCCATTCGACCTTGACCTGGTTGGCATTCGGCCCCTGCTCCACCCGAACGAAGGGCTGCGCCCAGATCGTCCCGGACGCGCCGGTGATCGCCTGTTCCTTGACGATCTCCGTGATGTTTCGTGCGCGCCCCCCGAACGGCAGGAAATCCCCGAAATTGAGCACCCAGACCTGCGTATCGGTGTTCTGATCGAACTGGAGCGTCACCGGCGAGGCGCAGAGCTGTCTCACCCCGTTATAGGTGTTGCCCTCGACCCGGATGTTGCGGAACCGTCCGTAATCGAGATCGGCGAAACTGGTATCCACCCGCTCGATCCGGTCCACCGCGCCGCCGATGGCCTTGAACGTGTTGCCGCCGACATTCAGCCCGTGAAGGAAATGCCCCGCCCCGTGGGGCTTCACGATCAGCCAGCGGAACCACGGCGCGACGTTGGTGCATACGAAAATGTTGTCCGTCACCGTCAGCCCGCCGAAGGACAGCTCGGCTCCGAAATCGGGGCGCGCGTCGTGTTCGTTCGTCCATTCGATGGGACAGTTGTCGACGTAGTTGCCGTCCACGATCATGTTGACGTTGAGCTGCGTCAGAACCAGCCCCGCCGTGCGCACGCCATTGGGCTCGCTGTCCCCCTGGAACCAGTGGTTGCCGCTGACGATATGGCCCGATCCGTTCAGCACCGCGAAATGCAGGAAGCGCACCACGCGGTTATTGCGGATCTTGCTGTCATTGGCATTGACGTTGAGCGCGATGGACTCCCGATCCTGAGACGGCAGCGGCTGCTCCGAGGACAGGAACTGGCAGCGATCCACGTTCAGCCCCTGGCAGGCCGTTCCATGCGAGGTGATCCCGCGATCCTTCGGCTGTGTGAAGTAGCAGTCGTTGAACTGGAAGTTGATGCCCGACGGTGGCAGCAGGATCGCGCTGCACTCGGAGTTGCACTGAAAGTCGATCCCCTCGAGCGCGAACTTGTCCATATGCGCCATGTTCGAGAAGTCGAACGCGTACTTGAACCGGCGGAACGTATAGATCTGCGTCCCCTCCGCATCGTAGAGCGGCTGGGAGAGCGTGACCGTTCCGGCGCTTTCGTCCTTGTCGCGAACGTAGACCTCCCGGCCCACCCCGTTCCCCTCGACCAGCGCGCCGACCGGCACGTTCGCCACGTTCTGCACGCCGGAGAGCAGGACCGGAGAATTCGGATGGTAGGTGCCGCGGGACGTGACCACCAGGGTGTCCCAGGCCGGCGACGGGCGGACGTAGATCTGCCCGTTCCGGATCACCCGGCGCACGGTCAGCGAATCAAGGTTCCCGACGGCTGCCTGAATGTCGAGCGGCTCGTAGAGATCGACGCGCCGCCCCCTGAGATCGAGCGCATCGTGATCGGTATAGTTGAAAAGAGCCTGGATCGCCTTGCGGAGCCCGAGGGCCTCGTCCCCGAATGCATCGATGTAGCTCGGCAGCTCGAAGGACCGGATCAGCGCCAGCCGTGCCTCGTCCGGCATCGACAGCGTGCCGACGAACCGGACCGGGCTGTCCAGCGTCAGGGTGCCGTTCACGCGGTACGTCCCCGCCGGCACCAGGACGGTCCGCCCGTTCGCCGCGCTGTCCGCCGCCTCCAGCGCGGCCCGGTCGTCGGAGATCCCGTCGCCCTTCGCGCCGTAGTCGCGCACATCGACATAGGAGAGCGTATCGAGAAGAAAGTGCGAGGTCACATCCTCGACGCGCAGATCGTCGATCCGTACGGACCCGCCGCCGGGCCCGACGAGGTCCAGCCCGATGAGCGCCTCGTCGGGCTCCAGCCCCCAGGCAAGGTCCACCCCGTCCCGCGCGCCCGTTCCCAGCACCGCCGAGACCTGGGTGACCGCACCATACTCTGTCAGCGCGACCTCGGGTCCCGTCTCCACCAGCCCCGCCACATGGGCGCCGCCGGATCGGCCCGGGCGGGCAGCGATCCGCACTCGCGGCAGCGCGCCGCTCACGGCCTTCACCCGCGCGACGATCCGCAGGTACCGCCCCGGCACCATCGCGATCGGCTGGGTGTATCTGAGATATTGCGGCTCCGCCGTCTTCAGAAGCTCAAGGCAACTTCCGAAATCCTGATCCGCGGGAACAACCGCGGCATTGGCCGCCCCGTCGTAACTCGGCGCACCCGCCGTGCCGTCGCCGCTCGACCAGGTCTCAAGCCCGTCTTCGAACGGGGCCGGCATCAAGGCCGCCCCACCGATCGCAAAAGTCATCCCGCTTGCCCCTTTTCACCGTCACAGGTCCGCCCGTGAGGCTAGGGAATGAAGGATGAAGCGCGCGTTTTCCGGCCGTTCGCCTCAGCGCCGCGCCGGGCAACGTCCGGCCCGGTCAGGCTCCGACCTGCGGCGCCTGCAGGAGGGAGACACCGTTGATCTTCCAGCCGTCTTCGGTCTCGACCATTTCGTAGCGCAGGACGTGAACTGCCCCTGCCTCATCCGTGATCACGACGTTCTGGAGCACCGCGTCGGCTTGTTCCTCGCGCTGGCCGTAGGACACGTCCGCCGGGCGGTGCACCATCGGATACCCGTTTCGCACCATCGCGCCGAAGTTGTCGGGAGTCTGGAACAGTCCCCGGATCATCGGGGAGGCGTGGGAGAAGGCGTCCTCGAAGTCATCGGCGCCGAATGCCTCGAGCTGATTCGAGATGACGCCTTCGATGGGATCCGCGCTCTGCGCCGAGACCGGGGAGAGCCCGAGGCCGAGGCAGAACAGAAGCGCAAGGGCTGCGTGTCGCATGATTTCGTCTCCTCCTCGCCTAGATGATGAAAGACACGGGCCGGCCGGTCCAATGGTTTCATGACACGTGGGGGGAGAGCCGACCCTTGGCCTACCGCATCAGACGAGGTGACGCGACGCTCGGCGCCGCGCTTTGCCGCATCGCTGCCGAGCAGCTCGAACGCGGGATGGAGGAGGCACGCCATCCCGAGAGCATCGGGACCGCCAATGCCGTCCACCAGGTTCGCAAGCGGTGCAAGAAGGTCCGCGGCCTGATCCGGCTCGTCCGGCCCGGCTTCGAGGAGTACAAACAGGCGAACAAGGCCTTGCGGGATATCGCGCGGAGCCTGTCCGGCCATCGCGATACCGGCACGCTGATCGAAACCCATGATGCGCTGATGACGCGCGCCGGCGCCGACCGGTCCCGGTTCGCCCCCGTTCGCGCAGCGCTGACGCGCGATCACAATGCCTCGGAAGAGGCCGGCGACACCGGTGCGGCGCTCGCACGCGCGCACGACGACCTTGCCGCCGTCGCAGCCACGGTTCCCGAATGGTCGCTCCGCGGCAAGCCCCGCAAGACACTTGAACTCGGCCTGTCCAGAAGCTTCGGTCAGGCCGGAACAACCATGGCGCGCGCGCGCAAGGACCCGAGCGTCGACGCGATGCACGAATGGCGAAAGCGGGTGAAGGACCATTGGTATCACGCCCGCATCCTCCATCCGCTCTGGCCGGACATGATGGCCCCCGAGCGGCGCGCGGCGGACAGGTTGTCCGATCTTCTCGGTCTTCACCATGATCTGGCGCTCTATGCGGACCGCCTCGGGACGGGAGACCTGCCAGACGGCGAGGACGGCCGTGTGGCGGCTCTCGCGCAGCATGCACGCGAGCAAAGCGCGATCATCGAGCAGGACGCCTTCGCCCTCGGCGCGTTCCTGTTCGCCGAGGATGAAACCGCTCTTGCGGCACGCTGGACCGGGTGGTGGCGTATCTGGAAAGGATCGGGCGCGCCGTCCTGACGGGACAGGCGGTGCTTGCCGGCAGGGAGCCCGATGCCCGCGCCATGGAAGGCCCTCACCGCATGGGCTCCGCACTAACTCGCGCCAGGCATCAGGTCACGCGCCATGCCCCCATCCGCGGGCAGTTGAGGACTCCGCCCTTCCTGTGCGCCCCGGCGGATCAACCCTGTCTCGTCAGCGCATCCGGTTTTCGGGCACGTCTGCGCCGGATCGTTCCGCACGCGCCCCATCCATCCCGAAGCCGCAGCTCCCTCAGTCCGGCCCCGCCGCCACGGCGCTCCGTCGTCCGGGCATGACACTTGGCCAATGGACCTTGCCGAGCCCGATCGTCCAGCGCAGCCAGGGGATCCGCGCGATCCCGAGGGTCATCGCGTAACTCATGGCCACGGCGAAACTCATGTTCGCGAGGACATAGATTGTCGGATTTGCGATCCGGGTCTCGAATGCGAGGCGAAAGAGGTCGAGCGCGATGGGATGCACCAGGAAGATCCCGAAGCTGTAGGGCGCGAGCCGGCCGATCCAGCGGGGCCACGGCACTGGCACCAGCATCGCAAGACCGAACAGCGCCACCGGCATCGCGAGGTTGGCATAGCCCGCGTACGGATAATTTCCCTGCCAACTCCCTGCCTCGATCGCCGCGAAGGCCTGCGCCAGCTTGAGATGGATGCATGCCGCCGCGATCAGGACGAGTGCGATCAGGAGCCCGCGATGGAGCAGGGTCCGGCGCATGCCGTCATGAGCGCCGCCCTGCCCGCCGGCCCCGATCCTCAGGTAGATCCCGTAGAGCCCGGCCGCGGCGAACCCGTAGCCGGTATAGGTCACGCACCGTATCGCCCTCAGGAGGTACTGCCGCGTCTCCGGATCGCCGACCTCGTTCCAGACCTCGAGGCTCAGATGCCGCTTGGCGATCAGGAGCGGAACGAGGATCAGCGCGACCGCCGGCCATTTTACCCCGATCCTGTAGAGCGGATAGCACAGGACAAGCACGAAGAGCGTCGGCAGGAAATGCATGTGCTGCTTGACGTCGCCGAGGACGAGATACCCGACCCAGGGCTCCACCATCGTCGTCAGGTCGCGCCACAGATAATGCCCCCAACCGAGCTGGTATCCGATGGCGAGATTGAACACGACGTAGACCGCGACCCAAAAGAGGAACGGCACCAGGAGCCTCTCCGCCTGCTCCCGGATGGTCGTCCGGTAGCTCCGCGGCCGCCTGTGCAGGGACATCGACAGCAGAAAGAGGGAGATCACCAGGAAGAGCTCCGTCCGCGCCATGTAAAACAGGGTGCGGATGAGCACCGGAACGGTTCGCGCATCCGGCGTCGCGTCTGCGAAGGGACTGCCATCGGGCGCATTCGCCGCGTGCATGCAGATGATCGAGATCCCGGCCGTGACGCGAAGCGCGTCGAGCCAGAGCGAACGGCTGGGCTGCCGGACCAGCGGGGGGGTAACCTGCGTCATGCCCCACCAGGTAGCACCAACCCCCTAAAAAGCGGCTAACACCGGCGCTTCATCTTTCCTGCGAAATACCCCTGGGGGAGCCGGAGGCGGGGGCGGAGCCCCCTACTCCGCGGTCAGATCGCCCCGGAGCGCACGCTCGATCAGGGCGACGCTTTCCTCGACCCCATAGAGCGCCACGAAGCCGCCGAAGCGCGGGCCTTGGCTTGCGCCCAGGAGCACCTCGTAGAGCGCCTTGAACCAGTCCCGCAGCGGGTCGAACCCGTGCTCCTTGCCGACGGCGAAGACGAGGCTCTGCAGAGCTTCGGCATCCCGCTCGCCGTCCCATTCCGCAAGGCGCTTCGCGAGGTCCTCCATCGCGGCCCGTTCCTGCGCGTCCGGCTCCCGGAAGACCTTCTCGGGCTTCACGAAATCGTTGTAGTAGCGCACCGCGTAGCCCGCCGCCTCGTCGAGCTGCGGGTTGCTCTCGGCACTCGCCTCCGGGGCGTAGCGGCGGATGAACCCCCAAAGCGTCTCCTTGTCCTCGGCGCCCGCGACGGAGGCGAGGTTCAGCAGCATCCCGAAGGACACCACCATATCGGAGGCCGGAACGTTATGGCCGTGGATATGGAAGACCGGATTGGAGAGGCGCTTCTCGGCATCTTGGCCCGCATAGGCGTTCAGCTGCTGGTGGTACTCGTCCACCATGCGCGGGATCACGTCGAAATGGAGCCGTTTCGCCGTCTTCGGCTTCTGGTACATGAAGTAGCCGAGACTGTCGGTGGAAGCGTAGGTCAGCCATTCGTCGATGGTCAGGCCGTTGCCCTTGGATTTGGAGATCTTCTCGCCGTTCTCGTCGAGGAAGAGCTCGTAGGTCATGTGCTCCGGCTTCTTGCCGCCGAGGATCTCGCAGATGCGGTCGTAGATCGGCGTATTGGTCGAGTGATCCTTGCCGTACATCTCGAAATCGACGTCGAGCGCGGCCCAGCGGGCACCGAAATCGGGCTTCCACTGGAGTTTCACCTGCCCGCCGGTGACGGGGAGGGTCCATTCGCGGCCGTCCTCGTCGTCGAACGTGATGGTGCCCGCCTTTCCGTCGACGTGCTTCATCGGAACGTAGAGCACGCGGCCGGTCTCTGGGTGGATCGGCAGGAAGCACGAATAGCTCTGCTGGCGCTCCTCGCGCAGCGACTTGAGCATCACCGCCATGATATCGTCGTAGCGTTCCGCGGCGCGCAGCAGAACGTCGTCGAACTGGCCGGAGCGGTAATAGTCGGTGGCGGAGATGAACTCGTACTCGAAGCCGAACGCCTCGAGGAAGCGGCGGAGCATGGCGTTGTTGTGGTGCCCGAAGCTCTCGTGGGTCCCGAAGGGATCCGGCACGGATGTCAGCGGCTTCTGCAGGGCCTCGGCAAGCTCGTCGCGGTTCGGGACGTTTTCCGGCACCTTCCGCATCCCATCCATGTCGTCCGAGAAGACGACGAGACGGGTCGGGATGTCCGAGATGATCTCGAAGGCGCGGCGGATCATCGTCGTGCGCTGGACCTCGCCGAACGTACCGATATGCGGCAGGCCGGAGGGGCCGTAGCCCGTCTCGAACAGCACATGCCCCTTCTCGGGAGGACGCTTTTCCACGCGTGCGAGAATCTTCCGGGCTTCCTCGAAGGGCCAGGCCTTGGACTTCATCGCCGCATCGCGCAGATCGGACATCGCATCACGCTCCCGTTGGGAAATGCCGGTCAGGCCGGCGCGCGCTACCTATTGCGGGGCGCCCGGGAGGTCAATAAATCCGGGCGGTGAGACACGATCGCACCTGCCCTGCCCACCTCTATACGAAGGACCGCCTCCCCGTGACCGATACATCGCCCGACGAGACCTCCCGCCTGACCCAACAGGAAGCCCTCGTCGCGATCATGGTCGCAACCTCTGCCTCGGACGACACGGTGCGGACCTCGGAACTCCTGACGATCCAGCGCATCGTGCAGAGCCTTCCGGTTTTCGCGGGGTTCGATCATTCGGCCATCCGCCCGGTCTCGGAACTCGTCTTCCGCCTCTTCGCGGAGGAGGACGGCCTCGACGCCTTCTTCTCGGTGGTGAAGGAAGCCCTTCCGAGGCGCCTCAACGAGACGGCCTACGCCCTTGCCTGCGACATCGCGGCCTCGGACGGCCGGCTCGGACAGCAGGAACTGGAGCTTCTGGAGGAGATCAGGGAGGAGCTCGAGGTCAGCAAGCTGCATGCCGCCGCGATCGAGCAGGGAGCGCGGGCGCGGCACCTCGGTCTGTGAGAGGCGCCGCGCCGCAGGGTCCCGTTCAGTAGGCGCCCGCGACAGTCAAGTCGGGGCGTTGCGTCGAACCGCCATCAATCATCACCGCACCCAGTGCAGCACGGCTGGTGCCAACCGCCGTCGTGTTGTCCCCCAGGGAAAACACCGCGATTCCAACCGCGGTGATGGCACAGACGGCAACGCCAAAGGCTAGTTCGGTCGTCATTCGTCATACCCCGGTTTCATACTCTTGACCTGCCGAACCCCGCTGCTTGGGCGAATGTTCCGACGATCGCCGATTAAAGTGAATCAAGTTCGTGCAACCGGTCAGGCGTGATGCACATCCGCCCAGCGTTCGATCAGGCGCATCTGAAGGTTGCGCGAGCGGCTGGCCCAGTAGGCGCCGCCCGGCGGCTGCTCCATCTGCTCGCGGGAGAGCGCGGCGCGGCGTCCGGTATCGGCTGTCAGGATCGAGAAGACACCGGGTCTCCCACCCGGCAATTCCACGAACCCCGTCAGTGCGCTGACGAAGTTGAGCGTGCCGGTCTTGGCGAAGATCGGAACCTGCCGCGCCATCGCCTCTCGGCGTTCGTTCACCAGGGGCATGGTCTTCAGGATGGGGGCGAGATCCACCGCCGGACCGAGCCGCGCGAGCGCGCGCGCCATGTCGGCGGCGGAGATGCGGGAGCCGGTGCCGAGCCCGCTGTGATCGAGAAGAGCGGGCGAGGTTCCCGGCACCTGCCGCGACACCCAGGAGCACATGCGGCCGGCGGAGGCGGCGAGGCTGCCGGGGCGCTCGCCCCGCGCGGTGGACGCGGTCAGCCCGATCGTCTCGGCCGTCAGGTTGGTGGACCATTTGAGCATGTCCCGCAGCATCTCGCGCAGGGGCTGGGACCGGACCTGGGCGAGCACGGTCCCGCCGGGGCGGGCCGACACCTCAACCGGTGTATCGAGAACGATCCCGTTGGCCCGGGCGAAGGTCTGGAACACCTCGGCGGTATAGGCGGCGGAGTGGCGGACGGGCAGCCAGCGGCTGCCGCCGTTGCCGAGAGCGCCGCCGGCGACCGTCCACGCCTCGACGTCGCCCTCGTCCGCGTAGGTGTAGACCGGGGAGCCGCGATCCACGACGGACATCTGCGCCATCGTCACCGGCGGGCGGTGCGTTCCGGAGCGGGCATCCATGTCGACGCTGTAGCCGGACCCGGCCCGGCGCCATTCGAAGTGGACGCGATTGTAGTTGAGGTTCAGCCCAGACAGGCCCGGATTGTACCCGACATGCGCCGGCTGATCGGGCTCGATGGCGGACAACGAGGGCAGCGCGCCGGACCAGACGAGAAAGCGCCCCGTCACCTCGACGACGCCCGCGGCCTTCACACCCGCGGCAAGCTCGGCGAGGCGATCGGTATCCAGCGTCGGATCGCCAGAGCCGGCAAGGACCAGGTCGCCCTCGAGCCGCCCGTCCCGCACCGGCCCCGTCGCGATCACCCGCGTCTCGAAGATGAAATCGGGCCCGAGAGCATCCAGGGCGTAACTCGCGGTCAGCGCTTTCGCCGTGCTGGCGGGCGGCAGCGGCAGATCCGGGTTCATCGCTTCCAGCATCTTTCCCGTCCGCGCATCGATCAGTGCGAAGCCGACGCGTGCCTCCGCGCCCAGCTCCGCGGCGGCGACGAGGTCCGATGCCTCCGGCGCCAGCTTCGCACGCCCCCCGCCGGGATTGGGCATCGGCCGCAGGGAGGTCTCGGGAGGCTGGGCGAGCGCATGGCCCGCGAGGCCCGAGAGGGCTCCGGCGAGCAGCGTGCGGCGGGTCAGGCGATCAGGTGTCATCATGGCGCCGGCACGATTCCAAAGCCGGCGCCCCTCGGCAAGGGGCCGCGTCGCACGACCTCGCGCCGCGGGACCACTTGTCCGTGATCGTCGCCCGCATCCCGCACATCATCCCTCCGGCGTCGCGCGCGGCCTTTCATGCGGCGCAATGCGGCTTCAACCCCGGCCGCCCTTGCGATAGGGAGGACGAGAACTCGCGCGGGGGACCGCTCCCCCGCTGCCCGTTGCCAGGGGAACCGGATTTATGAACGCACCGCAGCGCGACACCACCTTCTTCGGCGATGCCCTCGCCTCCCGTGATCCCGAGATCGCCGAGGCCATTGGCCTCGAACTCGGCCGTCAGCGGGACGAGATCGAACTCATCGCCTCCGAGAACATCGTTTCCCGTGCCGTCCTCGAGGCGCAGGGATCCGTTCTCACGAACAAGTACGCCGAAGGCTATCCCGGCCGCCGCTACTATGGCGGCTGCGACTATGTCGACGTGGCCGAGAACCTCGCCCGCGACCGGGCCAAGCAGCTCTTCGACGTCCAGTATGTCAACGTGCAGCCCAATTCCGGCTCGCAGGCGAACCAGGGTGTCTTCACCGCCCTGCTGCAGCCCGGTGACACGATCCTCGGCATGAGCCTCGACGCCGGCGGCCACCTGACCCACGGCGCAAAGCCGAACCAGTCGGGTAAGTGGTTCAACGCGGTGCAGTACGGCGTGCGCAAGCAGGATCACCTGATCGATTACGACCAGGTCGCCGAGCTCGCCGCCGAGCACAAGCCGAAGATGCTGATCGCCGGCGGCTCCGCCATTCCGCGCCAGGTGGATTTCGCAAAGATGCGCGAGATCGCCGACAGTATCGGGGCCTGGCTTCTCGTGGACATGGCGCACTTCGCGGGCCTCGTGGCCGGCGGCGCACATCCCTCGCCGTTCCCCCATGCCCATGTCGCAACCACGACGACGCACAAGACCCTGCGCGGTCCCCGCGGCGGCATGATCCTCACGAACGACGCGGACATCTCGAAGAAGGTCAACTCCGCGATCTTCCCCGGCATTCAGGGCGGCCCGCTGATGCACGTCATCGCCGCCAAGGCCGTTGCCTTCGGCGAGGCGCTCCAGCCCGGCTTCCGGGACTACGCGGCCCAGGTCGTCTCCAACGCGCAGGCGCTCGCGGACCAGCTCATGAAGGGCGGCGTGGACATCGTCACCGGCGGCACGGACACCCACGTCGTCCTCGTCGACCTGCGCCCCAAGGGCGTGACCGGCAAGGACACCGAGGCCGCCCTCGGCCGCGCCAACATCACCTGCAACAAGAACGGCATCCCGTTCGACCCCGAGCCGCCCGCAATCACCTCCGGCGTCCGCCTCGGCTCCCCCGCCGGCACGACGCGCGGCTTCGGCGAAGCCGAGTTCCGCCAGATCGGCGACTGGATCTCAGAGGTCGTCGACGGGCTTGCGGCGAACGGCGCGGACGGCAATGCTGAGGTCGAAGCGAAAGTGAAGGCCGAGGTGCAGGAGCTCACCGGCCGCTTCCCGATCTACAGCTGATCCGGACCTGACGACCCGGATGCGGCGCGGCCCGCCGCATCCGGCCCTTCCCGCCTGACCGCCCGGGACCCACAAAGGCGGATCTCCCACGCGACGGGACCCTCATGGCGACGACAGATCCAGACTTTCCGACCCCCGAATACCTGGCCCGCCTCGAACGCACCCGCGCCGAGATGGAGAAACGGGGGCTCGATCTCCTCGTCTGCGTCGATCCCTCGAACATGCATTGGCTGACCGGCTACGACGGCTGGTCCTTCTACGTCCATCAGGCCGTGATCCTCGGCATGGAGGGCGAGCCGGTGTGGTGGGGCCGCGCGATGGACGCCCTCGGGGCGATGCGCACGGTCTTCATGTCCGACGAGGCCATCGCTGGGTATGACGACAGCTACGTCCAGAACCCCGAGAAGCATCCGATGTCGATTCTCGGGCAGCTGATCGAGGGGCGCTTTCCGAATGCCCGGCGGATCGGCGTCGAGCTCGACAACTACTACTACAGCGCCGCCGCCCACGCCGCCCTGCAGGAAGCGCTCCCGAACTGCCGCTTCTTCGACCAGGTCGGCCTCGTGAACTGGCAGCGCACCTGCAAGTCCCCCGAGGAGATGGTCTATATCCGCCGCGCCGCGCGGATCGTGGAGGCGATGCATCAGCGCATCGTCGAGGTGGCCGAACCCGGCATGCCGAAGAACGTGCTCGTTGCGGAGATATTCAAGCAGGGCATCGCCGGCGCGGACGGTGAGTGGGGCGACTATCCCGCCATCATGCCGATGGCGCCCTCCGGCATGGACGCAACCGCGCCCCACCTCACATGGGACGGCACGCCGCTCACCTCCGGCGTTCCCACCTTCTTCGAGATCGCCGGCGTCCACCGCCGCTACCACGCGCCGCAGGCCCGGACCCTGTTTCTCGGCGAGGTGCCGGACAAGTACCTCGCCGCCGAGGAGGCCGTCCTCGAAGCAACCGAGGTCGCGCTTCGGATGGCCCGCCCCGGCAACCGCGCCGAGGACGTGGCCAATGCCTTCAACATGACGCTGAACGCACGCGGCTTCATGAAGGAAGGCCGCGTCGGCTATGCCGTCGGCCTCTCCTATCCTCCGGACTGGGGCGAGCGCACGATCAGCTTCCGTCCCGGCGACCAGGCGATCCTGCAGCCGGGCATGGTCTTCCACTTCATGCCGGCCCTCTGGCTGGACGATGGCGGCATCGAGATCACCGAACCGATCCTCATCACCGAGGACGGCGTCGAATGCCTCTGCTCCACCCCGGCAAAGCTCTTCGTGAAGTAACCCCACGGAGCTTTCCGATCGCCTCGGCGTCAGCGCGTAGTCGCTCCCTGCCTGGCTTTGCTGCGCAAAGAGGGTGAAGCCCCGGCCGCTCCCCTTTCCCCGGCCGCACTTATCCTGGGGGCTCTATGATAGGTATTCCGAGCGCGGTGGGCCTTTCAGGACCGCGGCGCGGATTTGGAGTTCCGCGACCTGGCGATCGAATTCGAGCGTCATGAGGCTCTGCCCCGGTAGCTTCACGCAATGCATTTTCGTCTCGGCGGGGCTTCGGCGATGGTCTCCGCTCCATCGTCGACAGATGGCGCGGTCAAGGTATTTCAAGGCGGGGGGCCTCGTTCCGGGCGATCGCGACCGCGGTCGAAGGCGTCCGCTGCGTGGCGTTCCTACCGGGCGGGATGACGGCATGTGCGTCTCGATCTGCGACCGCGTCTGTGGCTGTCGGCCTCGCTTGCCTTTCGGCGGCGGCACTCAGACCATGTTCGCATCGAACCAGATCGTCAGCGAACGACTGAGGCCTGACTTCACCTTGCCCCCGTTGACGGCATGACCCGTGGGGCGGACTTTTTACACCAAGTCAGCCTACCCCTTGCGAGGCAGGAGCTTGCCGGGGTTCAGGATGCCGTTCGGATCGAAGAGTTCCCTTAGCTTCAGCATCAATTCGTACTCTACGCCCGATTTAAGCCGCCGCACGCGCTCGATATATGCCGTTCCCACCCCGTGTTCCGCAGTGATACTGCCACCCATCTCAGCGATGAGGTCGTCGATCCGGCGGATCAACTCGGGGATGATACGTTCGGCCTCGGCCTCGGACCGACCCTGAAGGAAGATGTTGTAATGGATGTTACCGTCGCCGACGTGGCCGACGGCATAACAAACAAGTTCTGGATCGACATCAGATGCGATGTCCCTTGCGCGGTGCAGATACTCCATGATGCGCGACACCGGGACGGAGACGTCCCACTTCGCGAAGGGGCAGTCGAAATACTGAATGGGGATGAGCTGCTCGCGGATTTCCCAGAGATTGCGCTCCTGCGCGATCGAATTGGCCAGAACACCGTCCGAGAAGATCTCCTGCTCGAACCCGTCGCTGAAGATCTGCTCCATTGCCTCGGTCACGGTTGGACCACCGGCAAGCTGAATCAGAACGTACCAGTCCGCCCGCGTCTCGAAGGGCCGCTTCAAATCGGGGTAGCGTTCCAGTGCCAACTCCACCCCGAGGCCATTCATCAGCTCGAACGCAACGAGCTGATCTCCCGCCGTCTGACGCGCAAGGGCGAGGGCATCCATGAGCCGGTCGGTGCTCGTCAGAACCGCCATCATGGATATACGATGACTTGGGGCTGGATGCAGGCGGAAGACGAGCCGCGTGATGATGCCGAGAGTGCCTTCGGAGCCGATCAGAAGCTGCTTGAGATCATATCCCGAGTTGTCCTTGATATGGTGCCGCATGCCGTTCCAGATGCGGCCGTCAGCCAGCACGGCCTCGAGGCCCATTACCTGCTCGCGGGTCGTCCCGTAGCCGATGACGTTGAGGCCACCACCATTGGTGGCCACGGCCCCGCCCACCTGAGCCGATCCACGCGCGCCCCAATCCGGGGCAAACAGCAAACCGGCCTCCGTCGCGGCCTCCTGCACCGCCTGCATCGTGGCGCCGGCTTCGACGGTAATTGTACCGCCCTCCCGGTCGACCTCGATAATTTGGTTCATACGCGAGAGATTCAAGATTACGGCGTCCCGGGATGCGAGCGTCATTCCGCAGACATTCGTGTTTCCGCCTTGGGGCACGATTGCCACCCCATGCTCGGCGCAGATTTTGACGGCTTCGGAAACCTCTTCGGTAGACGCAGGGCGCAGGACGGCCAACGAGGAAGCCCGTTTCCCCGCAACGGAGGTCTCGAATGCGGCAGCATCCTCGCCTTCCAGGACGCCGCCGGCCCCCAAAAGAGTCCTGAGCTTGGTCAACGCTGGTTGCATGCGCAGTCCTCGTGCTGGGGTTCACGGAAAAGATAGGCCTTCCTCGCCTCTTGCTTCAAGCCTATAAATATCACTAAGCATAATATGTATCGACATGCATTTCCGGTCAGCGAACCGCGGACGGTCGCGAAAATCCTTACGAGGTTGAAGATGCCCGAGACACGCCCCACCCCGAAATCGCAAATCAGCCGGATTCCGGCCTATCAACCCGGAAGCAGCGGCGACGGTGCGACGCGCAAAGTCTGGAAGCTTTCGTCCAACGAAGCCCCGTTCGGTCCCAGTCCGAAGGCGCTTGAGGCCTATGCGGTCGCCGCGTCACAGCTCGAACTTTATCCCGAAGGCTCGGCTGCCGCACTGCGCGAGGCGATCGGGAAGACGAACGGGCTCGACCCCATGCGTATCGTCTGCGGCTCGGGTTCGGACGAGCTTCTGAGCTTGCTCACACGGCTCTACGTAGGCGCCGGCGACGAGACACTGATGTCCGAGCGGGGCTTCCTGATGTACCGCGTTCACACTCTGGCTTGCGGCGGCTCGCCGGTTCTGGTCCCTGAAGTCGGGATGAATGTCGAGATCGACGCCGTTCTGTCGCGCATCACGGACAAGACGCGCATCGTATTCCTTGCCAATCCCAACAACCCCACTGGCACGCACATCTCGAAAGCCGAGATGAGCCGGCTCGCCGAGTCCATGCCGTCGAACGTTCTCCTTGTGATCGACGCGGCCTATGCCGAATACGCCTCCGCCGATGATTACGAGGCCGGCATCGAACTGGTGGAGGCGCACGAGAACGTCGTGATGACGCGGACGTTTTCAAAGGTCCACGGCCTGGCCTCCCTTCGCATCGGGTGGATGTACGCGCCCTCACATGTGGTTGACGCGGTCAATCGGATTCGGGGGCCCTTCAACATGAGCGGTCCGGCCATAGCAGCCGGAGTGGCCGCGATCCGGGACCAGGACCATGTTGCAAGACAAGTGCGCTACAATGCCGAATGGCGCGCCCGCCTCGGGACGGAGCTTCGCAAGATGGGGCTGGGTGTCACCGAGGGTCAGGCGAATTTCGTACTGATCGATTTCCCTAAAGGCGATCCGAGCCGAAGCGCAGATGCGGCGGACGCGTACCTGAGAGAGCAAGGCTTCGTGCTCCGGCCGGTCAAGGCGTACAACCTGCCCAATTCGCTGCGCATGACGATCGGGCCGGACGAAGCCAACGAAGGCGTTCTTGCGGCGCTCAAAAGCTGGCTGGAAGGCTGAAGGAACAAGGGCGCGCCGCCGGACGAGGCTTGCCCGACCCTTCCTTCCACTTCGGACTTCAATGCGACAGCAGAACGGGGATCGACGTGTCGCGCATCACATCGGTGGTGACGCCGCCCATGATGTCGTGGCTGAACTTCGAATGCTCGAAAGCGCCCATGACCAACAGCTTCGCCGAGAACTCCTCTGCCGCGGAAAGGATCGTGGTTGCGACAGACCCCTCGCGCGGCCTTGTAACGTACCTCGCCGAGATGTTGTGCCGTTGAAGGTTCCGCAGCAGAATATCGGCGCCTTCAGGCTTGACCGCACCGACGGTCAGGATGGTGACGCAAGCCTTCTGCTCCAGGATCGGCATGGCATCGCCAAGCGCCCGGGCCGAGGAACGCTTCCCGTCCCACGCCACAAGCGCATGATCCGCAAGGCCGCTCGCCTCGTAGTCGGGTGGGACGACCAGAACGGGCCGACCGCTTTGCAGCGCGATCAGATCCGGGAAAGCCACGGCATGCTCCTCACTCGTATCCGGCGGGTGGGAACCTGTGACCACGATGTCGAATGCGCGCGCATAGGACGATATCGGGCCGTCCCGGTCGGGAACGAGGTCCACGAAATCGGCGCGATCCTCGACCCCGCCTTCGCGGACCAGTTCCATGAACTGGGTGCTGACACGGGCCATCATCTCGTCATCGGCGGCCTTGAGTTGATCTAGAACGGGTTTGGGCAGCTGGCCGTGGAATTTTCGCGTGAGCTTCGAACGGCCATGGCGAAGGGCCCCCGTCAGGAAGCAATCGAAATGCCTGGTCATGCGGATTGCGTGGCGCAGAGAGGCCCCCCGACCGGCCTTACCGCTATAGGCACACAGGATGTTCTTGATGCTCATCGATGATGGCCTCTCGTCGATTATCGGCCAGAACGTCCACGTTCGAACGGTGCCGAATATATACATGACTAAACATACTATGTGCAAACATTCTTTTTTCTTGAAATGACGGCGAGGCCCTTCTAGCGTCGATCCAAGACGCGACCTGGCCCACCCCCGAGGAGGACACGGCGACATGGGTTCCCACTCTCCCGATCGTACCGACGCCCCGAAATATGGCGGCTTGATGCTGAAGGGGGATCTCCTTGGTGCAGCCGATATCCCTGCCGGCGCCAGTGTGATCCATGTCATCGCGATGCGGCTGAAGCGTGCGCTCGGGAAGGAACAGGCGGAAATCCTCGAACGTGTCGGGGGCATCTCTGTGCCCGAATGGCGCGTCCTCTTTATGCTCGCTGATGCCGGCTCCATGACCCAACGCGAGCTTGTGAACCGCACCGTGATCGAACAGTCCCAGGCCAGCCGCATCATGAAGACGATGGAGGATGCCGGCCTTGTCGTCATGGAACGCGACAAGGTCGACCGACGCCGCTGGATCTGCTCTCTGACGGCTGACGGGCAAGCGCTCTTCGACAAGGTCGAGCCCGCCATGCGGCAAAGACGAGAGCGAATTGACGGTACGCTCACCTCCAGTGAAATGTTGCAGTTTCTGGAGTTTGCCAATCGGATCGCGGCTCAGGCCTCTGGCATCAGCAGCAATCCCTCCGAAGAATCCGAACCAATCGGATCAGGAGACGCGACACACATCAGGGAGACAAAGACATGATTTTCAAGTCACTTGCAGCCGCTGCGAGCGGGTTCGTCCTAATGTCGGGCGCTGCCATGGCGGATTGGGAACCCGACGGGCCCATCACGATGCAGATCGCATTCGGCGCCGGCGGATCGCTTGACAGTGTCTCGCGTGTTCTGGCCACCGCAATGGAAGATGTCACCGGATGGCAGATCGTCGCCGAGAACACCCCCGGCGGCGGCGGCATCGCAATGCTCAGCAAGCTCGCCCGAATGCCTGCCGACGGACAGAACATCGCCGTTGCGGTGAACATGCCGGTCATCATCAACCTCGCCTCACGCCCGGACCAAACTCCGTTCGAGCTGGATAGCTTCGACTACCTCGGCAGCATCGCGCGAGCCGAGAAGGGCCTCTATGCCGCAGCCGATGCCCCGTTCGACACCCTCGGGGAAGCGATTGAGTATTCGCAGGAAAACCAACTCGTCATCGCCGCGATTCCCGGGCCTGAAGCCTATGTGACCAGCGCACTGATCGACGCCGAGTCCGGAGACATCCGCCGTCTGGCCGCCGAGAGCGGCGGTGAGGGAACGACCTTCATCCTCGGCGGTCAAGCCGATCTGGCCTTCAGCGGCGGCGCGCATCAGCAGCTCCTCGAAGCTGGCCGGATCAAGATGATCGCGTCCATCAACAATGAGCGGCTATCCTACGCACCCGACACCCCGACGCTTGTCGAGGAAGGATACGATCTCTACATCGACCCGTTCTTCTATGTCGCCGCCCCCGCCGAGCTTGATGAAGAGACGCGGCAAGCGCTTGCCGACGGACTGGCCGAAGCAGTTCAAACCGATGCAGTGCAGGAGGTCGTGCGGAACGTCCTGACAAGCGATGTCGAGAATTTCGGGCCGGAAGGCACTCTCGATCGCATGCAAACGGGCCTCGATGACATGGGTCCGATGTTCACCCAGTAATTCCCGACGCGCTGGGCGGGCCATCCAAGCCCGCCCGTATCAATGGGGAACATCATGACTTGGCTGATGAACCGGGCTTCGGCATTCCTCATGCTGGCCCTCGCCGCGATCACGATCCTATGGATCATCCCGGCGCAGACACCTTCCGGGTTCGACGGTTACGTCCAGCCGGGCACCATGCCAAGGATCATGGCATGGCTGGTCGGGATCGGCGCGGTCCTCGCTCTTTTCGAACGCGACGGCCGTGATACGCCGGACCTGGCCCTGCTGGCGCGGTCTGCTCTCTTTCTCGGCGCTCTGGCGCTTTCACTCGCTCTGGCTCTCGTCATCGGCTTCAAGTGGGCCGCGCCCGTCCTCAGCCTCGCGGTGATGGTCCTTGCCTACGAGCGTCGCTGGCTCTGGCTGACCGCCGGCGCCGTTGGCGTTCCGCTCGCGATCTGGCTTCTCTTCGAAGTGCTCCTCGGTCGGCCATTGGTCTAGGGAACTCTCATCATGGTCGACCTCGGCACGATACTCATGGGACTGGGCGATGCATTCCATCCGATGGTGCTTGTCGCAATCGTGACAGGCGTCGCGCTCAGCCAGTTCGTGGGCGCGCTGCCGGGCGTAGGGCCGGTCATCGTGATGGCCATCGCCATACCGTACACGCTGACCTTCGAACCTCTGGTCGGTATCGCCTTTCTCGTGGGTTCGATGAAAGGCGGCTCCATTGGCGGCGCGATCCCGGCAATCATCCTGAACACCCCCGGCACCCCCGACACCGCCATGACGACGCTGGACGGTCACCCGATGGCCCGGAAGGGCCAGGCGAAGAAGGCGCTGAAGATGGCGACGTGGTCTTCCGTGACGGGAGATACGGTGTCTGACCTCGTCCTGATCACCGTCGCGGCGCCGCTCGCGTTCTTTGCCCTGCGCATGGGACCGGTGGAGATCTTCGCGCTGATGGTGCTGGCTTTCGCCGTGATCTCGGCCCTGTCGGGCCGCTCGCTCTCCAAGGCTTTGATCGCGGCTGCTCTCGGGATTTTCGTCTCGCTGATCGGCACGGATCCCGACTACGGTCTTCCGCGGCTGACCTTCGGCAACTTCGAGCTGTTCGACGGCGTTCCTCAAGTTCCGGTCGCGATCGGAGTTCTCGTCCTGTCAGAAATCGTTTTGCGGCTTGCTGGGGTGGGCCGGCGGTCACAGTCGGTCATCGACATGGATGCCAGTGCGGACCCGACCGATGACACGCTCAGCTTCAGGGAATACTGGGCTTGCCGCTTTGTCATGCTGCGCGGGGCATTCTTCGGCACCATGGTCGGCGCCCTGCCTGGCATCGGCTCCTCCGCCGCGGCATCCATGTCCTACGTGTCTGCCAAGGCAGCCGCCAAAGACGCCAGTTCTTTTGGCAAGGGTGATATCCGGGGCGTCGCATCCGTCGAAAGTGCGAACTCCGCCGTCGCGGGGGCCAACCTCATCCCCCTCCTTGCCCTTGGCATTCCCGGCAGCGTAACGGCCGCCCTCGTCCTCAGCGCTTTCATGGTTCACGGCATCCAGCCCGGCCCGCTGATCTTCGAGAACCAGGGCCGCCTGATTTACGGCCTCTTCGGCGCCATGATGATTGCCAATGTCGTCAATCTTGGCCTTGGCCTTGTGGGCTGGCGTATCTGGGTCCGGATCGCCAGAGCGCCCGAGACGATGATCTTCGCCTCGGCCATCATCCTTTGCATCGTCGGCTCTACCGTCATTTCGGGAGGGACGTTCGGTCTTGCGATCCTTCTGGGGTTCACGGTCCTTGGCGTGCTGATGAAGGTCTACGACTATCCGGTCATCGTGTTCATCATCGCCTTCTTCCTCGGGCCACGGCTCGAACGAAGCCTCGGCCAGACCCTGTCGCTGCTCACCGGGGATCTCACAAATATCGTGCAGTTCCCGGTGGCAATCGCCCTGCTTGCGATTTCGGTCGTCGTTCTCGCGGTGTTTTTCATCCGGAATAGACGAGACCAGGACCGCCATTCTGCCTGACACGCCCTTCCCGGTCTGACCGCCAACGTCAGACGAACCTGCAAACACAACGGAGCGTCCATGACCCAGCGTGACACCAACTTTTTCTATCCCGGCGAAGAGCTCGGCGCGGACGAGATGCGCATCACCGCCCTCGGAACCGGCATGCCGTTCGCCCGTAGGCGACAGGCCTCTCCCGGCTGGCTGGTAGAGCTCGGCAACGGTGACAAGTTCATCTTCGACCTCGGCACATCAACCGCGGCCAACCTCAACGCGCTTGGCCTTCCGCATTCGCTTTTGGACAAGGTCTTCCTGACGCACCTGCACGTCGATCACATGGGCGACCTCGGCTCCCTCTTCGCCGTGGGCATGGTGCGTGGTCGCTTCACGCCCCTGCGCGTCTGGGGGCCGTCGGGCAGCGAACCGCGCCTTGGCACTGCCGCTTTCGGCAAGGCATTCAACGAGATGATGGCATGGGACATCGAAAGCCGCCGCGCGGTCGTCAGCGCGGGAACGGGGTGGCGTGCTGATTTCACCGAGTTCGACTACTCGGTGAACAATCAGGTGGTTTTCGAGGAGAACGGCGTCACGATCAGCGCTTTCCCCGCGATCCACTGCATCGACGGACCGGTCAGCTACCGGCTCGACTGGAACGGCCGCTCCATGGTGTTCCTCGGTGATGGCAAGCCAAGCCAGTTCATGGTCGACAACGCGCAGAACGTCGACGTGCTGATCCACGAGGCCTTCGTGCCCGCCAAGGAATATTCACAGAAGACCCACCTGCCCTACCAGATCGCGCAGAACATCTGTCACGGGGTGCATTGTCCGCCCCGGTCGGCCGGCAAGATCTTCGCGCTCTGCCAGCCACGGCTTGGCGTGATCTATCACACGATGATCTCCGAGGACCTCAAGCTGCCCATCATCGACGATCTGCGTGTAACTTGGGACGGCCCTGCCGCCTTGGCCGAGGATCTCATGGTCCTGAACGTGACTGAGGAAAAGATCACCCAGCGTATGGCCGTTGTCCCGGACTTCGCTTGGCCGGCGCCATCCCACCAGCACGGCAGCAAGCGCCCGAAGATGGAAGCGGATGTGACGACCCCCATGTCCCAATGGCTCGTGGATGCCGAGATCCCGGTCGAGGGTGTCGACACGAAAATCGAAGATGCCGAGACATGAGCAAATGGAAGGACGAGGAGAAGAAGAATCTCCTCGTCATCTGCTCCGAGGAGCATCAGGCGCGGGCGATGGGATGCGCGGGGTAGGTCGTCGCCTCCACACCCAATCTGGATACCCTGCGGCGCAAGGTATGCGCTTCGAAAATGCGATCACCCCCTCGCCGACCTGCGTTCCCGCCCGCGCCAGTCTTGCGGCGGGGCGCTACGTCCACCAGACGGGCGGATGGGACAACGCGATGATGGTCAAGGACGGGATCGGCATGGCTTGGGCCTCGATCCGCCGCGAAGGCGAACGGCTCATCGCCCACAACCGGATGCTGGGCGATTATGTCAGCGCAGGCACAAGCTACTCGCACTACGGGCGGCGACCACAGAAGTCAGCTCACCGCCATCATGGGGTCTAAAGGACATAGGTATCGCCTTCGGTCGCGATCTCGATTTCGCCATCGAAGACTGACGCGATTCTACGCTGCAGGTCGGCCCTTCGGGTCTTCTCACCCTTCGGAATGCCGTGATGCACTGCGACGATCTTCTCGACCCCGGCGGAGCGTGCAACTTCGCCAACTTCTTCCGCTGTAGAATGCATCGTTACGGTCCCGAGTTGGTCCCGGACATTCTCGTTCACGTTGCAATCGTGCAAGAGTACGGAAGCGCCCTTTGCAAGCTCCGTCACGCCGTCGCATGGGGCTGTGTCCCCAGCAAAAACGAACGATTTTCCATCCGCGTCGACCCGGTATGCGGCAGACTCCAGATAAGGCTGGCAATGCACCGCCTTCGTGGTGGAAAAGCTCAGCATATCCGATTTCCAGCTGTCGCCGGCAGAGATTTCCCGAACGTCGCCAAGTAGCGGGGGAAGAGGTGACTTGATGCCCCGCGCTCCGTAGAGACGGAGACCGATATCCTCGGCATAGCGCGTCGCGATGCAGTCGGCATAGGCGCCGTCTTTTCCGAAGAACCGGTCTGCCAAACGACGCGTATCTCGCGGCCCAACAAGGACCAGCGACTGAGCAAAAGGATCTCCGCCCACGGAGCCGAAAAGGGACTTTTCCCACCGGCCGAGCACGAAATGGGGAAGGTCCGCAACATGATCCCAGTGATGATGGGTCAAGTAGACGTAATCAATATCCCGTACGTCATGACCGAGGTGGTCCAACCGCGTCGTGGCGCCCGGACCAAGGTCGAACATTGCCTTCCGGGAACCGTGCTCCAGCAGCACCGAGGTGCCGACATTGCCGCTTCTCAGCGTCAAGGCCGGCGATGCGGTGCCAACGATGGTAATCTTCATTTCCGGGTTTCTCCCAAGTAAAGAGCCCGACGAACAGCCAACGTTGGCGCTCAGCTTTCGAGAAGGAAGAACGGCCGACCGACCCGCGCCTCCAACCGCATCACGCGGTCGAGTCGAACGCCGTCCTCGTCCTTACGTACCAAGTTTATCATCGCCGCGACCGTTTCGAGGTCGGGGACTTCCATGATGAGGTACCACGTGAAATCCGGGCTGCCGGGCTGTCCAACCATGAAGAGGTCGTCGTCGACGGTCGCCAGAACCTTGGCACCCATCTCCTGCCAATCGGCGAACATCTGCTTCATTCGCGGCAGAATCCTGTTCCTGCGCTCGTCACCGGACGCGGTGAACCACCCCTCGGTAGACGCTCCAAGGAAGACAACCCGGTGGGGGGTGGGGATTTTCGGGGTGGCGAATTCTACGGCCATTGATCGGTCCTTTTTTCGTCTGTTTGAATGTCTTGGAAAGACGGGTCAGCGCATCAGAAGGCCGCCGTTCACGTCGAGCGTCGAGCCGGTAACGAAAGCAGCCTGATCGGACGCCAGATAAACGGCCGCCATGCCCACCTCGGCATCGCTGCCCAAGCGCTTGACCGGAATTCCGGAGGCGAGCGCGGCAACCTTGTCCTGCGGCATCGAACGGCTCATCGGCCCTTCGATCGCCGCCGGTGAAATAATGTTCACGGTCACGCCGTCCCCAGCAAGTTCGAGGGCAAAACACTTGCTCAAGGCCAGGATCCCGCCCTTCGAGGCAGAGTAATGCACACCGCCAACCAGGCCGCCGCGCTGTCCCGCCAGAGATGAAAGGTTTATGATCCGACCCCAACCGGCCTGGCGCATGCGACGTCCCGCACAGCGGCATCCGATGAAGTAGCCCTTGAGATTGACCGCCATGACACGGTCCCACTCGTCAAGCGAGAGATCCCAGATCGAACTGGCGAGGGTCAGAGCGGCATTGTTGATGACGATCCCGACGGGTTTTCCCGTTTCCGCCTCGAGGCCGTCGAGCGCATCCTCCCAAGCGGCTTCGTCCTGAACGTCGAGCGTTCGCCCTATTGCGCGACCGGGGCCAGCATTCAGGTCCGTCGCGGCAGCGCCGACAGTATCGGACACGTCCGTCAGCATGACGGTGGCACCCGCCTCCGTCAGAGCCTTAGCCATGGCAAGGCCGAGGCCCTGTGCGGCGCCTGTGACAAGAGCTGAACGTCCGGAAAGGTCGATATTCAAGGGCAACTGGCGTCTCCTGAACGGATGCAAAGGTTTGGAACACGACTCACACTAGGTCAGAAAAGTTTTGCAATCAACTGAAATCGGTATATTTAACTACCGATAGTTGGCAGCGAGGAACCTACCGAATGCGTGGCATCGTTGTCCCCACCAGACGCGACAGGACTAGCATGACGCACCAACTCGACATTGCCCGCCTGCTGAACGATGCCTGTGGCCCGGATGTAGTGACGCCGGGGCCCGAGGTACCCGAACGCTATCGCCACGACTGGGCCGGTCTGGAACCCATCGAACCGGCCGCATTGGTGCAGCCGCGCCGTACCGAAGAGGTTTCGGCCGCACTCCGGGTCTGTCAGGCGAACGGGATCCCCGTGGTTCCTCAGGGCGGGCTGACCGGCATTTCCGGTGCCGCGCACCCGATTGCGGACGGTATCGTCCTGTCCCTCGAGCGAATGAACAAGATCCTTTCCGTGGACCCTCTGGAGGCCACCCTTACCGCAGAAGCCGGCACAGTCCTGGAAACTGCTCAGGAGGCGGCCGATGAGGCCGGGTTGATGCTCGCTATCGATATCGGGGCGCGCGGATCCTGCCAACTTGGCGGGCTGGTCGCAACAAATGCCGGCGGCCATAACGTTATCCGCTACGGAATGACGCGAGACCAGCTTCTCGGGCTTGAGGTGGTG
The DNA here is from genome assembly GCF_031846565.1 of Tropicimonas omnivorans. Lineage (NCBI taxonomy): Bacteria > Pseudomonadati > Pseudomonadota > Alphaproteobacteria > Rhodobacterales > Roseobacteraceae > Tropicimonas > Tropicimonas omnivorans. The sequence continues at coordinate 1,036,313 of NZ_JAVRHL010000001.1, read as the reverse complement.
CTGGCGGACGGCACAATCGTCGACGATTTCAACACACTTACCAAGAACAATGCCGGCCTCGACCTCAAGCATCTCTTCGTCGGTACCGAGGGCCTTTTCGGCATCATAACGCGCTGCACGATGCGGCTGCATCCCGGCCAGACCGAAAAGCAAACGGCTCTGATCGGCTGCCCAGATACAGATGCGCTACTCGATCTACTCGCCCGTGCAAAGAAATCTCTCGGACCGATGCTCACCTGCTTCGAAGTAATGTGGCCGAGCTTCTACGAAACCATGGCGGAGCGTTGCGGGATCAGAACCGCGATCGAAGGGAAGCACGGCGTCTACGCCATTCTCGAAGCCACAGGAGGCGCGGGAAGCATGGCGCGCGAAAAGATGGAATCGCTGCTTGAAAACGCGTTCGAAGCGGGTTGCGTCGCGGATGCGGTGCTTGCCAATTCGGTGAAGGAAGAACACGAACTTTGGGCGGTCCGTGAAACGCCGGCCGAATATGGTGCCGTCATTGGACAGATTGTGCCGTTTGACGTCGGTGTTCCGACACGCCAGATCCCAGAGGCCGTTCGCCTTTTCGAGACTCGATTGAAGGAACGCTGGCCAGACATAATCGCGCTGAGCTACGGACATATAGGCGACAACAATCTGCATCTGGTCGTACATGTACCTGGACAAGAGGCGCAGCCCGAGCAACACGTGAAGGAACTGGTCTACGGCACGGTAAGGGAGCTTGGGGGGACGATTTCCGCCGAGCACGGTATCGGCCTCATCAAGCGGGACTACATGTCGTACTCCCGATCTCCCTCCCAGATCCGAACTATGCAACTTCTCAAATCCGCATTGGATCCCAAGGGCATTCTCAATCCGGGAAAGGGGTTTGATCAGATCAAGACAGCCTCAGCGTGACGCCCCGCCAAGACGTCAACCAAAGGCTGCTCTAGCGGCGGCATGAAGAAGCATGGCATCGCTGCCCTGAATGACGAGTTGGGCTCGCGACGCCTCGGCAAGGGCTTTTTCGCGATCTGGAGCAAAGATCCCGCATGGCATATCCAGTTTCTTCGCCACCTCAAAGATCCGGTCGATAAGCGTATCGAGATCTTCGTCCACCCCGGAGGCAGCAAGGGAAACGCCAAGGTCCCCCGGCCCGATCAGCGCAAAGTCTATGCCTTCGACCGCCAGGATATCGGCTGCGGCCTCGACCGCCTCGATGGTTTCGATCTGCACGCCGACGAGTGGTGGCGCTGCGGACATCATCGGGCCAATGTTATAGCCGTAGCCGGCTACACGTCCCGGTCCGACGCCGCGCTCACCCACGGGGGGAAACCGTGATGCGCTGACCGCTGCGCGCGCTGCGGCGACATCGGAGACCCGCGGCACGAGTATACCCGCTGCCCCGGCATCCAGAATTTCAGCGACAATATGCGGTAAACCGTCGGGCACACGGACAATCGCCGGAATCCGGTGACACGCCGCAGCTCGCAGCATGTTGGTCAGCGCGGCACCCCGAATGGCGGAATGCTCGCCATCGAAACAGACGAAATCGGGACCTGCGGCGCAAATCACTTCGACTGTATCCGGAGAGGGCAGTCCGCAGAACGGGCCCCGTAGCGCCCTGCCCTGCTCTAATTGCTCGCGTAGCGTCATTCCGACCTCTTGCCAGACATTTTAATGAAGCTCTCAGCGCATCTGCAGGCCACCGTTGATGTCCATCGTCGCCCCCGTGATGAAGGCGCCCGCCGTTGAGGCCAGGTGACAGGCCAGCGCGCCGACATCCCGAGCCGCGCCGAACCGACCGACCGGGATCTGTGACGCTAGTAGGTCGAGCTTGTCTTTGGGCGCCAACGCCGTCGCCTCGGTCAAGATCGGGCCCGGCGCAATCACGTTGGCCGTGATGCCATAGGATGCATATTCATGCGCGATGTAGCGAGACAGTCCGATAATGGCCGCTTTGGAGCTGGCGTAATGCGCGCCCTGCACCTGGGGTCCGCCGCGCTGTCCTGCCAGAGAAGAGAGGTTGATGATCCGGCCCCATCCGGCGTCCACCATGTCGGGCACCATGGTCTGGGTCGTCAGCAAGATGCCGCGGAGGTTCACTGCGAAGACATCGTCCCATTCCGTCTCGGTAAGCTGGGCAAAGGGCTGCGCTACGGTCCGGGCCGCATTGTTCACGAGAATTCCTATGGGGCCGAACCGGTTGCGCGCCCGTTCCGCGGCGGCCTCGACCGAAGCACGGTCGCGGACATCGACACTCACGCCAAGCGCAGCGGGACCGACATCGCCAGCCGCTGCCTCGGCCCGATCCGCATCGATATCAGCAAATACCACACTATGCCCGGCCTGCGCCAACGCGAGCCCTATCGCCTTGCCAAGACCCTGACCGGCGCCCGTGACGAAAGCGACTCTCGAATGTTCACTGTCTACTAGTTCTGCCATCTACTCGGTTCCGAAGAAGAGCGGATGACCCACACGTGTCTGCATCGACATGTACTGGTTCAGCCGGGACCCCTTGAATGGCGTGCGGAGAAGGTTCGTAACGGCGACGGAAGCCTCGAAATCCGGAATATCGGCCAGAATGTACGAGATGAAAGGAAAGCCGTTGCCAGCCCCGCATTGGACCAGGTCATCGTCGAACGTGCCCAGCACCTTCACTCCGAAGCGCCCTTCGAGGTCGGCAAAAGCCTCTTTCAAGGCCGCGCCAATCTCGCGGACTTCCTCGGGCTTGGCCCGGAAAAAGTCCTCCTTGATCTCGATGCAAAAAAGGGCACGCAGGCCTTTTCCCACTAGGTCTTCCAGTTCCATCCGACCACTCCTATGTTGGCGCACATATGTCGCCTTACCAAGCAATATCGGATCCATCAAGAACCGATACTGAGGCAAAACGCGAAGGTCGAACAGAAATTTCTATCTACTATCGGTATCTACATGCAAAAAAATGACGAGATCCGAAAGGGTTGCCGACAGAGGAGCTGTTATGGGCATACGTGATCAACTTACCACCAACCACGTCTTCGATCCGGTGTACGTCCGGCGCAGCGCAGACTACGCCGTTGATGCCATCGCCAAGGCGATCTTCTTCTGCCACGTCAAAATCGGTGAGAAGCTGCCCTCGGAAAAGACGCTGACAGCGCAGCTTGGCCTGAACCGAACCGCCCTTCGGGAAGCCCTGAAACGGATGGAGAAGGACGGTATCCTAGAGGTGCGGGCGGGCGCTGCGGGAGGGGCTTTCGTCGTCGGCCGACCGCCGGCTTCCTACGTCCAAATGTTCCTGCCGACCCAGGTCGAAGTCGAAGATTTTGCGGAGATCCTGATCACGCGGCGCGCCATAGAGCCCCAGATCGTCGAGCTGGCCGCCTCGCGCGCCTCTCCGCAAGAACTCCAGGAGATGCGCGACATCCTCGCGCCGCTCGAGGAATTGCGGGGGCGAGACCACTACACGGAAGAAGACATCGAGACGTTCTCGATGGCCGCCCTTCGCTTCAACACAGCGCTGGGGCGGGCCACACACATGCGGATCCTCGAGACGATCATGCAGGTTCTGACGCAGCAGATCGAGCCGATCCGTCGGCGTGCCGCTGCCAAGGTCCCCGCTGCCGCCATAGACACCCTTCTGGCGACACTAGACGCGATCTGCCTTGGAGATTCAGAGAAAATTGCCTCGGTTCTGGCCACGCGCTTCAACTATCTCGAACAAGCCTGGCAAGAAGAAACCGGACGCCAGATTTGGCGCGAGCCCCCACGATTTCTGGCGACGGGAACCAACACTTGACAGACAGAAATTTATCGGTCCTTATTTGAACTGAAATTGGTTTCATGTACATCTGTTCATGGTAAGGGGAGAGTCTTTGGTCATGATCACAAGTCCGCTCAATGCCGAACATGACTTCACCAAGGGCATGCACGTCGTCCTGACCGGCTCCGCCTCCGCACTGCCCGACCCTTTCCGCGGCGGGGCTTCCGCAGCCGTCACCATCGATGGCACCGTTCTGCAGTTTGATTGCGGGCGGATGGTCCTAGAGAACCTGATGCGTTGCGGGATCAACCCGGTGGAGATCGACGAACTCTACCTCACCCACCTGCATTTCGATCACATAGCCAGCTTCGGCTACTTCATGATTGCAAGCTGGATCGCAAGCCGTCAGGAGGATCTGCCTGTGACCGGTCCCGCCGGCACGGTGAGGATGGCAAATGATCTTGTGTTCAAAGGCCATTATGCGGATGTGGAGTTCGGGCGCGGTCTCGTCAGCACATGGCGCGCCGATGTTCCCGGTCGCCCGAGAGACGAGCCACCGTTCACCGCGCGTGACGTCGAGCCCGGGCTGGTGACCGAGACGGACAAGTACAGGATCACTTCCGTCGAAGTTCCGCATTTCCAACAGTTCGGCATGCGTAGCCTCGCTTACCGGGTGGATTGCGACCACGGCTCTGTCGTCGTCACCGGCGATTGTCGACCCTGCCCGGAAGTGCCGGAATTGGCAAAGGGTGCGGATGTCCTGATCCAGGAATGTGCCAAGCCGGATGGCGACATGTTCACCACCGGCAAGTTCTCTCGGTCTTCCTCTCTGGAGGATGCGCAGAAGGAGCATACACACCCCCATTCGACGCCAAGTTGGATCGGTGAAGTCGCGCGGAAGGCGGGGGTGAAGACCGTCGTCGCCACCCACGTGGCCCCCTTCGGTGCCCCGCCCGCCTCGCGAGCCATGTCGAAAGTCTACTACGGCGAAGAAGAGGCCCCCGAGGACATCTTCGACCGTTACGCCTCTCGGATCGCAGAGACGTTCGACGGCAACGTCCACGTCGCGCACGACGGCCTGATCCTCAAGGTCTGATGGCACGGGACAAGGCCGACCAAAACCAAAACATCAACGGGAGCCTTTCGATGACACTGCACCGCATCCGCATTACACAACGCTTCGCCGTTACCCTTGCACTGCCTATCGTTATCGGCGGGACCCTCCCGCTCCATGCTCAGGATACGCCAATCGTCGTTGGCGCCCCCGCGCCGGTCGCAGCGCTTTGGCCCGTCTTCGTTGCACAGACCAACGGTACCTTCGAAGAAGCAGGTCTTGACGTGACCACGCGCTACGTCGGCGGTGGCCAGGGCCTTCAGCAACTCGTTTCGAACGATCTGCAGATCTTTGTTACAAATCCCGATCAACCGGCGCTCGCTCAGGATCGGGGCGCGCCTGTCCAGGGATTCATCGGCATGATCAACACGCCGTTCAGCCTGTTGGGCGCACCGGGCGTAACGTCGTTCGATGACTTGCAGGGCAAGCGGATCGGGACCGCGGCTATCGCCAGCTCCGACGCGACTCTTATCTCGACAATGCTTCTCGAGAACGGGCTGGCGAAATCGGAATTCGAAGTGTTCCAGACCGGATCCGGGTCGAACAAGATCGCAGCGCTCCTGTCGGGCAACGTGTCGGCCGTCACGCTTACACAGCCGCAGGACTTTATCTACCTGAACTCCGAGACAACGGCAGTGCGCCTCGCTCTATCCTCCGACGTCGTGGATTCGCAGGCTATTGCCGCCTTCTACAATTCCAATTGGGCAGACGACAATCCGGAGGCCGTCGATGCGTTTGTCGAAGCCGTGCGGGAGGGCAAGAGTTTCCTCCTCGATGAGGCGAACCGCGATGCAGCCATAGAATCGTTGGCCAGCTCGGCCAACGTCGCACCGGAGATCGCCGCCGAGATCTACGACTTCTATCTGGAGGAAAGCCTCTTCGAGACCGCCCTCGAACTCGATCTGGACATGCTAGATACCTATCTCGATATGGCGCGTGAAGCGGGGATCGGAGACTTCGAGACCGCATCCAACTACTTCGTCACCACTTGGTCCGATGCCGAGGAGTGATCGATATGGCCGCTGCACCCGACGCCGTCCATGACCGACAGGCTTTCCGTGACCGGGAAGCCGGCAAGAAGAAAAGGGCCCGTCGTGCGAGATGGGCCCAAGTTGGCATAATGGCGCTGTCTGTGGTTGCCGGAATCGCCATTTGGCAACTTCTGTCCATGTTGACGAACGGCGACCTGGTGTTCGCCGGGCCGATCCGCACGTTCGACAGGCTGCTTTCCGTTGCGGTCGATGGAACGCTCTGGAGCGACTTCGTGATCACCGCCACGGAATTCTGCATCGCCGCGGTCATGGCGATCGTTGCCGGAATAAGTATCGGCGTCATCGTCGGCTATTTCCGCACCGTCGGCGTCCTGATGGAACCTTGGTTGGCAGCCGGCTACTCCACGCCGTTGATTGCGCTCACGCCGCTGTTCATCCTGTGGTTCGGCATCGGCATCTGGTCGAAGGTGGCCGTCTGCTTCATCGTGATGGTCTTCCCTATCCTCATCAACACTGCCCTCGGCGTATCGTCCGCGGATCGCAATCTCATCGACGTGATGCGGTCACTGCGTGCCTCGACGCTGCAAATCATCAGCAAAATCATTATCCGTGGATCGGTCCCCTACATCGCAACCGGGATTCGTCTTGCCGTCGGACGCGGGTTCACCGCCGTTGTTGCGGGTGAACTGCTGGGCTCGAATGCCGGTATGGGCTACCGCATCCTCGTCGCGTCTCAGACGTTCGACGTATCTCTAATCCTCGCCTACGTCTTCGTGCTGGCACTCCTGGGCGCTGCAATGATGATGGCTGTGGATGCCCTGAGCCGCGCCTATGAGGCGCGTCGTACCTGAACAATGCCCGCGGGGATCACAATGGACATGCAGACCAAAGACGCTGACACCGTGGTAGAGGCTCAGAACATTCGGATCAACGAAGTGTCGAAGGCGTATCCGACGCCCCAGAACGAGCAAATGGTCGTTCTCGAAGACATCAATCTTGAGATCCGACACAATGAATTTGTCTGTCTCGTCGGGGCAAGCGGCTGCGGCAAGACGACGTTGCTGAAGATCCTCGGCGGCTTGGTGGAGCCGACGTTGGGCAATGTCCAGATCGGGACCGGGGTCGAGAAAGAGCCACTTATGGGCTTCGTCTTCCAGGCAGACTCGTTGATCCCCTGGAGGACTGTGCAGCGTAATGTCGGTCTTGGCCTAGAGCTTCAGGGTGTACCTCGCGACAAGGAAAACCGCAGGGTTTCGGACGTGCTGGAGATGGTGAAGCTCTCGGGTTTCGGACGGCACTTTCCGCGCGAGCTTTCTGGCGGAATGCGACAGCGGGTGAACATCGCCCGCGCCCTAGCCATGCAGCCGGATTTCCTGCTGATGGACGAACCCTTTGCGGCGCTCGACGCGCAGACCCGCGAAGTGATGCAGTCGGAGCTTCTGGCGCTGACCCAGCGACTGAACTCCACCGTTGTGTTCGTTACCCATCAGATTGACGAAGCGGTTTTGCTAGCGGACCGTATCGTGGTCCTTAGTAGCAGGCCCGGCCGCGTCAAGAAGATTGTTACCCCGCCTTTCGCGCGCCCTCGCGATCCGGGGATCCGCAGGAGCAAAGAATTCATCGATATGGTCAATGGGATCTGGAGCCTGATCCGCGATGAAGTCGAGGAAGGCATCGAGCGAGAGCTGCTCGGCTCCTGATTAAATTGAAAACGGACGCGATGCGGTAGACGCATTTAGCCGCTGTATCTATATCCGATCTAACGTCTTTCGTAGGCGAGGCGGACGCGCCAGACCGGTGTCCGCAAGGGAGTGTTCTGAAGTTTGCGTATCCGGGCGGGCGCATGCGGTTTAAGATGCTCAAGGGCCGAAGCGCTCGCCGAACATTATCGCGAACCGTTTGCGGGCCGCAAACTATTCCCGGACGTTTCCACCATCCCTTTCGAAGTTACGGATCGCCAAATCGATCAACTTCGTGGCGGCGTCCTCGGTCGGGAATGACATGAGGCTGATCTTCAGCTCCTTCATCAACCCGGCGGCGCAGGCAGATCCTCAGGCTGCTCGCAGCCTTTCAGAAGTTCCTTCGAAATCGCCATCGTCTTGCTCCCTTATAGGAAGCGGGGACCAGGCACCTATTACACAGAAGGTCGGACACTCTCGTCCGCAATCAAAGAAGCCGGCCGATCACGTCCTAGCTCTTTGCGTTCGCACGCGCCTTACGGTCCCTGCGCCGCGCACGCAGGTCTGCAAGCGGCAATGCGACCACTATTGCGATGCATAGCAGCAGGATCGCGGCACTGAAGGGCTTGCCAAAGAAGCCCATGACATCGCCGCCCTGCAGCAGCATGGATCTACGGAAGTTCTCTTCGATCATGGGGCCCAGGACGATCCCGATCAACAATGGCGGGATCGGAAAGCCGAGGACCATCATGAAATGCCCCACAAGCCCAAGTCCTGCCAGCAAGTAAAGCTCCGCCGGCGCGTAACTTACGCTGTAGACACCTATACAAAGGAACCCGATGATCGATGGATAGAGAATGGAATAGGGGATCGTCAGAATTCGCGTCCAGATTCCGATCAGCGGAATATTCAGGATCAACAGGATCAGGTTGCCGATGACAAAGCTGGCGACCAGTCCCCAGAACATCTCGGTATTGGTCTCAAGAAATTGTGGACCAGGCGCGATACCGTGGACCATCAGGACGCCGAGGATCAGGGCCATGACCGGATTACCCGGAATGCCAAGCGTGAGTGTCGGAATGAACGAGGTCTGCACGGCTGCGTTGTTTGCCGCCTCCGGCCCCGAAATTCCTTCGATCGCGCCGTAACCGAACTTCTCAGGTTTCCGGTTGATCCGCCGTTCGACCGCGTAGGATACGAATGAAGCGATCGCACCGCCCGTACCGGGAAGCGCACCGAAAAAAGAGCCAATGCCGGAGCCCCGCAGGATCGCGGGCCAGGATTGTCTCATTTCCATCCGCGTTGGCAGCATGTTCCGAAAACTGATCTTCTCGGTGATCTCCTTTTCCTCCCGCTGCCCCGCGCTCCGGATCAGCTCGGTGAGACCAAAGATGCCAAGAGCCACCGCCACGATAGAGACCCCGTCATAAAGGCTGGGGATCCCGAAGGTATGGCGAGCGACGCCGCTATTTATGTCGATACCGATAAGCCCGATGGATACGCCCAGAACGATCGTCACCAGAGATTTCATTCTGGTAGCAGCCGATACCATCGATGCCGCGACAAGGCCCAGAACCATGAGCGCAAAGTATTCCTGTGAGCCGAACTTCAATGCCAGTGCCGCGATGGGGAAGGCGAAGCCTGCGAGCAGGACGATGCCGATTACACTGCCGACGAAAGAAGCAATAGTCGTGACGAAGAGGGCCACCCCGGCCTTGCCTTTTTTCGCCATCGGATAGCCATCGAGAGCGGTTATTGCCGTACTCTCCGTGCCCGGTAGGTTCAGAAGGATCGATGCCGTAGAGCCGCCATAGGCCGAGCCATAGTAAATGCCCGCCAGCATGGCGATTGCGGTGATGTGGTCGAGATGGAACGTCAGCGGCATCAGAAGCGCCACAGAGGCAAGGACGCCCACGCCCGGTATCACGCCTACGATCATGCCGAGGCAAACCCCGAGCGTGCAATACGTCAGAGCATCCGCTGACAGGGCCCATTGCAGGCCCGCGACGGCATCAGGACTCAAAAGACCGGCCATTTGATTGCCTCGATTTGCAAGCCAAGCGCCACTCGGAACAGAAGGACGCCGAAGGCGGCGACGATGATGGAAGTAATCAGACCTTGCCGGAAAGAGATGCGAGGGTCCGCCAGGGTGCTCGACCAGACCGCCAGACATGTCGCCGGGCCAAGCCCGAAGGTCTCGATCGTTAGCCCGAAAACGATGATTGAGGCGGGTAGCACCGCAATGGCCCGAACGTTCGCTTCGAGCGAGTACAGGTTTTCGGCTTTTCCGACGATTTGCCTAACACCCGTCGCGGCAATCCCCACGCCCAAGAACACGAGGAGTGTCCCCAGGACGAACGGAAGGTAGCCTGGCCCCATCATGACCGCCGTTCCCATCGGATAAGCGAGCGACGTCAGGGCATAGACGCCGCCGATCACGATCACCGCCGCACCGGCGACGATGTCCTTGTTGCGAATGATAGAGAGCATCGGCTCACCCAATCAAAAGGTCTAGTTTCTCCGCGTTTTCTTCGAAGGTCGGGGCGCAGCCCTGGAGGATGCGCCCGCCCGCGGCGAAAATCGGCGTCAGCGCATGCCGAGGCCATTCTCGTCGATCACAGTCTTGTTCGAGGCGGAATCCGCCTCCAACCGGGACAGCCAATCCGCGCTGTTCAGGAAATTGGGCGCCTGGTTGAGACTCGTCGCGAAGTCACTGAACTCCGCGCCCGTCACGACGGCTTCGCAGGCTGTTTCAAGCATCTGGCGTTCTTCCTCGGGGATATCAGCCGGCGCGAAGAGCCCGGCCGAACCGGTCTTGACGATTTCGTATCCCGCCTCGGTCGCCGTTGGCATATCAGGGAGCTGCGAAATTCGATCACGGGTGAAGAGACCGATGATCTTGACCGGCTGATTGACCGTGGTGCCAAGACCGAGGCCGCCCATGACGACCTCCCCCCCCAGAACGGCCTGAAGGGCCGCCGCATCGCCATTATATGGCGCGTGGGTGAATTCCGTTCCCGTCTGCGAGGCCAGCTCCGAAAGTGCCACATGCGGTATGGTGGCGACGCCCGCGCTGCTAACGAGAATCCGTTCGCCGCCTTTCGACGCCTGGACGATATCGTCCAGCGAGTTGTGGGGAGAATCCTCTTGGACAGCGAAAACCACGGGAACTTCGAAGACCTGGCAGATATACGTGAAGTCGTCGAATTCGTAAGCAAGGTCCTGCATATGTAGTTGTGACACGAAGGGCCCGGCCGCGGTTAGACCAAGCGTCCTCCCGTCAGCCTTTGCATTCCCAACCAGCGTCACGCCGATGCTGTTTGCCGCGCCGGGACGGTTCAGAGGCACGAAACTGGTTCCAAGTTCCTCTCCCAGCTGCTCGAGAAAGGCGCGTCCCAAAATATCGACACCGCTGCCTGGCGAGGATGGAATGACCACATCGACCGAACTGGCAGGGTAGTCCTGCGCTGCGACGGGATGGATAATCGACGACGCAACAAGCGCAGGCACCAACGCAAGAGAAGATTTCATCTGAGGCTCCATGTTGTTTTATCGTTTCTTTTCATGCAGCCCGCTCAGGGTGAACCGAGGCCACCAGGCAAGATGAGCGTCGTACGCGCCCTATACCCTAAATGAAGCCTATCGAACTTTTGGTTCAAATCAAGACCGTTAATGGTAGTAACGCCGACTTCTTCGGTTGCTGCCGATGCTGTCCGCACGGGGACGGCCTGTCGTATGAGGTCGTGTCGTATTTCTGGTGGAAATTTCCGTGGCGGCGTCGTCCGGGCATGTTGAAGCTGCGTCCGATCAGGCTGCACGCTTCGGCGCAGGCCGGGGTCGCCAAGCTGCCGGCGGCGGAGATCGTCGCCCGAGTCGAACAGGCTTTCCCGAGGGGCCGCCTCGATGCACGGGAGGCAGATGCCGCCCTTGGTCTTGTCGATCCGCCGGAGATGACGGTGGCCGATGCCCTTGCGCAATACTGGTCGCTTGCAGAGCCCGATCACAACCCGCGGCCTCTCCGAATAGCTGGAGGAGATCGGGGGCTGAGGTCAGTTCATTTGCTGTCGGACGCGCCCGCATTCGCGCTGGAAAAAATCGGCAGCGTCTACGCGTTGAAACGGTCCCAACGAAAGGGTGAGGGGTCGGCGACGGGCGGGCGGTCGAGTACCAGGTCGGCAGTCAGGCGGGCTATGCCGGGGCCTAGCCCGAAGCCGTGGCCGGAACAGCCGGAGGCCAGATACGCTCCGGCCAATCCGGGAATGCGGTCGATCACCGGGACGGCGTCGGGTGTCACGTCGATCACGCCTGCCCAGGCATGGGTGGTCTCTATGGTGTTGAACGCCGGGAAGGACCGTCCGGCGTTGCGAAGCGCGCGCTTGAGAAACAGGCGCGAGGGCTTCGGTTCGAGGGTCCGGACGGCTTCGAAGATCGTGGACGTGTCGGACTCCCAGTGTCGCGGCACTGCCATTGCCTTGAAGAACGAGGGTCCGAAGCGGAGGTGGAACTCGCGCCAGTTTTCGCGCAGGCGCGGGAGGTATTGGCGAAACAGACGAAAGTTGTCGGGGAGGATCTCTGCAATATTGGCGTTGCGAAGGGCAAGCGTGTGCCCTCCGTCAAGCCGCGGGCGGAACGAGAAATCCTCGGTCCCGAAGGGATGCTCGGGCAGACCTTTCGCGCCCATCACCCGGGCGACGGTGCCCACGACCCGCAATTGCGGGAAGTCGATGTCGTGATTTCCGAGGAGCGTCCGGCTCCACGCCCCGCCTGCGATCACGACCTTCTGTGCATGGATACGACCGTGTTCCGTGATGACTCCAGCGACGCGCCCGGCCTCGATGTCCAGCGAGCGGACAGCGCAACTCGTCAGGATATGCGCACCTGCCTTCCGCGCGGCGTTGGCCATGGCGGGAACAGCCAGCCAGGGTTCGGCACATCCATCGTGCGGCGACCACAGGGCCATGCGAACCTTGCCTGAAATGCCGGGTGCTGCTTGCCTGACCTGCTCGGCGCTGAGCAACGCGGTCTCGACCCCATGGCGTTTGCCGATCTCGTGCCAGGCTTGCCAATGTCTGGCATCACGCTCGGTAAATGCGGCATAGGTGATCCCCGTTTGGCGAAATCCGGTTGCGCCTTGAATGCGCGCGTCCAGGTTGCGCCAGAGGTCGAGTGAGTGGGCGGCGAGCGGCAACTCGGCTTCGGCGCGGCCCATCTGCCGCACCCATCCCCAGTTGCGCGAGGATTGCTCACCGGCGATCACGCCCTTTTCGCACAGGGCGACAGACAGCCCGGCTTCGGCGAGCTCCAGCGCGGTCATCACGCCGACGATGCCGCCGCCGACGACCACCACATCCGCTGCCTTGGGCATATCCTGATCGCCGGCAAAGGGCGCGACCGGCACCGAGATACCCATCACTTCGCCTCCAGTTCGATCCAGATGGTCTTGGTCTGCTGATACTGGCCCATAGCCTCGAGCCCGTTGTCGCGGCTGAGCGATCCAGAACGCCGATACCCGCCGAACGGCGTCGCGACATTGCCTTCCGAGAAGCCGTTGACCGAAACGGTTCCCACCGGCAGGGCACGGGCAAATCGGAACGCCTGGTCGATATCCTGGGTAAAGACCGACGCGTGCAGGCCGAATTCGGTATCCCTGGCGATCTGCAGCGCCTCGTCATCGGTATCGACGGCGATCAGGCCCAGCACCGGCCCGAAGATCTCTTCACGGGCGATCTTCATGTCCGGCGTGACCTGGTCGAAGACCGTGGGACTGATGAAATACCCGCCCGAGGCGTCCGGCGCCGTCCCGCCCAGCAGCACGCGCGCGCCCTCGTCCTTGCCGGCTTGCAGGTATCCCGCCACCCGGTCGCGATGCTCGGCGGTGATCATCGCGCCGATGTCCGTCGCCGGATCCATCGGATCGCCCACGCTGAAGTCTTTCACCCGCGCCAGGACGCGTTCCACGAAGGCGTCGTAGTGCCGCCGGTGGATGATCTGGCGCATGTTGGCCGAGCAGTTCTGGCCGCCATTCCACAGCGCGGCCATGACCGCGTGCTCGACCAGCGCATCTGAAATCCTGGCGCCTTCCAGCACCAGGAACGGGCTCTTGCCGCCCAGCTCCAGCCCCACGGGCTTGAGGTTGGACTGCGCGGCGTATCCCAGGAGGAACGCGCCCACTTCGCCCGACCCGGTGAACGAGACCATGTCGATATCGGGGTGCTGGCCGATGGCCTTGCCTGCCTGCTCGCCAAGGCCCGGCAGGATGTTGAGCACCCCGTCGGGCAGCCCCGCCTCGGCGGCCAGTTCACCCAGGCGCAGCGCCGTCAACGGCGACTGCTCGGCGGGTTTCAGAACGACGGAGCAGCCCGTCGCCAGGGCGGGGGCGAGCTTCCACGCGGCCATGAGCAGCGGAAAGTTCCAGGGCACGATCAGGCCCGCGACGCCGATGGGCTCCTGCACGATCATGGAGAAAGCGCCTTGCCCGGTGGGGGCGACGCGCCCGAAGCTCTTGTCGATCGCCTCGCCGTACCACTGGAAGAAATCCGGCACCTCGCCGGCCACTTCGTTCTGGCAGTCGGTGATTGTCTTGCCGCTGTCGAGGCACTCCAGCAGCGACAGTTCCTCGCCGTGATCCCTCAGCAGCTCAGCGAACCTCAGCATCGTCTTCTTGCGATCGACCGGATCGCACCGCGACCACGAGCCGGCATCGAAGGCGCGGCGGGCGGCCTTCACCGCGATGTCCACGTCGGCGGCATCGCAGGCGGCCACCTCGGCCAGGGGCGCGCCGGTTGCCGGATTGCGCGTGACAAATGTCATGCCGGACTGCGCATCGACGGGCGCGCCGTCGATCCAGGCCCTGGTCTCGATCCTGACCTTCGCGGCCTTCTCTCGATTACGATCAGCGTCAGTCATGGGAAGGCTCCGTCGAAGAACTGGACAAGAAGGGAGGCGGGTCGAAGGCCCGGATGGGCGGCACCGGGCCCGTCCATTTGCGCAGCGCGACGCGGCCGATCTGCCCGGTGCACCCGTGGGTCAGCTGCGATGTGCCCTTGTCGTGCGTCAGGACATTCGCATTGCCATGGACACAGAATACTGGCGCCAGCCCCTCGGGGTCGTCATGCGGATCGAACCAGGCGCCGGTTTGCAGGTGAACGACGCCGGCGCGCACATGTTCGGTGATCTGGACCCCGGCAAGACACGCGCCCCGGTCGTTCTCCATCCGCGCGATGTCGCCGTCCTGCAGCCCGAGGGCCGCGGCGTCCGCCGGATTGACCCGGACCTTTTCGCGGCCCTGGACCTTGTGCGCGGCCGATGTCGCGCCGAAATCCAGCTGGCTGTGCAGCCGCGTCGAGGGGGCGTTGGCGATCAGGATGAAGGGCTCATCGGGGGTTGGGCCGCGCTTGTGCGGGCGCCAGACCGGCAATCCCGGGGCGTCGTCGTAGCCGTAGCCGGCAATCTCCTGCGAGAAGATCTCGATCTTCCCGCTTGGCGTACCCAAGGGCCGGCCCTCCGGATTGTCGCGGAACTCCTGGAGAAACCCGCCGGTGTCGTCCCGGCATGGCAGATCGATCCAGCCTTTTTCCCAGAAAGCGTCGAAATCGGGGGCGTCGAGGCCCATAGCCTCCAGCGAGGCGCGCGTCGGTTCGTACAGGTGGCGCAACCAGTCCTCGGCCGAGCGGCCTTGCGTGAAATCAGCGTGCTCTGCCGGGCCCAGGGCAGCCGCCACGGCCGAAAGGGCGTCGTAGTCGGAACGCACGTCGCCCTTCGGCGGGCACAGCTTCTGCATGGCGAACAGCCTGGGATCGTTGCGCGTCCCACCGAAATCCGACCGTTCCAGCGAGAAAGAGATCGGCAGGACGATGTCGGCGGATTTTGCCGTGGCGGTCCAGACCTGCTCCTGCACGACAAAGGTATCGACGCGCCCGATGGCCTGCGCCAGGCGATGCAGATCCTGATGGTGGTGGAACGGGTTTCCGCCGGCCCACCACAGAAGATGGATGTCGGGATAGGCGTGCTGGACGCCCATGAAGCTGAAGGGCGCGCCCGGGTTGAGCAACATGTCCGATATCGCCGCCACGGGGATGAAGGCCTGGCAGCGGTTCGTGCCTTGCGGCAGAACCGGAATGGGAACCGCCACTTTCTGGCGCCCGGTATGCGCAAGCGATCCGAAGGCATAGGTGAAGCCGCGGCCCGGCAGGCCGATCTGTCCGACCATTGCCGCCAGTGTCATCGCCGCCCAAACGGGCTGCTCGCCGTATTCCGCCCGTTGCACGGCATGCGCCACGGAAATCAGCGACCGCTTGCGGACCAGATCGCGCGCAAGCTGGGCGATGGTCTGGGCCTTGATTCCGGTGATGCGCTCCGCCCAGGCCGGCGTCTTGGGGCCTCCATCGGCATCGCCAAGCAGGTAGTCGAGAAACCGCCCGTAGCCGACGCAGTACGTCTCGAGGAATGCCGTGTCCTCCAGCCCTTCGTCCTGCAGCACATAGGCCATCGCCAGGATCAATGCCGTGTCGGTTCCCGGCGTGATCGCGTGCCAGACGGTCCCGATGTCCTCCGGCATGTCGTCGCTGATGGGGGAGAACAGGTGAAAGGCCCCGCCTCGAGCGGCGATCCGGCGCATGCAGTCATGTTCGATGTGATCGCTGACGCCGCCATTGCCGATCGCCGAGTTGCGCGGCGGCATGCCACCGAAGCTGACGATCAGCTCGGTCTCGGCCACAACCTGTTTCCACGAGACGGTGTTTCGGGAGATCTCCGCGAAGCTTCCGATCAAGCGCGGCAGCAAGGGGGCCGCCGCACCGGCGCTGTAGCTGCTGACCCCGCTGACGTATCCCCCGAAGGCGGTGTTCAGGAACCGGTGTATCTGGCTCTGGGAATGGTGAAAGCGTCCCGCGCTGGCCCAGCCATAGGAGCCGCCGTAGACGCCCTCGGGGCCGTGGGCCTCGCGCACGCGCCGAACTTCGTTCGCCAACAGCTCGGCGACCCTGTCCCAGCTGACTTCGACGAAGGGCTCGCCGATCGGGCGGGGGCGTGGTCCGGGGCCGCGGCGCAGCCAGCTTTCGCGCACCGACGGGCGCAGGACGCGGGCAGGGTGATCCAGGGCGTGACGCATGTTCTGCAGGATCGGGCTGGGCGCGCGGTCGCCTTCGTGGGGCTGGATATCCAGCCCGTCGGTGCCGCGCCCCGCACGAAACGCGCCCCAGTGGCTGGAATGAACGACACTATCGGGCACGGTCAAAATCCCTCGGACGGCAGTGATTCAGCGTGGTGGCACGCAACGTTGCGCGCGTTGACCGGGCGCAGTTCGGGAATGACCGTCCGGCACAGATCCGTGGCGAAGGGGCAGCGGGGGTTGAAGCGGCAGCCACCTGGCGGATCGAGCGGTGACGGCGGCTCGCCTTCCGGCACTGTCGGGGCCGAGTCGCGCTCGGGGTCCGGGACCGGCGAGACGCTGCGCAGCAACCGGGTATAGGGATGGAGGGGCGCATCGAAGATCTCGCGCGTGGCGCCGCTTTCGATGATCTGCCCCAGATACATCACGGCCGTCCGCTCGCAGAAATGCCGGACCACGCCCAGATCGTGCGAGATGAACGCAAAGGCGATCCCGCGTTCGGATTTCAGCCGGGCCATCAGGTTGAGAATCTGCGCCTGCACGGACATGTCGAGGGCCGAAACCGGTTCATCCGCGATGATCAGCTTCGGCGATAGCACCAGCGCGCGCGCGATGCCGATCCGCTGTTTTTGCCCGCCCGAGAATTCATGCGGATAGCGCCCGGCCACGTCGGGCGACAGGCCGACTTCGGTCAGGGTGCTGGCGACCAGATCGTCGATGGCAGACCCTTCGGCAATGCCGTGCACCCGGATGGCTTCGGCCAGTGCGTCGCCGATGCGCATCCGGGGCGAAAGCGAGGCTGCCGGGTCCTGGAAGATCATCTGCACCATGGGACGCAGGCGGCGCAGTTCCCTCAGCGGCAGGTGCGAGACATCGGTGCCGGCGTAGGCAACGCGGCCGGCCTCCGGTTCGACCAGACGCAGGATCGCGCGCGCGACGGTGCTTTTCCCGCAGCCGCTTTCCCCGACGATGCCCAACGCCTCGCCCGCGGCGATCTCGAAGCTGACACCGTCCACGGCCTTCAGCAGGTGGGTTTTCGGCAAAGGCCATCCTCGCTTGACCTGATAGACCACCTTGAGCGCATCAACCGACAGCAGCATCCGACCCTCCCTCGACGTGCAGCCAGCAACGGACGGTGTGTCTGGTGCCTTGGCCCAGCTCGACCGCGGGCGGCATTTTCCCGCAGACGTCCATCGCGTGCGGGCAGCGATCGATGAACCGGCACCCGTCGGGCAGTTTCGCCAGGGGCGGAACGCGACCGGGGATCGAGGCAAGCTCGGACAGATCACGATCGACCCTTGGCAGGCTGGCAAGCAGGGCGCGCGCATAGGGGTGGGCGGGACTTCGGAACAGGTCGCGGACCGTGGCCTGTTCCACCACGTCGCCACCGTACATCACGACCACGCGGTCGGCATGCCCGGCCACGATGGCAAGATTGTGGGTGATCAGCAGCATGCCCATCTTTTCCTGATCCTGCAGCGTATCGAGCAGATCGAGGATCTGGCGCTGCACCGTCACGTCGAGCGCGGTCGTCGGTTCATCCGCGATCAGCAGCTTGGGGCGGCAGGCGATGGCCAACGCGATCACCACGCGCTGACGCATCCCGCCCGAAAACTCGTGCGGATAGGAATCGTAGCGACTCGCCGCGGATGGGATCCGCACACGCTCCATCAGGTCGATCGCGGTCTTCCGGGCCTCTGCCCTGGACAGGCCAAGGTGGTCGCGCAGCGGTTCGGCGATCTGCGAGCCGACCGTAAACACCGGGTTCAGCGCCGTCATCGGCTCTTGAAAGACCATGCCGATTTCCGCGCCGCGGACTTTCTCCATGGCGGCTTCCGGCTCGGCTTCGATGGCGCGCGACCCCAGGACGACATGCCCTTCGCTGATCGTGGCGATCGACGGCAGAAGACCCATGATCGACATCGCCAGCATGCTCTTGCCGCAGCCGCTCTCCCCGACGATGGCCAGGGTTTCACCTTCGTCGACGCTGAAGGAGACCTCGCGCAGGGCGTCGCAGTCGCCGCTGTCCAGCCGCAGCGTCGTGCGCAGGTTCTCGATAGTCAGAACGGTCATGAGGACGCCCTCGGATCATTCGCGTCGCGCAGACCGTCGCCCATCAAGTTCAGGCCGATCATCACGATCAGGATCGCAAGCGAGGGCCAGATGGCGAGCCCCGGGTAGTCGAGCAGGTTGTCGAACCCTTCGCGCACCAGGCCGCCCAGGGTCGCCGCGGGCGGGGGCGCGCCCAGTCCGATGAAGGCCAGCGAGCTTTCGGTCCGCACCGCGGTGGCCAGCCAGAGCGTGGCGATGATGATCATGTCATCCAGAGTTTCCGGCAGGATGTGCCGCGCCACGATCCGCACGTCCGAATAGCCGAGCACCCGGCAGGCGTCGATGTACTCGCGGTCGCGCAACGCCAGCGCCGCCGAGCGGGCCATGCGGTAGAAGGCGGGAAAGGCGGTAATTGCGATCGCGATGATCAGGTTGGTGACGCCTGGGCCCAGCAAGGCCACGATGATGATGCCCGCAACCATCTGGGGGAAGCTCATCAGAAGGTCGTTCGCGGCAGAGACCCAGCGGTCAACCCGTCCGCCGTAATACCCCGAGAGGATACCGACAGACGTGCCCGCGACCATCGCAAGCGCCGTGGAGGCCAGTGCCGTCCAGAGGGTTATGCGCAGGCCGAACAGGATGCGCGAGAAGGTATCGCGTCCGAACCTGTCGGTGCCCAGCCAGTATTCTGCCGATGGCGGCCGGAACCGTGCCAGCATCGATTGGGCATAGGGATCGTGCGGCGCGATGAGCGGGGCAAAGATCGCGGCCAGCAGCACGATGCCGACGATCGTCGCGCCGATGATGATCGCGGCACGGCCTGGCGTGTGCCGTTTGCGCGCCGGGGCCACCGCGGTGGTTGTGTTTGTCATGATGTTTTCACCCTCGGGTCCACGAGCCCGTAGCAAAGATCCGTCAGCGCGTTGACCAGCACGACGAGGATCGCATAGGCCACGACCAGCCCCTGCAGCAGCGTGTAGTCCCGCCGCTCGAGCGCACCGATCACCAGCTTGCCCAGACCCGGACGGTTGAAGACGATCTCGGTCAGGACGGAATTGCCGATCAGCACGCTGAAATAGAGGCCGGTGAAGGTCACGACCGCCAGCAGCACGTTGCGCAGCGCGTGTTTCCAGACGATCCGGCGCGCCGGAACGCCTTTGGCCCGAGCCGTGCGGATGTAGTCGGAACGCATGATGTTCATCATGCCCCCCCGCGTGACACGTGCCACATAGGCCATCATCACGAGGCCGAGGTTGATTGCCGGCAGGGCGAGCGAATTCAGCCTGCCGATCGGGTCCGTGATCGGCTTGGCGGTCGAGATCACCGGAAACCATCCCAGCCAGACCGCGAAGACCAGCAGCATCAGCACCGCCGACACGAAGGCGGGAAACGACAGCCCGCCCAGCGTGACGATCCGGATGGCCCAGTCGGCCACGCCGCCGTTGGACCGTGCCGCGATCACGCCAAGCGGAACGCCCAGCACGACCCCGACGAGGACACCCGCGAAGGACAGCTCCAGGGTGTAGGGAAGAACCTCAATGATCGAGGTCAGAACCGGTCGGTTGGAGATCATCGAGACGCCCAGATCTCCGTGGGCAAGCTGCGAAAGAAAGGCGAGGAATTGCCGCCAGATCGGCTGGTCCAATCCGGTGGCCTCGTGAAAGCGCGCGATCGCCTCGGGCGTGGCCTGATCACCAAGGATGATCAGGGCCGGGTCGCCCGGGACGATACGCACCAGCACGAAAGCCAGCGTCAGCACCGCGAACAGTGTTGGTATCAACGTCAGCAGTCGTTTTCCGAAATAGCCCAGCATACCCTCGCCTTTCGAGCCGTTTACTTGAGGTCGGAGTTTTCCGTGACGATCGGTCCGAGATGCATCTCGGCCTGAAGGTCATACCCCCAGTCCACGTTTTCGCTGCGACCATAGGCGATCAGCTGTTCGTACAGCGGGACGGCGCAGATATTCTCGATGATCTTCGCTTGTGCCTCTGCCCAAAGCGCGTTCTGCGTGTCGGTATCCGTTTCACTCCGCGCGCTCACGATTTCCTCGTCGGCCACGTCGCAATGCGAGAAGTTGGTGGCCCCGGTCGGGGTGGCGACGGTCGAATCCGAGTGGAAGAACTGGCTCAGGAACACATCGGCAACCGGGAAACGCGCCGCCGAATAATAGACGACCTGGCTGAGGTCATCGCGGATCTGCGAGTGGAAGGTCTGGTGATCCACGACATCCAGTTGAAGGTCGATGTCCGCCAGCGCCAGCTGTGCCTGAGCCACCTGGGCGACCCCCAGCATCGTCGGCAGCGAGGTCTGCACCATCTTCAGGGTAATGCCGTCCGGATACCCGGCATCCGCCAGCATCTGCTTCGCGGCTTCCGGATCGCCTTCCCCGTAGATCGGGGTCGAGTCGTCCCATCCAAGGTTGCCGTTCGGCACGACGGAACCGGCAGGCTGCGCCAGGCTGTCGCCGACGAACTGGATGAACTCGGGCCGGTTCAGGGCCGTGGCCACCGCGCGGCGCACCTCGATATTGTCCAGCGGCGCGGACGAGGTGTTCAGGTGGAATTGTTGAAGTTCGGCCGGGCGCATGATGTCCACGACCAGCCCGTCCCGCGACTCGGTGGCATCGATCCATTCCTGATCCTGCCGCCCGTAGGAGACATCCAGTTCGCCCGCTTTCAGCGCCAGATCGCGCGAGGAATCGGACGGGATATAGCGGTAATCGATCCCGTCCAGTTTCGGCGCGCCCCGGAAGTAATCGGGATTGGCCACGAAGCTGACCCGCTCCTGCGGCACATATTCATCGACCATGAACGGGCCCGTGCCGACCGGCTTCGTGCCGAAATCGGCGCCCAGTTCCTCGGCGGCCTTCTTGGAGACGATGTTGCCCCCATGATAATTCGCCACCAGCCCGAGGAAGGCCGGCACCGAGCTGCTCAGAGTGATGCGAACGGTCATCGGATCGACGGCTTCGATCGTGTCGATGGCAGCGTAGTCGGCGGAAAAGGCCGACGAATCCGGGTCCGCGCTGCGGTTGAGCGAATAGACCACATCCTCGGCCGTCACCTTTCCGTAGCCGTGATGAAACTCTACGTCCTCGCGCAGTTTGAACGTCCACTCCGTGCCGTCCTCGTTGCTTTCCCAGCTTTCGGCCAGATCGGGCTCCAGCGCGCCGATGTCGTCCGATCCGGGAGCAAAGCGCACCAGCCCGTTGAACAGCCAGCCGGTGATCGGCTTGTCCGGCGTGGTCGTGGCGCGGTGCGGATCCATCGTGCCGAGGTCCTGCGCCGCCATGCCATATTTTAGGACGCCGTCCGCCAGCGTCGGGTTGGCCGCCAGCACTGTCAGGGCCGTCGACAGCGACAGGATTACAGATTTTTTTAGTTTCATTATGTGAACCTCCAGGTTCTCTGTTGGACGAAGCGATCAGAGAGTCTTGGCAAGGACCGCGTATCGACGCGCCGGCTGCTTTCCCGCCGAGGGAAGGCGCCAATCGTGTCCCGTCTAGGAAGTTCAGCAGGTTGAGTATAAGTCAAATACTGTTAGCTGACGCCAGCAACAGGAAAAGTTATGCTCAACCAGAGATCTCTCGAGGTATTTCGGGAAACGATGTTGTATGGCTCGCTGATCGGCGCTGCGCAGCGGCTTCGGATTTCGCAGCCCGCGGTCTCCCGCCATATCCGCGAGCTTGAAGCCCGCACGGGGTTGACGCTTTTTCATCGCAGCGGAAACAGCGTGACGCCCACAAAGCAGGCATTTGGTTTATTGGCCGAGGTTGACCGCGCGTTCGTCGGGCTCCGGGAACTCGAAGCGCAGGTCAAGAAAATTGCCAATGGTGAAATCGATTCGGTGACGGCCGCCGCCATGCCCGTCGTCGCCACGACGCTTCTGCCGGATGTCGTGGCCAAGCTCACCACCCGGTTTCCCGACACCTCGGTGGAACTCCAGTCCGCCCACAGCAATCACATCATTCCGCGCGTCCGCGGGGGCCTCTACACCCTTGGGCTGGTATCCCTGCGCCAGGCGGTCGCCGGGGCGCGTGCGATCTGGCGCAGCAGCTTTCCGTATTACTGCCTCCTCCCCCCGGGTGACCCGCTGGCCGCGAAGGACTGCATCACCCCGGAGGACCTCGCCGGCCGGCACCTGATCGGATACGCAGATACCTCGGTATCCGGGATCATGCTCGATCGGGTCCTGTCCGGGATCACGCCGCAACCGATCGTACGCCTGCGTGTTCACCTGAGCAAAAGCACGTGGTCGCTCGTCGAGAATGGCTGCGGCATCGCGATCGTGGATACCTTTGCGGCCCACGTTCACCGGTCCCGCAATGGAACCGTGCGCAAGTTCGCGACCGACACCAAATTCGAGCTGACGCTGGTGGTTCCGGAAACGGCCCAAGGCGGCCCCTACATGGAGACGTTCGTAGAGACTCTCGAGGAGATCAGCCAGGTCTACAAAACGGATGCCTTCCTCTGACCGGTTTCGGCGACGATGACGTCGACCCTGGTTTCGAGAGGAAAGATCGATGACCAGAAGATCATCGTAAGTGGGCTATAGAGGTTGCGTCGGCCAACCGACAGGACAGCCCAGTCATACCTATCCGAAAGAGCGGTCGACCCTGGAAAGAGGGCTGCCCGGCCGCCAGTGCCGGGAACGAAACGCTACGCGTTACCCGGCACTATGGCAGGGCATTTTGGAAACGCTTAACCTGATACAATGTCCGAAGCTGGATCGAGGGGAAGAAGCGCTGCCTTAAAGCCTTTGGGGACCGCGTCGCCGCAAGAGACCCCGACCGACTGCGGTAGCCCCCTGAAAGGGGTCCAACAACTGGGATAGATGTGTCCCAAAATTTTGAGGATCAGTGCTGCAGCGCTTTTAGCGGCGTTTGTTATATCTAATTGGCTCGTCGCGCGACTTCCGCCCCCGAATGCCTGGGGTTATCCCCTTATCGACAAAATCTTCGCAGAACCAATTAGCATCATACCCGCAATTTCCCAACATCCATTCTGCCGCTGGCAAGCGCCCCATCAAAGCCCTGGCCCCGGTGTAGTCACTGACTTGACCGGCTGTGTGAAGAACCGTATCGGACGCCCGATACTGCCGGTGACGGCTTGAAGCTTCGTGTTCATCCCGCCTTTCGTCCGCCCGATCAGCCTGCCACGCCCCCCTTTTTTCAACCGCAGGCTGGAGACCGTGCGATGAGCCCTGAGGTAGGTCGCATCGATCATAATCGTCTTCCGTTCCGTGCCCTCGGCCGCCAACCCTAATCAATGGGTATGAAGCCTAGCCTTGGAAGGAAGAGGAATGGTTGTGGCGACAAATGGGATGGCGGCGATAGACAGCCCCACGCGAGGGTGGTCATGCGCACCAATCAGCATTCATCGACGTTTTCACGAGGCCGCGATCAAAGTGTGCCCGCCCAACATCGCGCCCATCCGCGCCGTACAGGACGCCCGGCATCCGGCCATAGCCGCCCGATCCCGGCCCGCCGATGACGCAGAGCGTCCCCGTCATGGCCCGCGCTGCGCCGGTTTTCTGATCTCCAAGCTTGGCCTCTGATCGGTTTTGCGGCCGCCATGTTTCCAGTGTGTCGTATGGCGCGTTCCCCTCGCGCGTCAGGCGCACGTTTGGCCCATCCAGGCGTACGGTATCTCCGTCGATCAGCATCGCAGCGGAGACGACGACGCATGACCTCGGAGTTTTCCTTTAGGCAATGCGAACGCGGTCAGATTGCTCTGTTTGGTTCAGGAGACCACCGTCTATCCTGTCTGAGAGCAGGCGCTTACGTCAAACCTAAGCATCGAGCTCTCTGCGAGGAGCCTAGTAAGATGCATACCAATACGCATAACATTTTGCTACTGCGGCCGTCATAAAAATGCAAGAAAATCAAGACATTAGACGTTTGCCGCATGGCAAAATGGCGGAGACGAAGGGATTCGAACCCTCGAGACCCTTCCGGGCCTACTCCCTTAGCAGGGGAGCGCCTTCGACCACTCGGCCACATCTCCGCTGACCCGTATAACTGTGCAACCCACGGATCCACAAGGCGAATTTTCGTCATCTGCCGATCAAGAGATTGGGGGCTACAAGCCCTTGAAATGGCACCGAAAGGCACCGGTTGCAGGCATGATCCGCACGTTGTCCCCTGGAAAGCTCCTCGGGCGAAGCGGGATGATTTGTGCGCTTGTCCGAAGATTCGGCGGCTTCGACGTCCCGCCGGCTGCCTCCCTATGGTGAACCCGCCTTCTACGGCCGCACCGGGTTCGAGCCGGCCCCGGGGGCAGGTCCTCCCGCTCCGAAGCCTCACCGGCAGCCGCTGGGCTGGCCCCTCCAATCCCTCCTGATCGATGCCACCGCGGCCCGTGCGCGGACCGAGGCATGGCGTCGCCGCCGTCGACGTCCGGGCGCTCCGGTGGAGCCATGATCCCCGAATACTCAGCCGTCCTGCCGGGCGTCATCACGCGTCCGTCTGCCTCGACAATACCTGACTGTTTTGCATTGAACTGGCGTTGCCCCCTCTGTAAGCGCGTCCCGAACAGCGTTTCGATAGCCGGAGTCAGATCATGAAATGCGGAATTCTCCTGGGCGCCAGCAGCCTCGCCATGGGGCTCGCGGGCTCGGCGGCGCTGGCGGACCCCACGTCCTACCCTCTCGAGATCGAGAATTGCGGCCGGACCGTGACCTTCGAGGAAGCGCCGCAGAACGCCGTGGCGCTCGGACAGAACAGCGCCGAGATCATGCTCCTGCTCGGGCTCGAGAACCGGATGGCGGCAACGGCGTTCTGGCCGAACGACGTCCTGCCCGAAGTCAGGGAGGCCTACGACGAGGTGGACCTCCTGACCGTGGAATTCCCGGCGCTGGAGGCGATCCTCTCGGCCGAGCCCGACTTCGTCGCGGCGATGCTGATCACCCTGCTCGGCCCCGACAGCCGGGTCGCCAAGCATGAGGATTTCGACGCCCTCGGAATTCCCAGCTACCTGTCCCCCAGCGCCTGCTCCACAACGCGCGATAACGGCGACGCCTACGGGTCCCGCGACGCTCTTTGGAGCATGGACGAGCTCTACACGGAGATCGAGGATCTCTCCCGCATCTTCGACGTGGCGGATCGCGGCGACGCCCTGATCGAGGACTTCAAGGCGCGTGAAGCGGACTTGCGGGCACGGTTCGACGACCGGGACGACCTCACGTTTCTCTTCTGGTTCTCCAGCCCCTCGCCGGAGGACGACGCCTATCTCGGCGGCGGCAACGGCCCCTCGGGCTACATCGCCGATCTCCTGGGCGGCTCGAACGCCATCGACACCGTGGCGGACTGGCCGACACTGGGCTGGGAAGGCATCATGGCCGCCGATCCGACCGTCATGGTCGCGACCCAGGTGGACCGCGAGCGCTGGAGCCTCGACGAGGCCGAGAACAAGATCGCGTTCCTCGAATCCGATCCCGTCGTCAGCCAGATGGGCGCGGTCCAGGCCGGCCGCATCGTGGTCATGAGCGGAGCGGCGATGAACCCCAGCATTCGCACGCTCTACGGCGCCGAAGAGGTCGCGGAGCAGCTCGAGGCGCTAGACCTGGCGCAATGACGAAGGAGATGACCGGACGCGGCGCGCTTGGCCTCGTGCTGCTGACAGGTGTGTCAGCCATCTGCCTCGTGGCCGCCATCGCCGCGGCGACCGCGATCGGGGATTACCGGATCGGCCTCCCGACCGTCTTCCTCGCGGTCACGAACGGTCTCGGGCTCACCGGGGCCGAGCTGTCACCCATCGAGCAGAGCGTCGTCTGGGATCTGCGACTGAGCCGCGCCCTCGTCGCCGCTCTCGCTGGCGCCGGACTTTCCCTCTGCGGCGCCATCCTGCAGGCGCTGCTCCGGAACCCGCTCGCGGAGCCCTTCGTCCTCGGCGTCTCGGCAGGCGCCTCCACGGGGGCGGTCGCCGTCATCATCCTGGGGATCGGGGCCGGAAGCCTTTCGCTGTCGCTGGGCGCCTTCGCCGGCGCCTTCGCGGCGTTCGGGCTCGTCGCGCTTCTGTCGAACGGCGCGACGAGCGGTCCGAACCACACCATCCTTGCGGGCGTCGCCGCCTCGCAGCTCTTCAACGCGCTGACCTCCTACATCGTCACCACCTCAGGCAACGCGCAGCAGGCCCGCGACGTGATGTTCTGGCTGCTCGGCAGCTTCGGTGGCGTGCGCTGGCCGGACTTCCACCTTCTGCTCGCCGTCGTCCTGATCGGCCTCGCGATCTGCATGGTCATGGCGCGGGCGCTCGACGCCTTCACCTTCGGCGACGAGGACGCCGCGGCGCTCGGGGTGCCGGTCGGTCGCTGCCGCCTCGTCCTCTTCGCCGTGACGGCCATGGTGACGGCAACGATCGTCAGCATGGTCGGCGCCATCGGGTTCGTCGGCCTCGTCGTGCCCCACGCCGCGCGGTACGTCGTCGGACCGATGCACATGCGGCTCCTGCCCGCCTGCGTCATGGTCGGCGCGGTCTTCATGGTGGCCGCCGATATCGTCTCGCGGATGATCGTGTCGCAGCAGACGATCCCCATCGGCGTCGTGACCGCGCTCGTGGGCGTGCCGTTCTTCGCGATCATCCTCTACCGGGCGAGGCCTGCCGCATGAGCGTCGTCGCAGAGCACCTGAGCTGGGGCGTCGGTCGCAAGACGATCGTCTCCGACGTGTCGATCTCTGCCGCGCCCGGCGAGACGGTGGGACTCGTCGGGCCCAACGGTTCCGGCAAGTCGTCCCTCCTTCGCCTTCTGGCGGGGCTGAAGCGCCCGCTAGACGGCAGCGTAACGATCTGCGGCAGGAATATCGCGCAGGTCTCCCGCCGCAGCCTGTCGCGGCAGGTCGCTTTTGTGCAGCAAAGCGCGGTCACGGAGACCAGCGTCAGCGTCCTCGATGTCGTTCGGCTGGGGCGGACGCCTCATCGCTCGGCCCTCGCCGGCTGGTCGGCCGAGGACGAGACCGCTGTCGCCGGGGCGCTGCGACGGGTGAACGTGCTCGGCTATGCCGCGCAATCGTGGCAGACGCTGTCCGGCGGTGAGCGCCAGAGGGTGCATATCGCCCGCGCACTCGCGCAGACGCCGCAGGTCATGTTCCTCGACGAGCCGACGAACCACCTCGATATCCATCACCAAATCGAGATCCTGCGCATGGTCCGCGACCTCGACCTCACGAGCGTCGTCGCGCTGCACGACCTGAATCTTGCCGCGATGTTCTGCGACAAGATCGTGGTGCTGCAATCGGGGTCGGTCTTCGCCTCGGGGACGCCGGAGAATGTGCTGACCGAGACACTTCTGAAAAGCGTGTTCAAGGTCACGGCAGACGTCACCGGATCCGCGGCCGGCGCCGACATGCATATCCGGTTCAGGCCGTAGATCGCCCCTCGCCCGCGACAGACGAAGCCTCCCCCAAGAGGACCCCGCGAGGGAGGTTTTTCCAGGCGACCGCATGGAGCGGGCGAGGCTCGACCCACCCGCTCCCCTGGCCGCACACGGCCTTAGCGGATCACGTGAACGCAGGTTCCTGCATGACGCACGACGCGGGCGGCGGTGGAGCCGAGGAAGAAATCCTGCAGGCCCGGACGGTGCGAGCGGATGACGATCAGGTCGTAGGCATTGTCCCTGGCCATCTGCACGATGGTCGACGGCGCGTGGCCGGAGACCACGAGACGGGTCACGTCGGGCGCGTCTTTCAGCACCTCTTCGAGGGACGCGGCGATATCCGCGCGGGTCTGGTCGATCAGCCCGGCCGGCACGTCGGCGGACATGTAGAGCGGCACCTGCTCCACCACCGAGACCGCGGTGATCTTCGCGCCTTCGCCGGCAAGTTCGCGGGCGACGGCGAGGGATTCGTGCGCAACGTCGCCCTGGTCGGGCGCGACGGGAATGAGAATGTTCTGGTACATCAGCGTTACCTCCTGGCCCGGACCATGCCGGACCGGGCCGGAGGACGCCTTGATCTGGATCAGGCCGGCGCGAAAAGCGTCAGCGCCTGATCGCGGCCACGATGGCGAGGATCACGGCCGCGCCGATGGCCCCGATGACAAGCAGCAGGATCAGGCCCAGCGCGCCCAGCGCGATGATACCGAGGGCGGTGAGGATGAACGGCACCGCAACGGCGCCGACGACGCCCGCGATCAGGTAGAAGATGCGGTTCCGGCCGCCCGCGATCATTGACGCGATGTAGCCCGCGATCAGGCCGACGATGACGAGAAAGATGAGACCGACCGCACCGAGCGCGTCGAAGAAGGTTTCCATGGCTGAACGTTCACTCCGTTGTGGGTGGCCCGGCGCGGGGCGGAGGCGCCGGGCATCGAGGCGGAGCTTACGCGGCCGGCGGGGTGGGGGCGAGTCCCCTTCCTTGCAGGAGCGCCTCCGGTCCCGGCAGGCGGCCCCGGAACGCAAGGTAGAGCTCGTCCGGCTCCTGCCGTCCACCGGCGGAGAGGACCATCTCCTCCAGCCGCGCCGCGACCCCCGCATCGAAGGGATCCCCCGCCTCGGCGAAGGCCGCGAAGGCGTCCGCATCCATCACCTCGGACCACATGTAGCTGTAGTAGCTGCTGGCGTAGCCGCCGGCGAAGACATGGGCGAAATGCGGCGCGGCGTGCCGCATCGCGATGGCCCTCGGCATACCCAGCTCCTCCAGGACTTCGGCCTGGCGTTGCATCGGATCCGCGGGCGGCCGTCCCTGGTGAAAGTCGAGATCGACGAGGGCGGAGGCGATGTATTCCACGGTCTGGAAACCCGTATCGAAGGTCGCGGCCGCGAGCACCCTGTCCAGGAGCGCCTGCGGCATCGCGTCCCCCGTCTCGGCATGGAGGGCGTGCTTGGTCAGCACCTCGGGCACTTCCAGCCAGTGCTCGTAGAGCTGGCTCGGCAACTCGACGAAATCTCGCGGCACGGAGGTGCCGGACATCGACGCGTAGCGCACGTCGCTCAGGAGTTGGTGCAGGGCGTGACCGAATTCGTGGAAGAGCGTACGCGCGTCGTCGAAGGACAAAAGCGCGGGCTTGCCCTTCGAGGGCTTGGCGAAGTTGCAGACGTTGAGCACGTGGGGCCGGATCTCACCGGACAACGTCTCCTGATCGCGCAGGGTGGTGCACCACGCTCCGGAGCGCTTGCCGGGCCGGGCAAAGTAATCGCCGATCAGGACGCCCATGTGCCGCCCGTCACGCGTGACCTCCCACGCGAACGCATCGGGAGTGTGAAGCGGAACGTCGATCTCGCGGAATTCCAGCCCGAAGAGGCGATTGGCGCAATCGAAGGCCGCCTCGGTCATGCGGGCAAGCTGGAAATACGGCTTCACCTCCTCTTCGTCGAGATCGTGCTCGGACCGGCGGAGCTTCTCGGAATAGTAGCGCCAATCCCACGGCTCCAGCGGTCCCGTCTCTCCGTCGGCGTGGAGGAGCTTCTCCAGCCGCTCGGCATCGGCGTCCGCCGCCGCCCTGGCCGGCGTCCAGACCTCCATCAGAAGGCCGCGCACGGCGTCCGGCGTCTTCGCCATCTCGGTTTCGAGCTGCCATGACGCGTAATCGTCGTACCCCAGAAGCTGCGCGCGCTCGTGGCGCAGGGCCAGCGTCTCGGCGACGATGGCGCGGTTGTCGGTCTCGCCGCCGCCGGCGCCCCGGCCCGTCCACGCCTCCCAGGCCCGGCGACGCAGCGCGCGGTCCGGGCAGGATTGCAGGAACGGCACGAGGACGGAGCGGGACAGCGTCACCGCCGGCCCCTCCTCTCCGCCGGCCTCACGCACGGCATCGGCGAGGAAGGCGGGCAGCCCCTCGACCTGCGCCTCGCTCAGCGGCATGCGCCAGTCCCGCTCGTCGGCGAGGAGGTTCTGCCCGAACGCGGTCGAGAGTTCGGACATCCGTTGCCCGATCGCCCGCATCCGCTCCCGCGCCTCCCCCTCGAGCGCGGCGCCGGCGCGCACGAAGGATCGCCGGGTGAGGTAGAGAAGTCGGGCCTCCTGATCGTCTAGGCCCAAATCGCTCCTCGCCTGCCAGACCGCCTCGATCCGCTGGAAGAGCGCGGGGTTCTGGACGATGTCGGTGCGGTAGGAGGCGAGCTTCGGCCCGAACTCCCGCTGCAGCGCCTGCCGCGTGTCGTTCGAGTCCACCGAGGCGAGGAAATAGAAGACCGAGAGCACGTCATGGAGCGATTTGCCCTGCCGCTCGAGCGCCTCGATGGTGTTGGCGAAATCGGGGGCCTCCGGGTTGGTCGCGATCCGCTCGATCTCCGAGCGCGCCTCTTCCAGCGCCTCCTCGAAGGCGGGGGCGAACTGGTCGTCCGCGATGGCGGGAAAGTCGGGAAGCGTAAACGGCGTGTTTCGCGGGGCGAGCAGCGGATTGGTCATGGGGCAATCTCCTTTGTACCAGAGCTAGGGAGAGCGGAGCCCCGGTGCAATCGGCGGCGCGCGACCTTCCTGGCCCGCCACCGCTCCCGATCCGCATGTCGGGCAATCGGCGCGCCGCTTGAGGCCGATCTTGCGCGTCTCGCCCCAGAGCGCATCGTAGATCAGCATCTCGCCACGGAGCGGGGCGCCGATCTGTCCGACGAGCTTGACCGCCTCGACCGCCATCATCGAGCCGACAACGCCCGGCAGGGGGCCTGCGACACCGGCCTCGGCGCAAGACGGCGCGAGTCCCGGCGCCGGCGCCTCGGGGAACACGCACCGGTAGCAAGGGCCGCCCCGCGCGGGATCGAAGACGGAGACCTGCCCCTCCCACTGGCTGAGCGCGCCGGAGATCAGCGGCCGTCCGGCCGCGACGGCGGCGCTGTTGGCAAGGTAGCGGGTCTCGAAATTGTCGGTGCCGTCGAGGACGATATCGTACTCGGCGACCAGCTCACCCGCGATGCTCTCCTCGAAGCGGCGATGATACGCACGGACCTCGATGAACGGGTTGAGAGCCAGCATCGCATCCCGTGCGGAATGCGCCTTGGACCGACCGATGCCCGCGTCCCTGTGGATGACCTGACGCTGGAGGTTCGTCCCCTCGACCGCGTCGCCGTCGATCACCCCGATGGTCCCGACCCCCGCCCCTGCGAGATAGAGAAGCGCCGGCGAACCGAGCCCGCCCGCGCCGATCACCAGGACCTTCGCCTCCTTGAGCGCGCGCTGCCCCGGCCCGCCGATCTCCCGAAGCGTGATATGGCGGGCATATCGGGACAGCTCGGCGTCGGAGAAGGGAGCGGACGCCGCGGGCGCGTCGTCTGCCCTCGGCGCCACGCGCCTCTTCAATGCCGCGAGGAGCCGCGTATACCCCCAGATGGCCAGCCCGGCGCCGCCGAGGAAGAGCCAGAAGGCCGGCTCGCCCCCTGTCGCGGCCCTCAGCGGATTGCCGTCAGGCAGGGCGACCTGTGCGACGAGGACCGTGCCGTAGAGCAGCGCCAAGAGCAGCCAGCGCGTGCCTTTCGGCAGGCCCGCCCGGCCGCCAATGACCCAGATCGCGGCGGCGAGGGCGAAAACGACGAGCATCAGCCCTGCCCGGTCGAACCGAAGCCGCCCTGCCCCCGGCTCGTCTCGCCGAGGGTGTCCGTCACCTCGAAAGTCGCCTGCACCACCGGCGCGATGACGATCTGCGCGATGCGGGCTCCGTGCTCGACGGTGAAGGGCGCGTCGCCGAGATTGATCAACGGCACGAGGATCGGTCCGCGATAATCGCTGTCCACCGTGCCGGGCGTGTTCGGCAGGGTCACGCCGTGCTTCGTGGAGAGGCCGGAGCGGGGTCGCACCTGCATCTCGTAGCCCTCCGGAATCTCCGCCCTCAGCCCGGTTGGCACGAGGATGCGCCCCATCGGCGGCAGGACGAGGCCCGCAGACCGATCCTCGGGCGCGAGATTGGCGCGGATGTCGGCGCCCGCAGAACCCGGCGTGGCATAGGCGGGCAGGGGAATGTCGGGATCGGCGTCACCCTCCCGCACGAGTTTCACGGAGACGGTCATGATGTGCCCTCCAGAGCTTCGGCGAGCCGTTCGGCGAGCCGCCGGGCCACCGCGTCCTTGCTCATGCGGGGCCATGGCTCGGCGCCGCTGCCGGTGATCAGGGTCACTTCGTTGTCGCTCCCCCCCATCGCACCGCCGGCCTCGGAAACGTCGTTCGCCACGATCCAGTCACACCCCTTGCGCGTGCGCTTTGCGGTCGCATGCTCGACCACCGTCTCCGTTTCCGCCGCGAAGCCGACGACGAGAGGCGGACGCTCCGCGTGTTGCGATAGGCGGGCGAGAATGTCCGGGTTCTCGACGAAGTCGAGCGCCGGCGCGCCCTGTCCTGCCGTCTTCTTCATCTTGCCCGTCGCCGGTGCCCTGACGCGCCAGTCCGCCACCGCCGCGGCCATGACGGCGGCATCCGCCGGCAGCGCTGCCATGACCGCCGCTTCCATCTCCAGCGCCGTGCGCACCCGCACCACCTCGACGCCCGGCGGCGGCGCGACGTCCGCGGGCCCCGTCACGAAGGTCACCCGTGCGCCGGCCTCGGCAAGCGCCTTTCCCACCGCGACGCCCTGCGCGCCGGAGGAGCGGTTGGCGATGTAGCGCACCGGATCGATCGGCTCGTGCGTCGGCCCGGAGGTGACGATCACGTGCCGTCCCTTCAGCGAGGCGGCTCCGGAAGGTGTCGCGTCCAGCGCCGCCTCGACGGCTTCGACGATCCGCGGCACCTCGGACAAGCGTCCCTCGCCGAACTCGCCGCAGGCCATCGGCCCCTCGTCCGGCCCGACGAAGAGGATCCCGTCCGCCTCGAGCTGCGCCCGGTTGCGGCGCGTCGCGGGATGATCCCACATCCGCACGTTCATCGCCGGTGCGAAGAGCACTTGTGTATCTGTCGCCAGAAGGAGCGTCGTGGCCAGGTCGTCCGCGTGCCCTCCTGCCATCTTCGCCATCAGGTTCGCCGTTCCGGGCGCGACCAGAATGAGATCGGCCGAACGCGACAGCTCGATATGCCCCATCTCCGCCTCGTTCGTCAGATCGAAGAGGTCGCGATACACCGCCTCGGCGGCCAGCGCGGAAACGGACAGCGGCGTCACGAACTCCTCCGCCGCGGATGTGAGGACGGGGACCACGCGGGCCCCGCGATCCCTCAATCGCCGGATCAGGTCGAGCGCCTTGAAGGCCGCGATGCCGCCGCCGATGATCAGAAGGATCCGCTTGCCCTCGAGCATGTCCGCCTCCGGGGATTGAACGGGGCCATCCTGCCCCAGCGCCGCGGAAAGTAGGCTCCCCCGCGCCCGCGAGCAAGGAGGGCCACGATGCCAGGCAGAGGGCGGCTCGCCTGCGCCGCCTGTGGGACGCTTGCCGGAGCTGTGTCCCGGCTCGCGGCCTCTTGGTGCCGGCTGGCATGGCGTCTGGCGGGTACGATGCAGGAATACCGCTTTTTTGCGCGGTTTCGGATGCATAGTCTTGTCTGAAAGTCAGATGTTCCGCTTCGGCGGCCCGGAGGAGACGCGCAATGTCGGCACCATCGCACAAGGGGACACGGTTCAACTGGGCCGACCCGTTCCTGCTCGACGATCAGATCTCCGACGAAGAGCGCATGATCTCGGACACCGCGCACCAGTTCGCGCAGGACCGTCTGCTCTCCCGCGTGGAAGAGGCCTACCTCCACGAACACACCGACCCCGAGATCTTCCGCGAGATGGGCGCGACCGGTCTGCTCGGCGTGACCGTGCCGGAGGAGTATGGCGGCGTGGGCGCATCCTACGTGTCCTACGGGCTGGTGGCGCGCGCCGTCGAACGCGTCGACAGTGGCTACCGCTCGATGATGTCGGTGCAAAGCTCGCTGGTGATGTTCCCGATCCACGCCTACGGCTCGGAAGACCAAAAACGGAAGTACCTGCCCAAGCTCGCGACCGGCGAATATATCGGCTGTTTCGGCCTGACCGAGCCCGACGCGGGCTCCGATCCTGGAGGGATGAAGACCCGCGCGATCAAGACCGAGGGCGGCTATGTGCTGAGCGGCTCGAAGATGTGGATCTCCAACAGCCCCATCGCCGACGTCTTCGTCGTCTGGGCCAAGTCCGAGGCGCATGACGGCAAGGTCCGCGGGTTCATCCTCGAGAAGGGAATGAAAGGGCTGAGCGCGCCCACGATCGGCGGCAAACTCAGCCTGCGCGCCTCGATCACCGGCGAAATCGTCATGGACAACGTCGAGGTCGGCGAGGACGCGATCCTCCCCGATGTTCAGGGGATGGGCGGCCCGTTCGGATGCCTCAACCGCGCGCGCTACGGCATCTCCTGGGGCGTGATGGGCGCGGCCGAGGACTGCCTGCATCGCTCGCGCCAGTACGGGCTCGACCGCAAGCAGTTCAACCGTCCCCTCGCCGCCACTCAGCTCTACCAGAAGAAGCTCGCCGACATGGAAACCGAGATCGCCCTTGGCCTTCAGGCCTCTCTGCGGGTCGGGCGCCTGCTCGACGAGGGCCGGTTCGCGCCCGAGATGATCTCGCTCATCAAGCGCAACAATTGCGGCAAGGCGCTCGACATCGCGCGCAACGCCCGGGACATGCATGGCGGCAACGGTATCCAGATCGGGTATCACGTGATGCGCCACGCCCAGAACCTCGAGACGGTCAACACCTACGAGGGCACCCATGACGTGCACGCCCTGATCCTCGGGCGCGCGATCACCGATCTTCCGGCCTTCGTCTGAGCCATGGCCGGCGGCGCGCCCCTCAAGGGCCTCAAGGTCATCGAGCTCGCCCGCATCCTGGCCGGCCCGTGGATCGGTCAGACGCTGGCCGATCTCGGCGCCGAGGTTATCAAGGTCGAGGCGCCCGAAGGGGACGATACGCGCCGCTGGGGGCCGCCCTTCGTCGAGCGCCCCCTGCCCGGCGGCGGCACGGTCCGGGTCGCGGCCTATTTCCACGCCGCCAATCGCGGCAAGCGGTCGGTGACTTGCGACTTCGCGAACCCGGACGATCTGGCCCGCCTGCGCGATCTGATCGCCGAGGCAGATGTCCTGATCGAGAACTTCAAGGTCGGTGGCCTCGCGAAGTTCGGGCTGGACTACGACAGCCTGTCCGAGCTCAATCCACGTCTCGTCTATGCCTCCGTGACCGGCTTCGGTCAGGACGGTCCGCGCGCCGGGCAACCAGGGTACGACTTCCTGATCCAGGGCATGTGCGGCATCATGGACCTGACGGGCGAACCGGACGGCGAGCCGCAGAAGGTCGGTGTCGCATGGATCGACATCCTGACCGGCCTTTACGGTGTGATCGGGATCCAGGCCGCATTGGCCGACCGGGACCGCTCGGGGCTTGGCCAGCATGTGGACCTGTCCTTGCTGGATTGCGGCGTGGGCGTCCTTGCCAACCAGGCCACGAATTTCCTCCTCGGCGGCCTTCTCCCGAAACGGCTCGGAAACGCCCACCCGAACATCGTGCCCTACCAGGTGTTTCCCTCCTCCGACGGGCACCTGATCATCGCTTGCGGCAACGACCGTCAATTCGCCGCGCTCTGCCGCGTGCTGGAGCTGGGCGGGCTGAGTGACGATCCGGCCTATGCCACCAACCCTCTCAGGGTCGAACATCGCGAGGCGCTGTGCAGGGCGCTGACCGAGGCCACGGCGAGACGTTCGAAGCTGGATCTCATCGCGGCGCTGGAGCAGGCAGGCGTGCCGGCCGGGCCTATCAACACGGTGGCCGAAGCCCTGGGCGAGACCCAGATCGAAGCGCGTGGCATGCGCATCGCGCCCGAAGGTATTGAGGGGCTGCGCACGCCGATCCGCTTCTCGCGCAGCGAAATGACGCTCGACCGCGCCGCCCCGCTTCTCGGCATGAACGATGCCACGTTCGGAGAGGTCGAATAACGATCCGAACGAGTTCGGTCATCGGCGCCGGTCGTTAGGGCTCACCCGGCACCCAGCGAGCGTCTGCGCCCCGCGCGACCATGGAACACCCCCCCCGTGCCGACCCGCTTACATCGCCAAAATGAGACGGGGCTGGAACGGTTCGCCGCCCTGCGCGATGGTACCCCAGCGCCGCCCCGGCGCCTTGGGAGCATCAGATGATCACGCTACACCATTCCCCCGGCAGTTGCTCCACCGGCATCCGCTTCCTGCTCGAGGAGGCCGGACTTCAGTACAAGACGTCGGCGGTGAACCTGAAGGACAAGGAGCAACAGGAGCCGGCCTATCTGGCCCGCAATCCCAAGGGGAAGGTTCCGGCTCTCGACATCGGTGGCAACACGGTGCTGACCGAGTTCCAGGCCATCGCCTACTGGATCGCCCATCAATCGCCGGAAACGCCGCTCTGGCCGGCCGATTTCGAGACGCAGCTCCGCACGCTCGCCCGGCTCGATTACATCGTCGGAACGCTGCACATGCGCGCCTTCACTTTCGCGCGCGTGCCCCAGTTGTTCGTCAGGGACGAAACGGCGCGCGAAGGTCTGCGAACCTACGGCCTCGATCAGGTGGCAAAGTCGCTCGGCATCCTCTCCGCCGAGGTCGGCGGCTCCGAATTCACCGCCGGCCCCCTGACCATCGCCGATGGCGCCGCGTTCTACACACTGAACTGGGCTGCCGAGATGGGCATCGCCCTGCCGCCGAACCTCGCCTCGCTGCGCTCACGCCTGAACGCCCGCCCCGCCGGACAGACGGTGGTGACCGAGATCACCGGGCCGAAGGGGGCCTGACGCAACCGGCGCGCGCGCCTGACGACGACGCGGCCGCGGCCTACTCCGCCGCGACCGGATTCTCCCGCCAGTAATTCGCGGCCTTGTAGCTGTCGGACGGCAGGCCGAGCCGGTCGAAGGTCGCCCGCGCCTCGGCCACCACACCCGCCTCGGCGGCAAAGAACGCGAAGCCTTCGCCGTCCGGCAGCGCCAGGCCCTTGAGATATTGCGACAGGGACTGGCCCTTCGCGGTGTGGAGCCACGTCGTATCGAGCGTGGCCTCCGTTTCGAATACCTGCTCCTCCGCCGCGTCCACGACCTCGATCACGGCCATGACGCGAGCGCCGCGCGGCAGCTCCTCGATGCGGCGCGCGATGGCGGGAAGCGCGGTCGCATCGCCCATGAGCAGGTGCCAGTCGGCCTCCCCCTCGACAAGAAACGAGCCACGCGGACCGCCGATGCCGAGCACGTCCCCCGGCTCGGCGCGCATCGCCCAATCGGACGCGACACCCCCCTCATGGACGACGAAATCGATGACGAGTTCCTGCCGCACCGGGTCATGGGCGCGCGGCGTATAGTCCCGCGCCGGGGGCATCCCGTCCGGCCAGCTCAGCTTTCCATCCTCGCGCACGGGCTCCGGCAGAGCCTTACCCGGCTCGGGGAAGATACATTTGACGTGATCGTCGAAGCCTGGGGAGGTGAACCCTTCGAGCGCCGTCCCGTGCAGCACGATCCGCGTCATTCGGGGCGTGATGCGTGTGTTGGACAGGACGGACAGGCGGCGGAACTCGACCTCGTGGCGTACGCGGCGGGTGGTGACGGGCATGGAAGATCTCGGTCAATTGGGCGCGCACCGTCGTCCCGGAACGTCTGTTCCCCTGGAAGACCGGCTGGTGCGATCCCGCATTGGATCGCCGGGTGGCTCTGACGCGCCATGGTCGTGGGGCGCTCCTAGCATGGCAAAAGCCGCCCGGAAAGGCAGAGCCGGAGCGCCCGGCGGCCGGCCTCGCGCATGGCGTGTTTTCCGCTCAGGCCGCGCAGATTCGGCAACCCGTCCTCAACCTTCCACCAGACCGCATACACGACCAGATCGGGAGGCCGAGATCGAAGGCAATTTCAGCTCAGCTTCATCAGCTCAGCTTCGACAGCTTGAATTAAATCTCAGCGGTTAACCAAGCGGCAAAGATTTGAGTGCCAGAACGCCCCCGGCGCACGGGACCCGTGCGCCTGTTCCGCTCT
Organism: Tropicimonas omnivorans; assembly: GCF_031846565.1. Taxonomy (NCBI): domain Bacteria; kingdom Pseudomonadati; phylum Pseudomonadota; class Alphaproteobacteria; order Rhodobacterales; family Roseobacteraceae; genus Tropicimonas; species Tropicimonas omnivorans. Next base: position 997,813 of record NZ_JAVRHL010000001.1, on the reverse strand, counting down.
CATCGGGGGATGACTTGCCGTGACGATGCACGACGCAGCGCTTGATGTCTTCGCAGCTTCAGCCCTCGGGGGCGGGCGAGACCGCTCCCGAGGGCGGGCGCTCCCTCCGGCCTGTCCCCGGCCGGACGGCGCTTCGGCCGCGCGTCTCTATCCAGCCCTCGGCAAGCGCGCCCTCGACCTTGCCCTCGCCTTGCTGATGCTGCCGATCCTGGCGCCGCTCATCGTGCTGCTCTGGGCGCTCGTGCGGGCGGACGGAGGGGCAGGCTTCTTCGGGCAGAGCCGAATCGGCCGGGGCGGCCGGACCTTTCGGTGCTGGAAACTGCGGACGATGGTCCCCGATGCCGAGGCGGCGCTCGCCCGGATGCTCGCCACGGATCCCGGCCGGGCCGCCGAGTGGGCGCGTTTCCAGAAGCTGGCGCGCGATCCCCGGATCACCCCTGTCGGGCGCATCCTGAGAGCGACCTCCCTCGATGAGCTGCCTCAGATCTGGAACGTGATCCGGGGGGACATGAGCCTCGTCGGCCCCCGCCCGTTCCTCCCGGCGCAGGCGCCGCTCTACCGGGACGCCGGCGGGCGCGGCTATTTCGACCTGCGCCCCGGCATCACCGGGCCGTGGCAGGTGGAAGGGCGCGGGAAGACCGCATTTGCCGACCGCGCGGCCTTCGACAATGTCTATGCCGCAAGGCCGACATTGCGCCTCGACCTTCTGTACCTCGCCCGGACGGCGAAGGTGCTGGCGCGCCGGACCGGCCAGTAGCCTCCGCGACCAGACACGGCATCGCCATTTGCCCCGGCGCCTCTAGATGGAAGGACGACGCGACACTGACAGGAGGCTCAAGATGACACTTCCCGTGGACCTGACCTGGTTCGGACAATCCGCCGTGCGGCTCGATTTCGACGGAGCCGTCGTGCTGATCGACCCCTTCATCACCGATGCGCCGCAATATGACGGGACGCTGGAGGCGGCGATGGAGGGCTGCACCCATGTCCTGCTGACCCACGGCCATCAGGATCACATCGGCAATACCAAGGAGATCATCGATGCGACCGGCGCCGAGCTCGTCGCGGGCTTCGAGGTCTGCAACTACATCGGGGCGAAGAACGTCAATCCGGGAAATATCGGCGGCAAGCTCGATTGCGGCGCGTTCACCGTCGCGTTCACGCAGGCCTTCCACTCCTCCGGCCTCGTGGGCAAGGACAGCTCGGTCTATCTCGGCAACCCCATGGGCCTCGTCGTGACGCCGAAGAACGGCCCGTCGATCTACCACATGGGCGACACCGACATCTTCGGCGACATGGCCCTGATCGAGGAGCTGCATGCTCCCGAGATCGGCATCGTCCCCATCGGCGACCGCTTCACCATGGGCGGCCGCGTCGCCGCGCTGGCCTGCCAACGCTACTTCAACTTCCGCAAGGTGCTACCGGTGCATTTCGGCACGTTCCCGATCCTCGACCAGACGCCGGACAAGTTCATCGACGCGCTCGGGCCGAACGGGCCGGAGGTTCTGACCCCGACGGGCGGCGAGCGGATCAAGCTGAGCTGAGGGTGAGGGGCGCGCCGGTCTCGGGCGGCATGGGTCTTTGCGCCGGCGCCCCGCCGGGCTAGGTCGTCTGGCATCCGCTGTTTCAACGAAGAGGGACGAGAATGCGACGCAAGATGGCCGCCGGGAACTGGAAGATGAACGGAACCGCGGAGGCGCTCGGCGAGGTGGACAAGCTGCTCGCGGCGCACCCCGCTCCGAGCTGCGACGTCCTGATCTGCCCGCCCGCGACGCTGCTGCACCGCCTGTCGGACCGCCTCCAGGGAAGCGCCGTCCGGGCTGGCGGCCAGGATTGTCATGCCGCGGAGACCGGTGCGCATACCGGCGACGTCTCCGCCGCGATGCTCAGGGATGCCGGCGCCACCCACGTGATCCTCGGCCATTCCGAGCGCCGCTCGGACCACGGCGAGGCCGACGACACCGTGCGCGCCAAGACGGAAGCCGCGCTCGGGGCGGACCTCGTCGCCATCGTTTGCGTCGGTGAGACCGAAGCTCAGCGGGATGCGGGCGAGACCCTCGGCGTGATCTCCACGCAGCTCAAGGGATCGATCCCGGACGGCGCGAGCGGCGAGACGCTCGTCGTCGCCTACGAGCCGGTCTGGGCCATCGGCACCGGCCGCACTCCGACGCTCGATCAGATCGCCGAGGTGCACGACGCGATCCGCGCGGAGCTGTCCGAACGCTTCGGCGCCGAGGCGGCGGACGCGGTGCGCCTGCTCTACGGCGGCTCCGTGAAGCCGGCGAACGCGGAGGAGATCTTCGGAGTTTCCAACGTGGACGGCGCCCTCGTCGGTGGCGCGAGCCTCAAGGCGGACGATTTCGGCGGCATCATCGCCGCCCTCGACGCAAGCTGACACCGGATCAGCACCCGGCCGGGGGCTTCGGGAGAAAGTGAGGGGCGGGCGCTTGCGAAAGGGCGCGCGCCCCGGCTAGCAGATCACCCATGAAGCGCATCTCCCAGTCCCCCGCCGATCCGGCCTTCGTGGCCGACCCCTACCCCTTCTACGAGCGTGCCCGCGCGCTCGGCGAGATCGTCTTCTGGGAAGAATACGGCATGCCCGTCGCCACGACGATGGCGGCGGCGCAGGCGGTCCTCAAGGACAGGAGGATGGGACGGGAAGCGCCGGTGGCGCCGCAGGTTCCCGAGCATCTGACGGACTTCTATGCCGTCGAGGCGCATTCGATGCTGGAACTGGAGCCGCCGCGGCATACGCGCCTCCGGGGCCTCGTCCTGCGGGCCTTTACCAGCCGGGAGATCAAGGGGCGCGAGGGGGAGATCCGGGAGGTCGCGGCGCGGCTCGCAAACGATTTCCCCGAAGGTCCGTTCGACCTCGTGAGCGCGTTCGCGCAGCCTTTGCCCGTCCTCGTCATCGCCAGGCTCCTCGGCGTTCCGGAAGCGCGGGCCGACGATCTGCTGCGCTGGTCGAACGCGATGGTCGGGATGTACCAGGCGGGACGCAGCCGGGCGGACGAGGATGCGGCCAACGAGGCGGCGCGGGAGTTCGCGGGCTGGCTCGGCGAGATCATCGCCGAGCGGCGGAAGACCCCCGGAGAAAGCCTGATCGACCGGCTCATCGCAGCGGAGGAGGAAGGCGAGCGTCTGACCGGGGAAGAGCTCGTCACCACGATCATCCTTCTGCTCAATGCCGGTCACGAAGCGACCGTGCATTCCATCGGCAACGGCGTGCGCGCGATCCTCGAGCATGGTGCGGCGGAGGCGGCGCGGACGGCCCCGGCCTCACTGGCCGAGGAAGTCCTGCGCTACGATCCGCCGCTGCACCTCTTCACACGGCATGTCTATGAAGACGTGGAGGTCGCCGGCATCACGCTCGAGAAGGGCACGCAGATGGCGGCGCTCCTTGCTTCGGCGAACCGCGATCCGGCGGTCTTCGACCGTCCCGAGCGGTTCGACCCGAGCCGGGTGGTCGGTCAGACGGCGGCGTTCGGGTCTGGCATCCATTTCTGCGTCGGAGCGCCACTGGCCCGGCTGGAGCTCGGGATCGCCTTCGAGACCCTCTGCGCCCGCTGGCCGGAGCTGCGGCTCGCCGCCGAACCCGAGATCGCACCCATCTACCATTTCCGCGGACTGAAGCGGCTGACGGTCGAGCGTTAATCCTCGGACAGCGGCAGCGCGGTGGTCGCCTTGATCTCTTCCATCGACAATAGCGCCGTCACGCTCTGCACGCGGACTTCCGAGATGAGCGCCTGATAGAACCGATCGTAGGCCCGGGCATTCGCGACCCGGACCTTGAGGATGTAGTCGATATCGCCCGCAAGCCGGTGCGCCTCCATCACCTCCTCCCGGACCTGAAGCGCTTCGAGAAAGCGGCGCTGCCACTCCGCGTCATGCTCGGACGTGCGGATCAGGACGAAGAAGCACGCTTCCAGACCGAGGGCTTCGGGATCGAGGATCACGGTCTGGTAGCGGATCACGCCCGCATCCTTCAACTTGCGGATGCGGTTCCAGACCGGCGTCTTGGACGAGCCGATATTCCTCGCGATCTCGTCGAGCGACTGGCTCGCATCGCTTTGCAGTTCCGCGAGAATTTTCCGATCCGTGGCGTCGATCCGGACAGACATCCGCGATTCCTCCATTTGCTGGAACAGCTGCCGCTCTTGGAGAGGCTGATAAAACGTATGTTCTTATCTTTCTGCCGCGCTGGCAAGTTGGCGGGACAAAATTCTATATCATGAGCCAAGCGACCAGAATCCCCGAGGGAGCGAGACATGCGCCATTTTCCGATCTTCGTCGATCTCGCCGGCCGGCGCGTGGTGCTTGCCGGTGGCGGCGAGGCTGCCCTGGCGAAGCTACGGCTGATCCTCAAGACCGAGGCTCATGTCACGGTGTTCGCCGCGGAGCCGGCCCGCGAGATCGAGGATTGGGCCGCGGAGGGCCGGCTTCGCCTCGTTCGGCGGCGGCAGGAGCCGGGAGACGCACTCTGCGCCGCCCTGTTCTATGCCGGCAACGACGACGAGGCCGAGGATGCACGCGGTGCCGCGCTCGCCCGTGCCGACGGGGCGCGGGTCAACATGGTGGACAACCTCGGAGGCTCCGACTTCATCACGCCCGCCATCGTGGACCGTGACCCGGTGACCGTGGCAATCGGCACGGAGGGCGCAGCTCCGGTGCTGGCCCGCGCGATCAAGACGGACCTCGAGGAGCGTCTGCCGTCGCGGCTCGGCCTTCTGGCGCGGATCGGCAAGGCGTTCCGGCCCGAGGTCGAGGCGCTGCCCTTCGGCCGGGCGCGCCGGGACTTCTGGTCGGACTACTATTTCACCGCCGGGCCCGAGGCCGCGACGGGCGGCGAGACTGCGATCAAGGGGGCGCTCTCTGCGCTTCTGTCGCGTCACAAGGCGCGCGCCGCCGCGCCGGGCCGCGTCGAGTTCGTCGGCGCAGGCCCCGGCGATCCGGAGCTTCTGACGATGAAGGCCCGCCGGGCGCTCGACACGGCAGACGTCATCATCCACGACCGCCTCGTCTCCCCCGACATTCTCGAACTCGCCCGCAGGGAAGCCCTGCTCATTTCCGCCGGGAAGGAGGGGTTCGGTCCCTCCGTCACGCAGGCCGAGATCGATGCGGCCATCGTCGCCCATGCACGGGCCGGCTCGCGCGTGGTGCGTCTGAAAGCAGGCGATCCGGCGGTGTTCGGCCGCCTAGAGGAGGAGATCCTCGCCGTGGAGAAAGCCGGGGTGGACTGGTCCGTCGTGCCCGGCATCACGGCCGCATCGGCCGCTGCCGCGCAGATCGGGCAGAGCCTGACTGCGCGGGGGCGGAACTCCGAGCTGCGTCTCGTCACCGGCCACGACATGGACGGCTTTGCCGAGAACGACTGGCACGCACTGGCCCGCCCCGGCACGGTCGCTGGGATCTACATGGGCAAGCGCGCCGCGCGCTTCCTGCAGGGGCGGCTCCTGATGCATGGCGCCGATCCCGCGACGCCAGTGGCCATCGTCGAGAATGCCTCCCGCCCGGAATGCAGGATCGTCACCGCCCGCCTCGGCACCCTCGCCGCCAACCTGGAGGCCGCTTCCCTTGCCGGCCCCGCCGTCCTTCTCCTCGGGCTCGCGCCGCGGGAGGCGCAGGCCGCCGCTGCGCGCATCGACACCCGGATCCAGCAGATGGAGCACGCCTGATGCCCCCCCGCTCCTTTTCACCCAAGGTCGTGACCGCCAACCGCCTGCTCGAGGGCGATGCCGTCTGGCTCACCCCGTCAGGGCGCTGGTCCCCCGACATGCGGGAGGCTGACCTGATCGAGGATGAAAGCCGCGCGGCGCAGAGCCTCGCCGAGGCCGAGAGCCAGTCGGGCCTCGTCGTCGGCGCCTACCTTGCCGATGCGAAGGCCGGCCCCGACGGGCCCGAACCCACCCATTTCCGCGAGGCCTTCCGGGCCCGCGGACCCTCCAATTACCGCCTCGGCAAGCAGGCCGAACTGACCGCGGGCTGAGCCGGACGCTTTCGTCGCAGCCGAGCTTCTGCAGCCAGGGAACAAGGACGCCACCCACATGTATCGCTACCAGGACTTCGACCGCGCCTTCCTCGCGGAACGCAACGCCCAGTTCCGCGCGCAGGTGGAGCGGCGCATCGACGGCTCGCTGACCGAGGACGAATTCAAGCCGCTGCGCCTGATGAACGGGCTCTACCTCCAGCTCCACGCCTACATGCTGCGCGTCGCGATCCCCTACGGCTCGCTGAGGTCGGCGCAGATGCGGCAGCTTGCGATGATTTCCGAGCGGTGGGACCGGGGCTACGGCCATTTCACAACGCGCCAGAACATCCAGTACAACTGGCCCGAGCTGCGCGACGTGCCCGACATGCTCGATGCGCTGGCCGAGGTCGGGATGCACGCGATCCAGACATCGGGCAACACGGTGCGCAACGTGACGGCTGACCACTTTGCCGGCGCCGCCGCCGACGAGGTCGCCGACCCCCGGCCCTATGCCGAGCTTTTGCGCCAATGGTCCACGGACCACCCGGAATTCCAGTTCCTGCCGCGCAAGTTCAAGATCGCCGTGACCGGCGCCGAGGCGGACCGCGCCGTGATCCGGGCCCACGACATCGGCCTGCAACTGGTCGAGAAGGACGGCGAGATCGGCTTCCGTGTGCTCGTCGGCGGTGGCCTCGGACGCACGCCGGTGATCGGCAAGGTCATCACGGACTTCGTCTCCGAAGCGGAGCTCTTGCCCTATGTCGAGGCGATCCTGAACGTCTACAACCGGTTCGGCCGGCGGGACAACAAGTACAAGGCCCGCATCAAGATCACGGTGAACGAGGAAGGGATCGACAAGATCCGCGACGAGGTCGACGCCGTCTTCGAGCGGACACGGAACGAGTTCACCGGCTTCGGCGACGTCCTCGATCGGATCAAGGCGGACTTCGCCCCGCCCGCACTGGACGAAGGCCGCGAGACGCAGGCCTACAGTGATGCCTACGAACAAAGCCCCGTCTTCCGATCCTGGGCCGATACCAACCTCACCGCGCACCGCGACGCGGACCATGTCATCGTCACGATCAGCCTCAAGGCGCATGGCGCAACGCCGGGCGATGCGACGGCCGATCAGATGCGGCTAATGGCGGAGTTGGCGGAACGCTACGGCCATGACGAGCTGCGCATCTCCCACGAGCAGAACGTGATCCTGCCGCATGTCCATCGCGCGGATCTTCCGCAGGTCCATGCACGGCTCTCCGAGGCCGGTCTCGGCACCGCCAATGTCGGCCTCGCATCGGACATCATCGCCTGCCCCGGCATGGATTACTGCGCGCTCGCCACGGCCCGCTCGATCCCCATCGCGCAGGAGATCGCGACGCGGGTCGACGAACTGAAGATCGAGCACGAGGTCGGACACGTCCAGATCAAGATCTCGGGCTGCATCAATGCCTGCGGCCATCACCACGTCGGGCATATCGGCATCCTCGGCCTCGATCGCGCCGGGGTGGAGAACTACCAGATCACGATCGGAGGGGCGGCGGGCAGCGATGCCGCCCTCGGCACCCGCACAGGCCCCGGCTTCCCGGCCGAGGAGATCGTGCCCGCGATCGAGCGGATCCTGACCACGTATCTTGACCTTCGCTGCGATGCAGCGGAGACGTTCATCGAGGCCTATCGCAGGGTCGGCATGGCCCCGTTCAAGACCGCGCTCTATGACAAGGAGCAGAACCGTGATGCCGCTTGATACGTCCCATGGCCAGTCTCCGGCCGGCACGGGGGAGACGCGGCCGGCCGAGTTCCGCGCCCGCCGCCTGAACGAACGGGTCGGCGAGGGTGACACCGGGGCGCTCCTCGATACGGTTCTCGGCTCCCCCCTCTCCGGCAAGCTCGCCGTCGTCTCCTCCTTCGGAGCGGATTCGGTGGCTCTGCTGCATCTCGTGGCCGAGCGGCGTCCGGACACGCCCGTCCTCTTCATCGAGACGCGGATGCTCTTCCCCGAGACGATGGACTACCAGACGGAGGTGGCACGCTCGCTCGGACTCACCGATATCCGCGTGATCCGGGCGACGCATACCGATCTCGCCGCCCACGACCCCGACGGCACGCTCCACCGTTCGAACCCCGACGCCTGCTGCGCCCTGCGCAAGACGATCCCGCTGGATCGCGCGCTCGAGGGCTTCGACACCTGGATCACCGGTCGCAAGCGGTTCCAGACCTCGGCCCGCGCGAACCTGCCCCGGATCGAGACCGAGGGGCCGCGCGTGAAGGTCAATCCGCTGGCGGACTGGACGCCGGAGGAGGTTCGCGGTCATATCGCGGAGGCCGGCCTTCCGCCGCATCCGCTGGTCGCCCAAGGCTACCCCTCCATCGGCTGCGTGCCATGCACGTCCCGCGTCGCACCGGGGGAGGATACCCGCGCCGGGCGCTGGCGCGGCAGCGACAAGGACGAATGCGGCATCCACTTCATCGACGGCAAGGCGGTCCGCAGTCCGAAGCGGGAGACAGTATCATGAGCAACATCATCGTGACCGATCGCGGCTTCGGCGATGACGACTTCACCGGCGCCTTCGCCGATCCCGAGGCGGGAGACATCTCGCACGCCGCCGGCGACGCCCTCGCGCTCGGCCCCGAGACCGATCCCGCGAGCCTGTCCGGCAAGCTGGACGGCGTGACGATGATCCGCGTCGCCTTCCCGTCATTCTCCGACGGGCGCGGCTTCTCCATCGCCCGCGCCCTGCGCCGCATGGGCTACGAGGGACGCCTGCGTGCCTATGGCCACGTGATCGCGGACCAGTACGCGATGGCCCGGCGCTGCGGCTTTGACGAGGTGGAGATCGCACCGGAGCTCGCCGCGCGCCAGCCGCAGGAGCAATGGCTTGCCCGCGCGAAGAACTGGCGTCAGAACGACTACCGCGCCCGCCTCGCCGGGTGACATCCGGGACGCCAGCGACCGCCAGCGACCCATCGCCCCCTTTCCGAATCAGCTCTTGCCGGGCATCCCAGCCCCCAGAGAGGACATGACATGACCGAGCACAGCCCGATGACCACCGCCCCGGCGACGCCCGCCGGACCCGCCCTGCCCGATGCGCAGACCGTCACGAAGGTCACGCACTGGACGGATCAGCTCTTCAGCTTCCGCGTGACCCGGCCCAAGAGCCTGCGGTTCCGGTCGGGCGAATTCGTGATGATCGGCCTGATGGGCGAGCCCGATCCCAAGACCGGACGTCAGAAACCGCTCCTGCGCGCCTATTCCATCGCCTCCCCCTCCTGGGACGACGAACTGGAATTCTACTCGATCAAGGTGCAGGATGGCCCGCTGACCTCCCGCCTCCAGCACATCCAGCCCGGCGACCAGATCATCCTTCGGCCCAAGCCCGTGGGCACGCTCGTTCACGACGCGCTCCTGCCCGGCAAACGGCTGTGGTTCTTCTCCACCGGCACGGGCATCGCGCCCTTCGCCTCGCTCCTGCGCGATCCGGAAACGTGGGAGCTCTATGACCGCGTGATCCTGACCCATACCTGCCGGGAGACGGCGGACCTCGAATATGGCCGCCAGCTCGTCGAGAGCCTCGAAAACGACCCGCTGATCGGGGAACTGGTGGACGGCAAGCTCGACTACTACCCGACGACCACGCAGGAAGAGAGCGCAAAGCGCGGCCGAATCACGGACCTGCTGCGGTCGGGCGAAGTGTTCGCCGATCTCGGCATCGAGGGCATTTCTCCCCAGACGGACCGTGCCATGGTCTGCGGCTCCATGGGCCTCAATCTCGACATCAAGGAGATCCTCGAAGGCTACGGCCTGCACGAGGGTGCGAATTCCGAGCCGGCGGAATACGTCGTCGAAAAGGCGTTCGTGGGCTGAGACCCTGCGGCGGCGGCCCTTACTGGCCGGTCGCCTCCGCATCCATTCCGGCAGGGGCATCCTCGGTCAGGGCGCCCTCCTGCGGCAGGTCGGACGGCTCCTCGGTCGAGATCGCCGCCTCCTCGCCAGAGGTGAGCCAGAGGAAGACGCCGAGCCCCAGCGCGACAACGACGATGATGATGGCAACAGTCCGGGTCATGCCCTCTCCTTGCGTGCTGGCGGCCGCTCCTTCGCGACTTAGCACGCGGTCCGGCTTGCGAAAAGCGCGCCCTGCCCCGTCCCGCCCCAGGCGAACGCCGGGATCCGGATAGCGGCGGCTTGATAAACGGCCAATCGACCGCTATATTTGACATTGATTTTTTCTGGCGAACGAAGGAAGAACGTTATAGCCCGCAGACCTCACAACGCGCCCCCGACGCGCGACACCGGCCCCCGAGTCAACGACCGCGTCCGTGCCAACGAAATCCGCCTGATCGGCCCCGAGGGGCAGAACGTCGGCGTCACGACGCCCGACCGTGCCTTGGAACTGGCGCAGCAGGTCGGACTCGATCTCGTGGAAATCTCCCCGAACGCGACGCCGCCGGTCTGCAAGATCATGGACTACGGCAAGTTCAAGTACGAACAGCAGAAACGCGAGTCCGAGGCGAAGAAGAAGCAGCGTACGATCGAGGTGAAGGAGGTGAAGTTCCGCCCCAACACCGACACGCACGATTACGACGTGAAGATGAAGAACGTCGTGCGCTTCCTCGAGGGCGGTGACAAGGTGAAGGTCACCCTGCGCTTCCGCGGCCGCGAGATGGCCCACCAGAACCTCGGACGTGAGCTTCTGGAACGGGTCGCCGCGGATACCACGGAGATCGGCAAGGTCGAGAACATGCCGAAGATGGAAGGCCGCCAGATGGTCATGATGATCGGCCCCGTGAAGTAACGGCGGCCCTCATCGACACGCCGACACAGGCCCCGCAGATCGCTGCGGGGCCTTTTTTCGTCGTTCTTCTGAACAGGAGGAGGCGCCGGGCGGCACGGAGGCGCGTCCTACGCCCCCTCGGCGAAGGCCCGGGCGAGGGCGGCGAATCCTTCGATGGAAACGCGCTCCGCCCTCTCGGTCGGAGGTATTCCGGCGGCTTCGAGAAGCGGCATCGGATCCCTTCCGAGGGATTTGAGCGAGGCCCGCAGCATCTTCCGCCGCTGACCGAACGCCGCCGCGACGACGCGTTCCATCGCCTTCGCCGGCGCCGGCGCGAGCGGCGTGGGCCGGGGCCTCAGATGAACGACGGCCGACCGGACCTTGGGCGGCGGGGTGAACGCCTCGGGCGGCAGCGTCAGCGCGATCCGCGCCTCGCTCCGCCATCCCGCCAGCACCGCGAGACGCCCGTACGGGCCCTCCCCCGGCTCGGCCACGATGCGCTCGGCGACCTCCTTCTGGAACATCAGCGTCAGCGAGCTCCAGTAGGGCGGCCAGCTCTGCGGCGAGAGCCAGCGCACCAGAAGCTCGGTGCCGACATTGTACGGCAGGTTCGCCACGACGTGGATCGCCCCCCCGAGCCGCGCCACCGGATCGACTTCCAGCGCATCGCCATGGAAGATCTCGAGCCGGCCGGGATAGGCCGCCGACACCTCCTCGAGGGCCGGCAGGCATCGCGCATCCTTCTCGACCGCGAGGACACGGCCGGCCCCTTCCGCGAGCAATCCGCGGGTCAGCCCCCCCGGCCCCGGCCCGACCTCGAGCACCGACGCGTCCGACAGGTCCCCCGGCACGCGGGCGATCCGGGCGGTGAGGTTGAGGTCCAGAAGGAAGTTCTGCCCCAAGGCCTTGCGCGCCGTCAGCCCATGGGAGCGGATCACTTCGCGCAGGGGCGGCAGACCGTCGATCGCGCTCACGCGGCCCGCTCCCGGCCCTCGGCACGCGGCAGCGCGCGGATGCTCCGTCCTGCGAAAGAGAGCCGCTCCGCAGGCTTCATCTTTCCCGAAATACCCCCGCCGGAGGCGGTCCAGCGCGCTGTCATCGCGCGCGCGCCCCGGCCATCCGCGCGGCCAGGTCGAGGGCGGCCACGAGGCTCGCCGGATCCGCAATTCCCTTGCCCGCAATGTCGAACGCGGTGCCGTGGTCCGGTGAGGTGCGAATGAATGGCAGGCCGAGGGTGACGTTGACGCCGCCGGCGAAGTCGATGGTCTTGACGGGGATCAGGGCCTGGTCGTGGTACATCGTGACGGCCGCATCGTATCCCTTGCGGGCCGAGGCGTGGAACATCGTGTCCCCCGGCATCGGCCCGATCAGGCTCAGACCTTCGCTGCGCAGGGCCTCGAGGACGGGGATGATGATCTCGATCTCCTCGCGCCCCATGGCACCGCCCTCGCCGGCATGGGGGTTCAGCCCCGCGACGGCGATCCGGGGGGCGGTGAGACCGAAATCGCGGCGGAGGGCATTGTGCAGGATGCGGATCGTGTCCGTCAGTAGCTCGGGCGTCAGGGCCGCGGGGACGTCGGCGATGGGAATGTGGATCGTCGCCGGGACCGCGCGAAGACCCTCGCAAGCCAGCATCATCACGACGCGATCCACGCCGCCGAGGGCCGCGAGGTACTCGGTGTGGCCGGGATAGGCGAAGGCCGCGCCATCCTGCAGCGCCTTCTTGTTGATCGGGCCGGTGACGATTCCGGAGGCCGCGCCGTCCATGGTCAGCTGCACCGCACGGGCGATCACGGCGATCACCTCGGCCGCGTTGGCCGAGCTCGGCGCGCCTGGCACGGCGGGATCCGGGAAGGCGTGGGGCATGACCGGCAGCGCCGAGGCGGAAACGCGAAGCGCATCCTCCGGCGCGTCGATCTCCCGCACGGGCGTTCCCCGCGGCAGGTGTCCGGGATCACCGAGCCAGGCAAAGGGCTGCCGCGCACCGAGGCGGGCCCAGGCCGCGGCCGCGATTTCGGGGCCGATGCCGGCAGGTTCGCCGCATGTCAGGACAAGGGGCAGGAGTTCCGTCATCGGGAGGGCCGCCGTCGATCAGGGGTAGCGGATGATGGCTTCGTCGCGCAGCTCGGCGAGATAGTTGTCCGCCAGCCGTCCGAGGGAGCGGTCGGTGAGCTGGGCGCGCACGCCGTCGCGGTCCACGTCGGCCATGCCGGCCTCGATACGCTGGCACAGCATCAGGAAGACGAGGTTCTGTCCATCGGTGAGGTTTACCGAAATTTCGTTCTCGTCGAGCTTCGCGAGTTCCACAGCAATCCCCTGCGGCACCTGCGCAACGGGCTGCGCCTCGGTCACGGCAAGGCGGGCATCCGGCTGGCCGCGGTTGACGGCATAGAGGTCGTCGCATGTATCGACGCTTTGCGCGACGCGAGCGGCCTCGGCCAGCGCGGTCTGGCTGCGGCCGCCGGGGATGAGATACTGCATGTAGCTCACCTGGACGTTCTCCCCCGCCGGAACGCCGGTTTCGGTCAGCTGGCGAAGCTGGAAGAGCGCGATGGCGTTCGGGATCTGGATGGGCGTGCTCACCTCGCCGGGCCGGAGCGACAGGATCTGCTGGCGAAGTGCGCCGGGCAGTTCGCCCAGGGGCACGGAGCGCGGGATGCGGCCGCCATTGGCGCGGCTGCCGGCGGCGGAATACTCACGTGCGGCCTGGGCGAAGGCGCCCTCGGAGCGGATGTTCTGTATCTGCGCGGCCAGTTGCTGGGAGCGGGCGGCCTCTTGGGCGTTGCGCGCGGGCAGGATGATCTCGGAGATCTGAACCTCGGCGGACCCCGTCCGGGACGTCATCGACATCGCCTGGTCGACATCGGCATCCTCGATATCGACGCGACCGGCGAACCGGCGCCGCACGACCTCGCGCCATGCAAGGCCGGCCGCCACGAAGTCCCGGAATGTCTCGGGCGAGACGCCGGCGGCCTGGATCTGCTGCAGGAACTGGTCGGCGTTCAGGTTGGCCCGCCCGGCGAACTCCTCCATGCCTGCGCGGATCTGGTCGGGCGATATCTCGATGCCCTGGCGCTCGGCGGCGATGAGCTGGAGGCGATCGTTGATCAGCGCGTCGAGCGCGACCTGCCTCAGATCGCCGGGCGTACTGAAGAGCTCGAGGATCCGCATCCGCTGCTGCAGCTCGTACTGCGTCACCGGGCGGTCGTTCACGATGACGACGGGGGAGAACTGGCCTTGCGCCTCCACCGGTGCGGGCTGGGCAAGGCCGACGAGGCCGGCCAGCGCCGCCACTGCCAGAAGACGCGTTCCGCGCCCGATGCTGCCGATGAACTGGCTGCCCATGCCGCCCCCCAAATTGATCAGCCGGGCCCGGGCCCGGTCGCGTTCGCCAATCTCTAGGCGCTCGCCCCGCCTCCGGCAACCCGGCAGCCGCTCACCTCATCGCGTGCAGGCGCGCCGGCGCGGCCGGTCGGCGCGGTCGGTGCCGCCGAACCCCGCCAGAGAGACGCCGAATTCCACGTCCGTCGTGGGGCGGATGGCGTCCGAGCTGGTGAAGCGGCGGCGCACGCCGAGATCCACCGTGACGCAATCCGTCTTGTATTCGAGGGCGACGCGCGCGGAGGCGGCGCGGTCGACCTGCATGTCGTAGCGCACGTCGACGCCCGTCTTCCAGCGCTCGGTGGCCTGGTAATCCGCCGAGACGGTCCACTCCTTGTTGGTCATCGTCCGGTTTTCGATCAGGCTCGGCTTCATCCAGATATAGGTCGCCGAGAGGTCCAGATCCGGCCGCGTCCAGTCGAGCCGCGCCTCGTGGCGGGTGAACTCGAAGCCGTCATCGAACAGGGCGCGATTGGTGAGGCGGAACCCCTCCGGCAAGGCGAGCTGCGTGGCCGCGAGCCAGTCCGAGCGGGTATCCTCGAGGATGTCGTAACCGTCGAACTGCCCCGTATCCTCGGCGCGGACGATCCGCCCGGCAGTGACCCCGAAGGACCAGCCGGCAGGATCGTAGCGCGTCCATGTCAGGCCGAGATTGGCGCGCAGGCCCCGCTCGATCCGGTCGGCCGCCGGGTAGCGGGAAAAGGCGAACAGGTTGCCCTCGTCCAGCTCGAGCTGCGTGCTCTCGTCCTGCGGCGTGTCCCCCTCGCTCTCCTCCGGAGTGTAGACGATCTGGGCGACCGGCTCGAGGACCTGCCCTGCGCCGGCAGATCCCGTCCGCACCATCGGCCAGCGCAGTTCGACCGCGGCGGCCGGCGTGAAGCGGGTGATGTCCTCGTCGAAGGCGCTGTCCTCGGCGACCGTGGTATGGTCGAAGCGCAGACGCGTTTCGGCGGAGAGCAAGATGCCAGCGGGCCCGACCCAGCCGCGGTTCCAGTCGCCGATCGCGGAGATGCGGCCGACGTCGCGGCCTATGCCGTCATCGTTGGATCGGCGCTCATGGCCATGCGCGGCGAGGGTGAAGGCGCCGGTCCCGCCGATCAGCGCGGGCTCGAAGCGTCGCGTCGCGCGGGCATCTCCGACGATGTAGGGCTGGGTCTCGTTGTCCTCCGAGGAGCGCAGCGATTCATAGGCGATGATCTCGGCGGAGAGATACTCGTCCCGCGCCACGCGTGTCAGGACGACGGCGCTGTCGAGACGGTCCTTGCCGGAATAGTCGTAATCCACGAGATACGCGTCGTCCGAGGTGGTCTCGATATCGAAGCTCAGCGTCAGGTCCCGCGGCAGGGAGAACTCCCCGCTGCCGAAGAGATAGCCGCGGTTGCCATCGACGATGTCGTCCCGCGTGATGGCCCCGTTAAGCAGAAGATCCCCGTTCCTGAAGGCCTGCCTGTAGCGCAGTTCCAGCGTCCGCGTGCGGTTGGCGGAGACGTAGGGCGTGACGGTCAGGTCCTTCGAGGCGCCGATCGGGATGAAGTAGGGCAACTTCACGCCGAAGCCGAGCTGGTCCGTCGAGCGGAATTCGGGCGTCAGGAAGCCCCGGGCGCGCTCCACGCTCGGATCGGGAAGGCGCAGGCGGGGGATGTAGGCCACGGGCAGGCCGACGATTTCGAAGCGGGCATTCTCGAAGTAGAGCTGCCGCTCCTCTTCGTCATGGATCACCCGCCCGGCCCGGATCGCCCAGAGCGGAACGGGGTTCGAGGGGAAGACCTCGCAGGCGCTGACCACGGTCTTGGTGAGCTGGGTGTAGCGACCGTCGACGCGGTTGATCTCCGCGGCGGCAAGCTGGAGCTGCTCGTCGAGGACGAGACGGGCGGAGCGCAAAAGCCCGTTGCGCAGATCCGTCGACAGCTCCGCCTCATCGGCGAGGATGACGCTCTCTGCCCCCTCGGTCAGCAGGATCGGCCCGTCGATCTGCAACGTCTCAAGCCCTGCATCGTAGACGATGCGGCGGGCCGTGAGCCGCGCATCTCCCTGGATCACCTCGATGTTGCCGGTGGCGACGAGGCGGTTGTCTCCGGCGATCTCCACCCGGTCGGCGACGAGGGTCGCCGTCTCGGCGAACTGCGCGGAGAGGGGCTGGACGAGAAGGGTCGCGCCGATGAGCGCGGCGAGAAGGGCGCGGCGCATCACCCGTCCTCCATGTGGAATATGAGACCAAGCGCCAAAAGCACCGCCGCGGAGGGAGGCGCCCAGACGGCGAGCGCAACGGGGATCTGGCCATTCTCCCCCAGCACGTTGGCGAAATTGCGGATGAAGAAGGCGCCGAAGCCGAGAAGCAGCGCGAAAAGAACCATCAGACCGGTCCGGCCAAACCGGGTATGCCGCATCGTGAACCCCGCCCCTATCAGGACCATCGCCGCAAGGAACAGCGGCATGGCCAGCTCCGTCTGGAACCAGATGCGGTGCGACCGGGCGGAAAAGCCGGCATCGTTCAGGTTGGCGATGAAGGCCGGTAGCTCCCAGATCGGGATCGAGGAGGGGTCACCGAAGCTGTCCCGGATCTGATCGCCGGTGAGCGTCGAGGGTACGTCCAGGACCTCCACGAGTTCGGCGGCCCGTTCGGGGTTCGCGGCATCCAGCGGCCAGGTCTTGGCGTCCGTCAGCGTCCAGCCATCGAGACCGAGACGGGCGGTTTTCGCCTCGGTCCGGGTGGCGGGATGCCCCTCCGGCCCGAAGGCGAGAAAGGTCACGCCGTAAAGCTCGGTGCCGTCCAGATTGGCGCGGGCGGCGCGGATCACGGTCTGCCCCTCCGGCCCGCCCTGCCTGAGCCACAGCCCCTCGCGGGAGACGGAGAGAACCTGCCCGCCATCACCGGACAGGGCCTCCGCATGAAGCTCGTATTGCTGTTTCGTGGCCGCGACGATGGGGTTCATCACCGTGATGCCGAGCGCGCCGATGACCATTGCGGTCAGCACCGGGGCGATCAGCGCCCGCATCGCCGAGCGGCCCGCGCCTCGGATGACGACGAGTTCGGACGTGCGCGCAAGGCCGAGGAAAAGCGCGAGCGTGGCGAGGATCACCACGAGGGGCAGCATCCCGTAGAGCGATTCCGGCATCGCAAGGAGCGCCAGTCGCAGCGCTCCGCCGACGCCGATATCGTCGCCTTCGAACCGGCGCATCTGCTCCACCGTGTCCATCAGGGCCAGAAGGCCCGCGAAGACGGCGAAGATGCCGAGGAAGGTCGTCGCGAACCGGCGCGCGAAATAGAGATGCAGTTTCATGCCGGCGCCACCCCGGGGCGTTTCGGCCGCCGCCGGAAGATCGACGAGCGCCCGCCGAGCGCCAGCATGATCGCGGCTGCCGCGAAGCCGGCGGCGGGCGGTGCATAGACCGCGGGCCAGGCGGAGGCGTCCCGCCTTGCGACGTCCGCGGCGGCATTCTCGCCGATCTGGTAGAGCACGATCAGGACCACGGCGAGGCCGATCTGGCGCCAGACGCCGAAGCGGGAGAACCCTCCCAGCATCAGCGCCGAATAGCCCAGGAGCGCGGCGATCAGGGGCGTGAAGGGCGCGACCATGCGAAGATGCCCCTCGTAGCGGAAATCGGCGACGTCCCTGCGCGCAGCGGCCAGGTCCGCCTCTGACGGGGCGAAGAGCGACGTCGTCGGAAATTCGCGCACGTCCCGCCGGCTGGAGCCACCGCCGTCCATCAGGGTCGAGACGTCGTAGGCGAAATCCTCGAACCGCGTGACCCTGAGGCGTCCGGTCGCCTCGTCGAGCGTCTGTGCCTGCCCGTCGAACATGACGAGGCGCGGCCGATCCTCCTCCGACCGGGCGAGATACGCGCGCTCCGCGAGATAGACCGTGCCCTGCCCCTCGTCCCGCGCATCGGACAGGAACACGTCCCGAAGCTCGGCATCGGGCGTGATCTCGCGGACGTAGAACGTGATCCCGTCGGCGGGGTGCAGGAACTGTCCCTCCTTGAGCAGACGTGCGGTGACGTTGGCCGCGATCTCGTCCTCCCGCTCGGAAAGCTGCGTCCGGCTCGCCGGCACCAGAACATGGACGAGCACCGCCATCAGGAGCGCCACCAGAAGGCCGAACGCCATTACCGCCCGGGCCATCCGCGCCGGCGAGAGGCCCGTCGCCTGCGCCACGACGAGTTCGCTCTCGGTCGTCAGCCGGTTGGTGACATAGACCGCCGCGACGAAGGCGGAGATCGGCAGGACGAGGCGGATCACGTTCGGCAGGGTCAGGATCGTGAAGGTCAGGAAGGTTCCGGAAGACTGGCCGTCCGCGATCAGCTGGTCGAACAGGATGACGGCACGGTTGATCCAGTACACGGAGACGAGCACGAGGGAGAAGAACCCCCACAGCACCATGAGCTGCGACAGGACATATCTGTCGAATCTCGCCAAGCCCATCTGCCCCTCTCGCGTTTTCCATCCGGCTTATCGCAAAAGGGGCCCGGGGCGAAAGGCAATCTGGCCTCGGGCGTATGCAGGGGCTAGGTGTGGGCAAAGGGCCGCGGACGGCGCGCCGCGGGCCCGCCAAATGTCTTCGAGAAAGGGCGCTGCCGCCATGACCGACCTTCCCACGCTTGCCATGACCGAGATCGACCTCGACGCCATCGTCTCCCATGGCGGGCGCATCGCGCTCTTCGTCAACGAAGACGGCAAGCTCGGCCGCGCCGGACGGCGGGTCTCCTCCGCGGGCCGGGGCGCGATCGCGCGGTTCGTCGAGAGCGAGGCGTTCGGCAAGATGGCGCCCGGCGATGCGAAGACCTTCGGCTATCCGGGCGGCCTCGCGGCCACGTCGCTGACCGTCGTGAAGGCGGGCAGACCGGTCACTCCCGCTCTCGCGCGACGCATCGGTGCGGCCGCGGCGGACGGGCTTTCGGACGGCGAGGACCTCCTCTTGATCGCCGGGACGACGCGGCATCCGGGGGAACTGGCCCTCGGTGCGCTGCTTCGGGCCTACAGCTTCACGGAGTGCAAGTCCTCGGATGCGCCCGCCCCCCGCACCATCACCGTCATGGCCGCCTCGACGGACGGGGCCGAGGCGCTGGCGGACGAGGCCCGCGCCCGCGCAGAAGGGGTCTACTTCACGCGCGACCTCGTGAACCTGCCGGCCAACATCCTGACGACCGAAAGCTTTGCGGGGCGCCTCGAGGGCCTGCGAGGGCTTGGCCTCGAGGTCGAGATCCTGGGCGAGGCGGAGCTGGAGAAGCTCGGCATGGGAATGCTCCTCGCCGTCGGCCGGGGCAGCGAGACGCCCTCCAGGGTCGCCGTGATGACGTGGAACGGCGGCGCGAAGGGCGAGGCGCCGCTGGCGCTTGTCGGCAAGGGCGTCGTGTTCGACACCGGCGGCATCTCCCTCAAGCCCGCTGGCGGCATGGAGGAGATGACGATGGACATGGGCGGCGCCGGCACCGTGGCCGGGGCGATGAAGACCATCGCCCTGCGCAAGGCGCGTGCCAACGTCGTCGGTCTCGTCGGGCTCGTCGAGAACATGCCGGACGGCCGGGCCATGCGTCCCGGCGACATCGTGACCTCGATGAAGGGTGACACGGTCGAGGTGATCAACACCGATGCCGAGGGCCGGCTCGTCCTCGGGGACGTCATGTGGTACGCGCAGGAGCGCTTCGCCCCTGCGGCGATGATCGACCTCGCAACGCTCACCGGCGCCGTCATCGTCGCGCTCGGTCACGAGAATGCCGGCGTCTTCTCCAATGACGACGACTTCGCCGGCGCCTTCCTCAAGGCTGCCGGATCCGAGGGCGAGGGCGCATGGCGCCTGCCCCTCGGCGATCGCTACGCCAAGCTTCTGAAGAGCGCGAAGGCAGATGTGAAGAACGTCGGCACCCGCTGGGCCGGATCCGTGACGGCGGCGGAGTTCCTCAAGCGCTTCGTCAAGGACGAAACGCCCTGGATGCATCTCGACATCGCCGGCGTCGCCTCCCCCGCCGAGCCGTTCCCCACGGGACCCAAGGGCGCGTCCGGCTGGGGCGTCCTGTCGCTCGACCGGCTCGTGCGCGACCGCTACGAGACGTCGGAGTAAGGCAGACACGATGGGACAGGCGCTCTTCTATCACCTGACCGAGCATCCGCTCGAGGTGGCCCTGCCCCGCCTTCTCGAGCGATCGCTGCAGCGCCAGTGGAAGGTCGCGGTCCGGGGCCGGGATCCGGCACGGATGGCCGCGCTCGACAAACGCCTCTGGACCGACGGCGACGACAGCTTCCTGCCCCACGGGCTCGCTGGCGGCGAGCACGACGCGGATCAGCCGATCCTCCTGATGACGGAGGCCGGTCCCGCGCCCAATGGCGCGACGGTGCTGATGGCAGTGGACGGAGCGCCGGTGGAGGCGGAGGAGATCGCCGCGATGGAGCGGGTCTGCATCCTGTTCGACGGCCACGACGAGGCCGCAGTCATCCATGCGCGGGGCCAGTGGAAAGCGCTGACGGGCGCCGGGGCAAAGGCCGAATACTGGTCCGAGGAAAGCGGGCGCTGGGAGAAGAAGGCGGAGAGCGGCTGAACCGCTCCCCTGCCGGAACTAGGGCGGGCCTCAGCCCGCGGCGGCCTTCGTTTCGCCGCTGTCGTCATTGCCACCGTCACCGCCACCATCGCCGCCGGTCTCACCGCTCGCCGAGGCGTCGGCCTTCGGCTTGCGGGCACGAGTGCGGCGGGGCTTGGGCGCGGTCTCGGGCGTCTCGACGAGGCCGCCGGCCTCACCGTCACTTTCGCCCATGTCGATCACGTCGTTGGGGCCATCCGCATCCGCCTTCGGCTTGCGCCTGGGGCTGCGCTTGCGGGCCGGCTTGTCCTGCGCAGGCTTGTCGCCCTGCGCCTCGGGGCTGCCGCCGTCCGCCTGCGTCTCGGAGCGGGCCTCTTCTGGCTGACGCTCGGAGGGCTGCTGCCGGTCGCGGTCCTGACTGCGGTCCTGCCGCCCGTCATTCCCGTCGCCGCGGCCGGTATTGTCGCCCCGGCCGTTCCCGTCATTGCGGTTGTTCCCGTCGCCCCGACCGTTCCCGTCGTTGCGGTTGTTGCCGTCGCCCCGACCGTGGTTCTGGTCGTGCTGGTCCCGGTTCTGACCGTTCTGGTCATCCCGGTTATCGCCCTGCCCACCGTCATTCTGATCCCGGCGCGCGTCCATTTCACGCTGCGCCTCGCTCAGAAGCCGGGTGTAATGCTCCGAATGCTGCATGAAATTCTCGGCAGCGACACGGTCGTTGCTGAGCTGCGCATCGCGGGCGAGCTGGTTGTACTTGTCGATGATCTGCTGCGGCGTTCCGCGGACTTTCCCCTCCGGTCCCGACGAATCGAAGACGCGGTTCTGGATGTTGCCCATCGAGCGCGAACGGTTCCCCTTGGAACGCGAGCGTGACTTGGATGATCTCATATGGTCTGCAATCCGCCTTGTCTGCGGTTGTTCGGTCCTGTCGCCGCAACCCCTCGGGGATGCGTGTCGCCGCCCTCATGGCGGGTCGACCCAGTCTCTGGCGATGGCGTGCAACGTTCGGCCACCGCCGGTCAGCTGCACGGACTTCTGCTAATCACGCGTCGTCGCCTGTGACAAGCAGATTTCATCGGGTACGCGACGTTTCGGTCGCATAATCGCAGTATTGACGGGCCCAGGCAGCTGATCAACCCCCAATTTGCGGGATCGCGCGAGTTCGCCTTCCCGTTGAAAAGCGACGCTTAACTGCGACAAACGCGCACAATACCCCATGGTGCCGGGAACTCGCGTTTTGGTGAACAGTTATGATTCCCGAGATGTCCGGACACCCGTATGTGGCGGCGACGGGACCTCCAGATAAGAGAGCTCTTCATGACACACAGCATTTACAACGAGGGCACCCATTTCGAGGAGCGGCGGCATACGCATTGGGCGGCCGTCTTTATCGGCGTTCTTTGCGCGCTTCTCGGGATCGTCCTGTTCGCCGGAGGCGTCTGGCTCGCCATGCTCGGGGGCAGCTGGTATTACGCGCTGGCCGGCATCGGCCTTCTGCTCACGGGATGGTTCCTTGCGCGGGGATTGATGTCCGGCGTCTACGTCTACCTCGTGACGTGGGCCGGCACCCTGATCTGGGCGTACTGGGAAGTCGGCACCGATTGGTGGGCGCAGGTTCCCCGTATTGTGGCTCCGACCGTGATCCTGATCCTTGTTCTTCTGCTGATCCCGGTGCTCCGGCATCGCCGCCGCTGACCCCACCGGGGATCCCGACATTTCCGCATTCGAGGCAAGACACATGACACATTCCCCCCTCTGGACCGCCCTGTGCGCCTCCGCCGCGATGGGCCTCGCGCTCGGGCCCGTGATGGCGCAGGAGGCCGGCGAGATGGACGGCATTCTCGTCCAGCCCGGCGAGACCGAGAGCAGCACAGCGGCTGAGAGCGAGGCGCCGGGCGTAGGGCTGACCGCGAGCCCGACCGAGGACGACACCGCCGGCGACGAGACGGACGAGGACGCGCCCGCCTCCGATGCGGAAGAGCCCGCGACCACCGCGACCGACGAGGCCACCGAGGACGACGCGGCGACCGGGGCAGAGACCGGTGAAGAGGCGCCCGCGGAAGAAGAGACGGACGCGGCAGCGCCGGCCGCCACCCTCGACGTGGCTCCCGCCCAGGATACGGACGAGACCGAGGAAGATGCCGCGGAAACCGGGGACGATGCCGGCGAGGACGAGGCGCAGACCGCCCGGAGCTTCCGGGACCAACCGCAAGAGCAGCGCGAGGTCGGCGCCGACTGGCCGTTCTGGGGCGGCGATACCAATGCCCAGCGCTATTCCCCGCTGAACCAGATCACGCGCGAGAACGTGGGCGAGCTGGAACGCGCCTTCGTCTTCAATTCGGGCGACCTGCCCGAGGGCACGGCCGATGGGAAGTACTCCCCCGAAACGACGCCGCTGAAGGTCGGTGACGATCTGCTGATCTGCGGCGCGATGAACGCGCTGATCTCCATCAAGGCCGATACCGGCGAGGAGAACTGGCGCTACGATCCGGGCGTGCCGAACGAGGCCATTCCCTACGGCGCAACATGCCGCGGCGTGTCCCTCTGGACGAACCCGGCCGCCGCCGAGGGGGATGCCTGCGCCACCCGCGTCATCGAGGCGACGCTCGACGCCAAGCTCGTCGCGGTCGACGTCGAGACCGGCATGCCCTGCGAGGGGTTCGGTGAGAACGGCACCGTCGATCTCTGGCAGGATATCGGCGAGCGTGTCCCCGGCTGGTATGCCGTGACCGCTCCGCCCGCCATCGTGCGCGGCGTCATCGTCACCGGCGCCCAGGTGAAGGACGGCCAAGCCGAGGAAGCCCCGTCGGGCGTGATCCGCGGCTTCGATGCCGAGACCGGCGAACTGGCCTGGGCCTGGGATCTCGGCGCCGAGGAGCAGAACCGCAACGGCCCCCCTGAAGGAGAGGTCTATACCCGCGGCACGCCCAACATGTGGACAACCGCCACGGCCGACGAGGAACTCGGCCTCGTCTACCTGCCGATGGGCAACTCGTCGGTCGACTATTACGGCTCCAATCGCTCCGAGGCGGAGGAGGAATACTCCACCGCCCTCGTCGCGCTCGACGCAACCACCGGCGAGGTCGCCTGGTCCTTCCAGACGGTCTACAACGATGTCTGGGACTACGACCTGGGCAGCCAGGTCACGCTTGTCGATTTCCCGCAGGACGGCGGCACGGTGCCGGCGGTGATCCTGCCCTCCAAGCAGGGGGACATCTACATCCTCGATCGCGAGACCGGCGAGAGTCTCTTCGACGTCGAGGAGATCAGCGGGCTTCCGAAGGGCGACATCGAGCCGGACTACATTTCGGACGTCCAGCCGAGTTCGACCTACCACACCCTGCGTCACGATGACCTGACGGCGCGGGACATGTGGGGCTTTTCCCCCATCGACCAGCTCTGGTGCCGGATCCAGTTCCACCGCGCCAATTACGACGGGTTCTACACCCCTCCGTCGGCGGATCGGCACTTCATCCAGTTCCCGGGCTACAACGGCGGCTCGGACTGGGGGTCCGTGGCGGTCGACCCCGAGCGCGGGGTGATCGTCGCCAACTACAACAACATCCCCAACCACAACCGCCTCATTCCCCGTGAGGAGGCCGAGGAGCGCAACCTTCGCCCGATCTACGAGCAGGACGAGGCGGGCGGCTCCGGCGCTGAAGGCGAAGGCGATCCCCAGATCGGGGCGCCCTACGGGATCGACGTGAATGCGGGCTGGCGCTCGCCGCTGACGCAGATGCCCTGCACCAAGCCCCCCTATGGCGGGATCCGCGCGATCGACCTCGCGACGGGAGAGACCCTCTGGGACGAACCCATCGGCACCGCCCGTCGCAACGGCCCCTGGGGCATCCCGTCCTTCCTGCCGCTGAAGATCGGCACCCCCAACAACGGTGGCTCGGTCGTCACCGAAAGCGGCGTGATCTTCATCGGCGCGGCCACCGACAACCTCTTCCGCGCGATCGATATCGAGACGGGAGAGACGCTCTGGCAGGATGTGCTGCCGGCGGGCGGTCAGGCCAACCCGATCACCTACGAGGTGGACGGCCGGCAATACGTGATGATCATGGCGGGCGGGCACCACTTCATGGAGACGGGCGTGAGCGACGCCTTCATCGCCTACGCCCTGCCCGAGTGAGCGTCCCCTCCGGGCGACGGCAGATCAGATGAGAGCAGCCGCCGGATCCCCGGCGGCTGTTTTCGCTTGGAGCCCCCCGTCGGGGCCCGGTCGGAAAGGTCGCCCCTTAAAGCGGCTTGCCGCGATGCGCCGCGTAAAGTGCGGCCACGGCGCATGAGGCGAGGCGCGCCTTGTCGTCATCCGCGCGGCTGGTGAGGATCACCGGGCAGGACGCGCCGATCACGATGCCCCCCGCCTCTGCATGGGCAACGAAGGTCAGTTCCTTCGCCAGCATGTTTCCCGCCTCCATGTTCGGCACGACGAGGACATCCGCCTGTCCCGCGACGAGGCTCTTGATGCCCTTGGTCTTCGCCGCCGCCTCGTCGATGGCGTTGTCCATCGCCAGAGGCCCGTCCACCAGCGCCCCCTCGATCTGACCCCGGTCCGCCATCTTCGACAGCGCCGCCGCGTCGATCGTTGAGGGGATCTTCGGGTTCACCGTCTCCAAGGCGGACAGGATGCCGACCTTGGGAATCTCGATCCCGAGCGCGTGAGCGAGATCGATGGCGTTGCGGGTGATGTCGAGCTTGGTCTCGAGGTCCGGCGTAATGTTGATCGCGGCATCGGTGATGAACATCAGGCGATCCCGACCCGGCACGTCCATCACGAAGACATGGGAGAGCCGGCGGGACGTCCGGAGATTGCCGAGGACCGCCTTCAGAACGTGCGACGTGTGCAGCTTGCCCTTCATGACGGCCTTCGCCCTGCCGTCCGCAGCGAGTCGCGTGGCAGCGAGAGAGGCAGCGGCGTGGTCCGGCTCGTGGATCAGCTCGAAGCCGCCGATATCCCTCCCGATCTCGGCCGCCGCCGCGGCAATCTTCGCCGCATCCCCGATCAGGATCGGCGTGATCAGCGTATGATCGGCCCCGAGAAGCGCTCCGCCGAGGCTCGCGGGCCCTTCGGGTGCGATCACGGCTGTCGGGATCGGCGGAAGCGGCGCGGCACGTTCGAGGAGCGCATCGAAGAGGGCATGACGGCGGACGGTGAGCCCCGGCACGTCCACCGCGCGGAATTGGGCCGGGTGCTCGGGCGCGGTCACTTCCGCCTCCCCTTTCGCGATTCCAGTGCCGTCCGCCTTCGTCACCCATGTCTCGAACCGCGCCATCCGGCCGGCACCCTTCTCCACGAGCCGGACCCGGGCAACGACCTCGTCCCCGGCATGCGCGCGCCCGGTGTAGCGCAGGTCCTGCCGGCGATAGAGCGTTCCGGGCCCCGGCAGGCTGTTCCCGAGAACGGCCGAAATGAGCGCCCCGATCCACATCGACGGTGCGACCGCCTCCGGCGCGCCGTCACCGTCGCCATCCTCCCGCGGCAGGTGAAGCGGGTTCAGGTTTCCCGAGGAATTGGCGAAGACGTAGAGATCGTCCGCCCGGATCGTCCGGCGGGCCTCGGCTTCCATGCCGATCTCGAGCCTGTCCCAGGGGACGTTCTCGAAGGTTTCCATGCGTGATAACTTTCCTGTCGCTTCATCCGGCGGTGAGCACGGTCCTGATCGCGGTCCGGAAGTCCTCGAGACCGTCCGGCTCCTTCGCGACCACGGGGGCCGAGGCCGTCACGACGGGCGCTCCGCTGCCGGACATCTTCTTCTCCGCCCATGCCTTCACATAGGCCACGTTCCGGCCGCGGAGGAAAGGGTTCGCGCCGATGACCGGCTGCCCCAGCACCGCGACGAGCGCGGCATCGTCTGGCGCGGACAGGACCTGATGCGCGCCGGCCGCGCCGAGGAAGTGGCAGAGGTAGAGGCGCCCCGCCGTGATGTGATGCCCCCGCGCGCGCAGGTAGCTCTCCCCCTCCCGCGCGAGATTGGTCACCATCTCCCGGCTGATCGTGGGGTCGAACCGCAGATCCAGAAGCTCCGAACGGCTGAGGGAGGCGACAAGGTCGGGGCGGTAGGTCTGCATCATCCGGATCCAGGTGCTTTCGATGAACTGACCGAGGCCCGTTGCGGTCGACAGCTTGTTCTTCGCGCGGGCATTCCCGGCACTCTCCACCCGGATGATCTGGTTCACGAGCGTCTCCACCGCGCCACCGCCCCCGCCACCGCCGCCAGCGACGGGCCCCGAGGTGCTCAAGGGGTCGATCGGCTTGCCCGACAGGTAGAGCTCGAAATGCAGGTGCGGCCCCGTGGACAGGCCGGTCGTGCCGACATAGCCGACGACGTCGCCGGCATTCACCGCCTGCCCCGCCTGCACGCCGAACCTGGACATGTGCGCGTAGCGCGTCTCGAAGCCGCCCGGATGCGAGACCTTGACGACGTTGCCGTATCCACCGCCGTCCCCGGCATAGGACACCGTCCCCGCGAAGGCGGCATGGATCGGCGTGCCGGTGGGCGCGGCCCAGTCGACGCCGTTATGGACGCGGACGGTGCCGAGGACGGGATGCGTGCGCGGCCCGAACCGGGAAGTCAGAACCCCCTTCACAGGCGTCACCATCCCGCCGCCAGCCCCCCCGCCGCCCGCACGGGGCTGGGCGTCATAGCAGGAATACTCCTGCCCCGGAGCGGTACGATAGACGAAGCACTCCACGTCCACATCCTCGCCCCGGATCGCGATGTGGAGGATCTGGCCCGCCCCGGTATCCTCCTCCAGCCGCTCTGGAGAATAGAGGATCGACATGCGGTCGCCCGGATTGGCGAAGGCATCGAGGTCATGGGACTTGGACAGAAGCGCGATGGCCTCCCCGACGAGGACCGCGGGCACGCGATTGCGGATCGCCGTGGAGTAGAACGCGTCCAGCATCCGGTACTTCTGCTCCAGCGAGCCCTCCGCCTCCTGCCCTTCGGCGTAGTCGAAAAGCTCGTCGTCCACCCACGGGTCCGATCCCTCCACGATCCCGCCGTCACCGGCGCGGGCGAGTGTGCCGAAATAGGTTTCCTCGTCGTAGAGCGAGAGCTGCGCGAAACCCAGATCGCCGCCCTCTCCGGGCACGCCGCGCAGCGCCACCACCTGCCCGCTCGCCAGCTCCTCGACACCCCAGAAGGCCTGCGTCGCCTCCGACACGGCTGCCGCCTCCGCCTCGGCAAAGCCCCGGTCCTCCATCAGCTCGGCGAGACCGCGCGGCGCAGAGATCCGGACGAAGATATCCTCGCTCAGCGCCTGTCGCTCCTCCTCGTCCCTGACGAAAGCCACGGACGTGGTGTTCTCGATCCGGGTCTCGGTAAACTCGGTGATCTGCTGACCGGTATCGTCGATACTCTCGCCCCAGCCTCCGCCTTCGTCAAAGTCCGTCTCCTCGGCGGCGAGAGGGGATCCCGGCGCTTCGGCGGCATCCTGCGCGGCGGCCTGGACGACTGCGCCTTCGTCCAGCTCGGGGCGGATCGGATCGCCGCCGGGCGGGCTGAAGCGCTGGGACTGAAAGAATGCGAAGTCTTCCTGGCTGGAGGGCAACGTTGTGATGAAGCTCTCTTCCTGGCTCACCATCACATCGCTCACCATGACGAGCGCGGCGCCGACGCGGGCGGCGTCCAGCTCCTGCGGCACGGGCAGGCGCCGGGTCGCCGAGCTGCCGCCATCCTCGGCGAGACGGATCAGCATCGGATCGCCGGCAAGATCGATGAAGGCGGCGGCAAAGGCGGCGGAGGTCTGCGCCACCTCCTGCTCCAGAGCGACGAGGTCGACGTCCAGCTCGTCCTCCTCCACCTGGACGTCCGTCGGCCCGAAAGTCCACTGATCCCACGTCAGCGCCAGTCCTCCGCCAAGGGCGCCAAGCGCGAGGAGCGGCACCCCCACGGGAAGGATGAGCCGGCCTAGGCCGCGGCGGCGCTTGCGGCCCTTCGCGCGCTTGCGGTGCTCCCGAAACCTCGGATCGACCTCGTCCATCATGTCCGGATTGCCCCCCGGTCGCGTCGCGGGGGCCCGCCTCGGACGCGGTCATGACATGTCCGACCGTGACGGCGCCGGCCCCGATGTCCCGAGGCCGGCGAGTGTCGCTGCATTCTGAGCCGTCCGCTCATGGGGCCTTAGCGGAAAACGCCGGTGTTCATCCGCTTGATGACCTTGCGCTGGGTCTGGCCCTGGCTGTTCGTCGTCGTCGTCGTCCGCTTGATGACCTTCTTGGCGCCCGTATTGCTCCGGGCGGGGGCGGACGTCCGCACGACCGGTTCGGGCGCGGCCTTGCGCACGACGGTGCTGCGCTTCGGCGCGGCGGAGGCAACCTGCGTGGTCTTGGGCGCGACGACGCCGGTGCAGAGAACCTCGGACTCGGATCGCAGGATGTGCAGAAGCGCGTTCGTCGGCTTCAGCTCGTCCACCGCGGTCTTGCGGGCGATGTAGTAGCGGGTCAGGGCGAGGGCGGAGAGGCGGCCGAAGGCCCCGTCCACCGCCGCGCGGTAGCATCCGAGGCGCGCGAGCTCGGTCTGCACGGCGGCGGCCAGCTCACGACCGCCGAGTTCCTGCGCCGGCAAGTCGATGCCGGCCGTCTCCGGGTCCACCTCCTCGCCGCGGATCGAGGCGTTGGGGGCGAAGATCGGGTCGAGGGAGCGGCTGGGACCGAGGGCGGCGAGAACCAGGGCATTGTTGTCGAGGATGCCGGACGCGGTGCCGCGGGCTGTCGGATCCTCGGGCAGGACGGAGGCGAGGGCATCGCCGGAGGCGGCAAGCGAATTGGCACTGCCGGCGGTCCCGGCGGCGCCATCGGCCCCGGCACTCGCGATCTCGTCGGTTCCGGCGCGCGCGGCGGCGGATGCGCCGGCGCTGGCGACCTGATCCGATTCGGCCTGTGAGGCGGACGCGGCGGCCGCCATGCGGGCCCGCTCCGCCTTGCCGCCCAGAACGGTCATCCCTCCGCCGGGCGCGAGGGAGGCAAAATCGGTGGAGGCGCTTGCGGATTCGGTGGCGGTCGCCGGCGCGTCCGTGACGTCGAGGATCGCGAAACCCGGCTCGGGGGCCGGCGCGTCGGGATCGTCGATGAAGAAGCCGGGCTCGGCGGAGGCGAACTGGATCTGGGGCTCTTCGACCTCTTCCACGTCCACGATCTCGATCCCCACGTTCACCCCCGTCGCGCCGAGCGCGGCCAGAAGCCGTCGCGCGGTGTCGGGGTCGAGCAGGGCGATCATCTCGATGTCGGCATCGGTCAGCTCCGGCACCGTTTCCTGCACCGGCTGGAAATAGAACTGCGCCCGCAGGCTGGACTGGTCCCAGGGAGTCTGACGACCGAAGGTCGCCTCCTCGACGTCGTTGCGAACTTGGATCATCATGTCGGAAATCGAGATCCCCGGCGTCGAGACGTGCTTCAGGAGCGAATCCGTGAAGGGAGAGTTCTCCCCCGTTCCGTCCGAGGTGACGTTGTTGGGTTGCGTGGCAAACGCGACGAAGGTGCCGGAGCCCGTGGTGAGCTTGGCGAGGCCGTCGCCCGACGCCGCGCGCTGGCCCTCCGGAAGCGGATTGTTCCGGCAGGCATCGAGGAAGACCAGCGTCTGGCGATTCCGCGATTCGAGCTTCTCGATGATGGTGTCGAGCCGCCACGTCTCGGTCTTGATCGCATCGGCGGAGGTGAGGGCCGCGTCGGACGGCACGAGGTAATTCACGCCCTCCATCTGGAAGGCATGGCCCGAGAAGAAGAAGAGCGTGCTTTCAGCGGTTTCGGCCTCGGCGGCGAAGGCATCCAGCTTGTCCATGAAGTCCGCCGCGCCGGTATCGGTCAAGAGCGTCACCTCGAAATCGAGCTGGCGCAGCGCGTCGGCCATGTCGGCGGCATCGTTGGTGGCATTGTTCAGGGAATAGACGTGCTCGTACTCGGAATTGCCGACGATGAGCGCCATGCGCTTGGCGTCCGCGGTCGTCGCCGCACCGGCGGCGAGAAAGACGAGGGGAGCGGCCCGCAAGGCGCGGGTTCCGAAGCGGCGTCCGAAATGGGTCAAGGCTATGGGCATGGGTTTGAGGCCCCCGAAAGAGATGATCTTCAATATGTCGTCAGGTTACCGCAACGTCGCCCATCGGGATAGTCCCTCTCGGACATGGCGCATGGACCTTGCCAAAATGTGAACGCGGGCCGCCCCGTCCATGCGGAACCTTTCCGTCAGTCGAGCCCCCGCTGCGTGAGAAAGAGCGTCCAGCGCTCCGTGGCCTGGGTGTCCACTTCGAAGAAGGGCGCCTCCCGATGGCCGCGGGACCAGCACTCGGCGATCCCGGTAATCTCGAAACGAGCCTCGCCGAGGCACATCGGCGTCGTCCCGGCGAGAATCGGCTGTCCGAAGACATCGGCCGCATAGACGTAGATATAGCGGTTGCGCAGTTCGTCCTTGATCACGTTGGCGCACTGGTTCGTCCCGATGGTCCACCAGCCCTCGGTCTCGAAGTCCGGCCCGGCGGACTGGCCGATGGCCACGTTAACCACGTCGAAGGACTGGTTGCAGATGGCAAACTGCGCCTCGGCGCGAGCGGCCGGCATCAGGAGTATTGCCGCAACGGCAGCGAGTGCTAATCTGAAGGGCATAAAATCAATCGCATTTCAGCCTCGGGCGAGTGCGGCGGCGCCATCATTCAGGCGCACCGGGACCGCCCCCGCAACCGTTTGTGCCCCGGATTCGAACCCGAGTGAATGGAGAAAGTCATGAGATATCTGCTGGCCGGCCTCGCCCTCGCCGGATTGTCCGCCACCGCCGCACCGGCGCAAATCGCCGCCGAACGGGGCGAACTGCGATCCACCGACTCGAACGACACCCAGAGGGACGAGCCCCAGGCGCGCGCCGGCGAAGAGCGCGAGACCGATGAGGAGCGGGAGCCCGGCTACCGCGTGATGCGCATCTCGCGCACGACCGAAGCGGTCCGCGACCGCAGCCGCGTCGTCATCCGTCCCCTCAGCTGGTCCACCGGCGTCTTCCGCTGAAGCGCCCGGGCGGCCTCACCCCCACGCCAAGGCTTTGACGCAGGGGCGACTCATGCTAGCACTTTACCCGTGGACGAATAATTCTTCTGTGGGGCAATAGACACATGCTGAGAACTCTTTGTGCAGCGGCGCTCAGCGCCGTCACCGCCTTTGGCCTGGCCGGCACCGCGACGGCGCAGGCCGGCGGCAATTTCGGTCTCGAACTGAACAATGCGCAAGCGATCGACGGCGGGTGCCGCCTGACCTACGTCGCGACGAACAACACCGGCTCGGATCTGTCGACCACCTCCTACGAGGTTGCCGTCTTCGATCAGGAAGGCGGCGTGACGCAGCTTCTCGTCCTCGAATTCGGCGAGCTTCCCGCCGGGAAGACCAAGGTCGTCCGCTTCGATCTGGCCGATCAGCCCTGCGAGAACATCTCCCGCCTCCTGGTGAACAACGTGGCCGAGTGCACAGCCGCGGAAGGCGACGCGCCCGACTGCATGGAGGCCCTCGTGACCTCCAGCCGCTCCGACATCCAGTTCGGCATCTGAACCCAGGCTCTCGGGCGACGGGGGCACGGCGCCCTCATCGCCCGGTCCGCAGCCTGACGCCCCGCCACTGACCGGCGCCGCCACCCCGGCCGGCGCGCGGGGCGACGAAGGGATCCCGCCCGGCCATGTCGTCCGTCCTCGCGCAGCTCAACTCTTACGCCATCGTCGTGATGGCCGTTCTCGCGGCGATCTCCGTCGTCGCGCTGACGGTCACGTTCTACAAGATCGTCCAGTTCGTCCGTCTCGGCGTAGGGCGCCGCAAGCGGGCGCAGCAGATCGTCGAGCGCTGGCTGTCGGGGGACGGCGAGGGAGCGCTCGACCTCGCCGGCAAGCGTGACAGTGCCGGCGTGCGGGTCCTCTTCGCGGTGCTCTCCGGCCTCCGGGCCCAGCCCAATGACAAGATCTACGCGCGGGAGCTGGCGACGCAGACCGCCCTCGACGAGCTCGCCCTCATGGCCCGCCGCATGCCGGCCATCGACGCCACGGTCCAGGCCGCGCCGATGCTCGGTCTTCTCGGCACCGTCGTCGGCATGATCGAGGCCTTCGGGCGGCTCAGCCAGGCCGCCGGCGCCGTCGATCCCTCCGTCCTTGCCGGCGGCATCTGGACCGCCCTCATCACCACCGCCGTCGGCCTTGCCATCGCGATCTTCTTCTACTTCGTATCGATCTGGCTCGAAGGGCGCATCGGACGGGAGCGGGAGGCGCTGGAGCGCATGATCTCCACGATGCTGAACGGGCGGGTCGAGACGCGCCCCGGCACCCGGTTCTAGGACGATGGCCGCCGGGCCGTCGTCCGTCCCCGTCAGCATCCCGGACCCGCGCGGCGGGCCGAAGAGGAGCTTCGCGCTGACCCCGCTGGCGGACGTCATGTTCCAGCTTCTGATCTTCTTCATGCTGTCCACCTCGCTGGCCCCCTACGCCCTTCTGCCCCTCGGCGGCGCCCGTGCGACCCCGGCGGAGCAGGCCGCGGCGGACCAGGACGCCTCCCCCTCCGCCAGCGAGACCGGCCCTGCGATCTGGACCATCGGCGAGGGCAACGTGCGGATCGGGCGGGACGTGGTGCTCCACGACATGCTGCCCCTGCGCGTCGCCCAGCTTCAGGCGGCAGGGGCGGAGGACCTGATCCTCTTTACCGATGCCCGCGCGACGACGCAGGACGTCGTGACCGTGCTCGAAGTCGTCCGCGCCGCCGGCCTCACCCGCATCCGGCTGATCGGCCGGCCCTCGCGGGGCTGAGGTGATGCAGGGTTCCCGCCTCTCCCCG
Organism: Tropicimonas omnivorans; assembly: GCF_031846565.1. NCBI lineage: Bacteria > Pseudomonadati > Pseudomonadota > Alphaproteobacteria > Rhodobacterales > Roseobacteraceae > Tropicimonas > Tropicimonas omnivorans. The sequence goes on along the minus strand of NZ_JAVRHL010000001.1, from coordinate 964,389 downwards.
CCGCGCCGCAGGACACCGCCGGAGTTCGGCCTCGCGCAGGTGAACATCGTGCTGCTTCTCGTGCTGTTCTTCCTCGTCGTGGGAACGATCGTGGAAACCGACGAGATGGTCGTGCAGCTTCCCGAGACGCAGGAACTCCCGCTCGACCGCCTGCCCCGCCCCCTCCTGCTGCTCAGGGACGACGGGAGCTGGGTGCTCGACGGTGACGAGGTGGGCGTGCCGGGTCTTCTGGCCGCCCTCGAGCCACTGGAGCCCGACACCGCGCTCAACATCCTCGCCGGCCGGGACCTGCCGGCGGACCTTCTGCTCGAGACCGTGGACCTGCTCGCCCCCTCCGGTCGGCCGCTCCGCCTCGTGACGCTGAAATCGGGCGTCGAGGTGGTGGAGTGAACGGCGGGATCGACCTTCGTGCGGACGGAAGCGACCGCGCGCTCTGGGCCGGGGCAGCGCTGGTCGCCCTGGCGATTCATGCGGGCCTGCTGATCCAGATCGCCCCACGGATGCCGGAGCGGGAAGACATGACGCCGGAGGCCGACCTCGTCATCGAGATGATGGACCTGTCGGGCGGTGCCGTGACCACGGCCGCGCCCGCCTCCGAAGCGGTTGCGGCCCCCGAACGGGCCAGCCTCGCCTCCGCCGAAACCGAGCGCGCCGCCGCGGCGGAGAGCGTGGCCGCGGCGGAAGCCGGGACGGAACGCCTGGCGGAGGCGGAGGGCGGGACGAGAATGACCGCGCTGGACCCGGACCGGGCCGAGGAAGCCCGGCGCGATGCCTCCCTCACCCCGGACGGCGACGGGGAGGTTGCCGCGGCGAGCGAAGAGGATGGCCGGCTGGAAGAGGCGGGCGATGCGGGCGCCGCCCTAAGGGCAGGTACCGAGACTGCAGAGGCCGCGGAGGCGGAGCGGCTCGCGGCCTTGCCGGACGATCCGGACCGGGGCCTCGCGGCCACCGGGGGCGAGACGGTGGAAGGGACCGTCGCCGAGCGCATGGCGGGTCAGGGCGCGGCAGAGAATGCGGCGCAGGCCGAGGCCGACCGTCCGGAGACGGCGCCGGACGAGCTGGCGAGCCTCACCGAGCCCGAGACGGCACCCGCCCCGGCCACCGACCCGGCCCGCCTTGCCGTCCCCGCCGAGGAGCTGGCGCTGGCCGGGACCGAAGCCGATGCCCTGCGAGGGACGGAGGCGGAGCGGCTGAGCGGGACACCCCTGCCCTCGGCCTCCGCTGCCGTCTCCGAAGCGGCCCCTGCGCGTTCGAGTGCCGCCCCCGCCCCCCGGATCGCCGCCCTGCCGGACGCGCCGGCGCCTCCCCCCGTGGCCCGCCCGTCCACAGGCCTGACCGTGACCACCGAGCGGCAGGGCGGGGCGACGGGCGAACCTGCGCGCATCGCGGCCCTGCCGGACGAGCCAGCGGCCAGCGCTCCCGCATCGCCCGGCCCGGCGCGCCTCGGCGCCCTGCCCGATCGCACCGCGCCAGCGCCGTCCGGATCCGGCGCGTTGGCCCCGGCGCCCACCTCAAGCGCCCCTGCCCGACTCGCCGCATCCCCGGAGGGCGCCCCGCGCAGCCCCGGCAGCTTCACCTCCGCCACGAGCGCAACCGTTTCACCCGTCGCGAGCGGCGCTCGCGTGACGGCCGCGCCGCAGGGCGCCGCGCCGACGCGCCTTGCTCCCGGTACGAGCGCAGCGGCACCCTCCGGCGATGGGCCCCGGCGGCTGGCCGCCCTGCCCGAGACCCCCTCCGCCGCGCCGGCGACGACCGGCTCCGGCAGCGGCGCATCGCGCCTCTCTGCCCTGCCGGAACCCGAGCGGGGTGACGAGGGCGCCGCGCCGCCCGGCACCCTCGCCGCGCCCGCGCCCAATGACGGCGTGATCGACGAGAGCGAGCGGGTCCGCTACGCCGCGATGCTGACCTATCTCAGGGATTTCGAGGCCCCCTCGACCTGTTTCGCCGCGCTGCCCGTCCTCGGGGAAGAGACCGGCACGCTGACGCTCGATGCGTTCGGCGAGACGGATGCGGGGCTGGACAGCTTCCGGACGGGGCTCGAGGCGGCCGCCGGGATCGCGCCCGGGACGTTCCTGCGCCGCGTGACGGACAGCCAGTGCGCCGCACTGCGGTTCGTCACCCATGTCGGCCGCTACCCCGAGTTCGGCGTCTACATCGACATCGCGGAGCGCAACATCGTCTCGGGGGACCAGCTCGAAGCGGCGATCCGGAATACCGGCGGGCGGAACGTGCACCTGCTCTTGATCGACGACGAGGGAATGGTGCAGGTGCTGGACGATTTCGTCAGCTCGCGCCTCGGCCAGCGCGAGATCGCCATCGGCATGAACCTCACCGGGGGAGACGTGGAGACCGAACAGCTTCTCATGGCGCTGACCTCACCTGCCCCCCTGGAAACCGTGCGGTCCCTGAACGGCGCAAACGCCCCGCGCTTTTTCGGCCGGCTGGAGCAGGAGATGGACCGGAAGGGGCTCGATCTGGACGCGGCGCTCGTCGGCTTCACGGTACGCCTACCGGACTGAGAGAAACGCCGGGAGGCCCTGCGAACGCGGCCCGCTCGGCCCGGTGCGCGGGAAGCCACATCGGCCCCATGCGCGCCGCGCCGAAACACGACCGCGGAGCAGACCGGGCGAGCCCCGCTCCGTCGCACGGGGCCGCGCCCTCCTGCCGGACGCCGCCCGCTCTTCGGAGGGCCTTACTCCAGATCGAACCTGAAATACCCGGGCGCGACGGAAGCGGTCTCGCCCTTGCGGTCGAGTTCCTCCTGCAGAAGCCGCATCAGGATGCTGGCCGAGGTGCCCGAGGGGGCCGACGCGGTCGTCGCAAGCTCGGTCGGGCTCGCGATGGCGACGATGAGCTGCGGCACGATCCCGTCGTCGCTGGTCAGGGAGTTCGGCCTGAGCGCGATGGCGAAGGTCGAGGTGCCGTCCGGCTGGTCCCGGAGGCGGGAGGTCAGATCGTAGGTGCCGCCCTGCGCGTCCACCAGCATCAGAAAGAGCGGGCGGCCGTTGATCTGGTCGATGCGGCCGCGGATCGCCTCGCCGGAGGTCAGCACATCCTTGTCCAGCGTGAGCGTGGGGGAGACCTCCGAGCCGCCGGCATTGTCCTTCATGAACCCCACGACGGCGCACTGGCTGTCGTTCACCTGCCGGACGCCGATATCCGGCTCGAACCCGTACTCGGTCTCGAAGTCGGTCAGAAGGCGAACGAAGGGCGCGGCGGTGGTGCCGTAGGCCTCGATATCGAAACTGTCCGTCGTGGCGGAGCGCACGGTCGCGAAGGAGCAGGAGGGGAGTTCGTACTCCGCCACCCATTCCATCTGACTGGCGACGCGGGCGATCGGGGAGAGGGGCTCGGCCGGCTCCAGTTCGGCCTCGGGGGCGGGCTCGGGCTCGGGGGCCGCCTCCATCTCCGCTTCTGGCTCGGGCTGGGTTTCGGGCTCGAGCGTGGCGACCTCGTCCGGCCCTTCCGCCGCGGCGGGCTCCTCCTCCGGGGGCGTCTCCGGCTCGGGATCGATTGCGGCCAGGTCCGGCGCATCCTCCCCGTCCGCCTGCGCGTCCGGGGGCGCATCGGCCCCGTCCTCCCCCGACGCCACGATCTCCTCGGGAAGCTCGGCCGTGCCGAAGACGCCGGCGAAATACGCGCCGGCGCCGCCGCCGATCAGGATGAGCGCGACGAGGCCGCCGATGAGGGCGCCCTTGCTGCCGGACTTGTCCGGCGCGCCCGCCTGCGGCGGAGTGGCCTGCGGGGCCGCGGGGGGCGGTGCGGTACTGGCGCCGAAGGGGCTGTCGCTCTCGCTTGGCGCGCCCTCCGGCGGAAGGGAGCCGGGCGGGATCGAGTGCGGTGGCTGCGACTGCTCCGGCGCCCGCGGTTGCGGCGGGGCGGTGAAGCCGAAGGCCGGAGGCTGGCTGAGATCCGACTGGCTCGCGAAGGGCGCCGCGATCACGGTGCGCTCGGGAACCGCGGGAGCGGCGGGCGCCTCCCCCGCTGCCAGCGCGGGCGCGCTGGCGGCGAGCTTGTCCGGGTGATCGAGATAGTCGAGCACCTGCGCCATGCTCTCTGGGCGGTCGTCGGGCGTCGGCTGGAGCATCCGCTCCACGAGCGGCCGCAGCTCGGGGTAGACATGCGACAGATCCGGCACCGCGAGGCGCTTCTCGACCGCATCGGCCGGGCTGTCGCCCATGTCGAGCGGGCGTCCAGCGCAGGCCCCCGCGATGACGAGACCGAGGGAATAGATGTCCGACCGGCCCGTCACCACGCCCTTGAACCGGCCGAGCTGCTCGGGGGACACGTAGCCGTACTTGCCGGCGAACTGCCCGCCGAGAAGCGTTCCGCCGCCGAAATTCTCCGACTTCGCGATGCCGAAGTCGATCAGCTTGGCATGGGTGACCGTGCCGTCCTGAATGATGATGTTGTCCGGGCTGAGATCGCGGTGGACGACGCCCAGATCGTGCGCCTTCTGCAGGCCCCCCGTGAGCCGGCGGAGCATCACGACGACGTCCTGAAGCGGGATCGGGCCGTTCTCCATGTAATCGCCGAGGGAGTGACCCTCGACGAACTCCATCACGAGGCAGGCCCGCTGGATGCCGGGATCGACGGTGAAGAGCTGGTACCGGACGATCGCGTCGTGGTGCAGGCGGCCGAGGACCGTCGCTTCCTTCTGGAAGAGCGACAGGATCTTCTCGTCATGCGCGAGCGCCGCCAGAACGATCTTGATCGCGACCGGCTCGCCGGTGTGGATGTTCACGCCGCGATACACCTCGCCCATCCCGCCGGTGGCGATGTGCTCGGTGATCTCGAAGGTGCCCATGATCTTCGTGCCGATCTCGACACCCGCCGCGCCGGAGGTGCGCTCGGTCCCGCCGGAGCTGACTTCCCGGGGTCTGCCCTCCGAGGCGGGCGGTGTGCTCTTCGGCGGCCGGCTGCCGCCGCCCTCGGGGGGAACACCGCTCTCGTCGTCGCTGACCGCTGTCATCGGGTCAGGCTCCTTCCTCGGGCATATCGAACATGTTGCCTACAGGGGTCACTTCGGTCTTGTCGAAGGCCCGGATCACCAGGACGGTCGTGTTGTCGGTCGCGCCGCGCTGCATCGTCAGATCGAGCAGCATTTCGCATGCCGTTTGAGGCTGGTTTTTCCGGGCAATGTCAAGAATCTCGGAATCCCCGACATGCGCGGTGAGCCCGTCGGAGCAAAGGACGAAGGTGTCCCGGTTCCTGAGCGTGCCGTATCTGTGATCGAGGTTCACCTCGGCGCCGACGCCGATGGCTCGGGTTATGACGTTCTTCCGAGGCCAGTTCTCCGCCTCCGCGGCGGTGATGGCGCCCCGGTCGAGAAGTTCGTTGGCTTCGGTATGGTCGCGGCTGAGCTGGGCGAGCTGCCCTTCGCGAATCTGGTAGATGCGGCTGTCCCCGGACCAGACGCAGGCGAAGTGCTGCTCGTAAGCCAGCAAGGCCACGACCGTGGATCCGATGGTTGCGCCCTTCTCCTCGGCGCGGTGCACGATCTGCTCGTTGGCGCGCGCAATTCGCTCAACGAAGCGCGCCTGCAGGTCCGGCGCCGAGGTCGGACGGCCGACCGAGCTCAGGTGATCCACGATGGCGCCGGACGCGAATTCCCCGCCCTCGTGCCCGCCCATGCCGTCCGCTACCAGCCAGAGGCCACTCTCAGGCTCTGCCAGGAACCGGTCCTCGTTGTGATCACGGGCGAGTCCGGTATGGCTCACCGCCCCCGTCTCGAACCTGAATGTCTTACCGATCATGAATTTGGTCCGAAAAAATCTCGCAAATGATTACAGAACCATGACGACGCGTAAGTTTGCCGTCAACGCTCGGGGTGAGGGACGTGGAGGATCGTGGTTCAGGTCTCATCCCGGCGGTGTCCCTTCACGCCAAGCCCGAAGATCCCGCGGAACCCCGGCCGGGCCCGTTCCCCCTCGCCTGAGAACGGGCTCTCGTCGTCGGCTGTCGGCGCCTCCGTGGGCGCAGCCCCGTCCGGATCCTCCGCAGGTTCGGGATCTGCCGGAGGGACAGCCCTTTCGGATCGCGGCTCTCGCGGCTCCGGGCGCTCATCAAAGCGGGGACCGGCGTCATCGTCCGCCTCGGGAGGGCCCTTCTCCTCGGGCAGAGGCGCGCCCCCAACCGGCGGCGGATCCAGGTCGCCATCGCTCTCCGCCGCCCCGCGCGGCGTGTCATCCCGGGGCGCGAGGTCTGCCCTCGGGGACGCGGGCACGTCCCAGGTTCCGGCGGCGAAGGGGCTTTCGGCCTCCGCGGGAGTGTGGTCAGGGCTCGCCTGCGAGCCCGGCCGCGGCATCGCCTCGGGCTCCGGCACATGCTCGGGCTCCATCGGCGGCGGCGCGGCCCATGCATCCGCCGAACCGCCGTTCCAGTCGGCCGGCGGCACGGGCGGCGGCGGCGTCGCGGGCGGCGGAGGCGGCGCCTCGGCGGGCGGACCGAACCCGGTGAGCATGGCGCCGAGCGCCGCGCCGTCCGGCATCCCGGTCTGCGCGATCATGGCAGGGCCGACACGGTCGTTTCCGGGGGTCCACCAATAGGTCCGCACGGCAGAGGCAAGCTGATGATCGTGCGCCCGCACGTCCTCCATGAGCTGCGGCAGGCCGCTTTCCCCGTAGGCGAAGAATGCGAAGCGTCGATCTTCCGGCTGGGCCTGAACGGCGCAGTCGGGCAACGGAATGCGCTGGATCATCGCGTCCAAATCGCCATCGAAGCCGGGACTGCCCGCCTGCAGGGCGGTCCGTTCGAGGGTGTCGTACCAGGCCGGGGTCGTGCCGTCATCGGCAAGCGGCGGCGCCGGATGGCGCGGCCCGGCCCCCGAGACGAAGAGCGTGAGAGGGAAGCGGCGTCCGACCTTGTCGCGCGATGGCGCGAGCACCCCTGCGACGGGATGGCCGAACACCATCTCGCCGATCCAGAATCGCCAGACCGGAGCTGCGTCCCACGTCTCCTGCCATGCCTCGCCAAGCTCAGCCTTCGCCCCGGCGACGGACCGCTCGAGCCAGCCCTCCCAGTGCTGAAGGATCTCGGCGGGCACTGCGCGGGCGACGAAGTCCCCCCTTGAGGGCAGCTTCCCGAAGAGGCCTATGCGCGGCGCCATCAGAGGCCGTTCGGGCAGGAGAACTCGACGAGCTCCCGCAGGAAGAAGGGGTTCTCCGACGCGGCGACGTCGATCCGGTAGGCGATGTTGCGCCCGCCCACGACGTAACGCACCTGCATCTCGGTTCCCGACACGTTCGGGCTTCCGTCATTGATGAAGCGCAGGAATGCCCACGCGCCGTTCAGGGACATCTGGCTCTCCCGCCCTCGCATCTCGGGGGTGAACTGAAGGCTGACATTGCCGCCCCCCATCGAGCCCGGCCAGTTGATGTTGGCCGGCGTGTTGCCGCGCGGCCGGGTCGTCACGATCTGGCCGTTGATCTGAAGCACCGCGCTTTCAATGCGGTTGTGCATCGAGACGGGGTTGATCGTCATGTCGACGCTGGGAACGCCGCCCCCGGTGGGGAAGTAGGAGTCCCTGATCGCGGCGGCGCGCTCGAACTGCTTGAGCGTCGCCGCGGAGAGCTTGCCGGCGAGCGGCCCCTCGTCCTTCCAGCGCCACTCGCCCTCCCCCAGATCGGCATAGGGTGACAGCTCCTGCAGGAAGAACCGGTCCATCACGCCGTTCGGGGCGAAGAGGCGGGCGAACTCGGCCATGGGCACGTCCCGGGCGCTGTCCCGCGCGAAGGGGTAGCGGTTGCCGACGATCGCCTCGCAGGCTTGCGTGACGGAGGAATTGAGCGCCTCGTTCAGTCGCGCGATGTCGGTATTGGCCGCGTCCCCCTCGAAATCGTCGATCGCCTCCGAGGTCATCCGCGCCAGCGCGTCGGGCAGGCGGGACGCGGCCTGCTTCAGGGCGCCGATCTGCGCCGGCATCTGGGCCGCAGCCTGGTTCGGGAAGTCCACGGCGAGGATCAGGCTGCGCTGCATGTCGTTGAGCGTGGCGAGGAGCAGATCGATCCGCCGCTGACCGGGCGCGCCTTCGGTAAGGTCATGCCAATCGGCGAAATAGGCCTCGATCTCGGCCCCCGGAAGGCGGCGGGAGCCGCCGGCCGAGCTGCCCGGACCGACGCGGGCCTGGCTCTTGTCGAAGACCGCCTCGAGGCCGATCCGGGCATAGTAGTTCTGCCGCCGGATCGTCTCCTGCGCGACGAGGGCGCCGACCTCTCCGGCCGCTTCACCGGCTGCCCCGGCATCGATCGCCGGCCCGCCGCCGTCGTCACCTTCGAATTCCGACGTCAGCCGCGTTTCCGCTCCGACCTCCTGCGTCAGCAGAAGGATCGGAGAGGTGCGCGCTGCGGAGGCGGCCGCGAGCGCCTGGTAGGCCGGGCTGTCCGCCGCCATGGGCCGCAGCTTGATGTTGCCGAGGACCGCTTCCCATTCGCGGATCCAGTCATCGGTATAGCGGTCGATCAGGATGGGACCGATCTGGCCGATCTGGTCCTCGATATCGGCGGCTTCCGCATACTCACCCATCACCCAGCGTTCATCGAGGATGCGGTCCGCGATCTCGCCGAGCTGCGGAAGGAAGAAGTCGTGGAAGCCGGCATAGGTGTAGAGCGCGGGGATCACCTGTTCGTCGAGCGCCTCGCCGTTCACCGTCTCGAAGACGAGCTCGGCATCCCGCCCGGAGCGGTTCTCGACGGAGAAGGGTTCGATCGGCGTGAACTGCACGGAGGCCTGGATCAGCGAATAGGCCTGGTCGGCCACGTTCATCCGTGCCAGCATCCGCTCGGCCTGGTCGATCAGCGCGCCGTTCAGCTCGAAGCTCGGCTCCTGTGCGGCGTCGAGATCGAGCATCGCGACGAGATGCGCCTCGAGGGCGGCGCGGTTGTCGGCGTTCTGCGGGCCGGGATACTGATCCGAGCGCCAGTCCTCCCGGAACCAGGCGAGGATCACCTGATCGTCGGATTTGGGCGCGGCATCGCCCAGAAGCTTGTAGACCTTCAACGTCTCGTAGGTCGCCAGCACCTCGCCTTCGCGGATGAACTGCTGAAGCTGCTGTTCGAGCCGCAGGATCAGGCGCGAGCGGAACATCCGCTCCAGCGCCTGCCTGTAGGTCGTGCGGGAGGCGCTTTCGAGTCTTTCCCGCTGGGACAGGCCGAAGCGCTCGGTGAGGGCGGCGTCCTCCTCGGCATCGACGTAGCCCGTCGGCATGGACCGCAGCATGTCGAGGTAGGCGACGACGTTCAGAAGATCGGGATCGGAGACTTCCGCGGATTGCAGTTCCTCCTGCGCGGCCAGCTCGTAGTCGGCGAGCGCCGCCTCCGCGGTGCGCACGAGCTCCCGGTTCTGCCAGAAGGACCAGCCCCAGAGGCCGAGGAGTGCCACGCTCGCGGCGGTGATCGCCCCGTAGGCGCCGTAACGCAGGACGCGCGCGCGCATCACCGCGCGCCGATCGGTGGTGACCCAGCCCGCCTCCGAGAAGATGACCCGTCGAAGAAGGTCGTGGAGGAAGAACGACTTGCCCCGCCCGCCCATGCCGGCGGCGGCGGCACCGCCACCGAAGGAGCGGTCCATCGCGCCGAGGACCTGGTCGATCGGGGTGCCTTCCTGGGTGCCCGAGGTGAAGTAGAACCCGCGCAAGTTCGCGTTCACCTTGTAGCGGGTATGGCCGAAGATGCCGGTCATGAACCCCGACAGGCGGTCACGAAGCATCGCGACCTGTCCCGGAAACCCGAAGATCGCGATCCGGTTCACGCCGTCGGGCTCTTCCTGGAGGCGGTCCGTCACCTCCTCCGAGAGACGTCCCACGAGCGCGTCGTACTCGCTCCCGAATTGCTCGACGGTCGGCTCCTTCTTGGAGGACGTCTGGAAGGTGTGACCCCAGACCTTCTGGCGGCGGGACTGCGAGAAGGAGCCGAAATACTCCATGAACCCGGAGATGAGGTCCGCCTTGGTGAAGAGGACATAGACCGGGAAGTCGACCTTGAGCTGCTCGTTCAGTTCGATCAGGCGCTGGCGGATCGTCTCGGCGTGGGCGTCCAGCTCCGCCGGCGTGCCGGTCATGATCTCCTGCAGCGAGATGGCGAGGATGACGCCGTTGATCGGCTGGTTGGCGCGGTGGGTCTTCAGCAGCTTGAGGAAGGAGAACCAGCTCTCCTTGTCCGCCTCGGCATCGCTGTCCTGCGTGGTGTAGCGGCCGGCGGTGTCGATCAGGACCGCTTCCTCCGAGAACCACCAGTCGCAGTACCGCGTGCCGCCGACCCCCGCGACGGCGCCCTCCCCCTTCTCGGCAAGGGGGAACTTGATGCCGGAATTCAGCAGCGCCGTCGTCTTGCCGGCGCCGGGCGGGCCGATGATGACGTACCACGGCAGTTCGTAGAGGTACGACTTGGAGCCGGAAGACTGCTTCAGAACGGACAGCGCATCGCCCATCTTCTCGGACAGGACCTCGCCGTCGCCGGACACCTGCGGCTCGGTCATCGCCTCTTCCAGCGCCTTCGCGGCGCGGCGGCGGCGGATGAACTTGACGAGATAGACGATCCCGACCGTGACCCAGACCGCCGCGATCAGCGCGATGCGCACCCAGACGGGATCGAAGGGCCGTGTCTCGCCGAAGCCCACGAGCGGGAAAGCGAACCACACCATGATCGCCCAGAGCACGAGGGCGAGGACGATTATCGTTCCGAGCAGGATCTTCTTGAGCATACCTGTGTCTCCCTTCGGGCCCTCTGGGCCGCTCAGAGCGTGTCCTCTCGCTGGATCATGATTTCCACCCGCCGGTTGGCGGCGCGGCCCTCGGGCGTCGCGTTGTCCGAACGCGGCTCGTCCTCTCCCCGCCCGTCCACCTCGACGCGGGTCGCGTCGGTGAAGAGCGGCGTCATCATTCCCGCGACACCGTTCGCGCGGGCGACGGACAGCTCGAAGTTGTTCTTGTAGCGGCCCGTTCCGGACATGGGCACGTTGTCCGTATGCCCGATGATGCGCACCGGGCCCGGCTCCTCGTCGAGCGCCGCGGCGATCTTCTCGGCAAGCGGCACGAACTCCGCCTTCACCTCGGCCTTTCCGCTGTCGAAGAGGACGGCGTTGTTCACGTCGAGCACGATGAAGTCGCCGGTGCGGCTGACCTCGACGGGATCGCCCGCCAGCGCCTCGGTGATCCGCTCGAACTGGCCGTTCTCCTCTACCGGCGGCGGCGGCGGCACGTAGGCCTCGACGGCGGTGTCCCGGTTGATCGTGATCATCTCGGGCGGATGGAGGGAGGTCATGCGGGTCGCGAGCGCGTTGCCCTCGTCCACCAGCATCAGGCGCATGGCGAAATACGCGGCCGTCAGGAGCGCCGCGGCGATGATGGCGATGACCCAGACCGGCACGCCGCCGAACTTGCTCTTGCGCAGCATCTCCACCGGTTTCCAGCGGGGGGAGATGTCGTCATCCCCGCGCGGCTTCACCCGGCGGAGCGCCTCGTAGATGCCGCGCTTGACGTTCTGGAGCTGCACGTCCCCGCCCGGCTGGCCGCGATACTGGCCCTCGAAGCCGAGCTGGAGGCAGACCAGCATCAGCTCCAGGAGGTTGTACTTGTGCGCCGGATTCTGGAGCGCCTTGTCGACCTCCTGGAAGAAGCCGACCCCGGAGGTGCGCTTGTTGAAAAACCGCGCGACCATGGAATATTGCAGCCACGTCGCCTTGTCCGTCCCGGGCAGGTTCTGAACGATGTCGTCCGCCGTGCCGCAGAGGCAGTACTTCGCGACCATCGCGTCCTGCGGATCGACGCCGGCGTCGAGGACGCGGCGCTCGAAGCCCTCGATCTCTTCGGTGACGTGCTGCATCAGCGGCAGGGCGTGCATGTCCACGACGCCGGAGCGCAGGCGGCCGAAGAGGATCAGGAGGGACGCCGCGGCGGCGGTGATCGGGTTCGCTTCGGAGGAATGCCCGGAGGTCTTGGCGGAGAGGGCCTTGTCGAGGCTGATCTTGCGGGTCGGCTGGCGCTGGATATGCGGCTCGGGCTTGCGGACATCCGGGAAGAAGCCCTCGTCCTTCGGCTTCGCCCCCATCCAGGCGTTCGGGTCGCCCGGTGGATGCGCCCCCGTGCCCCCGCCGCCTCCGCCGCCCCAGACATCATCCGCCGATGGACCGCCGAAACCGCCGCCGCCCCCCTGCCCCGGAGGCGGGCCACCGAAGCCGCCGCCGAAGCCGCTTGCAGGGGGCACGCCGCCGATCACCGTCTTCTGGCTGCCTGCCGCGGGCGGCGCCCCCGCGGGGGGCATTCCGCCGATCACCGTCTTCTGCGCGCCACCCGCCGGCGGGGATTTCGCATCTCCCTGACCGAAGCCCCCACCGGGCATCGGTCTGATGACGGTCTTGCCGGGGTCCTTCTTGTCGGTCACGAGCGGTTCTCCTGAATGGCCCATAGCTCGAGCTTCAGCTCCGGCCACTGGCCGGCGAAGTGCATCCCGATGGCGGGCGCCGTGGAGAATTCGCGCCACATCGGGCTGCTCTTGTCGATGTAGAAGTAGACGTGGGAGGTGACGGCCCGGATCTGCCGCGGCGGCGTCGGCGTATGCACCAGCTCCAGCCCCGGCAGGTTGTTGTTGACGATGTTGTTCATCTGCGTGTTGGGACCGACCTTGCAGAGCGCCGGGAACTGCTGCTGGATCTGGGTCAGCGGCTTGTCGGCGGCGACCTCCACCACGAAGGAGGCATCGCGGAAGAGGTTCCGGTCGGTGACCTTGCCGATATAGCTGCCCGGATGCAGTTCCTGCAGGTCGAGCCTGATTGCGCGGCCCACGTCACGCGAGAGCAGGCGCTGGATGTCCCGCACCACCGGTTCGAAGGTCGCCGCGAGGTCGTTCTGGTCGTAGGGCTTGTACTCCGGCGCGAGGCGGTTGGTATCGAACGTCCAGAGTTCCCCGGCCAGCCGCAGGAAGAGCTGGTAGAGCTCTTCGGGGTGAATGAAGCGGCTGTGGCGGTAGTGCTTCAGCAGGTTGATCTCACGGTTGAGGACCAGCAGCATGAAGTAGTCCGTCGCCTGGAGACCGCCGCCCGACGAGGGGTCCGACGCGTAGCGCGCGAGGCTTTCCAGTTTCGTTTCCGTCCAGCCGACGACCCGCTCGATCCAGCCCGCCACCACGGGATGCGCCTGCACGGTGAGAACCGGCGGCGCGAACTTCTCGTCGAACACCACCTGCTGGTCCCGCACCTCGACGATGCGGGCGAGCTTGAGGCAGTGATAGCCCGGCTTCTCCGTCTTGCGCACGTCGAACTCGGCGCGGGGATGGGCGACCTCGATCGCCTGCTCGAGGCGCATCGCCGCGGTGCTGTCCGACACCGTCTCCACCCCGAGGCGGTAGCGCGCGGAGCGGCTCGTCTCGTCTTCGGTGCCGATTTCCCGACCGTTCATCTGCGCCATCGGCAGGGTCAGCCAGACGAAGGCGCCCTCGGAGCCCTCGGGGATGGCCACCGGATCGGGCAGGACGGAGGTGCCGGGGAGGTCGAACGGGGTGCCGTCAGGGAAGATACCCGTCGCGACGCGCAGGCCGAACTTCATCTGCTGGGAGATATCCCGGTCGATCTCGAGCTGGGCGAACCCCCATGGATAGGGAGAGGCGAGACGCGTCCGTGCCTCGAGTAGCTTCTCGAAATAGCGATCGCTCTGCTGGAAATGATGCGGCTGGAGGAACAGGCCTTCCTTCCATGCGACCTTGGAATACCACGACATTTAAGCGCTGCACCGAATTAGAAATGCTGTTGCCGTTTCGGCAAATGTCCTGAAGGACGCCACGGCACCTTCACCATACATCAGACCCGCAAAACGGCAACGGGGCGCCAATCGGCGCCCCGCTGTTTTTTTGTCCGGCGTATCGGCAGGGCGCGATCCCGCCCCCCCCTGCCCGGCCTAGAACTGGAGCCGGAGCTGGGCCGTCAGACCGTACCCTTCCACGTCGTCCGAGAAGCGCGCATCCGCGCGGACGGACGCGTTTAGCTGCTTGGCCGCGCCGATCTGTCCGTCGAGGATCCTCACGTAGCTGAAGCCGACCGAGAGCTCTCCGAAATTGCCGAGCGGCTCGGTGGAGATCTCCTGCTCGGTATCGTCGATGACGAAGGCGCTTTCCTTGTCGTCCGAGAAGTCGCCGTAATAGGTCGCCGTCCCGAAGTAGTTGAACGCGCTGTCGCCGGCGTCCGAGATGACCGTTTTCGCGACGGTGGCACCGAGGAAGCCGATCTTCGTGGTGTGATCTTCGAACTGGATCTCACCGATCTTGTTGCCGTCCCCGTCACGGAAGGCGAGGTCCTCGGTTTCGGACCGCGTGATGCCGATCCCCGCCGTGGGCACGACGACCATGTCCTCGCCGAGCGGGAAGGCATAGGAGAGGCTGGCCGACACGGTGGTGCCTTCGGAGGAGGTTTCCTCGTCGTAGAGGCCGATATCCTCGTTGTCGAACTCGTAGTCTGTGCGCTCGAAGCGAAGCTGGACGTCTCCGGTGAGCGGCCCGCGCGCAAAGGCCACGTAGCCGCCGACGTAGCGCTGGTCGAATTCCGAGGTCGTGGTCGAGGTCACATCGTCCGTCAGCGACGGCGAGGTGCCCGAGAAGTCCACCGCGAAGATGTCCTGGCGGGTCTGGCCGCGGTTGACGCCAGCGGTGATGCCGCCGGCGAGGTCGAACGCGCCGTCCGCCGCGTCGAAGCAGCCGTAATCTGCGCCGAAGGTCAGACCCGAGTAGTTGGCCCGCACCGTCGAGGGCAGCCCACCGAGGCCGTTGTCGGTATCGGACGTTCCTTCCGCATAGCCCGCCTGCCCGCGCGTCCAGACGCCCGGTCCGCACTTGTCCTCATCCTCGTAGACGAGGCCGGAGACGAACGGCGAGGACGGCCGGTTGACCACCGTGTTGATGAGCGACTGCACCAGGCCGATATTGCCCGCCACCGACGCCGCACCCGGATCGATGACCGAGGCCACCGCGAGGCTGCTTCCGTCGTTCAGCACGACGTAGCTGAGCGGCCCGATCGCAGGCGGAAGCCCGGTCACGTCCGCCGCGTTGTCGATCGAGACGCCTGTCGTGTCGCCGAGGGCGAATTCGAGCGGGCTCGACAGGATCGCCCCGGTGCTGAGCGTGTTGAAGGCAAGCTGGAGCTGGTTGCCGGCGCTCTCCGTCAGGCTGCCGAACGTCAGGACGTCCGTCGCGCCGGGATCGGATCCGAGCGAGATGTCGAAGGCGAGCGTGCCGCCCTGGATCTCGCCCGTGACGTCCAGGCTGTCGTCCGTGTCGCCGTCCACGAGGGAGATGGTACCGCCCGCGTTGTCCAGCGTGTCGACATCGATCACGTCGTCGCCCCGGATCTCGATCGTGCCGGAGTTGGCCATCGTGGTCGCCGTCAGCGTCTGGTCCCCACCCAGGAGGTTCAGCGCACCGGTGTTGTCGAAGGTCGTCGCCGTGAGGGAGCTGCCGTCCTCGTCGAAGGTCACCGCCCCGTCGTTCTCGAAGGTCGTGATCCCGGAGAGGGCGAAGGCGCCGCTGTCGAAGACCTCGCCGTCCTCCTCGTTCGTGAAGCTGCCCGAAACGATGCTGTTCCCGTCGAGGTCGAAATCGCCGGCATTGGTCACGGCGCCGTTGATCACTCCGGCACTCTCGAACGTCGCATCTTCCTGGTTGTCGAGATCGCCGACGATGACGCCGTTATTGTCGAAGGTGCCTTCGTTGGTCAGCGTCGCCACGGTGACGGTCCCGATGCCTTCGTTGTCGAAGTCACCCTGGTTCAGCAGGCTCGCGGCGTCGAACGTGCCGGAGTTGTCGACCTCGGTGTCTTCGCCGGTGTCCGCTGCGCCCGTGACGTTGAAGTCGTTGTTATTGTCGAGCGTGCCGTCATCCGTCAGCGAGAAGGTGCCGGCGTTGATGGTCCCAGTCGCGGCGTTGATGATATCGCCCGAGCTGTCGAGATCACCCGTCAGCGTCAGCGTACCGCCGGACACGTTGTTGAAGCTGCCGTCGTTGTCGAGGCTCGCGGCATCGAACGTGCCGGAGTTGTCGACCTCGGTATCCTCCCCGGTGTCCGCGGCGCCCGTGATGTTGACGTCTCCGTCATTGTCCAGCGTGCCCTCATCCGTGAGGGAGAAGGTATCCGCGTTGATCGTCGCCGTGTCGGCGTTCGTCATATCGCCCGAGTTGTCGAGGTCCCCGGTCAGCGTCAGCGTGCCGCCGGCCTCGTTGTCGAAGCTGCCGTCATTGTCGAGGCTCGCGGCGTCGAACGTGCCGGAGTTGTCGACCTCGGTATTCTCCCCGGTGTCCGCGGCGCCCGTGACGTTGACGTCGCCGTCATTGTCCAGCGTGCCCTCATCCGTGAGGGAGAAGGTATCCGCGTTGATTGTCGCCGTGTCGGCGTTCGTCATATCGCCCGAGCTGTCGAGGTCGCCCGTCAGCGTCAGCGTACCGCCGGCCTCGTTGTCGAAGCTGCCGTCGTTGTCGAGGCTCGCGGCATCGAAGGTGCCGGAGTTGTCGACCTCGGTATTCTCCCCGGTGTCCGCGGCGCCGGTGACGTTGACGTCGCCATCGTTGTCCAGCGCGCCGTCATCCGTCAGCGAGAAGGTATCGGCGTCGAACGCGCCAAGGTTGACGAGCATTCCGTCAATGTCGGCAAGCCCGGCGATGTCCACGTCGCCAGCCGTGTCGTTATAGAAATCACCACCCAGATCGAGGGAGTCGGCGTCGAAATCTCCAGCGTTGTAGACGCCGTTCTCCGTTCCGGGCGCACTGGCGGCGCCCGCGATGGCGGTCCCGATGCCGGTCACGGTGACTGCGCCTTCGGCGTCGAAGGTGCCCTCGTTGCTCAGGAGGCCACCGAAGGTCGCGGTGTCCGTCTGCACCGTGCCGCCGGCGCCGACGGTCAGGGCGCCATTCGCGGCGACGTCGATGTCGCCGTCGGCGGTGCCGTCCTGATCTTCGTCGGTGATGAGCGTGCTGCCCGCACCCTCCACGTTGACCACCGCTTCGTCGCCGATGGAGAGGTCCGCGACTGTCACCGTTTCGCCGCCGTCCACGTCGATGGCGGTCGAGGAGGTCTGGGTCAGCGTGCCGGATACGGTCAGGTCGTTGCCGTCCGTGTCGAGCGTTGCGATGTCGGCGTTCTCGAAGGAGCCGTCCAAGTCGAGATCACCGTCCAGCGTAAAGCTGCCAGCGCCCTCGTTGTCCACGTTGCCCTCGATGCCGTTGCCCGTGCCGCCCACGGCGCCGGTGCCGTTTGCGGTGACGGTGCCGGTGTTGGTCAGGTTGCCGACGAGACGGGCGCCATCGAGATCGAAGGTCGCCTCGTTGTCCAGCGCGTCGTCATCGCCGGAGGTCAGCGTCAGCACGGCATCGTCCGACACGGTGAGCGTGGCCGTGTCGAGGTTGTCGAGCGTCTCGGCTTCGAGGGTCGTTCCTGTGCCCGTCACCGTGAGTTCGGTGTCCGCGCCTGTGTTGACGACGCCCCCGTCGATCGTGCCGTCCGCACCGCCAGAAAGCGTCAGGGAGGCGCCGTCGGCGTTCGTGACGCTCTCCGCCGTGAGGTTGTCGTCCGTATCCCCGGTATCACCGGCAATGGCGATGGAGCTGTCCGTTCCGGTGTTCGTCAGGTCCGTCTCAACCTGAAGCGTGCCGCCATCCGTGATGGAGATCGAGGCCCCTGCCGAGTTCTCCACGGTGGAGGTGTCCGCGATGATGTCGCCGCTCGTCGCGGTGAGGGTGGTGCCGGCCCCGCGGTTTGTGATGTTGAAGGCGGTGAGGGTGTTGTCCGCGACCGTGATGTCCGAGCCCGCCTCGTTGATGAGCAACCCGTCGACGTCGAGATCGCCGCCGACGAGATCGAGGGTGGCGGGGGCGGCACCGACATCCGTACCGCTTGTGTTGGTGAAGGTGCCGTCCACCGTGGTGGTGCCGTCCGCGATGTTGAAATCGGCGCCCTCCTGGTTCGTCACGGAGCCGCTAATCCCGAGCGTGCCGTCCGCGGTGAACGTGCCGGCGGTGCTGTCGTTGTCGATGTCGGTGTTCAGCAGATCCCCCGTGAGAGTGCCGGACATCGTCACGGTTCCCTCGTTCGTGAGATCGGTGTCCAGCGTGGACGCGTTCACGTCGATCGTGCCGCCATCGAGGTTCGAAATGGTCGGAGCCTCGAGTTCCGAGCCGCCGGCGCCGCCATCCTCGCCGACCGTGATCGTTCCCTCGTTGGAGATCGTGTTGTCGGTGTCGCTGCCGGTGTTGGAGACGATGTAGGAGGCGCCGTCGTCGACGCTGAGTGTACCGTCTGCCTGGTTGTCGAGCGTGCTTTCGCTGTTCACCGTGCCGGAGACCACCTCGATGGCGCCCTCGTTGAAGATGACGTCTTCGTCCGTGCCCGCAGCATAGGGCGGCGTATAGGTTTCGTTGTCGGTGTCTGCGTCGGCGTTGAACGTCATCGCGGCGCCGGGATTGGAGCCTGCGTCGCCGTCGAACACGTAAGTGCCCGTCGTCGTGTTCTCGATGGCGCCATTGTCGAGCGCCGCGCCGCCGCCGGTCACCGTGATCGTGCCGCTGTTGGTCGTGGTGCCGTCATCGGTGCCGAGAAGCGTCGCGTTGTCGACGAGGATCGTGGCATCCTCCTCGTTCACGATGTCGGCGGCTTCGAGGGTGGTGCCGCTGGAGACGACGATGCCGTAGTCGTCGCCATTGCTGCCGTCGGAGTCGTTCGTCAGGGTGCCCGAGATCGAGGTGGTGCCGTCGGAGACGGTGAAGTCCGCATCGTCGTCGTTGGTGAAATCGCCGGTGACGGTCAGGTCGCCGTCCGCATCGAAGGACGCTCCGGTGCCGGAGTTGGAGACGTCGCCGGTGATCGTGCCGTTCGCATCGGCATCGCCGGAGTTCGTCAGGTTCGAGGTCAGCGTGCCGCCGTCGAGGTCGAGCGTCGCGGCGTTGTCGAAGGCGTCGGCATCGGTGGACGTCGTCTCGACGGTCGTCCCCTCCCCGATGGTGAAGGTCGCGCCATCGGTGTTGTCGATGGTCTCCGCCTGGGCGCTCGATCCGGCCCCGGACAGCGCGAAGGTCGTGCCGGTGCCATCGTTGGTGATCGTGTCGGTCGTCACGCCGGCCTCGGAGACGGTGAGCGTGCCGCCATCCGTGACACTGACCGCGCCGCCGGCCGTGTTCGACAGGCCGGTGAGGTTCGCGGTCGTCTCCACGGTGAAAGTGCTCGCCGTGGGAGTCGGGTCGCCGTCGGTTCCGGTGTTGTTGAACTGGCCCGCGGTCAGCGTTCCGGTATCCACGGTGAAGGAACCGCCCGACTGGTTCGTGACGGTGCCGTTGACCGTCAGGTCGCCGTTGTCGTCGATGGTGCCATCGTTGGTGATGTCGCCGGCGTAGGTATTGCCGCCGATGATGCCGGACAGGTTCGCCGTGGCGCCGGCCTCGTTGACGAGGTTCGCATCGAGGGTGAAGGTCGAAGCCCCGCCCCCGTCGAGCTCGTCCTCGACGGTCAGGACGCCGCCCTCGGCATTCGTAAACGTCTCGACCTCGAGTTCGGTCGCGGCGGTGGTGCCTGAATCGTCGTCATTGGCCAGGGTGAAGTCCCCGGCATTGGTGACGGACAGCGTCTCGCCCGCATCCTCGAAGACCACGACGGAGCCCTCGGAGATCGTCACGCTCCCGCGATCGTCCTCGATCGTGCCCGCGTCGTCCGCGGTGTTGACGAGATTGCTCGTGACGGTGAGGTCGGTGGCCGCGTCGCCGTTGCCCTCGACCGTCAGCGTTCCGCTGTTCGTCACGACGTCCTCGTCCTCGTCGTCATCGTTCAGATCGGCGGAGAGGGTCATGGCGTCGCCGGGCGTACCTGCTCCCGCGTCGGCCGAGTTGTCGAAGGTAACCACGCCGTCGGCGTCGTTGTTGATCGCGCCGTTGTCTTGGAGCGTACCGCCGCCATAGACGTTGATCGTGCCGCTGTTGTCGATGGTATTGCCGGTGCCGAAGAGGGTCCCCTCGACCTCGATCGTCCCGGCACCAAGGTTGTTGATCGTCCCGGCGGACAGGGTCGCACCGGCATCGATCTCGATCAGGTCGGAGTTGCTCAGAGCATCGCCGAGATCGACATCGGTCGTGACGTTGAGGTCGCCCTGGTTGTCGAACGTCCCGATGTCGTATGTGCCGTTGCCGCCCAGCGTCAGGCCGTCGGAATTGTTCGTCAGCGTGCCGACCGTGACGGTGCCGTCATTGGTGAGGCTGGCGCCGTCGTTGAAGGTCAGGCTGCCGGTTTCGACCGTACCATCCTCCTGAACACTCAGGCTGCCGGACAGCTGGATGGTGCCGTTCGCGCCGTCTTCAAACTCGTTCGGCGTCGTATCGGTCCGGAGCGCGCCTGCAACGTCGATGCTCGAGCCCGAGGCGATGTTGACCGATCCCGCGGTCAGGCTTTCGCCATCGTCGATGGTGATCGTCTCCGAAGAGCTTTGCGTCAGGGTGCCGGAGATCACGAGGGCGGAACTGCCGAGATCGATGGAGCCGACGAAATCGGGATCGTTTTCACGCTCGACAACCGTGTTCGTGACGTTGCCCTCGATCTCGAGATCTTCGGACAGGACAAGCGAGCCGATGTTGCGGACGTTGCCCTCGATGCCGGCGATGATGCCGTCACCGGAAATGGTGCCTGTGCCCTCGGCGGTGAGGACGCCGAAGTTGGTGATGCCGGAGACGATGCGGCCCGTAGAATCGAGCGCCCCGTTGGAGCGGACGAACGTCGCTCCGATAGAGTTGGACGTGGCAACCAGTTCGCCGCCCTCTAGAACAGTGATCGTCCCCCCGTTGGCATCGAAATTGACGCCCTGAGCGCCCTCCACCCCGGAGCCCGCATTCACACCACCCGAATATGCGGCGGCCGTACCGAGGTTCTCGACCCTCAGCTCCCCGCCCTGGAAGACCTGATAATACCCAAAGGACGTATTACCGCGGACATTCAGCTCGGAGAAGTTGCGAACGTTCGCATAACCGATTCCGTTAGCGCCGCCCTCGGACGAGAGCGATCCACCGTCGGCAACGTTGATGGTCGATTTGGATCCGGGTCCGGGTCCGCCGCCGGGCCCGACGCCGAGATCGCCGACCGTCAGGTTTTCTTCGTCCCCCACCTCGAGTGTGGAACTGGACCCATGATTGAACGCGCCACTGACATCCATGTCGGATCCGACGTCCAGCGTACCGGCGTCGGCAGTGGTGAAATTGCCGACGACATCCAGGGGCCCGTTCGCAACGAACGCACCTCTGTTGGTCACGTTCGATACGATTCCGGTGCCGTTGCCATCTTCCGTGTTGGCCCCCGTGCCGCTCGCCGTGACCGAGCCTGTTGCCTCGACGATGATCTGCGAGGCCTCTGTGCGGCCGGAAGTGTCGAGCGTTCCGCTATTCTGGACAACGACCCCGGCTCCGATCGCGTTCTGCCCGGTGAAGACGACGGTGTTGTTCGCGTCCGCTCCGTCCTCGATGCTCACCGCATTTGGGTTGCCCGTCGTGTCGAAGGCGCTGTCGAACGTGACGGCCGCTTCTTTCGTGCCGGCGAAGGTGATGGAGGCGGGGTCCTTGCTGAACCCGGTGATCTTCTCGGCGCCGCCGGTGACGGTGTATCCATCCGCCTCGAACGTCAGCGTCCCGACCGAGACGCCCTCCGTCACCGTGACCGTGCCGGGAGTTCCGCCGAAGGTTCCGGGCGAATCGTTCTGCCATCCCTGCTGGGTTCCGTTGCCGTCGTCCGCCCCGTTCCAGTTTTGCTCGGCCTGGCTCCAGTTACCGTCTCCGCCTTCGGTGGTGCCCTGCCCTCCGGGGTACCAGTAGAGCTGCGCCTCGGCGCCGCCAGCCCCCATCAGGAGCGTCAGGGCCGCGGCAAGCGCGGTTGTCGAGAGGAACGTGCGCGGATTGCCATGGAGCACCAGATCGAACCGGACGACGGGGCGGGCGGGCGATGAACTCTGGCAGACCATGTACGGATTCCTGAACGAAGAGAGAAAGATGGTTAGCGCGGACACTAGCCGTCACCCGAAAGCCGCACCAAACGTTTCTCCGGCGGCGCCTGACGCGCCGTCATATTTGGCGGATGATGTTGCACCGCCGCCACAACGCCGGCCGAACTGAGCAAGCCGGCGGAACTCCACCCCAGGCCATGTCGGGGCCGCGGTTTCTCTTGCGTCAGGCGCGGACCCGTGCAACCTTTCCCGGCAGTTATTTCCATTCTGCGATCGGTCATATTATTTCAACCGGCGCTCTTTGAAGACCAAAATCAGTCAGCGAGCCTCCTGGATGTGTGCCCAAAATTCTTACCTTGGCGAATTTCTGTCGCCCCTCGGAGAAGAGTTGCGCCTGGTCCGTTTCATGGGCCACGAAGGCATCAACGAACTCTTTGAATTCGAAGTCGAATTTGTCAGCGAAACGCGGGATGTCGACTTCGACCAGTTGATCGGCGCCCATGGCGGCGTGCGCATCTTTGCCGAAGGCGGTGCGCCGCGGTTCTTCGATGGCGTCATCACGGACGGGATGTGGGGCGGCACGGACGAGTTCGGCGCCCGCTACGTGGTGAAGCTCAGGCCGTGGTTCTGGACCGCCACGCGCCGGTTCAACCACGACATCTACCACGAGATGACCGCCCCCCAGATCCTCGAGAAGCTCCTGACGCCCTACACCTCGGGCGGCACCGCGCATCTGGAGAACAAGCTGACGGGCACCTACGCGCCGCTCGAATACACCGTGCAGCACGGGGAGAGCGACTACACCTTCGCCTGCCGCATCATGGAACGCTTCGGGATCAATTTCTGGTTCGAGCATTCCGACCAGGGGCACACCATGGTGCTGGTGGACGACGTCCAGACCTTCCCCTCCATCGGCAAGCGGGACTTCGTTCCGATGGAGACCGCCCGCGTCGACAGCGGCGAGTATTTCTGGCGCTGGTCGCCGATGCGGACGATGACCGCGAACAGGTTCCGGACGCAGGATTACAACTTCAAGTCGCCGTCGAAGAAGATGATGGCGGACCAGACGGGCGATGCGGCGCATCCGGGCGCCAACCTGGAGATCTACGAGTATCCGGGCGTCTATCTCGACGAGGGGGCCGGCAAGTCCCTGTCCAAGATGCGCATCGAGCAGGAGCGCGCGCGGGACAAGCATCACAAGGCGACGGGCAACACCCTGACGCTGGGGTCCGGAATGCGGGTCGATCTCGATGGCCAGCACGACAGTGCCGTGATCGGATCGGAGTATCTCTGCATCGGCGCGGACCACCTCTACACCGCCGAATCCTACCGCTCGAGCCGCGAGGCGGGGGACCAGACGTCCTTCGTCGGTACCTACGAGTTCGCCCCGGCGGACCTGCCCTTCCTGCCCGAACGCAAGACCCAGAACACCCGCATGGCCGGGCCGCAGACCGCCAAGGTCGTCGGATCGGGGGAGATCGACTGCGACGAGCACGGCCGCATCCTCGTGCAGTTCCACTGGGATACCGAGGGCAAGCGTTCGATGCGGTGCCGCTGCGCCCAGCTCTGGGCCCAGAACGGCTGGGGCGCGATGTTCATCCCGCGCGTGGGGATGGAGGTCGTCGTCATCTTCATCGACGGCGATCCCAACCGGCCGCTGGTCACCGGAACCGTCTACCACGGCGAGAACACCCCGCCCTACCCCCTGCCCGGCGACAAGAACTGGAACGGCATCAAGTCCAACTCGACCGAGGGGGGTGGCGGCTACAACGAACTGGTCTTCAACGACACCAAGGGAGACGAGCTCTTCCGGCAGCACGCCCAGTACGACATGGAGACGAAGGTCCTCCACGACGAGCGGCGCGATGTCCTGAACGACCGCACGACCAATATCGGCCGCGACGAGACCCGCCAGGTCGGCCGCGACGAGAGCCACACGATCAACGACAACCGGACCTACTCCGTCGGGAAGAACGAGACCTTCGAGATCGGCGTCAATTCGGACTGGAAGATCGGCTCGAACGAGACCCGCGAAGTCAAAAAGAACCGGGACACGAAGATCGGCACCAACGACACGCTGAACGTGGGCAACACCCTCGAGGTGACGGCAAATACGAAGATCAGCTTCAAGGTCGGAACGAGCACGATCGAAATGACGCCAACGGGTGTCACGATCAAGGCGATCAACATCAAGGTGGAAGGCCAGATGCTCAACACCAAGGGCACGATGGCAACGCACGAGGCTGTCGGGGTCATGACGATCAAGGGCGGCATGGTGATGATCAACTAGAGCAAGAAGGGCCGGGCGCTGCGCCACGGCTTCAAGGCGGCAATCAACATCGTTCGGGCAACGGACGGAGGATGGACTTTTGGGGGACGTCGGTTCCAGTTCGGGTGCGCCGCCGGCGCGCCGCAACCTGCGCTTTGAAGCGGCGCAGGACCTTTTCGACGGGCTGCCCGAACTCGCGGAGGACGTGACCGCGCGTCCCGATGGCGAAGATGCCGTCTCGTTCGCCACCGCCCTCGCCGAAGGTCCGACGCCCGAGGAGGCCATCACGGTCTGTGCCTACAACCTGCCCCGGCGCTACGCGGTGTGGTGGGGGCACGAATGCCTGCGCCGGGCGGAACAGGTCCTTGGCGAAGACGATACGGAGTTGATGAAGCTCGCTGCGGACTGGGTCGCGAACCAGAACGAACAGACGCGCTATGCCGCGCTCAATGCCGCCATGGCTCAGAAGGACGTGAGCCCCGGCGGCTGGATCGCCTTCGGCGCCGGCTGGGCCGGCGGCTCCATGAGCGGGCCGGACCTTCCGCCCGTCCCGCCCGCCCCGCATCTGACCGCGAAGGCCGTGAATGCGGGTATCCTGACCGTGCTGGCCCGTATCGATCTCGAGAACCGCCGCAGGACGCTCGGCTCCTTCGTGCGCATGGCCATCCAGCTGTCGGAGGATGCCTGACGGCGAGCTGAAACGGGTCGCGGTGCGAGCCTTGCATCGTGCAGCGGACCGCCCGTAGATTTGCCCCCGGCGCTCGTTCCCGTCCCCCGGCGGGACAGCGGCGCCGACGCGGCCCGGCAGCGGTACGGGCCAAGACCAGCCACGGGCGGACCAAATGACCCTGACCTTGCGTATCGACAATGCCGACAGCCTCCCCGACGGCGGCCCGATCGAATTTCGCGTAGACGAACGCGGCGCCGAGATCGGCCGCGATCCGGGGATGGACTGGACGCTGCCGGACCCGAACCGTTTCGTCTCGAGCTGTCACATGGAGATCCGCCACGAGGGCGGTCGGTACATGCTCTACGACGTCTCGACGAACGGCACCTTCGTCAACGGCGCGTCGATGCGGGTGAAGAGCCCCTACGAGATCCAGGAGGCGGATCGGCTCCAGGTCGGCCATTACCTCATCGTCGCGTCGGTCCGGACCGCCGGTCTCGCCGCGCCCGGCGGCGGCGCCGCGGCTCCGAGCGCGGGCGACATCTGGTCCGTCGGGGGAGCGGCCTCCGATGACGGGTTCGACCCGACACCTCCGCCGCCGAGCCGCCTTCCCGATTTCGGCGACGCGCATATCGATCTTCCGGGCGGCGCCGCGCCGTTCGGCGCAGGCGGACATGCGGCGCCGGGTGGCGGATCGCCCTTCGGCGCGCCCCCCGCTGAGCCGCCGGCATCGCCGCCCGCCGGTGGAAGCGCCTCGCCCTTCGGCACGCCTCCGCCCGCTGCCCCGACGCCCCCGCAGGAGAACGCGTCCCCCTTCGGTAGCCCGCCGGCCGCTGCCCCGCAGGCCCCTCCGGAAAGCGCATCCCCCTTCGGCACCCCGCCGGCCGCTGCTCCACAGGCCCCGCCGGAAAGCGCGTCCCCCTTCGGCAGCCCGCCGGCCGCGCCGTCCAACGACGCCGCGTCCTTCGGGGCGCCCCCCGCGCCACAACGCCCGGCGGCGCCGCCGGCGGGCGAGGACGGTCCCTCCCCGTTCGGCGCGCCGCCGCCGGTCCGCCCCGCCGCACCGCAGCCGGCCCGGCCGCGGCCCACGCCCGCGCCCGCGGCCTCCCCTTCGCCAGCGCCTGCCCCGGCGACCCCGTCCCCGGCGGGAGGGAGCGCCGCCGAGACCGCCATGCTCCGTGCGATCTGCGACGGCGCGGGGATCCAGCCCGACACGTTCGACGGCGCCGCGCCGCAGGAGGTCGCCCAGGAGATCGGGCGGGCGCTGCGGATCATGACCGCCGAACTGCGCGAGCTTCTGAAGGCCCGGACGGCGACGAAAGTGTCCCTGCGCTCCGGAAGCCGCACGATGATGAACAACGAGGCGAACTCCCCGCTGAAGTTCTCGGCCGGTGTCGAGGACGCGCTCGGCATGATGTTCGGCCCCGGACGACCGGGCTACATGCGCGGCGCCGAGGCGGTGCAGTCGGGTTTTTCGGACGTGAAGAAGCACCAGGCCGCGATGCTCGCAGCGATCCAGCCGGCGCTCGCCGAGCTCATCGACGACCTCGCGCCGGAGACCATCGAGAAGAAGGTCGAAGGCGGGCGGTTCTCCAACAAGAGCGCACGGGCCTGGGAGATCTTCGTCGAGCGATGGGATGCGAAGACCGAGCCCTACGACAACGGGATACTGGATGTCTTCAACGTCTACTATTCCAAGGCCTACGACCGCATCGCACAGGGTTGACGCAGGGGAAGTTACGCTGCGTCAGAACAGCCCATAACATGGCCCGGGGGCCGCTCATGCAGGGGTTTCGGCGCCGCGGCCAAATTGACTTGGAGTTCCGCCTGGGGTATCGTCCCGGCAGTTTCAGGAAAGGATTATCAGCGATGCGCAGCATTCTTCTGTCGTCCGCCTTTCTCGCCGCGATCGCGACCGGCGCGGCGGCGCAGGACACCCCCTACTCTCCCGGCGATGTCGTGAATTTCCTCGTGGACAGCGCCGATCTCGGCCTCAATCGGGGGATCTGCATCGGCACCGCGCAGGAATGTGCGCCGCCCGAGCCGCAGGGCATGGACATGCTCATCAACTTCGAGCTCGATTCGGCCGACCTGACCGCCGAGGCGCGGGAGAACCTCGCCGTTTTCGCCGAAGCGTTGAAGGACGAGCGGCTGAACAAGGCCCGCTTCGTCGTGGAAGGACATACCGATGCGCGCGGCGTGGAGGGCTACAATTTCGGCCTGTCCGAAGAGCGCGCGGCGTCCGTGAAAACTTATCTTTCGGAACTCGGCGTCTCCGAGGCGCGGCTCACCGCCGTCGGCCTCGGCGAGAGCGAGCCCCGCACCGGCGACGCGCTCGATCCCGAGAACCGCCGCGTCGAGCTGCGGATCGATCTTCAGTAGCGATCGGCGCCCGCACGGGGTTGCCGCTGGACATGACGATGCCGCCCCGTCAATCTCGGGGCGGCATTTTCATTCGGACCCACCATGGATCACGAGAAACTTCTTGAGCCCATTTCCGACGATCAGCCCTGCGGGCCTGACATGGAGGAAGAGGGCGACGACGCATTCATCGACTACTACTACGAGGCGCTCGCGCGGATTCCGGAACGCTTCCTGCAAGGTGGCGAGCCGTTCGACCGCACCTCCATCGACCTCAAGGGCGAGACGGCGCAGATCGATACGCTGCTCGCGCAGTCGCGGGACCTGCGGCTCCTGTCGCTGGAAGCGAAGTTCTACGCCCTGGCCGGCCGGATCGACGGGTTCTCCCGCAGTCTCAAGGGTATGTCAGGCCTTCTGAGGGAGTACTGGACGGACGTGCACCCGCAGATCGGCGGTGGCGTCACCGAACGGCGCAACCAGATCGAGCTGCTCGACGACCGCTCCACCATCGTCATGCCCATCGAGCATGCCCCCCTCTTCCGCGACCGGCGCCTCGATTACATATCGCTGCGGGATTACCAGGTCGCATCCGGCAAGAAGCCCGCGCGTGAGAGCGAGAAGGTGCTTGATGCCGGCAGCATCATGACCGCCCTGCGCTCCCCCGACAACGCCGAGGCGGTGGAGAAGGTCTTCGGGCAGGTGAGCGAGGCCAGGGATGCACTCGCCGCGATCTCCCTGGCCTGCCGGACGGCCGACAGCGGAAGTTTCGCCCCCACGCTCGGCGCCGTGACCGAGTGCCTGAACGAACTCTACGCCTTCATCGCGGGCGCGCGGCCCGACCTGTCGGGGGAAGAGGCCGGCGAGACGGAGGACGAGGCTGCGGCCGAGGACGGCGCCCCCGCGGAGGCCGGCCTCGCGGCCCCCGCAGAGGGCGGGACGATGACGATCACCATCGCCCAACCGGGCGACATTCCCAGCCACGCCGCAGCCGCCGCCGCGCTCCTCGCCGTCGAGACCTACTACGCCCGCACCGAACCGTCCTCGCCGGGGCTTCTCCTCGTGCGGCAGGCGCGAAAGCTGATCGGGCGCCCGCTGACGGAAGCGCTCGATACGCTGCTCCCGAACGTCGCCTCCTACGCCAAGATCGACTTCGGATCGGAGACGGGCTTCGAGCTGGCGGCGGATACGCTCCGCGGCCTTGCGGCCGACACCTACGACGTCGATTCGCTGCTCGGGGAGGAGGGCGACGTTCCCGATTATTCCTGCGGCACGCGGCAGGAAGCTTCGGCGCTGATCACCGCGACCGAATCCTTCTTTCGCCAGATGGAGCCGTCGAGCCCGGTTCCGGTGCTCCTCTTCAAGGCCAAGACCTACCTTAACCGGGACTTCTCTGCGATCGTGAGCGAGCTGTTCGCATCGATGAACTCGGAGTGATGGCAGAGCCGCGCGGCATGATTGGCGCAACGTCAAAAGGTTTGACAAAAAGCCCCCCCCGTGGCTCTTATGACGCCATATTGATGGAGATTTGACATGGCCTCTGACTCGGCGACTGGTTTCATCAAACGCAATCGTCCGCCTCGCGTGAACATTTCTTACGCGGATCCCTACGACGCGGAAAAGAATGTCGAACTGCCCTTTGTCATGGGCGTGATGAGCGATCTGTCCGGCAATGCCTCCGAGAAGGAGAAGGATCCTGTTGCCGAGCGCAAGTTTTCGCAGGTGGATACCGAGAATTTCGACGACTACATGGCGTCCGTCGCGCCCGGCGTGTCGATGAATGTCGACAACAAGCTCGGCGATGCCGAGGGCGAGAAGCTCTCCGTGAAACTCGACTTCGCGAGCATGGACGATCTCGACCCCGGCCAGATCGCCAAGCAGGTTCCGGCCCTCGCGAAACTGCTCGAGGCGCGGGATCAGCTCGCCAACCTCCAGCGCTACATGAACGGCAAGTCCAAGGCCCAGGATCAGCTCAGGCAGCTCCTCGAGGATCCCAAGCTCATGTCCCTTCTCGCCGAGAAGGACACGGGCAAGGACACGGACGCCGACACGTAATCTGCCGGCTCGATCGGCTCGAACTGGAATAGTGGGATAGCGTAGAGATGGCAGACGAAGCCCAAAGGGAAGCCGGCGCGGCCGGCGGTGCGGTAACCGAACTCGACGAGTTCTCGAGCCTTCTGAAGCAGAACTTCAAGCCGCGCTCCGAGAACGCGGCCAGCGAGGTCGAGAACGCCGTCTCGACGCTGGTCAAGACGGCCCTGTCGGACTCGACCGTGATCAAGGAAGACGTGCTCGACACGATCTCGGAGATGATCGCGAAGCTCGACGAAAAGATGACCTCGCAGATGAACGAGATCATCCACCACGAGGAATTCCAGAAGGTCGAAAGCGCGTGGCGCGGCCTTCATTACATGGTCATGAACTCGGAGCCCGATTCCGAGCTCAAGATCAAGGTGATGAACGTCTCCAAGAAGGAGCTGGAACGGGAGCTGCGCTCGTATCCGGGCGCCAAGTGGGACCAGTCCCCGCTCTTCAAGCAGATCTACGAGCAGGAGTTCGGCCAGCTCGGCGGGCAGCCCTACGGCACCCTCGTCGGAGATTTCTACTTCGACCACTCGCCGGCCGACGTGCGCCTGCTGCGGGACCTCGGCAAGATCGCCGCGGCTAGCCACGCGCCCTTCATCTCCTCGACCAGCCCGTCCCTGCTGAACATGGACAGCTGGAACGAGCTCGGCAATCCGACCGACCTGATGTCGATCTTCGAGACCCCGGATTACGCCGGCTGGAAATCGCTGCGCGACAGCGAGAACAGCCGTTACGTCGCGCTCACCGCGCCCCGGATGCTCGCCCGTGAGCCCTACGGCCAGAATAACCTGCCGGTCGACACGTTCAATTTCGAGGAAGAGACCGACGGCCATACCGGCGAGAAATACGCCTGGATGAATTCCTGCTACGCGATGGCGGCCAATGTCGCCCGATCGCACAAGGAATACGGCTGGACCGTCCGCATCCGCGGCGTCCAGGCCGGCGGCGAGGTCATTAACCTTCCGCAGCATACCTTCGACACCGATGACGGCTCGCGCGATCTGAAGTGCCCCACGGAGGTCGCGATCAGCGACCGCCGCGAGGCGGAACTGTCCCGCGCGGGGCTCATCAGCCTCATTCATCGCAAGAACACCGACAAGGCCGCCTTCATCGGAGCCCAGTCGCTGTACAAGCCCAAGAATTATCAGACGGAAGAGGCGACCGCCGCTGATAACCTGAGTTCCCGGCTGCCCTACATCTTCGCCGTGTCGCGCTTCAGCCATTACCTGAAGTGCATGGTCCGTGATCAGATCGGGTCCAACAAGGAGAAGATTCAGCTGGAACGGGATCTGACCGCCTGGATCAACCAGTATGTCGATCCCTCACCGGAGACCTCCTCGGAGCGGACGAAGGCGGAAAAGCCGCTGGCCGCCGCTCAGATCGAGGTCATCGAAGACGAGGAAAACCCCGGATACTACATGGGGAAATTTTTCCTTCGTCCGCACTTCCAGATGGAAGGAATGGATATCGGGATGTCCCTGGTATCCAGGCTCCCGCAAGGCGCCAATTAAACTCAACCTGGATTGAATCACCCATCCATTGCCAACAAGGAGAGCTCCAATGGCAGTTGACATGTTCATTAAGATCAACGGCATCAAAGGCGAGGCGCAGGACAAGACCCACAAGGACGAGATCGACGTCCTGGCTTGGTCCTTCGGAATGTCGAACTCCGGTTCCACCCATATCGGTGGCGGCTCCGGTGCCGGAAAAGCGAATTTCCAGGACATCAGCTTCACGAAGTACATCGACAAGTCGTCGCCGATCCTCGCGATGCACTGCTCGAACGGCAAGCACATCCCGGACGCCAAGCTCGTGTGTCGCAAGGCCGGCGAGAACCCGCTGGAATATCTCATCATCGACATGAAGGACATCCTGGTGTCCTCCGTCTCGCTGGGCGGCAGCGGCGGCGAGGATCGTCTGACCGAGAACGTCACGCTGAACTTCGGCTCCTTCAAGTACAAGTACGTGGAGCAGACGAAGACCGGCGGTTCCGGAGCCCAGCCGGACATGAAGTGGGACATCGCCGCGAACGCCGAAGGCTTCTGATCGGCGAGACCCACCGCAGGCGCGCGACGGTCAGAGCCGTCGCGCCGCTTGACGGGCGAGACACGCGGGCGGGCGCTTCATGTGGCCCGCCCCGTTCGTTTTCAGCGCATAGCGGGGAGGCATCGCCGTGGCCGATCTGTCCAGACAGCCGCTCCAGGTTCCGCTCATGTATGCCTTTCGCGAGGCGTTCGAAGCGAAGGACGCGAGGAAAGGCGAGCACGAATACCGCGACGGCGCGCGCGTTCTGAGCGACCGCGGCGCGAACCGCAGGCGCGGCGCCAACGAGGCGCAGCTCAAGGCCGATCTCGAGATCGACCTCAACAAGCTGGCCAACACGATCAACCTCGCCGCCGCCGAGGATCTCGGCCCGTTTCCCTACGTTCGCAGATCGATCCTCAATTACGGCGTGGTCGATCTGTCCCTCGTGTCCGAGCACGGCGAGGCGGTGCGCGCCCTGACCCGCGACCTGCGCGAGGCGCTCCTGGCCAACGAGCCCCGCTTCATATCACGAAGCATGGAGATCCGGCTGCACGAGGCGGTGGACGATGTGGATCAGAAGTTCATCTTCGACATCTCCGCCGAGATGGCCTGCCGGCCGGTCGACATTCCGCTCGAATTCATCGCCGAGATCGACGTCGGATCGGGGAAGATCGCCTTCAACAGGATCGGCGGCGCGAAATGAACCGCGAGTTTCTCGAAGCCTACAACCGCGAGCTCGCCATCCTCTACGAGCGTGCCCGGGAGTTCGCGGAGGATTATCCCGGCATCGCGGAGCGTCTGGGCGGCCTGACGGAGGAAAAGCTGGATCCGGGACTGGCCGGGCTTCTGGAGGGCAGCGCGTTTCTCGCCGCGCGGGTGCAGCTCAAGCTGCAATCCGAGTTCTCCACCTTCACCACGAACCTGCTCGACCAGCTCCTGCCCAACTACCTCGCCCCCACCCCGGCGGCGATGATCGTGCAGGCGCGGCCCGATTTCACCGATACGGCGCTGACCGAAGGCGCCTGCCATCCCGCCGGTGCCTATCTCGACGCGACCTATGTCGAGCGCGAACAGCGCGTGTCCTGCCGGTTCCGCCTCTCCGCGCCACTGACCGTCTGGCCCCTGGACATCGACAAGGCGGATTACCTTCCGAGCCCGGGTCCGATCCAGTCCCTCGGCCTCGATGTCCTGCCGGAGACCTCGGCCGGTCTGCGCCTGCGCATCGTGCGGCGCACGGACAACAAGAAGCGCTCCCTCGAAGAGGTCACGAAGATCGGCCGGAAGCCCGCGCTGGTGGACGAGGTGCAGCTCGACGAGCTGCCCGTGCATCTCAACGGCAACCGGCCCGACATGGTCTCCCTCTACGAGCAGCTCTTCGCGAACACCGCCCGGATCACCCTGCGCTACCTCGACAAGGCCGGGGATCCGGTCTTCCTGCCCTGCCCGCCCGGCATGATCGAGCAGATCGGCTTCCGCGAAGAAGAGGCGCTCTTTCCCGAGGACGACAAGATCTTCTCGGGCTTCAACCTCTTGCGCGAATTCTACGTCCTGCCGCAGAAGTTCCTCGGCTTCCGGCTGACCGGGCTCCGGGCGCTCGTGTCCCGCATTCCGGCGCCCGCCTTCGACATCCTGATCGAGTTCGATACCGCCCAGCCCCGCCTCGCGCCGCTGATCGGACCCGACAATTTCCGGCTCTATGCCGTTCCGGCGGTGAACCTCTTCGAGGAACAGTGCAGCAAGGTGAAGCCCGATCCCAGGCACAACGAGTACATCGTCGTGCCGGACAGCGCGCCGTCGGTGAATTACGAGATCCACCGCATCGCCTCCGTCGCCGCCCATTACGCGGGCGTGCGCAAGAAGGTCCGCGTGCACAGGCTCTACTCGCTGCCCGATGCGGAGATCCGGCCGCAGGATGCGCTCTACTACACGATCCGCCGCAGACCCCGGCGCCTGACGGAAAAGGAGCGCCGGTTCGGCTTCGGCGGCGACTACATCGGCACGGAGACGTTCCTGTCCCTCTACGAGCCGGCCGGGCTCGACGACAAGGACAGGGTCCAGCGGCTCCAGGTCACCGCGCTCTGCTCCAACCGGCACCTGACGCAGCAACTGCCCATCGGCCAATCCGCCGTCGATTTCCGGCTGGTGGATGACATGGAGGTCGCGCTGAGCTGCATCTCCGGGCCGACCCTGCCCCGGACCTCGATCGCCCAGATCGAACGCAACGATCCACGCACCGGCAAGCACGGCGAAGTGCTCTGGCGTCTCGTCAACATGCTGTCCTTCAACCACCTGGGCCTGAGCGACCGCGGCGCGGACGACCCGGCCGGGGGCCTTCGGGAGCTTCTGTCGCTCTTCGCAGACGTGGGGGACGCGATCACGGATCGGCAGCTGCGCGGATTCTCCTCCATCACCGCCCGCCCCATCACCCGCTCTCTCAGGCGGCCCGACGGGTTCCATGCAGCGAGAGGCACGGAGGTCACCGTCCGCTTCGACGAACGGGCCTTCGAGGGGGCGGGCATCATGCATATCGGCGCCGTGCTCGACCGGTTCTTCGCCGATTACGCTCATATCAACAGCTTCACCGAGACCGTCCTCGCCTCCGACCAGCGCGGCGAGGTCATGCGCTTCCCGCCCCGTTCCGGCACGGGGCCGCTGCTGTGAGCGCCCCGTCCGAGCCCCGGACCCGCCGCGAGGAGCTTGCGGACGAGCCGTGGCGGTTCGACATCCTCGCCCTCCTGCGGGAGCTGGAGCGGATGCATCCGGACAAGCCCCGCATCGGTCGCGCGCCGGTGATGCGGGAGGAGATCGTTCGGCTTGGGCAGGATCCGTTCTACGAGTTTCCCGCCTCGAACATCCAGTCCGCCGAGTTCGACAAGGACGGGCCGGTGCAACTGCGGGCCCGCTTCCTCGGCTTCTTCGGCCCTCAGGGCGCGCTTCCGCTCCTGACCACACTCGAGGCCTATCGCTGGCAGCAGGGGCGGGACGACAGCTTCGTGCGCTTCGTGGATATCTTCGCCACGCGGCTGATGCAGCTTTTCTTCCGGGCCTGGGCCGATGCCCGGCCCATCGCGCAGTTCGACCGGCCGGACGACGACCGCTTCGCCGATTACGTCGGCTCGATGATCGGCATCGGCACGCCCGACGCGAAGGGCCGGGACAGCATCCCGGACTGCGCAAAGCTGCCCTATGCCGGGCTGATGGCGGGCCGCGTGAAGTCCGCCGCGCGCCTTCAGACGGTGATCCGCGGCATCCTCGGGGTGGAGGCGCGTCTGCGGGAGCGGGTCGGCATGTGGCTCGATTTCGAGCAGAGCGATCTCACCCGCATGGGCCGGACCGGCGCCGAACTGGGGCGGACTACCCATGCCGGCGCGCGGGTCTATTCGATCAACGACAAGGCTGTGATCGAGATCCGGACCACATCCTATGACGAGTACCGCTCCTTCCTGCCCGGCCAGCCCGCCTTTCAACACCTCGCTGACCTCGTGCGCTTCTATCTCGGCGAGACGGTCGATTTCGACGTGGAGCTGACCCTCCCCGCCACCGCGCGTCCGGCCGCCCGGCTCGGCCAGGCGGGACAGCTCGGCTGGACCAGCTGGGCCAATCCCGGGGACGCGGAGCCCGGCGAGAGCATTACCGGCGCCACGTTCAGCCTGCACGAGGCGGCATGACGACGTTTTAGTAGAAGACAAATAACAAACCGACGGGGGATGCATTTATGTCTGAGATCAGCCTGGAGACAGTCGCCGGCAAATTGAACCGGACCGGCTACGACGCCTTCATGAAGGCCCTGCGCCACGCCAAGAACGAGGGCCACCGCAACGTGGAGCTCAGTCACTGGCTCTTGCACATGTTGATGAACGACCGCTCGGACATCACCATCGCCCTGCAGAATTACGGCGTCGATCGCTCCAAGGTGATGATCGAGACGCAGAAGACCATCGACAGCTACAAGCAGAACGTCACGGAGATGCCGGGCTTCTCCTCCCACGTGATCGACCTTTTGGACCGCGGCTGGCACTACGCCACGCTCCTGTTCGGCGAGCCCTCGATCCGCACGGGGCACATGCTGGTGGGGATGCTGAAGGACAAGACGCTCTCCCAGGCGCTGGAGAATACGTCGCCCACCCTCTCGAAACTGGATCCGACCACCGTCGCGAACGATGCCCGCTCCGTCTGGGCCGCCTCCGAGGAGGAGGACATGCGCCCGATGGACGGGTCCGGGCTCGGCGGCGGCGGCGGCGCTGCGCCCGCCGGCGAGGGGGAGGAGCGGCGCGGGACGACGGCGCTCGACCGGTTCTGCATCGACATGACCGCGGATGCCAAGTCCGGCAAGATGGATCCCATCGTGGGCCGCGACGAGGAGATCCGCCAGATCGTCGACATCCTGATGCGGCGCCGGCAGAACAACCCGATCCTCACCGGGGAGGCCGGCGTCGGAAAGACAGCGGTCGTCGAGGGGTTCGCCCAGCGTCTCGCCTCGGGGGATGTGCCGCCACAGCTTCAGGGCGTTCGCCTCCTGTCGCTCGACATCGGCCTGATGCAGGCCGGCGCGTCCATGAAGGGAGAGTTCGAACAGCGCCTCCGGCAGGTGATCGACGAGGTCCAGGGCTCTCCGACCCCCATCATCCTCTTCGTGGACGAGGCCCATACCCTGATCGGCGCCGGTGGCGCGGCCGGGACCGGGGACGCGGCGAACCTCATGAAGCCCGCCCTCGCCAGGGGTACGCTGAGGACGATCGGCGCGACGACGTGGATGGAGTACCAGAAGTACTTCGAGAAGGACCCCGCCCTCACCCGCCGCTTCCAGCCGATCACCATCGACGAGCCGGACGTGGACCGATGCTGCTACATGCTGCGCGGAATCATGGGGCCGATGGAGAAGCACCACGGCGTGCGCATCTCGGACGAGGCCATCGTCGCCGCGGTCCAGCTGTCCCACCGCTACATCCCGGCCCGCCAGCTCCCCGACAAGGCGGTCTCCCTGCTCGACACGGCGGCCGCCCGCGTGGCCATCTCGCAGAGCACGACGCCAGCGATCATCGCCGATGCACAAGCCAGGATCGACAGCCTGACCAAGGAGCTGACCGCCAAGGAGCGGCAGGCCGATCTCGGTGAGGTCGCCGAAGACCGGATCGCCGAGATCAGGGAGGAGCTGAAAGCCACCGAGGCGGAGCTGGACGACTTCAGGGCCATGTACGAGGCGGAGAAGGCCGTGGTGGCGGATGTGCTGGAGCTGCGTGCGCGGCTGACCGGGGACGCGAGCGCAGCAGGGCTTCCGGTCGACCGGAACCCCGCCGCCGATCCCGAAAGCCCCTCCGCGCCGGAGCCTGACCAGACCCCGCCGCCGCGCGCCGCCGAGGAGGAGGCCGCGCCGGCCCAGCCGATGGCCGACGCCCCCGGCGATGCCGCGGCGGAGGCGCCACAGATCGATCCGGCGCTCGCCGCCCCCGCCTCGGAGGAGGATGCCGAGGCCCTGCGCAGCGCGCTTGCGGCCAGGGTCTCGGAGCTGGAGAGCCGCGATCCCGACGAGCGGATGATCTACGCCCACGTGGATGCGCAGGCCGTCGCCTCCGTCGTCGGCGACTGGACCGGCATCCCCGTCGGGCGCATGGTGACGGACGAGGTGCAGGCGATCCTCACCCTCGCCGACCGCCTTCAGGAGCGCGTCGTCGGTCAGGATCATGGCCTGAAGATGATCGCGAAACGGATCGAGACGAACCGCGCCAAGCTCGACAATCCCGACAAGCCCATCGGCGTCTTCATGCTCGCCGGCCCCTCCGGCGTCGGCAAGACGGAGACGGCGCTGGCCCTGGCCGAGGCGATCTACGGTGGCGAACAGAACGTCATCACCATCAACATGAGCGAATTCCAGGAGGCGCATTCGGTCTCCCTCCTGAAGGGCGCGCCTCCGGGCTATGTCGGCTACGGCGAGGGCGGGCGTCTGACGGAGGCGGTACGGCGCAAGCCCTATTCAGTGGTCCTGCTCGACGAGGTCGAGAAGGCGCATCCCGACGTTCACGAACTCTTCTTCCAGGTCTTCGACAAGGGCAGGATGGAAGACGGCACCGGCAGGGAGATCGACTTCAAGAACACGCTGATCCTGTTGACCTCCAATGCCGGGACGGACGTCATCATGGACCTGACGGCCCGCGGCGCCGCGCGTCCGGACCCCGACGCGCTGGCCGAGGCGCTTCGTCCCGCGCTGCTCGACGTCTTCCCGCCGGCGCTTCTGGGGCGGATCGTGACGATCCCCTACTACCCGCTCTCGTCGGACGTGATCGGCATGATCACGCGCCTCAAGCTCGGCTCCATCGTCAAGCGGGTGAAGGCGAACCACGGCGCGACGATGAGCTTCTCGGACGCAGTGATCGAAGAGATCGTGGGCAAGTGCCAGGATCCCGATTCGGGCGGCCGGATGATCGACAACATCATCACCAATTCCATCCTGCCCGACCTGTCCCGCCAGATCCTCAACAAGGCCGTCGCCGGCGAGGAGATCAGGGAGGTGAAGGTGGATACCGGCGAAGGCGGCTTCACCTACGCGCTCACCTGAAAGGAGGAGGCCGGGGGCACCCGCCCCCCGCCTTGCCGCGACGGCCCGCGGGTGGCGGGCGCCCCGGCCGTCCCGGGCTCTCGCCTGCCCCATCCTTTACGAGATTGTCACGCCTTCCTCATCGCCCTGTCATACTGGGCTGTCAGGGCTGCAAGCGGCCCCGGCATTCCCTCCGGACGGGGCCGCAGACGTTCCCCGATGTGTGCATTTCAAGCATGATAAAGGCGCCCCTGATCCGGGGGCGTCTTCTTTGCCGCACATACCGTGCGCGGAACTTTAAGTCGCCTCCGGGCTAGTTTCGGCCTTCGTTCCAGCTAAGACGTGTCCCATGACAGACGCTGCGCCTACTGCCTTCGAGCCCGATCCGTCCAACCTTCGCTCCATCCGCACGGCGCTGGGGCATTTCGGTACGGGCGTCACCATCGTCACCTGCGCCGCGCCGGACGGCCCGCTCGCGATGACGGCGAACAGCTTCGCCTCCGTGTCGCTGGAGCCGCCGCTCGTCCTGTGGTCCCCGGCCCGCAAGAGCGCCCGGCACGACCCGTTCGTCGAGGCCCGGCATTTCGCCGTCCACGTCCTGAAGGACGACCAGGAAGACCTGGCCCGCCGTGCCGCCGCCTCCGGGCGGGACTTCGACGGGATCGAGCTGCAACACGGCGCGGCCGGAACGCCCCTTCTGCCCGACTGCCTCGCCCGCTTCGAATGCCTGCACTACGCGGCTCACCCCGCCGGCGATCACACCATCGTTCTCGGCCAGATCGAGAAGGTCACCCTCGGGACGGGCACCCCGCTTCTGTTCGCGCAAGGCGCCTTCGGTCGCTTCGCCGAATGGCAATAAAGTGGGCAACGTCGGGACCTTGCCTAAAATTTGTGCACCGGCGATGCGTCCTCGTGCCTTGCCTCGCCATGCGCTCCGAACGGCACAAATCCGCCCCGATCGCTCACTGAGGCCTTGCATCGCGGGCCTTGGCACAGTGAAAAGCATCTAATCCGAGACAAATCCCGTGCTCCTGCCCGTTTGCGATAACCGGCCGGAAACTCGTATAGTAAATAATCCCCCAGCGCGGACATCGTGCCGCCCTGACCGGAGAGACCAATGCCACATACCGAATTTCGCTCCGAGATTCTCCGCCACCTGACCTATACGCTGGGCAAGGAAGCCGAGATGGCGACCCGGTACGACTGGCGCATGGCGCTGTCCTACACCGTCAGGGACCGGATCACCGAAAGCTGGCACGACGCGATGCGCACGTCCCGGGATGGCAGGATGAAGCGCGTCTACTACCTCTCGATGGAGTTCCTGATCGGACGCCTCCTCGAGGACGCGGTCGTGAACCTTCGCCTCGACAAGCAGGCCGAAGCCGCGATGCTGGACCTCGGCGTCGATTACGACGCCGTCGTCGCGACGGAGCCGGATGCCGCGCTCGGCAATGGCGGTCTCGGGCGTCTCGCCGCCTGTTTCCTGGAATCGCTCTCAACGATCGGGACACCCGCCATCGGTTACGGCATCCGGTACGAGCACGGCCTCTTCCGCCAGACCTTCGAGAACGGTCGCCAGATGGAAGAGCCGGAGGACTGGCTCTCCCAGCGGCACGCCTGGGAATTCGAGCGTCCGGACGTCGCTTTCGAGATCGGCTTCGGCGGCGAGGTCCACGAGGAGAACGGTCGCTGCATCTGGACCCCTGCGGAGCATGTCATCGCCTCCGCCCACGACACCCCCGTCGTCGGCTGGCAGGGCAGCTGGTCCAATACCCTGCGTCTCTGGGAAGCGAGGGCCGCCCACGCGTTCGACCTCGCGGCGTTCAACGCCGGCCGCTACGTCGCCGCGGCCGAACCCGGAACGCTGGCCCGGACCATCTCTCGCGTGCTCTACCCCGACGACACGACGGAGCAGGGCAAGGAGCTGCGTCTCAAGCAGGAATATTTCTTCACCGCCGCCTCCCTGCGGGACATCCTCGCCCGGTTCGAGCGCGAGCATGACGACATCGCGCTCCTCCCCGAGAAGGTTGCGATCCAGCTCAACGACACGCATCCCGCCATCGCCGGGCCGGAGCTCGTTCGCCTCCTGCATGACGAGCGGGGCATCGAGTTCAACGCCTCGGTGGACCTCGCCCGCCGCTGCCTGAACTACACGAACCACACGCTTCTGCCCGAGGCGCTGGAGCGCTGGTCCGAGGGGCTGATGGGCCGCCTCCTGCCGCGCCACCTCGCCCTCATCGCGCGGATCGACGAATGGCATGCGCGCCTGAACCCGGGCCGCACCGTCACGGCCCTGGAGCACGGGCAGGTGAAGATGGGCGAACTCAGCTTCATCATGGCCAATCGCGTGAACGGCGTCTCCGCGCTGCACACGGAGCTGATGAAGAAGACGGTCTTCTCCGAACTGCACGCGCTGCACCCCGAACGGATCGTCAACCAGACCAACGGCGTCACGCCGCGGCGCTGGGTCCTGTCCTCCAATCCGCGGCTCTCCGCGCTGACGACCGATCGCATCGGAGAGGGCTGGGTCGACGACCTGGAGCAGCTCAGCCGCCTCGAGGACCACGTGGACGATCCCGCCTTCCTCGACGCCTATTCCGCGGCGAAGCGCGCCAACAAGGAAGACCTCGCGGCCTGGGTCAAGGATAGTCTCGGCGAGAAGATCGACCCCGCTGCCATGTTCGATATCCAGATCAAGCGCCTGCACGAGTACAAGCGCCAGCACCTCAACATCATCGAGACCGTCGCGCTCTGGCAGGAGATCCGGGACAATCCGAACGCGGACTGGACCCCGAGGGTCAAGATCTTCGCCGGCAAGGCGGCGCCCGGCTACGTCTTCGCCAAGGAGATCATCCACCTGATCAACGACGTCGGCCGCGTGCTGAATGCCGATTCGGTGACCAGCAAGTTCCTCAAGGTGATCTACCCGCCGAACTACAACGTGACGCTGGCCGAGCGCCTGATCCCTGCCGCGGACCTGTCGGAACAGATTTCGACGGCCGGCAAGGAAGCCTCCGGCACCGGCAACATGAAATTCGCCCTCAACGGCGCGCTGACCGTCGGCACGCTCGATGGCGCGAACGTGGAGATCCGCGAACGGGTCGGTGCCGACAACTTCTTCCTCTTCGGGATGACCGCCGAGGAGGTCGTGGAGCGACGCCGCGTCGAGAACCATGCCGCCCGGGCCGTCGCCGATGATCCGCGCCTAGCGCGGGCGCTGGAGGCCATCCGCTCCGGCGTCTTCTCCCCCGAGGAGCCGGACCGGTATCACGGCGTC
Source organism: Tropicimonas omnivorans (assembly GCF_031846565.1). Lineage (NCBI taxonomy): Bacteria > Pseudomonadati > Pseudomonadota > Alphaproteobacteria > Rhodobacterales > Roseobacteraceae > Tropicimonas > Tropicimonas omnivorans. The sequence continues at coordinate 923,242 of NZ_JAVRHL010000001.1, read as the reverse complement.
GTCGCGAACGTCACGGGGCCGGACTACTTCCTCGTCTCGTCCGATTTCTCCGATTACTGGCGCGCCCAGCGCGAGGTCGATGCCGCGTATCGCGACACCGCCGCCTGGACCCGCGCCGCCGCACTCAACACCGCCCGGTCGGGCTGGTTCTCCTCCGACCGGACGATCCGCGGCTACATGGCCGATATCTGGGACATCCGCTCCAGCCGCGCTTTCGCGACAGCCGCGGAGTAGAACGCGGCAGCCCCGGCGCCCTCAGGGCTCCGGGGCGTGACCTCGCAGGGTAGAGCCGGTCCGGTGCCGAAATCAGGGCCGGGCCGACCGGGCGCGAAGCGCCCTTCGGCGCGCGACGATATCGAGGGCGCCGCCGGCCCTATCGGCCATCCGGGTGGGGTCCGGCTGTTTCCCGCACACCATGACGCGAAGGCGCGACGCCGGGGGCGAGACGCAGGTTCGTCGCCTCCGCCCGCCTAAGTATCCTGACGCGCAAGGTGCAGCTCCGCGCAGCGGGCACCTCCGTTGCCCCTTGCCTGCTGGCCTTTTTGCCCGGTGACGACCCCGATCCGGCGGCCCCGCGCCGGTAGATGGCGGCGAGAGGTGGTCCCGTGGGGCTTGCACCTGCGCCTCAATCCCCGGCACCTTCGTAGAAATATTTGCCTGTTCCCCACAGGAACCGCCCCGGTTTCTTGATGTTGGCTCGGCGAAGGATAGCGTTGGACCATGGCCAAGACACAGAATTCACACCCCGCCTCCGCCGCCTCGCCCGAGGCGCACCGCAGCATTATCGAAGGACGCTCCGACGATCCGTTCGCCGTGCTCGGTCCACACGGGTCCGGCACGGACAGGACGGTGACGGCATTCGATCCGGGCGCCGCATCGCTTGCGGCCGTCGCCCGAGGAACGTCGCATCCGCTGGAGCCCGTGGAAGGCGCGGAGGGGCTCTTCCGCGGTCCCGTTCCGGACGGCGACTACACCCTCAGGGGCACAGGGCCCGGCGGGGAGACGTGGGACGTCGAGGACCCCTATCGCTTCGGTCCCGTCATGGGGGAGATGGACGAGTATCTCCTCGGCGAGGGCACGCATCAGCGTATCTGGCAGGTCCTCGGGGCCCACGTCTTGGAGCATGAAGGCACGCGCGGCACGCATTTCGCGGTCTGGGCGCCAAGTGCGCGGCGGGTCTCGGTGGTCGGCGAGTTCAACGCATGGGACGGCCGGCGCGCCCAGATGCGCCGCCGGGGATCGACCGGCGTGTGGGAGATTTTCCTGCCCGGTATCGGCGAGGGCGCTGCCTACAAGTACGAGATTGTCGGCGCCGAGGGCCAGCTTCAGCCCCTGAAAGCGGACCCGGTGGGCTTCGGCTCGGAGCATCCGCCGCAGACGTCGTCCATCGTTCGCGACATCACCGGCTACGGCTGGCACGATCAGGACTGGATGGACAGCCGCGAGGGCCGCAACGGTCGCTCCGCCCCGATCTCCATCTACGAGGCTCACCTTGGGTCCTGGAAGCGCATCGCGGAGGAGGGCAAGCGGCCGCTGTCCTACAAGGAAGCCGCCGAACAGTTCGTCGATTACGTCCATGACATGGGCTTCACCCATATCGAGCTGATGCCGGTCAGCGAGCATCCCTTCGACGGCTCCTGGGGCTATCAGCCGGTCGGTCTCTTCGCGCCGACGATCCGCCACGGTCCTCCGCACGAATTCCGCGACCTCGTGGATGCCGCGCACCGCAAGGGCATCGGCATGATCCTCGACTGGGTGCCCGGGCACTTCCCGTCGGACAAGCATGGGCTGGAGCGTTTCGACGGCACCGCGCTTTACGAACATGCCGACCCGCGGGAGGGCTTCCACCAGGACTGGAATACCCTGATCTACAATTACGGTCGGATCGAGGTCTGCAACTTCCTCGTCTCCAACGCCCTCTACTGGCTCGAGGAATACCACGTCGACGGGCTGCGCGTGGATGCCGTCGCCTCCATGCTCTACCGCGATTACTCGCGGGCCGAAGGAGAATGGGTGCCGAACAAGGATGGCGGGCGCGAGAATTACGAAGCCATCGCCATGCTTCAGAAGATGAACACGATGACCTACGGCGAGACCGAGGGCGTGATGACGGTCGCGGAGGAGAGCACGTCCTATCCGGGCGTCTCCGCGCCTGTCCATACGGGCGGCCTCGGCTTCGGGTACAAGTGGAACATGGGCTGGATGAACGACACGCTCAGCTACATGGCAAAGGATCCGCTCTACCGGAAGCATCATCACCACCAGATGACCTTCGGCCTGCACTACGCATTCTCGGAGAACTTCATCCTGCCGATCAGCCACGACGAGGTCGTGCACGGCAAGGGCTCCATGCTGACGAAGATGCCGGGCAGCGAGGCGGAGAAGCTCGCCAACCTGCGCGCCTATTACGGGTTCATGTGGGGGCATCCGGGCAAGAAGCTGCTCTTCATGGGTAGCGAGTTCGCGCAGCCGACCGAGTGGAACCATAGCTCCCAGCTCGATTGGGAGACCGCCTCCAAGCCGCAGCATGAGGGCATCCGTCGCCTCGTCCGCGATCTGAACACGCTCTACCGCGCGGAGCCGTCGCTTCACGCACGGGACTGCGAGGAGGATGGGTTCCAGTGGATCGAGGCGAATGACGCCGACAACTCCACCTTCGCCTGGGTCCGCCGCAATTTCGACGCCTCGCCCGAAGTGGTGGTGGTCAGCAACTTCACGCCCGTCGAACGGCCCGAATACCGCGTCGGCCTGCCCGCCGCGGGCAAGTGGCGCGAGGCGATGAACACCGACGCCGGTGTCTACGGCGGCAGCAACCGGGGGAACATGGGGGGCGTGACCGCCAAACCCGGCGACTGGCAGGGCCAGCCCGCCAGCGCCACGATGGTGCTTCCCCCGCTGAGCACGGTCATCCTCGTCAGGGAGGGATGAGGAGATCCGACGGTCCAAGGGTAAACGGTACGGGGGGAGACCTATGACACCCAGCACACAGCGCCTCAGCGCGCGATCGATGGCGTTCGTCCTCGCGGGCGGACGCGGCAGCCGGCTCAAGGAGCTGACGGACCGGCGCGCCAAGCCGGCGGTCTATTTCGGCGGCAAGACGCGCATCGTGGACTTCGCGCTGTCGAACGCGCTGAACTCCGGCATCCGCAAGATGGCGATCGCGACGCAGTACAAGGCACACAGCCTGATCCGTCACTGCCAGCGCGGGTGGTCCTTCTTCCGCGCCGAGCGGAACGAGTATCTCGATATCCTGCCCGCCTCGCAGCAGATGTCCGAGACGGACTGGTATCGCGGCACGGCGGACGCCGTCTCCCAGAACATCGCGATCATCGACAGCTACGACATCGAGTACATCGTGATCCTCGCCGGGGATCACATCTACAAGATGGATTACGAGGTGATGCTGCAGGAGCACGTGGACAGCGGCGCCGACGTGACCGTCGGCTGCCTGACCGTGCCGCGCGAGGAGGCGTCCGCCTTCGGCGTGATGGCGGTGGACGAGAATCTGCGCATCACCTCCTTCCTCGAAAAGCCGAAGGATCCGCCGGGAATGCCGGGGGATGACACCCAGACCCTCGCCTCGATGGGGATCTACGTCTTCAAGTGGTCGCTCCTGCGGGACCTGCTCGTCGGCGATTCTGAGGACAGCAACAGCAGCCACGATTTCGGCAACGACATCATCCCGGAGCTTGTGAAGAACGGGAAGGCGCAGGCCCACCGGTTCACCGACAGCTGCGTGCGCCATGCCGAGGATGCGCCGGCTTACTGGCGGGACGTCGGCACCATCGACGCGTTCTGGAAGGCGAATATCGACCTCACCAATTTCACGCCCGATCTCGATCTCTGGGACAAGAACTGGCCGATCTGGACGTATTCGGAGATCGTGCCGCCCGCCAAGTTCATCCACGACGAGGAGGACCGCCGCGGTCACGCGATCTCCTCACTCGTGGCGGGGGGCTGCATCATCTCGGGCACCGAGATCCGGGAGAGCCTGCTCTTCACCAAGGTGCGGACCAGTTCCTACGCTTCGCTGGAGCGGAGCGTCGTGCTTCCCCGGGCCATCATCAACCGCAAGGCGCGCCTGAAGAACTGCGTGATCGACAGCGGCGTGGAAATTCCCGCCGGTCTCGTCATCGGAGAGGATCCCGAAGCGGACGCGAAGCATTTCCGCGTCTCGGATGGCGGGGTGACGCTGATTACCAAGTCGATGGTCGACGCATGGTCGAGAGCGCAATGATGAACGTCCTGTCCGTCACGTCCGAATGCGCGCCGCTGGTGAAGACCGGCGGCCTTGCGGACGTGGCCGGCGCCCTGCCCCACGCCCTCCTCTCCGAGGACGTGCGGATGCGAACGATCCTGCCGGGGTACCGCTCGGTGATGGAGGCGCTGGGGGACGCCCGCGAGGTGCTTACGGGTGCGGATGTCTTCGGTGGCACCGCGCGCATACTTGAGGGAACGGCGTCGGGGCTCGACGTCTTCGTCGTGGATGCGCCGCATCTCTATGACCGGGACGGCTCTCCCTATCTCGATGCCGAGGGGCGGGACTGGGAGGACAACCCCGAGCGCTTCGCAGCTCTCTGCCGCCTTGCCGCTCGGATCGCGGCCGAGGGGGCCGGCGACTGGCGGCCGGATGTCGTGCATCTCCATGACTGGCAGGCCGGCCTCACCCCGCTCTACCTGCGGGGCCACGGCCCGGACACACCGCCTTGCGTCACCACGATCCACAACGTCGCGTTCCACGGCATCGCCTCCCCCGACAAGCTGGACCGCCTCGGCCTGCCGCGGGAGCTGTTCACGCCAGAGGGCTACGAGTTCTACGGCCAGATCAGCGCGCTGAAGGCGGCCCTCGTCTACTCGGACAAGCTGACCACCGTTTCGCCTTCCTATGCCCGGGAGCTCCTGTCGCCGGAGTTCGGCATGGGGCTGGACGGGGTCCTGCGCAACCGCGCCTCGGATCTCTACGGCATCCTCAACGGGATCGACACCGCCGCATGGGATCCGGCCCGGGACCCCGCCATTCCCACCTTCAAGGCGCCCCGCGGCAAGGCGAAGGCCCGCGCCCGGCTGATCGAGGAGATGGGGCTGGACCCCGAGGCGCCCGGCCCCCTCGCCGTCGTCGTCTCCCGCCTGAGCGGCCAGAAGGGGCTAGACCTGCTGCTCGAGGCGCTCCCCGCGCTTCTCGCCCGCGGCGGCCAGCTTGCGCTCCTGGGTTCCGGGGACGCGGCGCTGGAACATGCCTTCCGCGAGGCGGCGGCGGCTGATCCGCGCGTGGCCGTCCATATCGGGTACGACGAGGCGATGTCCCACCGGATGATCGCCGGGGGCGATGCGATCCTCGTTCCCTCCCGTTTCGAGCCCTGCGGTCTTACGCAGCTCTACGGACTGCGCTACGGCACCGTTCCGGTGGTCGCCCTGACCGGCGGGCTCGCCGACACGGTCATTCCGGCCAACGCCGCCGCCCTTCAGGCCGGTGCGGCGACCGGACTTCAGTTCCACCCCATCACGGCGCCCGCCCTCGAAGGCGCCCTGAGCCAGCTCTGCGATCTTCATTCCGATCCCGACACATGGGGCCGGATACAGCGCAATGCGATGAAACACCCGGTCGGCTGGGGGCCCTCGGCGGCTGCCTATGCCGCCCTCTACAAAGGAATGGCACGAGCATCGTGACCCAGATCTGGACCATGACAGCAGGCCGCCCGGCCCCCCTGGGCGCGACCTTCGACGGGGACGGCGTGAACTTCGCCGTGTTCTCCGAGAACGCCACCCGGATGCAGCTTTGCCTGTTCACCCCGGACGGGCAGACCGAGACCGACCGACTTGACCTGCCCGAGCGGGACGGTGACGTCTGGCACGGCTACGTCTCCGGCATGCGACCTGGCCAGCGCTATGGCCTGCGCGCGCACGGGCCCTACCGCCCGGACGAGGGGCACCGGTTCAACCACCACAAGCTTCTCATCGACCCTTACGCGAAGCGCCTCACGGGTCATCCTGCCTGGAACGACGCGCTGATGGGCTACACCGTCGGCGCCAAGCAGCAGGACCTGTCCTTCGATACGCGCGACAGCGCGCCCTACATGCCCAAATCGGTGGTCGAGGATCCCGCCTTCACCTGGGGCGGAGACACGCGGCCCGAAGTGCTGACCGAGGAAGCGGTGATCTACGAGGCCCATGTGAAGGGCCTGACGCGCCTTCACCCGAAGGCCGAGCCGCCGGGCACGTTCCTTGCCATGGCGTCCGACCCGATGCTGGAGCACTACACGAAGCTCGGCGTCACCTCGATCGAGCTTCTGCCCATCCAGGCCTTCGTCAATGACGGCTTCCTCGAGGAGAAGGGCCTGACGAACTACTGGGGCTACCAGACGCTCGGCTACTTCGCGCCCGATCCGCGCTACCTCTCCGAGGGCAAGATCAACGAGTTCCAACAGATGGTGGCGCGGCTTCATTCGGCTGGCCTCGAGGTCATCCTCGACGTGGTCTACAACCACACCTGCGAGGGCAACGAGATGGGCCCGACGCTGGCCTTCAGAGGCCTCGACAACGCCGCCTATTACCGCCTCGCCGACGATCGCCGCTATTACATCAACGACACGGGCACCGGGAACACGCTCAACGTGGACAACCCGATGGTGCTGCGCATGGTGATGGATTCCCTGCGCTACTGGGTTCAGGAGATGCACGTGGACGGCTTCCGGTTCGACCTGTGCTCGACGCTCGGGCGCACCGATACCGGCTTCGATCGCGGCGCCGCCTTCTTCGACGCGATCCGCCAGGATCCCGTCCTGACGCAGGTGAAGCTGATCGCCGAGCCGTGGGACATCGGCCCCGGCGGCTACCAGCTCGGAGCCTTTCCGCCGCCCTTCCTCGAATGGAACGACAAGTACCGCGACGGGGTGCGCCGGTTCTGGCGCCGGGATCCGGGCCGCGCGCCCGATCTTGCCGAGCGCCTGACCGGCAGCGCGACGCAGTTCGACCATTCGGGCCGTCCGGCGACGGCGTCCGTGAACTTCCTGACCGCGCATGACGGTTTCGTCCTGCACGACATCGTCAGCTACAACGAGAAGCACAACGAAGCGAATGGCGAGGACAACCGCGACGGCCATTCGAACAACTACTCGGACAACATGGGCGTCGAGGGGGAGACCTCCGACAAGCGCGTCAACGAGGATCGCGCCCGCCGCAAGCGCGCGCTGATGACCACGCTCTTCCTCAGCCAGGGGACGCCGATGATCCTCGCCGGTGACGAGATCGGCAATTCCCAGATGGGCAACAACAACGCCTACGCCCAGGACAGCGAGATCTCCTGGATCGACTGGTCCCGCGCCGACGAGGACTTCCTGCGCTTCGTGCAGCGCATCATCGCCTTCCGCAAGGATCAGCCGATCCTGCGTCAGAAACGCTTCCTCCACAGCCGGGAGCGGATGATCGACGGCATGGAGGACCTGTTCTGGCGCCGGCCGGACGGCAAGCCGATGGAGCCTTCCGACTGGAACGATCCCGGTCTGCAGACCCTCTGCGTCGAGATGCGGACGGCGTCGGGCACCCCGCCCTACGGCGCCACGGCCACCGCCATCTTCGCGGTGTTCAACGCCGGCGACGCGATCGAGGTGGCAATTCCCGATCCGGGCACCGGCACATGGTCGAAGCACATCGATTCCGCCGACCCCGAGGGGGAGATCGCTCCGGTCGAGAACGGCAGTATCGAGGTCGGGCGTGAAAGCGTCTCCGTCTTCGTTCTGGAAGGGGAAGAATGACCGGCCCGCTTCACGACCTCATGGCAGAGGTGGGGATCCTCGCGGAGTACACGGACCAGACGGACAAGGTCCGCGTCACGCCGCCTGAGACCACCCGCGCGCTCCTCGCCGCCATGGGCCTCGATGCCAGTACCGATGACGCCGCCTCGGGCACCCTGGATCGCCTGCGCGCCGCGAAGTCGGCCCGCGCGCTGCCCGATTGGCACGTCGTCGAGGCGGGTCATCCGGAAACCGTCGCGCTGTCCCGCTCCGTCTCCGAGGCACGGCTGGAGACCGAGGACGGCGAGACCTCCGATCTGGAACCGGGGGAAACTCTTGCCCTGCCGCCGCTCCCGGTCGGCGTCCACCGCCTGACGCTCGACGCTGAGGAAACAACGCTGCTCTCGGCCCCGAAGAGCCTGCCGCTGCCGCCACGCGGCTGGGGCGTGACGCTGCCGCTCTACGGCCTGCGGCCCCCGGAGGAGGGCGGGCTCGGTACGTATGCGGACCTTGCCGCGGTCATGAGCGGTCTGGCGAAAACGGGCGCGGCCTTCGCCGGGGTCAACCCGATCCATGCGGGGTTCCCCAGCGATCCCGGCTCCTTCAGCCCCTACGCCCCCTCCCACCGGCGCCGCTTCAACGTCGCCCATATTCGCCCGGCATCGGAGCCTGACGCCGTCCCGAGCGATCTGGTCGATTACCGCTCTGACATTCCGGCCCGGCTGTCTGCCCTGCGCGCCGAATTCGACGAGGGCGGGAGCGACGCCGCGCGCAAGGCGCTCGCGGACAGAGGCGACGCGCTCCGCCGCTTTGCCGTGCACCAGGCGCTCTCCGAGAAGCTGGGCGCATTCTGGAGCGATTGGCCGGAGGAGTACCAGGACTGCACATCGGACGCCGTGTCCCGCTTCGCGGAGATGCACGAATCCGATGTGCTCTTTCACGTCTGGCTCCAGCTGCGGGCGGAAGAGCAGCTCTCGGAGGTCGGGCGAACGGCCGGAGGGATGCGCTACGGTCTCTATCTCGATCTTGCCGTCGGCACCCATCCCCACGGCGCCGAGACCTGGGGGGACCGGGAGCATTTCGCGCAAGGCGTTTCGCTCGGGGCGCCGCCCGATGCGTTCAGCTCGGACGGTCAGACCTGGGGCCTCGCCCCGTTCGATCCGCTGGCCCTGGCGCGGGACGGGTTCCGCCCGCTGGCGGAGACGCTGCGCACCCAGCTTCGCTTCGCCCGTCTCTTGAGGATCGATCACATCCTCGGCTTCGAACGCGCGTTCTGGGTGCCGCAGGGGGACGCCGCCGGAGCCCCCGGCGCCTACGTGAAGATGCCCCGCGAGGCGATGCTGGCGGTGGTGCGGATCGAGGCGGCCCGCGTGGGCGCGGCGGTGATCGGGGAAGACCTGGGCAACGTCCCGGACGGGCTTCAGGATGCGCTCGTCGCAAGCGGCGTCCTGGGGTGCCGAGTGGTGATGTTCGAACAGACAGGGAGCGACGAGGCTCCTGCATTCCGCGCTCCGGGAGATTACACCGAAGCCGCCCTTGCCTCCTTTTCCACCCACGATCTGCCGACCTGGGCGGGCTGGCGCGAGGGTCGGGAGATCGACGCGCGCCTCGAACGGGATCTGATCGAACAGGAGACCGCCGAGCGCATCCACGCAGAGCGGACGCGGGAGGTAGCGGCCTTCGACCGTGTTGCCGGCCCCCCCGATGGCGGGGCGGACGGGATGCACGCATTTCTAGGCGATACGGCCGCGCGGCTTGTCGCCGTCCAGATCGAGGATATCCTCGGTATCGAAAACCAGCCGAACCTGCCGGGCACGGTGGACGCCTATCCCAACTGGCGCCGCCGCCTGCCGGTCGGCCCCGGCGCTCTTGCGGGCGATCCCCGCGTCGCGGGCGCATCACGTATCATGGCCCGCGCAGGCCGCGAGGAGAACGAATGAGCGAGATCATCACGGTCGAGACGACACCGATCGAGGGTCAGAAACCCGGCACGTCCGGGCTGCGCAAGAAGACCCGCACCTTCATGGAACCTCACTACGTCGAGAATTTCGTCCAGGCGATCTTCGACGGGATCGGCGGCGCCGAGGGCAAGACCCTCGTCCTCGGCGGGGACGGTCGCTACTTCAACGACCGCGCGATCCAGGTGATCCTGCGCATGGCCGCGGCGCAGGGCGCGGCGCGCGTCATCGTCGGACAGGGCGGCATCCTCTCGACGCCCGCCGCCTCGAACCTCATCCGCAGCCGGGGCACCGATGGCGGGATCATCCTTTCCGCGTCGCACAATCCGGGCGGCGAGGACGAGGATTTCGGCATCAAGTACAACACCGGGAACGGTGGCCCCGCTCCCGAAGAGGTGACGAACCGCATCTTCGAGGCGAGCCGCGCCGTCACCGCCTACCGTATCGCCGAAAGTCAGGATATCGACCTCGCCGCGATCGGCACCCACCGCCTGATCGAAACCGAGATCGAGGTCGTGGATCCGGTCGAGGACTACGCCGCCCTGATGGAGCGCCTCTTCGATTTCGACAGGATCCGGGAGTTCCTGGCCTCCGGCTTCACGCTGCGCTTCGACGCGATGCATGCCGTGACGGGCCCCTATGCCAAGGAGATCCTGGAGGCCCGCCTCGGCGCGCCGGAAGGCTCCGTCCTCAACGCGCAGCCCCTGCCCGACTTCGGCGGCGGCCACCCGGATCCCAACCCGATCTGGGCCAAGCCGCTCCTCGATCTGATGATGTCGCAGGACGCTCCGGATTTCGGAGCGGCGTCCGACGGCGACGGCGACCGCAACATGATCCTCGGCCGCGGCATCTACGTCACGCCCTCGGACAGTCTCGCCGTCCTCGTCGCGAACGCGCATCTCGCGCCGGCCTATACCGGGGGGCTGAAGGGCGCCGCGCGGTCCATGCCGACCTCCCGTGCGGTGGACAGGGTGGCCGGGAAGCTTGGCATCGACTGTTACGAGACGCCGACCGGATGGAAGTTCTTCGGCAACCTTCTGGATGCCGGACGCGTCACGATCTGCGGTGAGGAGAGCGCCGGGACGGGATCGGACCATGTGCGGGAGAAGGACGGTCTCTGGGCCGTGCTCCTGTGGCTCAACATCCTCGCCGAAACCGGCAAGGGCGTGAAGGAGCTGCTGGCCGATCACTGGCGCAGCTTCGGTCGGAACTACTATTCACGCCACGACTACGAAGGCGTGGACGCGGAAGCCGCAAACGGCCTGATGGACGACCTGCGCGGGCGTCTGGCCGACTTGCCGGGCACCATGATCGCGAACCGCAAGGTGACCGCGGCGGACGAGTTTGCCTATGACGATCCTGTCGACGCCTCACGGGCCGAGCGGCAGGGCATCCGTATCGAATTCGAGGGGGGAGGCCGCATCGTCTACCGGCTGTCGGGAACCGGCACGTCGGGCGCGACGCTGCGCGTCTATCTGGAGGACGTGGAGGAGAAGCCGGAGGCGATGGACCGCGATGCGCAGGAGGCGCTCGCTGACATCATCGCAGCCGCAGACCAGCTTGCCGGGATCGCGGAGCGCACCGGCCGCGCTGGCCCCGACGTGAAGACCTGAAAGGAACCCCATGTCCCTCAAAGATCGCGCCGAAGCCCGGCCCGACATCGCCGCGGGCCTGGCCGAAGACTGCCACCGCATCCTCAACGAAGCGGAAACCTCCTTCGACGCCGAGATGGAGCTGGCCCGGCGCCTTGGCGCCCATGTCGCGGAAGGACACGTCACCTTCGGCTTCTGGACGCCTGAACTCCTGGATCACCGCGTGCCGGACGGGGACGTGTTCCTCGAGCTTCTCGCACCCGAAGAGGACGTGGACCTCACCCGCGCCAGCCAGACCCTGCGCTTCGAGCGGGTCTACCTGCCCGTGGCGCGCTACGAGGATCGCGTCTTCGCCGCCGTGTCCGGACTGAGGATCGGCACGCGGGAGGATGTGGGCGACTTCTACGCTCTCGTCTGGCGCGACCCGGAGGGAGCCTGGCACCGCATCCTCGACCCCCTCGCGGCCTCCCTGCCCTACGGCGCGTTCGCGCCGGCGGAGCTCTACGACGTGGCTTCCATGCATCGGGGGCGCGCGGACGAGGAGTATTTCCGCTCCCTCGCGACGGAGGACGGCAGCGCCTACAAGTTCGGCCCGCCGACGAATATCCTGCAGATCCACGTCCCCACCGCCACCGCCGGCGGCACCATCGCCTCGCTCAACCGCCGCTACCAGCGCCTCGCGGAGCGCCTCGCCAACGACATGGCGCTCGAGCCCGCGGACCAGCTCTTCCTCGGCTATGACGCGGTGCAGCTACTCCCGGTGGAGCCGACGACGGTCTACGAGGACGGGCATGCCTTCTGGGAGGAGACGGACCACGAAGACGGGCAGGTGACGGTGAACCTCACCCGGCCCGACACCACGAACTGGGGCTACGACGTCGTGATCGGCGGCATGGCCACGGTGAACCCGGTGCTCCTGGAAAGCGGGCGGCCGGACGAGCTGGTCGACCTCGCGGCGACGCTCCATACCTTTCCCGCGCGTCCCGGCACCACCCAGCCCCCGAAGCGTCTGATCCTCGACGTGGTGTTCGGACATTCCGACAACCAGGGCCTCGGCGCGCTCAACGCGCACTTCTTCGCCGGGCCGAACATGTACGGCCAGAACATGGCCTACAAGAACCCCACCGTCCGCGCGATCCTCCTGGAATTGCAGCGCCGGAAGGTCGATTTCGGGGCGGATGGCGTCCGTGTCGACGGCGCGCAGGACTTCAAGTGGTGGGACCCGACCAGCCAGGAGCTCAAGCACGACGACGAGTATCTCCAGCAGATGGCGGACGTCGAACAATGCGTCGCCGGCACCACCTACAGACCGTGGTTCATCTTCGAGGATGGCCGCCCGTGGCCGCAGGAGGACTGGGAGCTGTCCTCCACCTACCGCGCGGTGGTGGAGAGCCAGAAGGACGACGACATCTTCCAGTGGGGGCCGCTCACCTTCGCCCACAACACGCCGTTCATCTACACGTTCTGGCTGTCGAAGTTCTGGCGCATCCAGGAAATGCTGACCCATGGCGCCAACTGGATCTCCGGGACGGCCAACCATGACACGCTTCGGCGTGGCACCCAGGTGAACCCGAAGCTCAACATCAACACCCGCCTCGGCGACACGAAGATGGAGATCCTCGACAAGGCCTATGACAATCCGGCCGTGGCGATGCTGACCTGTGCCGCGCTGCCGGGCGTTCCGATGGACTTCCTGAACGCCCGAGCCCGCGCGTCCTGGGGCTTCATCCGCAACCAGGACGACCTCTACGGCGTGAAGGTCGTGGCCGAGGAGGCGATCAGCCTGAAGTGGCAGGTGGACGAGTACAGTTATTCCGTCCCCGCCAACTTCCGGCGCCTGAAGGAGATGGGCTTCGCCACCCGCGAGGATCTCGCGCGGTTCTTCGAGTTCCTGCCGGCCCTGGTGGAGGTCACCGAGTACGACCTCGACGAGATCGCGCGGCTTCTGAACGTGGCCGAACCGAAGCTTGCCGGGCCCGAGCATTTCAGCGACGCGACGCTGAAGGCGGTGGCGCGCGCGTGGATGGACGACATGCACGAATACTGCAACGTCTCCCATTCCCTGCCGCGGCTCGACTCCGTTCAGACCGATTTCATGCTGGCCGTGCGGAACTTCCGCCGCAAACGGCCGTGGCTTCGGGACAATTTCAAGGACGGCGACCATTTCGACTACATCCGTCCGATCGACGGACGGACGGTCTTCACCTCCCTCCGCAACGGGCCGGACGGCGAGCAGGTCTATACCGTGACCCACATGGAGGGCGGCCCGACGGACGATTTCGATCCGGTGCGTCTCGGCATTCCGGGGCTGGACGGGTTCGGCTGGGAACTGGCGCTCAGAACGCCCGGCATCGGTCTGGACTATGTCGGCGGGCCGATCGTCCTGCGGGACAGCATGGGTCTCGTGTTCACCCGCATGCCGCGCTGATCGGGGGCGGCGGGCCGGCCGGCCCGCCGCTTCAAGCGCGCGAATGGCGGGGCAGCTTCCTGCCCCGCTCCGCCTCAGACCGTTCCGGGCTCTGCAAGCGTCCGGCGAAGTTCCTCGCGGCGGGTGCGGGCGCTCGAGATGATGCCCGGTTCGCGGACCGATTCAGGTGTCCTCAGCCAGACATCCGTCCAGCGCCTCTGCGCCAGATCGACGGAAGACAGGGCGGAGATCGGGACGGCGAGGAGCAGGCTCGCCGCGATCGGCAGGAGCCAGAGCGAGACCAGCCCCGTCGCCATGCCGGAGACGAGGAGAATCCCGGTCACCGTCTCGAGCGCGTGGAAGCGCAGCAGGACCGCCAGCCCGTAATTGCCGCCGGAGCGGGCCTGCGGCGACCAGGTGGCCGAAACGCCGGCGATGGTGCGCAGGACGGCGATCATCTGCTGCACCATCAGGATCGGGGCGAAGGCCACGGAGGCCGCGACCTCGAGACAGATCGAGAGCCAGAAGAAGCGGCGGCGTCCGAAATGCGCGGGCCTGATGCCGGTCAGCGGCAGCGAAAGCGCCCCAAGCGCCTTGGGGGCCAGCAGCATCGAGTACATGAAGACGAGGACGAGCACGTTGTCGAGCGGAGAGAGCTCCGGCCAGAGCGGGCGCATCGGGTTTTCCGGCGAGAAGTACTGCACGAGGCTGGTCTGCCCGGTGCCGAGCAGGGCCCAGATGCACAGAAGCACGAACCAGGCGGGTGACATCAGGTAGGCCATCGCGCCCGAGAAGAGATGGAACCGCGAGACACCGGCAAGGCGGGACGTCGCGAGAACGAGGATATGCTGCAGGTTGCCGTGGCACCAGCGCCGGTCCCTGAGGCAGAAATCGATGAGGGAGGCGGGGCTTTCCTCGTAGCTGCCATCGATCCTGGGCAGGAAGCGGATGGACCAGCCGGCGCGCCGCAGAAGGCCCGCCTCGACGAAATCGTGGCTCATGATGAGCCCGCCCTCGCCGCGCAGGGCCGGCATGCGCGGCAGGCCCGCGCAGGAGGCGAACGCCGCGGTGCGGATGATCGCGTTGTGGCCCCAGTAGTTCCCGTCCGTATCGGTCCACGTCGCCAGCCCCTCGGCGAGAAGGGCGCCGTAGACGACGGAGGAGAACTGCTGCACCCGCGCGAAGAAGGTCCGTGCGCCGATCAGGCGGGGGAAGGACTGGATGAGACCGGCGGAGGGGTCCGCCGCCATCTCGCATGCGAGACTGGTGAGGGCCTTGCCGCTCATGAGGCTGTCGGCATCCAGCACCACCATGGCCTCATGGCCGCCGCCCCAGCGGGCGACCCAGTCGGCGATGTTGCCGCTCTTGCGGTCGGTATTCTCCGGGCGGCGGCGATAGTAGAAGCGGCGCCCCTCCGGCAGCGCTTCGGCCAGAAGCTCGGCGGCCCGCCATTCCTGGGCGGCGATGACGGGATCGCGCGTATCGGACAGGACGAAGAGGGAGAAGGTGTGCGGCGTCTCCGAGCGGCCGAGCTCGTCCAGCATGGCCGCGGCATTGCCCATCACGTCCCAGGGGACCTCGTTGTAGATCGGCACGAGGAGCGCAACGTCGATCCCGCGAGGGGCCGGATCCGCCGCGCGCGTGCGCAGCGGCGGTGCGGTCAGAAGGTGCAGGAAGCCGACGGTGGCCGTGGCCAGCGACATGGCAATCCAGAAGAACGTGGCGCAGACAAGGGCGACGAGGGCCGCCTCGGCGACGCCGAGCCCGTCCTCCGCCAGCCAGCGGCCGAAGAATGTGCAGAGAAGCCCCGTGGTCAGAAGCGCCGGCAGGAACGTCATCGCCCGCCAGGCGCGGGCACGCTGCCGGATCGGCGCGGCGCAGCGGCCTTCGTCGGGAACATGGCGCAGCGATTGACGCGGGTGCGGCAGGGGCTGCTCGGGCGGAACCATCTCCGAGCCGGCGGGGCCGGCAACGGCGGTGAGAAGGCGGGTCAGCTCGTCCATCTGTACAGCCACACTTCTGAAAGGCGCGTGTCTCCCCGGACGAATTGCGCGCGAAGTTCGGAGGCGGTCTCCTCGCCGGGATCGAAGGAGAATGTCAGGCGGGGGCCGCCGGTATCGGGATTGGTCTCGAGGCGCGGCGTGCCGAGCGTGCCGCGTGAGGCGTTCATGTAGATATCCTCGGCAGAGACGTCCTCGATCGCGTCCGTTCCCGCAAAGTCGAGCACGATGACGAGCTTGCCGGAGAAGTCCCGTCCGATCCGGGTATCGACGATCCGCGCCGGCGCATCGGGCTCGGGCGCCGCTTCGGGCCCCCATGTGATGCGGTAGGCGTAAGGCACTTCGCTGCCGCTCTCGAGCGGCTCCCGCGGGGTCCAGTAGGTGACGATGTTGTCGTAGATTTCACGATCGGCGGGGATCTCCACCAGCGTGACGGACCCCGGCCCCCAATCGCCCTTCGGCTCGATGAAGGCCGAGCTGCGCTTGTGGTAGAGCGCCTCGAGGTCGGAATAGGCGGAGAAATCGCGCGTCCGCTGCATCAGGCCGAAGCCCCGCATCCCGTCGTCGAGGAACTGGGAGATCTGGAGCGTCCTGGGGTTGGCCAGGGGCCGCCAGAGCGTCTCGCCCCGGCCGTTATGGATGCACAGGCCTTCGCTGTCATGCACCGCCGAGCGGAAATCGTCGAAGCGCCCGCGGTTGGTCTGGTCGAAGAGGAACATCGAGGTAAGCGGTGCGAGGCCGATATTGGCCAGCCGCCGCCGCGGATAGATCACAGCGTCCACGTCCATCACCGTCGTTTCGCCGGCAGAGATGTCGAAGCTGTAGACGCCGGTGACGGAGGGGCTGTCGAGGAGCGCGTGGATGCGGAAGGTGGTCGCGCCAGGATCTGGCGCTTCGAGGTAGAACTCGGTGAAATCCGGGAACTCCTCGCCCTTCGGGCCGGCCGTGTCCACCGTCAGCGCCCGCGCCGACAGACCGTAGACCTCGCCCTGACCGATGGCGCGGAAGTAGCTCGCGCCCTGGAAGACCGCGAATTCCTGGTAGATGCCGGCCTTTTCGAGCTCGGCCCGGAGACGCAGGCCGGAGAAGCCCATGCTCTCGCTCACCGGCAGATCGGGGAACCGGTCGGTCGTGTCGAAGAGGTCCATGTCGAACGCGACCATCCGCGCCGCCGCGTCCTCCACCACGAACATCGAAACGCCGCGGGGGAAATAGAGGCCGGGGGCGAAGAAATCGACGCGGAGCGGGCGTCCGGTCTCGTTCCAGAGCGCCGCGGCATCGCGGAACCAGATCGAGCGATACTCATCGTAGCTCAAGTCCTGCCAGGCCTGCGGGACGGGATCGCGCGGCGTGAAGGACCGCCCCGCCATCGCGCGGGCCCGGGTCCGGAGAGCCTCCACCGAAAAGGGCTGAGACAGGGAGAGCAGACGCGCCGCGCTGCGCGGCGGCGTCTCCTCGATGATCTCGGCGGACGCGCCGCGGGCCGCGAGGCCGGCCGCGATCACGCCAAGAGCCGTGCGACGGGAAATCATGACGATGTCCTTTTGCGCCAGGGTTCCGACATGAGCCATCCGGTGCCGTAGGCCACTCCCACCATGAGGGCGCAGCCGGCAATGGTGACGGCGAGGACGAGGAGCGATGTACGGCCGGTCACATCGAGCACCAGCCCGGCGATCCGGGACAGCGCCATGGAAAAGACGAAGACCGCGAGGGACCGCTGACCGACGCGGACGATCGCGGCGCGCAGCCCGCCCCAGAGCTGCCCCGCCATGCCGGCGGGCGTGGCCCGGAGCGCCCGCCCCTCGGGGCCGGACAGGGCATAGGCGGCATAGGCCAGGACGAGGAAGTAAAGATAGCGGAAGAGGCCGAGATCGGTCTTCTCGAGCAGGGGCCGGGCCGCTTCCCGCAGGCTCAGGATCCACTCGTGATGGATGTAGAAGCGCCAATAGGCGAACGGCATCGCCAGGACGAGCAGGATCAGCGCGGCCGTCACGAGGCCCCATGTCACCGGCGGCGTCCTGATCCATCCCCGCGTGAGTGCAAAGCCGGTGAAGAAGACGAGCTGCCAGCCGAACGGGTTGAAGAACCATTCCCGGTCGGACCAGGGCTCCGCCGGCAGGTGCAGCACCTCGATCGCCGCCAGGACCCAGATCCCGACCGAGAGCGCGATGGCCGCAGCGGGGGAGATCCGGGCCGCCGCCATCATCAGCGGCACCAGTGCCAGCGCCCCCATGTACATGGGCAGGATGTCGAAATAGTTCGGCACGTAGGTCAGCGTCATCAGCGCCGGAAGAACCGCCTCGGGATCCGCGAAGAAGGGCGTGAGGTTCAGCGAGTTCACGTAGTCCTTCTCGAACAGTCCCGCCCCGTCGATCGCGGCCAGCGTCGCGGCAAGCGCGAAGAAGAAGCCGATATGCGCCCAGTAGAGCTGCCAGACGCGCAGGCCGATCCGAGCCGTCCCGACGGCGAAGCCGGACCGGTCGTAGACGCGGCCGAATGCGATGCCGGACGCGGCGCCCGAGCAGAAGACGAAGATCTCCGTCGCGTCCGAGAAGCCGAAGCGCGTCGGCAGCCACGCATTCAGGAAATTGCCGGGCATGTGGGCGATGAAGATCAGGAACATCGCAACGCCCCGGAAGAAATCGAGACGGATGTCGCGCGCAGCCACGGGAATGGTTGCTGCAACCTGGGGGGGCGCGGCTGGCAGTATGTCTGTTGCGGTCATAGCGCCAGTATCAAGATCCTTCAGAACCCGTCGCGGGACACGCCGAACGTGCCGACCTGTGCGCGCAACACCCGCGCCTCGTCCCCGACATATCCGGACATGACCGCCCTTTACGTCGAAGAAAAGACGTCCGCGCCGAAAATGCCGCGATGCCGCAGGTCACTGGCGAAAAGCCGCCGCCGGGAGGTGCAAGTGCCCGCCGACGGGGCATAAATCGCACCTCACTTGTCAGGACGGTGATGCCGGACAGGGGCGGCGAGAAAGCCGCTGCCCTCGCCCCTACCCCGCGCAGGACAGGCGGAATGGAATCGGCAGGCCCCGGCGAAGGCGCCTCGCCTGCCCCTCGGGGTCTGCCCCGGCCCGGGGGAGGCTGCGCCGGTGGCAAGGGCGCTGGTGCGGCGACACATCGTAGGTCCGACCCGCCTGTCCCACTTTCTCGCACGGCCGCCTCCCGTTAAGGTTGGCCCCGGACCAGCGAAAGCGGAAGACATCATGGCGGGTTTCACCATCGCCTTCGTCGCGCAGGACGGACGACTGCAATACGAGGCGCTTCTGCTCGCAGCGTCCCTGCGCGAGATGGATCCCGGTTTCGACGGCCGTCTGGTGGCGCTCGAGCCGCAGCCGGGCGGCGCATGGCCCGGCGATCCGCGCATTTCGTCTCTCAACGTGCGGGAGGCGCTGCAGCGGCTGGATGTCGAGATCACCCCGTTCCGCGCCGAACATTTCGGCGCGGCCTACCCCAATGGCAACAAGATCGAGGGATTGTCCGCCCTTCCGGAGGGCCCGTTTCTCTTTCTCGACAGCGACACCCTCGTCACCGGCGCGCTGAGCGACGTGCCCTTCGACTGGACGCGCCCGTCCGCCTCGATGAGGCGGGAGGGGACATGGCCGGAGCCGCCGCTCTACGGCCCCGGATATACCGGGATCTGGGGCTCGCTCTACGACCGATTCGGTCTCGACTTGGAACCGACGCTGGACCTCTCCCAGCCGGACGAGCACTGGGAGCGCTACCTCTATTTCAACGCGGGCTGGTTCTACGGCGCGGACGCTCCCGCCTTCGGTGCCCGCTTTCTCGACTATTCCCTTTCGATCCGAAACGACCCGCCGGAAGCGCTGGCCTGCCAATCCCTCGATCCGTGGCTCGACCAGATCGCCCTGCCCCTCGTCATCCACTCCCTGAATGGCGGGCGGCCGGGGCCGGAGCTTGCAGGGCTGGACGGGGACGTGACCTGCCATTGGCGCGTGCTGTCGCTGCTCTATGCGCGAGAAAGCGACCGGACCGTCGAGATCCTCGAAACGGTCAGCCAGCCCAACTGGCTCAAGAAGGCGCTGAAGGAGCACGAGCCGTTCCGCCGACTGCTGTTCCAGGGCAAGGGCCACCGCCTGCGCGCCTTGTTCGACCGCGCGGACCTGCCCCGCCCGGAACAGGCCCTGCGCAACCGCATCAAGAAGGAGAAGATGTGGTATCGCTGACGGGCGGTGATCCGGATGCGGCCCCGTTCGGTCACCGGGCAGTACCGGGGGCCTGAGCGCCTCCCCCCTCTTCGGACGCCTCGACCACCCGCCCGCGAGGAGGCGACACAGCCGGCAGACCGGAGACGCGACGGGCGGTGAGCAGCAATTCGCCGTTCATCGCGGTCCGTCGCCCTGCGGCGATTGCGTTCGGGCGCCGCCGGCAGGACAAATCCGGCAACAGATCGGCAGGCCGAGGGCGGCTGAACGCGTCCCCCGATGCCTGCTCCGCACGGTCAGGTGAAGGTCCCTTCGGTTTCCAAGCGCCGGGCCGTGCTGTATCAATGGCTTGCGGCCGCCGCTTGGCATGGCCCCGGAATCGGCGAGACGGACCAGACGCGATGAGCATTGCCTACATTCTCGAACTCGGTGATGACGAGGTGGCCCTCAAGCACGCCGGCACCGGTGACCTCGTCGGCGCCGTCCCCCTCGATGCGCCCGACTTCGATACGGCGCTCGGCGCGCTGGCCGCCGAGGCGGAGCCCGGCGCGGCCGTCGAACTCTGGCTGCCCGAAAGCCAGGTTCTCTGCCTCGAGGTGCCGGCCTCCGGGCTTGACGAAGTGGTCGATCGCGGCCGGATCCGCAGCGCCCTCGACGGCCGGACCCCCTATTCCGTCGATGAACTCGACTGGGACTGGACCGAGAGGGACGGCAAGCTTCATGTCGCCGTCGTTGCACGTGAAACGCTGGCCGAGGCCGAGCGCTTCGCCACCACGCACGGGTTCGCGCCGAGCAGCGTCAGCGCAAGCGACGGCATGGCGGCCTATCCGGGCCGTCCGGTCTTCACCGGCACGGCGGCCGAGCAGAGCGCCTACGAGGCAAAGGCTGACGTTCCGCCCGTCATACTCGCCCCCACGCCTCCCACCGACGCCGGCGGGACCGCTGCCGATGCCGCGGCGGAGACCACCCCGACCGGTGAAATCGAGATCCCGGACGAGGAGACGCCGCTGGACACCCCCGCGCTGAACGATCCGGACCAACCCTCGGAGGGGATGGACGCGGCGCCTGCGGAGGACCCCGTCGCCCCGGCCGGCGCGATTGCGACCGATGGCCTGCCTGCGCCGGACAAGGCGGACGACGCGCCCGCCGAGGTCAGGCCGGACGAGCTGGTCCCCCCTGCGGACGCAGCGCCCTTCGAGGATGATCCGGCCGCCGGACCTGTAGATGACAGCACCGGCGCCGAAATCTCCGGCGATGCATCACCTGTCATGCCCGACGTGCCGGAGGAGCCGCGGGCCAGCGACGATCCCGCCGGGACCGCCGCGCCCGACCTGACCACAGGCGAAGAGACGCCCGACGTACCGGCGGAGTCGGACCCCGGCATCCCGCCGCGGCGCCTCAAGGACGACGTTCCCGTCCTGCCGTCCTTCGCCGCCATGCGCGCGCGCTCCGGGGAGCCGTCCGGCGGCGCGCCGAGCCTGACCCGCGCGAGCCAGGTCGCTCCGCCGAAGACGCCCGAGGGCGAGGACGGCGCACCGATCCTGAGCGCGCCGGGCGCCGAGCCGACGCCGCCGACGGTGCCCCGCCCTGAGATCCCCCCGCATCTGGCGAAGACGGACGAGCCGGCCGCGACGCCTCGAAAGGCTGGCGGTCTTAAGGGCCTCGCCGGGAGCGTTCTGAAGAAGACCGAACCGTCCCGCGCCGATCATCAGCGCACGGAGCCGCCCGCCATGGGCGCGCCCGAACCGCAGGCCGAAGCGCCGAAGCATCCGCTCTTCAGCGGCAGCGCGTCCGGCGCGTCCACCGGGGAGACGGCACCGCAGCGCCCCCTCTTCGGTGAGGATGGCCCGCCGCTTGGCCGCACGAAACGTGCCGGCGGCGACGCCGGGACGGGCGCCGCGCTTGCCGGAGCCGCAGGTGCGGCCGGTGCAGCAGGGGCCGCCGGCGTGGCCGGGGCGAAGGGCCCCGGCGGCAACGCCGCGCCCGAGACCGGGCCCACGGCACCGGGGGCGTCCCCCGTCGCCGCGCCCGGGTTCGCGCATGGCTTGACGGGCTTTGCCGAACCTGCGCCGCCGCCCCCAATGCCCCCCTCCTCCGCATCTGGGGCACCCGGCACGGAGGCCACACGCCCGGCGCCCGAGGCGCCGCGCCTGCGCCCGAAGGACGGCATGGTTCCGGCGCCGCGCGCGGTCTCTCCTGCCAGTGAAAGCAGCCTCTCCGAGGAGGATAGCCTCACCGTATTCGGCGCCCGCCGCGGTGCCGCTCCCGCGAATGCGCGCAGCGCGAAGGGACTCGGCTTGGCCGTTGCCGCCTGTCTCGTGGCGCTCGTGGCGCTGATCGGGATCTGGTCGCTGATCTTCAGTGGCGACGAAGATGTCGCCATGCCCGAGATCCGCGAGCCGTCCGAGCTCGAAACCGCGCGGGTCGGGAACATGGAAGAGCCGGACCCGGCGGCCGAGATATCCGCCGGGGGAGCCGCTCCCTCCGCGGAGGCGGACGCGCCGCCGCAGATGCAGGCCACGGAGGCGGACGCGGAGACCGCAGCAGGAACCGCCGAGACCACCGACGGAACGCCTGAACTGGACATAGCCGGGACGGGCGAGGAGGCTGCGCCCGATACGGATCTCGCCGTCCTCGCGCCCCGGGGCGATCTGCCTGCGCCAGTTGCTGCGGAGCCGCAGCAGGACGCCGCCTCCGAAGCGCCGCCCGCCGTCTCTGCCGCCGAGGCACGGGCCTTCTACGACGCCACCGGTATATGGCAGGCCGCGCCTGAGCGGGGCTACGAGCCGGCGGCGGATGCCGCCCGCGGCCTCGTCGTCGCCTCGGTCGATCCCGGCGTGCCTGCCGAAGAGCCCGGCACCCTGCCAGAGGCCGGCAATCCCGAAGCGGACCGTCCCGGCGGCTTGCCGGAGCCGAGATCCTATGGCGAGGAGCTTGGCGGCGACCTGGTGGGCACCGTGACGCCGACCGAAGAGGGCGCCCTCTCCGCTGTCGGCATTCCCATCGTCGCCGGCCCGCCGGACGTGATCCCGCCGTCGCGCCCGGACGATCTAGAGGAGACGGCGCGCGAAGCCGATCCGCTCTTCGGCTTCCGCCCGCAGCCGCGGCCGGACACGCTCGGCCCTGTCGATGAGGATGCGAGCGCCGGTCCCGGGCAGGACGAGACCGCGACCGCCTCCGACGATGGAGAAGACGTCGATGACGTCGCCCTCGACGTGGCCGATGATGTGGCCGGCGCGGATCCGGACGGCGCCGAACTCCAGGTGGCCGTTGCAAACGCGGAGACGACGGACGATGACGCCGCCGAGGACGCTCCGGAGATCGCGATCGGCACGCTGCGCCCCCGCGCCCGCCCCCTGGCCCTGATGCCGGAAACCGCCGCTGCGGCGGATTCGGAGGCGATCGACGAGGCGGTGAGCGCCGCGCTCGCAGCCCGGCTCTCGAACGCCACCGACCTCGCCGTGGCCGCCTCCGTCCAGCCCGCCGGGCGGCCCGAGGACATTTCCCGCATCGTCGCCAGTGTCCGCGCCTCGCAGTCGGCGGCAAGCCAGGCCGCGGCTGCATCGACCGCAGCCGTGCAGACCAGCGCCCCCGCCGCCGCTCCCGTGCCGCAGGCTCAGCCCCAGCGACAGCCGCAGCCGCAGGCACAGCCGAGCGCCGCTCCGGCCCGCGGGCCGGCCGTCGCGCGCAATCAGCGCGTGCAGCCCTCCGCCCCCTCGTCCAGCGCGGTCGCCGCCACCGCGACCACGAAGAACGCGCTCGACATGTCCGGCCTGGCTCTCATCGGCACCTACGGCTCCGCAAACCAGCGCCGCGCCCTCATCCGCCTCGGCTCGGGCCGCTACGTCAAGGTTCAGGTGGGCGACAAGGTCGATGGCGGGCAGGTCGCGCGGATCGACGACGGGCAGGTGTCCTACGTCAAGCGCGGCCGGCAGCACGTGTTGCAGATGCCCGAAAGCTGATCTCCGGGGCGGCAGGTTCCGAGGGCCGGGCCTTGTCCGTCCCGGCGGGGTGCCTCACTGTAGGCCCGAGCGCCCTCGACGATCCTCTGACGGACCTGCCATCCCATGGAATTCATACTTGCCCAGGCCACGCTGTATCTTGCAGCCGCGGTGGTCGCGGTGCCGATCTGCGCGCGACTGGGGCTCGGGTCCGTCCTTGGATACCTCCTCGCCGGCATCGCCATCCAGCCCTTCATCGGGATGCTCGGGACCGAAGCCGGTGAGCTGATGCATTTCGCCGAGTTCGGCGTTGTGCTGATGCTCTTCCTGATCGGCCTGGAGCTCGAGCCGCGGGCGCTCTGGGACATGCGGCACAAGCTGGTCGGTCTGGGGGGGATGCAGGTCCTTCTGACCACCTTCGTGATCGCCGGGGGCTGCCTGATCCTCGGCGTACCGGTCCCCACCGCCATCGCCATCGGCATGACGCTGGCGCTCTCCTCCACCGCCATCGTGCTTCAGACGCTGACGGAAAAGGGGCTGATGAAGACGCCGGGGGGCCATGCCTCCTTCTCCGTCCTGTTGACGCAGGACGTCGCCGTCATTCCGTTCCTCGCGATCCTGCCGCTTCTGACCATGCCCGGGATCTCCGCGCGAATCTCAGAGACCGGGACCATCGAGCGCGCGGGCGACGGGGACCACGAGGCCGCGCTCAGCCTCGTATCGGGGCTTCCGGGATGGCAGGTCACGCTCGTCACCCTCGGCGCCGTCGCCCTCGTCATCCTCGTCGGGATCTACGCCACACGACCGGTCTTCCGCTTCATCCACATGGCGAAGTTGCGGGAGATGTACACCGCGACGGCTCTGCTCATGGTCGTCGGCATCGCCGTGCTGATGAACGCCGTCGGTCTGTCCGCCGCGCTCGGAACGTTCCTGGCCGGTGTGGTCCTGGCGAATTCCGAGTTCCGGCACGAGCTCGAGGCGGATATCGAACCCTTCAAGGGCCTCCTCCTCGGCCTGTTCTTCATCGCGGTCGGGGCGGACATCAACTTCCAGTATCTCTGGCGCAACCTCGGGGACGTGATCGGGCTGACGCTCCTCGTGGTGCTGGCGAAGGGCGTGATCCTCCTCGGCCTTGCCACCGCGTTCCGTCTGAAGGGCGAGGACCGGCTCCTGTTCACCCTCGGCCTCGCGCAGGCCGGCGAGTTCGGCTTCGTCCTCGTGTCCTTCTCGCTGCAGCAGGGCGTGTTCGACCCGGCCCTCGGGCAGCTCCTCCTCCTCGTCGTTGCGCTGTCCATGCTCATGACGCCGCTGTTCTTCATCGCGCAGGACCAGATCGCGCGGCGTCTCTCGGGCGGCCGCAATTCGGCGCAGCACGACCATATCGACGAGCAGGGCGCGGTGATCATCGCCGGGATCGGACGCTTCGGGCAGGTGGTGAACCGCATGGTGCAGATGGCCGGACTGACGACGACGGTGATCGACAACGACCTGCCGACGATCCAGCTGATGCGGAAGTTCGGCTTCAAGGGATTCTTCGGCGATCCGACCCGCCCCGAGATCATCCATGCGGCGGGCCTGGCGAATGCGCGCATCCTCGTCGTGGCCCTCGACGACAAGGCCGCCGCCCTAAAACTGGTTCGCCACGCACGGGCGCACCGGCCCGACCTGCACATCGTCGCCCGCGCCCATGACCGGGTGCACGTCTACGAGCTCTATCGGGCCGGAGCGAACGACATCGTCCGGGAGATGTTCGACAGCTCCCTCCGGGCAGGGCGCTACGTGCTCGAGAACATGTCCTTCTCGGAGTTCGAGGCGCACGAGATCGAGCGCACCTTCTATACCCACGACCGCCGCACGATCCGCGAGCTTGCCGATGTCTGGCGGCCGGGCGTGCCGGTCGCGGAGAATGCCGAGTACATCGCCCGCGCGCGAGAGCTGAACAAGGATCTCGAAACCGCCCTCGTCACCGCGCTCGACGACAGCGAGGATGCGCGGGATGCCGCGCGGCGGGACCGGGATGCCGAAGCCGCCGCGGTCGCGAAATCCGAAACGCGGAAGATGGAGGGGCAGTAGGGGAGGCGCGCGCGTACGTGCATCCCCGGTCGCTACGATTCAACGGACCAGTGCGGCGTTACGCGGGACCGGCCCGCTCCCCTGCCGCCCCCTCAGAACGCCTCGGGGCGCGCTTCCCGGGCCATGTGATCGAGAACACCGTTGACGAAGGAAGGCTCGCGGCCTTCCGGAAAGAACGCCCGGGCGATATCGACGAATTCGTTGATCACTACCTTGGGCGGCGTGTCCGCGCGGACGAATTCGGCCCCGGCGGCGCGGAAAAGCGCGCGCAGCGTGGTGTCGATCCGGGCAATCGGCCATTTGGCAACGAGGGCCCGGTCCGTCATCTGGTCGATCCGGGCCTGTTCGTTCACCGCGTCATCGACGAGGGCGCGGAAGAGATCGACGTCTCCCTCGGCCATCTCCTCGCCTTCGTAGGCCGCGCCGAAGCGATGGTCCTCGAACTCCTTTTCCACCGCACGGGTGGTCTGTCCGGAGCTTTCCATCTGGAAGAGCGCCTGCACCGCATAAAGTCGCGCGGCGGACCGCATCTGGCGTTTGTTCGAGCTCATGCCGTCTTCGGGTCCTCGTCATCTGCCCCTGTCGCGAGGCGGTATTCGGCGCTGGCGGGCTTGAAGCCGATGCCCCGTTCGGGCCGGCTGAAGCGGCGCGTCAGCGCGATCAGGTGAAGGGCGGCCTCGGCCGCGCCGCCGCCCTTGTTCTGGCCGGCCGCCTCAGCGCGGGTCTCGGCCTGCTCCATGGTCTCCACCGTCAGGATGCCGTTGCCGATGCAGGCCCCTTCGAGCCCGAGGAGCGTCAGCGCACGGGAACTGTCGTTGCAGACCGTGTCGTAATGGGTGGTCTCGCCCCGGATCACGCAGCCGAGCGCGACGAAGCCGTCGAAGTTGGACTGGCGATGGGCGATGCGGATGGCGATGGGCACTTCGAGAGCGCCCGGCACCTCGGCGATCTCCCACGTGCCGCCGGCGGCCTCGATGGCGGCCTTGGCGCCGGCGACCAGTTCGCCTGCGATGCCGCTGTAATAGGGCGCGACGACGATCAGAAGCTTCGGCGCCCTCTCGAAGGTCGGGGCGGGCAGCGTGTGGTGGCTCTGGCCGGCCATCAGGAGCTCCTCGGAATGGGACGTGTGCCGGTGATCTCCAGACCGTAGGCCTCCAGCCCGACGACCTTTGGCGCGGGCGAGTTGGTCAGGAGTTCCATCTGGTGGATGCCGAGCGCGGCGAGGATCTGGGCGCCGACGCCGTATTGCCGGAGCGTCTGCGGCGAGGCTTCGGGGCCGGTGGCGATCTGCATCGACAGATCGCGCAGCAGGACGACGGCGCCGCGGCCCTCCTCCGCGATGGCGCGCATCGCATCGTAGAACTCGGTCGGGCTGCCGGTTTCGCCGATGCCGGCCACGTCCTGGAGCGGATCGAGCGCATGCATTCGCACAAGCACCGGGCCGCCTGTCTCGATGTCGCCCTTGGTCAGCGCGATGTGCTCGGCGCCCTGCGCCTCGTCGCGGAAGATGCGCATGCGCCAGTCGCCGCCGTGCATGCTCTCGACGTCGCGCTCCTGCACGAGGCGGACGAGATTGTCGTGGCGGCGACGGTACGAGATCAGATCGGAGATCGTTCCGACCTTGATGCCGTGCTTTTGGGCGAAGGCGATGAGCTCTGGCAGACGCGCCATGGTGCCATCGTCGTTCATCACCTCGCAGATGACGCCGGACGCATCGAGCCCGGCGAGACGGGAAATGTCCACCGCGGCCTCGGTATGCCCGGCGCGGACGAGCACGCCGCCCTCGCGGGCGCGGAGCGGAAAGACGTGGCCCGGCGTCGCGAGATCCGCGCCGGTCGCCTCGGGATCGATCGCGACCTCGACGCTGCGCGCCCGGTCGGCGGCGGAGATCCCGGTGGTCACGCCTTCGCGCGCCTCGATGGAGACGGTGAAGGCGGTTTCGTGACGGGAGGAGTTGCTGGCCGCCATCAGCGGAAGGCCGAGCGTGTCGATCCGCTCGCCGGTGAGCGCAAGGCAGATCAGCCCGCGCCCGTGGACGGCCATGAAGTTGATCGCCTCGGGCGTCGCCATCTGGGCCGGCACGATGAGATCGCCCTCGTTTTCCCGGTCCTCGTGATCGACGAGGATGAAGATGCGGCCGGCCCGCGCTTCTTCGATGATCTCCTCGACGGAGGAGAGCGCGCCGCTGAACTCCCCCTCGGGAGCCGCGCCGGGGCGGGGGTCGGCCCTCTTGGGGGTATCGGTCACGGTCATGTCCTCGGGCTCGTTCGGATCGGGCGGCAGATAGTACAGGCGCGGCCTTTTGGCCAGAGCGGCGCGGTGCCGCAAGCCGCGTCGGTCCGGGCCGTTCGGGCCCTCAGTCCGCCGGGCGGTGGCGGGAGAAATGGTCGATGATGTCCTCGAAGAAGGCGTCCCGGATCTCCGGACGCTCCATCATCAGCTCGTGCTCGCCGCCGGGCGCGACGTGAAGCCGCCCGCCGGGCCAGCGCGCCATGGTCTCGCGGATGGCGGCGGGATCGACGATGCGCTCGTTCGAGCCGACCCAGGTGAGGCACGGCAGGCGCGGCGGGGCGAGGCGGCGCAGCGCCCGCATTTCCCGCAACGCCTCGAGCAGCCATGTCAGGGACGGGCCGCCGAGGGACAGTTCGGGATGCGCGGTGAGATGGGATTGCAGCCAGGAGAGCTGCTCCCGGTCGCTCGTCAGCGTGTTGCCCTCGTAGGGGACGTTCGCGAGGAAACTTTCGGGCGACGTGCCCGGGGCATAGCGACCGCCGAAGCCGAGCGCGCCGCCGGCCCCCGAGATGAGCCAGGCAGCCGGTCGCAGATGCGGCGGCATCCCGATGCCCCACATCGGCGCGGAAAAGGCCGCGGCCGCGACAGGGAGCCCACGGTGCAGCGCGCGCAGGCCGATGCAGCCGCCCATGCTGTGACCGACGAGGTAGAACGGGCCGGGCAGTCCAAGGTCTGTGACCGCCGCCAGGACCGCGTCCACATCGTCCTGGTAGGTGGCGAATCGGTCGACATGGCCGGTCGCGGTATCGGGAAGGAAACGGTCCGCGAGACCCTGCCCCTGCCAGTCGACCGCGACCGAGCCGAAGCCGGCCTCTGCGAAGACCCGCGCCGCGGGCCCGTACTTCTCGGCGTATTCGGTGCGGCCGGGGAAGATGAGGACGGTCCCTGCCTCCCCCCGGCCGAGGTGAGCCATCCGGAGGCGCAGACCTCTCGGCGTGGTCAGCCAGAAGGCGCGGGCCTCCTCCGGAGCGTTGGCGATGTCGGCCAGGAACGGTGCGGGGGTCATCTCCCCCGCCCGCGGGCCGTCACGTCCGGGCCGGGTGGAGGCCGCGCTGCCGCTCACGACAGGATGCCTGCCAGCTTCATGGCAAGACCCATGTCCCCGTCCACGGCCAGCTTGCCGGACATGAAGGCAGCGGTGGGATCGGTGTCCCCGTCGAGGATGGACTGGAAGGTTTCGGCATCCGCCGTCATCGTCACGTCCGACGCGTCGTCGCCTTCGCGCACGCCCGCGTCGTCCATCATGATCGAGCCTTCGTCGCCGATCACGAACTTGGCGGTTCCGCCGAGGCCGCCCTCATATTTCTCGGACAGTTTGGCGACTGCCGTGTCGATTGTCTGGCTCATGTGGTCCTGGCTCCTTCGCTTCCGCCAAATGTGACCTCGCGGGGCATTTCATCGCGCCCGAAGTCTCTCTAGGATCGCCATCGAGATATGGAACGTTTGCGCCCTTCCCTCAACGTCGTCGCTGCGGCATTTCTATGCAGCATGGCGTTTTTCTCCGCGGCCCTCGCCCAGGGGACCGGCGCGGACGTGGAGGGTATGCTGGAGCGCCTCGCCGATCCGGAGACCCGCGGCTGGGAGCAGATCGAGGCCGACATCATGCGCGAGTGGTCGAAAAGCGGCTCTCCGGCGATGGACCTGCTCCTGCAGCGCGGCAACGAGGCGCTGGCCGAGAACGACACCGAGCTTGCCATCGACCACTTCACCGCCCTCGTCGACCATGCGCCCGATTTTTCGCAAGGTTGGAATGCCCGTGCGACCGCGTACTACCAGGCCGGTCTCTACGGGCCCGCAATGTCCGACATCGCCCGGGCGCTGGAGCTGAACCCGCGGCATTTCGGTGCGCTGGCCGGGCTTGCGATCATCCTCGACGAGCTGGACGAGAGGGAGCTGGCGCTGCAGGCCTATCGCCGGGTCGAGGAGGTCAACCCGCATCGCGAGGAACTGGGCCGCGCCATCGAACGGCTCGAACAGGAAACCGGCGGCCGGACCCTCTGATCCGCCAGCTTTCGCGGCCGTCCGCCCTTTCCCCCCGCTCAACCGCCGGATAGGCTCTCTTCCATGCACGATCGCCCCAGCGTGACGGCCGTCCTCGGCCCGACGAATACCGGCAAGACCCATTACGCGATCGAGCGGATGCTCGGCCATCGGACCGGGATCATCGGCCTTCCGCTGCGCCTTTTGGCGCGGGAAGTCTACGACCGGATCGTGGCCATCCGCGGCCCGCGCGTCGTCGCCCTCGTCACCGGGGAGGAGCGGATCGTTCCGCCCAAGGCGCAGTACTGGGTCTGCACCGTGGAGGCGATGCCGGAAGGCACCGGCTGCGACTTCCTCGCGATCGACGAGATCCAGCTCTGCGCCGATCCCGAGCGCGGCCACGTCTTCACCGACCGGCTTCTGCGTGCACGCGGCCTGCACGAGACGCTGCTTCTCGGCAGCGATTCGATGCGCAGCGTGATCGCCGCGCTGGTGCCGGGCGTGCAGTTCATGCGGCGGGAGCGGTTCTCCGAGCTGATCTATGCGGGGCCGAAGAAGATCTCCCGGATGCCGCCCCGCTCCGCCATCGTCGCCTTCTCCGCCGAGAGCGTCTACGCCATCGCGGAGCTGATCCGGCGACAGAAGGGCGGCTGCGCCGTGGTCATGGGCGCCCTGTCGCCGCGCACGCGGAATGCGCAGGTCGATCTCTACCAGAACGGGGACGTGGACTACCTCGTCGCCACGGACGCGATCGGGATGGGACTGAACCTCGACGTGCGGCATGTCGCCTTCGCGGGCCTGTCGAAGTTCGACGGGCGGCGGATGCGCCCCCTCGCCCCCAACGAACTCGCACAGATCGCCGGGCGCGCCGGACGCTACACGCAGGACGGCTCCTTCGGCACGACCGGGGAGGCGCCGCCGATCGACGACGAGGTCGCCTCCGCCATCATGGACCACCGCTTCTCGCCGGTGAAAAAGCTGCTGTGGCGCAATCACGATCTCGATTTCGGCTCGCCGCAGCGGCTGGAAGCCTCCCTCGAGCGCCCCGCTGAGGGCGATCTTCTCCAGAGAACCCGCGAATCGGACGACCTGGCGGCACTGCGCGCCCTGATGGGAATGCCCGAAGTGATCGACGCCGTCCGGGACGCCCGCGATGTGCGCCTGCTCTGGGATGTCTGCCGGGTTCCGGATTTCCGGGGCATCTCCGCAGCCGAGCACGCCTCCCTCCTGGGGCGCATATTCGGCTTCCTGCGCGAATGGGGCCGCGTACCGGACGACTGGCTTTCTCGGCAAGTTAAACGCATCGACCGAACCGACGGCGACATAGATGCGTTGGGAAAGCGTCTGGCTTACATCCGGACATGGACGTATGTGGCGCAGCGCAGCGGCTGGGTCGACGACGAAAGACGTTGGCGCGACGAGACGCGCGCTGTAGAAGACCGACTGTCCGATGCGCTCCACCAGGCGCTGACGCAGCGGTTCGTGGACCGGCGCACAAGCGTGCTTCTGCGCCGACTGAAGCAGAGGGAGGGCCTTGTGGCCGAAGTCAGCGAGACCGGTGAAGTCACCGTCGAGGGCGAACATGTGGGCCGGTTGGACGGCTTCCGGTTCAGCCAGGATAAGTCCGGCGATCCCGACGGGGCGAAAACGGTGCGGCAGGCAGCCCTTGCTGCCTTGAAGCCCGAATTCTCGCTGCGCGCGGATCGCCTCTACAACGCGCCCGATACCGAATTCGATTTCACCGAGCAGGGCGGCCTCATGTGGGGCTCCTCCGCCATCGGCAAGCTGGTGAAGGGGTCCGACGCCCTCAAGCCGCGGGTCGAGGTCTTCGTGGATGACGAAGCGGGCGAGGGGGTGGCCGAGAAGGTCGCGCGCCGGCTCGATCACTTCATCGGCCGCAAGATCGCCGCCCTCTTCGAGCCCCTCCTGGGTCTTTCGTCGGACGAGGCGCTGACGGGTCTCGCCCGCGGCTTCGCCTTCCGCATGGTCGAGGGCATGGGCCTTCTGGAGCGCGGCGCCGTCGCCGAGGAAGTCCGGTCGCTGGATCAGGAAGCGCGGGGAGCGCTGCGCAAGCATGGCCTGCGCTTCGGTCAGTTCACCATCTTCATGCCGCTCCTGCTCAAGCCGGCGCCGACGCGCTTGCGGCTCGTGCTGTGGTCGCTGTGGAACAATCTCCAGGAATTTCCCGAGAGCCCCCCTCCGGGCCTCGTGACGATCCCGACGCCGAAGGATGCGCCGGACGGCTACGCGCTGATGGCGGGCTACCGTGTAGCCGGCGAGCGCTCCATTCGCATCGACATGCTGGAACGCCTTGCCGATCAGCTCCGCCCGATGGACAGCCGCGGCGGCTTTGAGGCGACGGCGGACATGCTGTCGATCACCGGTCTCACGCTCGAACAGTTCGCCGCCCTGATGGACGGCCTCGGCTACCGGGCGGAAAAGGGCGAACGCGAGAAGATGCGCGCGCCCGCGGCTCCGGCGGCACCCGCGAAGGCGGACGAGGCACAGGCAGAGAGTGCATCCGACGCCGGGGCGTCCGAGGCGGAGGCCGTCCCCTCGGCCGAGACCGAGGCTCCCGCGCCCCTTCCGGGCGAGGCCGAACCGGTTTCCGAGGCCGAGACGCCGACACCCTCGGAGGCGCCCGCCCCTGAAGCACCGGTCGAGACGACCACCGAAGGTGCATCCGAGGTCGAGGCCGTTCCCTCCGCCGAGCCGGCTGCGCAAGAGCCGTCACCGGCTGAAGGGACGTCGGAGGCCGAAGCGCCCGCCCCCGAGACCGGCGCGGCGGAAACGGAGGCGGACACGGATGCGGCACCGGCAGACGCCGCACCGCAGCCCACCGGCGAGACCGAAACCTTCTACACCTTCACCTGGGCCGGACGGCGCGGCGGCCAGCAGAGCCGTCGTGGCGGTGGTCAGGCGCAGCGCAAGGGCGGCGGCAAGCCGCGCGCCGAGGCCGGCGGACGCGGCAAACCCGGAGGCAAGGTCCCGCGCGGGGGGAAGAAGGATGGCAAGTCCGGCAACGCGCCCCGGGCTTTCGAGGCGCGCCCGCCGAAGAAGGACAAGCCGATCGATCCCGACAACCCCTTCGCCGCACTCGCGGCCTTGAAGGACAAGCGCTGACGGCGGGGGCGGACACCCGCCTCCGCCACCGTCACCGGGACAGAGCGTCCCGGTGACGGACACGCCCTTGATACGCGTGGACAAGTGGCTCTGGCACGCGCGGTTCTTCAAGTCGCGCGGGCTGTCGGCCAAGGCCGTCTCTGATGGCGGGATCCGCGTCGATGGCGTGCGGATCTCCAAACCCTCCCGGAGTGTCGGCCCCGGCAACACCCTCACCTTCGTGACCGGCAACCGCGTGCGGGTCGTGCGCATCGTGGATGTCGGCACCCGGCGCGGCCCCGCCCCGGAAGCACAGGCGCTCTACGAGGATCTGTCCCCGCCGCCCGAGCCGCGCGATGACGGGGCGCCGGTTCGTACGGGCCCCCGGCCGACCAAGAAGGATCGCCGCCGGATGGACGCGACACGCAGCGGCGCGCTTGATCCTTTCGCCGGAAGCGAATAGGTCGCCGAACGTTCCGCATCGTCCGAGGGCCAGCGAATGACCTACGTCGTCACTGAAAACTGCATCGCCTGCAAGTACACCGACTGCGTCGAGGTGTGCCCCGTGGATTGCTTCTACGAGGGGGAGAACATGCTGGTGATCCACCCCGACGAGTGCATCGATTGCGGCGTCTGCGAGCCCGAATGCCCGGCCGACGCGATCCGGCCGGACACGGAGCCGGACATGGACAAGTGGGTGGAGTTCAACCGCAAGTACTCCGAAGCCTGGCCCGTGATCGTCACGAAGAAGGACCCGCTCGAGGGCGCCGAGGAGATGGACGGCAAGGACGGCAAGATGGAGCTTTTTGCCGAGGGCGCCGGCGAGGGCGGCTGAGTCCGACTATTCACCGAGAATTAAGCGTCTTTCCGCAGGGCGACGGGGCGCTTGCGGCTGCCGGTCCTTCAAATGAAGCCCGTTTCGTGCTATATGATCGCTTCAATGCCTTCGGAACGGGCGATTCTGCGCGTTTGCCTCCTTCCCGGGCCATGACATCACCGGCAGTGCCGCGCTCGTGAAGCTCACGCTCCACGGACGGGGCATTTTGGCCTCTGCGGGCACGCTTACGAGGAAATACCATGAGCAAGAGCAAGAAGATCGAGTTTCGCCCCAACGACTACGTCGTGTACCCGGCGCATGGCGTTGGACAGATCGTCTCGATCGAGAAGCAGGAGGTCGCGGGGATCTCGCTCGAGCTCTTCGTCATCTCCTTCGAGAAGGACAAGATGACCCTCCGCGTTCCGACCAACAAGGCGACGGAAGCGGGCCTGCGCTCCCTCTCGAACCCCGAGACGGTCGACAAGGCGATGACGACCCTGAAGGGCAAGGCCAAGGTCAAGAAGGCCATGTGGTCCCGTCGCGCGCAGGAATACGAGCAGAAAATCAACTCGGGCGATCTGATCGCCATCGCCGAGGTGGTCCGCGACCTGCATCGGGCCGACGATCAGCGCGAGCAATCCTACTCCGAGCGCCAGCTCTACGAGGCCGCGCTCGAACGTCTGACCCGCGAAATCGCCGCGGTCTCCGGCAAGGGTGAGGACGATGCGCAGCGCCAGGTGGATGACGTTCTCGTCAACCGCGTCGCCGCCGCCTGAACCAGCTTCGGCACGATGAAGAAGGCCCGCCCCGGAGATCCGCGGCGGGCCTTTTTCATTGGCAGCGGCGGTGCCTTCGGGTTCAGTCCCCCTGCCCCGGCGCCTCACCCCGCCGCAGCACCTCGTTGTAGCGCCGCACGCGGGGCAGCAGCAGATACGGCACGAGCCAGTCCGACCGCCCGAGCCACCGGGCATCGTAGCGGATGCGCCCGTCCGTGCGGCCCTTCATGGAGTTGCCGTAGAGGATGTGGTGCTCTCCCGACGTGAAGGGGACGGAGGTGTCGATGAGGTCCACGCCGGCCCGCCGATTGATCCGCTCCGCCTCCGCCTCGATCCCGAGAACAAGATCGTCGTAGAGGATCTGCATCCAGTCCGTGCCGTCCACCATCCCGCGTGTGCGGCTGACGGCGGCCGTCTCCCGCCGGTGCCATTCGCGCATCAGGGTCAGGCCACCCTTGCGCTTGCCCGCGCGGTTCGGCCGATCCATCCACCGGCATGTCCATGACCGCACATCTTTCGACACGTGGAGCACCAGCGTCCGCCGGCGGTCCACATGCTCGATCAGGTGATTGGCGTCCTTGGAGCTGTCGACCATGATCCGTCCGGGAAAGAGCTCGGCGAAGGTGTCGTGCAGCACGTCGTTCGCCGGGCCCCGGGACCGGCCTTCCGGCAGGCGCGGGATCAGGACGCCCCAGAACGGACAGTCCAGCGCCGAGGCGCCGCAGGAACAGGTCTGGGCGGTCACCTCCGCCCGTGGCCGCTGCCAGACGCATTTCCACTCACCGAGACTGACGGAATGACCGCCCGTGCCGACAAGAAAGTCGAGCAGCGTCGAGCCCGAATGGCCAAGGCTGGAGACGAAGACGGAATCGTATCGGGACGTCATCCGTCTTTTGTCGCAGCTAAGGCGCTCTAACGGAAGGTCTTCCGGCCCTAGTCCGTCACCTCGGTCGCCACGACGTACTCGGTCAGCTCTTCCTCCACGAGCACGTAGATCTCGTCCGGTGGCGTGGCGAGGCTGTGTTTCATCAGGCGCAGGTCGATGCCCATCTCCCCGAGATAATCCATCACCTCCGCCTGCCCCGACTGGATGTCCTTCACCGCGAGAAAGGCCGGCAGAAGGGTGTTCTCCCCGTAGTAGTGCTGGTGCACTCCCACAGCGCCCTCCCGGCTGACGAAGCGCTCCGGCCCGCCCATCAGCATGTAGGGACAGGCGGACATGCAGACGGCGTTCGTCTCGATCCGCGTGTCGATCTCGTCCTGCCGCAGGCGCCGGCCGATCGTGAGGGCGTCCGACACGGAACCGCCGGGGGAGAGAAGCGCGACCTCGAGAAGGGGCTCGGAGCGGGCGCCGAGCCAGTCCGTGAAGCGATCCGCGTCGCCGGGTCGGATCGTTCCCGAGATCCGGGCGGTGTTCGCGCCGGTTTCCTCGAAGAAGAGGCTCGATGGCATGTCCATCCCGTCCGGCAGGTCGACGCCGGGGGGCGACGGCAAGCGGTCCGGATCGAAGCGGCGGCGCTGGTCGCCGGGGCGGATCGGCTGATCGAGCCGGGGCGCGGTCGTCCCCGGCCAGCCAAGCTGCGGAAGCGCTCCGGAGAAGTCCTGCACCAGAAGGACAAGGGCGATGCCGATCTGCAGACCGAAGATGGCGCGGATCGCTGAGGCCGTGTTCATGGCCGGATCAGCCCGCCGGTCGCGGACCGGAGCCGACGGCCTTCGGCCCCTCGGACACGCGGTCCGGTCGTGGCGGCCCCTCGTACTCTTCCGGGACCGGACCCGACGGCCGGCTTGCCTCCTCCACGTCCCTGATCGCGAGAATCGCGGCGCGCATCTCGGCAAGCGTCAGCGAGTCCTCGATCCGCGTGCCCTCCCGCCCGGAGCGGATCGCCGACTGCACGACCATGAGGATGAAGACGAGCACGGCCGGCAAGAGGTCGATCGCGATGGCGCCGGCCCAGGAGGGGGCGAAGTTCGACGCGTACCGGATCACCGCGTCCGCCGTGCTGATCGGCGTATACCCGACCTCGGCCGGGGCCGGCATCTCGATGACCTGCTGCGCCGCGGCCTCCAGCGTCTGGGCACGCTGACCGAGGACTTCCAGGACGGAGGTGATCGTCGCCTGCTGGCCCTGACGGATCGCATCGCTGGAACCATCGAGTTCCGGCAGGACGACGGACGCGCGAAGGTCCTGCGCCGCGCGCTGCACGAGCGGCGCGACGGAGAGCTGGCGAAGCTGCGTGATGATCCCGGCCAGGCGGACGGCCTCTTCGGAGAAGGTCACGGAGCGATCCTCGACCGACCCTTGCGCCACCGTCAGGGCCCGCATCCGCGACAGGATGGCGTTGCCCTCTGCGAAGGCCCGATCCACCAGCGGATCCTGCGCCGCGATCTGCGTCTCGAGGGTCTCCAGTTCCTGCGACTTCTGCCGCAGCACGCGGAAGACGGCGCCGCGACCCGCGATGCCGGACAGATCCCCCGTCGCCTCCTGCTCCCCCAGATCCACGAAGGACTGGCGGACGCGGGACACGTCGAGCTCGAGCCCCTGTGCGCTCACGGCGACCTGGTGTGCCCGCTCGAGGCTGGTCTGATACTCCTGCACGGTATTGGCGAGATGCTGTTCCACCGCCGCCGCTCCGGCGAGCGCAGCCGCGTTCAGCCAGGAGGACATCGCGACAATGGCGAGCGAGCCGAGCGCCATCGACGCCATGAGCCCGATGCGCGCGCCCGCGGTCTTCACCGCCGGCAGAAGGCGCATCAGGTAGGACCAGAAGACGAAGATCCCGACCGAGACGGCGATGGAGTAGGATATCGCCGCGAAGAAGGTGAAGGCGCCCGAATCGTCGAGAAGGGACGACACGCCGAGATAGGTGTAGATGCCAGACGCGCAGGCGAGGACGCCGAGCGCGGTCGGGGTGAACGTGTCGAGTATGCCGATATGGCCCTCGAGTTCCTTCGCGTGCCGCAGACCGCGCGCTTCGGCGCGCCCCATCCTTCGCTCGTCTGCATCCATTCGTGACGTCCCCCGCTTCCCCTTGCAGCCGTCACTCTACCTCGCGATGTGCCTCGATCGAAATGACTAATCGGTGGGACGGCGCGCCGTGCGGGGAGACCTGGCGTCCGCTCAACCCGGCGGCCAGGCAATATCGGCCCAGATCGGCAGGTGATCGGAAGCGCGGCCGAACTCCGGGCCCTTGGCGACGCCGCCGCGGATCATGTGCAGGCCCTTGAGAACGAAGCGGTCGAGCGGTGCCCAGGGATAGGTCGTGTGAAACGAATTTCCGACCTCGCGGACGTCGAATTTCGAGACCCGGAACGGCGCGAATCCGGCGGTGCGGCTGAACTCGTTGAAATCCCCCATGATCGCGACGGGCCGCGGCTCGAGGGCGGAGAGCCGTTTCACGATCTCGACCTGCTGGCTGAGCCGCGTGCGGCGGACCAGCGAGAAATGGGTGCCGACGAGGCGGAAGGGCACCTCCCGCACGGACAACTCGGCGAGAATGCCACCCCGGCCGATCCCCATCAGGTCGAACGGCGCCACCGATGCGACCTCGACACGCTCGCGGACCAGCATGGCATTGCCGTGATGACCGAGGGACGTGCCCTTCCCCGCCGGCAGCGGCTCCATCCCGGCCAGCTCGCGGATCGCATGGGGCGGGATCGCGGAGTGGCGCGGACCGAGACGCCAGTCCGCTTCCTGCAAGGTCACGACGTCCGCGCCGAGACGGGCGATCCCGCGGGCGACGCGCTCGGGATCCCGGCGCCAGTCGAGACCGAAGCACTTGCGCACGTTCCAGCTCGCCAGTCTCAGCTTGCCCGGGAGAGGCGGGGGAAGGCTCACGCGCAAGGCCCCCCCGTGCAACGGCATGCCTGAAATCGTCTGCGGATACCTTGTGCTCCACGATCGCTCGTCGCAGCGTCCCGCGCATGAAATTTCATCATCAGCCCCTCCTCGTCTGGGCCATCTGGCTCGTGCTGACCGCAGCGGCAGCGCAGGCGGCGTGGCATGGCCACTGGTCGATTCTCTTTCTCGCCGTGTCGTCCTTCATGCTGACCCTGGCGCCGTCGCTGTTCGTGTCGCGGTTCGACATCGTGCTTCCGGCGAAGTTCCTCTCCGGGGTCTGCCTGTTCGTGTTCGCCACACTATTCCTCGGCGAGGCCTTCGACTTCTACGAGAGATTCTGGTGGTGGGACATGATCTTGCACGGCGCGTCGGCAGTCGGGTTCGGGATCGTGGGATTTGTGTTCCTGTTCTTCCTCTTCGAGGGCGACCGCTATGCCGCACCGGCCGGGCCGCTGGCGATGCTGTCCTTCTGCTTCGCGGTCTCCATCGGGGCGGTCTGGGAGATCTTCGAATTCGTCATGGACCAGACCTTCGGCATGAACATGCAGAAATCCGGGCTCGTCGACACGATGTGGGATCTGATCGTGGATTGCCTCGGGGCGGGCATCGCGGCGCTTGCCGGGTATCTCTACCTCAAACGGAGGGAGGGCGGCTTCGTCTCGGATCTCATCGAGGAGTTCATCGACGCGAACAGGCGCAGGTTCTCTCTCCGCCGCGGGCGCCAGCGGCTGAAGCCGGGCACGCGGGGAGAAGAAAAGTGGCGGGGACCGCCGCATCCGTAGGGGCAACCAATTCCCGAGGACCTGTATATACAGGTGGGCGCCAGGTAACCGGACCACGGCCCGATCAGAGCCAGC
This sequence comes from Tropicimonas omnivorans, assembly GCF_031846565.1. NCBI lineage: Bacteria > Pseudomonadati > Pseudomonadota > Alphaproteobacteria > Rhodobacterales > Roseobacteraceae > Tropicimonas > Tropicimonas omnivorans. Next base: position 883,699 of record NZ_JAVRHL010000001.1, on the reverse strand, counting down.
TCCCTCGGAATTGCTTAAGGCCACCGGAATTTGACCCCATGAACGAGAAGGGCAGATCCGCCAAGCCGCGAGATAAGGCGCAAGGGCCACGGCGACAAGGGGTCGGACCGATTTCCGTGACTGGGACCGCGTGCTCTCGCCATCACGCTCCGGCGAGGCCGGCTTGCGCGGACGTTCCCCTTGTGTTCATCCTCTGGCCATGTCGTTCGACCCTGCGCCAGACACCTCCCGCGTCCAATCTCTGATGCCCGGCCAGCTTATCGCCCGAGGCATATGCCGGATGATGGCACATGCGGGGTTCGTGACCGTGGAGGAGCTGATCCCGACCCCCGGCCTCAGGGTCGACGTGATGGCGATGGGACCGAAGGGAGAGATCTGGATCTTCGAATGCAAGTCGAGCCGGGCGGATTACATGTCCGACCGCAAGTGGCAGGGCTACCTCGAGTGGTGCGACCGTTTCTTCTGGGCGGTGGACGAGTCCTTCCCGTCCGACCTCCTTCCCGAAGGCACCGGGCTCGCGATCGCGGATGCCTATGACGGCGAGATCCTGCGCATGGGGCCGGAGACCAGGCTTGCCGGGGCGAGACGCAAGGTTATGTGCCAGAAATTCGCGCGGCACGCCGCACGCCGCCTTCAACTTATGCGCGATCCGAGCTTCACGATTTCTACCTGATCATCTATGCTTGGTGCGGCCCCACCTTGCTGGAGACCATCGTGGACCTCGAGATCGTCATCGTGTCCGGCCGTCGGCCGGCCCTTCTGGAACGGACGCTCGCCTCCTTCGATGCGAGGCTCTTCCGGCATTTCGACATAAGCCGCGTTTCGGCCAACCTCGACGCGTTCGGCGGTGACGAGGCCGATCACGCGGCGTGCCGAAAGATCCTGACATCCGCCTTCCCTGATATCGTTCTGCATGAACCGCAGACGCCCGGATTCTGCGCCGCCGTCCAGCGCCTGTGGGCCGGGACGACGGGATCCGCTGTTTTCCATCTGGAGGATGACTGGCTGCTCGACGAGGACGTGAGGCCCGCGGATATCGCCGGTCTCGGGCGCGGGAATGTCGCGGCCATGCTTCTTCTGTCGGAACATATCGACTGGACAGGCCCCTCGCATGACCTCGTCTCGCGCAAGGTGCGCACCCGCCTGTTCGGCCTGCCGATCCGGACCGAAACGCGACCCATCTTCGGAACGAGCCCCGGTTTCTTCACCGGCGCGTTCGTACGCGAGGTCGCAGCGCGGATGAATACGGGACTGGATCCGGAGAAGCAGATGCGGGGCCGGAAGAAGAACCCTGCGCTGAGCGAATTCGTGAAGCCCCTGCGCTGTCAGGTCCTGCCCGGCCGGGACGACCGGCCCATCATCCGCGACATCGGACGACAATGGCGGGACGAACGGCAACTGGAGAAGATCGTCCATCCGGACGGGCGGACCGAATGGCGCAAGAGGCAGGCGGCCTGACGGCGCTTCAGCGCTTTTTCTTGCCGCCGGGCTTGCCGCCGCCCGCCTTCGCCCGCGCAGCCTCGGCCGCGGCGCGGATCTCCTCGGCGATCTCCACCGCCTCGTCCGGCTCGAAGTCGAGCGGGATCTCGATGCCGCCTTCGGCCTCGACGAAGATCCGCACCATCCCCGACGTGGTCGGGCCGATCTGCAGGTTCGCAGTAATGTCGATTTCGCTGTCGATACTCATGGCGTCCCTTCGGATGCTGCCTGACCGCCCCTACTGGACGGTGGATGAAAGGGGATATACCCTCGTGGCGCGGTGTGGCAAGCGGCGGGAAATCGTCCCGGCGCCCCTTGCGCGGACCGCTCGCGGGCGCTAAACGCTCGGCCCGTGCCGCCTTAGCTCAGTAGGTTAGAGCGCTTGATTGTGGATCAAGAGGTCGCCCGTTCGAACCGGGCAGGCGGTACCACTTTTCCCCCCTGATTCAGGTTTCTCCCGGTGCCGGCGCGTATCCTGTCGCCCGTTAACCTCACGACCGCGTTGGGCCCTCCGGAAAACCTTGAATACGCGGGACTTCCTCCCGATATTGCATACGAAGCCCGCCCGCGCGCGGGACCTGTTTTCGACTGGAGGTATGGATGGCACAATTTGACACGATCCGAACGGGGACCGCTGGCGTCCGCACCGCTCAGATCGACGCGGGCCTCAAGGCCCACATGAACAAGGTCTACGGCACCATGTCCGTGGGCATGCTGATCACCGCGCTCGCGGCGTGGGCGATTTCCGGCCTCGCGACGAGCGATGCGCCGACCGCGTACCAGATCAGCGCGAACACCTACCTGACGGACTTCGGCTACGCGATCTATGCGTCGCCCCTGAAGTGGCTCATCATGTTCGCGCCGCTGATCTTCGTTTTCGGCTTCTCCGCCGGGATCAACCGCATGTCCGCCGCCACCGCGCAACTCGTGTTCTACGCGTTCGCAGCCGTCATGGGCCTGTCGCTGTCCTCCATCTTCCTGGTCTTCACCAGCTACTCCATCGCGCAGGTCTTCCTGATCACCGCGATCGCCTTCGCCGGTCTGTCCCTCTGGGGCTACACGACGAAGAAGGACATCTCCGGCTGGGGATCGTTCCTGATCATGGGCGTGATCGGCTTGGTCGTGGCGTCGATCGTCAACATCTTCCTCGCCTCCCCGGCGGTGATGTTCGCGATCTCCGCCCTCGGTGTGCTGATCTTCGCCGGCCTGACCGCCTATGACACCCAGAAGATCAAGACCGAGTACCTGGCCCACGCCCAGCACGGCGATTCGGAGTGGCTCGGCAAGGCCGCCATCATGGGCGCGCTGAGCCTCTACCTCGACTTCATCAACATGTTCATGTTCCTGCTCCAGCTCTTCGGCAATCGCGAATAAGCTGCAAAGGCTCCGAACCGGACGAAAGGGCCCGCCACCAGGCGGGCCCTTTTTTTCGTCTGGAGGATCGGATCGGGACATGGCGGTCGGATGATCGGGCGGCGGACGCTAAGTGCAGACCCGCCGGTGCGGCCGGGGCGCCGGCCCGCCGCCGGAGGCCTCGCTGCCCTAGTCCTCGCCCTCCTTGTCGAAGAGCCCGGTCAGGGCGCGACCGACCAGGTTGGCCGTCGTCGGCTTGCGCAGGCGCTGAAAGGGAAGCGGGCGGCAGACCTCCATCGCCGCAACGCCGACGCGGGCCGTCAGGGCGCCGTTCACGACCCCTTCCCCGAAGCGGCGGGAGAGGCGTGACAGGAGCCCGCCGCCCGCCACGGTGTGGATCAGATCATCGCCAACGGCGACGGCGCCCGTTGCGACGAGGTGGGTCAGCACGGAGCGGGTGAGCCGCCATGTGCCGAGCGTTCCGGACCGCCCGCCATAGATCTCGGCGATGCGCCGGATCATGCGAAGGTTCGACGTGAGCGCCGTGAAGACGTCCGCCAGAGCCAGCGGCACCACCGCCGTGACCGCCGCGACCTGCCGCGCCGCAGCCTCGATCTCCGCCCGCGCGGCGAGGTCGAGCTGTCCCATCAGTTCCGCTTCCGCGAGGCCGAGGAGGGCATCCGCGTCGAAGAGGTCGCCCTTGCGCTCCGCCAGTCTCGCACGGCCCCATTCGAGGTCATTCCGGCTGGCATAGAGCTTCTCGAGCGACGCCACGCTCTTGCGCGCGAGGGAGAGATCGGCGCCGGCGAGGGCCGCTTCGGCATCCCGGTGTATGTGGTCGAGCCGCCCGAGGCGCCAGAAGCTGGCAGCCTCCTTGATCGCCATCGCGATGAGCGCGAGCAGCACGGCGGCGACGAGGCCGGCCGCGATGATCCCGAGGACCGGGCTTGCCTGCAGAAGGGACGTCACGAAGGACCACGCCGCGATCGAGGCCGCGAAGCCGATGAGGGATACGAGCGCGCCCCAGAAGAGCTTCGCGGCTCCCGACGACCGCCGCGCACCGAGGGCCGCGAGCGTCTTCATCGCCTGCCCGCGCGGGGCTTCGGAGCGGGGCGCGTCGGGCACAGGCGGCGCCTCCGCCGGGCTCATTCCGGGGCCACCCCGCGTTTCGGCGTCGATCTCGATCATTATAGGGCGGCGGCCGGGACGTGCTGTCTCGTCACTCATCTGAGGCGGTCTCCGATCAGGAAATCGGCGGCCTGGTCCAGCCGGATGTGCGGCGGCCCCTCCCCCGGCTTGAGGACGACCGGCGCGGGAGCGAAGCGCATCAGCCCGTAATCGCCGTCGAGCCAGGCGCCTCCTCCGGCACGCGCGGGCTTGAGGATGCGGGCGGGGTCCTCTGGCAGCTCTCCGGGCCAGAGCATGACCTCCTTGCCGGTGTCGAGGAGCCGTCCGCGCACCATGCCGAGCTGCTCGCCGTCATGCTCCCGCATCTCTTCCACCGTCGCCCGCAGGGACGCGATCGCGAGCGCGCGGGTCTTCGCGCCGGCGAAATCCGCCTGGTCCTTCGCCCCGCGCAGGAGCGCCGCCATGATCGCGGTCATCCGCGCGTGCTGCGTATGGTGCAGATGATCCGCCTTGGTCGCGGCGAAGAGGAGCCGGTCCACCCGGCGCGCCCCGATGAGGGACGTCAGCCAGCTGCGTTTGCCATGCCGGAAGGCGCCGAGGATGCGCTCCATGGTCTCGCCGAGATCGGCGACGGCGTGCGGGCCCGCATGGATCGCCCCCAGAAGGTCCACGAGGACGACCTGCCGGTCCATCCGGGAGAAGTGATCGCGGAAGAAGGGGCGGACGACCTGTCCCTTGTAGGCATCGAAGCGGCGCTCCATTTCCCGCCCGAGGGAGCCGCGCGGGAAGCGGCCCTCCCCCGGCGGGACGGGCGCGAAGGTCAGCGCCGGAGAGCCCTCGAGATCGCCGGGCATCAGGAAACGTCCAGGGGAGCAATCGGCGTAGCCCGCCTTTCGCGCGGCCGCGAGATAGGCGGTGTAGGCGCGGGCGAGCCCCTGCGCCGCGGTTTCCGTGAACTCGGCGGTGGGATCGAGGCCCGCCAGCGCCTCGCGGTAGGGCGCGGCCTCGGGGCGGCCCTCGGCGGCCTCGATCATGCCGCAGGACCACCCAGCGAAATCCTGCTCCATCAGCGCCAGATCGAGGAGCCATTCGCCCGGATAGTCGACGATATCGAGATGTACCGTCCGGAGCCCGGACACCGATCCGAGCATCCCCTGGGGCTGCACCTTGAGTGACAGGCGCAGCTCGGAAATCGCGCGGGTGCTGTCCGGCCAGTGCGGCGCGGGGCCGGTCATGTCGCTCAGGTGCTCCTCGAACGCGAAGCGGGGGATGGTGTCGTCCGGCTGCGGCTGGAGCCAGGCGGCCCTGATCGCGCCGTTCGCCGTGCCGGAGAGGCCGGGCATCCGCGCGCGGTCCATCAGATTGGCCACGAGGGACGTGATGAAGACCGTCTTGCCAGCGCGCGCGAGGCCCGTGACGCCAAGCCGGATGGTGGGCTCGAACAGCCCTGTCACGCGGTCGTTCGCGCCCTCGACGCCGCGCAGTATTCCGTCGGCGATTCGCCCGATGACCACTCTGTCCGTCCCCTCGATCTGGCTCCGCGTCAATGTAGGGCGATGGAGGGGGCTCCGAAAGGCCGGCCGCGGGATGGACTGACGCGCATTCCGGCGCTAAGGCCCCGCAATGCCCCGATTTGCCCTCCGCATCGAGTATGACGGCGGCCCGTTCTCGGGTTGGCAGCGTCAGTCGCACGCCCCTTCGGTGCAGGGCGCGGTAGAGGCCGCGATCGCACGGCTGGAAGTCGCCCCCGTCACCATCGCCGCGGCGGGGCGCACGGATGCCGGCGTCCACGCGACGGGACAAATCGCCCATGCGGACCTGGCGAAGGATTGGGATCCGTTCCGCCTGATGGGCGCGCTCAATCACCACCTGAAGCCCCACCCCGTGGCCGTCACGGCCTGCGCCGAGGTGTCCGAAGAGTGGCACGCGCGCTTCTCGGCGACGGAGCGGCGCTATCTCTTCCGGATGCTGAACCGCCGCGCGCCGGCGGCGCTGGAGGCAGGCAAGGTCTGGCTGGTCCCTCAGCCGATGGACGTCGATGCCATGCAGGACGGCGCCCGCCACCTTCTCGGGCGGCACGACTTCACGACCTTCCGGGCCTCCGAATGCCAGGCGGACAGTCCGGTGCGCACGCTGGACGAGCTGCGGATCGAACGGGCCGGATCCGGGGAAGCGCCGGAAATCCACTTTCACGTCCGCGCCCGATCGTTCCTCCATTCGCAGGTCCGCAGCTTTGTCGGAACGCTCGAACGGGTCGGCGCCGGCGCGTGGCCGCCGGGGCGGGTCGGCGAGGTGCTGGCGGCGCGGGACCGGGCCCGATGCGGCCCGGTCTGCCCGCCTCACGGGCTCTACCTCGCCGGGGTCTCCTACCCGGAAGACCCGTTCGGCTGAGGCCGCTCAGACGGACATCGTGGCCTTCACCGCGTCCTTCCATTGACGGTACCGCTCGTCGCGATCCCCCTCGCTCATCTTCGGCTCGAAGCGCGTCTCGAGCTTCCAGCTCTTCGTGAAGCCGTCGAAGGAGGGATAGAGGCCCGCTTGCGACCCCGCGACCCAGGCCGCGCCGAGAGCCGTCGTCTCCAGCACCTCGGGCCGGTCCACGGAGGCGCCGATGATGTCGGACAGGAACTGCATCGCCCAGTCGGACGCGGACATGCCGCCGTCGACGCGCAGCGTGTCCCCCGCCTGCTCCTCGCCGCCATGGTCGGCCGTTATGTCCGCCGTCATCGCCTCGAGAAGATCGCGCGTCTGGAACCCGACGCTCTCGAGCGCCGCCTTGGCGAACTCCTCCGGCCCGGAATTGCGCGTCAGCCCGAAGACCGCGCCGCGGCACTCGGCATCCCAGTAGGGCGCGCCGAGACCGGTGAAGGCGGGGACGAGGATCAGGTTCTGCCCCGGGTCCGCCTTCTCCGCCATGGGCTGGCTCTCGGAGGATGAGGAAATGATCTTCAGCCCGTCCCGCAGCCACTGGACGACCGCACCGGCGATGAAGATGGAGCCTTCAAGAGCGAAGGTGGGCTTGCCGTCGAACTGGTAGGCGACGGTGGTCAGGAGCCGGTTCTGGGACTGCACCGGCTTGTCGCCGGTGTTCAGAAGCGCAAAGCACCCGGTGCCGTAGGTCGATTTCAGCATGCCGGGCTCGAAGCACGCCTGCCCGAGCGTCGCCGCCTGCTGATCGCCGGCGACGCCCAGGATCGGGATCTCGCCTCCGAACAGCTCTTCGGAGGTCACGCCGAACTCACCGCCCGTATCCAGCACCTTCGGGAGCATCTTCAGCGGGATGTCGAAGATATCCGAGATGGTCTCGGACCAGCGGCGCTTGTGAATGTCGTAGAGCAGCGTCCGGCTGGCATTGGTGGCGTCCGTGACGTGGGACTTGCCGCCCGTCAGATGCCAGATCAGGAAGCTGTCCACCGTGCCGAAGAGGAGCCTGCCCTCGGCCGCCCTCTCGCGCGCGCCGTCCACCTCGTCGAGGATGAACTTGAGCTTGGTCGCGCTGAAATACGGGTCGAGCAGGAGGCCGGTGCGCTTGGTGAACATCTCCTCCCGCCCCTCCTCACGGAGTTGGCGGCAGAAATCGGCGGTGCGGCGGTCCTGCCAGACGATGGCGGGATGGATCGCCTTGCCCGTCTCGGTGTCCCAGACGACGGTGGTCTCGCGCTGGTTGGTGATGCCGATGGCGGCGACGTCCCCGGCGCGGATCCCTGCCTTCTCCAGAACGGTGCGGCACGTCCGCAGCGTCGTGTCCCACAGATCGCCCGCATCGTGCTCCACCCAGCCGGAGGCGGGATAGTGCTGCGCGAACTCCTCCTGAGCGGAATGGGCCATGTGCATGTCCCGGTCGAACAGGATTGCGCGGGTGGACGTCGTGCCCTGATCGATGGCCAGAATGTAGCTCATGCCCCCTCCCTTCGGGTCTTGTGAGAATGTATTGGGCGGGGGGCGGTCCCCGCCATCGTCACTCGGCCGCCTCGAGGCGATCCGCGTTGTCCACCATGAAGGCGTCCAGCCGTCCGGCCTCCTCCTGCGACAGGCGCAGACCGAGCTTGCCGCGGCGCCAGAGGACGTCATCGGCCGAGCGGGCGAACTCGTACTTCATCAGCCAGCGCACCTCCGTCTCGGTCAGCGTGTGCCCGAAATCCTGACCGAGATCGCCGACCTCTGAAGCCTCTCCGAGGATCTTCCAAGCATCCATGCCGTAGGCGCGGACGAGGCGCTTGGCCCAGCGCTCATCGAGGAAGTCGTACCGGGCGACGAGGTCCGCGATCAGCTTGTCCACACCGTTCACCGGGAAGTCACCGCCCGGCAGCGGCACGCCCGCGGTCCATGGCGCGCCCATGTCACGAACTTCGCCGAGGCGCTCGAGCGCGGATTCGGCGAGCCGGCGATAGGTCGTGATCTTGCCGCCGAAGATGTTGATGTAGGGCGCGCCGCTCTCGGAATGCAGCTTGATGACATAGTCCCGCGTCGCCGCCGTCGCGCTCTTCGCGCCGTCGTCGTAGAGAGGCCGCACGCCGGAATAGGTCCAGACGATATCTTCCTGCCGCACCGGCTCCCGGAAGTACTGCGACACGAACGCGAGAAGATAGTCGCGCTCCTCGTCCGATATCTCGGGCTTCTGGTCGGGATCCTCGTGCACCGCATCGGTGGTGCCGATGAGCGTGAAGTCTTCCTCGTAGGGAATGGCGAAGATGATCCGCCCGTCCGTGCCCTGGAAGAAGTAGCACTTGTCATGCTCGAAGAGCTTGCGGGTGACGATGTGGCTGCCTTTCACGAGCCTGACGCCCTCGCGGGTATTGTCGTGAATGCGCTGGTTGATCACCTGCTCCACCCAGGGCCCGCCGGCATTGACCAGCGCGCGGGCGCGAAAGGTCTGCTTGCCCTCCGGGCCTTCCGTCGTGATCTCCCAGACGCCGTCGCCCCGCTGCGCCTCGATGACCTTGGTGCGCGTCATGATCTTGGCGCCGCGCTCTGCCGCATCGCGGGCGTTGAGGGCCACGAGCCGCGAATCCTGCACCCAGCAGTCGGAATACTCGTAGGCCTTGTCGAACCGCTCCTTGAGCGGCAGGCCGGCGATATCGTTCTTGAGATTGACGGTGGAGGTGCCCGGCAGGATCTTCCGGCCGCCGAGGTTGTCGTACATCGCAAGGCCCATGCGGATCAGCCAGGACGGTCGGCGCCCCTTCATCCACGGCATGACGACCCCCATGAGCTTCGAGGTCGGCGTGTCGCTCTCGAACCGCATGTCCGCGGTATAGGGCAGCACGAATCGCAGCGGCCAGGAGATGTGCGGCATGGCGCGCAGCAGCGTCTCCCGCTCGATCAGCGCTTCCCGGACGAGGCGGAACTCGAAATACTCGAGGTAGCGCAGCCCGCCGTGGAAGAGCTTCGTGGAGGCGCTGGACGTCGCCGAGGCGAGGTCGTTCATCTCGGCGAGGCGAACGGTCAGCCCGCGCCCGGCCGCGTCGCGGGCGATTCCGCATCCGTTGATCCCTCCGCCGATGACGAAAAGATCGGAGATGTCGGTACTGTCCATGTCGGGTCTCCCTCCCGTTTGCGTGCGATCCCTGACGGGGCCGGGTGCACAGAGGCTAAATCAGTGAAGGGCAGGGTCAAACCCCTTAAGGACGATGGTTCAGGCCCCGGCCCGCCCGGCACCGCGCCGGACGCCGAGCATGATGGGCTCCTCGACCCCGGGCCCGCCCGGCTCTCCCGACAGCACGCTGACATCACCGGTCGTCTCCAGAACCACCGCGCGCACCTGCCCCAGCGAAACGATCCCGGCTTCGCGGAGCTTCGCCATCAGGTCTGTCCGGGTGAGGCGGGCGGCCTTGAGGTTCGCCTCGAATATCTCGCCATTCTCCATCAGGAGAAGTGGCGAGTTGTCGAAGACCCGCTGGGTGTCCGGCGCATGGCGGCGGAAGGTCGCGATCACGCGCTGCACGAAGAAGACCGAGGCGATGCCGATCAGGGCGGTGACGAGGCTGGAGCGGGTGTCCACGATCGTCGTCGCCAAAAGCGAGCCCGTCGCGACGGTCAGCGCGAAGTCGAAGCTCGACATCTTGGAGAAGGACCGGAGCCCGTTCATCCTGACAATGAGGATCAGGACCGGCACGGCGACAAGCGCACGCAGGAAGGGCTCGATATAGGTCATGACGGGCGAACGGGCCCGAGTGGCCATTCGTTCCGCGCGAATGGAAACTCAGCGGTCGCCGCGTTCGGAGATTCCGAGCAGGTTGCCGAGGCCGCGCCAGACCTCGCGGGCGCCGCCATCCCAATCTGCCCGGCGGGACTTGAAGAGCGTCGCCTGGCTGCGGTGCATCACACCGTCCGACAGGATGCGCAGGTGGTTCGCCCGCAATGTCTCCCCGGTGGAGGTAATGTCCGCGATCGCCTCCGCCGTGCCGTTCCGCACGGTGCCCTCGGTCGCGCCCTGGCTGTCCACCAGCCGGTAATCGGCCACGCCCGTCTCGCGCAGGAACTCCCGGACCAGCCGGTGATACTTCGTCGCGATCCGCAGGCGGAAACCGTGCTTGGCGCGGAACGCGGCGGCGGCGGCATCGAGATCGTCGAGCGTGTCCACATCCGCCCAGAAGGCCGGCACGGCGAGAACCAGATCGGCGTGGCCGAAGCCCATCCGGGTCAGTTCCTGAACCGAATCCTGCCAGGAGGCGAGGCGCTCGCGCACCATGTCCGAGCCGGTGACGCCGAGATGAATGCGTCCCGCCTCGAGCTCCCGCGGGATCTCGCCGGCAGAGAGCAGCACCAGTTCCACGCCGTCGGCCCCCTCGACGCGGCCCGCGTACTCGCGCTCATTCTCCGTGCGGCGGATGTCGAGCCCGCGCGCTCCGAACCAGTCGAAGGTCTTCTCCATGAGCCGCCCCTTGGACGGCACGCCGAGCTTGAGCGTCATGGTGCACCTTCCGTGAGCGCAAGGGCGAGGCCGGGCCGGATCACCCCGCCCACGGCCTCGATCGAGCGCCCCCCGCCGAGCCGCGAGCAAAGCGCATCGTAGCGCCCACCGGTGGCGACGGGAGGCAGGTCCGGGCGGCCGGGGGCATAAAAGCCGAAGACGAAGCCGTCGTAATACTCCATCGAGGTGCGGCCGTAGCTGCCCTCGAATTCGATGGCGGAGAGATCGACGCCGCGCTTCGCCAGGGCGTCCAGCCGATCGGCGAGCCGCGCCGCCGCCGGCTCCATGGCAGGCATGTCCACCGCGATATCCTCGAGCCGGGCAAGGGCGTTCTCGGGGTCCGCGCGCACCGCCAGGAGATCGTCGATCACCTCGACCTCCGCCGCGGACAGCCGGTCTTCAGCGGCATCCTCGGCCAGCGCCCCAATGCGCGCGACGACCTCCGAGGCGGACCTCAGGCCGATCTCCGGCCCGGCCTTCGCGACCAGCTCCTCGGCGCTCTTCCGTCCCAGCCCGTCCAGAAGAGCCTTGCGCGCCGGCGGCACCGTCGAGCGTCCGGCATACCGGTCGAGCAGTGCCTTGAAGCGGCGCGGGCGCCAGAGATGCCGCATCAGCGCGGCCCGTCGCCGGGGAGAGGCGCCAAGCCCCTCGACCGCCGCCGTCAGAAGGCCGATATCGCCCATGGCGGCCCTGAGGCCGAGCGGCGCCAGCAATTCCGAGAAGAGCGCGAAGACCTCCGCGTCCGCCGCCGCCGGATCCGCGCGGGAAAAGAACTCGAGCCCCACCTGCATCGTTTCCGCCGCACGCCCGGCGCTCGCGACCTCCTGACGCCGGAAGACCTCGCCCGCGTAGCAGTAGCGCGCCGGCTCCGCGCCTTCGCGCATGTGCGCCTCGACCACGGGGACGGTGAAGTCCGGCCGGAGCATCATCTCGCCCTGAAGGGGATCGTCCGTAGTGAAAGCGCGGGCGCGGATATCCTCGCCATAAAGATCGAGGAGCGTGCCCGCCGGCTGCAGGATCTCCGCCTCGACCGGGACCGCCCCCGTGTTTTCGAATGCCGCCAGAAGCCGCGCGGCCTCGGCCCGGATCGCCGCCTTGTCAGGCATCGTGGGCCGCCAGCATCCGGCCGAGTTCGGCCACAAGATCGGCGCGGGGCACCTCGCGCTGGGCTGGCTGCCCCTTCCATTCCTCGAGCGTCGCACTCGCCGCGATCTTCGCGCCGAGCTTCAGGTCCTTGAGCTGAACGACGCCGCGCCCGGCCTCCTCCTCGCCCTCGATCACGGCGACCGGGGAGCCGCGCTTGTCCGCGTATTTGAGCTGATTGCCGAAGTTCTTCGGATTGCCGAGGTAGACCTCCGCCCGGATCCCGGCGGCGCGGAGCTCGGACGCCATCGCCTGGTAGGCGGGCAGCCGGTCCCGGTCCATCACGGTGACGACGACGGGACCGTCCGCCTCGCCCTTCGTCTTGCCGGTGGCATGGAGGGCGGCGAGGAGCCGGTCGACGCCGATGGAGATGCCGGTCGCGGGGACGGCCTGCCCGGTGAAGCGCTTCACCAGGTCGTCGTAGCGCCCGCCGCCGGCGACGGAGCCGAACTGGCGCGGCTTGCCATCCTCGCCCGTGATCTCGAAGGTCAGCTCCGCCTCGAAGACGGGGCCGGTGTAATAGCCGAGGCCGCGAACGACGGAAGGGTCGATGGTTGCGCGGTCCGGGCCGAAGCCCTGCGCTGCCAGAAGCTCGGCGATGTGCTCCAGCTCATCGACGCCGGCCCGCCCCTCAGCGCTTTCGCCGACGAGATCCCGGAGCCGCGCCAGCACGGCGGCGGGGGCGCGCCCGGCATCGCTTCGGTCCAGCCCCGCCTCGACGAAGCCCATCACCACGGCGGCCTGCTCATCGGTCAGCCCGGCCCCCTTGGTGAAGTCGCCGCTCTCGTCCTTGCGGCCCCCGCCGAGAAGGAGGCGGACGCCCTCCGGTCCCAGCCGGTCGAGCTTGTCGATGGCGCGCAGGACGATGCCCCGCTCCCGCCCGAATGCCTCGGGGTCGGCCGGATCGAGGATGCCGGCGACCTCCATCACACCATTCAGGACCTTGCGGTTGTTGATCCGGACGGCGTAGTCCCCCCGCTCGATCCCGGCCGCTTCCAGCGCCTCGCAGAGCATTCCGCAGATCTCCGCGTCGGCGGCGACGGAGGGCGCGCCCACCGTGTCCGCATCGCATTGGTAGAACTGGCGGAACCGCCCCGGCCCGGGCTTTTCGTTGCGCCACACCGGCCCCATCGCGTAGCGGCGGTAGGGCGAGGGCAGATCGTTGCGGTACTGAGCGGCGACCCGGGCCAAGGGCGCGGTCAGGTCGTAGCGCAGCGCCAGCCAGTCGCTGTTCTCCTCCCATGCGAAGACGCCTTCGTTCGGGCGATCCACGTCGGGCAGGAACTTGCCAAGCGCCTCGACCGTCTCCACCGCGCTCGTCTCCAGCGGGTCGAAGCCGTAAAGACGGTAAACCTCGGCGATCCTGCCGAGCATTTCGGTCCGCTCGGTGACCTCCGCGCCCATGTAATCGCGGAAGCCGCGCGGGGTCACGGCCTTGGGCCGAGGGGCCTTCTTGGTCTTTGCCATGTCGCGTCTCGTCCCCGCCTTGCCCTGCATCGCAGTCGCGCCCGCATCTAGCCGAAGGCCGGTGCGCTCGCAACCGCGGCCGCTGGCCGCTGGCGGTGCTGCCGCACCGATGGACGCGGGCGCGGATGCCGGCGTCCCGCAATCCCCTTCCCCCTCCGCCGACAAGCGGGTACCAGAATCCCCATGAACGAGACCCGCATCGAAGAAGAACTGGCGCATCTGCGGCGCGTGACGGACGATCTGTCCGAGGTCGTCGCACGTCAGGAGACGCAGATTTCGCGGCTGGAGGCACGGGTGGCCTATCTCACCCGGCGCGCGGCGGATGACGAGGCCGCCCAGTCTGGCGGCGCCGTCTTCACCGACGAAACCCCGCCGCATTACTGATGGCGGAGCCGCTCCTTCTCGTGGTCATGGGGGTCAGCGCCTCCGGCAAGTCCACCCTCGCACGCCGGCTCGCGGAGCGCCTCGGCCTGCCGTTCATCGAAGGCGATACCTGTCATCCGCCCGAGAACATCGCATGGATGGAAGCGGGCCATCCGCTCGACGACGAGATGCGCAAGCCGTTTCTCAAGGCCGTGGGCGAAGCCCTGCGGACCGGGCGGAAGGACGGCACGGGAGCCTGTGTCGCCGCGTCGGTCCTCAAGCACGCCTACCGGGACCAGGTGCGGCAGGCCGCCGGCTCCCACGTCACCTTCGTTCACCTCGCGCCGGACGCAGACACGTTGCGGGAGCGGATCAGCGGCCGGACCGGGCATTTCATGCCGCCCTCGCTTCTGGACAGCCAGCTTGCGACGCTCGAGCCGCTTGAGCCGGACGAGGACGGCCTGACCCTCTCGGATCTGGCTCCCGCGGAGGCTCATGTCGAGACGACGCTGGACTGGCTTCGCCGCTCAGGGGCCCAGATCCCGCATCGCTGAGCGAAGACGCGCCTGCGCCTTGCGGTCCGCCTCCATGCGCCCGGCGCGTTCGGCGCGCGGCGTGATCGGAGTGCCGGCGGGCATGCCCATGGAGGCGGCCGCCGCACCTGGGCCGGGATACATCCCCGCGGCCGAGGCTCCGAGCATGGCGGTTCCGAGCAGGACCGCATCGGCAGCGCCGGAGGGCCGGACCTCGCGCCCCGTCGCGTCGGCGTAGAGTTGCATCAGAAGCGGGCTTCGCCGCACGCCGCCGGCGGCATGAAGCACCCGCACGGGCTCCCCCGCGGCGTCCATCTCGCCGAGGACATCCCCCATGCCGAGCGCGAGCGCTGTCGCGGCGCGCCAGTAGATCCGGGCGGCATCGTCCGCACCGCGCCCGAGGCCGAGACCGATGATCCCCGCCCGCCTCTCGGACCCGGGACGGGGCATCCGCCGCCCGCGACCGCCTGTCAGGACATGGATGTCGGACGCAAGGTCCGGCCCTTCGGCGATCAGGAGCGTCTCGATCCGGGCAAGCGTGGCCTCGTGGGCGGCGATGTCGGCAGCGCCCGGCCCGAAGGTTTCAAGCACCCAGTCGAGAAGGGCGCCGGCCGCGCTTTGCCCGCCCTCGATGGACCACAGGCCGGGCAGCACCGCTCCCTCCACCGGACCCCATAGCCCGGCGCTGTCCGGCCGCTCGGCGCTCACGCTCATGACACAGGCGGAGGTGCCGGCGATCAGC
Organism: Tropicimonas omnivorans; assembly: GCF_031846565.1. Lineage (NCBI taxonomy): Bacteria > Pseudomonadati > Pseudomonadota > Alphaproteobacteria > Rhodobacterales > Roseobacteraceae > Tropicimonas > Tropicimonas omnivorans. The sequence goes on along the minus strand of NZ_JAVRHL010000001.1, from coordinate 868,578 downwards.
GCCGCATGACCGCCGCGGCCGCCATCCGGGGCACGGCCCAAGAGGCCGAGCGCGCCGGCATAGGCGTCCACCATCCCGACCGCGACCGGGCAGCCGATCGGCAGGCCGAGCTCCGTCGCCGCAAGCGCGGTCAGCGTTCCGGCCCGCGTTCCCGGCGGCGCGACGTGATGCGGAAGGCCGGCGGCCTCGCCAAGGTCCTCGAGCCCTATCCGGGCGAAGAGCGCCTCCGGCCAGCCGCCATCGCCCGGGCAGTATCCCCATTTCGCCGACGCCGCGCAGAGGGAGCGGATCTCGGACCCCGTCGCGCGCCATGTGAGGAAATCGACGAGGTCCCGCGCCGAGCCCAGCCTGTCCCAGAGAAGCGGGCGGTGGCGCTTGAGCCAGAGGAGCTTCGGCAACTGCATCTCGGGATGCATGGAGCCGCCGGCGAAGGCGAGGGCTGGATCGCCGGTTGCCGCGATCTCCTCGGCCTCCGCCGTGCCGCGGTGATCCATCCAGGCGATGGTGTCCGCACCGTTCGCGCCGATCTCCAGGGGGGCGCCACCCTTCTGGCGCAGGACCAGGGAGCAGGTCGCGTCGAAGGCGAGCCCGGCGACGGGACGGGTCTCCCCGCCGGCGCGGGCGTCGGCAAGGGCGCCACTCACCGCTGCGGCGACGGCGCGCCAGACCCCCTCCGAGGACATCTCCACGATCCCGCCGAGCGTGCCGGACATCTCGAACGGCGCGACGTGGCGGACGATCATGTACCCCGAGCGATCGAACAGACCCGCCCGGGCGCTCGCGGTTCCGACATCCACCGCGCAGATCAGAGACTCCATGCCTGTTCCTCGAGCGAGCGCGACCTAGCCGAGCGCGGCGAGCGCGTCGGCCAGACCACGCATATCGTCCACGACCGCATCAGGCGAGAGCGAGACGACCTTCTCGTGCAATCTCGCTGGCGCTGCGTGGCTTCCACCGGTGAAGGCGAGGGTGCGCATCCCGGCCGCCCGTGCGGCGCGAAGCCCGGCCACGCTGTCCTCGATGACGACGCACTCCGCCGGATCGGCCCCCATCCGGGCCGCTGCATGGAGGAAGAGATCGGGCGCCGGTTTGCCGCGCGGCACCATGGTCGCGCTATAGATCCGACCCTCGAACAGGGGCAGCAGGCCGGTCAGGGAAAGCGAGAGGCGAATCCGTTCGGGCTGGGAGGAGGAGGCGACGCAGACGGGCGCGCCGATCCTTGCGATCGCCTCCGCCACGTGGGGGATCGCGCCAAGATCGGTCTCGAAGCGCGCGAAGAGACGCTGGCGGATCTGCAACAGGTGGGCCTCGGTCAGCTCGCAATCGTGCTCGTCGCGCAGGATCTCCACCACGCTCGCCATGGAGCGGCCGAGGAACCGCTCGTAGACGTCCGCCGCCTCGATCCGTCCGCCGGCTTCGCGCACCACATCGAGGAGCACCTCGGCGGACAGAAGCTCGCTGTCCACCAGGACCCCGTCGCAGTCGAAGATGACGAGACGCGGCAGCATGGCCCGGTCCTTCCTGTCTCGCCCGCCGGGCGGATGGGGCGATGCCCCGTCGTGGCCCTAGAGCGTGTCCTCCAGATATGCCGCGAGTGTCGCGCGCACGCCGTCCGCATACAGCGCCCCGAGGCATTTGGCGAACGCATCGGCAAAAGCCGGGTCCCGGCCGACGGCGCCGTAAACGTCCTGCATCCCGAGCCAGGCGGAGGGATCGCTGCGCGCAGCCTCCGCCCGCTCTACCAGTCGGTCCCAAGCCGGATCGTTCGGCTCGATCGTCTCGCCCGCCTCGGTCGTGCCTGCGCAGTAGCGGCACCAGAGCGCGCTTTCGAGGGCGAGGCCGGTAATCCCCTGCCCCGCGTTCAGGCGGTCCGCGATGGTCGGCACGATGAATTTCGGCTGCCGGTTGGAGCCGTCGAGGCACAGACGCCGCACGGTGTCCCCGATCTTGGGGTTGGCAAAGCGCGCCTCGATGGTGGCGGCATAGGTTTCGAGGTCGGTCTCCGGCACCGGGGGCACGGCGGGGATGATCTCGTCCGAGGTGATCTTGGCGAGGAAGGCGCGGATCTGCTCGTCCTCCATCGCCTCGTGGACGAAGTGGATGCCGAGTAGCCCGGCGGGATAGGCGATGACCGCGTGGCCGCCGTTGAGGATGCGGAGCTTCATGGTCTCGAACGGCGCCACGTCCGGCACGAACTGGACGCCAACCGTCTCGAGCGCGGGCCGTCCTTGCGGGAAATCGTCCTCCAGCACCCACTGGATGAAATCCTCGCAGAAGACGGGCCAGTTATCGGCCACACCGAACGTCTCCCGGACGATCGCGCGCTCGCGATCGCCTGTCGCGGGGGTGATCCGGTCCACCATCCCGCTCGGGAATGCGACATTCTGCTCGATCCAGTCCGCAAGCGCCGGGTCCGACAGACGCGCGAGGCCGGCGACGGCATTGCGCGTGATGGAGCCGTTATGGGGAATGTTGTCGCAGGACATGATGGTGAAGGGCGGCTGCCCGCTCTCGCGGCGTGCCTGCAAGCCGGCGACGAGAAGGCCGAAGACGGTTTTCGGCGCATCCGGGGTCCTGCCATCGGCGGCAATGGCGGGATGCCCGGGATCGAAGCGGCCGGTTTCGGCGTCGATGAAGTAGCCGCCTTCGGTAATCGTGAGAGAGGCGATCCGGATTGCCGGGTCCGTCAGCTTCGCCACGATCGCCCCGACATCGCCGGGGTCGAGGTAATCGATCATGGCGCCCGTGACGCGGGCCTCGCTCGTCTCGGCGGACTGCTCGACGACGGTCGTCAGGAAATCCTGCGCAGCCAGTGTCGTTCGCGCCGCGGCGTCCCCCGGCATGACCCCGGCGCCGACGATGGCCCAGTCACGCCCCTCCCCCGCCCTGAAGAGCCGGTCGAGATAGACGGCCTGATGCGCGCGGTGAAAGTTGCCAACGCCGAAATGCAGGATTCCGGGCGAGAGGTCCTCGCGGTCGTAGCTCGGGCGGGCGACGCCTTCGGGAAGGGTGCCTAGATCGGCGAGGGACAGGGTCACGGCCATGGCGTGCACTCCTAGAAAAGCAATGTTGGGCTGCCTTCGGCGGACGAAAACCGGCGCGGCAGCGTCATCGGGTCTTCGCCCGCTCGCCCCCTGGAGGGGGGACGGTCCCCCTCGGCGCGGGCCGGGCTCACCGGATCGAAAGGCCGCTTTCGTCGAAGCGGTGGAGACGGGCGGGATCGGGGGTGAGATAGACGGTGTCGCCGTGCCGCGCGTCGAAATCGCCGATGGTGCGGACGGTCATCTCGCCGAACTCCGTATCCACCCGCAGGAACGTGTCCGACCCCAGATGTTCGCCCAGGCCGACGCGGCCGGTCCAGTCCCCGCTCTCCTTCGAGGTCCGCAGATGTTCGGGGCGGATGCCGATGGTGTGGGCGCCGTGTTTCGCGGCTTCGGGGCCGGTGATGAAGTTCATCTTGGGCGAGCCGATGAAGCCCGCGACGAAGAGGTTGCGCGGATGGTTGTAGAGATCGAGCGGCGAGCCGACCTGCTCGATCACACCGGCCTGCAGCACTACGATCTTGTCGGCCATCGTCATCGCCTCGACCTGATCGTGGGTGACGTAGATCATGGTCGTGGCAAGCTGCTGGTGCAGTTCGGAAATCTCGGCGCGCATGTTGACCCTGAGCGCCGCATCGAGGTTCGACAGGGGCTCGTCGAAGAGGAACGCGGCCGGCTCCCGCACGATGGCCCGGCCGATGGCGACGCGCTGGCGCTGCCCGCCAGAGAGCTGGCCGGGACGCTTGTCGATATAGGGGGAGAGGTTGAGCACCTGCGCGGCGTTCTCCACCTTCCGTTTGATCTCCTCCTGCGACAGCTTCGCCATCTTGAGCGGGAAGGCGATGTTCTTGCGCACGCTCATGTGCGGGTAGAGCGCGTAGGACTGGAACACCATGGCAAGGCCGCGCTTTGCCGGCGGCAGGTCTGTCGCGGGCTTGCCGTCGATGCGGATCTCCCCCGACGTGACGTCCTCCAGCCCGGCGATCAGGCGCAGGAGCGTGGACTTGCCGCAGCCCGAGGGGCCGACGAAGACGACGAACTCGCCGTCCTCGATGGTGAGGTCCAAAGGCGGAATGACCTGTGCCTCGCCGAAGGACTTTGTGATCTGGTCGAGCGTGATGCGGCCCATTCAGGGAGCCCTCCTTATTTCACGGCGCCGAAGGTGAGACCGCGCACGAGCTGCTTCTGGCTGAACCAGCCGAGGATCAGGATGGGCGCGATGGCCATCGTCGATGCGGCGCTGAGCTTGGCGTAGAACAGCCCCTCGGGGCTCGAATAGCTGGCGATGAACGCGGTCAGCGGCGCGGCCTTGGCCGCGGTGAGATTCAGCGTCCAGAATGCCTCGTTCCAGGCGAGGATGACGTTCAGCAGCATGGTGGACGCGATGCCGGGGATCGCCATCGGCGTCAGCACGTGGATGATCTCGTTGCGCAGTTGCGCCCCGTCCATCCGGGCGGCCTCGAGGATCTCGCCGGGGATCTCCTTGAAGTAGGTGTAGAGCATCCAGACGATAATCGGCAGGTTGATCAGCATCATCACGATGATGAGGCCGGTCCGCGTGTCGAGCAGGTTCATGTCCCGGAAGATCAGGTAGATCGGGATCAGGACGCCCACCGGCGGCAGCATCTTCGTGGACAGCATCCACATCAGGATCCCGCGGGTCCGCGGGCTCGGCACGAAGGCCATGGCCCAGGCCGCCGGCACCGCGATGATCAGGCCGATGACCGTGGAGCCGACCGAGATCAGAACGGAGTTCCAGAAGTAGCGGAAGTAGTTCGACCGCTCCTGCACCACGACGTAGTTCTCGAGCGTCCAGTTGAAGAACAGAAGGCTCGGCGGATCGGCGATCGCCTCGGCCTCGGTCTTGAAGGAGGTCAGGACCGTCCAGAGGACCGGGAAGAAGAGCGTGAGACCGACGAGCCACGCAAAAACGGTGACGGTAAGCTTGCGGGAGGTGCTGCTTGCGCGTGCCATGTGGGATGCCCCTCCTCAGGCGTCGAGGTTCTTGCCGATCGCGCGCATCAGGAAGATCGCGACGATGTTGGCGAGGATGATGGCGACGACGCCGCCCGCGGCCCCCGTGCCGACGTCGAAGCGCAGGAGCGATTCGGCGTAGACGAGGTAGGTGAGGTTCGTGGAGGCGTTCCCTGGCCCGCCATTCGTCGTCACGAGGATCTCGGCAAAGATGGACAGAAGGAAGATCGTCTCGATCAGCACCACGACGGTGCCCGCCCGCGCAAGGTGCGGCACGGTGATGTAGAAGAAGCGGGAGATCGCGCCCGCGCCGTCCATCTCGGAGGCTTCCATCTGCTCACTGTCGAGCGACTGGAGCGAGGTCAGCAGGATCAGCGTGGCGAATGGCAGCCACGTCCAGCTCACCATCAGCGTGATGGACAGAAGCGGGATCTCCGCCAGCCAGTCGATGGGCTGCATCCCGATCGCCTCCGCCATGAAGGCGAAGAGGCCGTTCACGGGGTTCATGAACATGTTCTTGAAGACGAGCGCCGAGACCGTCGGCATGACGAAGAAGGGCGCGATGGCGAGCACCCGCACGATGCCCTGCCCGAAGAACTCCTGGTTGAGCAGGAGCGCGAGGAGCGTCCCGCCGACGAGGGTTATGAAGAGCACCCCGCCGACCAGCAGCAGCGTATTGACGAGCGCGGTCGAGAAGGCGGGATCGGTCAGGAAGTAGCGGTAGTTCTCGAAGCCGGTCCACTCCTCCATGCCGGGCATGAGGAGGTTGTAGCGCAGGAACGAGAAGTAGAGCGTCATCGCCAGCGGCACGATCATCCACAGAAGGAGCAGGATGACGGCCGGCGAGATCATCGCGCGGGCGGCGGTTCTGGAATGGGCTGTCGCCATGGCGGGCCTCGCGGGGGCGTGACGAAGGATCAGGGATGCACGTGGGCGGACGGCTCAGGGTCCGCGCCTCGGGCGGATGGGCGGGGGCGGATCCAAAAGAGGGCCGCCCCCGCCATCTCTTGCGGGGTCCCCCGCGCCCCCTTTTCAGGGAAGGGCGCGGGGCGCGCGGGGGCTCAGTCCTGGTAGCCCGCCCGCTCCATTTCGCGGTTGGTGGAGGTCTGCGCGTTCTGCAGGGCCTGCTCGGCCGTCGTCTGGCCCGCGAGCGCGGCGGAGAACTGCTGACCGACCGCCGTGCCGATGCCCTGGAATTCCGGGATCGCGACGAACTGGGCGCCGGTATACGGGATCTCCTGAACGGAGGGCGCGCTGGTATCGACGGAGGACATCGAGTTCAGCGTCATCTCGGCGAAGGGCGCGGCCTCCTGGTACTCGGGGTTCTCGTAGAGAGACGTCCGCGTGCCCGGAGGTGCGGCGCGCCAGCCCTCTTCCTCGGCGACGAGCTGGGTGTAGCCCTGCGACGTGGCCCAGGCGACGAACTCCGTGGCCGCCTCGGGCGCATCGGAGGAGGCCGGAACCGCCAGCGACCATGCCCAGAGCCAGTTGCCCCGGTTGTCCACGCCGTCCTTGTTCGGGAACTGCGCGAAGCCGACGCTGTCCGCCACCGTGCTGTCATCGGGATCGGTGACGAAGCCAGCGGCGACGGTCGCGTCGATCCACATGCCGCACTTGCCCTGCTGGAACAGCGAGAGGTTCTCGTTGAAGCCGTTGGACGACGCGCCCGGCGGGCCGTACTCATTCATCATCGTCAGGTAATCGTTGACGGCGGAGGTCCATTCCTCGCTGTCGAACTGGGCCTGCCAGTCGGTATCGAACCAGCGCGCGCCGTAGCTGTTGGCCATGGCGGTGATGAAGGCCATGTTCTCGCCCCAGCCGGGCTTGCCGCGCAGGCAGATGCCGTAGATCCCGGCGTCCTGATCGGTCATCGCCTCGGCGGCGGTCATGATGTCGTCCCAGGTCGGCTGATCGGGGATCTCGACGCCGGCCTCGTCGGCCAGGTCGGTTCGGTACATCACCATTGCCGATTCGCCGTAGAACGGCGCGGCGTAGAGCGTGTCATCCACCGACAGCGCGGTGCGCACGGAGGGCAGGAGGTCGTCGACGTCGTAGTCTTCGGGCAGGTCGTCGAGAGCGAGGAGCCAGTCCTGGTTCGCCCAGATCGGAACCTCGTAGGTGCCGATGGTCATCACGTCGAACTGCCCGCCATTCGTGGCGATGTCCTGCGTGACGCGCTGGCGCAGGACGTTCTCCTCGAGCGTCACCCATTCGAGTTCGATGTCGGGATGATCGGCGGTGAAATCCTCGGTCAGACCCTGCATGCGGATCATGTCGCCGTTGTTCACCGTGGCGATGGTGAGCGTCGTCTGCGCGGCGGCTGCGGACGCAAGGGCGCCAACGGCGCAGGCTCCGAGAAGGGTACAGGTCAAGCGTGTCATGGGGCTCCTCCCTCATTATGGGCTTGGCGATTCTGGTGGCAGTCCGACTTCTTCCGATCGAGCATATGCCACCTCGACGGGCAATTACTCGCATCCTGCGCGACGGCGGTCAATACCCCGGCGCAATTCTGCATTGCAGAAAACGCATGGCGAGACGTGTCAGTGGATGTGTGGCCCTTGTTTGCCCGTTCGGACGGGGGAGGCACCGGGGCCCCGGCGCGGATCATCGAGCCTCGGGGGAGAAGGACGGGGACCGTCCCGACCGTTCAGCCCAGCAAGGCCGCCGCGGTCGCCTCGTCCGTGATGAGGCCGGTGATCAGCCCGCCGCGAATCGCCCCGGCGATGGCCGGGAGCTTGGCGGTGCCGGTGGCCGAGGCGATCACGCTGCGCCCGTTCGCAAGGTCCGAAAGCGGCATGGAGGTCACCCGCCGGGCGGCGCGGGCGGCGATCTCTACGCCTTGCGAATCGTAGGTACGGCCGAGGATCTCCCCCGCCGCGCCGGCCGCCCTGAGCGCGTCCAGATCCTGCCGGGACAGAAAGCCGTCCAGCACCAGCGGCGCGCTTTCCGACACGTCCCCGATGCCGACGAAGGCGACCTCGGCCGCCGCCGCCAGCTCCATGGTCCTGCGGATCGCCTTCTGCCCGACGATCATCTCACGCTCCTCGGGAGAGGAGGCGATGACCGGCATCGGCAGGGGGTAGGTCGGCGCGTCCACCCGGTCCGACAGCGAGAAGAGCACGTTGTAATAGGCCGTCGAGCCGTCGATGGAGATATTGCCCGTCAGAGAGACGATCTTGTGATGGGCGCAGGCGAGACGCGGCAACTGCTCCACGGCCGCGCGCAGGGTCCGTCCGGTGCCGAAGCCCGCGACGAGCGGTTCCTCCCGCTCCAGCCATTCCTCGATGCAGGCCGACGTGGCGCTGGCGACGGCGGCCAGCGGACCGCCCTCCCCCGGCAGGGTCGGCACGACCTCCGCCATCGCAAGCCCGAGCTCGGATTTCAGGCGCTCGGCCAGGGAGAGGCAGGCGGCGATCGGATGGTCGATCCGGACCTTCACCATGCCCGCCGCCATCGCCTGACTGACGAGACGCTGGGCCGATTGCCGGGAGACGCCGAGGACGCTCGCGATCTCGTCCTGCGTCTTGCCTGAGATATAGTAGAGCCAAGCTGCGCGCGCCGCATCGTCCAGCCTCCGCGCGCTCCTGCCCGTTCTCTCGTCCTTCGCCATCAGCCTGCCCTTGTCCTCGCGGGAGGAGCGCAGGATTGCACGACCGGGCCCCTCAGCGCCAGTCGAAGGGCGGGACGGGACGGAGGAGCCGGGCGTGCCCGACCCTCACCAGTCTCCGCTTGCACGTATTGCCGTCGAGGAGGCCGGGGACAGCGGCATGTTCACGAAGCACCAAGCGGGCGCCTCCGCCCGTGCGAGCGTGAGGGACTGCGCGGCCGGTATCCGCGCCGAGGGGTAGGCCCGCGCAGCGGGGGAGGTCAGCGCGGAGAGGCGCGATCCGGGGCGGGCAAGGATGCCCAGGGGCACGCTTTCCATGATCCCCTTCCAGTCGTCCCAGCGATGAAACTGAGCGAGGTTGTCCGCCCCCATCAGCCAGACGAAGCGCTGCCGGGGGTAGAGCCGTCTCAGGGCCGCGAGCGTTGCGGCGGTGAAGCGCGTTCCGGTCCGCGCCTCGATATCCGTCACGACAACGCGCGGGTGCCGGACAAGATCGCGCGCCGCACGGAGACGTCGCTCCATCGGTGCGGGACCGTTTTCCTTCAACGGGTTGCCGGGGCTCACCATCCACCAGATGCGCGCCAGACCGAACGCCGCCAGCGCCGCCTCCGTCAGGGCCACGTGGCCCGCATGGGGCGGATCGAAGGAGCCGCCCAGAAGGCCGATGGCTCCGCGCGGCGCGCCCGGAGGAAGGTCGTATCGCATCATGTCGTCCCGTCTGTGCGCGCAGGTCCCAGCCCCCTGCCGTGCCTCTGCCCGTTGAACAAGGGGCCATGGCGCCGTAACTAGGACGCCAAACCAGTCAGCGAGCGAGCACATGGCAACCTACCAGTACGTCTACCACATGGACGGCGTCTCCAAGACCTATCCGGGCGGCAAGAAGTGCTTCGAGAACATCCGCCTCAACTTCCTGCCGGGCGTGAAGATCGGTGTGGTCGGCGCCAACGGCTCGGGCAAGTCCACCCTGATGCGTATCATGGCGGGTCAGGACAAGGACTTCTCCGGTGAGGCCTGGGTCGCCGAGGGCGCGCGGGTCGGCTACCTGCCGCAGGAGCCGCAGCTCGACGACAGCCTGACCGTGCGCGAGAACGTCATGCTCGGCGTGAAGGAAAAGCAGGACATCCTCGAGCGCTACAACGAGCTGGCGATGAACTACTCGGACGAGACCGCCGAGGAGATGTCCGCCCTTCAGGACACCATCGACAGCCAGAACCTGTGGGATCTCGACAGCCGGATCGACATCGCGATGGAAGCGCTCCGCTGCCCGCCGGACGATGCGATGCCGGCGAACCTCTCGGGCGGCGAGCTGCGCCGCGTCGCGCTCTGCCAGCTCCTGCTCGAAGCGCCCGAAATGCTGCTCCTCGACGAGCCGACCAACCACCTCGATGCCGAGACCATCGCCTGGCTCCAGCAGCACCTGGTCGACTACAAGGGCACGATCCTGATCGTCACCCACGACCGGTATTTCCTCGACGAGATCACCGGCTGGATCCTCGAGATCGATCGGGGCCGCGGCATTCCCTACGAGGGCAACTACTCCGCATGGCTCGACCAGAAGGCCAAGCGGCTGGCGCAGGAGGCCCGCGAGGACAAGGCCCGGCAGAAGTCCCTCGACCGCGAGCTCGAGTGGATCCGGGCGGGCGCGAAGGCGCGGCAGGCCAAGTCCAAGGCCCGGATCAACGCCTATGAGCAGATGGCGGGCCAGTCCGAGCGGGAGCGCGTCGGCAAGGCGCAGATCATCATCCCGAACGGCGAGCGTCTCGGCTCGAAGGTCATCGAGGTGGACAACCTCCAGAAGTCCTACGGCGACCGCGTCCTGATCAACGATCTCTCCTTCTCGCTGCCGCCGGGCGGCATCGTCGGCGTGATCGGTCCCAACGGCGCCGGTAAATCTACCCTCTTCCGCATGCTCACCGGCCAGGAGGAGCCCGATTCGGGCGAGCTGTCCTACGGGCCGACGGTGGACCTCTCCTATGTCGACCAGTCCCGCGACGCGCTCGATCCCGAGAAGACCGTCTGGGAGGAAGTTTCCGGCGGCGCCGAGATCATCGAACTCGGCGAGGCCCAGATGAACTCCCGCGCCTATTGCGGCGCCTTCAACTTCCGCGGGCCGGACCAGCAGAAACCCGTCGGCCTCCTGTCGGGCGGCGAACGCAACCGCGTGCACATGGCCAAGCTGCTGCGCGCCGGCGGCAACGTGCTGCTCCTTGACGAGCCGACCAACGACCTCGACGTGGAAACGCTGCGAGCGCTGGAGAATGCGCTGGAGGATTTCGCGGGCTGCGCCGTGATCATCTCCCACGACCGCTTCTTCCTCGACCGCCTCTGCACGCACATGCTCGCCTTCGAAGGCGACGGGCATGTCGAGTGGTTCGAGGGCAACTTCGCGGCCTACGAGGAGGACAAGGTCCGCCGCCTCGGCGACGAAGCCTTCCAGCCGAGCCGCTCGAAGCACAAGAAGTTCACCCGCTGAGCCGAACGCGCCCGAAAGGGCACGGGGCGGCACAGGATCGAAAGGGGCGCCCGCCAGCCGGGCGCCCCTTTATTTTGCGCGCCTCGCGATGACGCGGCCAGCTCCGGAGCCGGGACCGAAAAGACCGTCAGCCGAAAACGACCGGGACAGGGCGCCGCAGGTGTTTGCCATGAACACATAAGTCCCGACCCCGAAGCCTCGGAGCGGGCGGCCCCCTCGCCAAACCGGTCTTCACACCGCGATCGCCCGCTCTTTCGCTTCCGACCCCGGTCTCCGCCCTTCTTGACCGATGCGCTCCGTAGCGGTCAGGATGGCCTCATTCATTCCGGATGACGGACCCTATTTCGATGCATCCTTTCAGGACGAAGGCGCGGCTCGACGGGCGGTGCAGGGTTTGCGGGCAGCCCGTCCCGCCCGAACGCGCCGGGCTCGGGATCTGCGGCAACCCCGTCTGCCAGACCCGCGCGACGATCGAGGCGGCCTCCGCCGAGGTGAAGCGCAAGGCCGAGGAAAGGGATGCGGCCGAGGCAAAGGGGCTGGCGCGCGTGTCCCATGTCATCGAAGCGACCGCGGCGCAGGCCGGCGAGCCGGATCTGGACAGGATCGCGACCGGCGTCGTCCCCCATATCACCCTGACCGAGGTGCCGCAGGAGGAGGAGCAGCTGGAGCGGTTCGAGACCAATCTGGGCCGCGCCATCGCGGAGGCGCTCGGGGAGGAAGAGGCGCCGGAATGGCTTCAGACCGAGGCGGAGGGCGATCCCGACTTCGTCCAGCGCGCGGAGCATCAGCAAGGCGATCCGCTCTCCCTCGACGCCGCCTGCATCGCGTGCCGCGGCGATTGCTGCATGCAGGGCAACGGCCGGGACGCCTTCATCAACATGCGCACGATCCAGTGGTACCTCCGCCAGAACCCCGAGGCGGGGAAGGAGGAGATCCGGCAGGACTACCTCTCCCGACTGCCCGAGGCGCATATCGAGCGCTCCTGCGTCTACCACACGAATACCGGCTGCGCCCTGCCCCGCGAGATGCGGGCCGATGTCTGCAATCGCTGGGAATGCCGGTGGCGGGACGCCCTCCGGGGCGAGATCCGCCGCAAGGGCGCCGCCCGCTCCGCCGTGGTCGGCCTGCCCCGCGACCACGACGACCATCCCGAGGAGGGCGGCCCCCGCATCCGTGCCGTCGCCATCGACGAGCACTCCCGCGTCGCCATCAACGACGGCTTCCGCGCCGGTCCCCTCAAGTAGCCACCGGGGCAGCACTCGCCGCCACGGCCAGGTCGGGGCGTTCCGCCGCAGTCTTCCTGCGAGAGAAGAGGTTTAAGGCCGCCGGGATGTGCGTTAGGCTTGCCCTCCGCGCCCGAGCAGGCGCGGTCCAGATCGATTTTGAAAACACGACGCCGAGAGCGAGGGTTGGTCCTGTCCATGCCCCCTTGCGCGGTGGCGCTCTTTGGCGCATGATGCGACCTGCGAACGCGCTGCGCCGCATCGAACACTGTCCTCGCTACCCGTGCTGTCAGTCCCTCGATCGTAAGCGACTGAAGCCGACCTGCCGCAATATCGCGGGCAGGAGACTAGCAAGGAAGGGTCACTCCATGGCCACCGGCACCGTTAAATGGTTCAATTCCACCAAAGGTTATGGCTTCATCGCCCCCGATGGTGGTGGCAAGGACGTCTTCGTCCACATCTCCGCTGTCGAGCGCGCTGGCCTCACGGGCCTCGCTGATGACCAGAAGGTCACCTTCGACATCGAATCCGGCCGTGACGGCCGCGCCAGCGCTTCCAACCTCGCGCTGGCCTGAACCGGGACTGCGGGGCGGCCTTCGGGCCCTCCGCGCTCAGGCGAGGCCGATGAGGCGCGCGATCTCTGTCGAGAGCGCCGCGATCTCCGCCCTCGCCGCACCGGCACGCTTCTCCTCCGGCGCGGCCCGTCCGCGCCCGAGGCTCTCGGCATAGGCCACGCGATTCCCGAGCACCGTCTCGGCAATCTCGGCCCCGAGCTCCTTCAGGCTTTCCGATATCGTCGCCGTCAGCCGTGTTCCCGGTCCCGCGCGATTGAGAACGAGCAGCGTCGTCCGACGCTCCCGCTTCGCCAGCTCCAGCACGCTCTCGGTCGCCCAGAGATCGAGATGGCTCGCGGAAACCGGCACCAGCACCAGATCCGCCTCCCGCAAGGCCGGCCGGAGATCGGCATCCACCTTGGGCGGGGTGTCCACGATCACCACGTCGTTCTCCCGACGCAGCTTCTCCACCTCGTATGAGACGCCCCATGCGGAAGCCGTGGAGAACTCCATGTCCGCCTCCCCCAGCGCATCCCGTCTGGTCATGAACCATCGGCCGAGACTGCCCTGCGGGTCGGTGTCGAGGAGCGCCACGCGGCGGCCCTCCAGCCTGTAGGCGCAGGCAAGGTTCGCTGCCAGCGTCGTCTTGCCGGAGCCACCCTTCTGCTGCGCCAGCGTGATCGTTCGGCCGGCCATGCTGTCGCTCACCTTGCTGGAATTGTCTGATCCCCGTGAACTGAGCCTCGCCGAAAGGAAGAGACGCCGCAAGGAGCCGTTCGCGCCGGGGCCGCAGCCCCGCCCGTGGCGAGACACACGTTTTGTTTATGCCCGTTCTCGGTTCGCAACGTCACCTTGGCCATGGCGCCGTGCCCGGACCGTCGTTAAACGTTGACGCGACATGACACGCACCCCAGCTTTCCTGCGCCCCGTGGCGCTCGCCGCCGCCCTCGCCGCAGGCGCAGGTCCGGCGTTCACCCAGAACCTCGACCTCGTAGTCGGCAGTTCCGATGAAGACCTCAAGAGCGCCCTGAATGCCGCCTCCGTGCTGCGCGCGGCGTTCCAGGACGAGGAGCGCGGCCCGGCCGAACTCGTCGCGGCGGCAAAGGCGGAATATGCGCGTCTTCTGACGGCGCTCTATTCCGAAGGCTACTACAGCGGCGTCATCAACGTCTTCGTCGACGGGCGGGAGGCGGCGGATCTGTCCCCCCTGTCGGCACCGTCCGGGATCGGCCGGATCGTGGTGAACGTTCAGCCCGGCCCCCAGTTCGTCTTCTCCGAGACGCGGGTCGATCCCCTTTCTCCCGAGACGGACCTGCCGGAGGAGTTCGCCGTGGGCGAACCCGCCGCCGCATCGATCATCGGCGATGCGGCGAATGCCGGAATCGACGGCTGGCGCAATCTTGGCTTCGCGCGGGCGGACATCGCCTCCGAGAACATCACCGCCAATCACGCCGCGAACACCCTCTCGGCCCGGATCGGCATCTCCACCGGCCCGCGCCTGCGCTTCGGCCGCCCGATCATCACCGGCAACGAGCGCGTGCGCACCGAGCGCATCCGCACGATCGCCGGCATCCCGGAGGGCGAGATCTACGACCCCGAGGAGCTGGAGCAGGCTACAAGGCGGCTTCGGCGCACCGAAGCGTTCCGCTCGATTACCGTCTCCGATGCGGAGACCCTCGCAGCCGACGGCTCCCTTCCCATCGACATCGCGGTGGTCGAGGAGAAGCGCCGCCGCCTCGGCGTCGGCCTCGAGTATTCCTCTGTGGAAGGTCTGACCTTCACCACCTTCTGGCTGCACCGGAACCTGCTTGGCGGGGCCGAACGGCTCCGGTTCGACTTCGACGTGACCAATATCGGCGCGACCGAGGAAGACAACGGGATCGATTACGCGCTGACCGGCTTCTTCCGCCGCCCGGCGACCTTCACCCCCGATACCAACCTTCTGATCAACGGCGCGATCGAGTCCGAGGACGAACCCGGCTACAAATCGGACTCGCTGACCTTCGGCATCGGCCTCGAGCGGATCTTCTCGGAACGGCTGACCGGGACCGTCGGCGTCTCGGTGCGCGCGGGACAGGTCGAGGATGCGTTCGGCGAGCGCGAATTCTCCCTCGTCTCCCTGCCCGTCAGCCTGACCTACAACACCCGGGACACCGATCTCGACGCGACCGAGGGTGTCTACATCAAGGCGGACGTCTCCCCCTTCGTCGGCATCAGCGAGATCGACAGCGGGGCCCTGACGGAAGTCGACGCGCGGGCCTATTACGGGTTCGGCGCACAGGACCGCGTCGTGCTCGCGGGCCGCGCCCAGCTCGGCTCCCTCACCGGCCCCGACCTCGACAGCGCGCCGCCCGATTATCTCTTCTTCGCCGGCGGTGGCGGATCGGTGCGAGGGCATCCGTTCCAGACCCTCGGCACAGACGAGATCGACGATACCGTGATCGGCGGGCGCTCCTATCTCGCGCTGTCCGCCGAGGTTCGCACCAAGGTGACGGACAAGATCGGCATCGTCGGGTTCTACGACACCGGCTATGTCGGCGAGGAGGAATTCCCCGACGGCTCGGGCGAGACCATCTCCGGCGCCGGCCTCGGTCTGCGCTATGCCACGGGGATCGGACCCATCCGCGTCGATGTCGCGACGCCCGTCGGCGACACGCCGGACGAGGACGCCCCTTCAGTTCAGTTCTACATCGGTATCGGGCAGGCATTTTGATGCGCGCATTCCTCGCAGCACTCACCGCCGTGGTTCTGGCCACGGGCGTCGCCCACGCCCAGGAAGACCGTGATGTCGGCCTGCTCCAGGGCTTCATCGAGGACCGGCTTTCGGGCGGCGGCCGCCAGATCCGCATCGAGGGCTTCGAGGGCGCGCTCTCCTCTCGCGCCACGATCGATGAGCTGACGATCGCGGACGAGGAAGGCACTTGGTTCACGCTGAGAAACGCCGTTCTGGACTGGAATCGCTCGGCGCTCCTGCGCGGCCGCTTCACCGTGACCGAACTTTCCGCCGAAGAGCTGATCGTCGAGCGCCGCCCGATCACGGAGCCCCAGGTGGACGTGCCGAGCGCGCAGGCCTCCGGCTTCTCACTGCCCGAACTCCCCGTCTCGGTGAATATCGGCGAGGTCTCCATCGAACGCGCCGTCCTCGGCGAGGATATCATCGGCCAGGAGGCCGTCCTGTCGCTCGAGGGGTCCGCGTCCCTCGCGGATGGCAGCGGCGAGGCGGACCTCACGCTCCAGCGGCTCGACGGCCCCGAGGGACAGATCGCACTCGATGCCGCCTTCGACGGGCAGTCCGAGGTCCTGTCCCTCGACCTGCGGGTCGACGAGGCGGCGGACGGTCTGGCGGTCAACCTGCTGAACATCCCCGGCGCGCCCTCCCTCGAGCTGACGGTGCAGGGCGAAGGTCCGCTCGATGACTTCACCGCAGAGATCGCCCTCGACACCGATGGCGAACCCCGCGTGACCGGCACCGTCGCCCTCGACGGCACCGACGATGGCGGCCGGGCGTTCGACGTGGAGATCGGCGGCGACATTACCCAGATCGTCCAGCCCGATTACGAGGACTTCCTCGGCTCGAACATCGCGCTCATCCTGCGCGGGCGGCAGACCGGCGACGGCCGTACCGTCATCGAGGAGCTGGGCATCTCCGCGCTCTCGCTCACGCTGGAGGGCTCCGCCGCGATCGGTGCGGACGGACTTCCCGATGCGTTCGACCTCGAAGGCGCGCTGCGCTCGAGCGATGGCGGCTCCGTCACGCTGCCCTTCGGGGGCGGCGACACGAGTGTAGATCGCGCCCAGATCACGGCGAATTTCGACGGCTCCGTCAGCGACCGGTGGACGCTGGACCTCATCGCGCAGGGCATCGACCAGCCGCAGATCGAGATCGCGACCCTTCGGCTCGGCGGCGGCGGCACCATCGCCGCCCCGCGCGCCGAAGGCGGCGAGCGCGCCGTCACGGCGGACCTGACCTTCACGGCGGGCGGGATCGACCCGGCGGACGAAGCTCTGGCCGAGGCCGTCGGGGAGGACATCCGCGGCGACGTCAACCTCACCTGGGCGGACGGAGAGCCGCTCGAACTTACCTCCCTGAACGTGATCGGCACGAACTACTCCGCCGCAATCGAGGGCATCGCACGCATCCAGAACCGCTCGGTCCTCTTCGAGGGCGATGCCGCGCTGAACGCGGACGATCTCTCCCGCTTTTCCGGCGTCGCGGGCCGTCCGCTCACCGGCGATGTCGAAGCGACCCTGTCGGGCAATGTCGATGCGCTCGGCGGGATCTTCGATGCGGAACTCAGTCTTCAGGGCACCGATCTCAGCATCGGCCAGGAGACCGCGGACGAGCTTCTGGATGGTCCCGTCTCCATCGACCTGTCCGCTGCGCGCGATACCGGCGGCACCACGCTGCGCGCCTTCTCGATCGACAGCCCGGCCATCACGGCGAGCGGCGAAGGACGCCTCGGCCCCACCGACAGCGACCTCGTCCTGACCGCCCGGCTTGCCGATCTCGGCGTCATCGTCGAGGATTACAGCGGCCCCGTCACCCTTGAGGGCCGGGTTCAGAATAGCGCGCCCGAAGTCTACGAGGTGTCCGTCGATCTGGCCGCGCCCTACGACCTGACGGCGCGCATCGACGGCCGCATCGCCGAAGGCACGAGTGACGTGGACCTGGCCGTCTCACTGCCGGACATCGCGCCCTACCTGCCGGATACGGACTATAGCGGCCCGCTCGACGTCACGGGCAATGTCGCGGAGACCGGCGAAGGCCGCTGGCGCGTGGATGTCGAGGGCTCCGGCCCCTACCAAAGCTCCTTCGACATTTCCGGCCCTGTCGGCGACGGGCGCAGCGACATCGAGGGCACGATATCCCTGCCCGATGTCGCCCCCCTCGCGCCGGGCGCTGACATTTCCGGCCCGATCCGGGTCACGGGCTCCGCGGTGCAGAATGACGAAGGTCTCTTCGTCGTCGACGTCGAGGGGTCCGGCCCCTACGAGAGCACGTTCGACCTCGAGGGTCCGGTGGGTTCGGGCCGAACCGCGCTCGAAGGCCGCGTCGCCATCCCCGAGATCGCCCCCCTCCTCCCCGAGACGATGGACTACGAGGGCGCCGTCGAGGTGACCGGCAGCTTCCGCCAGAGCCCCGATGGCCGCATCGTCGTCGATGTGGACGGCGCAGGCCCCTACGGCTCGACCTTCGCCGTCGAAGGTCCCGTGGGCGGCGGCGAAACCGCGCTCGAGGGGGCCGTCGCGATCCCCGATATCCAGCCGCTCGTCCCGGGCGGAACCTACTCGGGCCCGCTGAACGTCACCGGCACCGCCGAGCAGGGCGCAGACGGCCGCTTCACCCTCGACGTCGAGGGGACCGGCCCGTACGACAGCGTCTTTTCCGTCGAGGGTCCGGTCGGCGGCGGCGAGACCTCCATCGCCTTCGACGCCGCGCTTCCCGATATCGCGCCGCTGGCGCCCGGCGATTATTCCGGCCCTCTCAGCGTGTCCGGCACGGCCGCCCAGACGGGCGAGGGCCGCTTTGCCATCGACGTGAACGGCTCCGGCCCCTACGACAGCACCTTCGCGGTGGAAGGGCCCGTGGGCGATGGACGCAGCGAAGTCTCCCTCGCGCTCAACCTGCCGTCCCTCTCCCCGATCGCATCCGGCATACCGGGCGGTCTCAGCGTCACCGGGGACGTGGCAGAGAACGGGGACGGACGCTTCCGCGTCGATCTCGACGCCTCCGGACCCTATGGCGCGACAGCCTCGGTCGAGGGTCTTGCGGGCGCCACCGGGACGGACGTGGACGTGCGCGTTTCGGTACCGAATGTCGGCGCCATCGCTCCCGGCATCAACGGCCCCCTGACCCTGACCTCCTCCGTCGAGCAGGTTGAGGACACCCAGCGTTACCGGATCGATGCGGATTTCTCCGGTCCCTACAGCACCTCCGGCACGGTCGCGGGCGTGGTCGGCGCCGAGGACAGCGACGTGGATCTTGCCGTCTCGATACCGAACATCGCCCCCCTCGCGCCCGGTCTTTCCGGCTCGGTGCGCGTCGCTGGCAATCTCCAGCAATCGCAAAGCGGGTACGCGGTGGATCTCGACGTGACCGGCCCCGGCCCGGCCCGCGCCTCGGTGGACGGCACGATCGCACCGGACTTCGGCAGCGCGGCTCTGGACGCCACGGGCAGCATTCCCCTCGGCCTCGCCAATGCCGCGCTCGATCCCAACCAGATCGTCGGCACGGCCAGCTTCGACCTCGGCCTGAACGGCCCGCTCGAGCTTGCCTCCGTCGCCGGCACTGTCAGCACCAATGGCGCGCGCTTCTTCCTGCCGAACCTGTCGCAGGCGATCACCGACATCAACGCGACGGTGAATCTGGGTAGCGGAACGGCTCGGATCAACGCCTCCGCCCGCGGCGGCGATGGCGGGCGGCTGTCGGCGAACGGCACCCTCGGCCTCGGCGCCGGGCTGCCCGCCGATATCGCCGTGACCATCCGCAACTACGTCCTGCGCGATCCCGAGCTTTACGAGACCCGCGTCAGCGGCGATCTGCAACTCAGCGGCCCGCTTGCCGGACGCGGCGGGATCAGCGGGCGGCTGAATCTCGGCGAAACCGAGATCCGCGTCCCGGACAGCGGCCTCGGCTTCGGCGGGGACATTCCCGAGATCACCCATATCAACGAGCCGGGCCCCGTCTACATCACCCGCCTGCGCGCCGATCTGGCCGGGCCGAACGCCGATACGGATGGAGACGATGCATCGGGCGGCGGCTCCGGGGGCCTCAATCTCGACATACGCATCGTTGCGGACAACCAGATCTTCGTGCGCGGGCGCGGCCTCGAAGCGGAACTCGGCGGCGAGCTGACCCTCGGCGGGACGACATCCGACATCGTTCCCGTCGGTCGGTTCGAACTGATCCGCGGCCGCCTAGACATCCTCGGCGAACGCATCGTCCTCGATCAGGGCGCGATCACGCTTCAGGGGGATTTCGTTCCCTACGTGGCCCTCAGCGCCTCTACCGAAACGGATGAATACACCATCACGATCAGGGTCGAAGGCCCGGTGGACGATCCCGAGATCACCTTCAGCTCCACCCCCTCCCTGCCGCAGGAAGAGGTGCTGGCGCAGTTCCTCTTCGGCCGGGACGTCACGCAGCTGTCGCCCCTCCAGGCGGCGCAACTCGCCAATGCCGTGGCCACGCTCACAGGGCGCGGCGGCGTCGGCATCGTGGGGCAGATCCGGGAGAACCTCGGTCTCGACGATCTCGACTTCACCACCGACGAGACCGGCGGCACGGAGTTGCGCATCGGCAAGTACCTGTCGGACAACGTCTATACCGACGTGACGACGGGCAGCGACGGCGACACCGAGATCAATCTCAACATCGACGTCCGCCGCAACGTGACGGTCAAGGGGTCCGCAGGCTCGGACGGCGAGACCAGCCTCGGCATCTTCTTCGAGCGCGATTACTGAAGGCGGGGGGCTTCATGCCCCCCCGGCCGCCCCCCGTGTCTATCGCGGGAGGACGGCGCGGCCGCGGCTTGCGCGGCCGGAGGAAAGAGCTTGCCCCGGTGCTTGGCATCGACGCGCCAGAGTTTCTTCCGGATCCCGTCAGGCTCGAGATGGCGGTACGCACCGCCGGAAAACTTCTTCCAGTCGAGCGCCAGGCCCTGCTTGACCAGTTCCGCGGACAGATCGCTTCCATCCGGGAGGTAGCATTTCGCCACGACCCGGTCGTACGTCACGCCCTCCTGGATGACCGCCCTGATGACCTTTCCCTTGCACAGGGAGATCATCGCGAACTTCGCCTTCTTGCCCCACGGGTCCTGAATCTCGGGCGCGTCGATCCCGGCGAGGCGGATGCGCTTTTTCTGGATGACGATCGTATCGCCGTCGATCACGTAGCATTTGCCCTCCAGGATGCCCGCGGGGGCGGCCGTGGGCGACGGCGCTGGCGTGCTCACGCTCCGGGGCGGGACCGGCTGTTGGATCGGCCTGCGAGGGCGAGGTTCCTCTGGAGCCCTGAGGGGAGGCCGTGGCGCCGGCTTTGGAGACCCCCGGAACAACTTCAGCAGGAACTTCAGCATAGAACTCAACCCTTCCACCATGTACCGGCAGAGACTAGCCGCGATCCGCTCCGAACTTCCAGATCCCAGAGGCAGCGTCCGGGCGGCCGCGTTGCCGGTCAGCCGAGGAACACCCGCCCCTCGGGATAACGGACTTGCGGCACCGTGCGTGTGGCGAGGAAGAAGCCGAGCGTCAGCGGACCGACGCGGCCGAGGAACATCACCACCATGATGACGATCTTCCCGGCCCAGGTCAGATCCCCCGTCGCGCCGAGGGACAGGCCGACCGTGCCGAAGGCGGACGACACCTCGAAGGCCAGTTCCAGGAAGCTCGCATCTTCGAAGATCAGCAGAAGAAACAGCGACACCATGACGAGGAGCATGGACACGATTGTCAGGGCGAGAACCTTCAGAAGCTCCTCCCCCCGTATCGAACGCCCGAAGATCGTCAGCTCCTGACGCCGCCGGAAGAAGGCGAGCGTGGCGATTATGAGGACGGCGAAGGTCGTCACCTTGATGCCGCCCGCCGTGGACGTGCTGCCGCCGCCGATCAGCATCAGGGCGATGGTCAGAAGCGACGTCTCCTCCCGCATTTGGGTGATGTCCACCGTGTTGAACCCCGCCGTCCGGGGCGTGACCCCCTGGAACCAGGCGGCCCAGAGCCGGTCGGACGTGCTCTCGAGCCCGCCGAGCGTGCCGGGGTTGTTCCATTCCAGAAGGCCGAATGTCAGCGTTCCCCAGAGGATCAGGATGGCCGTTCCGGACAGCATCAGCTTGCTGTGGAGCGAGAGTTTCCGCCATGAGCGCTTGTTCACGATCTCGCCCACGACAAGGAAGCCGAGGCCCGAGACGATGAACATGAGCGGCACCACGATATTGAGAAGTGGATCGCCCACCCACCCGGAGAGGCTGTCGGGATAGAGCGCGAAGCCGGCATTGTTGAACGCGGAGACGGAGGTGAAGATCGCGCTCCAGATCCCCTCCGCCAGTCCCAGACGCGGCACGAAGTCGATGATCAAGAGAAGCGCCCCGCCCAGTTCGACGACCACCGCGATCTTGAAGATCTGCTCGACGAGGCTCGTGAGGTTCCCGAGCGAGGTCTGGTTCAGGTCCTCCCGCAGGATGACACGGTGAGAGAAGCCCACTGGAATGCCGAGGGACGTCAGCACGAGGACGGCGAAGGTCATGAGACCGAGACCGCCGAGCTGGATCAGGCACGCGATAATCGCCTGCCCGACGATCGTGAAGTCTGAGCCGGTATCGACCACCGCGAGCCCCGTGACCGTCACCGCCGAAACGGAGGTGAAGGCGGCGTCGAGCGGCGTCACGCTTCCGGTATTGGAGATCGGCAGGATGAGAAGGATCGTGCCGAGGACGATGAGCCCGAGATAGAGCGAGGCAAGCTGCGCCGGAGGAGGCAGGTGCCTCAGCCGCTCGAGACCTCTGCGCAGGCGACGGAAAAGGTGCATCGCTCAGATCGTCTCGGCGAAGGCCCGCAGGTTCGCGCGCTTGCCGAGCAGGATGAGCCGGTCGCCTTCGGACAGGGTGCAGGGCTGACCCTGAAGCGCCTTGATCTCGGAGCCGTGCATGATGCCCAAGGGGACCAGCGAGAACCTGTCCTCGAGGTCCATCTCGCTGAGGACCGAGCCTGCCATCCGCTCCGGCACGACGACGTTCACGACGTGATAGCCATTTCCGAGGCTGACATAGTCGCCCACCATCGGGTTGTTCAGCATCTGGGCGGCATGGCGGCCCATCTCGGCCTCGGCATGGATCACCCGCTCTACCCCGATCTTGGACAGGATCCGGTGATGCATCCGGCTCGACGCCTTTGCCCACACATGCTCGACCCCGACCAGCTTGGCCGACAACGCCGACAGGATGGACGCCTCGAGGTCCTGTCCGATGGCGATGACTGCGACGTCGTACTCCCCGAGGCCGATCTCCCGCAGGACGTCCTCGTTACCGCCATCGGCGATCACGGTCCGTGCCAGCTCGTCCGCGTAGCGGTTCACGACGGCGCCGTCCTTGTCGATCCCGAGGACGTGGTTTCCGAAGCGGGTGAGTTCCTTGGCGATCGTCGCGCCGAAAGTCCCGAGCCCGATGACCGCGAATGTGCGGCTCCTGCGACGCTCTTTTGCCATGATCTCCGTCTGGCGTTGCGCGGGCCGAAACGCCTCGCCGGCCGGGATGTAGCAGAAGGCGGGTCCAAGGAAAGGCCCGTTTCAGGGCACCCGCCTCAGGCGACCATCGCCTCCGCCTTCTTGAGATCCACCGACACGAGCTGGGACACGCCCTGCTCCTGCATCGTCACGCCGAAGAGACGGTCCATGCGGCTCATGGTGATGGCGTGGTGGGTGATGATGAGAAAGCGGGTGTCCGTCTGCCGCGTCATCTCCTCGAGCAGATCGCAAAACCGGGTGACGTTGGCATCGTCGAGCGGGGCATCGACCTCGTCGAGCACGCAGATCGGAGCGGGGTTGGCGAGGAAGACGGCGAAGATCAGCGCCATCGCCGTCAGGGTCTGCTCGCCCCCGGACAGCAGCGACAGGACGGAGAGCTTCTTGCCCGGAGGCATGCACATGATCTCGAGGCCGGCATCCAGCGGATCGTCCGACTCGACCAGCATCAGCTTGGCCTCGCCGCCGCCGAAGAGGTGCTTGAAGAGCATGGAGAAATTGCCGTTCACCTCCTCGAAGGCGGCGAGCAGGCGCTCGCGGCCTTCCTTGTTCAGGGAGGCGATACCGGTGCGCAGGGTCCCGATCGCGTCCTCGAGATCGGCCTTCTCGGTGACGAGCTCGTCATGCTCCTCCTGCACGGCGCGGGAATCCTCCTCGGCACGCAGGTTCACCGCGCCGAGCGCGTCCCGGCTGCGGCGGAGGCGGTCGATCTCGGCCTCGATCTCGGGGGCCGGCGGGATCGCGTCCGCGTCCCCGCCAAGGCGGTCCAGCAGCGCATCCGGCTCGACGTCCAGCGCCTCGCGGATGCGCTCCGCGGCCTCCGCCTCGGAGGCGCGGGCAGCCTCGGCGCGGGCATCGGCTGCCGCACGCCTCTCGCGCGCTTCGGAAGCGGCCCGCTCTGCCTCGCGGGCAGCAAGCTCGGCCTCCCGATGCGCGCTCTCGGCGGCGGCAAGTGCCTCCGCGGCGGCGGTCCGGCGCGCTTCGGCCTTCTCGCGGTCCGTTTCGAGGGTGGCGCGGCGCTCCGCGATCTGTTGCGGCGCGGGACGGGCGGCGGCGAGGTCGCGCTCGGTTTCCTCCCGGCGCCGGGCGAGGTCCGCGCGGCTCGCTTCGGCATTCCGGAGGCGCTTCGACCAGTCGGCCATCTCCCGCTCCACCGCCTCGGCGCGGCGGCGGCGCCCCTCGCCCGCCCGGCGCAGCTCATCCGCCTCCTGGCGGGCCGAGAGCATGTCCCGGCGGCTCCCTTCGACGCGATGCCTTGCATCCGCGATGCCCTCGCGGGCCGCGCCGAGATCGGGAAGCCCCGCCAGCGTCGCCTCCGCCTCCTCCAGCCGCGCCTCGGACGCGGCGAGCTCCTCGGTATGGCGCTCCACGGCAAGCTCCGCGGCTTCGAGGCGGGTGGCGGCCATGGCGCGCTCGTTCTCAGCCCGGCTCGCGGCGCGGGAGGCGTCGGCCACGCGGGCATCGGCCTCGCGGCGGGCCCGGCGGGCGAGCTTGTCGTCCTCAGCCAGGCGCGTGTGCTCGGATTGCAGCGCCTCATGGGTGGCGGCGAGATCCTCGGCGCGGGACGTCAGGGTCTCCAATTCGGCCGTGAGGCTCCTCAGCCGGTTGACCT
The DNA here is from genome assembly GCF_031846565.1 of Tropicimonas omnivorans. Classification (NCBI taxonomy): domain Bacteria; kingdom Pseudomonadati; phylum Pseudomonadota; class Alphaproteobacteria; order Rhodobacterales; family Roseobacteraceae; genus Tropicimonas; species Tropicimonas omnivorans. Next base: position 843,857 of record NZ_JAVRHL010000001.1, on the reverse strand, counting down.
GCTGGAGCCGGATCGCGGCGGCGGAGGGGGCATCGGCCGAAAGCGCGCCGTAGCCGTCCCAGCGAAAGAGATCGCCGGCCAGGGTCACGAGGCGCTGGCCGGGCGCGAGGTCCGCCTGCATCCGGGTCCCTGTCTCCGCATCCTCGACGAGCCCGATCTGGGCGAGGCGGCGCGCCAGCAGGGCGGGCGCCTCGACATGCGCGGAAAGCGGATCGCTCCCGGCGGGAAGAGGTTGCGGCGACGGGTACCCCGGCAGCCCGCGCCACCCCGTGCCGGCCGCATCGAGAACGGGCGCGCGCAGCTCGTCCGCGAGCGCGGCGCCGAACGCGGCCTCGAAGCCCGGAGCGACGGTCACGCTGTCGATGAGCGCCGCGGCCTCGCCGTCCTTGCGCGAGACCAGACGCTCGAGCGCGGTTGCCTCGGCGCTGAGAGCCTGAACCTCGCCTTCGGCGCCGGAGCGGGCCGCACGGGCCTCCCCCTCCTTCACGGAGCATTCCGCGAGCGCAGCGTCCGAGACCGCGATCCGGTCCTCCGCCTCTCCTGCCGCTTTCTGCGCCTCCGACAGGGCAACGGTCGCCGCGGAAACGCCCTCGCCCAACGCGTCCAGCTTGCCGCGTGCCTCGGCCGCCTCCCGCTCCGAACTCGCACGCTCGCGGCGGTGACGTTCGGCGGACGCCCTGGCCTCGGCCGCGTATCGCTCGGCGGACTGGTGCTGCGCGGAGAGGCGGGCGACGTCCTCGGTCACCTCGGCCAGCTCCGATTCCCGGGCGCCGAGATTCTCGGAGGCGATCCGGGCCGCCTCCTGCGCCGCATCGAGCCGCGGCCCGTGCCCGTCCATCGCCTTTGCCAGCCGATCCTTCTCGTCTTCCAGCCGGTGCAGGGAGGCGCCGGCATCGCTGTTCAGCTCTTCCTCCCGCGCGAGGTCGCGGGCGAGCTGCTCGAGACGCCCTTCGAACGTCTCGATGGCGCGGAGGGCGCGGGCGGCGTCCTCGTCCGCCGAGCCCAGATCGACAAGGATGCGCTGAAGCACCGCCGCCGCGACGGTCTCCTCCTCGCGCAGGGGCGGAAGCGATTCGGCCGCACGGCGGCGCTCGTCCTCGGAGGCCGTGACAGCCGTCTCCGCGGCGGCGGCGTCCTGCCTCTGGAGGGTCAGCTCTTCGGCGGCGCGGGCGGCGGCATCGGCCGCTTCGCGCCAGCGCCGGAACAGCAGCAAGCCTTCGGCCCGGCGCAGGTCGCCGCCGATGGAGCGGTACCGCGCCGCCTGTCTCGCCTGCCGCGCAAGGGTCGAAAGCTGGGAGGCCAGCTGCTCGATCACGTCGTCCACGCGGGACAGGTTCTGCTCCGCACCGCTGAGCTTCAGCTCCGCCTCGTGACGCCGCTGGTAGAGCCCGGAGATCCCCGCCGCCTCCTCGAGGATACGCCGCCGCGCCTTCGGGCGGGCGTTGATCAGCTCCGAGATCTGCCCCTGCCGCACGAGCGCCGGGGAGTGGGAGCCGGTGGAGGCGTCCGCGAACAGCATCTGCACGTCCCGCGCGCGCACGTCCCGGCCCGCGGCCTTGTAGGCGGAGCCGGCGTCGCGGGTGATCCGGCGGACGATGTCGAGCTCGTCGGCCTCGTTGAAGCCGGACGGCGCGAGGCGCTCCGTGTTGTCGATATGGAGCGAGACCTCGGCGAAATTCCGGGCCCCGCGCGTCGCGGCACCGGCGAAGATCACATCCTCCATCCCGCCGCCGCGCATGGCCGTCGGACGGTTCTCCCCCATGACCCAGCGCAGGGCTTCGAGCAGATTGGACTTGCCGCATCCGTTCGGCCCGACGACCCCCGTCAGGCCGTCGGCGATCACGAGGTCCGTGGGATCGACGAAGCTCTTGAACCCGTTGAGGCGCAGGCGCGTGAATCGCAAAGGGAGGCTCCCGGAAAGATCGGGAGAGGGTGCCGCTCCGGGGGGATGCATGTCAAGGAGATGACACCTGATGTGGAGGCCGCAGCCGAGTTATCCACAAGATGTCGCAAGGGAAAGCGGCGGATGGTGGCCGATCCTAGTCGGCGGCCAGCATGTAGCCAGCGCCGCGCACCGTCTGCAGGTAACGCGGCTGCTTGGGGTTGTCCTCGATCTTGCGTCTCAAACGCGTGATCTGGACGTCCACCGCCCGCTCCTGCGCCCCGTCCCTGTCACTGTCCCGGCCCGGATCCTCGACAAGCTGGCTGCGGGTCAGGGGCTCCCCCGCATGGGCGGCGAAGATCCGCATGAGCGTCGTCTCGGTCGCGGTCAGCCGGATGGGGACGGTTCCGCGCCACATCTCGCCCCGCTCCACATCGTAGCGCACCGGACCGAGATGCAGCACCTTCGGCCCCTGCGACGGCGCCTGTTCGGGCGGAACACGGCGGAGGATCGCGTTGATCCGGAGCAGGAGTTCCTTCGGCTCGAACGGCTTGCCGAGGTAATCGTCCGCACCGGCTTCCAGCCCGGAGATCCGGTCCTGCGTTCCGCCCTTCGCGGTCAGAAGAAGGATCGGGGTCGCGAGACGTTCACGCAGGGACGCGGTCAGGGACACCCCGTCCTCCCCCGGCATCATCACGTCGAGCACGATGAGATCGAATTCGAGGCCCGCAAGCAGGCGACGCGCATGGGCCGCATCGCGCGCGACGGTGACCATGAAGCCGTTCCGGGCGAGGAACTTCTGAAGCAATCCCCTGATCCGCTCGTCGTCATCGACGATCAGCAGGTGCGTCCCGGCTTCCATGCTCAGTGTCCTCCTTCGCTGAGCGACAGGTACCGCCTCCGCATCTCCGGGTCCATCATCGCTTCGAGGACAGCTCGGAAGCCCGCCACTGCCTCGGGCCCTGCGCTGCGGAACGCGGCGCGCATCCGGGCGCGCTGCGCGTCGGACAGGGCCGATTCGAGGTCCGAGCCGCGCTCGGTGAGGTAGAGGTGCCGCTCCCGCTTGTCCGTGTGGCCGACGCGGCTTTCGATGAGGCCGTCATCGATGAGGGCGCGCAACACCCGGTTCAAGGATTGCTTGGTCACGCCGAGGATGCCGAGCAGGTTGTTCACGGTCGTTCCGGGCGAGCGGTGGACGAAATGCAGCGCCCGGTGGTGCGCGCGTCCGTAGCTGTAGCTTTCGAGGATCCGGTCGGGATCAGCGGTGAAGCCGCGATAGGCGAAGAACATCGCCTCGATCCCCTTTCTCAGGTGCTCGTCGGTCAGGAACAGGAGCGTCTCGCCCCGCTGCCCCGCTCCGGGCCTGTCCCTCATGTCGCTTCCGTCGCCGGTCATCGTCACCTCCAGATGCTTCCGTTTTAAGTCAGCCTTGTTGACATTGCCAGATCGCAATGTTAGCTCCGCTCAGTTTTTACGCAATTAAATGTCCGGTCCGGACGTTTTTTGGACAGGTTCTTCCGAAGGAGGGCACGATGGCTGGCAATTACGACGATCGGGACGGGATGATCTGGCTCGACGGTGACCTTGTGCCCTGGCGCGACGCGAACGTGCATATCCTGACCCATGCGCTGCACTACGCCTCCTCGGTGTTCGAAGGCGAGCGTGCCTATAACGGGCGCATCTTCAAGAGCCGGGAGCATTCCAAGCGCCTGCGCACATCCGCTCAGATGATCGACTTCGAGATCCCATGGACCGTGGATGAGATCGAGGCCGCGAAGGCGCAGGTCCTCGCCTCGTCCGGCCTCCGGGACGCCTATGTGCGCGCAGTCGCATGGCGTGGCGCGGGTCCCGACATGGGCGTCGCCTCCGCGCGCAACCCGGTCCGCATGGCCGTCGCCGCGTGGGAATGGGGGGCCTATTACGGCGACGCGAAGATGCGCGGCGCCAAGCTCGACCTCGCCAAGTGGCGCCGGCCCGATCCCGCCACGGCACCGAGCCAGGCCAAGGCCGCGGGTCTCTACATGATCTGCACCATGTCCAAGCATGCCGCAGAGGCCAAGGGCTGCTCCGACGCGATGATGCTGGACTACCGCGGCTACGTGGCCGAGGCGACCGGCGCGAACATCTTCTTCGTCAAGGACGGCGAGGTGCATACGCCGAAACCCGATTGCTTCCTCAACGGCATCACCCGCCAGACCGTTCTCGGCCTGCTCGAGGCGCGCGGGATCAAGGTCCACGAGCGCCATATCGAACCGTCCGAGCTGGAAGACTTCCAGCAGTGCTGGCTCACCGGCACCGCCGCCGAGGTCACGCCCGTGGGACAGATCGGCGACTACACGTTCGAGGTGGGCGAACTGACCCGCTCCATCTCGGAGGAATACGAGCAGCTCGTGCGGGCCTGAGACCCGGCGAGGGGCGGGGGCGAACGCGGCGCTTGCCCCTCCTTCCCGATACCGACGGACGGCGCGCCTAGGCCTGCCGTCCCCGCTCGATATCGGCATACCGCGCAACGCGCGCCGCGTTCCGCACCCTTGGGCGCCGGATGACGCCCAGCACGTTGGGATGGGATCCCTCGGGCGCGAGCCGCTTTCCCGCTGCGGCAAAGGGCGTGAGCGGCTGGCCACTCCTCGCGCGATGCGTTCTGTCGACGATATGGCGTGTCATTCCGGCATCCTCCTCATGCAGGTGATACACCCCTCAACGTAGCGACTCCCCGCTGCCACTCAACCCGTCAGGCGGCCCACGGCCCACTCCGCGGCATCCGCCACCGCGGGATCGGCGTCGCTCCGCAGGCCCTTGGCCACCGGCAGGAGCGCCGGCTCGTCCGAATTGCCGATGGCGTAGAGGACATTGCGCACGAAGCGATTCCGTCCGATGCGCTTGATGGGAGAGCCCGAAAAGCGCGCACGGAACGCGGCATCGTCGAGCTCTGCCAGCTCCTTCAGGGGCGGCAGGTCCAGATCATCCCGGGCGGCGTGGCGGGCATCCCCGGCGGCGACGGCGAACTTGTTCCACGGGCAGACCGCGAGGCAATCGTCGCACCCGTAGATCCGGTTGCCGAGACTGGCGCGAAACTCCTCCGGGATCGGCCCTTTGTGCTCGATCGTCAGGTAGGAGATGCAGCGACGCGCATCGAGCTGGAAGGGCGCCGGAAAGGCGTTCGTCGGGCAGATGTCGAGGCAGCGGGTGCAGGAGCCGCAGTGCTCACGCTCCGGCACGTCCTTCGGCAGGTCGAGCGTGGTGAAGATCGCCCCGAGGAACACCCAGTTTCCGAAATCGCGACTGAGAAGGTTCGTGTGCTTGCCCTGCCAGCCAAGCCCCGCCGCCTCTGCCAGCGGCTTTTCGGGGACGGGCGCCGTATCGACGAAGACCTTCACCTCTCCGCCGCCCTCGGCGATCAACCAGCGCGCCAGCTTCTTCAGCCGCTTCTTGACGATATCGTGGTAATCCTTGCCGCGGGCATAGACGCTGATCAGGCCGCGATCCTTCTCGGCGAGGCCGGCAAGCGGATCCGTCTCCGGGCGGTAGCTGTCCGCCAGCATGACGACGGAGCGGGCCTCGGGCCAGAGCGCCGAGGGGTCCGAGCGCCAGGCCATTCGCTCGGCCATCCACTCCATCTGACCATGCCGCCCCTCCTCCACGAACCGGGCGAGCCGCTCGGGCAGGTCAGGCAGCGAATCCGGCGCGCAGATGCCCATCTCGGCAAAGCCGGTCTCGCGCACCTCCCCGGCGAGGCGCGTCTTCAGCGCCTCCATTGCGTCCGGGCTGTCTCTGGGCTCGCTGGGCATGGGAAAACTCGGGGCTTCAGACCCTGTGATAGGGCGTACCGGCGAGGATCTGCGTCGCGCGGTAGATCTGCTCGGTGAGCATGACGCGGGCGAGCATGTGGGGCCACACCATGGCGCCGAAGGAGAGGAGGAGGTCCGCCCGCTCCAGAAGCGCGGCCCCGTGCCCGTCCGCCCCGCCGATGGCGAAGAAGAGGCCGCCGGCGCCCCGGTCCCTCAGGCCCGCGACTTCGCCGGCAAAGCCAGGCGAATCCAGCGTCCGTCCCCGCTCGTCCAGCGCCACGAGAGCGGCAGATTCGGGCAGCGCCTTCAGAAGGAGAGCCGCCTCGCCGTCCCGGCCGCTCCCCTTCCGGTCGTCGATCTCGGTGACGTCGAACCCGGTCAGACCCATCCCGCGGCCGGCCTTGGCCGCGCGGGAGAGGTAATCCTCGACGAGTGAGCGCTCGGAAGAGGCGCGCAGGCGCCCCACGGCCAGAACGCCCACCCGCATGGCTTCAGTTCGCGCCCGGCCGGATCTCGGCGGCCGCCGTCGCGGGCTGCCACATCTTCTCGAGCTGGTAGAACTCCCGCACCTCGGGACGGAAGACGTGAACGATCACGTCGCCCACATCGATCAGCACCCAATCGCCACTGTCCTTGCCCTCGATCTTCGACTGGCGGCCGGCCTCCTGCTTGAGGCGGTCGACGAGGTTCTGCGAGATCGACGCCACCTGGCGGGTGGAGCGGCCCGAGCAGATCACCATGTAATCCGCCATCTCGGACTTGCCGCGCAGGTTGATCTGCACGACATCCTCGGCCTTGTCGTCATCGAGAGAGGAAAGGATGCGCTTGAGCAGCGCTTCGCTGCTCTCGGCCCCGGGCTGCGCGGTCATAGCCGCGCCATGTGCCGCCGGGTGCGTGGCGGCGTCCGCATGAATAGACAGGACATCGTCCTCCGTTTGTCGCGCCGCCTGAGCCCCGGCGCTGGGCGTACTGACAAGGTAGCAATCGAAGAGTGTTTTCTCAACGGGCGTGTCACGCACGGGAGGCGTGCAGGGCCTCGAGGCGCAGGGGGGCCGGGATGGCGTCACGGCCGTCCAGGATCAGATCCGCCATGAGGCGCGCGGCGAGGGGCGCCATTCCGAATCCGATCTTGAAGCCGCCATTGGCCACGAAATGACCCTCCTTGCCCGGGAAGCGGCCGAATATTGCGCGCCGGGAGCGCGATCTGGGCCTGAGCCCCGCCCAGCGCTCGAGGACCGGCGCATCGGCGAGCGCGGGACACGCCGCGCGGGCGGCCGCGATGACATCGTCGAGCTGATGATCGGTGCTCCGGGGATCGGCAAAATCCCGCTCGGAGGTGGAGCCGACGGCCACACTTCCATCCGCATGGGGGACGATGTGAAGCCCGCCGGCATAGAGCTGCGGCAGGCCCCGCCGGTCCAGCCCGAGGCGCGCCGCCTGCCCCTTCTGCGCCGCTCCGATCACGCGGCCGGTCGCCTCGGACAGCGCGGCGAGGCCCGCAGGACCGGTGGCATGAAGGACGGGGCCGATCTCCGCCGCATCTTCCCCGAGGATCAACTCGCCCCCCAGCCGCGAAATCGACTCGGCCAGCGCCGCGCAGGCGGCGGCAGGGGCGATGCGGGCAGACAGCGTGTCGAAGACGAGCCGCCCGGTGGGAGACGCCGGGGCCCAGTCCCCGGCCCCCGCCACCCTGATCACACGCCACTCCGCCTGCCCGCGCCAGCGTTCGGCCGACTCGGCCGCCCGCGCCTCGGCCCGCTCCTCGCCACCCTCAGGGATAGGCTGAAGACGCCCGAGGCGGGCGTATCCGGGGCTCCTGCCCGAGATTTCTTGGACCGCGCTCCAGAACGCGGGCGCCGCGAGGAGGCTCTCGAGCTGCGCCTCCTTCGCCGCGTCCCACCGCTCCGGCGCATGGGGGGCGAGCGCTCCCACGACGCCGCCGGACGCGCCAGAGGCGAGGCCGCGCGTGTCGATCACGCGCACCCGCGCGCCCCGCCTCGCCATCTCGAACGCACAGGCGAGCCCGAAGATGCCCGCCCCTCTCACCGTTGCTTCGATGCTTGCCAAACCCGCCCCTCGCGCCCCATGTCGACGTCGTCGCTGAACAGGGCTTAGGACAGATGGATCAGGGTGAGAAGGGAGTGACGTGGAAGGAGAGCGGTGTGCCCGTGAGCACCCGGTTCGACGATCCCTATTTCTCCCTGGAGGACGGCCTGGCGGAGACGAGGCACGTCTTTCTCGCCGGAAACGGCCTGCCGGAGCGGGCCCGGGGCGGCTTCCACGTGGCCGAGCTCGGGTTTGGCACCGGATTGAACCTCCTCGCCCTCGCACAGATGGCGCGGGAGGCGGAGGTGGAGGTCCGGTACACCGGCTTCGAAGCCTACCCGCTGTCCCTGGCGGACCTCGGCCGGGCACTGGCGCAATTCGATGTCGCGGAGGAGGACGTGTCGGCGCTTCTCGCGGCGTGGGATCCCGCAGGGCTTGCCGCGCGGATCGGGCCGGTCGAGGCGGAGGTGATCGTGGGCGATGCACGGCAGAGGGTGCCGGCCTGGGAGGGGCGCGCCGACGCCTGGTTCCTCGACGGGTTCGCGCCGGCGAAGAACCCGGAGCTGTGGGAGCCGGAGCTTCTCGCCGCCGTCGCCGCCCGCACTGCGCCCGGCGGAACCTTCGCGACCTACACCGCCGCCGGAGCCGTCCGCCGCGCCCTCGCCGCCTCCGGGTTCGTGGTGGAGCGGCGTCCCGGATACGGCCGGAAGCGGCACATGAGCGTCGGGCGGATGCCGGAGTGATCGGCAGAGCCCCGCTCCGGCATCGCTCCCGGCGGACTGCCCCGTCTGGCCATTGCCGCCCCGGCGCGGCACAACGCGTCCCATGACCGAGCAGAACTCCCGCCTCGGCATCGGATTGATGCTGGCCGCCACTTTCGTCTTCTCGGCGCAGGACGGGATCTCCCGTCACCTCGCGGGCCAGTACAACGTCTTCATGGTCATGATGATCCGCTACTGGTTCTTCGCGGCTTTCGTCATCCTCCTGGCCACGCGACAGGCGGGCGGCATCCGCGAAGCGGCGCGGACCACGATGCCGTGGATCCAGGGATTCCGCTCGCTCCTTCTCATCGCCGAAGTGCTCACCCTCGTCACCGCCTTCGTCATCCTCGGCCTCGTCGAGACCCACGCGATCTTCGCCGTCTACCCGCTGATGGTCGCGGCCCTTTCGGGGCCGATCCTCGGCGAGCGTGTCGGCTGGCGGCGATGGGTGGCGATCGGGATCGGCTTCGTCGGCATTCTCGTGATCCTGCAGCCGGGCTTCGGCGTCTTCTCTCCCGCCGCGCTTCTCGCCGTCGCGGGTGCGGCGATGTTCGCCCTCTACGGCCTGCTCACGCGCTATTGCGGCCGGTCCGACAGTGCGGCGACCAGCTTCTTCTGGACCGGCACCGTCGGCGCGGTGGCGATGACGCTGATCGGGGTCTGGTTCTGGGAGCCGATGGCCGCCGGGGACTGGGCCTGGATGGCGCTTCTGTGCGTCACCGCCTCTCTCGCGCATTGGCTGCTGATCAGGTGCTACGAGGTCGCCGAGGCCTCCGTCGTGCAGCCCTTCGCCTATTTCCAGCTGGTCTTCGCCAGCGCCTTCGGGGTGACGATCTTCGGCGATGCGCTGGAGTTGAACGTCGTGATCGGCGCCCTCATCGTCACATCCGCAGGGATCTTCACCCTCGTGCGGTCAGCCATCGCGGCGCGGGCCATGCGCCGCGATGGCGCTCGCTAGCCCTCCCGCAGGAGGTCCGTGAAGGCGACGGGGCCGGCGGTTCCTGTGAGGCGCGCACGGTAGATGCGCAGCGATTCGGTCACGCGCATCACGTAGTTCTGCGTCTCGCGGAACGGGATCATCTCGATCCAGTCGATCATGTCGACGCCGGCGCTTCGCGGATCGCCCCGGTCGCCGACCCAGTCCACCGCACGGCCCGGCCCCGCATTGTAGCCCACCGAGACGAGAACGGGCGCCGGCCCGAACACCTCGATCAGCCCGGCGAGATAGGCGGATCCGAGCGTCGCGTTGTAATCGGGCCGGTCCGTCAGGCCATCCCGGTCGTAAGGCAGACCCAGCTCGCTTGCGACGTCCTGCGCCGTTCCGGGCATCAGCTGCATCAGGCCGCGCGCCCCGGCGGGGGAGACGACGACTGGGTCGAACTCGCTCTCGCGTCGCGCGATCGACAGCGCGAGGGCCCGCTCCACCGGCAGGTCGTCCCGGTCGAGCATGTCGCTCATCGGGAAATAGGCCGCGGGGATGACCGTCCCCACGGAGGCCGCGCGCTTTGCGACCATGAGCGCGACATGCTCTTCGCCGCGCTCGAGCAGAAGCGTGCCAAGGGTGCCGGCCGCGTCGCGGTCCAGCTCCTCGACGAGATGTGTGAGAAAGCGCTCCGCCTCGTAATCGATGCCCGCATCGAGAAGCATCAAGCCAGCCGCCAGCACCGAACTGTCCCTGAGAGGCGAGGCCTCCAGCGCCGGAAACGTCTCCGCCCCCGTCAGCGTGGGATCGAGCGACAGGCCCGCCGCTTCCGCCGACAGAAGACCGTAGAAACTCGTCTGATGCTCGGCGCCCGCCTCGTAGGCGGCCTGAGCCGCTTCGGCATTGCCGGCGGCGGAGTAGGCGCGCCCAAGCCAGTAATGGCCGCGGCCCTTGCTGATCGGCGTCTGCACCGCCGCGTCGAAGCGGGTGAAATGGTAGACCGCAAGCTCCGGATCGTTCAGGAAACGCAGCGCGATGAAGCCGGACAGCCATTCCAGATCGGCATAGTCGGACCCGTCCACGAGGAAGTTCTGGCTCGCCAGCGCGTAGGCATCCGCGTAATTTCCGGCACGCATGGTCTGCCGGGCGAAGATGCGGCGCCAGCTCGCCCAGTATTGCGGCCGCCCGAGACCTTCGAGCGAGGATGAGCGCTCATCCATCAGCACCACGGCATCCTCGTTCCGCCCCTTCGCCGCGCGCCAGTTGAAGCGCTCGTAGGCGAGGCCCGCATCATCGGCGAGGCCGTCGGGCACCTTCTCGATCAGCGTGTCGACGCCGGGCGCCTGCTGCGACAGCGCGATACGGGCCTCGGCCAGCGCCTCCCAGCCATCGGGCACGCGCGCATACATCCGCCGCGCCGCCGAGAGCTCGCCCCGCCAGAGAAGATCGTCGAGCCGGGAGACGTGGTGAGAGCCCAGGATCTCGCCGTAATTCTCAAGAAGCTGCGACTCGGCCTCGGTCGTGAGCGTCATCGTCCGCCAGGCGAGCACGGCGAGGGCCTGCGCGTCGCCGGTATGACCGAGGGTGCGGTGCGCGTCGATCAGGCGCAGGAGGCCGGTGGAGGTCTCCGGAATGCGGGATTCGAAGAATTCCAGGACGGTCTCGGGCGCCGCCGTCGTGGGGATCGCCGTTTCGGCGCGCACGCGCAGCAGGTCGAGGCCGGGCCAGTCCGGGTTGCGGCCGAGGAAATCGAGATATTCAGCGAACGTCGCCTCGCCGCCGCGCCGGAGGCGGTGCCACGTCACGAAATCCAGCGCCACCTGCCCGCCGGGCTCGGCCGCGATGGTCGCCCGCCTCCAGTCGCCGGCGCGGATCTGGTCCATCGCCTGCGCAAGAGCATCGCCCCCCGGGGTCGCCGCGGCGCCGGTTGCAAGGACGGGAGAGAGGACACACGCCACCGCAGCGGCGCGAACGGTACATTTCAACACGTGGAGCAAGGCGGAGTCCTTCGGGTTCCGTCTTCGGGACAGGCAAGAGGCAAAGCCAGAGGGTAGAACCTGCGCCGCGTATCACAACTCACAAACTTGGCAATCTCTCCGACCATCGCTAGGGTCCGCGCGCCGCGAAGCGCGGCCCCCGGCACAGGAGAAAAAAACCAATGTTTCAAGGATCGATTCCAGCGCTGGTGACGCCCTTCAAGGACGGCAAGGTGGATTGGAGCGCCCTCGAGGCCCTGATCGAATGGCACATCGCCGAAGGCAGCACCGGCATCGTGCCCGTCGGCACCACAGGCGAGACGCCGACGCTGAGCCACAAGGAGCACGAGGACGTGGTCGCGCGCGCGGTGCAGATCGCAGCAAAGCGCGTGCCGGTGATCGCCGGGGCGGGCTCCAACAGCACGCACGAGGCGAAGCGGCTGGTGCGCCACGCCCAGGATGTCGGCGCGGATGCCGCCCTCGTGGTGACGCCATACTACAACAAGCCGACGCAGGCCGGCATGATCGCGCATTTCACGGAACTTCACGAAAGCTCCGATCTGCCGATCATCATCTACAACATCCCCGGCCGCTCGGTGGTGGACATGACGCCCGAATCGATGGGCCGGCTGGCCGAGCTGCCGCGCATCGTCGGCGTGAAGGACGCGACGGGCGATGTGGCGCGGGTGTCCCGCCAGCGCCAGACCTGCGGGTCGGACTTCTGCCAGCTCTCCGGCGAGGACGCCTCTGCCCTCGGGTTCAACGCCCATGGCGGGCAGGGCTGCATTTCCGTGACCGCGAACGTGGCTCCGAAGCTCTGCGCGGAGTTCCAGGCCGCGACCCTTGCGGGCGATTACGCCAAGGCGCTGGACTACCAGGACAAGCTGATGCCGCTCCACCGCGCGGTCTTCCTGGAGCCGGGCGTGGCCGGGGCGAAGTACGGGCTGTCCCTCCTCGGGCGCTGCCGCGACGAGGTCCGCCTTCCGCTCACGCCGCTCAGCGAGACGGTGCGGCTCGCGATGAAGGACGCGATGGAGCATGCCGGCCTGATCGGCTGAGCGCCGGGCGGGCGGGGCGGCGGCCGGCGATGTGGCCGTCCGCTGCCCCGGCCCCCGCGCTCCTGATGTCGAGCGCCCCATTGGCCCTGAGCGCCATGTCCCCTATATGACCGCGTCATGGTCAAGCCCAAGGACAACCCGAACTACAAGGTGATCGCCGAGAACCGGCGGGCCCGCTACGATTATGCCATCGATGACGACATCGAATGCGGCATCGTCCTGCAGGGCTCGGAGGTGAAATCGCTGCGCCTGAACACCGCCAACATCGCCGAGAGTTACGCCGAGGTGAAGGACGGGGAGCTGTGGCTGGTGAACAGCTACATCGCGCCTTACGAGCAGGCGATGTTCGGCCACGAGGACCGGCGCCGGCGCAAGCTCCTGGCCAACAACAAGGAGCTTGCCCGGATGTGGTCGGAGACCCAGCGCAAGGGCATGACGCTCGTGCCGCTGGTGCTCTACTTCAACCACAAGGGCATCGCGAAGCTGAAGATCGGCATCGCGAAGGGCAAGCGCGCGCCCGACAAGCGGGAGACCGAGGCGAAGCGTGACTGGCAGCGTGCCAAGTCGCGGCTCCTCAAGGAACACGGCTGACCCGAAGCGCGCCCGCAGCGGGCCGGGTTGCAAGGCCCCGCCCTCCGGTCTAGCCATATCGGCGGCAAGGAGGCCCCGGTGATGGCAGGCGACGCAGCTACCCTCGACGATCCCCGCACGCTGGTCTCGACGGACTGGCTGTCGCGGCATCTGGGCGACGACACACTGCGCATCCTCGATGCGTCCTGGTACCTTCCGGCCATGGAGCGCGACGCGGGGGCGGAGTTCGACGCGGCCCACGTTCCCGGCGCCCGCTTCTTCGACATCGACGCGATCGCGGATCACCGCTCCGGCCTTCCTCACATGGCGCCGCCGCCAGAAATGTTCGTCTCGCGGGTGCGCGCCTTAGGGATCGGGGACGGTCAGCAGGTGGTGATCTATGACGGCGCGGGCCTCTTCTCGGCCGCGCGGGTCTGGTGGCTCTTCCGCCTGATGGGCAAGGACGATGTCGCGGTCCTGGACGGCGGTCTGCCGAAATGGACCGCCGAGGATCGCCCGCTCACCGGCACGCGCGCGCAGGCGCGGGACCGGCACCTGACCGTGCATCCCCGGCCGCACCTGCTCTCCGACGTGACGGATGTGGCGCAGGCCGCGAAGGCCCGCGACCGTCAGGTGGTGGACGCCCGCTCCCCTTCCCGGTTCCGCGGCGAGGAGCCCGAACCGCGGGCGGGAATGCGCGCGGGCCACATCCCGGGGTCGCTCAACGTCCATTACAGCACGCTTCTGAATGCGGACGGCACGATGAAGGACGCCGCGGGCCTCCGCGCCGCGTTCGAGGCCGGCGGTGTCGATCTCTCCCGCCCCGTCATCACCACATGCGGCTCCGGCGTGACCGCCGCGATCCTCTCCCTCGCCCTTGCCCGGCTGGGGCACGAGGACAACTCGCTCTACGACGGCTCCTGGTCCGAATGGGGCGCCTTTCCCGAACTGGAGGTTGAAACCGGATGAGCGTTCTGCCAGCGGGAAGCCGGATCGACTATACCATCACCTGGCTGGAGATGACCGAGCGGCCATCCTATCCCCGGCCGCACCACCCGCTCTCCGGCCCCGTGCAGCTCCTCTGCGCGCGCACGCCGCCGGTCTGGTACTTCCTCGACCTCTACCGCGCGGTCGGGACCGACTATTCGTGGGAGGACATGTTCGAGGCCGGAGAGGAAGATCTCGCAAGCTGGATCCAGGATCCGGACACCGAGCTCTGGACCCTCCTCAGGGACGGCTGGCCGAACGGCTTCTTCTTTCTCGACCACCGCGAGCCCGAAACCTGCGATCTGTCCTATTTCGGCCTCGCGCCGCAGGCGATCGGGCGGGGCCTCGGGCGTTTCATGCTGGAGACGGCAATCCATATCGGGTGGGATTTCGACGGAGTGACACGGATGACGGTGAATACCAACACGCTCGACCATCCCCGCGCGCTGGGGCTCTACCAGCGATGCGGCTTCGAGCCGGTCAGGCGTACCGAGCACGAGCGCATCCTGACGCGTCCGCGCGATCTTTCGCGGATCCCGAACTGATGTTCGCGCATCTCCCGGCAGCGGAGCCGGACAAGATCCTGAGGGTGATGGCGGAGTTCGCGGCCGATCCGAGGGACGACAAGATCGACCTCGGCGTCGGCGTCTACAAGGCCGAGGACGGCACGACGCCCGTCCTGAAGGCGGTGCATGACTCCGAGGCGCGTATCCTCGAGCGGCAGACCACCAAGGGCTACACCGCGCTTTCGGGCGATCCCGGCTTTCGCAACGCGGTGGCCGAGCTGGTCCTCGGCGACGTGCCGCAGGAGCGCCTCGCCACGCTCGCCACCCCCGGCGGAACGGGCGCGATCCGGCAGGCCTTCGAGCTGGCGCGCAAGGCGCAAAGCGATCTCACCGTCTGGCTCAGCGATCCGACATGGACCAACCACGAAGCGATCCTCGACGCGATGGGGATCCGCTGGCGGCGCTACCGCTACTACGACCCGGCGACCGGCCGGGCCGACGTCCCGGCGATGCTGGAGGACCTGGGCGAGGCGGCACGGGACGATCTCGTCCTGCTCCACGGCTGCTGCCACAATCCCACCGGCGCGGACCTGACCGCAGCGGACTGGAGCGCGCTCGGAGACCTCCTGGAGCGCAGAGGTGCGGTGCCCCTCGTCGATCTGGCCTATCTGGGCTTCGCAGACGGGATCGAGGCGGATCTTGCCGGGCTTCGGCAACTTTCGCACCGGCTGCCGGAGTTCCTGCTCGCCTTCTCCGGCTCGAAGAGCTTCGGCCTCTACCGCGACCGCGTCGGCTGTGTCGTGGCCCTCGGGGCGGGCCAGCAGGCCGCGGACGCGATTTCCGGCACCCTGGCGAGCCTCAACCGCCATTCCTACGCCTTCCCCCCCGACCACGGCGCCCGCATCGTGGCGACGATCCTCGGTGATCCGGGCCTTCGCGCAAGCTGGACCGAAGAGCTGTCGTCCATGCGGACGCGTATCAACACGCTTCGCCGCAGCTTCGCCGAGGCGCTGACGGAGGCGACGGGCGATCCCGGCTGGCAGGTGCTGGCCGAACAGCGCGGCATGTTCTCCCTCCTCGGCCTCGGGGACGACGCCGTCAGGCAGATGCGGGAGGAGCACGCGGTCTATGTCGTGGGCGGCGGGCGGATCAACGTCGCCGGGCTGACCCCCGCGAGCATTCCGGCCGCGGCACGGGCCATCGCAGACGTTCTCTGACCCCTGACGCTCAGGCGCGCCGCCCTATCTCGAACGGCGAGTTCAACCAGCGCCGGAGAGACCGAGATGAAGACGGAAAAGACGGACGGGGGCACCCTTGAAACCTGGACGCCGGAGGAGGTGGCCGCGGCCCTCGAGACCGGCGAGATCGTCCTCATAGACGTTCGGACGCCGCAGGAATACGCCCTCGAGCGCATTCCGGGCGCGCTTCTTTTCCCGATGTCCCATTTCGATGCCGGCGCCCTGCCGACGCAGGACGGCAAGCGCATCGTCTTCCACTGCGCCGGAGGCGCGCGGTCCGAGAAGATCGCCCGCGCGGCACTGGCCGCCGGCCTCGATCCCGTCGCGCATCTCGGCGGCGGCTTCGGTGTCTGGAAAGGGGACAAGCGCGCCTATCTCGGCACCGACATGGCCACCGGCGCACCGAAACTCGTCAACGGCTGAACCGACCGGACCGGCCCTTCCCCGAACGAAAAACCCCGGGCACGATCATGTGCCCGGGGCAATCTTGTCGGCCATCAGGCCGGGGCGGTCAGCCGCGATGGAATTCCGGGTAGGCTTCCATGCCGAGCTCGGCGGTGTCGAGGCCGGCGATCTCGGCTTCCTCGCTGACGCGCAGGCCCATTACCCCCTTCAGGATGAACCAGACCACCAGCGACACCACGAAGACGAACACGCCGACGATGACGATCGAGATGAGCTGACCCATGATGGTCGCATCGGGGTTGGTCAGGACCACGGCGAGCGTGCCCCAGATCCCGGCGAAGAGGTGCACCGGGATCGCACCGACGACGTCATCGATCTTCAGCTTGTCGAGGAACGGGATCGCGAAGACCACGATCACGCCGCCGACGGCACCGATGAGGGTCGCCGCACCGAGGCTCGGGGTCAGCGGCTCGGCGGTGATCGAGACGAGGCCGGCGAGGGCGCCGTTCAGCACCATGGTCAGGTCAACCTTGCCGTAGAGCATCTGCGTCAGGATGAGCGCCGCGATGGCGCCGCCCGCCGCGGCCGTGTTGGTGTTGGCGAAGATCCGCGAGACGTCGGCCACGTCGCCGACGGTTCCCATGGCGAGCTGCGAGCCGCCGTTGAAGCCGAACCAGCCGAGCCACAGGATGAAGGTGCCGAGCGTGGCCAGGGCAAGGTTGGAGCCGGGCATCGGGACCGTGCGGCTGTCGACATACTTGCCGATCCGCGGGCCGAGGACGATGGCACCGGCGAGGGCTGCCCAGCCACCGACCGAGTGAACGACCGTGGAGCCGGCGAAGTCGAGGAAGCCGAACTGGCTGTCGAGGAAGCCCCCGCCCCATTTCCAGGACGCCTGGATCGGATAGATCAGGGCGGTCAGGATGATGGTGAAGACGAGGAACGGCCACAGCTTGATGCGCTCGGCGAGCGTGCCCGAGACGATGGAGGCTGTGGTGGCGCAGAACATCAGCTGGAAGAAGAAGTCCGAGCCGGTGGAGGCGTAGCCGTAATCGTCAGCGGCATCCCGGCCGACGCCGACCGCTTCGAGCACCGCGACGCCGAAGGCGCCGAGATAGCCGCCGGTCTCATCGGTGCCGATGGTCCAGTTCCCCAGCGGATACATGATGTTGTAACCGATGAGGTAATAGAAGATCGCGGCGAGCGAGAAGAGCGCGATGTTCTTGGTGAGCTGCATCGTGACGTTCTTGGACCGCACGAGACCGGCCTCGAGCATGCAGAAGCCCGCGGCCATCCAGAACACCAGGAAACCGCCGATCAGGAACAGCAGCGAGTTGAAGATGAAGACGCTGTCGGTGGACGCGGCGGCGAGGTCCGTCGTGGCCTCGGCGGCTTCAGCGGCCTCCTGCGCCATGCCGAGACCCGGCGCGAGCGCCAGGACCGCGACGAGCGGAAGGGTGGACTTGAGTTTCATTGGATCGGTATCCCCTGTCTGTTCCGGCCGGCGCTTAAAGCGCGTTATCGTTGGTTTCGCCCGTGCGAACCCGGACGGCCTGGCCCACGTCGAGGACGAAGATCTTGCCGTCGCCGATCTTGTCGGTCTTGGCGGTGGCCGCGATCGTCTCCATGACCTGATCGGCCATGGCGGCGCTGACGACGATTTCCAGCTTCACCTTCGGCACGAAGTTCACGGCGTATTCGGCGCCGCGGTAGATCTCGGTATGGCCCGACTGCGAGCCGAAGCCCTTGATCTCGGTTACCATCATGCCGCGCACGCCGATGGCGGTGAGCGCCTCGCGCACCTCCTCCAGCTTGAACGGCTTGATTGCAGCAATGATGAGTTTCACTAGTGTCCCCTTCGGCTGAACCGGGCATGTCTCCGGCAGTTCACGGCGCTGAAAAGGCACGCAAAGGGGGCACGCATTCAAGAAACGGCGCCTGCCCCGCCTGCTGCGAAACGCGCACATGCCTAAACTTTAGGCGCCCACACGGTGGTGACCATTTTTCGGGCAGAGAATGAAAATCAAAACGTGACCACTTCCCATCTCCCCAACTGGCGCAGGGTTCGGTAAGCACGTCTCCAATCGAGCAGAACAAGAAACCGAAAGGGGCGAGCGCCATGAGTTCAGGCAAGCGGCCCACCCTGAGTGGCGAGCGACGCGCGGGAAAAGCCGCGCCGAAGCGCCAGCCCAAGCCCGCGAAGTCCAAGCCCGCCCGCGCTGCGCGGCGGAGCCGCTCTGCGCCTGCGCGCCGCCGGCGGGGCGGCCCCCTCGGCTGGATCGCCGCGTTCATCCGCCTTCTGATGCGGGTGATCTTCGGCCTCGTCTTCCGCACCGCGCTGATCGTCTGCCTGCTGATCGCCGGCGCCGTCGGCTACTATTACACGACGCTTCCGCCCGTCGAGGCGCTGGTCGATGGCCGCGCACGCGGCTCCGTCACGCTCCTCGATCGCAACGGGGACGTCTTCGCCTGGCGCGGGGAGCAGTTCGACACCATCACCTCGACGAACGACGTGAACCCCAACGTGGTCAACGCCGTCGTCGCCACCGAAGACCGGCGCTTCTTCAGGCATTTCGGTGTCAGCCCCCGCGGCGTCGCCTCCGCCATGCGCATCAACATGCGGGAGGGCCGCGGGCCGCTGTCCGGGCACGGCGGCTCCACGCTGACCCAGCAGACGGCGAAACTCCTCTGCCTCGGCGATCCCTACGACCCCGATTCGGGCATGTCCGAAGCGGAGTACGAGGAGGATTGCCGCCGCACGACCGTCGGACGGAAGATCAAGGAAGCGATCTACGCCATGGCGATGGAGGCGCGGTACACCAAGGAGGAGATCCTCACGATCTACCTCAACCGCGCCTATCTCGGCGGCGGCGCGCGCGGGTTCGCCGCCGCGGCCGAGCGCTATTTCGGCGCCCATGTAAGCCAGCTCGATCCCGCCCAGTCGGCCATGCTGGCGGGGCTCCTCGTCGCCCCCTCGCGCTATGCGCCGACCTCCAGCCTCGAGCGGGCGCAGTCGCGGGCCGAGACCGTGATCCGCCTGATGTACGAGCAGGACTACATCACCGCGGCCGAACGTGATGAGGCCTGGGCGCACCCCGCGGAGCTGTCCGCCGCCGCCGAGGCGCGCGCCGGCGGCTACTTTGCCGACTGGGTGATGTCCTCCGGGCCGGACTTCCTGACCCGCAACACCACCGAGGACGTCGTCATCGGCACCACGCTCGACCAGCGGATCCAGCGCGCCGCCGAAGGAGCGCTGGCGGACATTTTCGAGGAGAAGGTCCGCGAGGGGTCGGAGGCCGAGGCCGCGATCGTGGTGATGAGCGCCGACGGCGCGGTCCGCGCCATGGTCGGCGGACGTCGCAGCAAGGTCTCCGGCGCGTTCAACCGTGCAACGATGGCCAAGCGCCAGTCCGGCTCCTCCTTCAAGCCCTTCATCTACGCCGCCGCGCTCGACATGGGGCACTCCCCGCTTGCGACGGTGGTGGACGAGCCCTGGTGCATCAACGTCCCCGGCTCCGGTCAGTATTGCCCGAAGAACTACACGCGGGACTTCAAGGGCCGCGTGACCCTTGCGGACGCTCTCAAGGACAGCCTGAACGTGCCGGCCGTGAAGGTGTCCGAAGCGGTCGGGCGCGACGCCGTGCGCACCGTGGCCGAACAGTTCGGCATCGTCAGCGACCTCGCCAACGGTCCGGCCCTCGCGCTCGGCGCCTCCGAGACGTCCCTCCTCGAGATGACCGGCGCGTATGCCGGCATCCTCAACGGCGGCCGCTCCGTGTCGCCCTACGGCCTCCTCGAACTCCGGATCCAGGGAGAGGGCGAGGCCCTGATGGGGCAGGACGGCGGGTACGGCGAGCGGGTGATCTCCGAGCACGCCGCCCGGGAGCTCGTCTGGATGATGAGCCGCGTGATCGACGGCGGCACCGGCGGGCGCGCGAAGCTCGGCGACCGCCCCGCCGCCGGCAAGACCGGCACCACCTCCGCCGCGCGGGATGCCTGGTTCGTCGGCTTCACCGCCGACTACGTGGCCGGCGTCTGGATGGGCTACGACGACAACACGCCCCTCTCCGGCGTCACCGGCGGCGGCCTTCCGGCCGAGATCTGGCACGAGGCGATGATGCGCGTCCATGAGGGCATGGAGGTCAGGCCGCTGCCGATGGACGTGCCGCAGCAGCAGGTCGCCGCGCCCGCTCCGCAGCAGCAGCAGCCGCAGCAGCAGGCCCCCGTCTATCAGGGGCAGACGCAGACCGCCGGAAACCAGCAGCAATACCAGCCCCAGCAGCAACAGCGGCAGCCCGACAATATCGGCGAGCGCATTCTGAGGGACGTGCTCGGAACGATCCTCGGGGGCGGGAACTGACCTCCCTTGGCAAAACGGAGCCGTCCATGACGACGCTGAACGTAGAGGTTCGCCTCGACTACGATGCCGTGGAGCCGACCGCGCTCCTCCTTCAGATCGAGGCCGCCGAAACGGAAGGCCAGCGTATGGTGTCGAACGAGTTGTCCGCGCCGGGGACGGACGAGATGCGGCGCGTGCCGGCCGAGGACGGGATCGGCGAGCGTCTCTGGCTTCACTGCGAGGATGCCTTCCGCTGCACCTATCGTGCCCGGATCGAGGTCACGCGGGATGTGCCGCCGCTGGAAGGCCTTGCCGAGACGCCGCTCCATGCGCTCCCCGGGGAGGCGGTACACTACCTGCTGCCCTCCCGTTTCTGCCCTTCTGGACGGTTCGAGGCCTTCGTGGAGGATCGCTTCGGCGCGCTTTCGGGCGGCGCGAAGATCGCCGCGATGCGCGACTGGGTCGAAGCGTCCTTCTCCTACGTTCCGGGCGCGAGCAACGCCGACACCGACGCGGTGGACACCTTTCTCTCCCGCCGCGGGATCTGCCGCGACTACGCGCATGTCCTCGTGTCGCTGGCGCGCGCGGCGACGATCCCGGCGCGGATGGTTGCGGTCTATTCCGCAGCGGTGACGCCGCCTGACTTCCACGCCGTCGCCGAGGTCTACCTGGGCGGCGCATGGCACATGGTGGACCCGACGGGCATGTCCGATCCCGCGGAGCTGGCCGTCATCGGCGTCGGCAGGGACGCGACGGATATCGCCTTCCTGACGTCCTTCGCGCCTATCGCGCTGAAATACCAGTCCGTGGCCGTTTCCCGCGGGTGACACTTCCGCGCCCACTCCGCGCGATCCGGCTTCCCGCACCGGTTCGCCCGCGATAGTCAGGCCGAATGGCACGTTCAACACGATCAGGAGGTGCGGGGCGAAAGTCGCCGCCGCGCAGCGGAACCGGTCGCGGCCGAGACAGGCCCGCGGCCTCGCCGGTCAAGCGCGCGCGCCGCTGGGCGATCCGGCAGGCCCTCCGGCTTTTCGGCGTCTTCGTGATCCTTCTCTTTCTCGCGATTCTGATCTTCCGCTTCGTCGCCCCGCCGACGACATGGACAATGGTGTCGGAGGGCCGCAGACTTGACGGGATCACGCGCGAATGGGTGCCGGTGGACGAGATCGCACCGGTAATGCTGCGCTCCGCCGTCGCGGCGGAGGATGCCAACTTCTGTCTCCACTGGGGCTTCGACATGAGCGCGATTCGTCGCGCGCTGAATGAAGGCGCCATCCGCGGCGCCTCCACGCTGTCCCAGCAGACGGTGAAGAACGTCTTCCTTTGGCAGCACCGCTCCTGGGCGCGCAAGGCGCTCGAGGCGGGGATCACGCCGGTCGCGGAAATCGTCTGGCCCAAGCGCCGGATCCTGGAGCTCTATCTCAACGTGGCCGAGTTCGGCGAAGGCATATTCGGCATCGAGGCGGCGGCGAACTTCTATTTCGGGACGACGGCAGCGAAGCTCACCGCCCGGCAAGCGGGGCTTCTTGCCGCGGCCTTGCCGGCGCCCAAGGCGCGCAACCCCTCGGCGCCGCCGGACTGGATGCGCCGAAGGGGGGCTGCGATCGAGGACGGCGCGGCCACCATCGCGCGCGACGGCCGTGCGGCCTGTTTCGAGGACTGAGCCGGCGGCGGGGCGCCGCCGCGGCGAGCGAAAACGAAGACCCTGGCGCCCGCGAGTGTTGACGCGCCTCGGGATTGCACTCTGTCGCCTCAGACGGCATCACCATTGAACCGCACTCGTTTCAGGTCCGCTCCATGAACCGCCTTTACCACGTCCCCCTCTCTCCCTTCTGCCGCAAGGTCCGTCTCGTCCTTGCCGAGAAGCGGATCGAGGTCGAACTGGTGGAGGAGCGCTACTGGGAGCAGGATCCCGATTTCCTGCGCCGCAACCCGGCCGCCAAGGTGCCGATCCTGCGGATAAACGGGCGCTTCATGCCCGAGAGCCAGGCGATCTGCGAATATCTCGAGGAGATAGAGCCGACGCCGGTCCTGATGCCCCGCACCCCCGAGGACCGCTACGAGGTCCGCCGCCTCTGCGCCTGGTTCGACGACAAGTTCCACAACGAGGTCACGGCGAACCTCGTCTACGAACGGGTGAACAAGAAGATCACCGGGCAGGGCTATCCCGACAGCTCCCGGATCAAGGCCGGCTCGAAGGCGATCAAGTACCACCTCGACTACATGCACTGGCTGCTCGACCAGCGCCGCTGGCTCGGCGGGGATCAGATGTCGCTGGCGGACTTCACCGCGGCCGCGCACTTCTCCTCGCTCGACTACATCTCGGACGTGGACTGGAACCGCTCGGAGAACGTCAAGGACTGGTACGCGAAGATCAAGTCGCGCCCCGCGTTCCGCGGCATCCTTGCCGACCAGGTCTCGTCCTTCCGCCCGCCCGCGCATTACGCCGACCTCGATTTCTGAGACGCGCCGCGCTCCGCCCCGGGCGGGAACAGGGACCGCGCCTTTTCTCTCGGGCGCGCGGGGCCTAGAACAGGGGCACCGGCAGACCAGCGCGCGAAAGGGCCGAACCCATGAGCCATCCCAAACCCGTCGTCCTGTGCATTCTCGACGGCTGGGGCATCGGCGGCCGGCGTGAGGGCAACGCCCCCGCCCTCGCCGAGACACCCAATTTCGACCGGCTGATGGCGAGTTGCCCCAATGCCACCCTGACGACCTACGGCCCCGATGTGGGTCTACCGACCGGACAGATGGGCAATTCGGAGGTCGGCCACACCAATATCGGCGCAGGCCGCGTCGTCGCCATGGATCTGGGGCAGATCGATCTTGCCATCGAGGATGGCAGCTTCTTCGAGAACGAGGCGCTTCTGGGCTTCGTAGGCAAATTGAAGGAGACGGGCGGCACCGCGCATCTGATGGGCGTCGCCTCTGACGGTGGCGTTCACGGGCATATCGACCACATGATCGCGGCCGCGCGGACGATCGCGGAGGCCGGCGTGCCGATCGCGGTCCATGCGATCACGGACGGGCGGGACGTGGCTCCCAAATCCGCCGACGCCTTCATCGCCGAGCTCGAGAACCGCATGCCGGAGGGGGCGCGCATCGCCACGGTGACGGGCCGGTACTACGCGATGGACCGGGATACCCGCTGGGATCGCGTCCAGAAGGCCTATGATGCCATCGTCTCGGCGGACGGCGTGGGCGCGCCGACAGCCGAGGCCGCGGTGCAGGCGTCCTGGGAGGCGGGCAAGACGGACGAGTTCATCCTGCCCGTGGTCATCGGGGACTATGCCGGCGCGGCGGACGGGGACGGCATCTTCTGCCTCAACTTCCGGGCTGATCGGGCGCGGGAGATCCTCGCGGCAATCGGCGATCCGGATTTCGCCGAGTTCAGCGTGCAGGGTCGTCCGGACTTCGCCGCCAGGCTCGGCATGGTCGAGTATTCGGACCGGCACACGGCATGGTTCGAGAGCGTCTTTCCGAAGCGGAAGATCGTGAACACCCTCGGCGCATGGGTCGCCGCAAAGGGGCTTCGCCAGTTCCGCCTCGCCGAAACGGAAAAGTATCCTCACGTCACCTTCTTCCTCAACGGCGGCAAGGAAGAGCCGGAGGCGGGCGAGGACCGCTACATGCCGAAGTCGCCGAACGTGGCGACCTACGACCTGCAGCCGAAAATGTCCGCCCCCGAGGTCACCGAAAAGCTCGTCGAGGCCATTGGGTCGGGCTACGACCTGATCGTGGTGAACTACGCCAACCCCGACATGGTGGGCCATACCGGCGATATCGACGCCGCGATCGTCGCCTGCGAGGAGGTGGACCGGGGTCTCGGCCTCGCCGTCGAGGCGCTGGAGAAGGCCGGCGGCGCGATGATCGTCACCGCCGACCATGGCAATTGCGATACGATGCTGGCCGAGGACGGCAGCCCCCATACCGCCCATACGCTGAACCCCGTCCCGGTCATCGTCGTGGGCGCGCCGGAGGGGGCCGATCTGAAGGACGGGCGTCTCGCCGATCTCGCTCCGACACTGCTGGAGCTGATGGGCGTCGAGACCCCGCCGGAAATGACCGGCGTCTCCCTCCTCGCCTGACCCCGTGCCCGCCCTCCCCCATATCGCCCTCGCCCTCCTGCTGGCCGTCCCCGCCACGGCGCAGGAGGGGCCTGCCGCCGCCGCGCGTGCGGCCTCCGCCCTTCTCGAGGAGGCGTCGGCTGGGCTGGAAGCGGCCACCGGGCGGCGGGAGAGGGTGGCTGCCCTCACCGGCACCGTGCGCGCCTACGAGGAAGGTCTCGCCGCGCTTCGCGACGGGATCCGGGATGCGGCGGCGCGGGAGCGCACCATCGAGGAACGCCTCGCGGGCCGCGAGGAAGAGCTGTCCCGCCTGCTCGGCGCGCTGTCCTCCATCGGCAGCTCTCCCCCACCCGTCCTGATGATGCATCCGGACGGCCCCCTGGGCGCGGCGCGCTCGGGCATGATGCTCGCCGATGTCACCCCCGGCCTTCGCGCGGAGGCCGATGCACTGAGGGCGGACCTTGCCGAACTGAGGTTGCTGCGCGCCCTGCAGGACGGCGCCTCCGAAGACCTGGCCCGCGGCATGTCCGAAGCGCAGGCCGCGCGGCTCGCCCTGTCCCAGGCGGTGGCAGAGCGCACGGACCTTCCGCTGCGCACCGCTAGCAATGCCGACCAGATGGCGCGCCTCGCCGCCGATGCCGGCTCGCTGGCCGAGTTCGCCGCCCTGATCGAACCTCTGCCGGAACGTCCCGAGAGCGAGACGGGCCCGCGGCCCGGCGCCCTGCCCCTCCCCGTCAACGGACAGATCATCCGCAGGTTCGACGAGATCGGAGCGGACGGCGTCGCGCGGCCCGGATGGTCCATCGCCACGCGTCCCGCGGCCCTCGTGACGACGCCCCTTGGCGCGACGGTGCGCTATGCCGGGCCTCTTTCCGGGTACGGGAATGTGATTGTGCTTGAGCCTGCACGCGAAAATCTGATGGTGATCGCCGGGCTGGACGTGGTCTATGGTGCGCCGGGCCAGGTCCTGCCCGCCGGAGCGCCGATCGGCGTGATGGGCGGGGGCAGCGGCCCGGACGACGAGGCGATCCTGACCGGCCCCGGCACTAGCGCTGGTGCCACGCGCAGCGAAACGCTTTACTTGGAAGTCAGAGAGGGCGACGCCCCGGCGGATCCCGCCACCTGGTTCGCCGCCACCGAAAAAGGATGAGAACAGGATGAGGAAATTCGCGATGGCCGCCGTGGGCGGCACCCTTGCGGGCGCGCTCCTTACCACGCAGGTGGCCGGGCCACTCCTGGCACAGGAAGCCGAACGGAACGTCAATATCTACGAGCAGCTCGACCTGTTCGGCGACATCTTCGAACGGATCCGCGCACAATACGTGGAAGACGTTGACGAGGAGGAACTGATCGAGGCGGCCATCAACGGCATGCTGACCTCGCTCGATCCCCATTCCAGCTACCTCTCCCCCGAGGATGCGCAGGACATGCGGGTGCAGACCCGCGGCGAATTCGGCGGCCTCGGCATCGAGGTGACGCAGGAGGACGGCTTCGTGAAGGTCGTCTCCCCCATCGACGACACCCCGGCCGACGAAGCGGGCATCGAGGCGGGCGACTTCATCACCCATGTCGACGGAGAGAGCGTCCTCGGCCTAACCCTGGACGAGGCCGTGGACCTGATGCGCGGGCCCGTCGGCTCCGAGATCATCATCACCGTGGTGCGCGAGGGCCGCGACGAGCCGTTCGACGTGACCATCGTGCGCGACACGATCACGCTGACGGCCGTGCGCACCCGCGTCGAGGGCGATACGGTCGTGCTGCGCGTGACGACATTCAACGATCAGACCTATCCCAACCTCGAGAGCACGCTGGCCGAAGCGATCGAGACGCATGGCGGGCCGGATTCCGTCAACGGCATCGTGCTCGACCTGCGGAACAACCCCGGTGGCCTCCTGACGCAGGCGATCGCTGTCTCGGACGCCTTCCTCGACAAGGGCGAGATCGTCTCGACGCGCGGACGCATGGCAAGCGAAGGCGATCGCTACAATGCCGAGGAGGGCGATCTTGCGAACGGCAAGCCCATCGTCGTGCTGATCAACGGCGGCTCGGCCTCCGCCTCCGAGATCGTCGCAGGCGCGCTGCAGGATCATCGCAGGGCGATCGTCGTGGGGACCAAGAGTTTCGGCAAGGGCTCCGTTCAGACCGTGATGCCGCTGTCGCAGGACGGCGCGATGCGGCTGACCACCGCGCGGTACTACACGCCGTCCGGCCGCTCCATTCAGGCGCTGGGGATTTCCCCGGACATCGTCGTGCAGCAGCCGGCCGCCGTGCCTGCCGATGAGGACGAGTCGGACGAGGGCGCAAGCGCGGTCATCAACAACCGCTCCGAAAGCTCCCTGCGTGGCGCGCTCGACAATGACAGCCTGACCGAGGACGAGATCCGCCAGATCGAGGAAGATCAGGCCGCCGCCGAGAAATCCGCGGAACTTCGGGAAGAGGACTATCAGCTCGCCTACGCGATCGACATCCTCAAGGGGCTCTCTGCCCTCGGTCCGGAGGCGCGCCGCGTCGCCGCCGAGGCGATGTCCGACGACGATGCGTCAGCCGAGAGCGACGAGGAGGCCGGCGCAGAGGCGCAGTAAAGCCTCCCGCCTCGGTAGAACGAAGGGCCGGTCCAAGATGGGCCGGCCCTTTTTTTGAGGGTGTTTGCAAAGCGTGTTGGTTCTCTTTGTCGCAACGGGGCACAGCGGTGCAATACAACCGAGCTGAAACAACAGATCTTTGAAAGTGATGACAATGGATGAGTTGATAATTCGCCTTGATGCGCTCACGAAGCGAAATGCGCGGGAAATCATGGCGGAAATAGCGGCGGCGCTCGAGGAGAACGGCCTTGTCACTCAGGATGTTCTCATCTCCGCCGCCTACATTGCTGGTATAGAAGACGCAATCACGGGGATGGACGGGAGACCGGAGTATGACCTTCGGCGCATGGATTTTGCGTCAAATGCAAAAGCAACACTGACGGAAACAGGTCGCGCCATCGGATCTGCTGCCAGCCAAGATCTCATCTCTCAAGCGATTGAAGAGCGGTAGGAGAAGGACGGCACCACTTCTTGACCGTCCGCTTCGAGCGCATCGCTTCCCAACGCGCTTTGCGGACACCTGCTTTTTTCATCTGAAGACGGCAAGGCGCGGGGACGGGCGGCGAAGCACGTTCGTCACTCGGGCTGCTGGTTTTCACTGACTCGTTCGGCCCCGCTCGGGACACCGTCGTCGATCATCAAGAGCGCCACCTCGTCGTAAAGATGCACCCAGGCCACCCGTTCGCGCTTTGTCAGGGGCGGAACGAGATGCTGATCGAAGGCGCGCATCAAGGCGAGGCCTCCGGAGGCATAATCGATGGGGACGACGCCATATTCCTTGTGACGGCTGCCAAGTTTGCGCGCCTCGTGCTCGAACACGGCCGGATCGTGAAGGTGGTCGACCAGGAAGCCCATGGTGGACACGAACTTGACGTATTGCCCCTCCATATCCTCTTCGAACAACTGCCGGTACTGCGGGCGCAAATCGAAGAGGGTTTGGTAGAAGGTCCTGGCGGCGACCGGCCCCAGCGCTGCCATTCGGCGCCACGTTCGCGTCACTCGATCAACATCGGAGGGCGTGAGGTGAGGGTGCTGTCCCATGGATGTGACTGTTCACGGTAGCGCGCGCAGACGCCACTTCTAGGCGAATTCCACCACCGCCTCTACAATCTTGCGGGCACGTGGCGATTGATGAGGAAAAGGGCGATCAGCGTCGCGAAAACGGGCAGACCGAGCGCGCTTTCCGATCCGGTTCCTTCCGCGCCGGACCTGTCCCTGCCTTGCGCGCCGAGCGGAAGCACGGCCCGGTTCGATCCCCGTGGGCCGCGGTGCGTGTTCCGGCGACGCCGATGGCCCGCTATTGAATAGCGATCCCGCGACTAGTCTAACGGATCCATGATGACACTTTCCTCGACCGACCTTCCGTACCGGCCTTGCGCCGGCATTCTGCTTCTCAATGCGGACGGCCTAGCCTTCGCCGGGGAGCGGATCGACACGCCCGGCGCCTGGCAGATGCCGCAGGGCGGGATAGATCCCGGAGAGACCCCGCGCGGCGCCGCCTTGCGGGAGCTGGAAGAGGAGGCCGGCGTGAAGCCCCACCTCGCCGACGTGGTCGCCGAGACCCCGGACTGGCTGCGCTACGACCTGCCCGACATTCTCGTGGGAAAGGTCTGGGGCGGGCGCTGGCGCGGGCAGGAACAGAAATGGATCCTCGCGCGGTTCCTCGGCTCGGATGCCGATATCCGCATCGACACCGATCACCCGGAATTCTCCCGGTGGGACTGGATCCCGCCCGCCGAGCTTCCGGACCGGATCGTCCCCTTCAAACGCGCTGTCTATCGCCAGGTGATCGACAGCTTTTCGGAGTACCTCTGATGCGCCCCATCGCCGCCCTCCTCGTCGCCGCTGCGACCCTCTCAGCCGGTCAGGCTGCTGCCCTGTCCTGCCTGCGCCCCGATCCGGTCCGGATCTACACCCAGGCGCGGGATGCCGAAGAGGCCTTCCGCATCGCCTATGGGCAGCTGGACCTCTCCGCCGTGAGCTTTCCGCAGATGGAAAGCTACGACGTGGGCGCCCCCGAGACCCGGGATTTTCCCGGCATCCCCTTCGAGGGGCATGCGATCACGAAGGACGGCTTTACCGTTCCCGTGAGCACGCCCGTCACCGTCCGCCTTTCCTGCCTCGGCCCCTGGTGCCCCACCCCGCCCGGCCCCGAGCCGATGATGATGGCGCTGGAGCAGATCGGCGACGACTGGCGCGTCGACATCAATGCCTGCGGTGGAGACGCCTACGGCCAGCCGAGCAAGGGGCAGCTGGAGCGGGTCGTGGCCTGCCACCGCGACGAGGGCGACTGCGCTACGGAATAGAGAAGGGCCAGCGCACACCGGCGAGCGGCGCTCGGGGAAGGACGGTGCCGGCACCCCGGCTTGCGCCGTCTTCTTCGGGCGAGGCGCCTCGGTGCAGCCCGGTTCCTCTCTGCCCCGCGCGTCGCTCCGTTCCCGGCAAGACGCCCCCCGGATGGCTACCCCCTCCGCCGGGCCCCGCCTCCTCCGGGCCGGCGCACCGTTCTTTCCTTCACGATCAATACATTGCGTCTCCTCACTCAAGGACACCCCATTCCCGGACTCCCAAAAAGAACAAAGCATGAATATCCTGACGGTCCGACTCGCCCTCAGCCTCGAGACTGCCATGCCGGACCGTCAGCTCACCCACCCGGGCAGCGCCCCGTTCGCCGAGCTTTCGGCGCTGTCGAACTTCACCTTCCTGACCGGCGCCTCCCACCCGGAGGAGATGGTGGACCGCGCCGCGATGAAGGGCCTGCCGGCCATTGCCGTCGCGGATATCAACTCCGTCTCCGGTGTCGTCCGCGCCTATGCCGCCGCGAGGGAGATCCGCCGTCTCGTGCGGGAGCGGGAGGAGATGGAGGCACGGGACGGACCGATCGGCCCTCCTGCACCGCCGGGCGCCCCCAGCGCACCCTCGCTGGCGATCCGCAATGTCCCGCGCCTCATCCCCGCCGCCCGGCTTGTCTTCGAGGATGGCTTCAGCGTCACCGCGCTGCCGCGGGACCGTCCCGCCTGGGCCCGCCTCTCCCGCCTGATCTCCCTCGGCCGCCGCCGCGCCACCAAGGGCGACTGCCTGCTGAGCCTCGACGACCTGCTCGAATGGGGGGAGGGGATGGAGCTGTTGATCTTCGCCGGGTTCGCCCCTCCGGGCGGCCTGCCCCGCAGCGCGCACAACCCGGCCAGCCCCACCCGTGCGCTCTGGGACAGCCATGCCGGCCGCCTCGTCGCCCGCTTCGGCACCGCCTGTCACGTCGTTCTTGCGCCGCGCTATGACGGGCAGGACCGCGACCGCTTCGATACCCTCGCCGCGCGTGCCGCTGCCCTCGGGGTCGACACCGTCGCCTCCGCCGAACCTCTCATGCATCACGGCCGCCGACGGCCTCTGGCGGACATCCTCTGTGCCATCCGCCTCGGCTGCGTCATCGACCGGCTCGGCCGCGCCGGCCTGCCCAATGCAGAGCGCCGGGTGCGCTCCGAGGCGGAGATGCGACGACTCTTCGACGGTCCCCATGCCGCCGCCCTCGCCAGCGCCGGCGAGGTTGCCCGGCGCTGCACCTTCTGCCTCTCCGAACTGAGCTATCAATACCCGACCGAGATCGCGGACGGCGAAAGCGCCAGGGACCGCCTCGCCCGCCTCGCCCATGAGGGTCTGGCCTGGCGGTATCCCGAGGGCGCGCCGGAGCGCGTGCTCCGCCTGATGACGCACGAGCTGACCCTGATCGCCAGGCTCGGCTACGAGCCCTATTTTCTCACCGTTGCCGACATCGTCACCTTCGCCCGCTCCCGCGGCATCCTGTGTCAGGGCCGCGGCTCGGCGGCGAACTCGGTGGTCTGCTACTGCCTCGGCGTCACGTCCGTCTCCCCCGAGGTCGGCACCATGGTGTTCGAACGGTTCGTATCGGAGGCGCGGGACGAGCCGCCCGATATCGACGTCGACTTCGAACACGACCGCCGCGAGGAGGTCATCCAGTACATCTACCGCCGGTACGGACGGGAACGCGCCGGCCTCTGCGCCACCGTGATCCATTACCGCGGCAAGCGGGCGGTGCGGGAGGTCGGCCGCGCCATGGGTCTCTCGCAGGACATGGTGGCCGCCCTCTCCAGCCAGATCTGGGGGTTCGGGTCGGGCGCCGGGATGGAAGAGGCGCGCCTGCGCGAACTTGGGCTCGACCCCAGGGAGCGGCGCCTCGCCCAGACCATGGCGCTTGTCCGCGAAATTCAGGGATTCCCGCGCCACCTGTCCCAACATGTGGGCGGTTTCGTCATCACGGAGGGGCGACTGGACGAACTCTGCCCGGTGGAGAACGCCTCGATGGAGGACCGCACGATCATCCCCTGGGACAAGGACGATATCGACACGCTCGGCATCCTCAAGGTGGACGTCCTCGCCCTCGGCATGCTCAGCGTGATCCGCCGCGCCTTCGATCTGCTGCGCCAGCACAAGGGGGTGGACCATACCCTGGCCACCATGCCGAAGGAGGACCCGGCGACCTACGACATGCTCTGCCGGGCCGATTCCCTCGGCGTCTTCCAGGTGGAAAGCCGCGCGCAGATGAACTTCCTGCCACGCATGCGCCCGCGCTGTTTCTACGACCTGGTGATCGAGGTCGCGATCATCCGCCCCGGGCCGATCCAGGGCGACATGGTCCACCCCTACCTGCGCCGCCGCAACAAGGAGGAGGAGGTGACCTTCCCCTCGGACGAGCTGGGCAAGGTGCTGGGCAAGACCCTCGGCGTACCGCTTTTCCAGGAGCAGGCGATGCAGATCGCGATCATCGGCGCGGGCTTTACTCCCGACGAGGCCGACCGGCTGCGCCGCGCCCTCGCCACCTTCAAGAAGCTCGGCAATATCAGCGAGTTCCGCGGCTGTTTCCTGCGGGGGATGCGGGCCAACGGGTATGATCCGGACTTTGCCGAGCGCTGTTTCTCCCAGATCGAGGGCTTCGGCTCCTACGGCTTCCCCGAAAGTCACGCCGCGTCCTTCGCATTGCTCGTCTACGCCTCCGCCTGGCTCAAGAAGCACCATCCGGGGATGTTCGCCTGCGCGCTGCTGAACTCCCAGCCGATGGGCTTCTATGCGCCCGCGCAGATTGTCAGGGACGCGCGGGAGCACGGCGTCACCATCCTGCCCGTCTGCATCAACGCCTCCTACTGGGACAGCGTGATGGAGCGCGATGCCCGGGGCGATCTCTCCCTCAGGCTCGGCTTCCGCCAGATCCGCGGCCTGAAGGAAGAAGAGGCCAAGTGGATTTCCGCCGCGCGGGGCAACGGATACCTCGGCGTCGAGGAGGTCTGGCGTCGTGCCGGCATTGCCCCCCCAATGCTCGAGAAGCTTGCCGAGGCGGACGCGTTCGCCGCAGTGGGCCTGTCCCGCCGGGAGGCCCTCTGGGCCGCGAAGGCCCTGGCCGGCCCATCCCCCCTGCCGCTCTTCGCCGGCGACATGGACGGCGAGAACATCCTGGAGGACGCGGCTCGCCTGCCCTGCATGACCCCGGGCGAGGAGGTGGTCGAGGATTATGTCTCCCTTCGCCTCAGCCTGCGCACCCACCCTCTCGCCATGCTCCGCGGGATTCTAACCCCCGAGTCCTCGTCGAAAGAGGCTCTGGCGCCGACCTCCGGACCGTCGGAGGATTTCGGTCGCGGCAACCATCGCAGAGCCCTGTCCGCCCCCGCAGCGGGTGCAAAGACCGGGACCGCGTCGACGTCCGCCACCCTTCCGGCCGGCACCGCGCCAGCTCGCAGCGGCGCGGCAGGAGACGACGACGGGGCAGAAGGCGCAGCTCCAACCCCGCCCGCCTCACCGCTTCCGAAGCATCAGGCCCGGGGTGCCCGTGAAACACCCGCGTCGCTGGCGCCATCGATCGAAAACGTCACGCCGGAGGCAGAGGCAGTATCGGTCCGGAAAGACATGCCAATGAAAGAGGGAGGACATGCGTTGCCCGCCGCAGTCCAGACACCTGCCACGACGCCACGCCCACATCTGCCCGGGAGCGCTTCGCCTCCCTGCGGTTCGCGGCACCATCCCCATGCTTCGCGCGGAGCGCAAACCGACGCTCAGCCGACGCTCGCAGCTTGCATCCGGCCCGGGCTCATCGGCCAATTGCGCCCGGGAACGTCTGCATTCGCCTCGCCGGATGCGCGCGCCCGAAGCAGTTTCCGGGTGCGAAGCGACGAATGGGCCGCCGATCCCGCCACAGGTGGCCTCAAATGCAACTCGACCCGAGCCTGACCCTACCGGATCTGCACGACAGGGCCCTCCAGATCTCTTTCGCTGCGAAGCCGCGCATCCTGCCGACACTCGGACATTAAGCCCTGAACCCGATCAGGCCGGGAACGTTCGGACAGGATGCCGCGCCTTCGGCGGCGGAGCGCATCTCCATCCGCCCCCTGCTTCTGTGCGATTCGGATTAAGATCTGGTTGGCGCCACCGCGATCTGCACCCGCCCGAAAAATGCGCGGGGAGCCGAAACCCTTTGGCAGGATTTCCGCAGTACGACGGACGGGCGGCAGGCGAAAATCACGCGGTAGACTGAAGGATAGAAGCAAACGGAACGGCAATGTCCCGCCCCTGCGGCCGAGGGGCCACAGCGTCTTTCCGCCGCCACCGGCCCGCGCGGAGGAACACCTTCGAGGCTACGGCATTCACAGACCATGACAGACAAAAAATCCCCCAAGAACCTCGATCGTCCCCAGACGCCCGACGAGAATACCGCCACCGACGAGCGCGGCGACAAGCCCATTCGCGGCCCCGAAGACATCGAGAACAAGGACAAGCACCCCGGACATATCAACAAACAGTAGCCACCGGCTGACATGGGTTTGCCCCATCGCGCGACACGTGATCTCCGCTCCGGACGCCTCCGTGCCAATCCGGACGCCGAGCCGCAGATGACGCGGTCAGGGGGTGGCGCAATGCGCACGGGCGGGTAGGGTCGGCATCATGACGACGCTTCTTTACACGCACCCCGCCTCGCAGTCCCATGTCACCCCGGATGGCCATCCCGAACAGGTCGCCCGTATCGACGCCGTGATGGCGGCGCTATCGGGTCCTGCGTTCGCGGGGCTCGACCGCAGGGAGGCGCCGGAGGCAAGCCGCGACGATTTGCTCCGCGTTCACCCAGAGGCGCATATCGCCTTCATCGAGGCTTCGGCGCCGCAGGACGGATTCGTCTCCCTCGATGCGGATACCTGGATGTCGCCCGGATCGCTTCAGGCGGCCTTGCGCTCTGCCGGAGCGGCGTGCGCCGCGGTCGATGCGGTTCTGACGGGCGAGGCCCGAACCGCCTTTTGCGCCATGCGCCCTCCCGGTCACCACGCCGAGCGGGAAAAACCCATGGGGTTCTGTCTCTTCGGCTCGATCGCAGCGGCGGCGAAACGGGCGCTCGACGTTCACGGCCTTTCCCGCGTCGCCATCGTCGATTTCGACGTTCACCATGGAAACGGAACGCAGGACCTCATGTGGGACGAAGAGCGCTGCCTTTTCGTGTCGACCCACCAGATGCCGCTCTATCCCGGCACCGGCTCCCCGGACGAGACGGGCGCGCACGGGCAGATCCTCAACCTTCCGCTCCCCTCCGGCGCTGACGGGGCCTTGTTTCGGAAGGTGATGGAAGAGCGTGCGCTGCCGGCCCTCCGGACATTCGCGCCGGAGCTGATCCTGATCTCGGCGGGCTTCGACGCCCATGGGAGCGACCCCCTCGCGGGCCTCGACTTCACGGAGGAGGATTTCGCCTGGGTCACCGGGGCCCTTTGCGACCTCGCGGACGAGACGGCCGGGGGGCGCGTTGTGTCGAGCCTCGAGGGCGGCTATGACCTCGAGGCGCTGGCGGCGAGCGTCGCTGCGCATGTGACCGTCCTGATGGAGCGAGGCGCCCGATGACCGAAACGCCCGTATCGGAAATGAGCTTCGAGGCCGCGATGCGCGAGTTGGAGCAAGTGGTTTCCCGTCTTGAAACCGGCAATGTCCCGCTCGAGGAGAGCATCGCGCTCTATGAGCGCGGCGCATCGCTGAAGAAGCGCTGCGAGCATCAACTCAAGGCCGCCGAGGAAAAGGTCGCCGCGATCACGCAGGATGCCGGCGGCAATGCCGTCGGAACGGCTCCGTTCGAGACCGAATGAGCGCGACGGACCTTCTCAGCCGCGCCGCCGCGTCGGTCGCGCTGCATATCGACGGGCACCTGTCGGATTGGCCGGATATCCCCGTGACCCACGCGATGCGCCACGCGCTCGGCGGGGGCAAGGCACTGCGGGGGGCGCTGGTCCTCGAAGGGGGGCGGCTGCACGGAATGCCCGAGCGGCAGGCGATCTGGCCGGCGGCCGGGGTCGAGGCGCTTCACGCCTATTCCCTCGTTCACGACGATCTTCCGGCGATGGACGATGACGACCTCCGGCGGGGCCGACCGACGGTTCATGTCGCATGGAACGAGGCGACGGCTATCCTGGCGGGGGATGCGCTTCAATCGCTGGCCTTCGAGCTCGTCTCCGACCCGCGCGGGGCGCCCACCGGCGAGGCGCGCAGCGATCTGGCGCTGTCTCTCGCCCGGGCCT
Organism: Tropicimonas omnivorans; assembly: GCF_031846565.1. Taxonomy (NCBI): domain Bacteria; kingdom Pseudomonadati; phylum Pseudomonadota; class Alphaproteobacteria; order Rhodobacterales; family Roseobacteraceae; genus Tropicimonas; species Tropicimonas omnivorans. The sequence continues at coordinate 808,178 of NZ_JAVRHL010000001.1, read as the reverse complement.
CCGGCGGACGGGGCATGGTCCTCGGGCAGGCCCTCGACATCGCGGCCGAGACCGCGGACTCGCCGCTCGACCTGCGCCAGGTGGAAGAGCTGCAATCGGCCAAGACCGGCGCGCTCATCGTCTGGGCGGCGGAGGCCGGCGCGCGGATGGCGGGGGCGGACCCGGCCCCCCTCAGCGCCTACGGCACCGCGCTGGGACGCGCGTTCCAGATCGCCGACGACCTCCTTGATGCAACCGGGGACGCGCAGGCCGCCGGCAAGCGGCTGCGCAAGGATGCCGAGGCGGGCAAGGCGACCTTCGTCGAACTTCTCGGCATCGAGGGAGCGAAGACACGGGCGAACGCGTTGGTGCAGGATGCGCAGGATGCGCTGGCTCCCTACGGTCCGGATGCGGACCCGTTGCGCGCGCTGGCCCGCTTCGTTATCGCGCGGAACCGATAGGAGGAGAGGCGACATGGCCGATCGACCCAGCACGCCCCATCTCGACCGCCTGCGCGGACCGGCGGACCTGCGCCGTCTGTCCGACGGGGAGCTGTCCCTCATCGCGGACGAGCTGCGGGCCGAGACGATCAGCGCGGTGAGCGAGACGGGCGGCCACCTCGGCGCCGGCCTCGGCGTGGTGGAGATGACGGTCGCGCTTCACGCGGTGTTCGATACGCCGCGGGATCGCCTCGTCTGGGATGTCAGCCACCAGACCTATCCGCACAAGATCCTGACGGGCCGCCGCGACCGGATCCGCACGCTGCGCCAGAAGGACGGCCTCTCGGGCTTCACGAAGCGCAGCGAGAGCGTGTTCGACCCGTTCGGCGCGGCACATTCCTCCACCTCCATCAGCGCGGCGCTCGGCTATGCGGTCGCGCGGGACCTCGGCGGCACGGCGGACCCCGAGATCGGCGACTGCATCGCGGTGATCGGGGACGGCGCGATGAGCGCCGGCATGGCGTTCGAGGCGATGAACAACGCCGGCCATCTCGGCAAGCGGCTGATCGTGATCCTGAACGACAACGAGATGAGCATCGCCCCGCCCGTGGGCGCGATGTCCTCCTACCTGTCCCGCCTCTATGCCGGTGCGCCGTTCCAGGAACTCAAGGCGGCGGCGAAGGGGGCGGTCTCCATGCTGCCGCCGCCTTTCCGCGAGGGGGCCAAGCGGGCCAAAGGCCTCCTGAAACACATGGCCGTCGGCGGGACGCTGTTCGAGGAGCTCGGCTTTTCCTATCTCGGGCCCATCGACGGGCACGACATGGACCAGCTTCTCTCCGTCTTCCGGACCGTCAAGGCCCGGGCCGACGGGCCGATCCTGATCCACGCCATCACCCGCAAGGGCAAGGGCTACGCCCCGTCCGAAGCGGCAGCGGATCGCGGGCACGGCGTGTCGAAGTTCGATGTCGTCACCGGCGAGCAGGCCAAGGCCAAGAGCAACGCGCCCTCCTATACCAGCGTTTTCGCCAAGTCGCTGATGCAGGAGGCGGACGAGGACCGGACGATCACGGCCGTCACCGCCGCGATGCCGGACGGGACGGGGCTGAACCTCTTCGCGGAGCGGTTTCCGGGGCGCAGCTTCGATGTCGGCATCGCCGAGCAGCACGCGGTGACCTTCGCTGCCGGCCAGGCGGCGGGCGGGCTCAGGCCGTTCTGCGCGATCTATTCGACATTCCTGCAGCGTGGCTACGACCAGGTGGTGCACGACGTCGCCATCCAGCGCCTGCCCGTGCGCTTCGCCATCGACCGGGCGGGGCTCGTCGGAGCGGACGGACCGACCCATGCCGGCGCCTTCGACGTGGCATTCCTCGCCAACCTGCCCGGGTTCACCGTCATGGCCGCGGCCGACGAGGCGGAGCTTCGGCACATGGTGGCGACGGCGGCCGCGCATGATGAGGGGCCCATCGCGTTCCGCTTTCCGCGGGGCGAGGGCACCGGCGTCGAGATGCCCGAGCGTGGCGTTCCGCTCGAGATCGGCAAGGGACGCATCGTCCAGGAGGGTAGCCGCGTCGCGATCCTGTCCTTCGGGGCGCGGCTTTCGGAAGCGAGGAAGGCGGCCGAGGCGCTCTCGGCTCGCGGCATCAACCCCACGATTGCCGATGCGCGTTTCGCCAAGCCGCTCGACCGGGAGCTGATCCTGTCCCTCGCGGCAGAGCACGAGGCCCTCATCACCCTGGAAGAGGGCGCGATCGGCGGCTTCGGCAGCCACGTGGCGCAGCTTCTGGCCGAGGAGGGCGTGTTCGATACCGGGCTGAAGTTCCGGTCGATGGTGCTGCCCGATACGTTCATCGATCAGGCGAGCCCGGCGGACATGTATGCCGACGCGGCGATGCAGGCCTCCGACATCGAGCGCAAGGTCCTGACCACGCTCGGCGTCGACATGCTGTCCAAGCGGGCCTGAGCGCGACCCCTGCCGCCTGCCTCCGGCGACGTATCAACCGGATGAAGGAATGGCGGCGCGCCTAGCGCGGCATCGGGTTGGTGCCGTGCTTGTAGGGCGCCCAGTCCTCGATCTCGGGGTAGTATTTCCGGCGCCATTCTCGGACCTTCGGGTTCATGCGCCGGCGCCAGAGATGCGGGAACATCGCGATTGCCGCCATGACGGGATAGCCGTGGGGAAGCTGCGGCGCCTCGTCCTCCGAATAGGTCTGCAGGAGCGGGAAGCGGCGATCCGGCCTGAAGTGATGATCCGAATGGCGCTGAAGATTGATCAGCAGCCAGTTGGACGCCTTGTGCGCCGCGTTCCACGAGTGCCGCGGCTTGACGTGTTCGTACTTGCCGCCACCCAGGTGCTTCCGGGTCAGGCCGTAATGCTCGACGTAGTTCACCACCTCCAGTTGCCAGATCGCGACGAACGCCTGGTAGAGGAAAAGGGCGAGGCCGCCCCAGCCGCCGATGATCAGGGCGAGCGCGAGATAGGCGGCTTGGATCGCGCCGTAGCGCCAGAAGGGATTTCGGCGGTGCCACCAGGGCAGGTTCCGGCGGGCGAGGAGCGCGGCTTCGGCCTTGAAGGACGACACGATGCTCTGGCGGAGGACGCGGGGAAAGAACTGGTGAAAGCCCTCGTTGTACCGCGCCGTCACGGGATCGCGGGGGGTGCCGACATACCGGTGGTGGACGAGAAGGTGCTCCGAGCGGAAATGGCCATAGAGGGCGAGGCCCATCAACAGATCGCCCAGCCAGCGTTCGAGCCGGTTGGTCTGATGCATCAGTTCGTGAGCATAGACGATGCCGATGGTCCCCGAGATCACGCCGAGGCCGAAGAAGATGACGATCTCCTCCAGCACGTTCAGGTGCGGGGCCCGGGTGGCGTACCAGACGGAGCCGAAGACGAGGGCGAACTGCACCGGGAACCAGACGAGCGTGACGAGGCGATACCATTTGAGGTCCGCATCCGGCGTCTCGGTATCGGCATTCTCCTCGTAGAGGCCGGTCAACACGTCCAGCACGCCGAACATGCCCCACGCGAACAGCGGCAGGGTCAGCACGAAGAGGCCGCCCTGGGTCAGCGACAGGATCGCGAGCGGCACGGCGATCATCGACAGCCAGAACGGCGCCGCATTTCGACGACTGGCAAGTTCGCTGGCGGAGACGGAATTGTCGGACATGGACGACTTCCTCCTGACCCGGTCCCTTCTAGCGCGGGACCCGGACGATTTCAAAGCTCCGAGATGGCGGGCGCGGCCCTGTCCCAGACCTTTCGCATGAGCGTGGGAAGCGAGGCGGGACGGAACTCGGCCTCCGGGATGAAGTGCCCGCGGTCCGGCGCGGCATCCTGCGGCAGTCTGGCGATGCGAACGGCGAGGCGCAGGTGGAAATGGGTGAAGGTGTGGCGCACCTCTCCGGCCGCCTGCCAGTTGGACGCCGCGGGCGGCGCCTCGAGGGGCGGCTCCTCCGACCAGTCCGTGCAGGGCCACCCCAGCATACCGCCCAGGAGCGACCGGGGTGGACGGGTTTCCAGCAGCAGCGCTCCATCCGCGCGCCGGGCGACATAGGCGGTGCCGATGCGGATGGGCTTGGCCTTTTTCGGGGCCTTGCGCGGGAGGGTGGAGGCGATGCCCGCGGCGCGCCCGCGACACGGCTCCGCCACCGGGCACACCATGCAGGCGGGACTTTTCGGCGTGCAGATCGTGGCGCCGAGATCCATCATCGCCTGTGCGTGGCAGCCGGGGCGACGGGCCGGGGTCAGCTGTCCGGCCAGCTCCGTCAGTTCGGGCTTGGCCGCCGGCAGGGGCGTCTCCACGGCGAAGAGACGGGAGACGACGCGTTCCACGTTGCCGTCCACCACCACTGCGGCCCGGTCGAACGCGATCGAGGCGATGGCCGCAGCGGTGTAGGGTCCGATTCCGGGAAGCCGGCGCAGGCCCTCCTCGGTCTCCGGGAAGGCGCCGCCCAGATCACGGGCCACGATGCGGGCGCAGGCGAGCAGATTGCGGGCGCGGGCGTAGTAGCCGAGGCCGGCCCATTCGCCCATCACCTCCGCATCTTCCGCCGCGGCGAGGGCGGTGACATCGGGCCAGAGCGCCGTGAAGCGGGCGAAATAGCTTTTGACCGCCGCCACCGTGGTCTGCTGGAGCATGATCTCCGACAACCAGACGCGGTAGGGATCGGGCAGCTCGCCGGCGATCCGGCGGGCCGGCCCGATGCGCCAGGGCAGCTCGCGCGCATGGCCGTCGTACCACCTGAGGAGGCGCCCCGGTACCGTTTCCATCCCGGCCTTCATGTCAGCCCCGTCACGCAAGATTTATGGCCTTTCCGGCTTCGGCTCTGGCAGCCGCTCCCGAGCGGGGTAAGATGGTGCGGAAGGCAGGACAAGGGAGGGTTGCCGCTCGTGGCCCCCAAGGATCCCAAGACGACGCAACCCCGCCGCAGGGGCAAGTTCCGGCAAGCGTCCTCGCTTGTCGCCTCGGATGTGAGGCGGGCCGGCGAGAGCCGTGGCTTCGCCAATACGCGGCTTCTGACCCACTGGCCGGAGATCGCGGGGGCGGAGATCGCCGCCATCGCGCGCCCCGTCTCGGTGGATTACGGCCGCGGTCAGCTCGGCGCGACGCTGACGCTCCTGACCACCGGCGCTCAGGCGCCGCTCTTGCAGATGCAGGAGCCCCGGCTTCGCGAAAAGATCAATGCCTGCTACGGATATGCCGCGATCAAGCGCATCCGCATCACCCAGACCGCGCCGACCGGCTTCGCGGAGGGACGGCCCGATTTCGCGCCGCAAAGGCCGAAACAGGCTCCCCGCCCCGATCCGGCGACGCTGCAAGCGGCCGAGGCGGCCGCGTCGGGAACGAAGGACGAGGGCCTGAAGGCCGCTCTCGCGATGCTCGGCGCCAATGTTCTCGGACAGACGAAACACCAACGGAGACCCCAATGACCAAGACAACCCGCCGCGCCCTTCTCGGCGCGCCCTTCGCCGCCGCCGCCTTCGCCGCCCTGCCCGCGTGGGCCCAGGACGCTGAGACGGAGGACGCCACCGCAAGCGCGGCTCCCGAGATCGCCGAAATGGCGATGGGCGAGGCCGATGCACCGGTCACGATCTACGAGTTCGCCTCCTTCACCTGCCCCCACTGCGCCAGCTTCCACCTCGGCCCTCTGAAGCAGCTCAAGGAAAACTACGTCGACACGGGCAAGGTGCGCCTCGTCTACCGGGACGTCTACTTCGATCGTCCGGGCCTCTGGGCCGCGATGATGGCGCGCTGCGGCGGCCAGATGCGCTTCTTCGGCATCGCCGACATGCTTTACCAGAACCAGCGGGACTGGCTGCAGGGCGAGCCGACCCAGATCGTCGAGAATCTCAAGGCCATCGGGCGCGAAGCCGGCATCGGCAACGACAAGCTCGATGCCTGCCTTCAGGATGGCGAGACGGCCGAAGCGCTCTTCGCCTGGTACGAGGAAGGGGCCGAGGAGAACAACATCCAGGGCACGCCGTCCTTCGTGATCGACGGCCAGACCTACTCCAACATGTCCTACGACGACTTCGCCGAGCTTCTGGACGAGAAGCTCGAGAGCTGAGGCGTCAGCCCAGACCGATACGGGACAGCGCGGGCCCCAGCGCCGCGCTGTCCTCCCATTCGAGGCGCACCGGCAGCGGCAGGACCTTGCCCCGCCACGAGGGCGGAAGGCGGACCATGTCCTTCTCCGTCGTGACGAGCTGGGCGTTTTCCGCGAGCGCCTCCCGCTCCAGCCGGGCGAGGAGAGCCTCCCCGAGGGGCTGGTGGTCGTCGAGCTGTACGGCGCCCCTGAGGGTGACCCCCAGCCCCCGCAACGTGTCGAAGAATTTTGCCGGCCGGCCGATCCCGGCGAAGGCGTAGACCCTCAGCCCCTGCCAGGGCATCCCTGTCCGTAGCGGCATGATCCGACCCATGATCCGGGGCGGCAGGCGCTCGTCCAGGAGTGCCCCCCATCCCTCGCCGAACGTCGCCTGCGCTGCGGGTGCCCCTATGGTCAGCAGAAGATCGGCGCGTGCGAGCCCCGCCTCCACGGGCTCCCGGAGCGGCCCGGCCGGGATGCAGCGTCCGTTTCCGAAGGCGCGGGCAGCCTCCGTCACGACAATGGACAGGTCCTTGCGCACGTCCGGATTCTGGTGCGCGTCATCGAGGATGACGGCTGTCGCGCCTGCCGCCTCGGCCGCCCGGACGCCGGCAGCGCGGTCGCGGGAGACCCAGACCGGCGCGAAGGCGGAGAGAAGCAGGGGCTCGTCCCCGGTCTCCTCCGCGCGGTGCCTTGTTTCGTCCACCCGCACCGGCCCCTCGAGGGAGCCGCCGTAGCCGCGGGTGACCACATGGGCGCCGGCGATACGCTGGAGCAGCGCGATGACGGTCGGGGTCTTTCCGGTGCCGCCGGCTTCGAGATTGCCGACCGATATGATCGGTATGCCGGCGCGGTGACCCGGCCTTCGCACGCGGCGCGCCGTGGCGGAGGCGTAGAGCCTGCCGAGCGGGGAGAGCGCGCGGGCCTGCCAGCCCGGGGCATCGGGCGGGGCGTCCCAGAAGCCGGGGGGGCGCATCAGCCGCGCCTCTTGCGCAGGGCGGCCTCGGCGAGGGCGGCGAGCCGGTCGATCACCTCCGCCCCGTCCGTTGCGACGACCCAGGCGTTGTGCGCCAGGACGGCAGACCGCTCGGGCGAGAGAAGGTCGTCCACCGCGAGGCCGAGGTCGGCGGGCCCGGAGATCCGGTGGAGCGCTCCGCCTTCGGTGAGCCGGCGCAGGACGGGATCCTCCCCCCGGCCCTCCTGCCCGGCGATCAGGGCAGAGCCGAGGGAGGCGGCGGCGAGGGCCTGAGCGCGCGGCCCGCCCGCCAGGGTCCCTCCGAGAAACGTGACCGGCGCGATCCGGACCCAGAGGCCGATCTCGCCCGGCGTGTCGATGAGGTAGACCTCCGTGCGCTCCCCCGGCTCCTCCTCCAGGGACCGGCGGGCATGGCTCCAGCCTTCGGACGCGATCAGCTCCGCCGCGGCATCGGCGTCCCCTTCCTCCGGCAAAAGGACGATCAGAAGGAGCCGGTGCGCATGTGTCAGGACGAAGCGGTGAGCTGCGAGGATGCCCGGAAGCTCGGACGGGGCAGGCTCGAGGGCGAGCCAAACGGGCCGTGTGGCAAGGAGCGCCGCGAAGTCCGACCGCTCGCCTTCGGAGCAGGGCGGCGGATCGGGGAGGCGGATGAGCGGCCCGGTGACCTCCACCCGCGGACGGACCGGCGCAAGGCCGAGGATCGCGTCGGCGGCGGCAGGGCTCGATGCGAGGATATGCCCGAACCGGTCGAACGTCGCCCGCTGAACCCGGCGTGCCCGCCCCGTGGCCGGCGGCGGCACGGCGGCCCCGACGAGCACCAGAGGCACGGCCGCGCGGGCGGCGGCGGCAAGTAGCGCGGGATCGTCCGGTGTTTCCATCCAGAGCGCCATGTCGGGCGACCAATGGGCGATGAACTCGTCCTCCCGCCCCTCTTGCGGAACGGGGCGGACCAGTCCTTCGAGGGGCACCGGGCCGGCGTGGCCCTCGGTCGAGGTGATGAGCATGGTGCAGCCGTCGAACACCTCGTCGAGCCTCTCCGCGAGCGGGGCGAGCGCATCGAAATCCAGCGCGCCGGGCGCGTGGACCCACACGATCACGCCCCGCGGGCGGGGCGGCTCTGTCTCGGCGAACTCGGGCGACCTGCCGCGCCCGAAGAAGAACCCGGCCATCTCAGGCCTTGGTTTCCTCCGTCGCCGAATCTTCCGCGTTCTCGTCGAGGAGGCGGTGGATATGGGCGATGAAGTAGCGGGTATGCGCGTCATCCACGGTGCGCTGCGCCTCGGCGCGCCAGGCGTCCCTGGCCTCGGCGAAGTTCGGGAAGAGGCCGACGATATGGATGTCGTCCACGTTCTCGAACTGGGTGGTGGACGGATCGGTCAGGGCGCCGCCGAACACGAGATGAAGAAGCTGCTTGTCCTCGGCCATGGGGGCCTCCGGCTTGATTTGCGAAAATGGGACGGACCGGGCGGGACCATCGCGCGCGGGAGGACCGGGGTCAAGCTGGCGGGCAAGGGGGCCGCCCGGCTCCTGAGGCAGGCTGGACCCGGCTCGCCCCGATGCGTATCAACGCGGGCGAGCCACACCCCCACGACGCCTTCCCGAAAGAGCCACCATGTCCCGCCTGACCCCGTCCGAGATCGAACCGAAATGGCAAGAGGCCTGGGACGAGGCAGGGCTGTTCCGCGCCCGCCGCGATCCGGCGCGGCCGAAATACTACGTCCTCGAGATGTTCCCCTACCCGTCGGGGCGCATCCACATGGGGCACGTGCGCAACTACACGATGGGGGACGTGATCGCGCGCTACAAGGCGGCGCAAGGCTTCTCGGTCCTGCATCCGATGGGCTGGGACGCCTTCGGGATGCCGGCGGAGAACGCCGCGATGCAGTCGAACGGTCACCCCAAGGACTGGACCTACGGCAACATCGACACGATGCGCGCCCAGATGAAGCCGCTTGGCCTGTCGATCGACTGGGATCGGGAATTCGCGACCTGCGATCCTGAATATTACGGCCAGCAGCAGGCCATGTTCCTCGATTTCCTCGAGGCCGGCCTCGTTTACCGCAAGGCCGCGACGGTGAACTGGGACCCGGTGGACATGACCGTCCTCGCCAACGAACAGGTGATCGACGGCAAGGGCTGGCGGTCCGGCGCCGAGGTCGAGCGGCGGGAGCTGACGCAGTGGTTCTTCCGCATCTCGGACTATTCGGAGGAGCTCTTGGGCGCCCTCGACGGGCTGAAGGACTGGCCCGAGAAGGTCCGCACCATGCAGGCCAACTGGATCGGCAAGAGCCGCGGCCTGCAGATGACGTTCGACCTCGTGGAGGGCGCGGGCGGCTACGAGGGCGTCGAGATCTACACCACCCGGCCGGACACGCTGATGGGCGCCTCCTTCGTCGGCATCTCGCCGGAGCATCCCCTGGCGAAGGCGCTGTGCGAGGCCGACCCCGAGATCGCCGCGTTCTGCGCCGAGATCCGCAAGGGCGGCACCACGGAGGAGGCCCTCGAGACGGCGGAGAAGCGCGGCCTCGACACCGGCCTTCTCGCCCGTCATCCGCTGAAGGAGGGGCACACGCTCCCGGTCTGGATCGCCAATTTCATCCTGATGGATTACGGCACCGGCGCCATCTTCGGCTGTCCGGCGCATGACCAGCGCGATTTCGAGTTCGCCCGGAAGTACGACCTGCCGATCCCGCCCGTCTTCGTTCCCGAAGATGCGCAAGGGGAGGCGGCGCTGTCGGAAGCGTTCGTCCCTCTCAAGAGCGAACCCGTCCGCTACATCCGCGGCTTCGCCGGCGGCGAGGTGCAGACCGGCGAGGCGGCCGTCGATGCCGCGATCGCCGAGGCGGAAGCCAGGGGTTGGGGTGAGGGCGTCACCAAGTTCCGCCTCAGGGACTGGGGCCTGTCGCGGCAGCGCTACTGGGGCTGCCCGATCCCGGTCGTGCACTGCGATGCGTGCGGCACGGTGCCGGAGAAGAAGGAAAACCTGCCGATCGAGCTGCCCTACGACGAGGGCGGCCGGCCGATCGACTTCTCGATCCCCGGCAATCCGCTCGACCGTCATCCGACATGGCGGAACACCCCCTGCCCCGCCTGCGGCAAGCCCGCGCGGCGCGAGACGGACACGATGGACACTTTCGTGGACAGCTCCTGGTACTACGCCCGCTTTACCGCCCCGCGCGCCGAGACGCCGACCGTGGCGGAAGATGCCGAGTACTGGATGAACGTCGACCAGTATATCGGCGGCATCGAGCACGCGATCCTGCACCTGCTCTATTCCCGCTTCTTCGCCCGCGGGATGCACAAGACCGGACATCTGCCCGCCAAGGCGCAGGAGCCGTTCGACGCGCTCTTCACCCAGGGCATGGTGACCCACGAGATCTACCTCACGAAGGATGCGAAGGGCCGCCCGGTCTATCACCTCCCCGAGGAGGTGACGGGCGGGGCGCTGGCGGATGGGACGCCGGTCGAGATCCTGCCCTCGGCGAAGATGTCCAAGTCGAAGAAGAACGTCGTCGATCCGGTGAACATCGTGTCCGCCTTCGGGGCCGATACCGCGCGCTGGTTCGTCCTGTCGGACAGCCCGCCGGAACGCGACGTGGAATGGACCGCCTCCGGCGCCGAAGCCGCCTACAAGCACCTGTCGCGCCTCCACCGCATGGCCTCCTCCATCGCCGAGGAAGGGCAGGCGATGTCCCGGACCATGGCCGAGACCTTCTCCAGCCCCGGCGCCGATGCCGCCGACGCAGCGGGTGCGGGCGCGGGCAGCGATCCGGTCGCCGATGTCGCCCTCCTTCGGGAGATGAACCGCGCGATCCGCGACGTGACCGAGGGGATCGAGGGCTTCGCCTTCAACACCGCCATCGCCCGGCTCTACGGCTTCGCCAACGCGCTGTCGAAATCGGACGCCTCGGTGCAGGTCCGGCGGACGGCGATGCAGGTCATGGCGCAGCTCGCCTCCCCCTTCGTGCCCCACCTTGCCGAGGAGCTCTGGAGCGTGCTCGGCGGCGAGGGCCTGCTGACCGGCGCGTCCTGGCCCGAGGCCGACCCGGCCCTCCTGACCGAGGACACGGTGACGCTGCCGATCCAGATCAACGGCAAGAAGCGCGGCGAGATGGAGGTCGCGAAGGATGCGACCAAGGACGCCATCGAGGCGCAGGCGCTGGCCCACGAGGCCGTCACGCGCGCTCTGGATGGCGGGCAGCCGAAGAAGCTCATCGTGGTGCCCGGGCGGATCGTCAATGTCGTGGTCTAGGCGCGGCACGCTTCTTGCGCTCGGCGCGCTCGGCGCCTGCGGCTTCCGCCCGGCCTACGCGCCGGGCGGCGGCGGGGAGGCTTTGCGTGATCGGATTGCGGTCGCGTCGCCCGAAACCCCCACCGAGTTCTTCTTCGTCGGCCGGCTCGAGGAGCGGCTCGGCCGGGCGGATGCAGCCGCGTACCGGCTCGCCTACGATCTGAAGCTCGAAACCCAGGGCTTCGCGATCACCCCCGACAACGACACGCAGCGCTACCAGATCGTCGGGCGGCTCGATTACCGCCTTCTGGACGGCGCCACCGCCGCCGTGCTGGACAGCGGGCGGGTGGAGAACTTCACCGCTTACTCCGCCATCGGCACGACCGTCGCCACGCGCGCCTCCGAACGGGACGCCTACGAGCGGCTGGCGGTGATCCTTGCGGACGATCTCGTCACCCGCCTTCTGGCCACGTCCGGCGGCTGGCTGACGTGAAGACCGGGCGCGGTCTCTCCCTTGCCTCTCTCATCGCCAAACCCGATCCGGGGCGGCCGGGAGTGCTGCTCTTCGGGCCGGACGCGATGCGCGTCTCGCTCAAGCGGCAGGACCTCGTCGCCGCGATCGTCGGTCCCAAGGGGGAGGAGGAGATGCGCCTCACCCGGATGTCGGGGGACGAGGTCCGGCGCGATCCGGCGCAGCTTGTCGACGCCCTCAAGGCCGCGAGCTTCTTCCCGGGCCCCCGCGCCGTCCTCGTGGATGCCGCGGGCGAGGGCGCGGCCCCTGCCGTCACCGCGGCGCTCGAGGAGTGGCGGGACGGCGACGCCTCCCTCGTCGTCACCGCCGGTGCCCTGAAGCCCACGAGCAAGCTGCGCAAGCTCTTCGAGGGACATCGCGTGGCGGTCGCCGCCGGCATCTACGACGCGCCGATGAGCCGGGAGGAGATCGACGCGGAACTCTCCCGCGCCGGCATCTCGAACATCTCCCCCGAGGCGATGGCGGACCTTGAAGCCCTCGGCGGCGCCCTCGATCCCGGCGATTTCCGGCAGACGCTGGAGCGCCTCGGTCTCTACAAGCTGGGAGATGCCACGCCGCTGTCGTCCGATGACATCGCCGCCATCGCACCCGCGACGGTAGAGGCAGGGGTGGACGAGCTGATCGGCTGCACCTTCGACGGCGCGGTGGACCGGATCGGCCCCCTCGTCGCACGCCTCTCGGGGCAGGGTCAGAACGCGACCTCCCTCGTCATCGCCGGGCTCCGCCATGCCCGCGCGCTCCTCGCAGCGAAGGCCAACCCGCAGGGGCCGGCCAGCGCCCTCGCCCGCGCCCGTCCGCCGGTGTTCGGGCCACGGCGGGACAGGATGATCCGGCAGGCCACGGACTGGCGGCTGGTGCGGCTCGAAACGGCGGTGCGGCTGCTGGTCGATACCGACCTGGCCCTGCGCTCCGCCGGTCAGACCGCGCCGCAGATGGCACAGGCCGAGCGCGTCTTCATCCGCCTTGCGATGCTGCGCCGCGCGCGCTGAGCCAGGCGGCAGCGCCCTGCCCGGCCCGGCGTCCGGTGGCGAGGCAGGCGGTGATCAGGTAGCCGCCGGTCGGCGCTTCCCAGTCCAGCATCTCCCCGGCGGCGAAGGTGCCGGGACGCGCCTCGATCATCAGCTCCGGTGTCAGGGCCTCCCAGCACAGGCCTCCGGCCGTCGAGATTGCCTCGTCCATCGGGCGGGGGCCGGCATGGCGGACGGGAAGGGCCTTGGCGAGCCGCGCCAGCGCGTCCGGCGCTTTCGGTAGCGGACGGCCGAACTCCTGGAGCAGCGCCGCCTGCGGCGGGGAGAGGCGGAGTGCCTTTCGCAGGACATTGGCGACGCTCGTCCCCGCCTTCAGCCGCCGGATGGCAGCGGCAGCCTCCTCAAGGCTGCGGTCGGGCATCAGGTCGAGCCGGAGGATAGCGCCGTCCCGCACTGCCGCCGACACCTCGTAGACGCCGCCGCCTTCAAGCCCTCTCTCCGAGATCACGCATTCGCCGCGGCTCGCGAGATCCCCGGCGGCGAGGGCGACCCCCTTCAGCGGCGCTCCGAGATGCGGCGCCATGTGGGGGGACCAGTCAACAGACAGCGCCACGTTGGCGGGCCGGAACGGAGCCAGCGGCAGCCCCGCGCCCGTCGCGAGGTTCGTCCAGGCGCCATCCGATCCGAGCCGCCGCCAGCTCGCCCCGCCGCAGGCGAGGATCGCCGCCTCTGGCGTCAGGCGCTCCGGCCCGTCCGGCGTGTCGAACAGGAACGCCCCGTCCTCCCAGCCGGTCCAGCGCCAGCGGGTCCGGATCTCGGCGCCCCGCTCCCGCAGACGTCCAAGCCAGGCGCGCAGAAGCGGCGAGCCTTTCATCGCCTCGGGAAAGACGCGGCCGGTCGACCCGGTGAAGAGCGGTTGTCCAAGGCCGTCCGCCCATGCCGTGACGTCCGCCGGCCCGAACGCGTCCAGAAGCGGCGCGAGGCGTGGCGCGGCGGCGCCGTAGGCGGCGCGAAAGGCGCTCTCCCCCTCGATCTTCGTCAGGTTCAGGCCGGAGCGGCCCGCCATGAGGAACTTGCGGGCGGGCGACGGCATCCGGTCGACGACGAGCGGCGCATGGCCCGCCTCCGTCAGGGCTTCGGCCGCCATGAGGCCCGCCGGCCCCGCTCCGATCACGAGAACGCTCATCCGCGCCCCCTTGCCGAACCGCCGGGGGCGGCCGATCTCTTGCGGGCATGAGCGATGAAAGCGACCCGATCTGCCCTCTCTGCCTGCGCCCGATCCCGCCCGGAGTGCGCCAGAGCCGGCATCATCTCGTCCCCCGCCTCAGGGGCGGCAAGGGCGGCGAGACCGTCCTTCTGCATCAGATCTGCCATTCGACGATCCACGCTCACCTTTCCGAAACAGACCTCGCGCGGAGCTATGCCACGCCAGAGGCCCTGCGCGCGCATCCCGAGATCGGGCGCTTCGCGGCCTGGGTCGCCCGGCGCCCGCCCGACTTCTACGCCCCGCAGCAGATGAAGCGGCGGGCCCGCCGCCGCTGAGGGACTCAGCGCCGGTCGGCGGGCTTGCCCGCCAGAAGCCGCTTGATCCCGCCGACGAGACCTTGCGGCGCGGCCAATGCTGGCGCGGCCATGTCGAGAACCGTCCGCTCCAGATCCTCCCGCGCCACGACGCGGTCGCAAAGACCCCAGCCGAGCGCCTCCTCGGCGCCGATCCTGTCCGCCCCGAGCAGCATCCGCCTCGCGCGCCCCTGCCCGACGATCGCGGCGAGGCGCAGCGGGTCCGAGGGCTGCGGCAGGGCGCCCATCCTGAGAACCGGGTAGAAGAACTCCGCCCCCTCGGCTGCGATACGCAGATCGCAGGCGAGCACCATGCCCAGCGGGCCGCCGGCAGCGGTTCCGTTCAGCGCCGCGATGGTGAGGCAGGGCAGCCCGGCGATGCGCGCAGACACACGCTCCCAGACATCCGAGTGGCCGAGGCCTTCCTTCATCTCCTGAAGATCCGCGCCGGCCGAGAAGACCGGCCCCTCCCCGGTCAGGATCACGACCCTTGCAGCGGCCCGCTCGGCCTCCGCCGCGGCGGCCTCGACAGCCCGCAGCATATCCCGGGTCAGCGCGTTGCGCTTCTCGGGGCGGGCGAGCGTGATGCGCCAGACGCCGTCCTCGGAGGCCTCTACCTCGACCGGAGCGCCGGCCTCCCGCTCGGGCGCCATCAGACGAGCCCGACCTTGCGGCGGATCTCCTCGTCGCGGAGGCTGAGTTCCTCCCCGACATGCGCGTCCGCCTCCGGCCCCGCCATCCACACGAGCGTCCGGGCCACCCATTCGGGCGAGATGTGCTCCGACCAGTCGAGCTGGCTGACCCGGTTCACACCGCTGTCCTTGATCTGCTGCTGCATGTCCGTGGCGACCGTTCCCGGAGAAAGACCCATGGCGCGGATGCCGCCCTCGCCGTTCTCGAGATGAAGGGAGCGGGTCAGCATCGCGGCGCCGGCCTTGGAGGCGCAATAGGCGCTCCAGCCCTCGTTCGGCCCGTGGGCGGCGCCCGAAGAGATGGTGAGAATCGTGCCGGCGCCCTGCGACAGCATCACCGGCAGCGCGGCGCGCATGCCGTGGAAGACGCCGCGGAGGTTCACGTCGATCGCCTGTCCCCATTCGTCGGGATCGGCCTCCGACAGCCGTGCGATCGGGCCGATGACGCCGGCATTGTTTACAAGCACGTCGAGCCGTCCGAACGTTCCGACGCAGGCATCCACGGCGGCGCGCACCTCCCAGAAGCGGCTGACGTCACAGGGAACCGCAAGCGCCGCGTCGGCCCCCAACTCGCCGGCGAGGTCGGCCACCGCCTCCCGGTCCCGCGCCAGGAGGGCCACCTTGGCGCCGGCTGCGACGAAGGCGCGGGCGGCCTCGGCGCCGATCCCGCGGCTCGCCCCCGTGATGAGTGCGATCTTGCCGTTCAGATCCGTCATGGGATGTCCCCTCAGAGCCGGTGTCCTGTCATTCGGGGGCACGCGTAGCGCATGGTCTCGTTCCCCGCAAAGGCAAAGCCGCGGCTCAGCGCCGGCCCTCGCGGAGCCACGCCCCGAGCAGAAGCAGCCCGGCGAGAAGCAGGTATACCACCGGCCAGCCGAGCGGGGTGACGGCCACATCGGCGGTGCGGAACGCCCCGCGCGGCGTGATACCGAGCCAGCCGCGGCCCTCCGCCGTGCGGCCCGCGGAGACCTGGCGGAGATCGGGAACGCCGTCCGATATCGCGCGGATGCCGCCCTGCGTTCCATCCACCAGGGGAGCGAGCAGATCGCCGGAGGCGATGGTCTCCTCGAATTCACGCGGCGCCGGGGGGCCGAGGGCGACGATGGCCGTCAGCTCCCCGTCATCGAGCCGGTAGAGGCCGTCCTCGTCTCCGGTGAACGTGCCCGAAAAGCGGCCCGGAGCGGTTTCGGCAAGCTCGAGGGTGAAGGTCTCGCCGTCCGGCCCCGTCACGATGACGCTCTCCGGCGGCTCGCCGAGGCTTCGGCGGGTGACGGTGACCTCGTGGCCATCGGCGGTGGCGGTCAGCGCCTCCTCCTCCAGCTCCGGCTCCTTCATCATCCAGTGCGCGAGCCGGCGGAGAAGTTCGAGCTGCGGCCCGCCCCCCTCGTAGCCGCGGGACCAGAGCCAGGCGTGATCCGAGGCGAGGAGCGCGACGCGGCCCTCCCCCACCCGGTCGAGCATCAGGAGCGGGCGCTCCTCGTCGGTCCCGGACAGGACGACCTGCGCGCCCGACGCCGCCTCGGTCTCGATCAGGCGGAACCAGCTGCCCCAGGGCGGGGCGTCGCCCTCCGTCTCAGTTGCGGCGCGCGGCGTCGGCAGGGCCACGTCGTCCAGTCCCTCGGTGACGGGATGGCGGGCGCCGGTTTCGGTGATCCGCGGCCGGAACCCTTCCTCCACCACGCGCGCGGTCGGCGCGCCGGGCAGGATGTCCCCCAGGGGCGAGCGATAGAGGCTGTCGGCGGACGCATAATCGGGCCCGGCGGCAACGAGGACCGCGCCGCCCCGCTCCACGTAGGAGCGCACGTTGTCGAGATAGATTGCCGGCAGGATGCCGCGGCGCTTGTAGCGGTCGAAGATGATCAGGTCGAACTCGTCGATCTTCTCCAGGAACAGCTCCCGCGTCGGGAAGGCGATGAGGGACAGCTCCGTGACCGGCACGCCGTCCTGCTTTTCGGGGGGGCGCAGGATGGTGAAGTGAACGAGGTCCACCGACGAATCCGACTTCAGAAGGTTGCGCCATGTCCGCTCGCCCGGATGCGGCTCGCCGGAGACGAGAAGGACGCGGAGGCGGTCGCGCACCCCGTTGATCTGCACGACGGCCGCATTGTTGCGCCTCGTCAGTTCCGTCTCGTCGCCGGCGACGGAGAACTGGATCACGTTCGTGCCGCCGTGGGGCAGCGTGACCGGCAGCTCCAGCTCCTCCCCCGTGGGCACCTCGAAGGGCACGGGCTCGGAGCCGTCGACGGAGATGGTAAGCTCGGCACGGCCCGCCATCTCCTCGGGGACGGCGCCCCGATCCTCGACACGCAGGGACAGCATGACCTCCTCGCCGAGGATGGCGAAGGCGGGCGCGTTGGTGATCTCGAGGCGGCGGTCCCAGTCGTCCTCCTCACCGGTCAGCAGCACGTGCAGGGGAGCCGGCAGGTCGGGCGCGGCTCCGAGGTCGTGCACCTGGCCGTCGGTGACGAGGATCGCGCCGGCGACGCGGGCGCGCGGCTCCTCCGCCAGAAGTTCCGACAGGGCCGTCATCGCCAGCGTCCCGGCGTCGTCCTCGGCGTCGCGGACAGTTACTTCGCGCAATTCGGTATTCGGCAGCGCCTCCACCTCGGCGCGGATGCGCTCGGCGGCCTCCTCGGTCTGGCCCGGGCGATCGGAGATCCGCTGGCTCGCGCTCTCGTCCAGCACCATCAGGACAATGTCGCTGAGCGGCGCGCGATCCTCCGTCTGGAAGGACGGGTTGGCGACGGCGAGGCAGAGAACCGCCCCCGCGAGGCCGCGCAGCCACCAGCCCTTGAGGCCCCGCCAGAGCGCGAGGATCGTGAAGGCGAGCGCCATCCCGGCCGCGGCCCAGAGAGCCCACCACGGCAGGAGCGGATCGAAGAGAATCTGGCCTGCGGTCATTGTCCCAGCCTGTCGAGAAGTGCGGGCACATGGACCTGGTCGGACTTATAGTTGCCCGTCAGCACATGCATGATGAGGTTCACGCCGAAGCGATAGGCGATCTCGCGCTGGCGCTCGCCGGAATAGCCCCGGCCCACCGGAAAGATCGCGTTGCCCCGGGGATCGGTCGCCCAGGCCGCGGCCCAGTCGTTGCCGCCGATCACGACCGGCGTCACCCCGTCGTTGAGATTGCGGAAGGGCATCCCGTCCACACGCTCTGCATCGGCGGGCGACGCCTCGACCCAGACATCGCGGCCGAGATGGCGGCCGGGAAAGTCCTGGAGCAGGTAGAATGTCCGGGTGAGGACATGATCCTCCGGAATGGGCTCGATGGGCGGGATGTCGAGCGGCGCGGCGAGTTGCCGGAGCTTGCGTCCCTCGGGCGTCTCGCCGGAGCCGAGATCGGCGTCCCGCGTATCGAAGAGGATCATCCCGCCCGACCGCAGGTAAGTGTTCAGCTTGGCGTAGGCATCGGCGGAGGGCATCTCCTGCGCCGTGCTGACGGGCCAATAGAGGAACGGGTAGAAGGCAAGCTCGTCCTCCTCTAGGTCCACCGCCTCGGGCGCGGCGGGCTCGATCGAGGTCCGCGCGAAGAGCACATCCGAAAGGCCCCTCAGTCCCGCCTGCGCCGTGTCGTCCACCTGGGCGTCCCCGGTGATGACATGGGCGAGAACGACCTCGGATGTCGGGGTGGGCGCCGGCTCCTGCGCCATCGCCGGGTCCGCGAGGGACGAGGCCAGCACGAGACCCGCGACAAGCGCCGCCGCACGCCCGGCACCGCGGGGACCGAAGCGGCCGGTGAGGAGAAGGGAGGCGACGACGTCGACGGCCAGGAGGAGGAGGGCGAGGACGAGGGCGAGGCCCTTCAGCGGCGTTTCGGCCTCGGTCGACATGCCTTCGACGGGGATGCGCGCGGGCCAGTCGGTCGCGGCCAGCGTATCCCCTTCGGCCATCACGTTGAGCGCAAGCTGGCGGTCCTCTCCGGCATAGAGGCCCGGCGGTGTGTCCGGCCCCGGCCGGGCGGAGACGAGATCCTCGCCAGCGATGCCCGGCATGGTGCCGGCGTCCTGAAGCGTGCCGAACGCGTCCAGCACCTCCTCGGGGGTCCAGACCGTACCCTCCATGTCCTCCGCGTCCGGCATCGAGGGGCGGGTGGAGACGGCGAGACGCTCCAGCATCTGGACGAAGAGCCCGGAGAGCGGAAGGGTGGACCATTCGGCATTGGCCGTGACGTGGAAGAGCACGACCTGCCCGTCGCCCAGGGGCTTGCGGGTCACGAGGGGAGTGCCGTCGTCGAGGGCGGCGATGCTGCGCTCCGGCAGATCGGGGTCCGGCTGCGCCATGACCTGCGCCGAAACGCGGACATCGTCCGGAACGAGCAGACCGGCGAAGGGCGTGCCGTCCGGAAACGGCCTCAGGGTACGCGGCTCGCCCCAGCTCATCGCGCCGCCGACCGACCGCCCCCCTTGCCTCAGCCGGACCGGAAGGAGCGGATCCTCCTCGTCCCGGCTGACATCGGACGCGGCGAGGCGTGGGCCGGCGAAGCGCACCAGCAATCCGCCGCCCTCGACCCACCCGGTCAGCGCCTCCCGCTCGGCCGGGGAGAGACGGGCGACATCGGCAAGGACGATCGCGTCCGGATTGGCGGGAATGACGTCCGTCAACTGGCCCTCCAGCAGGTCCGCCGTCGGCTCCAGCGCCTGTTGCAGGTAGTGCAGCGGCGAGAGAAGCTCGAGCCCCTCGCGGGCGCCGCTGCCGTCGATCAGGGCGACCTCCCGACGCTCGAGGCTGTCATCGGCGAGCGCGACGGCCCCGGCGGAGCGGGCGCCCTCGATCTCGAACCGGGTGATGCGATTACGCAGTTCGGCGGGGAGGGAGAGCGCGGCTTCCGTTCGGGTGTCCCCGGGGGCGAAGGTGGCCTCCACCCGCGCCAGGGCCCGCTCCGTCCCGGACGGATCGAGCCCGCGGGCCACGACGGGGACGGTCGCCTCGATGCCGTCCGCCGCACGCAGGACATCCACCTTCACGAGGCCATCCTCGAAGCGGGCTGGGGTGAGCGCATGGATGGGGCGCGGGCTTTCGAAGACGGTCACGGCGCCTTTCCTCTCCAGCGCCTGAAGCGCGTCCTCACGGCCCTCGCGGGCCAGTCCGTCAGACAGCCAATACGTCTCCCACGCCTCTTCGGGCGCCTCCGCCCACTCCGCCAGGGCAGAGGGCTCGGGCGCCCAGGGAGAGGGGGAGAGCCCCGGCAGACGACTTGCCCAGGCCTCCGACGCGAGAAATTCGGGGCCATCCGGCGGCAGATCGGTGGAGAGCGCCACGGCGACGGAGCGCCCCGCCTGCCCGGCTTCCTCCGCGAGCGCCTCCATCCGGTCGAGGCGGCGCGGCCAGTCCCGCGCATCCGCCCAGGTCGCATCCGCGAGGATCAGGAGGGGGCCGCTGCCCGCCCGCTTGTCCTGCGGGTTCAGGACCGGGCCGGCGAAGGCGAGGATGATGAGCGCCGCCGCGAGGACGCGGAGCAGCAGCAGCCACCACGGCGTCCGGTCGCTCTGGGTCTCGTCCTCTCCCAGCCCGAGGAGCAGCGCCACGCCCGGAAACCGCTGCCGGATCGGCGCCGGCGGCACGGCGCGCAGGATCAGCCACAGCACCGGAAGAACCACGAGCGCGGTGAGGATCGCGGGGGCCGCGAAGCCGAGGGGGCCGAGCGTGAACATGGATCAGCGGCTCCGGTCGAGGGCGGAATAGAGCCACAGCAGCGCGGCCTGCGCCGAATCGCCCGTGTGGTGGCAGGTGTAAAGCCAGCCCGAGAGACGGCCGAGCTCATCGAGCCGCCCCTTCCGCTCGGCGAGCCGGTCCAGATACCGCTCCTTCAGGCCGCCGGCCTTGAGCGTTTCATGCCGGACCCCGCCGCCCATGCTCTCGAAGATCGTGCGGCCGTTGAAGGGAAAGGTCTCCTCCACCGGGTCCAGCACCTGCAGAAGCGCGCCCCGCACCGACCGGTCGGTGGCCTTGCCGAGGCTCTCTTCGACGGCGGCGGGATCGCCCAGGAAATCGCTGATGAAGACGGCGCGGGAATGGGGCGGCAGGCCGGTCGTGTCGGGCACGCCGTACTCGCCGCCATCCAGCGCATCGCCAGTCAGGGCCTCGGCCATCCGGACGAGGGAGAGCCGCCCGGCGCGCGGCGGCTGACCGAGATTGGCTAGGCCGACCCGCTCCCCGGCCCGCACGAGTAGGACCGACAGCGCCAGCGCGAGAAGCCGCGCCCTGTCGGATTTCGCGGGCCGCGACGCATCCCCGGTGAAGCCCATCGCGCTGGAGGCGTCGACCCAGATCAGGACGCTCTGCGCCCCCTGCCATTCCCGCTCCCGGATGTAATGCGTGTCCGACCGGGCGGAGCGGCGCCAGTCGATCATCCGCGCCTCGTCACCGACGCTCAGGGGGCGGTACTGCCAGAACTCGTCACCGACGCCGGCCCGGCGGCGCCCGTGGGAGCCGGTCAGGACGGAGTTGGCGAGTTGCTCGGCCTCGGCGAGAAGCGGCGGAAGGCTGGAGGCCAGCCCCTCGGCGCGGGTTCGCATCTGTGGACCGGCCTGGGAGGTGACGGGTCCATCGCTCACGCGGCGACCTCGCTGCGCGTGTGCTGGTAGACGATCTCCTGGATGAGCCCGGCAAGGCTCTCGCCGCGGGCGCGCGCCGCGAAGGTCAGCGCCATGCGGTGAAGAAGGACGGGCTCGGCCATCGCGGCGACATCCTCAGGAGAGGGCGCGAGGCGCCCGTCCAGCAGCGCTCGGGCGCGGACCGTCAGCATCAGCGCCTGCGCGGCGCGCGGACCGGGCCCCCAGGCGACATCCCGGTTCACGCGTTCGGGCGCGCCGGGCTCCCCGGGGCGGCAGGCGCGGACGAGGTCCAGGATCAGGTCCACGATCTTCTCCCCCACCGGCATCCGGCGGATCGTCGTCTGCGCGTTCAGAAGCTCCTGCGCGGTGAACACGGCCTGCGCCTCGGCGTCCTCGGTGCCCGTGGTCGCCATCAGGATCTCCCGCTCGGTGGCGCGGTCCGGATAATCCACGTCGATCTGCACCAGGAAGCGGTCGAGCTGTGCCTCGGGCAGCGGATAGGTGCCCTCCTGCTCGATCGGGTTCTGCGTCGCGAGGACGTGGAAGGGCACGCCGAGGGCGCGGTGCGCGCCGGCGATGGTCACCTCGCGCTCCTGCATCGCCTGGAGGAGGGCCGATTGCGTCCGGGGACTGGCGCGGTTGATCTCGTCCGCCATAAGGAGCTGGCAGAAGATCGGCCCCTCCACGAAGCGGAACTCCCGCCGCCCGCCCTCGAGCGTGTCGAGGACCTCGGAGCCGAGGATGTCCGCCGGCATCAGGTCCGGCGTGAACTGGATGCGGTTCCCGGACAGCCCCATCACGGTGGAGAGCGCCTCGACGAGGCGCGTCTTGCCGAGGCCCGGAAGGCCGATCAGCAGGCCATGGCCGCCGCAGACGAGAGCCGAGAGGACGAGATCCACCACCTTTTCCTGACCGATGAACCGGCGGGTGATGGAGGTCTTCGCCTCGCCAAGCAGGCCGCCCAGCCGCTCGATCTCGGCGACCAGTTCGGTGGGGTCGGACATGACAAACGCTCCTCGTGGATTAGCTTTCGGCACGACGGATCGCACGCAAGGAGAGTGTGAGGGAATGCCGAAAGCCAAGTCCAGCCACAGTGATGTGAGAACCGGCAACACCGCCGCCTCCGCCGAAAGCCTCGCCGATGCCGCGCGCGCTGCCTCCGGATCGGGCAAGGGCCCGCCCCTCGAGGCCTGGGACCCTCCCTTCTGCGGCGATCTCGACATGGAGATCCGCCGGGACGGGACCTGGTTCTACGAGGGCACGCCGATCGGGCGAAAGGCGCTGGTGAAGCTCTTTTCCACGATCCTCTGGCGCGAAGGGGATGCCTACTTCCTCAAGTCTCCGGTGGAGAAGGTCGGCATCCGCGTGGAGGACGCGCCTTTCGTGGCGGAAGACGCGGAGATCGAGGGAGACGGGGCGGAGCAGATGATCCGGTTCGCCACGCAGGTCGGCGACGCCGTGACTGCCGGACCCGATCATCCGATCCGCGTGGTGCGCGACGCGGCGACCGGCGAGCCCTCTCCCTACGTTCTCATCCGCCGCAACCTGGAGGCCCTCGTCGACCGCAAGACGTTCTACCGCCTTGTCGACGCCGGCACCCGCGAGGAGGTGGAGGGCACGCTCTGGTTCGGTCTGCGCTCCGGCGGAACGTTCTTCCCCATCATCCCCGCCAGCGAACTGCCGGACGGCTGAGGGGACGGTTCCCCGGCGAGGACCGGCGCGGAAACATAGCCCTCGTCGGGCGTCAGGACGAAGGAACGGCCCCTTCCGCGGCCGGATCCCGGCTCAGTGTGCCGCGGCCCAGTTCGGCCCCCTGCCGGCCTCCACGACAAGGGGGACGGAGAGCTTCACGGCCGGGTCGGCGGCGCCTTCCATGATCTCGCGGACGCGCTCGGACACCTCGTCCGCCGCGGCCTCGTCCACCTCGAAGATCAGTTCGTCATGCACCTGCAGGAGCATCTTCGCCGGCATCCCCTCGATTGCGGGCTCCATGCGGATCATCGCGCGGCGGATGATATCCGCTGCCGTCCCCTGGATCGGCGCGTTGATGGCGGCGCGCTTGGCGAAGCCGGCCCCCGGCCCCTTGGCGTTGATGTCGGGCGTGTTGATCCGGCGGCCGAAGAGGGTCTCGACGTAGCCGTTGGCCTTCGCGAACTTCGTGGTCGCGTCCATGTAGTCCTTGATGCCGGGAAAGCGTTCGAAATAGCGGTTGATGAAGGCTTGCGCGTCCTCCCGCGGGATCCTCAGGTTGCGCGCCAGACCGAAGCCCGAGATGCCGTAGATCACGCCGAAATTGATCGCCTTCGCCTGTCGCCGGATCATCGGGTCCATCCCCTCGACGGGCGTTCCGAACATCTCGGAGGCGGTCAGCGCGTGGATGTCGACCCCGTCCCGGAACGCCTCGCGCAGCGCGTCGATCCCGGCGATATGGGCTAGGATGCGCAGCTCGATCTGGGAATAGTCCAGCGATAGCAGGACCTTGCCCTCCTCCGCCACGAAGGCCTCCCGGATGCGGCGGCCCTCTTCGGTGCGGATCGGGATGTTCTGGAGGTTCGGCTCGGTGGAGGCGAGCCGGCCGGTATTGGCGCCAGCGATGGAATAGGAGGTGTGGACGCGGCCCGTCTCGGGATTGATGTGGTCCTGAAGGCTGTCGGTGTACGTGGACTTCAACTTGGACAGCTGGCGCCAGTCGAGAACGCGGCCGGGCAGGTCGTGCACCGTCGCCAGGTCCTCCAGCACGTCGGCGGGCGTGGACCAGGCGCCGGTCTTGCCCTTCTTGCCGCCTTCGAGACCCATCCTGTCGAACAGGATCTCGCCCAGCTGCTTGGGGGAACCCACGTTGAACGGCTCGCCTGCGAGGGCGTGGATGTCCGCCTCCAGTTCGGCCATCTTCTGCGCGAAGGCGCCGGACATGCGGGAGAGGACGTTCCGGTCCACCTTGACGCCCTCCAGTTCCATCCGCGCGAGCACCGGGATCAGCGGCCGCTCAAGCGTCTCGTAGACGGTGGTGACCCGTCCGGCATGGAGCTGGGGCTTGAGATGCTGCCACAGGCGCAGGGTGATGTCCGCATCCTCGGCGGCGTAGCGGACCGCGTCCGGGATCGGGACGCGGTCGAAGGTGATCTGGCTCTTGCCGGAGCCGATGAGCTCCTTGATCGGAATGGGGTTGTGGCCGAGGTACCGCTCGGACAGCGCGTCCATTCCGTGGGTATGAAGGCCGGCATGGAGGGCGTAGGACAGCAGCATCGTGTCATCGAGCGGGGCGACCTCGATGCCGCAGCGGGAGAGGATCTTCGCGTCGTACTTGGCGTTCTGCGCGATCTTCAGGATCGCCGGATCCTCCAGCATCGGCTTCAGCGCCTCGAGGACGAGATCCTTGCCGATCTGCCCGTCCGACAGCCCTCCGCCGAACATGTCGTCCTCTCCGGAGCGGTGGGCGAGCGGGATGTAGCAGGCGCGGCCGGGCGCGATGGCGAGCGAGATACCGACGAGCTCGGCCCGCATCTCGGAGAGCGAGGTCGTCTCGGTGTCGAAGGCGACGTAGCCCTGCGCCGCGATCCGGTCGAGCCACGCGTCGAGCTGGGTCATCGAGCGGATGCACTCGTAGGCCTCCGCATCGAAGGGCACGGCCTCGGGCACGGGCGGCGCATCGGCCTGCGCCGCACCCTGATCCTCGATCGCCGGCGCCTCGACGCCCAGCTTCTCCGCGACGCGCTTGGAGATCGTGCGGAACTCCATCCGGCCGAGGAACTCGAGCAGCACCTCCGCGTCCGGCTCCTTCACCTCGAGATCGTCCAGCGTGAAGTCGAGCGGAGTGTCGCAGTCGAGCTGGACGAGGCGCCTCGAGAGACGGATCTGCTCGGCATGGTCGATCAGGGTCTGCCGCCGCTTGGGCTGCTTGATTTCCCCCGCGCGCTCCAGAAGCGTCTCGAGGTCGCCGTATTCGTTGATCAGTTGGGCCGCGATCTTGAGCCCGATGCCGGGCGCGCCCGGCACGTTGTCGACCGAGTCGCCCGCGAGCGCCTGCACGTCCACCACGCGGTCCGGGCCGACGCCGAACTTCTCCTCCACTTCCTCGACACCGATGCGCTTGTTCTTCATCGCGTCCAGCATCTCCACCCCGCCGCCGACGAGCTGCATCAGATCCTTGTCGGAGGAGATGATGGTCACGCGCCCGCCCGCCTCGCGGGCCTGGCATGCAAGGGCTGCGATGATGTCGTCCGCCTCGTAACCGGCTTTCTCCTCGCAGGCGATGTTGAAGGCCCGGGTGGCCTCGCGGGTCAGCGGGATCTGCGGACGCAGGTCCTCCGGCATCTCGTCCCGGTTGGCCTTGTAGAGGTCGTAGATCTCGTTGCGGAAGGTGAGCGAGCCCTTGTCGAAGATCACGGCGGCATGGGTCGGCGCATCCGGGCCGGCACTGTCCTCGATGTACCTGAACAGCATGTTGCAGAAGCCCGAGACCGCCCCGATGGGCAGGCCGTCCGACTTCCGCGTCAGCGGCGGCAGCGCGTGGTAGGCGCGGAAGATGAACGCCGAGCCGTCGATGAGATGCAGGTGGTGTCCCTTGCCGAATGCCATGGCGCGCCGCTCCTGTCGCATGGTTGGGGTGGCGCGATCTCTAGCCGGGTCGCGCGGCGGAATCCATGGGGCGGGGAGGCGTCCGGGTCAGAGCCGCCCGAGCATGTCCGCAAGGATGCCGACCGAACGCTCCCGCGCCTCGGCTGACGAGCCCGCGTAATTGTCGAGGCCGGGCGCGGAATTCACCTCGAGGATCGCCGCATCCGCGGCCGTCTCAGACAGGTCCCCGGCCATCACGTCCACCCCCGCCGCGGCGAGCCCCAGCGCGTCCGCCGCACGCACCGCGATCTCCTCGGCTCCCGGCGCCAGCCGCCCCGTCAGATCGACGAGGGAGCCGCCGGTGGAGAGGTTCGCCCCGAAAAGGATCGGCACACGCCGCCCGTCCTCCACCACGTCCTTTCGGGACATCCCCGCCGCGGCGAGCGAGCGGGCGATGCGTGGATCGTCCCCTGAGAGGACGGCGCCTCGCTTGCCCACGGCAATCTTCTCCAAGGCCTCCGTGATGAGCGCATCGGCGCTGCGCACCCCGTCCCCCTCGATGAAGGGCGGCGCGCGCCGGTAGGCCGCCCGCACCCGCCCGTCCAGCACGAAGAGCCTGTGATCGGTGCCCGGCAGGAGCCGCTCCACCCGCGCCCGATCCTCGCGGGACAGAAGCGCGGCCAGATCCCTCTCGATCTGGGCCGGCCCCGTCGCGAGCGACACGCCGCGCCCCTCGGAGCCGTTGTTCGGCTTGATCGCGACCGGCGCGCCAGCGGCGAACGTCACCGCCTCCGGCAGGCCCGGCAGGCCGGCACCTGCTGCACCGATCCTGAGAGCGAGCCTGTCCCGGAACGTCTCGGCAAAGACCGTGATCCCCTCGGCGGCCGGCAGCCCGGCGGCCCGCAACACCTCGGCGGTCCAGCCCTTGTCCGCGGCGATCGCCGCCGCCGCGTCGGAGTTCACGCCGAGGGAGGCGCCGAAGATCGGCCGCGCCTGCCCGTCCGCCCGGACGAATCGCGCCAGATGACCGAATGTCCGCTCAATCTCCAGATGCCCGCCGCACCGCGCCCCCGCTTCGCTCAAGAGCGTCACGAGGACGCGGGACTGGGAGAGCCGCTCGGCGTCCGGCACCTCGTAGAGCATTCAGGCGGCGGCGCCGGCCTCGCCGGACGTCTCCTCGTCCGCATGCGAGGTCAGGGCGAGGAACGCATCCTCGAGATTCGGCTCCTCGCTACGCACATCGGCCACGGATATTCCGGCCGCGCGCACGATGTCGAGAAGCTGCCCCGCCGTCACCTCACCGCGCCGGTAGGTCAGCGCCACGGCCCCCGCCGGACGGCGCGACATCTCGACGCCCTCCGGCAGGCCCGGAAGCTCCCCTATGGGGGTATCTTCCTGCGGCGTGACCACGAGGGCCTTGGCATCGAGACGGCCGACGAGGTTCTGCGTCGAATCCTGCGCCACGATCCTGCCCCGGTCGACGATGGCGATCTCGTCGCACATCTCCTGCGCTTCCTCGAGGTAATGCGTGGTGAGGATGATCGTCATGCCATCCTCCTCGTTCAGCCGCCGCACGTTCCTCCACAGCATCTTGCGCAGCTCGATATCCACGCCGGCCGTCGGCTCGTCGAGGACGAGAACATGCGGGCGGTGAACCAGCGCCTTGCCCAGGAGCAGCCGCCGCCGCATGCCCCCCGACAGGTTGCGCGCATAGGCGGAGGCCTTGTCCGTAAGGCCGATGGTCTCGAGGATCTCGTCCGTCCGCCGCTCCCGCTTCGGCACGCCGTAGAGCCCGGCCTGCACCTCGAGTGACTGGCGCGGCGTGAAGAAGGGATCCATGTTCAGCTCCTGCGGCATCACGCCGATGGACGCCCGGGATTGCCGTGGATTCACGTCCTGGTCGAATCCCCAGATCCGGACCTTCCCGGAGGTCTTCATCACGAGGCCCGCGAGGATGTTGATCAAGGTGGACTTGCCGGCGCCGTTCGGCCCCAGAAGCCCGAAGATCGCGCCCGCGCGCACTGTGAGGTCGACACCGTCCAGCGCGGTCTTGGGGGGCTCGCCGCCCACCGCCGCGTAAGTCTTCGTCAACCTGTCGATCTCGATGGCGTTGCCAGTCATGCGCCCTCCGGCCCCTTGCCCGTGCAAGGGCGTTCCTTATGATGCCGCGAACTTAAGGCCCACCGGGCGCCGCGACAAGGAAACCGCAATGACCAAGCCCCCCGGATCCCCCTCCATCGATCCCCCGGAGACCGAGGTCGTGAACAAGATGCGCGTGGTCTGCGACGGCAGCGGCCCGGGCCTCGGGCATCCGCGCGTCTGGCTTTCGGTCAGCCACGAGACCGGTTGGGTCGAATGTCCCTATTGCGACAAGAAGTTCGTGCACGAGGACTGGGCGGAAAGCTGAACCGCTTCACCGCGTGTTAATGCGAATCGGGTTTCCTCGGCGGCGTCAGAACCGGAGCCCGAAATGCCGTCCTCGCACCAGATCGTCGCTGTCCGCCGCAGCTTTCTGCTCGTCTCCTCGCGGAACGACGCGCTGGTGGCGAACTTCTACGCGCTTCTCTTCGCGGAGAACCCGGGCCTCCGCGCGATCTTTCCGCAGGACATGGGCGCTCAGCATTCCAAACTGAAGGACATGCTTCAGACGGCGCTGACCTCGCTGAATTCGCCCCGCGCCCTCATCGCCCCGCTCAAGGCCCTCGGCGCGCGCCATCGGGGCTACGGCGCGCAGTCGGAGCACTATCCCGTCGTCGCCAGTACCCTGATCGCCACCCTGAAGGAGGCGTCCGGCCCCCTCTGGACGAAGGAGATGGAAGAGGCCTGGGGCGCCGTTCTCGGCTTCGTCGCCGAACACATGATCGCCGGGGCAAAGGAAGCCGCCGCAGCAGCCTGACGTGGCGAAAAGCATGCCGGCTGGATTACGCGCTTCCGCCCGACCGCCCTTGCGCTGCCCGGTGAGGCAACCGGCTTCCTCCCCGTTCAGCACCACTCCGCCCTCTCTCACCGCCTTCTCCGACGTCTCGTGGGTCCCGCGCCACTCCCGGATCCAGGCCTCGCGCGAGAAGACGAGAGCCGGGGCCGCGCCGAGCACCCTCCCCGCCTTTTCCAGTCGAGAAACCCACGGAGAGTCATGTAAGCGATGTCCGTCCACCAAGTGCGGAAGGTACCCCGCCCCTCCCCGCCCCCGAACCGCTCGGACCGGCAGGCACCCCGATCACCCGGGCCGCCCCTGTCCACAATCCGCTCCGCGTCGTGATCTTCGGGCACTCTCCTGCCGAGGACGGCCCACACGGCGGCCGGGCGATGCTCGCGCTTGCCGCTCCCGGCGATCCCCGGCATACCCGCATGCGATGAAACCGCAGCTTTCCTATCCGGACCTCGTAAAGGCCTTCACCCGCTTTCGTGACGCGGAGCCGGAGCCGAAAGGGGAGCTCGTGCATGACAGCGCGTTCACCCTTCTCGTCGCCGTCGTGTTGTCCGCGCAGGCTACGGATCGCGGTGTGAACAAGGCCACCGAACCGCTTTTCGCCGCCGCCCGGACACCGGAGGCGATGCTGGCCCTCGGCGAGGAGGGCATCGCGGAGCACATCAAGTCCATCGGTCTCTTCCGGAACAAGGCGAAGAACGTCTCGAAGCTCTCCCGCATCCTCGTGGAGGAATATGGCGGCGAGGTCCCCTCCTCCCGTGCCGCCCTCGTGGCACTGCCGGGGGTCGGGCGGAAGACGGCGAATGTCGTTCTCAACTCGTGGTTCAAGATGCCCGCGCAGGCGGTGGACACGCATATCTTCCGCGTCGGGAACCGCACCGGCATCGCGATCGGCAAGGACGTCATCGCGGTCGAGCGGGCGATCGAGGATCACGTCCCCGCGGAATTTCAACTTCACGCCCATCACTGGCTGATCCTGCACGGGCGCTACACCTGTACGGCGCGGAACCCCAAATGTGGCGCCTGCGTGCTGGGGGATCTGTGCTGCAACGAAGGAAAGACGGCATGAGCGGCTACAGCGTCATCGGGATGGGGAATGCCATCGTCGACGTCCTCTCCCATTGCGACGATTCGTTCCTCGACCACATGGGGATCGAGAAGGGCATCATGCAGCTCGTGGAGCGCGAGCGGGCCGAAACGCTCTACGGGGCGATGGAGGAGCGGCGTCAGGTCGCCGGCGGTTCCGTGGCGAACACGCTCGCCGGCCTCGGCGCACTCGGCGTCTCCGCCGGTCTCATCGGCAAGGTCCGGGACGATGCGCTCGGCCGGTTCTACGCTTCCGCCATGCCGCCGGGATCGACGTTTCTCAACGAGCCTGTCTCCGGGGCGCAGCTTCCGTCGAGCCGGTCCATGATCTTCGTCACCCCAGACGGCGAGCGCTCGATGAACACCTATCTCGGCATCTCCGCCGAACTGGGTGCCGAAGACCTGCCGGAGGAGGAGGTTCGCGGCGCCGACATCCTGTTCCTCGAGGGCTACCTCTTCGACAAGAGCCCCGGCAAGCAGGCATTCCTCCGCGCCGCGGATCTCGTCCGATCGGGCGGGGGCCGTGCCGGGATCGCGCTGTCGGACCCGTTCTGCGTGGACCGGCACCGGGAGGATTTCCGCAGTCTCGTCGCCGGCCCGATGGATTTCGTGATCGGCAACCGCGAGGAATGGATGTCCCTCTACCAGACCGAAACGCTCGACGCGGCGATGGAGCTGGCCGTGGCGGATTGCGACCTCGTCGTCTGCACGCGATCCGGCGAGTCCGTCTGGCTGTTCAAGGATGGCGAGCGGGCCGAGGCGGAAGTCTCCCGTGTCGTACCGGTGGACGCGACCGGCGCGGGAGACCAGTTCGCGGCGGGTTTCCTCTACGGTCTCGTCACCGGCAAGGACCTCGAGACCTGCGGCCGCATGGGCTGCATCGCCGCGACCGAGGTCATCGGCCATTTCGGCGCCCGCCCCGAGGCCGACATCAAGGCCCTCTTCCGGGATGCCGGACTGATCTGAGCCACACCGTCCGGCGGACGGGGGCTCAGGCGTCCCCGCCCCACGCCTTGAATTCCGGGTGGTTCGGCGAATCCCGGTCCGTCAGGACCATGTTCGGCGGCTCGCCGCGATCCAGAAGCTCGGTCGCCAGAGCCACGGCCAGCGCCCAGCCGGTGCCAGCGGCCCAGCCGGCCAGCACGTCCGACGGCCAGTGCACGCCGAGATAGACCCGGCTTACGCCCACCGCGATCGTCAGGAGCGCCGCCAGGGCGATGACGTAGATCTTGATGGCCCGCCGCTCCTGCACCCGCGCCACCAGTACCGCCAGCGTCAGGTACACGATTGCGGACATCATCGAATGGCCGGACGGGAAGGACGCGGTGTGGACGATGGAGCCGTGCGGCACGATGTCCGGCCGCGCCCGGTCGAACGCGTTCTTCGCGACCTGCGAGAAGAGGATCCCGGACGCCACCGCGATCAGCAGCACCACCATCGACATGCGGTTGCGCTGGAGCCAGAGCAGTCCGGCGACGGCGATGGTGAGGAGCGTCAGGACACCCACGCCTCCGAGCGCGGTGAAATCCCTCATCAGCTCTTCCACGAACGGCGGGCCGATCGGGTTCGACGGGTCTCCGGGCGTCCGCATCAACAGGATGATCGCCCGTTCGAGGCGGGCCGCGGGATCGAAGGCCACGCTCTCCGCCAGCTCGGCGAATCCCCATGCGATCATCGCAAGAAGCGCGAGCAGCGCCATGGTCGAGAATTCGGGACGCCCACGCTGGATCAGCGAGCGGATGAAGGAGAGGCGGCGGATCGGTGACATCGGCGCAGAATGGCGGTCAGGCGCGCCGGGTCAAGCCGAAGGCGCCGCGGCAAAGGGATCCATCCCCGCCGAGGCCATGGCGGCGCGGTACTCCTCGAGGAGCCGCGCGCAGAGTTCGGCGGCCCGTGGTGCGTCGGTGATCGCCGCGCTCCCCTGCCCGGCAGACCAGACGGTGCTCCAGGCTTTCGCCTCGTGCCCGGCATCCAGCTTGCCGCCGGGGCCGAGATTGTCCGGATCGAGGCCGGCCGCGACGATGGAGGGACGCAGGAAGTTGGCGTTCACGCCGGAGATGGCGGGGGTGTAGACGACGTCCGCGGCGCCGCTGTCCATGACCATGCGCTTGTACGCCTCGTCCACCATCGCCTCTTCGGTCGCGATGAAGCGCGTGCCGAGATAGGCGAGGTCCGCTCCCATGACCCGTGCCGCGGCGATGTCCTGCCCGGTGGAGATGGCACCGCCGAGGATAACGGTACCATCGAAGACCTGCCGGATCTCGGTCAGAAGCGCGAACGGGCTGGTCGCGCCGGCATGGCCGCCCGCCCCTGCCGCGATCCCGATCACCCCATCCACGCCAGCCTCGGCGGCCTTCTCGGCATGGCGGCGCGTGGTCACGTCGTGAAAGACGAGGCCGCCATAGGAATGGACCGCATCAACGAGGTCCGAGACCGCGCCGAGGGACGTGATGACCAGCGGAACCTCGTGCTCCACGATCACCTTCAGGTCCGCTTCGACGCGGGGATTGGACCGGTGGACGATGAGATTGACGCCGAAGGGTGCATCCCCGTCGCCGAGGGCGTCCTCGATCTCGTCCAGCCACTCGGCAAACCCTTCCGTCGTGCGCTGGTTGAGGGCGGGGAATGTTCCCAGAACGCCGGCGCGGCAGGTCTCGATGACGAGCTCGGGGCCCGAGGTCAGGAACATCGGCGCAGCGATGGCAGGGAGGGACAGGCGTCCCTCCAGCGTCTTTGGCAATGTCATGCGGTCGGCCTCCCGGGGTCTCTCCTGAGCATGACGATAGGCGCCGAAGGCATCGGAGCAACCGCGACGCTCCGTCAGAGCGTCAGCCCGTGTCAGCCGCCGGCCGCCATCTCATCCCATTCCGGAAGCATGAGCGCATCGCGTCCCAGGGGGGCGCGCATCTGCGCCAGAGCCTCGGCCGGGACGGCGCCGAGCGTGTGGGGCCAGGCGGGCTGATCGCCACCGGCATGGACGGTCTGCAGCGCGTCCAGCCGGGCCTGATCCTGGGCGGCGCGCCGCATGAACCGGAATTCCAGATCGAGGGCGGTGCGGACGCTGCCTCCGGAGCTGCGCAGATCCCGGACCGTGGCGAGCGTCCAGTCCATGGACAGGGGCGCGGCGCGGCGGATGGAGGCGGCAGCCTCGGCCGCGAGGGCGGCCTCCGAATCGTCCTCCTTCGCCTCCGCTTCGAGGGCGGCGAGCATCTCCGGCACGGTATTTCGCGCGAAGACCTCGTCGAGAGCCTGGCACGCATAGAGCAGCGGCGCATCCGGCGCGGGATAGGCGGCCTCGTCCACCGTGCGGAGCAGGCCGGTCCGGCACAACTCGTCGATGAGATCCGGCCAGTCCTTCTCCGGTACGAAGGCGTCGGCGAGACGGCCGCAAACGGCATCCCCCGGCCCCGCGGACACGCCGGCAAGCCCGAAATACTCGCCGAGCCGGGCGGGAGCGCGCGCCAGAAGGTAGGTCCCGCCGGTATCCGGGATGAGGCCGGTGGCACAGCCGTCGAACACGATGCGGCTGCCGTTTCCTACCACGCGGCGTTGCGCGAAACAGCCCAGGGCGACGCCGGTCCCGGCCACGCGGCCGGAGAGGAAGGAGACGATCGGCTTGCTCGGCTGTGCGATCCGGTCCGCAAGGCGGTACTCGCAGCGCAGCACCTCGGCGGCGGTCGTGGCTCCCCCCTCCCGCGCATGGCGCAGGAACTCGCCCAGATCGCGGCCGGCGCAGAAATCTCCCTCGGCGTCGATCACGATGAGGGAGACGGCGTCGTCCCCCTGCCACGCCTCGAGCGCCTCCCGGATCTCGCGGCAGCAGCCTGCCGTCAGCCGGTTGCGTTCATCGGGACGCGTCAGGGTGATGCGCCCTGCCCGGCCGTCCCGTCTGATGTGCAGTTCGTCGCTCATGCCAAGTCGCAGGTCCCGGCCCTCCTCGGCGGGGTCCCCGCAATCCTCCCGATTGTCCGTTTTCTCCAATGACCATCTTTGCCGAAATCGGCCGAGGTCAACCGCAGCTCAGGCGCCGAGCTTGGCGTGAACCTCGTCCAGATCGACCTCGCCCACCGGCATCTTGTTGGCAGGGTTCTCGAAATCGTACCGGAAGAGCTGGAAATCCTTCTTGTACATTTCGAAGACGAGATGCATCGAAAGGTCGTCGAAATAGTCCTCGACCGGGTGCGCCCGTTTCGGACCGTGCCCCTCGCTCTCGTTGAACCGCGGGATCGTCGCCAGATCCACGGAATGGGGCGTGTCGCAAGCGTCGAGCACGGCTTGCATTCCCTCGTTGAACGTCTCCGTCCAGAAGATCCTGTCGTAGCGCCCACCGTTCACGATGAACGTGGAGATATGCGAGGACATCGCCGACCAGTGGATGTCCGGCTCCATCGGGCGACGGAAGCGGATCGTGTCCCGCGCGAAGAGCAGGAAGCGCCGGAAGGAGCGGATCTGATCGAACTCGAAGCCCGTCTCGGGATCCCCCACCTCGATCCCGTAACGCTGGACGAGCTGGGGAACGAGGTTGCCGCGATACCGGTTGCCGTTGCGCTGGATGCCGCAGATCTTGTCGAAGAAGGAGGACAGGATGCGCCCGTAGGGGTTGCGGACGCAGGTGAAGGTCGGGCTTCGATGGCCCTTCACGTTGGCCTCGATGAGCGGCTTGCTGTTCTCGAAGCCCCACTTGTGCAGCCCCGCCTCGGCATCGTGCACGTCACCGTCGAAGAACGCACCATGGTCGGAGTAGTACATGATCTGACCGATGGTGGAGCAGGCGCATTTCGGCACCACGCGGTACACCATGCTTTCGCTCTCGGTCATCCACGTTCCGGGAAATCCCATTCAGGCCTCTTTTCATGACGACAGGGTCCGCCGCCAGCCTTGGCCGCTTCCTGCGGCAAGAGAGCAAACAAGCCCTGTCATTTCAACGGCTCTTCACGATATTCAGTCTGCAATCAAGGAATTGCTTCCGCGAAAGGACCGGATGGCCCGGATCGCCTACATCCTGCTGTGTCACAAGGACCCCGATGCGGTGATCGCTCAGGCCGAGCGGCTGACCGCGGCCGGCGACTGCATGGCGATCCACTTCGACGGTCGCGCACCGAAAGACGCGTTCCAGAAGATCGAGGCCGCCCTTGCGGGCAATCCGAACGTGACCTTTGCCCGGCGACGGGTGAAGTGCGGCTGGGGCGAGTGGAGCCTCGTCGAGGCGACCCTCGAGGCCACGCGCGCCGCGGTGGCGGCCTTCCGGAGGGCGACGCACTTCTACCTGCTCTCCGGCGATTGCATGTCGATCAAGTCGGCCGAGTACGCCCACAATTTCCTCGACTCGAAAGATGTCGACTACATCGAGAGCTTCGATTTCTTCGAGAGCGACTGGATCAAGACGGGGATCAAGGGCGAGCGGCTCACTCACCGGCATTTCTTCAACGAACGCAAGCACAAGAGCCTGTTCTACGCCAGCCTGGCGCTGCAATCGCGGCTTGGCCTGACGCAGCAGATCCCCTCGGATCTGCAGATCATGATCGGGAGCCAGTGGTGGTGCCTCCGGCGGCGCACCGTCGAGGCGGTCCTGTCCTTCTGCGAGGAGCGGCCCGACGCGATGCGCTTCTTCCGGCGGACCTGGATCCCGGACGAGACCTTCTTCCAGACCGTCGTGCGCCACGTGGTGCCGGGCGTGGAGATCGAGACCCGGACGCTGACGCTGCTCATGTTCACCGATTACGGGATGCCGGTGACGTTCTACAACGACCACTTCGACCTCCTGCTCACCCAGGATTCCCTCTTCGCCCGCAAGATCAGCCCGGAGGCGACGGACCTGAAGGCCCGGCTCGGCCGGATCTATGCCGAGACGGGCGTCCATTTCCCGATCTCGGGCGAGGCGGAGAGCCTCTATCGCTTCCTGGCTGGACGCGGCCGGATCGGGCGCCGCTACGCCGCCCGGTTCTGGGAGGAGGCGGGCCATGAACAGCCGCGGGAGCTGCTGATCGTGGTGTGCAAGAAGTGGCACGTGGCCAAGCGGCTGATGGCGCGGATCAAGCAGGTCACGGGAGCGCCGGGCATCGACTACCTCTTCAACGAGGAAGATACCGAACTGCCCCATCTCGGCGGCATACAATCCACCCTCGAGAAACGGACGCGGCACCGGCGCGCCCTCATCCGAATGCTGTTCGACTACCACGGCAAGGACCGGCTCGCGATCTGCCTCGACCCGTCGATGATCGACCTCATGCAGGATTTGCAGTCTGACCGCTCGACCGTGCGGATGCTGGAGATCGAATGCGACATGACGGACGACTACCTTGCCGGCCACGCCATGCGCGTCGGCCTTGCCGGAGCGTCCACGCCGAAAGACGTGATAGGTCGGCTGATCCCCGCGATCCGCTATGACATCCTCCACGAGAGCGGTCGGCTGCGGCAGGCCGGTTTCCCGCATCTGGAGCGCATCCGGCAGTCGGCGGATCCCGAAGAGAACGCCGGCCCCCTCGCCCGCTTCCTCTCCATCTCGCATGAGGAGGCGAGGGAGATCACCTCGATGCCCCACCTCTTCACCGATTGACCGCAGCCCTTCCCGACCTCTTCCCCGAAAGGACCCGGCATGACCCACGCCTATGACGACACAAACATCTTCGCGAAGATCCTGCGCGGGGAGATCCCGAACGAC
This sequence comes from Tropicimonas omnivorans, assembly GCF_031846565.1. Lineage (NCBI taxonomy): Bacteria > Pseudomonadati > Pseudomonadota > Alphaproteobacteria > Rhodobacterales > Roseobacteraceae > Tropicimonas > Tropicimonas omnivorans. Next base: position 771,424 of record NZ_JAVRHL010000001.1, on the reverse strand, counting down.
ACCGTTCTGGAGACCGAGCACTCCCTCGCCTTCCGGGACATCACGCCCAAGGCGGCGGTCCATGTCCTCGTGATCCCGAAGGGCGCCTACGTGACCTACGATCACTTCGCGCGGGAGGCATCGAACGCACAGATCGCCGATTTCACGCGCGCGATCGCCGAGGTTTGCCGCCGCGAGGGGCTGGAGGAGGGAGGCTACCGCCTCATCTCCAATGCCGGCGAGGCAGGCCTTCAGGAGGTGCCGCACATGCACGTGCACATCCTCGGCGGCCAGGCCCTCGGCCCGCTTCTGGCCGGATAAGGCGCAGGTTCCGGGTCGCCGGGCGCGTCCCCCTCGCGGCATTGTCGGAACGCTGATGGACAAGAGGCGACAGCGATGCGGGACGAGCAGGATCTGACGGGCACCTATCACTACGGCGTCATGCGCAGGGCGCTGGAGGAGATCGACGCGGCCGGCGGCAGCCTGCCCCTCGACGATCTGGCCGCCCGGCTGGGCATGAGCCCGTCGCACTTCCAGCGCCTGTTCTCGTCCTGGGTCGGTGTCTCGCCCAAGCGCTACCAGCAGTATCTTGCGCTCGGCCATGCCAAGGCGCTCCTGCGCGACCGGCATACCGTCCTCGAGGCCGCGGACGGGGCCGGGCTGTCGGGCGGGGGCCGTCTGCACGATCTCTTCCTGCGCTGGGAAGCGATGAGCCCCGGCGCCTGGGCCGCGAAGGGAGACGGCCAGCGCATCGCCTGGGGCACGTTCGACAGCCCGTTCGGCGAGGTCATTGCCATGGCGACGCATCGTGGCCTCTGCGGCCTCGGCTTCACCGCCGAGACCGGGCGGGAGGCCGTGATGGCCGACCTCGCCGGTCGCTGGCCGAAGGCGGACCTGCGCGAAGAGCCAGCCGCGCTCCGCCCTTGGGTCACCGCCGCCTTCGAGGGCCGGGGCGAGGCGCGTCTGGACCCGCCGGGCGGGCCGTTCCAGATCAAGGTGTGGGAGGCGTTGATGGCGATTCCGACCGCCCATGTCGCAACCTACTCGGACATCGCGGCCGCCATCGGCCATCCGGGCGCGGTGCGGGCCGTCGGCACCGCGGTCGGGCGCAACCCGGTCGGTTTCCTCATTCCCTGCCACAGGGCGATCCGCGCCTCGGGCGGGCTTGGAGGCTACCACTGGGGGCTACCGGTCAAGCGCGCCATCCTCGCCTGGGAATCGGCGCGCGCCGACGCGGTCTGAGACCCGCCGGTCCCGGCCGTCACGCCGACGTGCGCGATTCTTCGCTAACGTGCGTTGCGACTTGCTGTAAAGGGCGCCAAGTTGCCCTAAAAATAAGGGCAGACATTTCACACCAACATCTGAGGCAAGAATCGAATGAGCATCTCCTTCAAATTCGCGGCAGTCGCGCTGACCGGCACGATCGCGCTTTCCGCCTGTACCGACCCGCGCCTTCTCAACGACGGCTCCGACCCCAACCGCACCCGTGACGGCGCCATCGTCGGCGGTCTCGTCGGTGCGGCCACCGGCGCGCTGACGGGTGACGACGCCGAGGACCGCCGCCGCCGCGCCGTCGGCGGTGCAGTGATCGGGGCCGCGGCCGGCGGCGTCATCGGCAACCAGCTCGACAAGCAGGAAGCCGAACTGCGCCAGCAGATGGGCAACAACGTCGCCATCCAGAACACCGGCAACGAGCTGATCCTGACCCTTCCGCAGGACATCCTCTTCGCCACCGACAGCGCCTCCCTGCGTCCGGACCTGCAATCCGACCTGCGCTCGCTCGCGGCGAACCTGCAGCGTTACCCCAACACCACGGTCGACGTGATCGGCCATACGGACAACACGGGTGCTGCCTCCTACAACCAGCAGCTTTCCCAGCGCCGGGCTCAGTCCGTCGCTGGCGTGCTGATCAATTCCGGTGTGAACCCGGCCCGCGTCCGGTCCATCGGCCGGGGCGAAGATCAGCCCATCGCGTCCAACCTCGACGCCGCCGGCCGTCAGCAGAACCGCCGCGTCGAAGTCATCATCCGCCCGAACTGATCGGCCGGACAGACTTCACAGGAAGGGCGGGATCTTCGGATCCCGCCCTTTTTCGTTGCGCGCCCCACGGGGCGGAGTTGCGGGCCGGCAAACGAAAACCGCCCCGGCCGATCAGGCGCAGGGCGGTCTTAGTGTCATCCGCAGATGAGCGCAGGTGCGGTTCAGTGAAGCTTGGCCTCGACCGTTCCGATGCTCTCGTCGATCAGGCGATTCTGACGCTCGCCTGTCATGCGCTCCTTGAGAACGCGCGCGGCGGCGGCTGTCGCCACTTCGATGGCGCGGTTGCGCACTTCGCGAACGGCGGACGCCTCGGCGGACGCGATCTGCTCCTCCGCGGTCGCCATGCGGCGCGTGATGGACGCCTCGAGGTCCGCCTTTGCCTGCCGGGCAGCATCCTCGGCATCGGTCCGGGCTTGCGCGACGATGCGCTGAGCCTGATCCTGCACGTCCTTCTGCTTGCGCTCGAACTCGGCGAGGACGGTCTGGGCTTCCTCGCGGAGGGCGCGCGCCTCGTCCAGTTCGGACCGGATCGTGGTGGCCCGCTTGTCGAGCATCTTCATCAGAAGACCCGGCACCTTGAAATAGACAAGGATCGCCAAGAACAGGATGAAGGCAAGGAGCACCACGAAGTTGGTGTTCCCGAGCGAGAAGAACGGCCCGGTTGCGGCCTGCGCCGGAAGGGCCGCGAGAGCGGCCGCCGACGCGGCGAGTGCGATACGGATCATGCGGTACGGCTCCCCATCTCGGCGTCGACGGCGCCATTCACAGCGGCATCGTCCGCGTCCTGGCCGAACGCTTCGACGATGGACTGAGCGACATCCTTGGCCACGACCTCGACATCCGCCGCAGCCTGGTCACGGATCTCGCCGATCCGGCGCTGGCTCTCGGCCGTCTTCTCGGCGATGTCGGCATCGGCGGCTGCGATGGCCTCGTCGAGGTCCGCCTGGATCTCGGCACGGGTATCGGCGGAGATCTTCTGCGCCTCGCTCCGGGCATCGGCGAGCGCCTGCTTGTAGGCCTCTTCCGCCTCGGACGCGCGGAGCTTGAGCTCCTCGGCCGCCGCGATATCGTTGGTGATCGTGCCATTCCGCTCCGCCAGAACGGCGGCGATGCGCGGCAGCGCGATGCGGGACAGGATGAGGTAAATCGCGACGAGCGCGATCACCAGCCAGAAGATCTGGTTGGGGAACGTTTCGAGGTTCAGCTGCGGCATGCCCGCGGCCTCTTCCTCATGCGCGAGGGTCTCGGTGTGTACATCCACGTCCGACGGCAATGCGCCGACGTCGTGGTTCTCCACTACTCCGGTCCGCCCCGCGGTGTCCGCCGGGGACATTTCCGCGTCGGTCTCTTCCATCGGCGTCTCCTTGGGTCAGACCCGGGGCGGGATGCCCCGGCGGCGGAAGACGATCAGGTCGCCCTCCGCCGGCATATCGCCAGTTGCAGTCCGTCCGATCAGACGGCGAACATCAGCAGCAGGGCGACGAGGAACGAGAAGATGCCGAGCGCTTCGGCGAACGCGATGCCGATGAAGAGCGTGGCGGTCTGGCCGGCGGCGGCAGACGGGTTGCGCAGGGCGCCGGAGAGGAAGTTACCGGCGACGTTGCCGATCCCGAGAGCGGACACGCCGCAGCCGAGACCTGCAAGGCCTGCACCGATGAACTGGCCCATGTTTGCGATTTCGCCTTCCATGATCTTTTCTCCTTGGGACTGGAATTGGCAGATAGGGGTTCGGTCGATCCGGCCCGCCCTTAGTGGTGCGGGTGAAGCGCGTCCTTGAGATAGACGCAGGTCAGGATCGTGAAGATGTACGCCTGGATGAACGCGACCAGCAGCTCGAGCCCGTAGATCGCGGTGATCGCGAGGATCGAGAAGGGCGCGATGGCGGCCGCCGCGGCAAAGCCCGCAAAGACCTTCATCACCGCGTGTCCGGCCATCAGGTTGCCGGCAAGACGGATGGAGTGGCTGACCGGGCGGATGAAGTATGAAATCAGCTCGATGATCGCCAGGACCGGGCGCAGCGCGAGCGGCGCCGAGGCGACCCAGAACAGCGACAGGAAGCCCGTGCCGTTCTTGACGAAGCCGAGGATCGTCACCGTGAAGAAGACCGCGAGGGCCAGGACGGCGGTGACGGCGATGTGCGAGGTGACCGTGAAGGCGGCGGGGATCAGGCCCAGCATGTTCGCCGTCACGATGAACATGAACAGCGTCATGATGTAGGGGAAATATTTCAGCCCCTCCTTGCCGGTCACGTCCTCAACCATCTTGTAGACGAAGCCGTAGGCGAGCTCGGCGACCGACTGGCCGCGGCTCGGCACCACGTTGCGGCCGCGCGTTCCGACGACCAGCAGAAGCGCGATCGCCAGAACGGTCAGGGCCATCCAGAGCGTGACGTTGGTGGGGGTGTACCAGTGGATCTCGTCCCCGCCGAAGAGAGGGCGCACGATGAACTGGTCCATCGGGTGGATCTGGATGCCGCCACTGGCGCCATGCGCCGCCACGTCGTGTGCCGCTTCTTCTTCCACGTCAGCCCTCGTCGTCTGCGGCGGGCCGATCGCCCGCGTTCTTACCGATCTCCTCCGCCGTACGCATCATCACGCGCACTCCGGCGAAGAACCCGAGCCCGATGAACAGGATCAGCAGGAACGGCTTCGTTCCGAACAGGGCATCGAGCCCCATGCCGACCCCGAGACCGATCAAGAGACCGGCCACGAGCTCCGTCACCATGCGCCAGGCGATCTGCGCCTGACTGTGGTGGTCTTCCACCCGGCTCGTCTCCGGCTTTCCCGTCGTGCCCTTGAGGCGCGCGATCTGCTCGTCGAGCCGGCGCAGGCGGTCCGCTTTATCGTCGTCGGTCATGGGCCGCCCCCGTCGTCGGTCGTGGTTCTAGGCAGGGGGGACAGACAAGTCAATTGGCAAAGGACTCTAACAAATCATTGAAAACGTTCGTTTTTACCAAGCAGGGCCTCAGCCCAGAACGGCGCGCAGCCCCGAATCCGCCCGGCTGCCATATTCAACTGCGAGGTTGACCGACGATCCGGACGCTCCTATCGGCGAGGGAATGGTCCGCCCTGCCCCCCATCATCTCGACATTCTGTTCGCCGCGCTGGCCGATCCGACGCGGCGCGCGATCCTGTCGATGTTGCTGGAAGACGACATGGCGGTGACCGACGTGGCTGAGCCCTTCGAGATGTCGCTCGCGGCGATCTCGAAGCACCTGTCCGTCCTGACCCGCGCCGGTCTGATTTCGCAGGAGCAGCGGGGACGGGTGAAATGGTGTCGGCTGGAACCGGCCTCCCTGCGCGATGCCACGGTCTGGATGCAGGGATTCGGTCAGGTCGAACCGGTGGAGATGGACGCGCTCGAGCGCCTTCTCGTCCGGGAGGGACTGATTTCCGATCCCGGCGGCGCGGCGGATGAAACCTCCCGCACCGCCGATGACCGGTGATATCGGCTCAGATCAGAGCACGAACGCCACGATGGCGAGAACGATGACCACAAGGCCGACGAGATAGATGATGCGGTTCATTGTGAACTGCCTCCTGATTGATTTCCAGCCGTAACGCGGACGTGAGGATCACGGTTCCCCGCGTTCAGCCCATCCGCTCCGAGGCGTAGCTGTTGGGAGAGGCCGGGAAAACAACTGTTTTGCTTCCGTTGATGAAAACGCGCCGATGGATATGGGCATGGATCGCCCGCGCGAGCACCTGCGCCTCGACATCCCGGCCCAATGAAACGTAGTCGTTGTTGCTCTGGGCGTGGGTGACGCGCACCGTTTCCTGTTCGATGATCGGTCCCTCGTCGAGATCGGCCGTCACGTAGTGGGACGTCGCCCCGATGAGCTTCACGCCACGCTCGAAGGCCTGCTTGTAGGGATTTGCGCCCTTGAAGCTTGGCAGGAACGAGTGGTGGATGTTGATGATCCGGCCGGACATCTTCCGGCACATCTCGTCGGACAGGACCTGCATGTAGCGGGCGAGGATCACCAGGTCGGCGCCGCTCTCCTCGATGATGGACATCTGCTGCGCCTCGGCCTGCGCCTTGTTCTCCTTGGTCACACGGATGTGGTGGAAGGGGATGTCGTGGTTCACGACGACCTTCTGGTACTCCATGTGGTTGGAGATCACCGCGACGATGTCGATCGGCAGCGCGCCGATCCTCCAGCGATAGAGCAGGTCGTTCAGGCAGTGCCCGAAGCGGGACACCATGATGACGACCTTCATCTTCTCCGCCTCGTCGTGAAAGGCGTAATCCATCGCGAGGCCCTTGGCCGTCGCGGCGAAGCCCTCCTCGAGCGCGGCAAGCGTGCGGTCCTCCTCGGAGACGAAGCTCACGCGCATGAAGAAGTTGCCCGTCTCGGTATCGTCGAACTGGGAACTGTCGGTGATGTTGCAGCCATGCTCGGCGAGATAATTGGCGATGGCCGCCACGATCCCGCGGGTCGAGGGGCACTTCACGGTCAGTGCGAAATTCGTCATGTCACATCCGATTCAGAAACGCGGGGGGACGACGGTCCCATGAGCCCGAACGCTGACCGCCGCCCGGGCCGCCGGCGCGCCGGAAAGCGCCGCACGGCGGAGGGAAAGCGGCGCGGGGCCCTGCCTTTTGTGCGTCAGGCGCCGTGCAGGAAATGCAGCACGTCGCCGTCCGCAACCTTGTAGGCCTTCCCCTCAGCCCGCATCTTGCCGGCATCCTTGGCGCCCTGCTCGCCCCCGAGGGCGACGTAATCGTCGTAGGAGATCGTCTCGGCGCGAATGAAGGCGCGCTCGAAATCGCCGTGGATGACCCCGGCGGCCTGGGGCGCCGCGACCCCGCCCGGAACGGTCCATGCACGGGCCTCCTTGGGGCCGACGGTAAAGAACGTCTGAAGGCCCAGAAGCTCGTAGCCGGCGCGGATCAGCCGATCGAGTCCGGCCTCGTCCAGCCCCAGTGTCTCGAGGAACTCCGCCGCCTCCTCCGCATCGAGCTGGGAGATTTCCTCCTCAATCTTCGCGGAGATGACGACCGTGCCGGCGCCCTGCGCCGCGGCCATCTCCTCGACGGCGCGGGAATGCGCGTTTCCGGTCCCAGCCTCGTCCTCGGAGACGTTGCAGACATACAGGATCGGCTTCGACGTCAGAAGCTGAAGCATCTCCCAGGCCTTCGCATCGTCCGCATCCACCTCGACGGATCGGGCGGGCTTGCCGCCCTCGAGTGCGGCCTGCGCCGTCTTCAGAAGACGCTCCTGCTGGATCGCCTCCTTGTCCCCTCCGCGGACCTTGCGGGTGAGGTTCTGGAGCCGCTTCTCGATGGATTCGAGGTCCGAGATCATCAGTTCGGTCTCGATGGTCTCGGCATCGTCCACGGGATCCACCTTGCCCGAGACGTGGGTCACGTCGTCATCCTCGAAGCAGCGCAGCACGTGGGCGATGGCGTCGCATTCGCGGATGTTGGCGAGGAACTGGTTGCCGAGCCCTTCCCCCTTGGACGCGCCCTTCACGAGGCCGGCGATGTCCACGAACGTCATGCGTGTCGGGATCGTGCGAGCAGATTTCGCGATGCCCGCGAGCCGCTCCAGACGCGCGTCCGGGACGGCCACGTCGCCGACATTCGGCTCGATGGTGCAGAAGGGGAAGTTCGCTGCCTGCGCCGCCGCGGTCTTGGTCAGCGCGTTGAAGAGCGTGGACTTGCCCACGTTCGGCAGCCCCACGATGCCGGTCCGAAAGCCCATGCCGGTCTCCTTGTGATGGATCGCAGGCGCATCTAGGCGAACACGGGCTCAGGGGCAAGCGGCGTGCGGGACCGCAGACCCCGCAGGCAGCCCCTGCGGAGGTCCGTGACGCCGCCTTGGTGCGCGGTCAGCGCGCGCTGCGGTCTTGGCGCGCGGTCAGCGCGCGCGGCGGTCGGCGTGGGACTGGTAGATCAGGATCCACGCCAGGAGGATGAAGATCGGGTGACCGAGACCGCCGCTGATCAGGATCGACGGGATCCAGATGATGAAGGTCACGATGGCGACGATCGGCCGTCCCGCGAGCAGGATGGACAGGGGCGGAAGGAGGAGTGCGAGTATATAATTCATGGGATCCGATATAGGCACGTCTTCGATCATTTCACGGGACCCGCGAATTTTCCGGTCGAGGATCCCGCGGGCGCGCGCTTGATTTCCCCTCCCCGCTCGGGCAACAGCGCCGAGGACCTTCCACCAAGGAGCCGCGTCATGGCCAGGATCGCCGATACCTTCGCCCGTCTTCGCACCGAGGGCCGCAAGGCCTTCGTCTCCTACATCATGGCGGGCGACCCGGATCGGGAGCGCAGCCTGGAGGTTCTCCGCGGGCTTCCGGACGCCGGCGTCGACATCATCGAACTCGGCCTCCCCTTCACCGATCCAATGGCGGACGGCCCCACGATCCAGGCTGCAGGTCAGCGCGCCCTCGCCGGCGGCATGACCCTTGAATCGACCCTCGGCATGGTCCGCGCGTTCCGCGAGGAGAACGACGAAACGCCGATCGTCCTGATGGGCTACTACAATCCCATCTACTCCCGCGGCGTCGAGCGTTTCCTGGCGGAGGCGAAGGAGGCCGGCGTCGACGGTCTGATCGTCGTGGACCTGCCCCCCGAGGAGGACGACGAACTCTGCATCCCCGCACTGAAGACCGGGATCGACTTCATCCGCCTCGCGACGCCGACGACCGACGACGCCCGCCTGCCCCGCGTCCTCGAGAACACGTCCGGCTTCGTCTACTACGTCTCGATCACCGGCATCACCGGATCCGCAGTGCCGGAGCCGTCCGACGTCGCCCCCGAAGTCGCCCGGATCAAGGCCGCGACGGACCTGCCGGTCATCGTCGGTTTCGGCATCCGCGACCCCGAGAGCGCCCGCGGCATCGCCGAAATCGCCGACGGCGCGGTGGTCGGGTCCGCCATCGTCTCCAAGCTCGCCGAAGGCGGGCCGATCGAGGAGCTGCTGGCCTATGTCCGCTCCCTCGCGGACGGCGTGCATTCGGGCTGAACCAGGGCGACGCGGCGATCCCGGCACATGTCCGGCGGCCTCGTCCGGCGCGTCCTTGTTCGCGGCCGATGCTCCTGCTTTTCCGAGGCCCCGCCGGGGCCCACTGGAGACGACATGACGATCCGAACACGCATAGCCGACTTCATCGACCGCCCGTCTTTCAGGAACGGGATCATGGCGGTGATCCTGATCAACGCGGTCGCGCTCGGGCTCGAGACATCCGAGACCGTGATGGCAGAGGCCGGCGGCCTGATCCTCACCATCGACCGGCTCTGCCTCGCGATCTTCGTCCTCGAGATCGCCGCCAAGCTCGTCGCTCGCGGCCCGTCCTTCTTCCGCTCCGGCTGGAACGTCTTCGACTTCGTCATCGTGGCGGTGGCGTTCATCCCCTCGGGGCAGGGCTTCGCCGTGCTGCGCGCGCTGCGGATCCTGCGGCTCCTGCGCGTCATTTCCGTCGCCCCGACGCTTCGGCGCGTGGTGGAGGGCTTCGTCACCGCCCTGCCGGGCATGGGATCGGTGTTCCTGCTGATGGCGGTGATCTTCTACATTGCCTCGGTCATGGCCACGAAGCTCTTCAGCGAGACGTTCCCCGAGTGGTTCGGCTCCCTCGGCGCCTCCGCCTATTCGCTCTTCCAGATCATGACGCTCGAAAGCTGGTCGATGGGCATCGTGCGGCCTGTGATGGAGGTGCACCCGGAAGCCTGGCTCTTCTTCGTGCCCTTCATCCTCGTGACGACCTTCGCGGTCGTGAACCTCGTCGTCGGCCTCATCGTCAACTCGATGCAGGATGCGCACGCGCAGGAATCGAATGCCGCGACGGCGGATTATCGCGTCGAGGTTCTGCAGCGACTCGAAGCAATCGAGACGCGTCTGTCACCGGCATCGGGAGAGACGTCCAAAGCGGCGGTGCGGGACTAGCGCAACAAGTGAGACGCGAAAGGAAGGGCGTTCCCTGCCCCCTCAGAGCGTCGGCTTGACGCGCAGCAAGGGCATGAAATCGGCCATCTCCGGCCCCCGTCCGCGCCCGGTCAGCGCCTTGCGCAGCGGCAGGAACAGGCCCTTGCCCTTGCGCCCGGTCGCGTCCTTCACCGCCGATGTCCACTCGCCCCAGGTTTCGGGCCCGTAGGGAGGCTCGCCCAGAAGCGCCAGCGCCTCGGCCACGAACTCCCGGTCCTCGGGGTCCACCAGCGGCGGAGCGCCCTTCGTGCAGACCTCCCACCAGGGGGCAATGTCCTGCCGCGTCTCGACATTCTCGCGGAACACGTCCCAGAACGCCGCCCGCTCGCCCTCCGGTACGCCGGCCGCGTCCAGCTCGTCAGCGACCGCCTCGACGGGCAGTCTCGCAAGGTAGCGGGCGGTCAGGGGGAAGAGGTCGCTCTCGTCGAATTTCGTGGGCGCCGCGCCGAAACGGGAGATGTCGAAGCCGTCAATGAGCTCCTGATGCGTCTGGCGCAGCTCCACCGGCGCCGAGGAGCCAAGCCGCGCCATCAGCGACAGCAGCGCCATTGGCTCGACGCCGCGACCGCGCAGATCCCGAAGGGACAGCGTACCAAGCCGTTTCGACAGCGCCTCGCCCTGCGGTCCGGTCAGCAGCGAATGGTGCGAGAAGGAGGGCAGTTTGCCGCCCAGTGCCTCGATGATCTGGATCTGCGTCGCGGTATTGGTGACGTGGTCGCCACCGCGAACGACATTCGTGATCCCCATCTCGGTGTCGTCCACGACCGAGGCGAGCGTATAGAGCACCTGCCCGTCGCCGCGGATCAGGACGGGATCCGAAACGCTGGCCGCATCGATGCTCTGGGGACCGAGGATGCCATCCTCCCACTCGATCCGCTGGTGGTCGAGCTTGAAGCGCCAATGGCCCGGCCGCTCCGCGCGCAGCGCATCCTTCTCCGCCTCCGACAGCTCCAGCGCGGAACGATCGTAGACCGGCGGACGGCCCATGTTCATCTGCTTCTTGCGCTTGAGGTCCAGCTCGCCCGGCGTCTCGAAGCACTCGTAGAGCCGACCCGCGGCCCGCAGCTGATCCGCGGCCTCGGCATATCGGTCGAGACGCTTCGACTGCTGCTCTTCGCGGTCCCAGTCGAGACCGAGCCAGCGCAGGTCCTCCCGGATCGCCTCGGCGTATTCAGGCTTCGAGCGCTCGGGATCGGTGTCGTCGAGGCGCAGGATGAACGTCCCGCCCCCGGCCCGCGTGACCAGCCAGTTGAAGAGCGCCGTGCGCAGGTTGCCGACGTGGAGATACCCGGTCGGAGAGGGCGCGAAACGAGTGACGGTCATGGCGAAATCTCCCGGGTGGCAGGGCGGCTTGGCTCTTTCACGTCTCGCCCGCCTTGTCCATATCGGTCGCGATGGCCCCGAGGGAGGACGCAGCATGGACTGGAGCAAGGCCGAAGCGCCGCTCGTGGACGAGATCGCGGCGCTTGCCGAAGCGGCCCGCGCCGCCCTTCCCCCGCCGTTCCGCAGCGGCGCCGCGGACATCGCGATCCGCGTCGTCGACTTCCCGGACGAGGAGATGCTTGCGGAGCTGGATATCGAGAGCCCCTTCGAGCTGACCGGCCTCTACGACGGCATACCGCAGACGGAACGCTCCGTGTTCGATCAGCCATCCCGGCCCGACGTCATCTGGCTCTTCCGGCGTCCGATCCTCGACGAGTGGGCAGAGCGTGGGACCGTCACGCTGGGCGAGCTGGTCACGCATATCCTCGTCCATGAGATCGCGCACCATTTCGGCTGGTCCGACGATGACATCGCGTCCGTGGACGAATGGTGGACCTGAGACGCGGACCGTAACCGGTTGTTCAGTAGTAACGGCTATCGGTGCCTCGAACGAAAGGGGTCCCGGCCAATGCAACGCGTTATTTCACGTTTCCGAATCACGACGATCATCCTGGCCCTCGTGGGCCTCTGCATCTCTCTCGCGGCGATCAGCACCATGCTGGAAGTCAGCCGCGGGGTAGAGAAGTTGAACGGGATCCGCCACGCCAACGTGGTGATCGAGGCGACAGAAGCGCTTGCCAAGTATTCCGGCGCGATCGCCGCGGAGAAGTCCGCCGCGGCGCTCATGCTCGCCGTGCCGGGGGACCGGTACACCGGCCAGTATGCCGCCGCCAAGCAGCGCACGGACCAGCGCGCCGACGAGCTTCGCGACGAGATGGATACGGCCCTGCGATCCGCACGGGACGCCAAGAACCGGCAGGGCCTCGAGGACGTCATCGACTCCATCGAGTCCCTCAGCGGGATCCGGGCCGAAGTCGAGACCCGCTCGCAGACGGCCCTGGAAATCCTCGAAAGCTACACCGACGCGATCCGGCCTGCTCACATCATGATCGGCCGCGCGGCGGACGAGATGACCGTTCCCGTTCTCGGCCGACAGATGCGCGCCTATGCTCTCCTGTCGGACGCCATCAACGACGGTGCGTTCGAGCAGGGCGCTGCCGCGTCGGGATTTGCCGTCGGCGCATTCTCCGAAGAGATGGAAACCATCCTCACCAAGCGGCAGGCTGGCCAGACCCTCCGCTTCGAGATGCTGGACGAATTCCTCGAAGCCGATTTCTTCCAGCGGGTCGAACAGATCGACAGCGGGGACGTGGCCGACCGCATCGACAGGATGCGCGGGATCTACGCCGCCGGCACGCCCGAGCAGATCGAGAGCGTCTCGGTGCCGGCCTGGCTGACCGCAACCGATACGCGCCTTGAACAGATGCGTAACCTGAAAGCCAGGCTCGCGGATCGCCTGCGCGAAACGTCCGAGGAATGGTCGAACGACGTCATGCATGGCCTCGTCCTGATCAGCGCCATCGAGATCGGGGTTCTTATCTTCGTTGCTGCGCTCAGCTTCCTGATGGTCCGCGCGATCAACAAGGCCTTCACACGGACGCTGGCGCCCCTCACCGCCCTTGCCGACGGCGATCTCGACGCGGAAATTCCGGCGGCGGGACGCACCGAGTTCGGCCAGATCGCAGCCTCCATGATCGTGTTCCGGGACAATGCGATCAAGCGGCGCAGTCTTGCGGAAGACGCGGCTCGCAGCGCCGAGGCGCAGACCGCCGTCTTTGACGACATCAAGGACGCCCTGCGCAGCGTCTCCTCGGGCGATCTGACCGTGCGCATCGATCACACGTTCCCCGAGGAGTACGAGGGCGTCAGACAGGATCTCAACTCGGCCGTAGAGAAGCTGGGGGACGCCCTCGGGTCCCTCGTGCAGAACGCCGAAGAAATCCACAGCAATACCGCCGACATCTCCCGCGCCGCCGAGTCGCTGTCCCAGCGGGCCGGAAACCAGGCGGCCACACTCGAAGAAACCGCCGCCGCACTCGATGAGCTCACCTCCTCGGTCTCCTCGACGGCCACCGGCGCCAAGGAAGCGGAGAAAACCGTATCGACCGTCCGCGACGATGCCAAGAAGGCGGGTGACGTCGTGACCGCAGCAATCAAGGCGATGGACAATATCGCGGCCTCTTCCGGGAAAATCACCCAGATCACCTCGATGCTTGAGGACATTTCCTTCCAGACGAACCTCCTCGCCCTCAACGCAGGGGTCGAGGCGGCGCGGGCAGGAGAGGCCGGACGCGGCTTTGCCGTCGTGGCCGCCGAGGTCCGTGCCCTTGCCCAGCGCAGTTCCGACAGTGCCGGCGAAATCAAGAGCCTGATCGAGGAAAGCGCGCGCACCGTGACGCAGGGCGTCGACCTCGTTGACCAGACTGGCAAGTCCCTCACCGCCATCGTCGAGCGTTTCGAGACGATCACCGCGACCGTCGAGGAAATCGCCCACGCGGCGCAGGAACAGTCCATCGGGCTGTCGGAGATCAATTCCTCCGTGAACGATCTCGACCGCGTGACACAGGACAACGCCGCCGCCGCGAGCCAGGTGAACACTGCCGGCGCACTGCTGCGCACGGAAAGCGAGAAACTGCGGTCGCTTGCCGAGAGCTTCCGGACGAACCGGCCGGCCAATGGAACGGTCGTTCCCTTCGGCGGGGCCGAGCGGGCCGCCTCCGCGCCCAGGACCGCACAGAAACCTCCGGCGTCTCGCGGCGCGGCACCGGCGGCATCGGCTGCGCTGGCGGTGGAGGACCCCGGCGACGATGCATGGCTCCAGTTTTAACGCAAGGCATCCAGGAGGAACCGCATGGACAGCAGTTCCGGCGCAGACTCGATCCGTCGCTTCCGGCAGACCGCCGGGGGCTCGGAAAACCTGATCAACCTCGTACAGGGAGATATCGCCGTCTCAGACCGTCCCGGCGACGCACTGACGACCATCCTGGGGTCCTGTGTGGCTGTCTGCCTCCACGACGAGGAACGCAGGATCGGCGGGATGAACCACTTTCTCCTGCCGGTCTCCAACAGCGGCGGCGCGCAGAACCTCAACACGCGTAGTGGCGCATACCTCATGGAATTGCTGATAAATTCCATGCTGAAGAAGGGAGCGCAGAAGCGTCGCATGACGGCCCGCATCGCCGGCGGCGCAATGATGCTCGGCAACGTGCGTCCCATCGGCGCTGCCAACGCGAAGTTCGCCTCCGACTTCCTCGCTGCAGAAAGGATACCTGTCGCCGGTCAGCATACCGGCGGCATCCGCTCCCGACGCCTGAAGTTCAGGATCGCGACCGGGGAAGTCCTGATGCAGCTGATCCGCCCGACCGAGCAGGAAATCGACGCCGTACCTGAGCCCCCCAAACTACCCGATGGATCGGGCGCCATAGACCTCTTCTAGCCGCCCCTTGCATGTTCATTCCCGTCGGGAGCAGGGCGGCATTCGGTTCAGGGCCCGGCCGGGAACCTTCGGCGACCTTCTCATGCCAGGACCGGCTCCGCCCTGCTTTCCGCCCCGGCCCGGCTCGGCACCAACAACATCGACAAGACGTCAGAGCCCGGCGAACTCCATCTTGCGGTCCCGGTCCGGTCAGTCGGGCAGATGAGACGACCGCAGACCCGCACCCAATCAGGGCGCGACGTTGCAGCCCTGACCTGCCACCCTGTCACGGAACAGGCGCGGAACGGGCGGCTCCCCCCACCCCATGCCCGGCGCCGGCCGCGCGTCTGACCTCAGGTCTGGGGGTCGCCACCGCTATCGGCTTCGGCCGGCTCGCGAGACGGAAGCGGATCGTCGATGGGAAGGCCGGGGTCGCGCCAGCGATTGACGATGGGATAGCGCCGGTCGAGCCAGAACGCGCGGGGTGTCAGACGGGCGCCGGGGGCCGCCTGGAAGCGCTTGTATTCGCTGCCGTAGACCAGTCCCTCGACGCGGCGGACCACGTCTTCCTCGAAGCCTTCCGCGACGATGGCGGCGGTGGACAGGTCACGGTCCACCATCATCTCGAGGATACGGTCGAGATCGGCGTATGGCGGCAGGCTGTCCTCATCCTTCTGGTCGGCGCGCAGTTCGGCCGTGGGGGGCTTGTCGATGATCCGGGTCGGAACAACCTCCCCGGACGGGCCCATCATCCAGTCACGATGCTCGGAATTTCGCCAGCGGCAGGTCTCGAACACGCGGGTCTTGTAGAGGTCCTTGATCGGATTGTAGCCGCCGGACATGTCGCCGTAGATCGTGGCGTAGCCCACCGCGACCTCGGACTTGTTGCCGGTGGTGAGCAGCATCTCTCCGAACTTGTTGGACATCGCCATCAGAAGAAGCCCGCGGAGGCGGCTCTGGACGTTCTCCTCGGTCACGTCCTCTTCCAGCCCCTCGAAGAGCGGCGCGAGGGCCGCCGTCACGGCATCGCGCGGACCGCCGATATTCACCTCGTCCAGCCGGCAGCCCAGGGCAGTGGCGACGGCGGCGGCATCGTCGAGCGAGGTCTGAGACGTGAACTCGGACGGCAGCATCACGCAGCGCACGTTCTCGGGGCCGATGGCGTCCGCCGCGATCACCGCGACGATGGCGGAATCGATCCCGCCCGACAGCCCGAGCAGCACTTTCTTGAAGCCGGACTTGCGCAGATAGTCCCGCAGCGCCTCGACCATCACGCGGTAATCCTGCTCCCACGGCGAGGGAACGGGCGCCAGCTGACCCGCGGCGGGGACCCAGCCGTCCTCCCCCTCCTCGAAGTCGACATGGCGGATCGCGGTCTCGAAGAGCGGCATCTGCTGGACGAGCCCGCCCGCCCGGTCGAGCACGAAGGAGCCGCCATCGAAGACCTGGTCGTCCTGGCCGCCGGCGAGGTTGAGATAGACGAGCGGAAGCCCGGTCTCGACCGCGCGGGAGACCATGTGCCCCATGCGCACGTCGCGCTTCACGCGGTGGTACGGGGAGCCGTTGGGGACAAGCAGGATCTCCGCCCCGCTTTCGGCCTGCGCCTCCGCCACATCGGGCCACCAGGCATCCTCGCAGATCGGCGAGGCGATCCGGACGGGGCCGATCCGGTAGGGCCCGTGGATCGGACTGGAGCGGAACAGGCGCACCTCGTCGAACACCCCGTCGTTGGGGCGGTGATGCTTCAGGATGCGGGCGGCGACACGGCCCTTCTCGAGGATCCAGTAGGCGTTGTAGAGCGCCGGCGGATCGGCGAAGGGACCGCCGATGGCGATGGCCGGGCCGTCCGCGCAGTCGGCCGCGAGCTGAAGGAGCGCGCGTTCGGCATGGGCGGTGAAGGCCGGCCGCCGGACGAGATCCTGCGTCTGGTAGCCGGTGATGAACATCTCCGGAAAGGCCACGAGGTCCGCGCCGGCGGCCTTTGCCTCCGCCCAGGCGTCCCGCGCCGCGGCGGCGTTTGCGTCGATCGCGCCCACGGTCGGGTTGAGCTGGGCGAGTGTCAGGCGGAATGTCGGCATGGGAGGTCTTTCGGCTCGGCAATCCTCCGCCAGATAGCAGACTGACGGTCAGTTGACAGCGTCCGGCCCGGAAAAGCGTTGCCGCCGCTCCCGGCCCGCCGTAGGTTGCGCATCCGAAACCGGAGGCGAACATCCGCCCGCTAGTCTTGGGGGAGCAGTCCGATGTCCCGAACCGCCCGATCGATCGCCCTTGCCGCCGCGCTGGCCAGTCTCGCCATGACGGCCGAGGCGCAGGTCAGCCGCGTGCAGACCAAGCAATATGACAATGGCGGCGTCTACGAGGGGACGTTCAAGGACGGGCTCCAGCACGGGCGCGGCACGTATCGGCTCCCCAACGGCTACGAGTACGAGGGCGACTGGGTCGAGGGCGAGATCCTCGGTGACGGCACCGCGCGCTATCCCGACGGCTCGGTCTATACCGGCGAGTTCGTCGCGGGGAAGCCCGAGGGACAGGGCCGGATCGTCTTCGCGGATGGCGGCACCTACGAGGGCGACTGGACGAACGGCGAGATGACCGGCACCGGCACCGCCAACTATGCCAACGGCGTGCGCTACGAGGGCTCTTTCGTCAACGCGCTGCATGACGGGGAGGGCAGGATGGTCTCCCCCAACGGCTATCGCTACGAAGGCCAGTGGGTCGCCGGGGTCAAGGAAGGCCGCGGCACGATCACCTATCCCGACGGCGCCGTCTACGAGGGCAATCTCAGCCGCGGGCAGCGCTCGGGTCAGGGCACGCTGACCATGCCGGACGGGCTCGAATATGTCGGCGAATGGGCCGGCGGGCAGATCAACGGCACCGGCAGGCTCGTCCAGCCGAGCGGCGATGTCTACGAAGGCGATCTGGTGGACGGCAAGCGGGACGGCCGCGGCACCGTCACCTACGCCAACGGAGACGTCTACGAGGGCGGTTTCCAGAACGACCTGCGCCACGGTCAGGGCGAATTCGTCGGGACCGACGGCTACGAATATGCCGGCGACTGGGTCGAGGGCCGGATCGAGGGAACGGGCCGTGTCGTCTATCCCGACGGATCGATCTACGAGGGGACGTTCTCGAACGACCTAGCGGACGGCCAGGGCACGATCACCTATGCCGACGGGTCGACCTACGAGGGCGGCTGGACGGCCGGCGTGATCGACGGCGAGGGCACCGCCACCTATGCCAACGGCCTGACCTATACCGGCGGTTTCGCGGACGGCCAGAACGATGGCCAGGGCGTGATGACCTCTCCCGACGGCTACCGCTACGAAGGCGAATGGCAGGCCGGTCTGCGCCATGGCGACGGAACGGCGACCTATGCAGACGGCACCGTCTACGAGGGCGGCTTCGCCGAAGGCCAGCGCGACGGCCAGGGGACGATCACCATGACCGACGGCTTCACCTATACCGGCGGCTGGTCCGATGGCGAAATCAGCGGCGAGGGTGTCGCGACCTACGCCAACGGCGACCGCTACGAGGGATCCTTTGCCGACGGCAATCGCCAGGGCGAGGGAACGATGGTCTACGCCACCGGCGAGGAAGCCACCGGCACGTGGGACGACGGCGTCCTGACCAGCACCGCCGAACCTGCGGACGCAGTGCCGGCGGCGGCCGATGGCGAGGCGGAGACCAGGGCGCAGTAGGCCTGCGCGACGGTCCCGCATCGGCGGGGCCCTCGCCCACGGCGCCTTCGCCGATCCGCCAGGCTAGACCACCTCGCCCTTCTCCATGCGGCCGAGGAACTCCTCCGCTTCGCCGAGGATCGTGTCGCGCTTCTCGTCCTTCATCCGATCCCAGGTGCGGTACATGTTGCCCATCCGGGGGTTGCGCTCGAAGCGGTCCCTGTGCCTGTCGAGGAAGGCCCAGTAGAGCAGGTTGAACGGGCAGGCCCCCTCCCCTGTCTTGGTCTTCACGTCGTAATGACAGCCGGCGCAGTAGTCGGACATCCTGTCGATGTAATTGCCCGAGGAAATGTAGGGTTTCGAGCCCACGACCCCGCCATCGGCGAACTGGCTCATGCCGATGACATTGGGCGCCTCCACCCATTCATAGGCATCGGCATAGACCTCCAGGTACCATTCGTGCACCTGGTGCGGGTCGATCCCGGCGAGGAGGGCGAAGTTGCCCGTCACCATCAGGCGCTGGATATGGTGGGCGTAGGCGTGGTCCTTCGTGTCCCTTACGGCCGAGCCGACGCAGTTCATCCGCGTCTCGCCGCCCCAGTAGAACCCGGGCAGGTCGCGGTCATGGTTCAGGATGTTGCGGGAGGTGTAGTCCGGCCCCTGCAGGAAATAGATCCCGCGCATGTACTCCCGCCAGCCGATGATCTGGCGGATGAAGCCTTCGACGGCATTGATCGGCGCGTCTCCCTGCCGCCACGCCTCTTCCGCCGCCTCGCAGATCTCCTGCCAGCTCAGGAGCCCGGCATTGAGGTAGAACGAGACATGGGCGTGGTAGAGAAAGCCGTTCACCTCCAGCATCGCGTCCTGGTAATCGCCGAACTTCGGCAGGGCGTTCTTGACGAAATGCGTGAGCGCGCGCCGGGCCTGGACGGGTTCGGTGGCGAGAGCGAAGGGGCGGAGGTCCCCAAAATTCTCGCCGAACCGGGCCTCGACGAGGTCCAGCACCTCCTCCACGATCTCGTCGGGCGTGAATTCCATGGGTCCGCCATAGTCGATCTCGCCGGGAGCGGGCTTGCGGTTCTCGTGGTCGAAGTTCCATTTCCCGCCCGCCGGCTCCCCGTCCTCCATCAGAAGGCCGGTCTCCCGCCGCATCTCGCGGTAGAACCACTCCATCCGGAGTTCCTTGCGATCCTTCGCCCAGTCCTCGAAGCGGGCGTGACTGGCGAGAAAGCGATCATCCGAAAGCTGCGTGACGTCGAGCGGGCAATCGTTCAGAGCCTCGATCAGACGCCATTCGCCGGGCTCGGTAGCCAGCACCTCGGCGCTGCCCCGCTGCTCCGCGCGGCGCAGGAGCTCGCCGGGGATGGAGCCCGTGTTCTCGGTATCGTCGAGTTCGGTGTAGTCCACCGTCCAGCCGTCCTGCCTCAGCCGCGCGGCGAACTTGCGCATGGCGGCGAAGAGGAAGGCAATCTTCTTGGGATGATGGCGAACATAGCTCGCCTCGGACATGACCTCGGCCATGACGACGACATCCTCGTCCCTGTCGGCCTCGCGCAGCGCGTGGATGTCCGGGGAAAGCTGATCTCCGAGGACGAGAACGAGACGGCTCACCAGTCGATTCCCCTGCCATGCTGATCGAAGAACCCGCCGCTTTCCTCGGGGCCGAGACGGTCCAGCACCGCGAGGAGATTGGCGGCGGCCTCCGCCGGCGGGACGGTTGTGTGCCGTGCGGTGTAATCCTCGGTGAACGGCGTCGCGACGGTGCCGGGGTGGAGGCAGAGGAGGGTCGCCTGCCGGTGCGTGCGGGCAAGTTCGATGGCCGCGCCGTGCATCAGCATGTTCAGCGCCGCCTTGGACGCGCGATAGGAATGCCAGCCGCCGATGCGATTGTCCCCGATCGATCCGACGCGGGCGGAGAGCGCGGCGAAGGTGGCCGGCCTGTCCTTCGGCAGCAGCCGCAGGGCGTGCTTGAGGACGAGCATGGGACCGGCCGCGTTCACCTCGAAGAGGCGGGTCATGGAGACGGGCGTCACGGCGGCGATGGATTTCTCGGGCGGAGCGCCCGCGTCGAGGATGCCGACGGCGCAGAGGATCAGGTCGAACTCCCCCTGCAGCGCGCCAAGACAGCGCTCGACCGACGCCTCGTCCCGCACGTCGAGCCCGTCCTCGCCGCGCGACAGCGAGACGACTTCCCCCCGCTCCCCGAGCGCTTCCGCCAGTGCCGATCCGATCCCGCCGGAGGCGCCCACGACGAGCGACCTCATTCGGCGTAGACCATCTTGCGGCCCATGCCGCCGTCCACCACCAGCGTCTGCCCCGTGACGAACCCGGCACCCTCGAGGTAGATCACCGCCTCGGCGATATCCTCGGGCCGGCCGGCGCGGCCCGCCGGATGCTGGCCATGGTCGACCTCGCGCAAGTCCGGCCGCTCCTTGGGCGGGACGATCCAGCCGGGCAGGATCGTGTTCGCCCTCACCTCTGGGCCGAGGGAGACGGCGAGGGACTGGGTCAGCCCGATCAGCCCGCCCTTCGCGGCGCCGTAGCCCTCGCAGTCGGGCTCCGCCTGAACGGCGCGCACGGAGGACATGGTGACGATGGAGCCGCCCCTCGCCCGCAATCCCGGCACTGCGGCGCGGACCGTCAGGAAGGCGCCGAGGAGATGACTGTCCGTCATCCTGCGCCAGCCTGCCAGCGACAGCTCCTCGATGGGGCCGGTGACGGGATGGGCGATGCCGGCATTCGAGACGAGAAGGTCGATGCCCGGCGTCCCGAACTCGCTCCCCGCTTTCGCGAAGGCCTCGGCGACCGCCGCTTCGTCCGTGACATCGCAAGTGATCGGCAGGACGCCGCCCTCGACCCGCGCGAGGCCGTCCGCATCCAGGTCCAGCGCCGCGACGCGCCACCCCTTGCCGGCAAGGCTTTCGCAGATCGCCCGCCCGATGGTGCCGGCCGCGCCGGTCACGATTGCAGTCTTGGGTTCCATGCCGGGGGAGGTAGAAGCGGGCACGGAGCGGTCAATCGAGGGGTTTTCATTTACCTTTGCGTGATTATAGTCCGCGACATGACCGGACGCCCACATATCGCAGCCGACGCGCAGATCCTGCGCCGCGCCCGTCCGGCGCTCCTTCTCCTTAGCTGCCTCTGAGCGTGCCCTCCGGCGCGCCGCTCAGGGGTGGAACAGCGCTGGAAGGATCGAGACAAGAGCTAAGGAAGACTTCCATGACAGACCAAGTAATCGGCGCCGGCAAAGACCGCGTCCTGATTTTCGACACCACCCTGCGCGACGGCGAGCAGAGCCCCGGCGCCACGATGACCCATGCCGAGAAGCTCGAGATCGCCCAGCTGCTCGACGAGATGGGCGTGGACGTGATCGAGGCCGGCTTTCCGATCGCCTCCGAGGGGGATTTCGCCGCCGTGGCCGAAATCGCCAGGCGGTCGACCAACGCGACGATCTGCGGCCTCGCCCGGGCGAACCTGAAGGATATCGACCGCTGCTGGGAGGCCGTGAAGCACGCCGCCTCCCCGCGCATCCACACCTTCATCGGCACCTCGCCGCTGCACCGCGCCATCCCGAACCTGAACAAGGACGAGATGGCCGAGCGCATCCACGAGACCGTGACCCACGCGCGCAATCTCTGCGACAACGTGCAATGGTCGCCGATGGACGCGACGCGCACGGAATGGGACTACCTCAAGCGCACCGTCGAGATCGCGATCAAGGCCGGCGCCACGACGATCAATATCCCCGACACCGTCGGGTACACCGCGCCCGTCGAATCGGCTGACCTGATCCGGCGCCTGATCGCTGAGGTCGAGGGGGGAGAGGACGTCATCTTCTCCACGCATTGTCACAACGACCTCGGCATGGCGACGGCGAACTCCCTGGCCGCCGTCGCGGGCGGCGCCCGTCAGATCGAGTGTACGATCAACGGTCTCGGCGAACGGGCGGGGAATACCGCCCTCGAGGAAGTGGTCATGGCGATGCGGACGCGGGGGGACATCATCCCCTTCGACACGGGCATCGATGCTCGGAAGATCACGCATATCTCCCGCCGGGTCTCCGCCGTGTCCGGCTTCCAGGTGCAGTTCAACAAGGCGATCGTCGGCAAGAACGCCTTTGCCCATGAAAGCGGCATTCACCAGGACGGCATGCTGAAGAACGCCGAGACGTTCGAGATCATGCGGCCGGAGGATGTGGGCCTCTCCGCCACCTCGCTCGTCATGGGCAAGCACTCGGGCCGCGCCGCCCTGCGCTCGAAGATGAAGGAACTGGGCTTCGACCTGGCGGACAACCAGCTCGCCGACGTCTTCGTTCGCTTCAAGGCGCTGGCGGACCGCAAGAAGGAGGTCTTCGACGACGATCTGGTCGCCCTGATGCAGGACGTGATGGAAGTCGACGAATACCTGAAGGTGAAGTTCCTGCGCGTGATCTGCGGCACCGAGGCGCCCCAGTCGGCCGACCTGACGCTGACGGCGGACGGCACGGACAGACAGGTGACCGCAACGGGCGACGGCCCCGTGGACGCGGTCTTCAACGCCGTGAAGGAGGTGTTCCCCCACGGCGCGCGGCTGCAACTCTACCAGGTTCACGCGGTGACCGAGGGAACGGACGCTCAGGCCACCGTGACGGTCCGGCTGGAGGAGGACGGCATGATCGTCACCGGCCAGTCGAGCGACACGGACACCGTCGTCGCCTCCGCCCGCGCCTATGTCGCCGCACTCAATCGCCTGGTGACGCGCCGCCGCCGGTCCGAGGGCAGCGACCGCAAGGAAGTCAACTACAAGGACGTGAGCTGACCTTCCGCCGCCGCCCCGTGCCGGGCGGCGGCTTCCCTTTCCAGATGCCGCTTCAGGCGCCGCAGGTAGGCCCCGCGCCAGCCCCGTGGCGCGCTTTCGAAGGCGCGACTGCGCCGGATGTCCCACATTTCCGCGAGCCACCCGCCTGCCTCGGCCTCGGGCGCGGGGATGTATCCCTTTTGAGTGTAGAGGGTCAGCTCGCCGAGCCAGAACCGCTCGCCCTCCACGAGGAAGTCCACCCGGACCTGATCAAATTGCCCGCCGATCCGCCGCGCCAGATCGACAAGGCGATCCCAGCATTCCGGGAGCGGCGCATCGAGCGTGCGGTCGACGACGTCTGACCGTGCGCCCTGCTCGAAGCCCCCTGCCCCGTCCGGCAGCAGAATTGTGGCCGCCTCGTCCGCCGTGTCCCGGCCGCGGGAGCGGAAGATCCGGCCGATCTCCGGGCCGAAGGTGTAGAACTTGATCTCCTCCAGCGCGCCGAAGCCGACGCTTTCCTCCACGAAGAGGCGAGGCTCGATCGACAGGTAGGCCGTTTCCTGCGCCGCCTCGCCGTAGCGGGTCCGAAGCCAGCGCGCCGCCCTTTGCCGTATCGCAGCATCATCCATGTCGGTCCGGGCCGGGAAGATGTTCATCGACGAGCCGTGATTCGCTTTGAGCACCACGTCCTGCGCCAGAAGGGCCTCGGGAATGGCATCGGCATCCGTCCCTTCCCAGAGGAGACGCGGGAAGGGAACGTCGACCCCCTCGTCCTTCGCCCAGCGCCGGACGGCCAGCTTGTCGGACAGCAGCACGAAGCGCGGATCGTGATCGAAGAGCTTGCGCCACGCGAATTTCGCCGACACCGAGCGCGGCAGGGCCGGCCACGGCATCCCCGCCCAG
The DNA here is from genome assembly GCF_031846565.1 of Tropicimonas omnivorans. Taxonomy (NCBI): domain Bacteria; kingdom Pseudomonadati; phylum Pseudomonadota; class Alphaproteobacteria; order Rhodobacterales; family Roseobacteraceae; genus Tropicimonas; species Tropicimonas omnivorans. The sequence goes on along the minus strand of NZ_JAVRHL010000001.1, from coordinate 747,369 downwards.
CGCTCGGGATGCTCGCGGCAGAAGCGTACGAGCCGCTTGTGCCGTCGGCGCACCCAAAGATTCACCGCCGCGAAGAGCAGGCGGTCCGGCAGATGCGGTGTCATCACTTTCATTCCGTGATCGGGGCGCGGGAGCGACATTACTGCATCATGGACAACGACTTCACCAGACGGCAGGATTGCGCGCATAGGCCACCGCGCCCCCCTTTTCCGCACAGCCCCCTACGCCTATAAGCGGCTCGGCCCGCGGACCGGGGTGTCGCGGTTCCACGAGTTTTCGGAAGGAGAATTCATGTTCCGACTGGGCGGATTGTTTTCATCGGACATGGCGATCGACCTCGGCACGGCGAATACCCTCGTCTACGTCAAGGGACGCGGCGTGATCCTGAACGAACCTTCGGTAGTGGCGTACCACATCAAGGGTGGCCGCAAGGAGGTGCTCGCGGTCGGCGAGGATGCCAAGCTGATGCTCGGCCGCACGCCGGGCTCCATCGAGGCGATACGGCCCATGCGGGAGGGCGTCATCGCCGACTTCGACGTGGCCGAGGAGATGATCAAGCACTTCATCCGCAAGGTTCACAAGCGCACGACCTTCACCAAGCCGAAGATCATCGTCTGCGTCCCCCACGGCGCGACGCCGGTGGAGAAACGGGCGATCCGGCAATCCGTCCTGTCGGCGGGGGCCCGGCGGGCCGGTCTCATTGCCGAGCCCATCGCGGCGGCGATTGGGGCGGGCATGCCCATCACCGATCCCACCGGTTCTATGGTCGTCGATATCGGCGGCGGCACGACGGAAGTCGCGGTCCTGTCCCTTGGCGACATCGTCTATGCCCGCTCCGTCCGCGTCGGCGGCGACCGAATGGACGACGCGATCGTCAGCTACCTGCGGCGCCAGCACAATATCCTGATCGGCGATTCGACCGCCGAGCGGATCAAGACCTCCATCGGCACCGCCCGGATGCCCGATGACGGGCGCGGCGCGTCCATGCAGATCCGCGGCCGGGACCTTCTCAACGGCGTGCCGAAGGAAACCGAGATCAACCAAGCGCAGGTCGCCGAGGCCCTGTCGGAGCCGGTGCAGGCGATCTGCGAGGCGGTGATGACGGCGCTCGAGGCGACACCGCCCGACCTCGCGGCGGATATCGTGGATCGCGGCGTCATGCTCACTGGCGGCGGCGCCCTCCTCGGAGAGCTCGATCTGGCGCTCCGGGAGCAGACCGGCCTCGCGATCTCGGTCGCGGACGAGTCACTCAATTGTGTGGCCCTCGGGACGGGCAAGGCGCTGGAGTATGAAAAACAGCTTCGGCATGTGATAGACTACGACAGCTGACCATCGGCTCACGCCGCCACATCATCCACTCCGACCGAGGGCACCCGTGGCACGCAGCGCAGGCAACGGCATAGACTACGTCAGTCCGGTCCGACGCATCCTCGTCGGGGTGACGATCGTCCTGTGCCTCGCGATCTTCGTCGTCTGGCGCATCGACAGCCCCCGCGTGGAACGGATGCGCACGGAGCTGCTCGACCGCGTGGTGCCCAGCTTCGAGTTCGCCGGCGCTCCGATCCGGAGCCTCGCCGACATGGTGGACGACTTCCAGTCCTACCAGCGGATCTACGAACAGAACCAGGACCTCCGCCGCGAGCTTCAGCAGATGAAGGCGTGGAAAGAGGCGGCGGTGCAGTTGGAACAGGAGAACGCCAAGCTCCTTGCCCTGAATTCCGTCCGTCTCGACCCCAAGCTGACCTCCGTGTCCGGCGTGGTGATGGCCGACAGCGGGTCCCCCTTCCGCCAGTCCGCCCTTCTCAACGTGGGCAGCCGGGACGGCATCCGCGACGGCTGGGCGACGATGGACGGCCTCGGCCTCGTGGGGCGCATCGCCGGTGTCGGAAAGCAGACGAGCCGCGTGATCCTCCTGACCGATGCCGCGAGCCGCATCCCGGTGACGATCCAGCCGTCCGGTCAGCGCGCGATGCTGTCGGGGGACAACGCCTCCGCCCCGACGCTCGATTTCATCGAGGATTTCGACCAGGTGCGCCCCGGCGACCGGGTCGTCAGCTCGGGCGATGGCGGGCTCTTTCCGTCGGGCATCCTCGTCGGCCAGGTGATCGCCGGCACGGATGGACGCCTCCGCACGCGCCTCGCGGCCGATTACGAGCGGCTCGAATTCATGCGCGTGCTGCGCTCCCACGAGGGCGAAGTGGTTCCCGCGGACGGCTCCCTCATCGTGCCGCCGCAGCCCGTCCCGCTTTTGCCGCCAGTGCCCGAAGAGGGCATCGACCAGCTCGCCGCGGGGCAGTCCGAAAATGGTTGATCCCGTCACCGCCCGCCTCTGGGGATTTCGCTCGCTCTACCTCCTTCTGGCGGCGATCATCGTCTTCGTCCGGCTTTTGCCGCTCGACATGACGGTTCCGGTCCTGCCGGGGCCGGACCTTCTGCTGGCGCTGACCTTCTGCTGGACGATCCGCCGCCCGGCCTATGTGCCCGTGCTTCTCGTTGCCGCAGTCTATCTGGCCACGGACCTCATGTTCCAGCGTCCGCCCGGCCTCGGAGCGGCGCTCGTGATCGCGGGAACCGAGTTTCTCCGCTCGCGCCGCTCGCAAAACCGGGACGTACCGTTCGCCTTCGAATGGGGCCTCGTGACGGTTGTTCTCGTCGGGATGGTTGCCGCGAACCACGCCGTCCTGGCACTCTTCGCCGTGGATCGCCCCTCCTTCGGCAGCGCGGTCTTCCGCGGCCTCGTCACCGCTGCGATATACCCCGCCGTCGCCTTCCTCTCCGCGCATGTCCTGAACGTGCGCAAACCGAGCCCGGGAAAGACGGACGCCCTCGGACACAGATTGTGAGGTCCCAGATGCGCAGGCCCCCCAGAGATACCGAAGAAAGCGCCCGCCGGATCACCCGCCGGTCCCTCCTCGCCGGGGCCGGGATGCTCGGTTTCATGGCCGTCCTCGGCGGCCGGATGCGGCACATGCAGGTGGATCAGGCCGACGCGTTCCGTCTTCTGGCCGAAGAGAACCGCATCAACATCCGCCTGCTTCCCCCGGCGCGGGGCCTGATCTTCGATCGGGGCGGCGCGCTGATCGCCGGCAACGCCCAGAATTACCGCGTCGTCGTGGTGCGCGAGGATGCCGGCGAGATCGAGGAGACGATGGCCCGTCTGCGCGCGCTCGTGCCGATCTCGGACGAGAATTCGGAGCGCGCGATGAAGGAGATCATGCGCCGCTCGCCCTTCGTTCCGGTCACCGTGGCCGATCAGCTCGACTGGGCCGACGTGAGCGAAGTCGCGGTGAACGCGCCTGCCCTGCCGGGGGTGACGCCGGAGGTCGGCCTGACGCGACACTATCCTCTCGGAAGCGATTTCGCCCATATCGTCGGCTATGTCGGCCCGGTCTCCGACTACGACCTGTCGAAGATCGAGGACCCCGAGCCGGTGCTCCAGATTCCCGGCTTCCAGATCGGAAAGGTCGGTCTCGAGGCCAAGCTGGAGGATGATCTGCGCGGCGAGGCGGGCACCAAGCGCATCGAGGTGAATGCCGGCGGACGGGTCATGCGGGAGCTGTCGCGGCAGGAGGGCATCGCCGGGGGCGACGTGCAGCTCACCATCGACCACCGCCTGCAGAACTTCACGCAGGCGCGGCTCGGCGCGGAGAGCGCCGCCTCCGTGGTGATGGACGTGCGCACGGGCGACCTTCTGGCGATGGCCTCGGCGCCCTCCTTCGATCCCAACAAGTTCGTCCGTGGCATCTCGGTCGCCGATTACGCGATGCTGACGGAGAACGATCACCGCCCGCTCGCGAACAAGACCGTGCAGGGCCTCTACCCGCCCGGTTCGACCTTCAAGATGGTCACCGCGCTCGCCGCGCTCGAGGCCGGCGTCGTGACCGCCGGCGAAACGATCTATTGCCCGGGCTACAAGGAACTCGGCCAGCGCCGTTTCCACTGCTGGAAGCGCGGCGGACATGGCTGGACGGACCTGCACGGCTCCCTCAAGGGGTCCTGTGACGTCTACTACTATGAACTGGCCGAACGCGTCGGGATCGAGAACATCTCCGCCATGGCCCGGAAGCTCGGGATCGGCATCCGGCACGATCTGCCGATGTCCGCCGTGGCCGAGGGCATCGCGCCGACGAAGCAGTACAAGCGCGAGCGCCACGGCCAGGAATGGCTGGTGGGCGACAGCCTCAACGCATCCATCGGCCAGGGCTACGTCCTCGCCTCTCCGCTGCAGCTGGCCGTGATGGCCGCGCGGCTGGCGACCGGAGAGGGCATCAAGCCGCGGCTCGTCAAATCGGTCAACGGCGTGGAGCAGCCGGTCGAGACGGAGGGCCCCCTCGGCCTCGGCCCGACCACGCTTCAGCAGATCCGCTCCGGCATGTACGGCGTGATGAACGAACGCGGCGGTACGGCCTATCGCAGCCGCATCGTCGCCGACGACATGCAGCTCTGCGGCAAGACCGGGACCAGCCAGGTCCGCTCCGTCGTGGTCCGCAACGCGGACGTGCCCTGGGAGGAGCGGGACCACGCTCTCTTCGTGTGCTTCGCCCCCGCGGACAATCCCAGGATCGCCGTCTCCGTCATCGTCGAGCATGGCGGCGGCGGTTCGGCCGTCGCGGCCCCCGTCGCGCGGGACATCATGCTCTCCGCCCTCCATGACGGAGCCATTCCGCCCCTGGACGCCTACCCCTCGTCCCAGCGGCGGCAGCAGGAGGACCTGTTCAGCAGCCTCCTGATCCGCCGTCCGGACGGCGCCACGCCACCGAGCGAGAAGGCGTGAGCGCGTGAGTTATCTCGAATACCGCGTCCAGTCCGTCCCGAAGGGGCTCGGCAAGGTGCTCTACCTCAACTGGGCGCTGATCGTGCTTCTGACGGCCGTCGCCTCGACCGGTTTCCTGATGCTGTACTCCGTGGCCGGCGGCTCCTTCAGGCCCTGGGCGGAGCCGCAGATGGAACGGTTCGCCATGGGGATGACCGCGATGTTCATCGTCGCCATGGTTCCGATCTTCTTCTGGCGCAACGTCGCGGCGCTGGCCTATGCGATCTCGATAGCCCTGCTCGTCGGGGTGGAGCTGTTCGGGACGACCGGAATGGGCGCGACGCGCTGGATCGACCTCGGCTTCGTGCGTCTCCAGCCCTCCGAGCTCACCAAGATCACCCTCGTGATGCTGCTCGCCGCCTATTACGACTGGCTCGACATCAACAAGGTGTCCCGCCCGCTCTGGGTTCTGGTGCCGCTCCTTCTCGTGCTCATCCCGACCGCGCTCGTCCTGAAGCAACCCGACCTCGGGACCGCGATCCTTCTGGTCTCGGGAAGCGGCATCGTGATGTTCGCCGCGGGGGTCCACTGGGCCTATTTCGCCGCCGTCATCGCCTCAGGTGTCGGCCTCGTGACCGCGGTCCTGCAATCGCGCGGCACGCCCTGGCAGCTGCTCAAGGATTACCAGTACCGCCGGATCGATACCTTCCTCGACCCCGACACGGACCCGCTCGGCGCGGGCTATCACATCACGCAGTCCAAGATCGCCCTCGGCTCCGGCGGCTGGACCGGACGAGGGTTCATGCAAGGCACCCAGAGCCGTCTGAACTTCCTGCCCGAGAAGCACACCGACTTCATATTCACCACTCTGGCGGAGGAGTTCGGCTTCGTGGGCGGGCTGTCCCTTCTCGCGCTCTACGCGCTGATCATCGTCTTCTGCATCTCGTCCGCGATGCAGAACAAGGATCGCTTCTCCGCCCTCCTGACCATCGGCATCGCGGCGACCTTCTTCCTCTACTTCGCGGTCAACATGTCCATGGTGATGGGCCTTGCGCCCGTGGTGGGCGTTCCGCTGCCGCTGGTCAGCTACGGCGGCTCGGCGATGCTGGTGCTGCTGGCCGCCTTCGGTCTCGTCCAGTCCGCCCATGTTCACCGCCCGCGGGGGCGCGCATGAGCCTGAAGATCCTGTTCTCCGCCAGGCCCGGCCTCTGGGACGACTACGAGGCGCCGTTCCGCGCGGCGCTGGACGAGGCGGGAATCGTTGCCGAACTGGGGCCGGGTGTCGGTCCGCCCGAGACCGTCGATTACATCGTGTACGCCCCGAACCCAGATCTGCGGGATTTCGCACCCTACACACGGCTCAAGGCGGTCCTGTCGCTCTGGGCCGGCGTCGAGACCATCGCGGGGAACGAGACGCTCACCGCGCCACTGACGCGGATGGCCGATCCGGGCCTGAAGGAGGGGATGACCGAGTGGGTGATGGGGCATGTCCTCCATCATCACCTGAATATCGGCCATGCCCTGGCGCGGCAGTCCGGCACGTGGGAGCCTTACGTGCCTCCTCTGGCGCGCGAACGCCGCGTGGCGGTCCTGGGCCTCGGCGAACTTGGCGGAGCGGTGGCGCGGGCGCTTGCAGCCTTGGGCTTCGACGTCAGCGGCTGGAGCCGGCGACCGCGGGAGATCGAGGGCGTGCGCTGCGTCTCCGGCCCGGATGGCCTGACCGAGGCGCTTGCGGGGGCGCATTTCGTCATCTGCCTGCTGCCGGGAACGCCGAAGACCGAGAGCATCGTCGATACCGCGGCCCTGGGATCTACCGCTCCCGGCGCCGTCCTGATCAATCCCGGGCGCGGCACGCTGATCGACGATGACGCGGTGATAGAGGCGCTGGATGCGGGCCAGCTCGGCCACGCTGTGCTGGATGTCTTCAGGACGGAGCCACTGCCGGAGACGCACCCCTTCTGGGCTCACACCGGAATCACCGTGACCCCGCATGTCGCCTCGGAAACCCGGCCGACGACTGCCGCCCGGTTCATCGCCGAGAACATTCGCCGTAGCGAAGACGGCAAGGCGCTCCTCGCCCTCGTCGACCGCGCGAGCGGCTACTGAGGACCTGAAACGAAAAACGGCTGCCCCCGGTCCGGAGCAGCCGCTCTTGCTACGTCCTGTCGCCCCTTAAGACGGGGCGCAGGGCGGAATCACACGATGGCAAACACGACGCTGGCCATCATTCCCGTGATCATGCCGGAAGCGAGAATCATTTTCGCGATCATTGAAGTGCCCTCGGTGTCAATCTCTGTCGGGTATGCAACTGCGATCCCCGCCTGAAGTTCCGCTCGGACCGGCAATTATTCGCCGCTTCGGGAAAGTCCCGCCGACACCGCTTGCCGCGCCTCGAGTGGGCAAGCCGGCGGCACCCTCTTTCTCTTTCCGCGAGGCGCGTTAACATTTGCGTCAACGCATGACCGACCGAAGGAGATGTGCCCATGTGGGAGGGCATCCTCGACAGAATGCTGCGCGGCCTGATGAAGGTCGGCAGGCTCGACGTCACCTTTCCAGACGGCTCCGTCCGGCACTACGGACAGGCGCAGGGCGCGGCGGACCGCATCGTCCGTGTCACGATCCATGACGAGACCCTGCCCCGCCGGATCTGCCTCAACGCCGATCTGGGCCTTGGCGAGGGATACGTGGACGGCGGCCTGACGATCGAGGACGACGATCTCTACGGCCTCCTGGAACTGGCAACCGTGAACGCTGCACGCCCCGACCAGCCTGCATGGCGCGGCCTGGACCTCCGGCTCCGCCGCCTGCGCCGGGGCCTTCAGCAACACGCGCCGAAGGCGACGGCGCGGAAAAACGTCTCGCATCACTATGACCTGTCGGGCGAACTCTACGACCTCTTCCTCGACGAGGATAAGCAGTATTCCTGCGCCTACTTCCGGTCTCCTGACGATACGCTGGAGGAGGCGCAGGCGCAGAAGAAGGCGCATATTGCGGAGAAACTGCGGATCGAGCCTGGCATGCGCGTCCTCGACATCGGATGCGGCTGGGGCGGGATGGGTCTGACGCTGGCGCGGGATTACGGAGCGACCGTTCTCGGTGCGACCCTCTCCACCGAGCAGCAGAAGGTCGCGGCCGCCCGGGCGAAGGCGGCGGGCCTGGAGGACCGGGTGGAGTTCCGCCTGACGGATTACCGCGAGGTGACGGGCTCGTTCGACCGGATCGTCTCCGTCGGCATGTTCGAGCATGTCGGCGTGCCGCAATACGAGACCTATTTCCGCAAGGTCTACGACCTTCTGGACGCGGACGGCATAGCGCTCATCCATACCATCGGACGCACCGCGCCGCCGGGCGGCACCTCGCCCTGGATCCAGAAGTACATCTTCCCCGGCGGTTACGTCCCTGCCCTGTCCGAGGTGGCGAAGGCCGTCGAGAGCACCCCGCTCTGGACCACGGATGTCGAGATCTGGCGGCTGCATTACGCGGAGACGCTGCGGCACTGGTACGAGCGGTTCATGGCGAACGCGGACCGCGCCGAGGAGCTCTACGACGCGCGTTTCGTGCGGATGTGGCGCTACTACCTGATCGCCTCGGAGCTGGGCTTCCGGGAACACCGCCAATGCGTCTTCCAGGTGCAGCTCTCCCGCAGGAAGGATGCGGTGCCGCTGACGCGGGACTATCTCTACCGCGATGACGCACAAACGGACGTGGCCGCGATGGCGGCCGCCGCCGAATAGGGCGCACGGCTCCCCCCGGAGCAGTCCGGACCATGAGAGGGATCGGGGGCAGGACGACGACGGCGCCCGCGCCGCCACTGTCGCGCTGCGGTCTCCCGGCACCTCGCCCGGCCCCGCGTTGCGGCCCGCTATCCCTTGCGCCCCGGCACCCGGTCACTATAACGCCGAACGATTTGGCCGACCCCATCCGCCGACACCATCCGGAGCCCCCGCATGCCTAAACGCACCGACATCTCGTCCATCATGATCATCGGAGCGGGGCCGATCATCATCGGTCAGGCCTGCGAGTTCGATTATTCCGGCGCCCAGGCCTGCAAGGCGCTGCGGGAGGAAGGCTATCGCGTCATCCTCGTCAACTCGAACCCGGCGACGATCATGACCGACCCCGGCCTTGCGGACGCCACCTATATCGAACCGATCACGCCGGACGTCGTGGCCAAGATCATCCGCAAGGAGCGGCCCGATGCGCTCCTGCCCACCATGGGCGGACAGACCGGATTGAACACCGCCCTCGCGCTCGCCGACATGGGCGTGCTGGAGGAATGTGGCGTCGAGCTGATCGGGGCGAACCGCGAGGCCATCGAGATGGCCGAAGACCGCGGCCTCTTCCGCGAGGCGATGGACCGGATCGGCCTCGAGAACCCCAAGGCGACCATCGCCAACACCATGCAGCAATGCACCGACGCGCTGGAGCATGTCGGACTGCCCGCGATCATCCGCCCGGCCTACACGCTCGGCGGCACCGGCGGCGGCATCGCCTATAACCGCGACGATTACCTTCGCCTCTGCCGCTCCGGCCTCGACGCCTCCCCCGTCTCCCAGATCCTGATCGACGAGAGCCTCCTGGGATGGAAGGAATTCGAGATGGAGGTCGTGCGGGACCGCAACGACAACGCCATCATCGTCTGCGCCATCGAGAACGTCGATCCGATGGGCGTGCATACCGGCGACAGCATCACGGTCGCGCCGGCGCTCACGCTCACGGACAAGGAATACCAGATCATGCGCTCCGCGAGCATCGCGGTCCTGCGCGAGATCGGCGTCGAAACCGGCGGCTCCAACGTGCAATGGGCGGTGAACCCCGAGGACGGCCGCATGGTCGTGATCGAGATGAACCCGCGCGTCTCGCGCTCCTCCGCGCTCGCGTCCAAGGCGACGGGCTTTCCGATCGCCAAGATCGCCGCGAAGCTGGCCGTGGGCTACACGCTGGACGAACTCGACAACGACATCACCAAAGTGACGCCGGCGAGCTTCGAGCCGACCATCGATTACGTCGTGACCAAGATCCCGCGCTTCGCATTCGAGAAGTTTCCGGGCGCCAAGCCGGAGCTTAACACGGCGATGAAGTCGGTCGGCGAGGCGATGTCGATCGGGCGGACGATCCACGAGAGCCTGCAGAAGGCGCTGGCGTCGATGGAGACGGGCCTGACCGGTTTCGACGAGATCGCCATCCCCGGCGCGGCCGATCACGCCGCCATCATCAAGGCGCTGACCGAGCGGACGCCGGACCGGCTTCGGATCGCGGCGCAGGCGATGCGGCACGGCCTGACCGACGAGGATATCCAGGCCGCCACGCAGTACGATCCGTGGTTCCTCTCCCGTATCCGCGAGATCGTGGAGACCGAGGAAGCGCTGCGTGTCGACGGGCTGCCCGAGAGCGAGGACGGCCTCCGGCGCCTCAAGATCATGGGCTTCACCGATGCGCGTCTCGCCACCGTCACCGGGCTCGAGGAAGCGCAGGTGCGGCGGGCGCGGCTCGACCTCGGCATTGTCGCGGTCTTTAAGCGCATTGACACCTGCGCGGCGGAGTTCGAGGCACAGACGCCCTACATGTATTCGACCTACGAGGAGCCCGTGATGGGCGAGGTGGAATGCGAGGCGCGCCCCTCGGATGCGAAGAAGGTCGTGATCCTCGGCGGCGGGCCGAACCGGATCGGCCAGGGCATCGAGTTCGACTATTGCTGCTGCCACGCCTGCTTTGCGCTGACCGAAGCCGGCTACGAGACCATCATGGTCAACTGCAACCCCGAGACGGTCTCCACCGACTACGACACGTCGGACCGGCTCTACTTCGAGCCGCTGACCTTCGAGCACGTGATGGAGATCCTGCGCCTCGAGCAGGAGAAGGGCACGCTGCACGGCGTCATCGTCCAGTTCGGCGGTCAGACGCCGCTCAAGCTCGCCAATGCGCTCGAGGCCGAGGGCATCCCGATCCTCGGCACGACGCCCGACGCGATCGACCTGGCCGAGGACCGCGAACGCTTCCAGTCGCTCGTGGTGAAGCTGGGCCTGAAGCAGCCCAGGAACGGCATCGCTCATTCGGATGCCGAGGCCATCGACATCGCCGAGAAAATCGGCTTCCCGCTGGTGATCCGCCCGTCCTACGTCCTCGGCGGACGCGCGATGGAGATCGTCCGAGACCGCAGCAGCCTGGAGCGCTACATTTCGGAGGCGGTCGTCGTGTCCGGAAAGTCCCCGGTGCTGCTGGACAGCTACCTCTCCGGCGCCACGGAGATCGACGTGGACGCGCTGTCCGACGGCAAGAACGTCCATGTCGCCGGCATCATGCAGCATATCGAGGAAGCCGGCGTGCATTCGGGGGACAGCGCCTGTTCCCTGCCGCCCTACTCCCTCCCGGCGGACATCATCGCGACGCTGCGCGAGCAGACCCGCGCGCTGGCGCTGGAGCTCGGCGTCGTCGGGCTGATGAACGTGCAGTACGCGGTGAAGGACGGAGAGGTCTACCTCATCGAGGTCAACCCGCGCGCGAGCCGGACGGTGCCGTTCGTCGCCAAGGCGGTGAACAGCCCCATCGCCTCCATCGCCGCGCGACTGATGGCCGGTGAGCCGCTGACGAACTTCGACCTGGTGGATCCGGAGACGGAGCGTTTCGCCGTCAAGGAGGCCGTCCTGCCCTTCGCGCGCTTCCCCGGAGTGGATACGCTTCTCGGGCCCGAGATGCGCTCCACGGGCGAGGTCATGGGCTCCGACGACACCTTCCCCCGCGCTTTCCTGAAGGCCCAGATGGGCGCCGGGATCGACCTTCCGAAGGAGGGGCGCGTGTTCCTCTCGATCCGGGACGAGGACAAGACGGAGCAACTCCTCGAAACCGCCCGCACCCTGATCGATCTCGGCCTCACCATCGTCGCCACCCGCGGCACGGCGGCCTTCCTTGCCGAGAACGACCTCGCTGCGGAGGTGGTCAACAAGGTGTACGAGGGACGGCCGAACATCGTCGACGAGATGAAGGACGAGCGGATCGCGCTGGTGATGAACACCACCGAGGGGCCGCAGGCGGTGGAAGACAGTCGTTCCATCCGCTCGGTCGCCCTGCTCGACAGGATCCCCTACTACACGACGCTGGCCGGCGCCCATGCCGCCGCTCTCGCGATGAAGGCTCGCGAAGAGGGCGAGCTGTCGGTGCGGTCGCTTCAGGAGGCCTGAGGGCCGGGCCATCGCTCCGGCTCCCGCGAGGGCCTGTCCCGACGGGGGCCGGCCCTTCCATCCGAAAGCGGCGCTGGCCGCTCCCTTGGCACCCGTTCAGGACGCAACGTCAGGCGCCGCGCGGCCTCGAACCTTTCCGGTCCGATGTCAGATTTCGGTCGCAAACCACAACTATTTCGGAACCCGGCGGCGGAGAGCCGAGCTTAACGAGTCCGTGACCTCCCCGTCCCGGGGGTGCGCAGCCGCGCCTGACGCCCTTTCGGTGACGGGAAATGAGCAGGAGACCAGCATGCCCAACGGGCCGACCCGATTGATCGAGACCGGCGAGACCGCCTGGCGCGTCGAACAGGCGGACAAGCTGGCGCGCATCGTCGATGGCGCCGATTACTTCCGCGCCGTGAAGGGCGCGATGCTCTCGGCGCGCCAGACCATCATGCTGATCGGTTGGGACTTCGACACGCGGGTCGAATTCGAGCCGGGACGCGAGACGATGGAGGGGCCGAACCAGCTCGGCGACTTTCTCGAATGGTTGCCGCAGAACCGGGACGATCTTCACATCTACATGCTCAAATGGGATCTCGGCGCCGTGCAGTCGATTGGCCGTGGCATGATGCCGATGTCGATCCGGACCCTCGGCATGGGCGAGAACTTCACGTTCCGGCTCGATTCGCACCATCCGACCGGCGCCGCGCACCATTCGAAGATCGTGGTCATCGACGATCAGATCGCCTTCTGCGGCGGAATCGACATGACGGCCGGACGCTGGGACACCCGCGCACACGCCGATGACGAGGAGCACCGGAAGATGCCCGGCGGAGAGCCCTCGAAGCCGTGGCACGATGTCACCACCGCCGTATCGGGCCCCCTCGCCAAGGCGCTGGGTGATCTGGCGCGGGAGCGGTGGAAGCGGGCGACGGGAGACGTGATCGAGACACCGGACGGCGCGGACGCGATCTGGCCGGACGGGCTGGACCCCACGTTGACGAACGTTCCGGTCGGGATCTCGCGCACCTATCCGGATTACGCCGGGCACGAGGAGATCCGGGAGATCGAGGCGCTCTACCTGCGCCTCATCGCCGAGGTGCAGGACACGCTCTACGTCGAGACGCAGTACCTTGCGGCACCAAGGATTGCAGAGGCCATCGCGGAGCGCCTTCAGGAGCCGGACGGTCCGGAATTCATCATCATCCTGCCGCGCAAGTCGGAGGGGTGGCTGCGGCAGAAGGCGATGGACGGCGCGCGCTTCAACCTTTTGCACATGCTCTGGGATAAGGACGTTCATGGCCGTTTCGGCGCATTCTTCCCGGTGACCGAGGGGGGCGCGGCGATCTACGTCCATGCCAAGCTAACGGTGATGGACGACCGGCTCGCACGGGTGGGCTCTTCCAACTTCAACAACCGCTCCCTCGGCTTCGACACCGAATGCGACCTCGCGGTCGAGGCAAGCGCTTGCCCCGATCCGGAGGCTGTCCGCGCAAAGATCCGGGAGACCCGGACGGACATGCTCGCAGAGCATCTCGACAAGTCCCACGAGACGGTGGATGCGGCGATCACGGCCGAAGGCTCGGTTCTGAAGGCGATCGAGGCGCTCAGGGGCGCAGGCCGCACCCTCGTTCCCTTCACCCCGGACGAGATCGCCGAGGACGACAACGGCCTTTCGGACAACGAAATGGCGGACCCGGAGCAGGCCAGCGAGACGTTCCTCGAGCGGCTGGCCGAAGGGATCGCGGATTTCGCGGAGGACTGATCGCGCGGCTCAAGGGCGGCCCGGCAGCGTATGTGTCGCACTAAGGGAAGCCGCGCGGTTTGTCCGCTTCAGCAGGTTCTCTTTCTGACTGGAGATTACGGTCGGATCGCCGATTGCGCACAGACAAAGTCGGCGCGCGTTGCAATGTCGGCGCGCGGAAGCTCCGTGATTTCGTACCCGAGGGCGGTGTAGGTCTCGCGCATGACGGCACAGGTCGCTACGGCTTCGTCGCGGGTCTGCTTGCGTTCGGTATCCTGCGTGAAGATCTCATCCCAATACGACGCCAGGAAGACGCGGACGTTGTAGCGAGTTGCCCCGGCTGCTGCGACGACGTGTGACGGCACGGGGAGGCCGCAGAGGCTCAGGTAGCCCATGATGTCAGGAATACCCCGGTCGAAGATCACGGGAGCTGAGAGAACCTTTGCGGCGCTGTACGCACACAGGTCGCGCTCCAGCATCCGTTGGGCATAGGCCATGCGATCCGCCCAAGGGAGGGCGTCTCCGCCGCTCTTCATCTCCTCGCGGATGATCGCGCGGCCGGATTCGGGGATCGTGTGAAAGCCGCGACGGGCAAGCTCGGTGATCAGGCTGGTCTTGCCCGAACCGGGGCCGCCCGTCACGACGAAGAAATGGTCGCTCATGGGCCATCCTCGGGTTTGACAGGGGGAAGGGCTGCGACGCGATCAACACGCCTAAAGGCGCGGATCAAAGCAGCATAGATTTTTTGTAGGAAAACAGCACCCGTTTGCGCAGCAGAGGCAAACTCTCTGACGAAAAAGGCAGACCTATCTGGTGCTTTTCAACGAGGGAATGGTGGAGCCTAGGGGGGTCGAACCCCTGACCTCTTGCATGCCATGCAAGCGCTCTCCCAACTGAGCTAAGGCCCCGTGCGGCGTTGTCTATGCGGCGGTGCAGACGAGTTCAAGCCCGAATTGCAGCCGCCACAGGACGCCCTTTGGTTAATTGTCGTCGTCGTCGTTCGACCGGTCCGCGATGTCATCGAGGGACACCGAATCCTCGTCGTCGTCCTCGAGAACGTCGTCGCCGAGATCGACATCCGTGTCGTTGTCATCGTTGTCGATGGGCGTTTCGTCCTCGATCAGGTCGTCGGCCTTCTTGGCCGTCGCCTTCGGCTCCTTGGCGATCGCCTTCGCCTTGCCGGTCTCGAGGTTGACGGCCTCGCCGGTATAGGGGCTGATAACCGGGGTACGGCCGAGGTCGTAGAATCGCTTGCCCGTCGTCGGGCACAGCCGCTTGGTTCCCCATTCTTCCTTGGGCATCGAAGGGATCCTCATGTTTCGCAGGAAGCAGAAAGACGCCCGATGCCACAGGGGCGCACCGCTGTCAAATGGCGGTGACGCGAGTCGCGAGCGGTCGGTGTCGGACGGCATCGGATCCGTGCCCCTGCTGATGCGCAGATCCGCCCGCGCGCGGAGGGTGACGCTGCGGGTATCCGCCCTCGACGGTCGGGTCACGCTGACGCTGCCTGCGCGGATGGCGGAGCGCGAGGCGCTCGATTTCGCGCGCGGCCGCCTCCCCTGGATCCGGGACGCACTGAAGAGGGCCGCCCCGCAGCATGACGTCATCCTTGGCGCGGCGATCCCGGTTGAAGGACGAACGGTTCAGATCGCTGAAGGCTCGCGCGCAGGGGTCACGGAGGAGCACCTTTGTGTGCGCAAGGGGTCCGCGCCCGGCCCCGCGGCTCGGGCCGTCCTAAGGACGCTGGCGCGGGAGCGGCTGGCGGCGGCGTCCGACAGGTATGCCGCAGCGCTCGGCCGCCCCTATTCCCGCATCGCCCTCAGGGACACGCGATCGCGCTGGGGCTCCTGCTCCTCGAGCGGAACCCTGTCCTATTCGTGGCGCCTGATCATGGCGCCGCCCGTGGTGCTCGACTACGTGGCCGCACACGAGGTCTGCCATCTGCAGGAGATGAACCACTCGGATCGCTACTGGGCGCTTGTCCGCGATCTGATGCCCGGCTTCGAGGCTCCGCGCGCGTGGCTGAAGACGCAAGGGCAAGCGCTCCACGGGTGGCGATTCGATGCTGAGGCGCCGGCGAGCGATTGACCCGCTTCGCGCGCGGCGCGATTGTGACGCGCCATGCTGCTCCAGCCCCGCCCAGAGACCGTGCTTCCAGGTTCCGCCGCCACGCTGTCGGCGCATGAGCGGGTTTTCCGCGCGCTGCGCACCCGGATCATGCACGGGGAGATCGCGCCCGGCGCCGCTCTGACGCTGCGCGGGATCGGCAAGGAATACGGGGTGTCGATGACGCCCGCGCGGGAGGCGGTACGGCGCCTGGTGGCCGAAGGCGCGCTGACCCTCTCGGCCTCCGGCCGCGTCTCCGCTCCCGAGCTCTCACCTGAACGAATCGAGGAACTGGCGGCCCTGCGCGCACTGCTGGAGCCGGAGCTCGCCGCCCGCGCCCTGCCCCGCGCGCATTTCGCCCTCATCGACCGGCTTCAGGCGATCAACTCGACGGTCGCAGGCCATGTCGCCGCCGCGGACGGCTGCGGGTACATCCGCTCGAACCTCGAATTTCACCGAACGCTCTACCTTCGCGCGCAGGCGCCCGCGATGCTGGCGATGGCCGAGACGGTCTGGCTGCAACTCGGCCCGACGATGCGCGCCCTTTACGGGCGGCTGCGGCGGACCGAGCCGCCCTATCATCACAAGCTGATCCTGGCCGCCCTCCGCGCCGGGGACGAACCGTCGCTTAAACTCGCGGTCCGCACCGACGTGACGCAGGGGCTCAGGCTTCTGGCCCAGTAGGCCGGTCGCCGACCGCCTCCCGGAAATGCCGGCGGCAGAGGGGGAGGTAGGTTTCGTTCCCGCCGATCTGGACCTGTGCGCCGCTTTGGGCGACCTGCCCGTCCTCATCCCGCCGCACGACCATCGTCGCCTTGCGCCCGCAATGACAGATCGTGCGGATTTCCCGCATCTCGTCCGCGAGCGCCAGGAGCGTGGCGGAGCCGGGGAAAAGCTGGCCAAGAAAATCCGTGCGCAAACCGTAACACATGACGGGGACGTTCAGATCGTCGACTGCACGGGCCAGTTGCCAGACCTGCTCCGAGGAGAGGAACTGGGCCTCGTCGACGAACACGCAGGCGAGCGGCCGCGCCTCCATCTCTGCCCTGATACGGGCGAAAAGATCGTCGCCCTCGGAGAAGACCTCGGCAGCGTCCGAAATGCCGATGCGCGAGCCAATGCGACCCGCGCCCGCCCGGGTATCCACGCCGGCCGTGAGAAGAAAGGTGTCCATCCCCTGCTCGCGGTAATTGTACGACGCCTGCAACAGGATCGTCGACTTGCCCGCGTTCATGGTCGAGTAGTGGAAGTAGAGTTTCGCCATGCTGCCCGGCCTACCCCCCGTGGATCGGCCGGGCAAGTCTCAGGCGAAGGCCGCCTCGAGAGCGATTTCCACCATATCGCCGAAGCTCGACTGCCGCTCCGAAGAGGGCAGCGCTTCCTCGCGAATGAGGTGATCGGAAATCGTCAGGACCGCCAGGGCCCGGCAGCGATGGCGGGCGGCGAGAATGTAGAGCTCCGCCGCCTCCATTTCGACGGCGAGAATGCCGTGCCGGGTCATCTGTTCGTTCAGGTCGGGACGCTCGTCATAGAAAACGTCCGAGGAATAGATGCCGCCGACATGCGTCTTCGTGCCCTTTGCCGTGGCCGCTGCTTCGGCCGCCTTGAGAAGCGACCAGTCCGCGCACGGCGCGAACTGCATTTCCCGGAAAATCCCGCGGGAGGGAGTCGAGAGCGTGGTGGCGGTCATTGCCAGCACCACGTCCCTCAGCTCGATGGCGTCCTGCATCGCACCGGCCGAACCTATTCGTATCAGCGTCTTGGCGCCGTATTCCGAGATCAGTTCGTTGGCGTAGATCGACAGGCTCGGCATTCCCATCCCCGACCCTTGGATCGTGACGCGATTGCCTTTCCATTCCCCGGTGAAACCGAGCATCCCGCGGACCTCGTTGACGCAGACGGCTCCGTCGAGGAACGTTTCTGCTGCCCATTTGGCCCGCAGGGGATCGCCCGGCATCAGGACCGTTTCCGCGATGTCTCCGGGCTTCGCCCCGATATGTACCGTCACGTCATCACCTCCCGGTCTGCAAAGCGATCCGAACCTGCATCAAATGGCGAGATCGTTCAGATCCCCGCCGTTTTCCTCGTGATCCTTGATCCACTGGGGGCGACGGCCGCGACCCGTCCAGGTCATGGAGGGATTTTCGGGATGCGCATATTTGGGGCGCGACTTCTTGGCCGTCGCAGCCTTGCCCTTTTTCCGGCCACCGACGAGTTCGTCCAGCGTCCAGCCGTGTTTCTGGGCGGTTTTCTCCACGGCATCGAGCGCCTCGCGACGATCCCGCTCCAGCGCCTTTTCCATCTCCGCGTCGATCTGCGCTCGCATCTCCTCGAGCTCCTTGCGGGACCTGCCTTCGATATTTACTGACATTTTCATATAACCCTGTTCGCGTGAAAAAGATCTTTGGCCACATATCGCGCCATTGGCGACTTTCAATGAACGAAAAAATTTGAAAGCGCAAGCCGCTCCAAACCACTCCCGTTACGGTGGAATTCTTCACTTAACTTACGTCAACATAGGCGCATAGCGCCATTCATTTAATTTATGGCGCTCATAATTGGATTTCGGCATTCTGGCAAAATAAAGGCAAGGCCAGGCCCGGCGCTTCACATTGCCCACCGTGCAGAGTCGATGGCGTTGGGGGGCGCCCGCACGAAATTGCCGATGGGAGTCGCAGCCGTCCCGCGGCACGGGAAGGCGGCTCGGGCAGGCCTGGTCCGCGGCACCCCTCCTCCGAGGGCGTTCGGCGGTCCATTCTGAACACACTTCCCATCCATTCGCGGCACGACGCCTGCGACCGCCACGCCCAGGCCGGCGCCGCCGGGTCCCGCGCCGGGATGACGGACTTTTTTTGTTGAAGGCCAAGACGTTGCAGCGCCCCCCTTCCGGCTTGTCCTCCGGGAGACGTCCCGCCTGCCTCGCGAGGCGAACGCGCAACACTGTCATTAGCCTGCGAACCGCTGGATTGCCCAACCTTCCGTTAGCAGGAAAGATGGATCAACCGGAGACACGGGCCTCCGGTTTGGCGTGTCGGCAGCAGTACCGACTGCCACCTTTTTGCCCAACGTCCCGCCTATCCGGGGCGAAATGTATTTCGGACCAGGCCGGCGGATGACGCCATGGCGTGGCACGCGTTTGGAGATTTACCGATGACGATGGGGCGCAGCATCGAGGGCCTCTGCAAGATGATCCGGTCCGCCGAGACGGTGGAGGATCTGCAAAAGGCAACGGAGGCGGTCAGCCGGCATTACGCGGTCGATCACTTCGTTTACCATTGGGTGAACAACGCCGGTGAACGCTTCGGCGCAGGCACCTATACAGCGGAATGGGTCGACCACTATGTCGAGCAGGGATACCTCCGGGTCGATCCCGTGATCCTCGGCAGCCTGCAACGCGCAGACCCCACGAATTGGCGGGATCTCGACTGGTCGAGCAAATCGGCCAAGCAGTTCCGCGCGGACGCGATCGAGCACGGCGTCGGCAACCAGGGCCTGAGCATTCCGGTCCGCGGACCGACCGGGCAGCTTGCCGTGCTCACGATCTCCCACAACTGCGATGACGTCGTCTGGAACGCCTTCTGCGAAGAGAATACGCACGATCTTCTGATCCTCGCCCATGAATTCAATCTCAAGGCGCTGGAGTTCGAGACGGTCGCGAACCCCGCGCCGTCCCTCTCGTCCGAGGAGCGGGACGCCATCGCCTGTCTTGCGCGCGGCATGGACATGACGCAGGCAGCCGAAGAGCTGGGCGTTTCCGAGCGCGCGATCCGGGTCCGCACGGAGGGCGCGCGGCATAAGCTCGGGGCGCTCAACACCACGCACGCTGTCGCCCGCGCCATAAGTTACGGTTTGATCGTGGTCTGAGCCGGACGGCACCTCGCGTACCGCCCCGTCTGGCCACCTTGCGCGGGGCGGTCTAGGAACGCGCCATGGATCCCTCCACGCTCACATTCTCCGACGACCAGAACCGCGCTCTCGCCGCCATCGGGGACGCCTTGCGTCATGCCGGCGTCGATCTGGAGGCTGGAACCACCCGCCCGCCCGGCAAGGGCGGCGCGCGCGTTCTGGCCATCACCGGCAAGGCCGGCAGCGGCAAGACGGTGCTCTTGGCGCACGTTGCGCAGGCCCTGGAGGCGGCCGGCGCGCAGATCGTCACCGGCGACTGGGAGGGCAAGAAGAAGACGGAGAAGCGGACCTTCGCGATTCTCTCCCCCACGAACAAGGCGGCCAGCGTCCTGCGGCATCGCGGCGTCCCGGCCTGCACGATCCACCGCATTCTCTACACCCCCGTCTTCGCGCCCGAATACGAAGCCATCGCGGACTGGCTGGCCGGCGAAGGCGACCGCCCGGACACCGAGGCCCTGTCCGACGAGGCACTGGACCGCGCCGCGGCGTTCTATGCCCGCCACCCGTCGGTGCCCGGCGCCCTGGCCGTCGCCGGTCTGCGCGGCTCGGACTTCATCACGGGTTGGAAGCGGCGGGACGATCCGCTGGATATCGGACTCGTGGACGAAAGCTCCATGCTGGACGAGCGTCAGTTCGAGGATCTGAAGGAGATCTTTCCGACGTTGATGCTGTTCGGAGATCCGGCCCAGCTCCCGCCCGTCAACGGCGGCGGCAAGATGGTCTTCGAGACGCTCCCCGAAACGCAGCGCTTCGATCTGACCCGCATCCACCGGCAGGCCGAGGACAACCCGATTCTCGATCTTGCCCACGCCCTCGCCGATCCCGAGCTCACCTTCGACGACTTCGAGCGCATGATCGAGGAGAAGGCCCGGCAGGACGAACGCGTCGTCGTTGCGGGCCGGGTCGACGCCGAACTCATGGCGCGCTCCCCGGTCCTGGTCTGGCGCAATGCCACGCGCATCAGGCTGATCCATGCCTTTCGCGGTGCGTTCGGGGCGCCGGAGGACGACCTTCTTCCCGGCGAGCCCTTGATCTGCGACGGGATCGAATTGCCGTTGAAGCAGCGCAACAGACGCCTCGATCTCGAAGCCCGCGGCCTCATCAAGGGCGCGCAGGCGATCTATCGCGGCCCGGGCAAGAAGCCCGGCTTCGCGCGCCTTCACATCGTCGGCGCGGAGGATCCGCATATTTCCGTCGCCTCGATCATCAAGATCGAGCTGCCGGAGGAGGGGGAGCCCGTGATTCCTCATGCCGCGACCATGGGCGCTGCGTTTCTGCATGGGGCCGCGGTGACGATCCACAAGGCGCAGGGCTCGCAATGGCGGGACGTGCAGGTCTTCTCCCCGGACCTCTATGCCGCCGCGCGGATGGGGCGGAGCGAGGCGGGGCAGCCGCTCTGGAAGCGCCTCGCCTATGTCGCGATCACGCGGGCCGAGGAGCGCTTGTTCTGGGTCACCCGGTATCGCCTCGCCCGGCCTTCGGGTCCGCTCACCGCAGACGATCTCGTGGCCGCAGAACCCGCCCCCCTGACGCTGACGTCGCCGGACGTTTGATATCGAAGCGTAGTTGTCGCTGACCGGAAGGCCTCGAACCGGCCCCCCGGAGCTAGCGCCAGAGAGACGTGCCCGGCGCCGACATGGGCGGGATGTCAGGCGGTGCGGCGTTTCAGCCGGGGCGCTTCCTCCTCACGGGCATCCCGGCGCGCGATCCGGGCGGCGCGGGGCGCGCCCTTCGCCCAGGGCATGCGCACGTCTTCCGCCGCTTTCGCGGCCTCGATCGCGGACGTCATCCAGCGTCTTGTCTTGCTTGCCATTTCGGCTTCTCCCAACGGGCTCGCACCTTTGCTCGACTGCAAGATACGCGCTCGAATGGGGCGGGCATGGGGCGCCCCGGCGCCACTTTGCGGGAGTCTTGGAGACCGGCTCGCGTCACAGCCGGATGCAGGAAATCATGCGCCCGTAATCGGCCTCGACCAGATGGGTCGTCCGGCGGTAGGAGAAGAATCGGTCCGGATCCGCATAGGTGCAGTGCCGGGTCCACTCAGCCTCTCCCACGCCCGCCGCCCTCAGCCGCCAGAGCCCGTAGCCCGGCAGGTCGAACATCGCGCGATCCCCCTCGCCGCCGGCGAAGAAGCGGGCGGCCTCGGGTTCCTCGTCCACGAAGCTTTCGACGAAGTCCGGGCCGACCTCGTAGGCAGCCTGGCTGATCGAGGGGCCGATCACCGCGCAGATCCGCAACCGCTCGGCGCCGAGGCCCTCCATCTCCTCGACCACCCGCTCGAGGATACCGTCCTTCGCGCCGCGCCATCCGGCATGGGCCGCGCCGATCACGCCGGCCTCCTCGTCCGCGAAGAGGACGGGCTGGCAATCGGCGGTCAGCACGCTCAAGACCACGCCCGGCTCGTTCGTCACGAGACCGTCGGCGCGGGGGCGTTCGCCGGGGATCGCCCGGACGACGTCGGCAGAATGCACCTGCGTCATGCCGGCGAGGCGTGCCGGCGGCACGTCCATCGCATCGGCGACGCGGGCCAGGTTGATCTCGACCGCCTCCCGCTGGTCGCTGGATCCCGGGCCGCAGTTCAGTCCCTCGAAGATGCCGGAGGACGCGCCACCGCGGCGCGTGAAGAACCCGTGCCGCAGGGGCGAGAGCGCGTCAGAGGTCAGTATTTCGAGCGTCATGGGGCAAATCCCGCAGGCAGGGGCGCGTCCGGCCGGTCGAACGCAAGGACCTTGAAGAGCGAACCCATCTGAGACGGATCGGTCAAGCGTTCCAGCGCACTTCGGACCTCATCGATCCCGCCGGGCCGATCCGATACCGCGCGCGCCAGGGCCTGCGCCCGCGGCACGATTCCGAGCGCGCCGAGCCACAATCCCTGCTTGAGCGGGCCGCTGGCGCGGAGCCCGGCCCACTCGCCTGCCCGCGCGAGCGCCGCGAAGTCGACATGCGCGGTGAGGTCCGCCTGCCCCGGAGCGGCGAGGGGATCTGCATAGGCGTGGTTCTGGACAGCCTGGAACGTGTCCCCGCGGCCGCCCTCGGCGCCATAGTCGATCATGAGCGCGAGACCGCCGTGATCCTTGATCCGTGCGGCAATCGTGCCGGCCACGGTCGGAAGCGACGGGCAGATCTCCACCACGTCTCCCCCTTCGGACGCCCGCGGCGCGGCGCCGGGCGGTGCGGCATCGGCCAGCCCCATCGCAAGACCGCCCTCCGGCCCGAGCCCGATCACCCGCTCCCGCCAGGTCTCGCCATCTCTCTGGAACTGGCGAATCGGAAGCGCGTCGAAAAACTCGTTCGCGATCAGGAAAAGCGGCGCCTCGGGGAGCTGCTCGACGCTGTCCAGCCAGCGCGGTGACCGGTCCGCGAGCGTCTCGGCCTGAACCTCCCGCAGTCGCGGGCTCGCCTCGACCAGCACGACCTCGGCGGCCGCCACGAATCCCGGCACCCGCTCCGCGGCCCGCAGGGCGTCGGCCATCAAGGTGCCCCTCCCCGGTCCCAGCTCCGCGAGGACGAACCTCTCCGGCTGACCCCGATCCATCCAGCCTTGCGCGAGGGCGAGGCCCACCAGCTCGCCGAACATCTGGCTGACCTCGGGCGCGGTGATGAAATCACCCGACGCGCCGAAGACGCGCCCCCCGGTATAGTAACCATGTTCGGGATGAAGCAGGCACTCGGCCATGTAGTCGGCAAGCGTAAGGGGCCCTGCGGCCCGGATCCGCTCTTCGAGGAGGCGCGCCAGGTCGGTCATGCCGGGACCGTGCGCCCCCTCCGCGCCCAGACGATGAGGAAAATCCCGAACGCCAGCATGGGAAGGGACAGGAGTTGCCCCATGGTCAGGCCGATGGCTCCTTCGCCGATCACGAACCCGATGGGATTGCCGGGCGAGACGAACTGCGCGTCCGGCTGGCGCACGTATTCCACCACGATCCGCGCCAAAGCATAACCCGTCAGGAAGGTGCCGACGAGGATGCCGGGGCGCTTCAGCGCGCGCGTTCCGAAGGCGAGCAGCAGAAGCACCGCCCCCAGCGCCAATCCTTCCAGGCCGGCCTGGTAGAGCTGGCTCGGATGCCGCGCGAGCTCCTGGCCGGTATAGAACCACTCCCCGGCGACCGGACAGTTCTGCACGGAGGGGACCTGGCACATCGTCGGGAACTTCATCGCCCATGGCACGTCCGTCGGGCGGCCGTAGAGCTCCGCGTTGATGAAGTTGGCCAGCCGTCCGAAGAACAGGCCGGGCCACGTCGCGACCGCGAGCATGTCCGCGGTCTGCAGAATCGGGATACCGTTGCGACGGCAGAAGATCGTGAAGGCGAGGACGACGCCCAGCATCCCCCCGTGGAAGGACATGCCGCCCTCCCACAAGACGAGGATCTGGCCCGGGTTCTGCAGGTAGAAGCCAAGATTGTAGAACAGCACGTAGCCGAGGCGCCCGCCGAGCACGATGCCGAGGATCAGCCAGGTGAGCAGATCGTCCGCCTGCGCGGGGCGCATCGGCGGCACGTCCCGCGGCCAGAGCCGCTCCCGGCGCAGAAGCAGGATGCCGATCCTCCAGCCGGCGAGGATGCCGGCGATGTAGGCGAGGGCATACCAGCGCAGGGCAAGGTCCAGCCCGAAGAGGCTGACCGAGACGAGTTCCGGATCTATCGCCGGAAAGGGGATCATGGCACGCATGCCGGCTCTGAACCGTGGAAGCGGGCATAAGTCAACCTTGTGGGCGCGCCCCCAAGCCCCATATAACGCCCTTGTTCCAACGCCGAGGGGATCCCGATGCAGACGCGCTCCAAGTTCTTCGACGACATGTCCCAGCTGATGACCAATGCGATGGGCGTGGCTCAGGGCGCGCGGGAGGAGGCCGAGACCGCCTTCAGCGGCATGATCGACCGGTTCCTCGCCGAGCGGGACCTCGTCACCCGCGAGGAATTCGATGCCGTGCGCGCAATGGCGCAGAAGGCCCGCGAAGAGAACGAAGCCCTGAAGGCCCGGATCGAGACGCTCGAAGCGAAGCACGCTTCGGACTCCTGATCCCGAAGCTGTTCCGTCGGGGGCAATCGCCGGCCGAGGGCGAGCGATACGCCCGCCGGGCAAGACGCGCAGCGCTGGTGCCCCGCGTCATTCGCCGGAGGCACGCCCTGATCGCGCGCTTGCGCGCCGCGGGCATCCCTGCCCCTGAGGCAGACGCACTTATCCCCAGAAACCTGCCGCGCGGGGGCCTTTGCGCCCCGAATGTCTCTTTACAGCCGACCCCCCTTGCCCCCACCATATCTGGTAAGGGCAGCCGGCTTCGCCCGCTGATCCTTGAGCAGGCACCTAGCCCTAGACGCCAGTGACGGTGCCGGGGCTACAACCAACGAGGCCGGGCAATGTCGCTTTCCGAAGCATATATGACGGACGACCTTCACCCCATCGACATCGTGGAATCCCTTGCGCAGCACCACGCGTGGGACTTCGACCGCATCGGCGACGATCAGATCGCCATGGCCGTCGAAGGCCGCTGGAAGACCTATTCCATCACGCTGGCGTGGTCCCACTACGACGAGACGCTCCGCCTCATCTGCACCTTCGAGATGGAGCCGCCCGCAGCGCGGCTGCCCAAGCTCTACGAGGCGCTGAATCGCGTGAACGATGCCTGTTGGGCGGGCGGCTTCACCTACTGGGCCGAACAGAACCTGATGACCTACCGCTACGGGCTCGTGCTCGCGGGGGGCCAGATGGCGGGTCCGGAGCAGATCGACACCCTGATCGAGGCCGCCGTCACCGCATCAGAGCGTTTCTACCCCGCCTTCCAGCTCGTCACCTGGGGCGAGCGGGAGCCGGCGGACGCGATGCAGGTCGCCATTGCAGAGGCTTACGGCCGCGCCTAACCTCCGCCCCGCGCTTCTAGACGCGGGAGAGGACCGACATGGACATGACCGATATCACGGCACGGGGTCTCGTGATCCTGGGCTGCGGAAAGATGGGCTCGGCAATGCTGGAAGGCTGGCTCGCCGGCGGTCTTGCGCCCCAGTCCGTCACCGTTCTGGATCCGACGCCCTCCGACTTCCTGACATCGACCGGCTGCCGCCTGAACGCAGCCCTGCCTGAGCGCCCCGCTCTCGTCCTTCTCGCTGTGAAGCCGCAGATAATGCAGGATGCGCTGGCCCAAGTCACGCATTACGGCGGCGGCGAGGTCCCTGTTCTGACCGTCGCGGCCGGCCTGCCGATCCGCTACTACGAACGCGCGTTCGGGGCCGGAACGCCTGTCATCCGCGCCATGCCCAACACGCCCTCGGCCGTGAAGCGCGGCATCACCGCGATCGTCGGAAACGAGGGCGGCACCGGCTACCTCGATCTTGCCGAGGAGCTGCTGTCCGCCGTGGGCCAGGTCGTGCGGCTCGAGAGCGAGGCGCAGATGCGGACGGTCACCGGCATTTCTGGCTGTGGCCCGGCCTACGTCTTCCACATGGTCGAGGCGCTGACCGAGGCCGGCGTTCGCGAGGGACTGTCCGAAGAGGTCGCGGGCCAGCTCGCCCGCGCCACGATCTCGGGAGCCGGCGCGCTTCTCGACAGCTCGGACGAGAGCGCGGCCCAGCTCCGCACCAACGTCACCTCCCCGAACGGCGTCACGGAGGTCGCACTCCGAACGCTGATGGAGGAGCTGCCGGACCTGATGCACCGCACGGTCATGGCCGCGATCAAGCGGGACGAGGAGCTGTCGAAGTGACGGACGAGGCGACGTTCGACGACTTCATGAAGCTCGACATCCGCGTCGGTCGGATCATCGCCGCCGAGCCTTTCCCCGAGGCGCGCAAACCGGCGATCAAGCTGCGCGTCGATTTCGGGCCGGAGATCGGGGAAAGGAAGAGCTCCGCCCAGATCACGGCACACTACGCCCCGGAGACCCTGCCCGGACGGCGGGTCCTCGGCGTGGTGAACTTTCCGCCCCGGCAGATCGGCAAGTTCATGTCCGAGGCGCTGGTTCTCGGGGTGCCGGATGCGGAAGGCGAGGTCGTCCTGATCGAGCCCGAGCGGGACGTGCCCGTCGGCGGACGGCTCTTTTGACGGCCCGCATCCTCATCACCCGGCGCCTGCCGGACCGTGTTCTGGAGATGGCCCACACGCTGGGGGAGGTCGTCGTCGACGAGGAGCGCGCGGCCTATGGCCCACGGGACGCCGGAGCCGCGCTCGGGGAGTACGACGCGATCGTGCCGACGCTGGGGGATGCCTTCACCGAGGCCGCGTTCGCTGGCGGGCCGCATCGCACGAAGATCCTCGCGAATTTCGGCGCGGGCTTCGGTCATATCGACGTGGAGGCCGCGGCGAGGGCCGGCATCGTGGTCAGCAACACGCCCGGCGCCGTCACCGAGGCGACCGCCGATATCGCCCTGACGCTGATGCTGATGAGCTGCCGCCGAGCGTCGGAGGGCGAATCCCTTCTGCGCTCGGGCAAGTGGACGGGCTGGACGCCGACCCAGCTTCTCGGCCTCCACATGTCCGGCAAGACGCTGGGCGTGATCGGCATGGGCCGGATCGGCCGGTCCGTCGCTGCCCGCGCGCATCACGGCTTCGGAATGGACATCGCGTTCTGGAACCGCTCGCCGGACCGGGACGCCGGCGTGCCCGCCCGGCAGCTGGGCCGGATCGAGGAGGTCATGTCGGCGGCGGACGTCGTCGTGATCGCCCTCGCCGCGGGACCGGGCATGACCGGCATCATCGGCGCGGACCAGATCGCCGCGATGCGCCCCCACGCCCACCTCGTCAACATCGCCCGCGGCGAGCTGGTGGATGAGGGGGCGCTCATCGCCGCGCTCGAAGGCGGCTGGATCGCGGGCGCGGGCCTCGACGTCTACGAGACCGAGCCTGACGTGCCGGCGGCCCTGCGCCGCCTGCCGAACGTGTCCCTGCTGCCTCATCTCGGCACCGCTGCTCTCGAGGTGCGCGAAGCGATGGGGATGATGGCACTCGATAATGTCCGCGCCGCTCTCGAGGGACGTGAGCCGCCGAACCGCGTCGCCTGATCCGGGCCCGCCGATCAGATCCCGTGGGACCGGTCGTAGGGCGCAGTCTCCGGCGAGGCCCAGGCGCCCTCCCCCTCGAACACCTCGATCAGGAGGGGGCGGCAGATGGCTTCATCCGACGAATGCTCCGCGCCGCAATCTCCGCCGGGACAGGCGCTGAGGGCGATCAGCAGATCGATCTCCGCGAAGAACTCGATGAAGTCTCCTGCCCGCGCCGGGCTCGCCTTCATGAAGTACTGCCCCGTATGCTGCGTGAAACCGGTGCACATGAAGACGTTGAGAACGTCGTGCACCCGGCCCTCCGCTTCCCCCGGAGACAGTCCCAGCTCATGGACGAGGGCGCGCGTCAGGTTCGAATGACAGCACTGGTGATACGGTGCGCCCCCGAGGCGGACATGGGTATAGGGATCGCAGCGCGTTCCGATGACGTCATGCACGGCCCCGCCATCCGCATCGATCCCGTACCAGTCCAGACTGTCTTCCAGGATCGTCGCCATCGGGCGCAGGTACGGAAAGGCGGACCAGAGGCGGTCGCCCTGCCCCACATGCGTTCCGTGGAGGGCGCGGGTCTTGCCCGAGTAGAAGCGCTCTTCCGGATCGTTTGCCGCCCAGAGGTTCAGATCGCCGACCTGGGAGCCTTCGGGGCACGAGATCCGGAATGCGCCGCCCGCCGGAACGCACGCCGTGCGCGCCTCCCTGGGCGGAACCGTGACACTGCCGGTTGCGCGCATGGTCCCCCGGCGCCCCGCCCGCGCCGCCATGTCCACCGGCGGCAGAGAGGCAGGATCATAGGCGATGACGGGAGGCGCGGCGCGGCGGGCCTCTGCGTCCGCGGGGCCCTTCATCGGCGCATCGCCCTTGTCGCAGGGACATCTTCGAGACAGGATGACGGGAACCGGCCGTCCGGGGCCGGGCCATTCAAATCAAGGAATTGGAGATCGTCCATGTCCGTGCTCATCCGCAGTTTCGCCCTTCTGATGACCCTCGCCATTATCGGGGCCTGCACCCCGATGCCGTCGCAACCCCCGGCCGCGACCGAGGAGAACCTCGATCAGGATCTTGACGGAGACGGCATCATCGACGGCGAGCAGATCGTCTTCGAAAGCTGATCCTCTCGCAAGCCGATCCGGGAACCCGATTGCGAATGATGTCTTGGGTCATGCAACCAATCTAAAAAAGTCCGACATGGAGACCGTCATGACCAACCTCAAACTGTCCGCCCTGCTCGTCGCCTTCGTCGCGGCGCTGTCCGCCTGCGCCCCGACCGGGATGCAGAATTCCGGCGCGACCGAAGCCAATCTCGATCAGGATCTGGACGGCGACGGCATCATCGACGGCGACACCACCGCCATCAACTGAGGGCGTCCCGACGTCCAATGATTTACGTGAAACGCGTCGCCCCACCGGGTGGCGCGTTTTTCGTTTGCGGTGAGGGCGGGGGGAGGACGCATCGCCCGCCACGAAAAAGGGCGCCGCGATCCCTCGCGGCGCCCTTTCGGCGTCAGTTTGCGCCGACCTCACACGTGCCGGTCGACCATCATCTTCTTGATGTCCTGAATCGCCTTTGCCGGGTTCAGACCCTTCGGGCAGGTCTTGGCGCAGTTCATGATCGTGTGGCAGCGGTAGAGCTTGAATGGATCTTCCAGATCGTCCAGCCGCTCGCCCGTCGCCTCGTCCCGGCTGTCGATGATCCAGCGGTAGGCGTGCAGCAGCGCGGCCGGCCCGAGATAACGGTCGCCGTTCCACCAGTAGGACGGACAGGCGGCGGAGCACGATGCACACATCACGCATTCGTAGAGGCCGTCGAGCTTCTTGCGGTCCTCGATAGATTGCCGCCATTCCTTCTCGGGCCGCTGCGTCTTGGTTTCCAGCCACGGCATGATGCTCGCATGCTGGGCGTAGAACAGCGTCAGGTCGGGAATGAGATCCTTCACGACGGGCATGTGCGGCAGGGGATAGATCTTCACATCGCCCTTCACCTCGTCCATGCCGTAGATGCAGGCCAGCGTGTTGATCCCGTCGATGTTCATCGCGCAGGAGCCGCAGATGCCTTCCCGGCAGGAGCGACGGAAGGTCAGCGTGGGATCAATCTCGTTCTTGATCTTGATCAGCGCGTCCAGGATCATCGGACCGCAGGTGTCCATGTCCACGAAATACGTGTCCACGCGCGGGTTCTTTCCGTCATCCGGGTTCCAGCGGTAGATGTGAAAGGCCCGGACGTTCGTCGCGCCCTCCGGCTTCGGCCACGTCTTTCCCGTGGTGATCTTGCTGTTCTTCGGGAGCGTCAGTTGCACCATGATAGGGTCCTCGGGGTCCAAGCCGTGTCCCCGGCGATCCGCCGCAAGCGTGCGACGTCCTCGGGGTAATGGCGGTTTAGCACATCGAGCAGGCCGGGCGAACGCCCCGCGGCACCTGCAATCGTTCTGAAGATGGGGTCCGTGGCGGCAATGCGCCAGCGGGACGAAAGGTCGCTCGCTCCCGGCGCCGCATGTCCGGGGGAAAAGGAAGAGCCGCCGCCGTAACGTGCCTGCGTGCCCACTTCGTTGTCGAGCATCGGCAGGCGAAGAGCATCGAGGCGGCGGGCGCGGTAGTCCGCATCCTGCCGCCATCGGTCGAGCGACAGGGAAACACGCCCCTCGCAGGCCGTCAGGAGGGCGACATACTGCGAGACGGCCCGGCGGAGCGGGCCCATGCCGCGCGCGCCCTGCGCCGTGCCGGCCTTGCGCACGCGCACCAGCTTGAGGAACGATGCGAGCCAGTTGAGGAAGGAGCGATGAACGACGATCTCCGTCGCCGGCCGACCCCAGCCCTCGGGGGTCGCGGTGCCCGGCAGACGATCCTCGTAGCTCACGAGATGCGCCCGCGCGTTGCGTCCGTCCGGAAACTGCGGGAACCAGCGGGTCGTCCGGAAGCTCGGTCCGTGACGGTCGCCGCGGGGCGTCTCCATCAACGCGTAGGTCTCGAACGGATCGCCCGGCGCGCAGTCGTTCAGAAAGACGCATTCACCCGGTACGTTGCGGCGGAGCCAGTCCGCGATGGCGTGGTTGCCTGAGCGCCGCATGCCGAACATCGCCAGAAGCGGCGGCTTACGGGCCCCGGGGCGCGCGACGTCGACGTTCATGTCCGCGGCCCCCCGACGGCACCGGCATGCTTGCGGACGAGCGCCACGACCTCGCGCCGCTTCTCGTCGGGCAGGCCCAGCCCGTTGATCTCCCGGATCAGCTCGAGAACCGCCGCGGGAATTGAGACGTTGATCCGCGGCGGCTCGATCAGGGCGTCGATCGCGGCTTCGCCCATGCCCGCCTCGCGCAGCACCGTCCGCCCGACGCGGCCATCCGCCTCGTCCTCGAGCGTCACGATCCGTGCCCGCGCACCGAGATCCGCCTTGAGATCCGCGGCGAGCCGCGCGGGCATGGTCGGATCCGGAAACGCGCGGCAGAACCCCGCATAATCCATCGTGCCGCCGCCGTTGCGGACCTTCTGGTTGTGGCAGGACCGGCGCAGGGCCTCCCCCTCTCGCGTGTAAAGGACGACGATCACGTCCTGCCCCGCAAACGCGGTGAGGAGCGCGTCCACGACGGCGCGGGGGCCATCGCCGTAGGTCGCGCCGAACAAGGTGCCGGATGTCACACCGAGGAGGTTCTCGTCCGAGATCAGAACCGTATCCTGCGGGGCGGAAGCCGCCCATTGCGCCAGATCCCGTGCCGCGCGCCTGAGGCGATGCCGCGCACGGAAACCGCCGCGGCTGAGGATACGGTAGGCAGCTAGCCGAAGTTCCCGCGTCCGATCTTCCCGCACGGCGAGCGCCATGTCCTGCTCGAGCGCATTCTCGTTGGCGCGCAGCATGTTCTGGATCGCGGTGGAGCCGGTTTTCGGCAAGCCGGCATGGATCACCACACGCTTGGCCCCGGACCGGACCCCGGCCCTGCCGGCCGCATCGCGGGTGGGATGATCCGCCGCCACGTTCACTGCGAGACCGGTTGTCCGAAGAGGTTCGGAAGCGCGCGGGTCGACAGGCAGTTCAGGGTGCCCGGCTCCTGCAGGACATCGGTCACGACCTGGATGCTGCGGGGCGAGGGCTGCGCGCGGCCCGCATCCGCCGCGACGGTCACGATCTGGCGCGCGCTGGCGTTGTTGATGATGCAGTCCGTCACCGGCTGCACGGTCGCGCCGGGGAAGCGTTCGGCGACGACATTGTTCACGACCTGCCGCGCCGCCGTCCGCGCCACCTGATCGGCAACGACGGCCGCGCAGCCGGGCAGAGTGAGGATGGCGACCAGCACAGCGGGCCGCAGGAAGGTGAGAGGTCTGATCATGGTATGCATGAAGGGCGAACCGCTCCTTCCTCCCGAACGTTCCGCCTCCAGCGGCGGGACTCGATCACGTTTCAATCGTCCGGGCGGCCCGGGCAGCGGATCCTCGCCGTCCGGGCCACCCCCGATCGTCAGTACACGCGCTGCTTGGGCGCGATGCGGGCGAGGTCGATCCCGCCCTCTTCCTGAACCGACAGCGGATCGAGATGGACGGGACGGTAGGTCAGGTCCACCTTGCCGTTCACCCGCGCGAGCGTGTGCTTGCGCCAGTTCTCGTCATCCCGGTCGGGGTAATCCTCGTGGGCATGGGCGCCACGGCTTTCCTTGCGGGCCTCCGCGCCGACGATGGTGGCGAGCGCATTCGGCATCAGGTTGGTCAGCTCGAGCGTCTCCATCAGATCCGAATTCCAGACCATGGAGCGGTCGGTCACCTTGATGTCGTCCATCTTGCCGGCGACCTCGTACATCCGCTCCACGCCCTTCGCGAGCGTCTCGTCGGTCCGGAAGACGGCGGCATCGTCCTGCATCACCTTCTGCATCTCGCTCCGCAGCGCCGCCGTCGGCGTGCCGCCGCTGGCATGGCGCAGGCTGTCGAACCGCTCCAGTGCCTTGTCGAGGGAGGCCTGGTTGAGCGTCGGCGCCGGGCTTTCGGGATCGACGATCGAGGCGGCCCGGATGCCGGCGGCACGACCGAAGACGACAAGGTCGATCAGCGAGTTGGAGCCGAGGCGATTCGCCCCGTGGACCGAGGCGCAGCCCGCTTCGCCCACGGCCATCAGGCCCGGCGCGATGCGGTCGGGATCCTCGGCGGTCGGGTTGAGAACCTCGCCCCAGTAATTCGTCGGAATGCCGCCCATGTTGTAGTGCACCGTCGGCAGGACCGGGATCGGCTCCTTCGTCAGGTCCACCCCGGCGAAGATCCGGGCGCTCTCGGAGATGCCCGGCAGCCGCAACGCCAGAGTCTCCGGCGGCAGGTGGTTGAGGTGCAGGAAGATGTGATCCTTGTCGGGACCGACGCCGCGCCCTTCCCGGATCTCCATCGTCATGCAGCGGCTGACCACGTCGCGGGAGGCGAGATCCTTGTAGGTGGGCGCGTAGCGCTCCATGAACCGTTCGCCCTCGGAGTTGGTGAGATAGCCCCCCTCGCCCCGTGCGCCTTCGGTGATGAGGCAGCCGGCGCCATAGATGCCGGTGGGGTGGAACTGGACGAACTCCATGTCCTGCAGCGGCAGGCCCTGACGCGCCACCATCCCGCCGCCGTCGCCGGTGCAGGTATGGGCGGAGGTCGCGGAGAAGTAGGCCCGGCCGTAGCCGCCCGTCGCCAGCACCGTCATCTTGGCGGAGAAGGCATGCAGCGAGCCGTCCTCGAGGTTCCAGGCGAGCACGCCCTGGCATTCCCCGTCCTCGGACATGATGAGATCGGTTGCGAAATACTCGATGTAGAACTCGGCATTGTTCTTCAGCGACTGGCCGTAGAGCGTGTGGAGGATGGCGTGGCCCGTGCGGTCCGCCGCGGCGCAGGTCCGCTGCACCGGGGGGCCTTCGCCGAACTCGGTGGTGTGGCCGCCGAAGGGCCGCTGGTAGATCTTGCCCTCCTCGGTCCGGCTGAACGGGACACCGTAATGCTCCAGCTCGTAGACCGCTTTCGGCGCCTCGCGCGCCAGGTACTCCATCGCGTCGGTGTCGCCGAGCCAGTCGGAGCCCTTCACGGTGTCGTACATGTGCCACTGCCAGTGATCCGGGCCCATGTTGGACAGCGATGCGGCGATCCCGCCCTGCGCCGCGACGGTATGCGAGCGCGTCGGGAAGACCTTGGTGATGCAGGCCGTCTTCAGCCCCTGCTCCGCCATGCCGAGCGTCGCGCGGAGACCGGAGCCGCCGGCACCGATCACGATGACGTCGTAGCTGTGATGGGTAATGTCGTAGGATGCCATGTGGGTCTCCTCAGAGCGCGAGGCGGGCAAGGGCAAACAGCCCCGTCGCCATCGCGGCATAGCTGATGCAGATCGTCGCGAGGACCAGCGCCTTGCGGGTCAGCCCGTCGCTGTAATCCTCGATCGCGGTCTGTGCGCCATGCCGGAAATGGTTGAACCCGACGACCAGCATCAGCGCGGTGACGATGGCATTGAAGGGGTTCGCGAAATGCAGAGCGACGTCGGCGTAGGGCTTCCCGATTGCGGGGCCGACGACGAAGACGAAGAGCGGCGTCAGGATCACGAGCGCCACCGAGGTGACGGTCATGTGCCAGAAATGCTCGGTGCCGGAGCCGGCGGCGCCGCGCCCAGTGGCGCGCTTGCGGTCGGTCATGTAGGCCATATCAGTCGCTCCGCTCAGACCAGAAGGATCGTGATGAGGGTGAGGATCACCGAGCCCACCATCGCCGCGATGCCGAGGCGTTCGGCGGTGGCAACCTCGAGCCCGCGGCCCGTGTCCCAGTAGAGATGCCTGAGGCCGGCAAGCGCGTGATACCACAGCGCCAGCACCGACAGGGTCATCACGATGTCGATGATCCAGCTCGTCAGCACGCCGTCCGCCCTGTCGAACGCTTCGGGACCGGCAGAGGCGGCGAGCAGCCACCACACGATGAGAAGCGCCGCCACCAGCATCGCAAGGCCGGTGATGCGCGTCAGGATCGAGCTCACCGACGTGATCTGGAGGCGGTAGTAGGGCCCGAGCATGAAGGGCGAAAGCGGGCGTTTGCCCCGGTTCACGTCTGGCATGGATGTCTCCCACTGGACGGCGATGCGGGATGCGTCACACGGCGCGGCCCGGATCATGTTTCTCCCCGTCCTAGCCGATTTGTCGCCCAAGTCACTCCCCCGAAGAGCAGATCAGACGTTATATCGCAGGCGCCGGGGCAAATTTGTCGACGATGTGATCACACGCTGTGAGCGCGTGATCACAAGTTTGGTCAGAAGGGTCTACTGGTCGGACAGCTTCATGCCCGGTGTGTAGGTTCCGCCCGGAACCTCCTTGGTCACCGCCTGGGCGCAGCGCATGACGCCGTTCGCCGTATCGAACGCGTAGGACGGGTCACCGTGAAGCTCCCACCCTTGGTTCAGCGCCGCGGTGACCTTGTGACAGAAGTCCGACGTGTCGTCGCCGGTCAGGTAGCGATAGAGCTTCATCCGTAGGTCCCCAGGAATGGATTATGGCCGAGCCAGACATGGATCGCGGCGATCAGGGCGTAAAGCACCACGGTTCCGGC
Organism: Tropicimonas omnivorans; assembly: GCF_031846565.1. NCBI lineage: Bacteria > Pseudomonadati > Pseudomonadota > Alphaproteobacteria > Rhodobacterales > Roseobacteraceae > Tropicimonas > Tropicimonas omnivorans. The sequence goes on along the minus strand of NZ_JAVRHL010000001.1, from coordinate 712,188 downwards.
GACGTTCATCAGATCGCGCCGGACCGGCCCTTTCGGCGGCCGCGCCCACGGACCCGATGCATTCAACGCCACGATTTCGGCGACGGCCCAGAGACCGATTCCGCCGAACAGCACGAGCGAGGCGGCATCGCCGTTCACCAGTAGATGCGCGACCGACCAGAGAATGACTGCGGTCAGCATCGGGTGCCGCATGTAATGCGCGACGCGGCCCTTCATGTGACCGGCGCCGAGCAGGAAGATCGCGACGAGCATCAGCAGGTTGTTCAGGTGCCCCATGCCGGGAAGCGGCGCATAGACCGGCGTGAACGCCGCGCGCTGGTAGCCGATCACCATCAGCACGATTCCGGCGACGATTCCGGCCGCGATGAGCCCCTTTGCCGGTCCGGACGGTTCCGGCCTGCTGCGCCGCACGAACCGGACATAGAAATGCGGCAGGATCCAAAGCAGGACACCGAGAACGAGAAGGAACATGGCGAGGCTCTCCGAGGCCGGAACGCGTGGCTGTGCAAGTCCCGGAGCGAGCCGCGAGTGTGGCTGACCCGGATTTCGGAAACCGTAACGTGGCCGGGCGGCAGGGGCCAGTCCGGTCCGCGTCGATCACGAGGGGCGCCCGTAAGGGGAAGACGCTTCCGGGGCGCCGGGGAGGGCGGAACTCCCGGACCGGTTCGGGAAAGATCCTGCGCCTCCCGGCCCGTGTGATCCCCCGTCTCCGGGCATCCCCCGGAGATGATGTCGCTCGCTCCCATGCCTCGGTGTCGCAGGCTCTCGGCTATTCGATGGAATGTCGACGGAAAAAGAACCGGCCCCCGGCGGACTCCGCCGCAGCACCGTCACGATACCGATTGACCTCAGGCGGTGATCAGCTGCCGCGCGGCGGCAACCCACGTTGCAAAGCCGTCCCGGAGCACGTTCCGGGCCACCCGTGACCGGAGTCGATCGCCCTGCCCGAGGCATGATTCGTAAACGCCCCATCTCGCCTTTGATTTCTCCGGCAAGTTTCGCGGTCCAAAGCGAAGATCACGCGCCGTCACGAGCATCCGGCGTTCGCCCCGTAGGCCGCAGGGACGACCTGCTCCGCTTTACGCGCGGACCACACGATCTAACCACGGCTTCGCGCCCGTCGGCTACCCCGCGATGGCCCTCCCTCTAGACGCTTTACGATTGAATCTCCGCCACGCGCTCCAACAACCGCTGAGCGGCCCTGGCGTGGAGCGCCTCGACGATCCTGCCATCGAGCACGGCCACGCCGCGTCCGTTACGTTCGGCCTCCGCAAACGCATCGATCTGCCGCCGGGCGAGGTCTATTTCCGCCGCCGAGGGCACGAAAATCTCGTTCGCCGCTGCAATCTGTGAGGGGTGGATCAGCGATTTGCCGTCCATCCCGAGCGCCAGACCCTGCGCGCATTCCGCACGAAAGCCATCTTCGTCCTTGATGGCATTGTAGACGCCGTCGATACAGGCGACCCCCGCGGCCCTCGCCGCCAGAACGCAGCTCTGGAGCGCCATCTGCAGCTCTGCACGGCCCGGCCCGGGACGGCAGCCAAGCTCCGCCGCGAGATCGTTCGTCCCGATGACCAGCCCCCTAACCCGCGGTTCCGCCGCGATCTCGGCGGCACGAAGAACGCCGGAAGGCGTCTCCGCCATCGCCCAGATCTCCGGCCCGTCCCCGAGGGCCCGCGCATACCCCTCGACCGCCTCTGCCCCGGATATCTTGGGCAGCAGGACCGCATCGGCATCCGTTGCCGCGGCGAGATCGTCCCGGCCCCACTCCGTGTCCAACGCGTTGACACGGAGTATCGTCATCCTGCGGCCGAAACCGCCCTCGGCAAGAGCTGCCGCCGCCATGCCCCGTGCCGCCGCCTTTTCGGCAGGAGCGACCGCGTCCTCCAGATCCAGGATCAGAGCATCCGCCGGCAAGTCCCGCGCCTTTGCCAGCGCCCGCGCATTCGACGCGGGAACATAGAGCAGTGATCTCAATGGACGCGTTGATGACATGATTCGCCTTTCTGGATCGTTACCATCGGGGGAAATCCTGCCCTTTTGCCGCTCCGAACCTCAAGCCTGCGAAAAGCCGTGGACGCTGACGAAAAAATGCTCTGACATTTACCCTTCGACAACCTCTTGCGGCGATGCTGTTCGTGCCAACCCTCCGACAGCCCGGTTTTCGCATGGAAGGACACATCATGGCCCTCGCGCTTCGCATCACTGTCCTTGCGACCCTGCTCACCGGTCTGACCGCCGATGCGAGCCTTGCTCAAGTCTTTCGCCACTGCGCGGCGCGCGACACCGTGGTCGGACGGCTGGCAGAAAAGTACGGGGAATCGCGGCAGACGATCGGCCTCGGAACCGGAAACCAGGTGGTCGAACTCTACGCGTCCGCCGAAACGGGGACATGGACGATCACGGTTACCAAGCCCTCCGGCGAGACCTGCCTCATGGCGACGGGTCAGGCCTATGAGCCCGTCGCCGAAAAGCTCCGCGTCGTTGAGGAAAGCGATGCCTGAATTGTCCGCTCGTCCCGACTGGCTCTTCCGTCCTCTCGCCCGCGCGCTTGCGAAAACGGTCCCGAAGGCTTACGCAGCCCCGCGACATATCCACTTTCGGGAACCCATTCCATGTCCAGACCCAAGATCGCGCTCATCGGCTCCGGGCAGATCGGCGGAACCCTCGCCCATCTTGCCGCCATGAAGGAACTCGGCGACGTCGTTCTGTTCGACATCGCCGAGGGTGTTCCCGAGGGCAAGGCGCTGGATATCGCCGAGAGCGGCCCCGCCGAGGGCTTCGACGCTCACCTGTCGGGCACCCAGGACTACGCCGACATCGCCGGTGCAGACGTCTGCATCGTGACCGCCGGTGTGCCGCGCAAGCCCGGCATGAGCCGCGACGACCTGCTGGGCATCAACCTCAAGGTGATGAAGTCCGTCGGCGAGGGCATCAAGGCCCACGCGCCGGACGCTTTCGTGATCTGCATCACCAACCCCCTCGACGCGATGGTCTGGGCCCTCCGCGAGTTCTCCGGCCTGCCGCACGAGAAGGTCGTCGGCATGGCGGGCGTGCTGGATTCGGCCCGCTTCCGTCACTTCCTGAGCCTCGAGTTCAATGTCTCCATGAAGGACGTCAGCGCGTTCGTGCTCGGTGGCCACGGCGACACGATGGTTCCGCTGACCCGGTACTCCACCGTCGCCGGCATCCCCCTGCCGGACCTCGTGAAGATGGGCTGGACCACTCAGGAAAAGCTCGACGCGATCGTTCAGCGCACCCGCGACGGCGGCGCCGAGATCGTCGGCCTGCTGAAGACTGGCTCTGCCTTCTACGCCCCGGCGACCTCCGCGATCGAGATGGCCGAAGCCTACCTCAAAGATCAGCGCCGGGTCCTGCCCTGCGCCGCCTACGTGGACGGCGCGCTCGGCCTGAAGGGCCTCTACGTCGGCGTGCCGACCGTGATCGGCGCCAATGGCGTCGAGCGGATCGTCAACATCGAGATGACGAAGAGCGAGCAGGCGATGTTCGACAAGTCGGTCGAGTCGGTGAAAGGCCTCGTGGACGCCTGCAAGGGCATCGACGAAACTCTCGCCTGATCGGAGGTGGAGAGCGAGGTGGATCGCGGTTTCGTCTTCGGTGCATTCGGCGAGCCTTATGGCCTGCTCGCCGCTCAGGCTGCCCGGACGGTACGCGCGATTCACCCCGACATCCCGATCGATCTTTTTGCGGACGCCGCCCCCGACGGGGCGGACGTCTTCGACAAGGTCCACATTCTTCAGGACGCTCACTTCCGGCCGAAATTCGAGGCCCTGATCCGGTCGCGATTCGAGCGAACGCTTTATCTCGACAGCGATATCGCGATGGTCGCGCCGGTGAATGACGTGTTCGACCTGCTCGGACGGTTCGACGTCGCGGCGGCGCATGTCCAGGTGCGCATGCCGGAGGATGATCTGCAGACGACGCGGCCGATCCCGGCGGCCTATCCGCAGATCAATACCGGAGTCTTCGGAATTCGCAGATCCGAAGCCACGCGCGCATTCCTCGAGTCTTGTGTCCGCACCCTCATCGAGACCGAGGCGAAGCAGGATCAGCCGATCGTTCGGCGGGCTCTCTACGAGGGGGACCTGCGGCTTGCTGTCCTGCCGTGGCAGTACAATCTGAAGAACCTGCGCCTTCTGGTCTCCATGCACCGCCAGAGCCTGGCTCCACGGATCATTCATTCCTCCTACTTCCATCGCCGCATCGGGGATCACCGGGTTCCGACCCTCGAAGAGGTGATCGGCCCGAGGGCGATGGCACATATCGAGGCCATGATCGCCTGCGATCCAACCCTCGGCGGCGACCGGCGGGAGGTTCCTCCCATGTACGAAAGTCTGCCGGGGTTCGCCTTTCTCAAGAAACTCACGAACAGGCGACGCAAGCGGCAGGGCATTGAATTTCCGAAGCGCTTGCCGCCCGGACTTTGGTAAGGAACGGTCCCCATGAGTGACGCCATCGCCCCGGCGGAAACAGGCTTCGTCTTCGGCGTTTCGGGCGCTGAATACGCGCAGCTGGCCGCCCGCGCGGCGCAAACCTTGCGCGCCGTCGCGCCCGACGCGAATATCGACATCTACACCGATGCCGAGGTGCCGGACGGGATCTTCGACCAGGTCCACAAGCTGGAAATGAGCTGGTTCCGTCCGAAGTTCGAAGCGTTGCGGCGCGCCCGGTTCGAGCGCGTCGTCTACCTCGACGCGGACATGTATTTCCTCGCCGATATCTCGGACATCTTCGAGGTGCTGGAAGAGTTCGACTTCGCCGCATGCCACAACCAGCGACGCAATTCGGACTGGTCGAACACGCTTTGGCGCCGGCCCATCCCCGCGGCGTTCCCGCAGATCAACGGCGGCCTGATGGGCATGCGCAAGAGCCCGGGGACCCTGGCGCTGATCGAAGAAACCGAGCGCGCGCTGCAGGACGAGAAGCTCGACAAGGATCAACCCGTCCTGCGGGAGCTTCTGTTCCTGTCCAAGCTGCGATTGGCGATTCTGCCGCCCGAATACAACTTCGTCGAGTTCCGCATGGCGGAAGCGATGAATGAAAACCATGCCGCGCCGCGTGTTCTGCACCATTGGCGTCTGCGCTGGCACATCACCCATGGGACCCAGCAGATCCACAACATACCGGGCTACATGGGACCGGGCCTTTACGAGCACATCAAGCGGCTCGTCGCGAATGACCGCAACCTCGGCGCGTCGAAGGTGGTCAAGGTAAAGCCCTATGCCGATACCGGCGTTCTGGGCGGACTGCGCTTCTCACTCGAGCGATCCCGCAGGAAGCGGTGGAAACGCAAGGGCTCCTCGGACTAGCCGAACCGCGCGAAACGCTCCTCGTTTTCGGCTCCGAGCGCGGCGTCGAACGCGGCCGCCGATAGCTCGACGCGGCTCCGCAGCCCGATATGGTCGAGCGCGGCGGCTGGGTCGATCGGCGGTGCAGCGATCCGTCCCTCCCCTGCAAGCGCACTCCCCTGCTCGGATGTCAGTTCGAACAGGCTGGCGTGGAAGGCGAGGACCTCGCCCAGGGTCCGGCAACTGTCTCGGACGCGGCGGACCTGCCGCTGGCGCTCCTTGTGCAGCAGAAGCGAGATCGTTTCGTCCGGTGCCTCGGCATAGCGCAGGGTCTTGGCGGCCCAGTGCATCGGAGTCAGCCCGTCGAAATGAAGAATCGCGGCCTGGCTTGCCGTGCGAAAGGGCGGCACGATCGAAGGGCCGCCCTCGACGGGCGCCTTCGGGGAGTGGACGTTGAGACGATAGCCCCGCCCGGTTCGGGACAAGCCCTTGCCGACGGGATAGCCTGCGAACCCGGCCTGGAGGTAGGGTAGCATCGGACCGTAGATCTCCCGCATCCGGGCTGCCGGAACGCTCCGGCACGGCTTCCGGAAGCGCCCTGAAAACATCGAACCGGCCTCGTCCGCCTCACCCCAGCATCGCTCCCAGTTCCGCAGCTTGAGCCAGCCGTGGTCCGGGCCGAGTTCGGCCAGCTCCTCGGACAAAGGCCGCCCCAGCCACAGGAACTCGTCGGCATCGATATGCAGAAGCCAGTCGACCTTGGTGCGGTTGTAGGCCCACGTCGCATTGGCGAGTTGCCGGACGGATTGCAAAGGTGGACGTTGCCGCTTCCGCCGCCCTTCCCAATACTCCGCGTCACAGCGAATGACGTGGCAGCGATCGATGCGCCTGAGTGCGTCGAAGACGGGGTCGTCCGGATCGTCGAGGAAGATCCTGACCTCTTCGGCGCCGAGGGAGATGTGCCATGCGACGAAGGCCAGGACGAGAGCCGAAGGCTCCCGCACGGTCGCAACCACGCCCCAGCGCGGCTCGGTCACGTGCCCGTCGCCAAGTGAGTCGCAGGCTCGCGCAGGTTCTCGCCGGAAGATCCGGGGGCACTTGGAAGCGTTGTGATCACACCCTGAAATCGTGTGATCACGTATGTCGCTTTTTTCATCTTTTTACCTGACGCCTGCGCTCTTCGCGTTAGACTTGCGACAAGCGGCGTGCAAATGCACGTCTGAATCGCAGCAAGACGGGATGGTCTCGTGAATATCCATGAATATCAGGCGAAGGCTCTGCTTCGCGACTATGGCGCACCGGTCAGCGACGGACGCGTCGTCCTCAAGGCCGAAGAGGCCAAGACCGCGGCTGGCGAACTCGACGGCCCCCTCTGGGTCGTGAAGGCCCAGATCCACGCCGGCGGCCGCGGGAAGGGCCACTTCAACGAAGCCGATGCTGGCGAGAAGGGCGGCGTCCGCCTCGCGAAGTCGGTCGAGGAAGCTGCCGACGAAGCGAAGAAGATGCTGGGCCGCACGCTGGTGACGCATCAGACGGGTGACGCCGGCAAGCAGGTGAACCGGATCTACATCGAGGACGGTTCCGAGATCGAGACCGAGCTCTACCTCGCGCTCCTGGTCGACCGCGCCACTTCCCGCATCTCCTTCGTCTGCTCCACCGAGGGCGGCATGGACATCGAGGAAGTCGCCGCGAACACGCCCGAGAAAATCCTCTCCTTCAGCGTCGATCCGGCCGCGGGCTACCAGCCCTATCACGGTCGCCGCATCGCCTTCGCGCTCGGCCTCAGCGGTCAGCAGACGAAGCAGTGCGTCAAGCTGATGGGCACGCTCTACAAGCTCTTCGTGGACAAGGACATGGAGATGCTGGAGATCAACCCGCTCATCGTGACCGACAAGGGCGACCTGAAGTGCCTCGACGCCAAGATGGGCTTCGACGGCAACGCGCTCTATCGCCACGCGGACATCGCTGCCCTGCGCGACGAGACCGAGGAGGACAGCAAGGAGCTGCAGGCCTCCAAGTACGACCTCAACTATATCGCTCTCGACGGTGAGATCGGCTGCATGGTGAACGGCGCCGGCCTCGCGATGGCGACGATGGACATCATCAAGCTCAAGGGTGCGGAACCCGCCAACTTCCTCGACGTGGGCGGCGGCGCGACCAAGGAGAAGGTGACCGAAGCGTTCAAGATCATCACCTCCGACGAGAACGTCAAAGGCATCCTGGTGAACATCTTCGGCGGCATCATGCGCTGCGACGTGATCGCCGAGGGCGTGATCGCCGCGGTTCAGGAAGTCGGTCTCAAGGTTCCGCTCGTCGTCCGCCTCGAAGGCACGAACGTCGAGAAGGGCGAGGCCATCATCAACAATTCCGGCCTCGACGTCATCGCCGCGAACGATCTGTCGGACGCTGCCGAGAAGGTCGTGAAGGCCGTGAAGGGCTGATTGCCGGGCCGGAGCCCCGAAGGCTTCGGCATGGCGGGACAGTCCCCGGCGACATGGAATTGTGCGGGCCGCGCGCGGCCTGCTGGTAATCGAAGAGGCGGCCTTTCGCGCCGCCACCACGAAGGAGGCCCCGATGGCCATTCTCGTTGACGAAAACACCAAGGTGATCTGCCAGGGCCTCACCGGCTCGCAGGGCACCTTCCACACCGAACAGGCAATCGCCTACGGCACCAAGATGGTCGGCGGCGTCACGCCCGGCAAAGGCGGACAGGAGCATCTGGACCTTCCGGTCTTCGATTCCTGCCACGAGGCCGTCGAGCGCACCGGGGCCAACGCCTCCGTGATCTACGTTCCGCCGCCGTTCGCGGCCGACTCGATCCTCGAGGCGATCGATGCCGAAATCCCGCTCATCTGCTGCATCACCGAGGGCATCCCGGTGCTCGACATGATGAAGGTGAAGCGCGCGCTGGAAGGATCCAGCAGCACGCTGATCGGGCCAAACTGCCCCGGTGTCATCACCCCCGGCGCCTGCAAGATCGGCATCATGCCCGGTCACATCCACAAGCGCGGCAAGGTCGGCGTCGTGTCCCGCTCCGGCACGCTGACCTATGAGGCGGTGCTTCAGACCACCAATGTCGGCCTCGGCCAGTCCACCTGCGTCGGCATCGGCGGCGACCCCATCAAGGGCACCGAGCACATCGACGTGCTCGAGTGGTTCCTCGCCGATGAGGAGACCGAGGCGATCATCATGATCGGCGAGATCGGCGGCTCCGCCGAGGAAGAAGCCGCCCAGTTCCTCGCGGACGAGAAGAAGAACGGCCGCTGGAAGCCCACCGCCGGTTTCATCGCCGGCCGCACGGCGCCTCCGGGTCGCCGCATGGGCCATGCCGGTGCGATCGTCGCCGGCGGCAAGGGCGGCGCCGAGGACAAGATCGAGGCCATGCAGAAAGCGGGCATCGTCGTTGCCGACAGCCCCGCGGGCCTCGGCGAAGCCGTCCTGAAGGCCATCGGCTGAGATCGGTGACGGGCGGCCCCGCATACCTAGGCTCGGGCGTGGCTTCGGCCACGCCCCGCCCTCTGCCGGTCCCGGCAGCGATCTGTCGCCGTCCCTCTTGTCCAACGCAGATCCCGGGTGGCCTCAGGCTGCCCGGATCCCCATATTTCATCCAGACACACCTGACCGCTCGCTCCGCCAGGATCCATGCGCGCCACCCCATCGTCGCGAGACGTTTCTCAGCCCCAGGAGCTGACCCCAGATGACCGAGCAGACCTCAAACGACGTCTTCCACGCCTCCTCCTTCATGGAGGGGCAGAACGCGGAATATCTCGAACAGCTCTATGCCCGCTTCGCCGACGATCCCGCATCGGTGGACGAGGCCTGGGCCACGTTCTTCCGCTCGCTCGGGGACATGGACACAGACGTGAAATCCGAGGCGGACGGCCCCTCCTGGGCCCGCGCCGACTGGCCGCCGCAACCGAATGACGACCTGACCGCCGCCCTGACGGGCGAATGGGGCGAGGCGCTCGCCCCCGAGATCGCCGGTGCCGGGCAGAAGATCCGCGACAAGGCCGCCGAGAAGAACATCGCCGTGACCGAGGAGGCCGTGAAGCGCGCCGTCCTCGATTCGATCCGCGCGCTGATGATCATCCGCGCCTACCGGATCCGCGGTCACCTCGTGGCCGATCTCGATCCGCTCGGCATGCGCAGCCAGACGCCGCATCCCGAGCTCGATCCCAAGTCCTACGGTTTCCGCGACGAGGACATGGACCGGCCGATCTTCATCGACAAGGTCCTCGGCCTCGAGGTCGCGACCATGCGCGAGATCCTCGAGATCGTCCGCCGCACCTATTGCGGCACCTTCGCGCTTCAGTACATGCACATCTCCGCCCCCGCGGAAGCCGCCTGGCTCAAGGAGCGGATCGAGGGCTTCGACAAGGAAATCAAGTTCACGCGGGAGGGCCGCCGGGCGATCCTCAACAAGCTGGTGGAGGCCGAGGGCTTCGAGAAGTTCCTGCACGTCAAGTACATGGGGACCAAGCGCTTCGGCCTCGACGGCGGCGAAGCCCTGATCCCGGCGCTGGAGCAGATCATCAAGCGCGGCGGTGCGCTCGGGGCCAAGGAGATCGTCTTCGGCATGCCCCACCGCGGTCGCCTCAGCGTACTCGCCACGGTGATGCAGAAGCCCTACCGTGCGATCTTCAACGAGTTCCAGGGCGGCAGCTTCAAGCCCGATGACGTCGAGGGCTCGGGAGACGTGAAGTACCATCTCGGCGCCTCGTCGGACCGGGAGTTCAACGGCAACAGCGTGCATATCTCGCTGACCGCCAACCCCTCGCACTTGGAAGCGGTGAACCCCGTCGTCCTCGGCAAGGCGCGGGCCAAGCAGGCCCAGCTCGGCAGCGACCGCGACACGGTGATCCCGGTCCTGCTGCACGGCGATGCGGCCTTTGCCGGTCAGGGCGTCGTGGCGGAGTGCTTCGGCCTCTCGGGCCTGACCGGTCACCGCACCGGCGGCACGATCCATGTCGTGGTGAACAACCAGATCGGCTTCACCACCGCGCCGCACTTCTCCCGCTCGTCCCCCTACCCGACGGACATCGCGCTGATGGTCGAGGCGCCGATCTTCCACGTGAACGGAGACGACCCCGAGGCCGTGGTTCACGCGGCGAAGGTCGCGACGGAGTTCCGGCAGAAGTTCAATAAGGACGTCGTGATCGACATCTTCTGCTACCGGCGGTTCGGGCACAACGAGGGCGACGAGCCCATGTTCACCAACCCGCTCATGTACAAGTCGATCAAGGGTCACAAGACGACCCTGTCGCTCTACACCGAGCGGCTGGTGAAGGACGGCCTCATTCCTGAGGGCGAGATCGAGGACATGAAGGCCTCCTTCCAGTCCTACCTGAACGGTGAGTTCGAAGCCGGCCGGGAGTTCCGCCCCAACAAGGCGGACTGGCTGGACGGACGCTGGTCCCACCTCGACGCGCAGGGCGAGAAGTACCAGCGCGGCAAGACGGCGATCAAGCCGGAGACGTTGGAGGCGATCGGCAAGGCCCTGACCACGCCGCCGAAGGATCTGACGATGCACCGGACCGTGCAGCGCCTGCTCGACGCGAAGTCGCAGATGTTCGAGACGGGCGAGGGGTTCGACTGGGCCACGGCCGAGGCGCTCGCGTTCGGCTCGCTCCTCACCGAGGGCTACCCGGTGCGGCTGTCGGGACAGGATTCGACCCGCGGCACGTTCAGCCAGCGGCACTCCGCCCTCGTCGATCAGGAGAGCGAGGAGCGCTATTACCCGCTCAACAACATCCGCGAGGGGCAGCAGCGCTTCGAGGTGATCGACTCGATGCTGTCCGAATACGCGGTGCTCGGCTTCGAATACGGCTACTCGCTCGCCGAGCCGAACGCGCTGGTGCTCTGGGAAGCCCAGTTCGGGGACTTCGCCAACGGCGCCCAGATCATGTTCGACCAGTTCATCTCCTCGGGCGAGAGCAAGTGGCTGCGGATGTCCGGCCTCGTCATGCTCCTGCCGCACGGCTACGAGGGCCAGGGGCCGGAGCACTCCTCCGCACGCCTCGAGCGCTTCCTGCAAATGTGCGGTCAGGACAACTGGATCGTCGCCAACTGCTCGACCCCGGCGAACTACTTCCACATCATGCGCCGGCAGCTTCACCGCTCCTACCGCAAGCCGCTCGTGCTGATGACGCCGAAGTCGCTGCTGCGCCACAAGCTCGCGGTCAACAAGGCAGAGCACTTCACCACCGGTTCTTCCTTCCACCGCGTCCTCTGGGACGATGCGGACACCAACAAGCGCGGCCTGTCCGACACGCAGCTCGCCCCGGACGAGAAGATCCGCCGCGTCGTGCTGTGCTCCGGCAAGGTGTACTACGACCTGCTCGAGGAACGGGATTCCCGCGGCATCGAGGACGTCTACCTGATGCGCGTCGAGCAATTCTATCCCTTCCCGGCCTTCAGCCTCGTGAAGGAGCTGGAGCGCTTCAAGCAGGCCGAGATCGTCTGGTGCCAGGAGGAGCCGAAGAACCAGGGCGCCTGGACCTTCATCGAGCCGAATCTCGAATGGGTGCTCGGCCGCGTGAAGGCCGATTCCCGGCGCCCGCGTTACGTCGGCCGGTCCACGGCGGCCTCCCCCGCCACCGGCCTCGCCAGCCAGCACAAGGCACAGCAAGCCGCCCTCGTCGACGAGGCGCTGACCATCGAAGGAACTAAATGACATGAGCACCGAAGTCCGCGTCCCCACACTGGGCGAAAGCGTCACCGAGGCCACCGTCGCCACCTGGTTCAAGAAGCCGGGCGACACCGTCGCGCAGGACGAGATGCTGTGTGAGCTCGAGACCGACAAGGTGACGGTCGAAGTGCCGGCCCCCGCGGCTGGCACGCTCGCGGAGATCGTCGCCGAGGAAGGCGCGACGGTCGGCGTCGATGCGCTCCTCGCCAACATCGCCGAGGAAGGCAATGCCGGCCCCGAGGAGATGACGCCGAAGGGGTCCTCCCGGGAAACCGCCTCCGGCGCCGGCACCGAGCGCGGCGGCGAGGTGGCCGAAGAGGTCGCTTCCGAGAACTCCGGCGGCTCCGAGGGCGGCGAGAGCGTGGACGTGATGGTCCCCTCGCTCGGGGAAAGCGTCTCCGAGGCCACCGTCGCGACCTGGTTCAAGAAGGTCGGCGACAGCGTCAACCAGGACGAGATGCTGTGCGAGCTGGAAACGGACAAGGTCTCCGTCGAAGTGCCCGCGCCCGCCTCGGGTGTCCTGAGCGAGATCGTGGCGGAAGAGGGCACCACTGTCGACGCGTCCGCCAAGCTTGCCGTCCTGACCTCCGGCGGCGCGGCTCCGGCCAAGAGCGCCCCCAGCGAGGAGACCTCCTCCGCACCGGCCCCCTCCTCCGAAGGCGGCAAGGATCGTGATGTCGAGGATGCGCCCTCCGCGAAGAAGCTGATGGCCGAGAAGGGCCTCTCCTCCTCCGATGTCAAAGGCTCCGGCCGCGACGGCCGCGTGATGAAGGAAGACGTCCTGAACGCGCTGAACAAGCCCGCCGAGAAGACCGAGGCCAAGCAGGCGCCCCGCGCGCCCGCCCCGGCAGAGGATGCCGATCGCGAGGAGCGGGTGAAGATGACCCGCCTGCGGCAGACCATCGCCCGCCGCCTCAAGGAAGCGCAGAACACCGCCGCGATGCTGACCACCTACAACGAGGTGGACATGACCGAGGTCATGGCGCTGCGCTCGGAGTACAAGGAGCTCTTCGAGAAGAAGCACGGCGTGCGCCTCGGCTTCATGTCCTTCTTCACCAAGGCCTGCGGCCACGCGCTGAAGGAGGTCCCGGAGGTCAACGCCGAGATCGACGGCACAGACGTCATCTACAAGAACTTCGTGCACATGGGCATCGCCACCGGCACGCCCACCGGCCTCGTCGTTCCGGTCATCCGCAACACCGACACGATGTCCTTCGCGGAGATCGAGAAGGCCATCGCCGAGAAGGGCAAGCGCGCCCGCGACGGCAAGCTCTCCATGGCGGACATGCAGGGCGGCACCTTCACGATCTCGAACGGCGGCGTCTACGGCTCGCTGATGTCCTCGCCGATCCTGAACCCGCCGCAATCGGGCATCCTCGGGATGCACAAGATCCAGGAGCGGCCCATGGTCGTGAATGGCGAGATCGTCATCCGTCCGATGATGTACCTCGCGCTGAGCTACGATCACCGCATCGTCGACGGCAAAGGCGCCGTGACGTTCCTCGTCCGCGTCAAGGAAGCGCTCGAGGATCCCCGCCGCCTGCTGATGGACCTGTGAGGTCTGCGGTAACCAAATCGGGCGGACGCGGCGCGGCACTGATCGCCGCGCTGCCACTCCTCGCCGCCTGCGCCGCCCCTCCGGGGGCGGACGTCTCCGTGCGCCACTTCGCCTCCACCGAGACGGCGGGGAACGGCGCGCGGTGGCATCTCTTCGTCTTCGACCCCGAGGAAGCCCGCTCGCTGGACGACCGCATCGCGATCGCACGGCGCAGCATCGGGCGGGAGCGCGGATGCGATTGGGTCGGGGCCTCCCGCGCGGAGATCGAGGCGCAGACGGCGAAGCAGGGCCAGACGTATTCCCGAACGCTCCTCGCGGCCCCCGTCCGCTGCAGCGCCTGATGCCGGCCCCTCTCCAACGAACGTGCCCCCGGAGGCCCCGATGATGACACCCGAACTCTTCGTCCTCGTGCTTGCGGGGCTCCTCCAGGGCGTCCAGTTCGCCCTGATGGCGATCCCCGCGAACCGCGATCTCGGCCCTGGCTACACCATGAGCGCGCGGGACCGGGAACCGAGCCGGGAGCTGTCTCCGCTCGCCGGCCGCATGAAGCGCGCGTTCGACAACCATTTCGAGGCCCTGATCCTCTTCGCCCCGATCGCCATCGTGATCTCGCTGACCGGGCAATCCACGGTCTGGACCACGTCCTTCGCCTGGCTCTACCTCGCCGCGCGCGTTCTCTACATCCCGGCCTACGCCGCCGGCTGGCGGCCCTGGCGGAGCTTCATCTGGATGGCGGGCTTCTTCGCGACGATGGCGCTTTACGTCGCCGCGCTGATCTGATGCTCCATCTTTCGAACCATACGCCGCGGGGGCTCGCCGGCACGGGCGCCGGGGGCGTGCATCTCCCCTCCTCCCCCCGCAACAACGAGACGACCGAAGGGATCTGACCTATGGCTAGCTACGACGTCATCATCATCGGCTCCGGCCCGGGCGGCTATGTCTGCGCGATCCGCTGTGCCCAGCTCGGCCTCAAGACCGCGTGTGTCGAAGGCCGCGATACGCTCGGCGGCACCTGCCTGAACGTGGGCTGCATCCCGTCCAAGGCTCTTCTGCACGCCACCGAGATGCTCCACGAGGCGGAGCACAACTTCGCGAAGATGGGCCTGAAGGGCAAAAGCCCGTCCGTCGACTGGCCGCAGATGCTCTCCTACAAGGATGACGTCATCGCGCAGAACACCAAGGGCATCGAGTTCCTCTTCAAGAAGAACAAGGTGGACTGGTTGAAGGGCTGGGGCTCCATCCCCGAGGCCGGCAAGGTCAAGGTCGGCGACGAGGTCCACGAGGCGAAGCACATCGTCATCGCGTCGGGCTCCGAAAGCGCCGGCATCCCGAACGCCGAGTTCGAGATCGACGAGAAGGTCGTCATCACCTCCACCGGCGCGCTCGAGCTGCCGAAGGTCCCGAAGAGCATGATCGTTGTCGGCGGTGGCGTGATCGGCCTCGAGATGGGCTCCGTCTATGCCCGGCTCGGCGCCGAGGTGACCGTGATCGAGTATCTCGACCACATCACCCCGGGCCTCGACATGGAAGTGACCAAGACGTTCTCCAAGCTTCTCTCCAAGCAGGGGCTGAACATCATCACCGGCGCCGGCGTCACGAAGGTCGAGACGAAGAACAACAAGGCGACCGTCTCCTACACGCTGCGCAAGGACGACAGCGCGCAAGAGCAGGATGCGGATGTCGTCCTCGTCTCGACCGGCCGCAAGCCTGTCACGAAAGGCCTCGGTCTCGAGGAGCTTGGCGTTGCGATCAGCAAGCGTGGCCAGGTCGAGATCGACAAGGGCTACAAGTCCAGCGTGGACGGGATCTACGCGATCGGGGACGTGGTCTCCGGCCCGATGCTCGCCCACAAGGCCGAGGACGAGGGCATGGCCCTGGCCGAGATCCTCGCGGGACAGGCGGGCCACGTGAATTACGGCGTCATCCCCGCGGTGATCTACACCCACCCCGAGGTCGCCTCCGTCGGACAGACCGAGGAAATGCTGAAGGAGGAGGGGCGATCCTACAAGACCGGCAAGTTCTCCTTCATGGGCAATGGCCGGGCCAAGGCGAACTTTGCCGCGGACGGCTTCGTGAAGATCCTCGCGGACAAGGACACCGATCGCATCCTCGGCGCCCATATCGTCGGTCCGATGGCGGGCGACCTGATCCACGAGATCTGCGTTGCGATGGAATTCGGCGCTGCGGCCGAGGATCTGGCGCGGACCTGCCACGCACATCCGACCTATTCCGAAGCCGTCCGCGAAGCGGCTCTGGCCTGCGGCGACGGGGCGATCCACAGCTGAGGGTCTTTCACTTCCGCCTCACGAAAAAGGCCGCGCCATCACTGGCGCGGCCTTTTTTCTGGTGCCTGATCGGGATGCGTCAGGCGCTGGCGACGGGCGGTGAGCTTTCGGCGCGCACCACGGCGTCCCGGATCGTCTTTCGGGTCAGGGGCTTCTCGATGAACTCGCAGCCGGGGTTCTCAAGCCGCATCTCGTCGCTGTTGTATCCGCTGGCGAAGATCACGTTGGTCCCGCGCTCTCGCAGCTCGATCCCGAAGTCGAGACTTATCTCTCCACCGCCGAGATTGATGTCGAGAAGCGCTATCTGAAACGTCTGCTCGGCCGCGAGACGCCGCGCCTTGTCAAGCGTATGGGCGACGACGACATTGGAAAATCCCATCTCCTCAAGGGTTTGCGCCGTATCGAGGGCGATGATGATTTCGTCTTCTACGTAGAGAATTGCTGGCTCGGCAGTCATGAACCCATATCTTTGGCGTGGTAACACTCGAACTCCAGAACGCAGACCAACCCGCCCGGGTTCCAATCAAATGTCACGGTCCCGTCCAGCGCTCCTTCGATCGTCGAGGCGATGAGCTGGCTGCCGAATCCCTGCTTCTCCGCTGGCTCGACGGTGGGTCCGCCTGTCTCCCGCCATGTCATGCGGATGATGTCCCCGTCGCCCTCGTCGATCCTCACCCATGAGAGCATCACCTTGCCGCCCGGCTGGGAGAACGCGCCGTATTTCGCGGCATTGGTGGCCAGTTCGTGGATCGCCATGCCGACGGCGAGGGTCGCCCGAGCATTGAGCCGCATGCGCGGCCCCTTGAGCGTCGCGCGGTCGGCACCGTAGACGGACGTCAGCTCCGGCTCGAGGACCGAGTGCAGCTCCGCCGCGCCCCAGTTCTCCGTGGTCAGGAGCTTGTGGGTGTTCGACAGCGCCTCGATCCGCATGGCGAGGGTCCGGAAGACCTCCTTGTCTTCGGCAGCCTCTCCCCGTGCGCGGTTCACGAGGGCCAGCACGTTGGCCAGCATGTTCTTCACCCGGTGCTGCAGCTCGCGCATGACGCGCTGAAGTTCGGTTTGGAGTCTCGTCAGCTCGGAGATGTCCCGCAGGGTCACGCCGACGGCACGGACGGAGCCTGCCGCGGCGACGGGATAGCAGTCGAGGAGCCAGCTGCGCTCGTCGTCATCGCACGGGTCGTTGGGGATCCTGACGTCCACCACGCTGCTGTTCGTCTCGAAGACCTCGCCCGCCGGCCCCGACATGTTCTGCCAGAGGTTCGGGATCAGGTCCGAAAGCCGCTCGCCGATGCAGGCTTCGGTGCTGCGCCCGGCAAGGGCGGCGAGCTGTTCGTTGACGCGCAGAAGGCGGAAATCCGGGCCCAGGAGTCCCATTGCCTGCGGGCTGGAACGGTAGACCCCTTCGATCTCGGTCAGGCTGGCCTGCGCCTTCTCGCGCTGACGGTCGGCCTCCGCCAAGTGGGCGTGCAGATCGGTCACGTCGGACATGGTGAAGACGACGCCGGACTGCTGATCCGGCGCGTCGCCGTGATAAGGCAGCGCGCGGAACACGACATCGCGCGCGCCATCCCGCGTCCGCATCTCCTCCTCGTCCGGCTCGCCGCTTTCGAGCACCGACCGGCACATTTCCACGACGCGGTCGATATCGAGGTCCGAACCGATATCGTTGATCGCACGCCCCTTGTCGGTCTCCACGAAACGGAAAAACTCGCGGCTTTCCTCGGTGTAGGAGCGCAGACGCAGCGACTCGTCGAGGAACACCGTCGGGATCCGGGTCGAGCGGATGAAGTTCGACAGGTCCGTATTGGCCTGATTGAGCTCCGAAAGCTTGTTCTTCAGCTCCTCGTTGACCGTGGACAGCTCTTCGTTCGCGGACTGAAGCTCCTCGTTCATCGACATCATCTCTTCGTTGGAGCTCTTCAGCTCCTCGTTCGATGTCTCGAGCTCCTCCACCGTCGTCCGGATCGTCTCCCGCGCCTCGTCGAGCTGAATTTCGAGCCCGCGAACATAGGCCGCGTCGGTCGTGTCCTCCGTCGCGCTCTCCGGTTCCGGTCTGCCGATGACGTCCAGCGAATCCCGCAGGACGAGCATCCGGAGGCCCCGGTCCAGCGTCTCGAGGGTGATGAGAAGCCGCACGGCCTGCCCCGCGACCTCCCCCTCGAATTCCCGGTGGGGCGGCGCATCCTCACTCTTTACGGCGGAGTTGAGCAGACGGCGGACAGTGCCTTCGAGCTCCGGGCGGATGAGGGAGAGGATTCCCGTCCGCGTCGTGCCCGCCCGCATCATCAGGAAGCGTTCGGCCCCGTCGGAGGAATAGGTGACGTTATCGCTCGCATCGATGAGGACATGCGGCGGAACGTGCCGCTCCAGCAGCCGCCGCTCTCTCGCGCCCGGCTGCGCCCCCTCGGCGCGCTCCGGCGCGCGGACGGCCTCCGGCGGACGCGATGCGGTACGCGGCAGGGACAAGGGCAGGGCCGGCGTGTTCTGCCGCTGGTAAACGCGGCCGCTGCCCTTCCGCTCGGTGAATGCGTCCGGCAGGTCCGGCAGCATCTCGGACGGCCCGATGAAGAGAAATCCCTCGGGTCGCACGGCATACTGAAAGACGCGGGAGGCCTGGGATTGAAGGTTCTCGTTGAAGTAGATCGTCACGTTGCGGCACGACAGCAGGTCGACCCGGCTGAACGGCGGATCGCGCACCAGGGACTGCACCGAGAAGCGGACCATGTCACGCAGTCCGGAGCGCACCTCGAACCCGCTGCGATGAGGCCGGAAGAAGTTCTCGAGCCTCTCCCGGCTCATCTCCTCGGCAATGGCGCTCGAGTAGATTCCGGCGCGCGCCTCGGCCAGCGCATCCTCGTCGATATCGGTCGCGAAGACGGAGACGTGCGGCGCGATATCACGCAGTTCGGCCGCTTCAGCGAAGAGGATGGCGAGGGAATAGGCCTCCTGCCCCGTGGAGCAGCCCGGCACCCAGATGCGGACCTCGTCGGACGGCCCCTTGCCATCGAGGATGGCCGGAACGATCTCCTCCTCGATCTGCCGGAAGGCATCCGGATCGCGGAAGAAGGAGGTCACGTTGATCAGAAGGTCCTTCACCAGCCGGGACGCTTCGGATTTGTGATTGATCAGGGAGCGCAGGTAATCCTCGGGGCGCGTGATGCCGAGGACGGACATCCGTACCGCGAGCCGCCGCAGGAGCGTGCCCTGCTTGTAGTCCGTGAAATCGTGCCCCGTCCGGTAGCGGACATGGCGCACGACCCGGGAGACGAACTCGGCATCGTTGCGCAGCGACGGCTCCACGCCGGTGCGCCGATCGTAATAGTCGTTGACCACGTCGATCATCTCGGAGGTCGGCAGGACGAGATCCACGGCGCCCGTGGACATCGCCGCGCGCGGCATCCCGTCATACTTCGCCTGCTTCGGATCCTGCACGAAGACGAGGCCGCCGGACTCCTTGATCGCCTTGACGCCGGTACTTCCGTCGCTGCCCGTTCCGGACAGGACGATCCCGACGGACCGGTCCCGCGCCTCGCTCGCGAGCGACTGGAAGAACTCGTCGATGGGCCGGCGGAGACCGCGGGGGCTCTCGAACATCTTGAGGTGAAGCTGACCATCCCGAAGCATCATCCGGGCATTGGGCGGAATGAGATAGATATGCCCCGGCTCAACGATCATGCCGTCCGTCACCGAATGCACCGGCGTGTTCGTCTGACGGGACAGCAGCTCGGGAAGAAGACTTTCGTGATCCGGGTCGAGATGCTGAACGAGAACGAGCGCGAGATCATGCCGCTCGGGAAGGCGCTGGAGAACCTCCTGGAACGCCTCGAGCCCACCGGCGGACGCACCGATACCGACGATCAGCGGCACATTGCCTTCAACCCCTCGTGCGGGGTCCGGGCCGACATCCTTCATGGCGCGGTCGCTTGCGGGTCTAGGGTCATGGCCTTAACGTTCATCGTCATGTTCAACAGAGATATGGTGTCCACCGAATGGACGAACAGAGCAAGCAGAATGGGTTGGACCCGGCTCTCGAAAGAGTGAGCGAGATGTTCGATCGCTCCCCCATCGCGCTGACCCTTGCGGATACACGGCGCGACGACGTCCCGCTCATTCTCGCCAACCAGAGCTTCCTCGATATCTGCGGCTACTCGCGGGACGAAGTGGTCGGCCGCAACTGCCGCTTCCTGCAAAGCGATCTGGACAACTCCGCGGCGCGCGCCGAGCTGAAGGAAGCGCTGGCCGCAGGCACCAATTGTCAGGTCGTCCTGAGCAATCGACGCAAGAACGGCGAAATCTTCGACAACCTTCTGTTCATGCAGGCCCTTCAGGACCGGGAAGGGACACCGATCTACTTCATCGGCTCACAGTTCGAACTGGAGCGGAACGTGACGAAAGAGGGGATCGACAACCACCTCGGGCATATCAACGATGCAGTGCGCAGCGTGATCGAAACCCAGTCCCAGCTTCGGTCCGAACAGCGCCGGATGCTCGCCAACGCAGCCTTCAACGTCGCCAGCGCCTACCTGTCCCTCTCGAACAACGATACCTGACCAAACATCGAGGAGGGCGGGACGGGCTGGCGCCCCACGCCCTCCGATCCTGCGGCCTGCCCCCTGGCGACGAGGGCCGCCGCTGGATGGGGTAAGCGCGCGACCCAAGGGGCCGCGCGCTCCCGCCGAAGGCACTACTCGGGCAAGTTAGACCTCGGCGGTCTCGGTCGTCCGGGAGCTCTGCCCTTCGATCGAGCTGGATCCGCCAATCGCGATGCGACGGGGCTTCAGCGCTTCGGGGACTTCGCGGACGAGATCGATATGCAGCATTCCGTCGACGTGATCGGCCCCGGTGACGCGGACGTGGTCAGCGAGGGCGAAGCGGCGCTCGAAGGCACGCGTCGCGATGCCGCGATGGAGGTAGGTGCGGGAGGTGTCCTTCTCGTCCTCCACCCTGCGGGCGGACACGATGAGCGCGCTGTCCCTCACCTCGACATTGAGATCGTCGGCGGAGAACCCGGCGACGGCGACGGAGATCCGATAGGCGTTCTCGTCGGTCTTCTCGATGTTGTAGGGCGGGTAGGTCTGCTGGGAAACGTCGGCGCTCAGAACGCGGTCCATCAGGTCGGCGACGCGATCGAAGCCGACGGTGGCACGGTAGAGCGGGGCAAGGTCATGGGTACGCATAGGATTCATCCTCGTAAGCGATGTGTCATGCTGGCGCCCTCCTCGTCGGACGAGCGCCGTTCGGGTCGTCGCCCGGACCCTGAAGCGGCATCCGGACGCGGCTGATATGGGGATCGCCGGCGGCCGTTCAAGAGCCTTGCCGGCTCCTGGTTACGAGGTCGTGAAGGGTCAGGGACGGATGCGTTTCGCCCCGGTGACGAAGGCACTTCCGGCGTTCATGGCGCCCGTCGGATTCATCTCGATGCTGCGTTTGAGCCCATGGAGCGTCGCACCCAGATCGCTGGCGAGCGCGACCTTCCGGCCGTCCGATTCTGCCTTTGCCGACACCACGAAAGCCACCTGCGGGCCGCCAGGCCCAAGCACGAAGACCGGGGCGCCGGAGGCCCCGAAATCGACGACGCAGGACAGCATGGCCACGCCACCCGCCGCGTCCAGAACCTCGCAGACCTCCTGAAGGGACGGTGCGGCCTCGCGCCCTGCCGCGTAGGAGACGACGCCGACCTCGGTTCCGATCGTCAGCCCCATTGCCGGCGGGAACGGCCGGATCGAGGGCAGCTGGATCGGCTGGTCGAGCAAGAGCAGCGCAATATCGCGGGAGACACGCTGAATGCTGCCCTTGTCGAGGTAATCGTAATCTTTCGGGACTGTCGAACGCCGCACACCGCGATACGCCTCCGCCCGCCCGTTCCGGAGACCGGCCATGAACTTGATCTGCCCGTCCGGGATGCGCGCGCCATCGCGACTGTCGAAGAGGCAATGCGCCGCGGTCAGGACCAGGTCCGCCGCGATGAGCGCGCCGGTGCAGAAGGAACCCTTGCCGCCGAGATCGATCCGTCCGACCGCCTCCCATCCCTTCCCGTCATCCGCCGTGGCAAGCTCCCTGAGGGTGGTATCCGCCGAGGCTGCCTGGCCGGCGAGGAGGAGACAGGCAGCGAGTACGCGAAGCATGGGGCGGAGGTCCTGGCGGTTCGTATCGCGGGCAGGCTAGTCAAGGATCAGGGCCGGAATGCGGCACCTGTCGGGCTCTCATCGGACAGCGCGCCTGCCCTAGCGGCAGCCGGATGAGCTTTCACTCCACGGGCTGCATCACGGCATCCGACAAGGTGCAATCCCGAATGACGTCCGCCCCGCAGCGCCTCGGCTCCAGATCCTTCGTCAGGCAGATCCGGACCTCCTGTATCGCCCCCGCCTTGCAGGTCACCGTCAGCCCGTCCGCGTCCAGATCCGGGTTCGCCTCGAGCCACGCCTCTTCCACGACGGAGGCCGCAAGCTCCATCTCGCGCGGGAGCTGGCGGAAGATCTCGGGACGGGTGACGCTGTCATACCCCTCACGTGCAGTTTCGAAATAGTCGGCCGGGGACAGACCGGCGCAGGTGCCGTGCTTCTTCCACTGGTAGAACGCGGACCCGGCGGTGCCCATGATGTCCGCCATGGCGCGGGTCTGCCCGCGGGAGGGGGGCGATTGCGGCCCGGCGCAGTAGCTCGGCCAGCCCCGCTCGTTCTGCGGCCAGAGCCCGTGCAGGACCCAGTCCAGTCCGCGCCCGCACTGCTGGGACCCCTGCCCCTCGCCCGCGCACCAGTTCGGCGACCAGGACAGGGCCATGACGTAGTAATCGAAGCGTCCCGGCTGCTCCCCCTCGGCCACGGCGAAGCCGGGCAGGGCGAGGCAAAGCGCAAGGATCAGGCGGCGAGGCGACATGGGATCTTTCCTTTCGAGGCAATCGGGACTATATCCCGCCCAATCCCCGAAAACGAGGACCGCGCCCGCATCCGGGCGCCGCCGGCCGCCCGGCGACGGGGAAGGCTTGTGCGACCTTTGGTCAAGGAGATGATGACATGACGAAGCCCCTGATGGCGAAGGCCACCGCGGTCTGGCTCGTGGACAACACGACGATCGGCTTCAAGCAGATCGCGGATTTCTGCGGCCTGCACGAGCTCGAGATCCAGGGCATTGCCGATGGCGACGTCGCGGCCGGTGTGAAGGGCTTCGATCCGGTGGCGAACAATCAGCTCACCCAGGACGAGATCGACAAGGCGGAGAAGGATCCGCTTCACAAGCTGAAGCTGAAGTACAACGCGGCCGCCGTCGGCGAAGAGAAGCGCCGCGGGCCGCGCTACACGCCATTGTCGAAGCGCCAGGACCGTCCGGCCTCGATCCTGTGGCTGGTGAAATTCCACCCGGAACTGACGGACGCCCAGGTCTCCAAGCTCATCGGCACCACGAAGCCGACGATCCAGGCGATCCGGGAGCGGACCCACTGGAACATCCAGAACATCCAGCCGATCGACCCCGTTGCGCTCGGCCTCTGCAAGCAGTCCGAACTCGATGCCGCTGTCCAGAAGGCCGCGCAGCGACGGGCGGCCGAAGGCGCCGTCATGTCGGATGACGAGCGCCGCCGCCTCGTCTCCACCGAGCAGAGCCTGTCCGATCCGGCCGAACCGAAGATCCCCTCCTCGATCTCCGGTCTCGAGACCTTCACGCTGTCCGGCGATCCGCGCGATGAGGAAGAGGATGACAAGAAGCCCGTCGATGCGGACAGCTTCTTCAACCTGCCGGAAAACAATGACGACGAGGATGAGGACGAGCAGCCCTGAGCTGCCCCCCCCCCGTCCGGAACCAGAAAAGGCCGCGCCAGATTGGGCGCGGCCTTTTTCGTTCGTGTGAAGGGAGCGTCGCCGAAACCGCTCAGAACCGCTCCAGAAGGCGCTCCAGGTAATCACGCTCGGCTTCCGGGCGCCCCTGATCGGCGGAGCGGCGGCGGATCTCGTCGAGGAGCTCCTCGGCCCGGCGATAGACGTCCTCCCCCTGGAGAAGGTTCTCGTCGGTCCCGAGCGGTCCGTCGGCGCCGCGATCCCGGCCGAGGGGGTCGCGCTGGCCGTCCGGTCCCGCTTGTCCCGTCGCCTGACCCTGCTGGCCCTGCTGCTCGCGCTGCTGCCGCGCCATCGCCTCGCCGAGATCGCGCATCCCCTGTCGCAACTCCTCCATTGCCTGCGCCTGCTCGTCGATGGCGCCGGCGAGGTCGTCCTGCCGGAGCGCCTGCTCGGCGCGGTCCATCGCCTCGCCGGCGCGGCCGAGGCTGTCGCGGGCGCGCTGCCCCTCCTCGGTTCCGGCGCCGGGCAGGCCGCCCTGCTGCCGCTCCAGCTCCCGCCGCAGCTCCCTCTGCCTCTGGGCGAGATCCTCGGCGGACGGCGCACCGCCCTGCCCCGGCTGTCCCTGCCCTTGTTGGTTCGGCCCTTGCTGTCCCGGCTGCTGTCCCTGCCCTTGCTGTCCCTGACCCGGCTGTCCGGGCTGCTGTCCCTGCTGACCGGGTTGGCCCGGCTGCTGCTGACCCTGGCCGAACTGCTCCTGCAGGTTCTGGAAGGAGTCGTCGGACAGGCCCTGCTGGTCCCGCAGCGTCTCGGCGAGGTCGTCCATCGCCTGCTGCCCGGGCTGCTGCCCCTGACCGGGGCCTTGCGTGACCTGCATGTTCTCCATCATCTGGCTGAGCTGCTCCAGGAGGCGGGCGGCTTCCGCGGTCCGCCCCTCCTCCATGAGCTCCTGAAGCCGGTCGAGCATCTGCTGAAGCTGATCGCCCGACATCTCCATGGTGTTCTCGGCCTGCTGCTGATCCTGTTGCGATGGATCCTGCTGCTGGGCAAGCTGGCGCATGTACTCGTCCAGCGCTTGCCGCATCTCGTCCATGAGCTCGGCGATTTCCTCCTCGGAGGCGCCGTTGCGGATCGCCTCGGACACGCGATCCTGCGCCCGGCGGAGCCGTTCGAGCGCATCGGCCAGCGATCCTTCCTCCAGCTTGAGCGCCAGCGACCAGAGCTCCTCGGCGATCTCGTCGCGGGCCGCGTCGGCGAGTTCGCCCTCCGCGGCGCCCTGTTCGAGCCGGCGGATCAGCGTGCGCAGGCGCAGGTAGCTCGAACTGTCCGGCATCACGTCGCCCGGCTCATAGCTCACGGCGCGCAGCACCTGCGCCACGCGCGGGGCGTTCTGCCGGGTCCAGAGCAGGTCCCGCCGCTGTTCGATCAACGCGGCAGCGACCGGCTGGAAGAAGCGCCGGCCCGGAAGACGCACCTCCAGCGGCTCCACCGTTTCGCCGGCCTGGCCGGCGGCGTCGCTCACCTCCAGCGTGATCTCCACCGAAAGACCGGACCACGGATGCTTCGAGAAATCGTCGACCAGCGCCTCGGTGAACTCCGTGCGGTCGCCGGAAATCGTCATCGGCAGATCGACCGTGATCGGCTCCCGCGGCTCGGGATCGGCGGCGAGGCCGTGGCGCCGTGTCACCTCGGGCAGGTCGAGCGCGATCCGAGCGCGCCCTGAAACCACGCCATAATCGTCGGAGGCGGCGAAGGGCTGGCTCATCTCCCCGCTCGCCTCGCGGCTCATCGTACCGTCGAAGGCGACCTGCGGCGCCTCGTCCGGAATGAGGACGATGTCCCATTCCCGCCCGCCATCGCCCTCGATGGAGAGGATACCGTCATCGATGACATCGAAGGACCGGGCGGTCATCTCCTCGGGCGGCGCAGTCTCGTCGGCGTCGTAGGGGACGGGGCCGGAGATCGACTCGTAGACATCGAGATCGCCCGGCGCGCCGTAGAGACGGATGGTCACGCGGCTGCCCTCGGGAACGCGCAGTGCGCCCTCGGGCTGATCCACGAGATAAAGATCGGGACGACCCGTGTAGGCAGGCGGCTCGATCCAGCCTTCCCAGGCGGGACCGGAGGCGAGCGCGGCGCCGGGGCCGGCCTGTCCCGCGATCTCCCCGACGCTGGCCGCCCGCCAGATCGAGCCGAAGAGCAGCGCCATTACCGCGGCGAGAAGGGCGACGTAGCGGAGCGCGTAGGGATCGCGCGCGGCAAGGGCGAGGTCGGGTCTCGGCGCACGCGCGGTCCCTGCGCGCTCCGCCATGCGGCGCACATGCGCGGCCCAGACGGCAGCGGACCCACCATCGGCCGCGCCCACCGCCTGAAGGTCCGTCAGGGCCTGGATTGGCCTGCCCGGCATCGTCGCATCGAGACGGCGCACGGCTTCGACGCGGGACGGCATCCTGAAGCGGAAGACACCCCAGAGGCCCAGCCCGATGATGGAAGCCGCCCAGACGGACCCTCCGATGAGCGCCCAGATCGGCGGCACCATGTCGTGCACCCCGAATGCGAGCAGGGCCACGGCCAGGAGAAGCAATGCCCAGACCGGCCAGAACGCACGGGCGCCCCGCTCGGCCACCATGCCGAGGCGTGTCAACCGCAGCGGACGTGTCAGGCGGCGCGTCGCCTCGGCGCGCGCGCGATCCGTCTCAGGGCTTGCCGGGCCGGCATGTCCCGTCTCCGGGCTCTGGCGATCGGAGGTCATGGCACGGATCCTGCGTCTGGGCCTCTCCCGGATATCAGCCCACCAGGTGGCACGGGCGCGGCCGAGGGATCAGTCCTCCAGCCACTCAGGCACGTTATCGCGGGAGATCATTTCGTCAAACGAGGGGCGGGCCCGAATGACGGCGAATTGATCGCCGTTGACCAGAACCTCCGGCACCAGCGGACGCCCGTTATATTCCGACGACATCGACGCACCGTAGGCTCCGGCCGAGCGGAAGGCGAGAAGATCGCCGGCTGCCACGGGCGGCATCTCGCGCGCCTTGGCAAAGGTGTCGCCGCTTTCGCAGACCGGACCGACGATGTCCTTCTGCGCGGTCGGACCGCCGGGGAGAGGCTCCTTCACCGGGACGATATCGTGGTGCGCGCCGTACATCGCGGGGCGGAGAAGATCGTTCATCGCGGCATCGAGGATCAGGAAGTCCCGCCCCTCGCCGGCTTTCTCGTAGATCACCGAGGAGACCAGAACACCCGCATTGCCGACGATGAGGCGGCCCGGCTCGATCTCGATCTCGCAGCCGAGGTGACCGAGCGTCCGGCGGATCATCGCACCGTAATCGAGCGGGAGCGGCGGCGGGGCGTTGCTGCGCGTGTAGGGGATGCCGAGGCCGCCGCCGAGGTCCAGCCGGCGGATGTCGTGGCCGTCCTCGCGGAGCGCCTCGGTCAGCTCCGCGACCTTGCCGAACGCCGCTTCGAAGGGCTGAAGATCGGTGAGCTGGCTGCCGATGTGAACGTCCACGCCCACGACCTCGATCCCGGGCAGGGCCGCGGCGCGGGCATAGACCCGGCGGGCATGGCCGACGGGGATGCCGAACTTGTCTTCCTTCCGGCCGGTGGAGATCTTGTCATGGGTTCCGGCGTCCACATCCGGGTTGATCCGGAGCGCAATGGGCGCCGTCGTCCCGAGCTCGGCGGCAACGGCGGAGAGAACCTCCAGCTCGGGCTCGCTCTCCACGTTGAACTGGCGGATCCCGCCTTCCAGCGCGGCACGCATCTCTTGCGGTGTCTTGCCGACGCCGGAGAAGACGATGCGTTCGCCGGGCACGCCCGCAGCCTTCGCCCGGGCGTATTCGCCGGCCGACACCACGTCCATCCCGGCGCCGAGCGCGGCGAGGGTGCGCAGGATGGCGACGTTGCCGTTCGCCTTCACGGCAAAGCAGACGAGGTGGTCCGTCCCTTCGAGCGCCTCATGGAACAGCTTGAAATGCCGGGTCAGCGTGGCAGTGCTGTAGCAGTAGAACGGCGTGCCGACAGATCTGGCGATCTCCGTCAGGGGCACGTCCTCGGCATGAAGAACGCCGTCGCGGTAGAGGAAATGGTCCATGAAGGGCTCGCTGAGCTTGAATGCAGGGTCGGCGGCGCCGTTCCTAGCGGGGCTCGCGCCC
The DNA here is from genome assembly GCF_031846565.1 of Tropicimonas omnivorans. Classification (NCBI taxonomy): domain Bacteria; kingdom Pseudomonadati; phylum Pseudomonadota; class Alphaproteobacteria; order Rhodobacterales; family Roseobacteraceae; genus Tropicimonas; species Tropicimonas omnivorans. The sequence goes on along the minus strand of NZ_JAVRHL010000001.1, from coordinate 684,428 downwards.
TCTGGCAACGCGCGCCGCGCGCTCCTATTCAGGCGCCGCAGCGAAGGAGCACGAAGTCATGGCGAAACGACGCCCCACCTGGACCCGCCGCAAGGCCGAGGCGCTGGCAGACAGCCGCGCGGTTCTCGGCTCGGCGGAGGCGCTCATCGCCCGGCGCCTCCGGCGCGTCCACGCCCGGACGGACTGGACGCTGGAGGGGTGGGATGCGCTCTGCGAGGCCGCCGCGGCGGGGCCGGTGATCTTCGCGGTATGGCACGGTCGCCTCGCGATGACGCCCTGGATGTGGGACCGCAGCTGGGGGCCGATCTGGTCCGTCACCTCGCATCAGCGGCCCGGGCGGATCGTCGGCGGCGTACTCGGACGCTTCGGCTGGGAGACTGTCCGGATGCACGACACCCGCCGCAACGATCGCGGCACGCTCACCCTCGCCCGCGCCGCGAGAGCGGGCGCCTCCTTCGGCATCGCCTGCGACGGACCGATCGGCCCTGCGCGCCGGATGTCGTCCGTGGCGGTCGACTGGGCACGCGTGACCGGCGCGCCGATCTTCATGTGGAGCTATTCCGTGGAGCGATACTCCACCCTGCCCTCGTGGGACCGGCTCATCGTGCCGAAGCCCGGCGGCGCCGGCCGCATGGTCTGGAAGAGATGGGGCGAGATCGGGCGGCGCACAGATCCCGCAGAGATGGAGGTCCTCCGGGCGAGGCTCGAAGCGGACCTCGACGAACTGACCGACGGGACCGACCGCGCGATGGGCCATGCCGGGCCGATAGACCGGGCGTGACGCTGCTCAGGGCGTCATTGAGACGATGACATCCCCGCCGGTGACCAGACCGCCGCCGAAGCCCGGCCGCTCGCTGGCATAGCCGGCCTTCACCGTCCCGGAAACGGAGACGGGATCCCGCTTCGCTCCGAACGGATCGTTTCTGGGTGCCCCGGCACCACCGCAGCCGGCGAGCGCGAGGATCAGGGCGATGCAGACAAATCGGCTCATAATGCATCCTTCCGAGGCACGACCGGACGCGCTGCCACGTCGCTCAAGGAAGGGCAGCGCATCCGGGCAATCTTCATGCGGGCGCCTCGTCCACACCGACCTCGATCACGTCCGGCCGGGTGATGGAGGGAGAGGACACGCCTGGCTCGATCCCGTTCTGGATCGCCGGGGACTCGAAGGCCCCGCTGCCGCCCGGCCGCTCCGGCTCACCACCGACGCCGCAGGCGGCCAGCCCCAGCACGAGAAGCAGCGCGGCGCCCCTCATCCGATCCGCTCCGACCAGAGCGCAACCTGCTCCCGCACCCGGTCCGGCGCGGTGCCACCATAGGACGTCCGGCTGGCCACGGAGCTGGCGACGCCGAGCACGCCGAAGACGCCCTCGTCGATCCGCGAGTCGACCTCCTTCATCGCGACCAGCGAGAGGTCTTCCAGACCGCAGCCCTCCTTCTCCGCGAGGGCGACGAGGGAGCCGGTCACATGGTGCGCATCCCGGAACGGCAGTCCGGCCTCGCGCACGAGCCAATCGGCGAGGTCCGTGGCGGTGGAGAAGCCGGCCGAGGCCGCGGCTTCGAGAGACCCCCTGTTCGCCGTCATGTCGGCGACCATTCCGGACATGGCCGAGAGCGACAGCAGGTAGTTGTCCGCGGCATCGAAGACCTGCTCCTTGTCTTCCTGCATGTCCTTCGAATAGGCGAGCGGCAGCCCCTTCATCACCGTCAAAAGCGCCACGTTCGCACCGACGATGCGGCCGATCTTGGCGCGCAGGAGCTCGGCGGCATCCGGGTTCTTCTTCTGCGGCATGATCGAGGAGCCGGTGGACCAGCGATCGGACATGGTCACGAACCGGAACTGCGCGGAGGACCAGATCACCAGCTCCTCGGCCAGCCGCGACAGGTGCATCGCCGAAATCGAGGCGGCGCCGAGGAACTCCAGCGCGAAATCCCGGTCGGACACGGCGTCGAGCGAGTTGGCGCAGGGCCGGTCGAAACCGAGGGCCTCGGCCGTGGCGTGCCGATCGATCGGGAAGGACGTCCCGGCGAGGGCGGCGGCGCCGAGCGGGCACTCGTTCATCCGGGCGCGCGCATCGGCAAAGCGGCCCGCATCGCGGCCCAACATCTCGACATAGGCCAGCATGTGGTGGCCCCAGGTGACCGGCTGCGCGGTCTGAAGATGGGTAAATCCGGGCATCACCCAGTCCGCCCCGGCCTCCGCCTGCCCCAGGAGCGCGCGCTGGACGGCGCGCAGCCCCTCGATGGCGGCGTCGCACTGGTCCCGGACCCAGAGGCGGAAATCCGTCGCCACCTGGTCGTTGCGGCTGCGGGCGGTGTGGAGCCGGCCGGCCGGTTCGCCGATCAGGTCCTTCAGGCGCGCCTCGACGTTCATGTGGATGTCTTCGAGCGCGGCGGAGAAGGCGAGCTTGCCGTCCTCGATCTCTGACAACACCGTGAGAAGACCTTCCCGGATCGCGGTGGCGTCGCTATCGCTGATGATGCCCTGGCTCGCGAGCATCGCGGCATGGGCGCGCGAGCCTTCCACGTCCTGCGCGGCGAGCCTCTGATCATAGGAGATCGAGGCGTTGATCGCCTCCATGATGGCGTCGGGCCCGCTGGAGAACCGGCCGCCCCACATCTGGTTGGCGGCCTTGGGCGGGGTGCCGTTGGCGGGATCGAGGTCGGGACCGGACATGGGCGCTCCGAAACTGGAAAAATGAGGCGAGGAACCGCATGAGGCATGCGCTATCGGCCACGATCTACATTCTGGCGGCGGTCATGGCAAACACGGGCTCGGCAGATGTGTCCGCGCTCCTGACCGGGGACATGGACGGCATCGAACGCCCCGAGGGGACACCCGAGGCGCTGGCGCCCGAGGCCGAGGTCGCGCGCCTCGATGGCGGCACGGCACGCCTGTCCGACTGGTCCGGCCGTCCGGTCCTGCTGAACTTCTGGGCCACATGGTGCGCGCCCTGCCGGGAGGAGATGCCGTCCCTCGCCGCCCTCGCCGCCGATCCCGAAAGCGCCGGCAACGTCGCCGTGGTCACGGTCGCGAGCGGACGGAATGCCCCGCCGGCCGTCGAGCGGTTCCTCTCCGAGACGGGCGCGGGCGATCTGCCCGTCCTTCTCGATGCCGACCGGATCCTGTCCCGCACCGCCGGCGTCCGCCAGCTTCCCCTGACAATCATCCTGGACGGGTCTGGCCGCGAGATCGGCCGGCTCTCCGGCATCGCCGACTGGAACGGCGAGGACGCCCGCGCCCTCCTGTCCGAGGTCGCGGCGATGGGGACAGGGGGCTAACCGCCTCGACGGCCTTCCCGGACGCCGCCTAGAAGTCCTTACGCGTCGAGGTTCTCCACGGAGAGCGCGTTGGACTGGATGAACTCGCGGCGGGGCTCGACCACGTCGCCCATGAGCTTGGTGAAGATGTCGTCGGCTTCGGCGACGTCGTCCACCGTCACGCGCAGGAAGGTGCGGGCTTCGGGATCGAGCGTGGTTTCCCACAGCTGATCGGGGTTCATCTCGCCAAGACCCTTGTAGCGCTGGAGCGACAGGCCGCGCTGCCCCTCCTCGAGGATCGCGTCCAGGAGGCCGAGCGGCCCCTCGATCTGGATGTGCTTATCCTTGCGATGGAGCTGGGCGATTCCGCTGTAGATGTCCTGCAGAGCCTTGGTGTGACCGCCGAGCCTGCGCGCCTCGCCGGAGCGCATGACGTGACCGTCGAGGATCCGGGCCTCCTCCACGCCGCGGACCATGCGCGACAGGCGGATGCCCTTTTCCTGCGTGGGACGGCCCTGCCAGCCGCGCTCGTATTCCAGCGACACGAGGTCGAGCCGTGAGGCCGCGGCATCGGCCACGGATTGCTGGTCCTGATCGATGCGGCCGGGCACGAAGGCCCCCGAGATGGCGGCCTGCTCGAGGATCCGGTGCTGGTAATGCGTCGGGAAGGATTGCAGCATCCGGCGGATCTCGCGCGCCTCGGTGACGACGCGGACGAGGTCATGGCCGGTGATCTCCTCCCCCGTGGAAAGCCGCAGCATGGCGCCCTCGACCCCCATGTCGATCAGGTAATCCTCCAGCGCCGGATGATCCTTGAGATAGACCTCGGACTTGCCGCGGGAGACTTTGTAGAGGGGCGGCTGGGCGATATAGAGATAGCCGCCCTCGATCAGCTCCGGCATCTGCCGGAAGAAGAACGTCAGAAGCAGGGTCCGGATGTGGGCGCCGTCCACGTCGGCATCGGTCATGATGACGACCTTGTGGTAGCGCAGCTTGCCGATGTTGAACTCGTCCCGTCCGATGCCTGTGCCGAGGGCGGTGATCAGCGTGCCGATCTCCTGGCTCGACAGCATCCGGTCGAAGCGCGCGCGCTCGACGTTCAGGATCTTGCCCTTGAGCGGCAGCACGGCCTGGTTCTGGCGGGAGCGGCCCTGCTTGGCCGAGCCGCCGGCGCTGTCACCCTCGACGAGGAAGAGTTCCGACTTCGCCGGGTCCTTCTCCTGGCAATCGGCGAGCTTGCCCGGCAGCGAGGCCACGTCCATCGCGGTCTTGCGCCGCGTCAGCTCCCGCGCCTTGCGGGCCGCCTCGCGCGCCAGGGCCGCCTCGACGATCTTGCCGACGATCATGCGCGCTTCCTGGGGGTGCTCCTCGAACCACTCGGCGAGCTTCTCGTTCACGAGGCTCTCGACCACGGGGCGCACCTCGGAGGAGACCAGCTTGTCCTTGGTCTGGGAGGAGAACTTGGGATCCGGCACCTTCACCGACAGGACGCAGGTCAGGCCTTCGCGTGCATCGTCCCCGGCGAAGTTGATCTTTTCCTTCTTCGCGATGCCGGACTGGCCCGCATAGAGGTTGATCGTCCGTGTCAGGGCGCCGCGGAAGCCGGCGAGGTGCGTACCGCCGTCGCGCTGCGGGATGTTGTTGGTGAACGGCAGGACCATCTCGTTGTAGCCGTCGTTCCACCACATCGCGACTTCGACGCCGATGCCGTCCCGCTCCCCTTCCATGAAGATGGGGTCCGGCATGACCGACGATTTGGACCGGTCGAGGTAGCGCACGAATTCCCGCACGCCGCCCTCGTAGCAGAGCTCCACTTCCCTGACCTCGGCCGGACGTTCGTCCCGCAGGACGATCTTGACGCCGGAATTGAGGAACGCCAGCTCGCGCAGGCGCTTCTCGAGCGTGGCGAAGTTGTAGTCGAGGTTGGAGAACGTATCGGTCGAGGCGAGAAAGCGCACTTCGGTGCCCTTCTCCCCCTCGGCCTCGCCCGTCACCCGGAGGGGCTCCGCCGTATCCCCGCGCTCGAACCGGGCGTAATGGGCCTTGCCGTTCCGCCAGATGCGCAGCTCGAGGTAGTCGGACAGGGCGTTCACCACCGAGATGCCGACGCCGTGCAGACCGCCCGAGACCTTGTAGCTGTTCTGGTCGAACTTGCCGCCCGCGTGGAGCTGGGTCATGATGACCTCGGCCGCGGAGACGCCCTCCTCCTCGTGGATATCGGTCGGAATACCCCGGCCGTTGTCGCGGATGGAGACCGAGTTGTCGGCAAGAAGCGTCACCGTTACCGCATCCGCATGACCGGCAAGCGCCTCGTCGATGCCGTTGTCCACGGCCTCGTAGATCATGTGGTGCAGGCCGGAACCGTCGTCCGTGTCCCCGATATACATACCGGGACGCTTGCGAACGGCCTCCAGGCCCTTGAGAACTTTGATCGAACTGGCGCCGTAGTCTTCAGGCTGCCGGGCGGGTTCGGACATCTGCACGATCCTTGTTATTCTGCCTGCCCGTATATCGCGAAGCAGTGGGGATTGTCACGCAGCGCCCACAATATTTGGTGTCACCCGAACGCGATTGCGAGCGCGACGGCGAGGAGCATCCCGCCGGCGATGCGGTTCGTACGCCGCACCGCGGCAGGCGAGGACAAAAGCCGCCGCGCGCGGTCCACGAACGTCGCAACCACGAGGTTGCCGAACAGCGGGATGGTGAAGGAGATGCAGGCGATGAGGACGATGTCCGGCCCCGTCAGCGCATCCAGATCGAAGAAGCCCGGCAGCATCCCCATGTAGAACAGGATCGCCTTCGGGTTCGCGAGGATGACGGCGACGCCGGCAATGAACCCGGCGCGGCGTCCAGGGCGGGTCAGACGGCTGTCCGAGCCCTCGGTCAGGACGGCGGGCTTCCGGATGAGCTGAGCCCCCATGACGGCGAAGAGCACCACCGCAACCCAGCGAAGGATCTCGAGGAACCCGCCGTAGACGGACAGGATCCAGGTCACGCCGAAGATCGCGAGGACCGGCCAGAGGAGATCCCCGATCGCGACGCCGATCGCAAGCGGCCATGCCGCGGAGAACCCGCCCGCGAGCGTGCGCGCCGCCAGAGCGACCCAGACCGGCCCCGGAGTGAGGAAGAGGGCCAGCAGCCCCCCAGCATAGAGCGCGAGTTGTGCGGGGCCGAGCGTCATATCAGATACCTCACCTTGGCGATCCTCACGTCACATCCTCCACGCGGGATATGCCGTCCGCCTCGGTCACGTGGAGCCGTTGCGCCCGGCCCTCGAGAGGCTCGAACAGCTCAGGTCCCGTGCCCGTCATCCAGGCCTGCGCGCCGAGGCGAACGATCTCGTCGTAGAGCGCGGCGCGGCGCCCCTCGTCCAGATGTGCGGCGACCTCGTCGAGCAGGAGAAGCGGCGGCGCGCCGGCATCCTCGGCCACGGCGCGCGCCTGCGCCAGCACGAGGCTGATGAGGAGCGCCTTCTGCTCCCCGGTGGAGCATTGCGCCGCCGGCACCCCCTTGGCGGTGTAGATCGCGCCCAGGTCCGTCCGGTGCGGGCCGACGAGGGTGCGGCCGGCGTGAAGGTCCGAGGGGCGGCCCCGGGCAAAGGCCTCCGCGAGCGCATCCTCCTCCTCGGGCCCCTCCGCCTCGACGAAGAGATCCGCCGCGGGAAAGGCCGTCACGGCCCCCTCCTGCGCCGCGGCGATCCGGCTCAGGGCCGAGCGCCGCGCCGAAGCGATCCGCGCGCCGGCGCTCGCCATCTGCGCCTCCAGCGCCCCGTACCAGCCCGCGTCCCGGACCTGGTCCTTCAGAAGCCGATTCCGCTGGCGCATTGCCTTCTCATAGGCAAGCGACGCCTCCCCGTGGCCTGGATCGAAGGCCAGGACCATGCGGTCGAGAAACCGTCGTCGCCCCTCGGAGGCCTCGATCCAGAGGCGGTCCATGCTCGGCACGAGCCAGACCACGCGGGCGATCCGCCCGAGCGCGGCCTGCGGCGCTGGCTTGCCGTCCACCTGAACGCTGCGGGGGCCGCCTTCGGACCAGGTCTCGACGGAATGCCGGCCGGAGGGGGTGTCCATCTCTGCCGCGATCTTCCACCCGAGCGCCTCGGGGCGCCGGGCGATCTCCTCGGCTCCCGCGCGCCGCATCCCGCGGCCCGGCGACAGCAGGGAGACAGCCTCGATCAGGTTGGTCTTCCCCGCCCCGTTCGGCCCGAAGATCGCGACCGGCCGCGCCCCGGCCTCCAGACTCATCCGGCGGTGGGATCGGAAATGCGACAGGGTCAGCTCGGTGACGGCCAGGCCGGGCATGGCGCCCCTTTATCTTGGCGAAGGACGGCGGCGCACGCCGCCCCGTCCGGGCGGGCTCAGACCCGCATCGGCATCACGACATAGACGGCGGAGGTGTCGGACCCCTCGCGCATCAGGGTGGGATCGCCCGAGGAATTGAACATGAAGACAGCGTTTTCGCGGTCCACCTGGCTCGCGATCTCCAGGAGGTACTTGGCGTTGAAGCCGATTTCCAGCTTCTCGTCCGCATACGCGACGGCCAGCTCCTCCTCCGCCGCGCCGCTGTCGGGCGCGTTGACCGACAGGACCAGCCGATCCTCGTCAAGGGAGAGCTTCACGGCACGGGAGCGCTCCGAGGACACGGTCGCCACACGGTCCACCGCGCGGGCGAATTCGCTGGCATCCACTTCGAGACGCTTGGGATTCCCGACCGGGATCACGCGGGCGTAATCCGGGAACGTTCCGTCGATGACCTTGGACGTCAGCGTGATCTCGGGCGTCGCGAAGCGCACCTTGGTCTCGCTGACGGAGACGGCGATCTCCGTCTCGTCGTCGTCCAGGAGCTTGCGCAGTTCACCCACGGTCTTGCGGGGCACGATCACGCCCGGCATGCCGTCGGCACCCTCGGGCAGCGGCGCGTCGATACGGGCGAGGCGGTGCCCGTCCGTCGCCACGCAGCGCAGCGCCCGCCCGTCCTCGCCATCGGCGAGATGCATGTAGACGCCATTGAGATAGTACCGCGTCTCCTCGGTGGAGATCGCGAACTTGGACTTGTCGAACAGCCGCCGCAGGACCGGCGCCGGAACCGCGAAATTCGCGGTGTATTCGGCGCTTGCCATCACCGGGAAATCTTCCCGCGGCAGGGTGGCGAGGTGGAAATGCGAGCGCCCGGCCTCGACGGACAGACGCTGGGAGGCGGTGTCGTCGACGAGTTTCACCAGCGCTCCGTCGGGCAGCTTGCGGACGATCTCGTGGAGCGTCACCGCCGATACTGTCGTGGAGCCGGCGCGCTCGACCTGGCCCGGCACCTTGTCCACGACCTCGATATCCAGATCAGTGGCGCGGAAACTGACCGTGTCGCCGTCCGCCTCGATAAGCACATTGGCGAGGATCGGAATGGTATTGCGGCGTTCGACCACCGACTGGGCATGGCTGACCGCCTTCAGAAGCGTGCCGCGCTCGATGCTGATCTTCATGACAGGCGCTCCATCTACCGCAGGGAGGCGCACGTTACCCGCTTCGCGGCGCCGCACAAGTCCCCGAAGGGACGAGAGGCGACGCCTGTTGCAGTCGCGCGAAAAGGTTGGGTCAGGATTGCAGGCGGCGGCGGAGGATGTCGATATCCTCGGCCAGCTGACGGTCCCCGACCATCAGCTCCTGGATCCGCTTCACGGCATGGATCACGGTCGTGTGGTCCCGCCCGCCGAAGCGGCGCCCGATCTCGGGCAGGGAGCGGGAGGTGAGATCCTTGCAGATATACATCGCGACCTGCCGCGGACGGGCGATCGCACGCAGGCGCTTCGGCCCGATCATGTCCGACAGGCGGATGGCGAAATGCTCGCTCACCGCGCGCTGGATCTCCTCGATGCTCAGCGCCTTCTCGGAGGACCGGAGCGTGTCCGACAAGCAATCCTGGGCCACTTCCAGCGTGATCTCCCGCTCGAGGAACCCGCCATGGGCGATGAGCTTCTTGAGCGCGCCTTCCAGGGTCCGCGTGTCCGCAGAGATGCGGCGAGCCATGAATTCGAGGACGTCCGGCTGAACCGAGAACCCCGGCGCCAGCGAACGATAGAGCTCGGCCTTCTGTTGCAGGATGCCGAGGCGCAGTTCGTAATCGGTGGGCAGAAGATCCACCACGAGGCCGGATTGCATCCGGCTCGCGATCCGGTCCTCGAGCTTCTTGATGTCGCCGGGCGCACGGTCCGCGGAGAGGACGATCTGCTTCCGCTGGTCCACGAGGGCGTTGAAGGTATGGAAGAACTCTTCCTGCGTGCTGTCCTTGCCGGCGATGAACTGGATATCGTCCACCATCAGGATGTCCACCGAACGGAACAGCTCCTTGAACTTCATCGTGCCGTTCATCCGCAGCGCCTCGACGAAGCGCATCATGAATTTCTCGGCCGACAGGTAGACCACGCGCAGATCCGGACGCTCGGTCCTGAGCTTCCAGGCGATGGCGTGCATCAGGTGCGTCTTTCCAAGGCCCGTCGAGCCATAGAGGAAAAGCGGGTTGAAGGTGATGTCCGTGGCGGAGGCGACGCGGCGCGCGGCGGCATGAGCCAGCGCGTTGGACTTGCCGACGACGAACTCGTCAAAGGTGCAACTGGGATCGAGAGGCGCGCTGGTGTTGTCGTGCTCCTCCGCCTTGGGGCGGGCCGGGGCGGCGTCACTCCGGGCGGGGGACGGCTTCGGCGCCGGCGGCGCGGCATCCACGAGGGCAAAATCGAGACGGTCCACCGGCGAGCCGGACTGGGCGAAACCGCGCACGATCAGGTCGCCGTAATGGCGGGAGACCCAGGTGCCGAAGAATCCCGTCGGGACCTTGAACCGGGCGACACCCTCACTCACGCGATCGAATTCGAGCGGCTCGATCCAGCTCTTGTAGCTGCTCTGGCCCACCGATCTGCGCAACTGCTCCTGCACTTGCCCCCATGCTTCGTGCGTCATGCCCGACACGCTCCTGCGTCAATTTCTTGCCTCTTTGCAGAGCCTGCGTTGGTGCAAGGCTCCGGCAATTCACAGCGGGCCGGACATTCGGACGAGAGCAACCACCCGCTTGCCCGAGGACAAACGGTCAGTACGGACCGCACCCTACGCCGGTGCGTGTGTCTCCGGCTAACGGCCGGGTTGCTCATGTTCCGGACATGACCAGAGATCCGGCAATACGCGCCGAATGCTCGCTCGGATGCCGGGTACTCCGGCAATTCCGCTGGTCGACCGTGTCGTTCAACAAGCCGGACAAGACTTCCCCAAGACGTCCGGCGAACGACTCGATCACTGTCCCCCCGGACGATGTGAATCGCTTGGACAAACTACCGTCCGGATTGCGGACTCGGCAACGCAAACCTGTACCTTGACTCTGTCCGGGCGCCCCCGAATCCGGGCAACCTATTGCGGCGCAAATCAAACAAGCTTCCGACGCCTGGAGAGCGTCCCTGCGGCAGGCGCCCGGCCGGCGACAGACCTCGTCTTTTGCCCCGCGATGTGGCGCACGAGCCGCAAATTTCGGCATCCGCAGAACGCACGGGTCCCGCCGCCCGGATTCGCCATAAGACGCTGCGTCAGTAAAGAAATTTCCGCAGTCGAACGCCCGCGCCGACTCGGACATGCACAAGAAAAAGGCCCGCCGCTGGTGCGACGGGCCTTCTCGAATCCGGATGCTGAAGCTACGCTGGGCTATCAGCCTTCAGCGCCGACCTTGCTCACGCGATGCGCCAGGCGGGACATCTTCCGCGACGCCGTGTTCTTGTGGATGACGCCCTTGGTGACGCCTCGCATCAGCTCGGGCTGGGCGGTCCGCAGAGCGGTCTCGGCGGCCTCCTTGTCACCGGTGGCGATGGCCTCCTCGACGCGCCGGATAAAGGTCCGGATGCGCGAGCGGCGGGCCTTGTTGACGGTGAGACGGCGCGCGGCCTGACGGGCGCGTTTCTTGGATTGCGGCGTATTGGCCATGTTCGGGTCCCTCGGATCGGGTCAGTTGCAAATCTTCGCACGCAAAAGTCCCGGGTTCGGTCCGAACCGGTCGATTCCAGCCTGAGCGGGCTCCACGCGCATGTGACGGCGGCCTATACGGCAATCCGCCCGGCGATGGAACCCCGGCCGGGCACCTTATTTGTCGCGGAAGGCAGGTTCACGCTTTTCGAGGAAGGCGGACATGCCCTCGGACTTGTCCTCGGTGGCGAAAAGCGCGTGGAACATGCGGCGCTCGAAGAGGATGCCCTCGGCGAGCGGCGTCTCGTAACTGCGGTTCACTGCTTCCTTGACCGCCATGACGGACAGGGCGGACTTCTCAGCGATCTTGGCCGCAGCGGCCATCGCCTCTTCCATCAGCTTCTTGGCCGGAACCACGCGACTGACGAGCCCCGCCCTCTCGGCTTCCTCCGCATCCATGAAACGGCCGGTCAGGTGCATGTCCATCGACTTGGACTTGCCGCAGAGCCGGGTCAGCCGCTGCGTGCCTCCCATCCCCGCCATGACACCGAGGTTGATCTCGGGCTGGCCGAACTTGGCGGTATCGGCGGCAATGACGAAGTCGCACATCATGGCAAGCTCGCAGCCGGCGCCAAGCGCGTAGCCCGAGACGGCCGCGATGATCGGCTTGCGAACGCGCTGGAGCGGCTGCGCCTCGGCGCCGAATATGTCCCCACCGAACGCATCCACGAAGCTCATCTTGGACATCTCGGCGATATCCGCACCGGCGGCGAACGCCTTCTCGGTGCCGGTGATGACGATACAGCGCACCTTCTCGTTGGCATCGGCCTCCGTCAGCGCCTTCCCGAGTTCCCGCAGGAGCTGGGCATTCAACGCGTTCAGCGCCTCCGGCCGGTCGAGCTTGATCAGACAGATATGGTCCGACGTGTCGACGACGATCGTCTCGTACGCCATTGGGCGGATCCCCTTAACGGTGTCACAAGCACGTAGCCTTAGCAGCCACGCCCTCGCGTTCAAGCTATCTTTGGCAGACCGGGCAATAGAAGGTGGACCGCCCGGACTGCACGATCCGGCGCACCTCGCCCGGGCATCCGTCCGTCACGCAAGGCTGTCCCTCCCGGCCGTAGACGCGGAACGCGTGCTGGAAATATCCCAGCTCTCCGTCCGTTTGGCGATGATCCCGAAGGGAGGAGCCGCCGGCTGCGATCGCCTCTTCGAGCACGGAGCGGATGACCGGAACGAGACGCCCCACGCGCTCCGCAGACACCCGGCCCGCGAGGCGCTTCGGCGAGATACGGGCGCGGTGAAGTGCTTCGCAGACATAGATATTGCCGAGACCCGCCACGACTTTCTGATCGAGGAGGGCCGCCTTGATCGGCGTCTTCCGCCCCGCGAGGCGCCGGACGAGATACGGCTCCGAGAAGGCATTGCCGAAGGGCTCCGGACCCAGCCCGGCGAGGAGGGGATGCGCGTCCAGCTCCTTCGTCGCGATCAGGTCCATCGCTCCGAAGCGCCGCGCGTCGTTCATCGTCACCCGGGCACCGCCATCCATGTCGAGGATCACGTGGTCGTGCTTCTGCGGCGTGCTCGCTTCATGAACGAAGTCGCCGACGGCATGGCCGGAGATCAGGATCCGCCCGGACATCCCAAGATGGATCAGCAGGGTCTCCCCGGTGTCGAGCTCGCCGAGGATGTACTTCGAGCGGCGACGCAGCGCGAGGACACGCGCTCCCGTCAGCCGTTCCCCCATTTTCTCGGGCAACGGCCAGCGAAGGTCGGGCCGGCGGATGTCCGCCGCGACGATGCGGCGACCCTCCATGGCCGGGACAAGGCCCCGACGGACGGTCTCGACTTCGGGCAATTCGGGCATCGATCCTCGCTTCGTCGTTCGGGCCGTCCATTGTCTCCTGCCCCGGACGGCCTATAAGAAAGGGCGGTCTGCACCACGGCAAGGGCCCATGACCGATCATCCCCAGAGCGACCCGACGTCCCCCGAAACGCATTTCGGCGCACGCACCGTCCCGGAGTCCGAGAAGAAGGGGCTCGTCCAGGGCGTCTTCACCTCCGTCGCGTCCCGCTATGACCTGATGAACGACCTGATGAGCGGTGGCGTTCACCGGCTCTGGAAGGATGCCATGATGGACTGGCTGGCACCGCGTCCCGGCCAGACCCTTCTCGACGTGGCCGGCGGGACGGGGGACATCGCGTTTCGGTTCCTCAAGCGCGCGCCGAGCGCGACGGCCACGATCTGCGACGTCACCGCCTCCATGCTCGAGGCCGGGCGCGGACGCGCGGACGCGGAGAACTTCGCCGAGCGGCTGGATTGGGTTGCGGGCGATGCGATGGCGCTGCCGTTCCGGGCATCGTCCTTCGACGTCTTCACGATCGCCTTCGGAATCCGCAACGTCACGCGGCCGCAAGAGGCCCTGAACGAGGCGTTCCGCGTCCTGAAGCCCGGCGGGCGACTGATGGTTCTCGAATTTTCCCGCGTCCCGAATGATGCGCTGCGCCGCGCCTACGACGCCTACTCGTTCAACGTCATTCCCGGCATGGGCAAGCTCGTGACGGGGGACCGCGACAGCTACCAGTACCTCGTGGAATCGATCCGCAAGTTCCCCGATCAGGACACCTTCGCCTCCATGATCCGGACCGCCGGCTTCGAGCGCGTCGCGTATCGCAACCTCTCGCTCGGGATCGCGGCACTTCATTCGGGGTGGAAGATCTAGGTGCGCGGGCCCCACAATATCTGGCGGCTGATCCGCACCGGCGCGACGCTCGAGAGGACGGGTGCGATGAGCGTCGTCCTCGAAGCGATGGATGCGCCGCCGCGCCTGCGCGCCGTCGCGCGTATCCTGGGGCGGCCGTTCCGGTTCCTCGGGGACGAGGGCGATCCTGCGCTGCCACCCGCAACGCGCGCCCTGACCGCGCTCGGTCCGGCCTACATCAAGTTCGGCCAGATCCTCTCCACGCGCCCGGACGTGGTGGGCGACGATCTCGCCCGCCAGCTCCGCGTCCTGCAGGACAAGCTCGCCCCGTTCCCGCGCAGCGAGGCGCTCGCCGCCGTCTCCGCGGAGCTGGAAGCCGATCCCGACACGCTCTTCTCGGAATTCTCGGAGCCCGTCGCCGCCGCTTCGATTGCGCAGGTTCACCATGCGCGTGTCGCCGAGACGGGACAGGAGGTTGCGGTGAAGGTGCTGCGGCCGGGCATCGAGCAGGCCTTCCGCCGGGATATCGATGCGTTCTACCTGATCGCGTCCGTGATCGAGACGCTTCACCCCGCCTCCCGCCGCCTGCGGCCGCGCGAGGTCGTGGAGCATTTCGAGAACACCGTGCTCGGTGAACTCGACCTGCGGATGGAAGCCTCCGCAGCCGCAGAATTCGCCGCGAATACCAAGGCGGACAAGGGGTTCCGGGTGCCGGGCGTGCACTGGTTCCTCTCCGGCCGCAGGGTGATGACGCTGGACTGGGCCGAAGGCATTCCCGCGAATGACCTGCCGTCGATCGATGCCATGCAGCACGACCGCGCGGCCCTCGGCGATCGGGTGCTGGAGCTGTTCCTCAACCATGCGCTCCGGGACGGCTACTTCCATGCGGACATGCATCAGGGGAACCTGAAGGTCTCTCCGGAGGGGGACATCATCGCCCTCGATTTCGGCATCATGGGGCGGATCGACGATTACACCCGCCGGGTCTATGCCGAGATCATCTACGGCTTCATCCGCAAGGATTACCGGCGGGTTGCAGAAGTGCACTTCGAAGCGGGGTACGTCCCGGCCGACCGCGATGTGGACGAGTTCGCCCGGGCCCTGCGCGCCGTCGGCGAGCCGATCTTCGGCATGGACGCCTCCCGCATCTCGATGGGCCGCCTGCTGACCTATCTCTTCGAGGTCACGGAGCGTTTCGGGATGGAGACGCGGACGGAGCTCATTCTTCTGCAGCGCACCATGGTCGTGGTGGAAGGGGTGTCGCGGTCGCTCAATCCACGCATCAACATCTGGAACACCGCGCAGCCCGTGGTCGAGACCTACATCCGCGACAATCTCGGCCCCAAGGCCTTCGCACGCGATCTGGCACGGACGGCGCGTGTCCTGTCCCGGTTCGGCCCGCGCCTGCCGCATCTCGCCGAGGATCTCCTGCGCGAATCGCAGAAGGACCGGCGGGATCAGGCACAGGAGCAGGGGCGGAGGGAGGAGCCGAGGAGACGCGGTCTGTGGTTCGCGTTCGGCGCGGCCTCGGCGCTCCTTGCCGGGTGGGTCATGACCCTGCTCTGATGCCGGTCCGCTACTGTCCTGCCCTGACAGAGACGATCTCGGAGGCGGCGACCTCCGCGCCGCCGGCGAGCACCAGTCGGACCTGCCCCCCGGCGTTCCGCGCCTCGGTGACCGGAACGTAGACCTCCGCCGGGTCGGTCGAGATCACCTCGCCCGCCTCGTCCAGCGCCTCCGTCTCGAAGCTGTAGGTCCCGGGCGCGGCCATCCCGCCCCCCATGAGTTCTCCGGTCCAGTCCAGCGGCGAGCCGCTCGCCCCGATGCGAACACGGTCCTGCTCCACGCCTTCGGCGTCCCGCACCACAAGATCGACGGTGCTGGCCTCGGCCGGAGGGGATGGCACGACGGTAATCGGCCGCCCGGAGAACGCGGCCGGCGCCTCCGCCCGCGCCTCCATGCCGACCCATCCGGCAAGCTGCGCCATGTTCCCGGCCCCCATCGACTGGGCCAGTCCCTCGAGCAACTGATTGGTCTGGACCTGCTGCTCGACGCCGGAGAACGTCGCGAGCTGAAGCGCGAAATCCGACGATTCCATCGGGTTCAGCGGATCCTGGTTGGCCATCTGGGTCGTCAGCATCTTCAGGAACGTCTCGAAGTCGGACGACAGGGCAGCGCTTGCCGCCTTGCTCGCGCTTGCCTGAGTGCCCTGAGAGGTGAGCTGTGCTGGCGAAACATCCATTCTTGGTCTCCTATAATCTGAGATCGAGGCCCGTGCCCGGCGCCATTGCGATCGAAGCGACAGGCTCTGCTCCGGCTACGTCCGACAGAACTCCTCCGGCCTGGAACGGCGCATCGTCGTCCTTGCCCTGCCGGGTGGATCCGCCGGAGAAGTCGAAGCTCGCAGAGCCATACCCAAGGCCGGCGAGATCGCGGGCGAGAAGCTCGGAATGGCGCCGAATGAGGTCGAGCGTTTCCTGCCGGTCGGCGACGACGCTGACGCTCATCCCGTTCTCGCCTCGGGAGAGGGTCAGGCTAACCCGACCGAGCTCCTCGGGGTCGAGACGAATCTCCACGCGCCCATCGGGTTGGCGCCGCGCGGCGTCGGCGATCTGCTGGGTGATTGCCGCGGCCTGGGTCTGGGCCTGCGCCGGACTGGACTGGGGGGCGCTCGCAGGACCGGCGGAAGACGCGCTCTGCAGCGTCCCCGCGTCCCCGCCCCCTTGAGGCATCACAACCGTCTCTGCCTGTCCGGCCCCGATCACCGGATCGACGGTGGCCAGCTGGAGGAAGACCTGCTGCGGCAGGACCTTGACCTGTGGCGTCACTCGATCGGGTGCCGCGGCCCGGGGCAACGGCTTGTCCTCAACCTCCTCGGGCGGCGCCCGTTCCGGCAGAGCCCGCCCTTCAGTCTTCCCATCCGCCAGGACACGCACCTGCACCTGTCGTTCCTCGGTCGCGGCAGGACCGTCGACCGGGTTCTGCCCGCCGGCCACGCGTCCGGTGACGGCAGGCGGCCCCTCTGCCGCACGCATATCGACGGCACGCATATCGACCGAACGCACATCGACGGCGCGCATATCAACTGAGCGCATATCGACCGGTTGCCCAGGTACGGGCGTGTTGCTCGTCACGGGTCGGAGCTCGGGCTGCCGAGGTACGTCTGCTGCCTCGCTCGTCCCTCTTCTTATGGGCGTTTCGCCGGTCGCCTCGATCCGGGGGGGAGCCGCGAGCTCCGCCCTGGCGGCATCGGTGCGCAAGTCCCTCGTCCGATCCTCCGCCGGCCGGAGATTCGCAGGGTCCACCGCCTCATCACCTTCGGGTTCGCCCCGATGCGAGGGAACGTCCACCGGAGCGATGGTCTCACCGGCGACATCCACGATTTCCGAAGAGTTCGCCGCCTGGGCATCCGGATCGGCATCCGGGGCGTTCACCGGGGCGTTCCCGGCACCAAGGGTCTCCCCGTCAGGCGATCCCGCGCCCTGCTCCCCGTCCGGAACACCAACCTCGGGCATCATGTGGAACAGGAACGACACGCCCGAATCGCCCTTGGTCGCGCCTAGCGCGGGCGTTTTTGAAGGCTCGGGAGCCACGGACGGAACAGTCTGGGGCAGCGCGAGAAACATCGGCTGTGGGCCTCTCTCGGGGTATCGACCACCGCTGGATAGCCCAAGCCCCTTACCACTTCTTTACCGGCGGGACGGTAATAGCGCTGCCACAGACGAAAAGGAGTGGCAGAATGCTGATCGAAACGACCACGCCCGCCCCGCCCCAGGCGGACCGAAACGCGGCGATCCGGAAGGTCGCCGCAGAGCTCGAGGGGTTATTCCTCGACGAAATGCTGAAGCACGCCGGCTTCGGCGAGGCGCGGGAGAGTTTCGGCGGCGGCGTCGGAGAGGCGCAATTTGCAGACATGATGCGCCGCGAACAGGCGCGTCATATCGCGAATGCCGGGGGGATCGGTCTTGCGGAGCAGCTCTTTCAGCAGATCGCGGGGCGGAGCAATGAGTGAACGCAACGCCAAGCGTCTCCTGCGCGTGCTCGAGTCTGAACGCGCGGCCCTCCTGTCCGGTGACCTCGCCCGGCTCGAGGACATCGCCGCGCGGAAGGAAGAGATCCTCGCCAAGGGGATCAGCCCTGCCGCCGCGCTTGCCGAAACGCTTGGGCGGGTCGGTGCCGAGAACCATCGCCTGCTGAAAGCGGCATCCCGTGGGATCGAGTCTGCGCTCTCACGTATCGCGGAAACAAGCGCACCGCTCCGGACCTACGACGCCTCCGGCTCCGCCAAAGGAACACCCGCAAGCGGCCGCCTCGAACGAAGACGCTGATATTTACTTCAATTCTTCCGTGTCTGACCCGTGCACCTTAGCCACCCGTTAGGGTTTCAGCGTCAGACATGGCCTCGCATCCAGCACGGATGGGCAGGCATCGAAAGGGCCCGCTTCGGTCAGAATACCGACCACGCACCGCCCCCTCCCGGCGGAAGATGCAAACAGGCGGAACACGCCGATCCAATTCAAGGACCTTACTCATATGTCCAGCATTCTGACGAACACCAGCTCCATGGTTGCGCTCCAGACCCTCAAGGGGATCAATGCGAACCTGACCAAGACCCAGTCCGAGATCTCCACGGGCAAGTCCGTCGCCTCGGCCAAGGACAATGCCGCGGTCTGGGCCATCTCGAAAGTCATGGAATCCGACGTGAAAGGCTTCAAGGGCATCTCCGAGAGCCTTTCCCTCGGCGAATCCACCGTTGCCGTTGCCCGCCAGGCGTCCGAAACGGTCGTCGATCTTCTGAACGACATGAAGGGCAAGATTGTCGCGGCCCAGTCCGACAACGTCTCCCGTGCCACGCTGCAGGATGACGTCGATGCCCTGACGGATCAGATCAAGTCCGTCGTCGGTGCCGCGCAGTTCAACGGCCTGAACCTCGTCGATGGCTCCAGCAGCGCCTTCAATGCCAACGGCAATCTCGGTTCCGACATCCTGTCCTCGCTTGATCGCAACGCCAGCGGCGGCGTTGCCATCTCCAACATCGGCGTGGATGCCCAGAACCTCTCGACGACCGCCGGCACTGCCGTCACCGCTGCCACCAACAGCGTCGCGACGCTGACCGAGAATGGGGGCGCGAACGACACGACACAGGTCGCCCTCGGCACGAACTTCCTCGATACGGCCGGTGCCGCGGCGGGCGCTGCAGCACTGAAGGCGAGCGAAGCCGGTGTCGACACCTCTGTCAGCACGGGTCTCGTCGCCGGCGACGTCCTCCGTCTCAAGGTTGGCAACACCGAAGGCAGCTATACGGTGCAGGCCGGGGACGACAACAACGCCGTCCTGTCGGGGCTCAAGAACGGTCTGGCCGCAGCTGGTCTTGACGATACGAAGTTCGACCTGTCCCTCGGCGCGGGCACCCTCGACGTCGAGAACCTGACGAACGAGGCGGGCATCGCCATCTCTCTGACGCAGGAACGTGGCACGGGCGCCCTGGCTCAACTCGAGAACCTGAGCGTTGCCACCGAAACCGATGCCGAAACCGCGCTCGGGAACATCGAGGGCATGATCCAGTCCGCAACGACCGCCGCGGCAGCATTCGGTTCCGTCCAGGGCCGTATCGAGACCCAGGCGAACTTCATCGACGAGCTGTCCGATGCCCTGACGGCCGGAATCGGTACGCTGGTGGATGCGGACATGGAAGAAACGAGCGCCAAGCTGCAGGCGCTGCAGGTGCAGCAGCAGCTGGGCGTCCAGTCCCTGTCCATCGCCAACCAGGCGCCGCAGTCGATCCTCTCGCTGTTCCGCTAAGGCACAATCGGGGGCGCGGTCAATCGCGCCCCCGACCCGATCTAGTGTTCGAGACACGAACATCCGGAAGGAAATCCAGTGAACGCAGTCGACATGGCCCGAATGGCCTACGGATCCGGATCGGCGCCGATCCGAACACAGCGCGGCACCGAATACGCCGTCTTCGCAGACGTCACCCGACGCCTGCAATCCGCATGTTCTGCAGGCCCCGACGACTTCGCGGCCCTGGCCTCCGCCGTCCATGCCAACCGCCGCCTTTGGATCATCCTGGCGGCGGACCTCGCGGATACGGACAACGGCTTGCCCAGCGAACTTCGTGCTCGCCTCTTCTACCTCGCCCGGTTCGTCGACCACCACAGCCGCCAGGTCCTGCGCCGCGAAATGGGCGCCGAACCCCTCGTCGACATCAACAGATCCGTCATGCGCGGTCTTGCACCACAGGGGAAGGCAGCATGAGCGGGCTCGTCCTCAAACTGGGGCCCGGCGAGCGCGTGCTGATCAATGGAGCCGTTATCGAGAACGGCGAACGCCGCAGCCGCCTGAGCATCGTCAGCAAGAACGCAAACATCTTGCGGCTTAGAGATGCCATCCACCCGGAGGAAGCGACGACTCCGGTGCGCCGGGTCTGCTACATCGCGCAACTCGTCCTCGCCGGTGACGCGGCCCCGGACGAGGCCCAGCATCAGATCCTGCGTGGAATCGATCAGCTATCCCAAGTCTTCGTTGCACGCGAATGGCTGCAGGTGCTCTCGATCGCAGGAGATCTCGTCCACGAGAAGAATTTTTACCAAGCCCTCAAGATTCTGCGTCGCTTGATCCCGGAGGAAGATCGCCTGATGTCGAGCGGTCTGGCATGAGCTTTCAGCCGATTGTCGTGGGTGGCGGGTATGGCGGCTGGCGTTTTCTGACGAGAACGCTCGAAAGTCAGCAGCAGACACATGCCGAGCATTCGAGTTCGTCGCGGGACAAGGCGTACTTCGCAGAGAAAATCGGATCGATCACCTCTGCGGCCGACCTCGTCGCGGACCGGCGATTGCTCGGCGTCGCGCTTGGTGCCTTCGGCCTCGAGGACGATATCAATAACCGTGCCTTCGTCGAACGTATCCTGTCGGATGGCACGATCGAGCCGGACGCACTCTCCAACCGTCTTGCCGATAAACGTTACAGGAAATTCTCCGCCGCGTTCGGCTTCGGCAGTGGTCTGCCGCCAAAGACCATTCGCCCGGACTTTGCGAATTCGATCCTGAAGGAGTTCGCGGTTCGAAGTTTCGAGAAGGACGTGGGCGAGCAGGACGCGAACCTCCGCCTTGCACTCGGCGCGCGGCGGGAATTGAGCGAGCTTTCAAACGCCGGTGGATCAGCCAACACCGGATGGTACACGATCATGGGCAACAAGCCTCTGAGGGCCGTCTTCGAAAAGGCGTTCGGTCTCCCGTCCTCGTTCGGCGCTCTCGACATCGACGCACAGCTCGACACGTTCAAGGATATCGCTGAACGACGTTTCGGCGCGAGCAGCGCGGCCGATTTCGCTGAGCCGGAACGCATGGAAAAGCTGATCCGCATATTCCTCGTTCGCTCGGACGCCGAGGCATTCGGCGCTACGACGGGATCTGCGGCCCTGACCCTCGTCAGTCAGGCCGCCACCCTTCAGGCAAGTTTCAGGCAGAGATAGAAAAACGAGGCCGCCTCCTGCCTGTTCTGCCCGGCATCCGCCCCGTTGCGAGAGCGGAATCCCTTCGGACCGACATTACATTAGCCCTCCCGGCGCAAGCGCGGCGGACAACTTCAAGAAAGAGGATGCGACGCAGTCCGAGGGTTCGGACACGAATTGATCGAGCGACGCCCATACCTTGATCGCAGCATCCGTGGCTGCATCCGAGCCCGGCTCGTAGAGGCCGGATTGGATCATGAGCTCTGCGCGCGCATAGGCGCCCAGCCTTTGTCGGGCGGTCGCAATAATCGCGTTTTCCCGCGGCGTCGCTGCCGTAGGCAAGCTCCGGGAGACCGACCGCAAGACGTCGATTGCCGGATAGCGGCCGCGCTCGGCAATCTCGCGATCGAGAACCACGTGCCCGTCGAGTACGCCCCGTATCGTATCTGCCACTGGCTCATCCATGTCCGAGCCGGCGACCAGCGTGGAGAACACGGCCGTGATGTCTCCGTCGCATCCAAACGCACCCGGCCCCGTCCGCTCGGCTAGGGACATCGCCGCATGTGACATGGACGGCGGGAAGCCCCGCATCGACGCCGGTTCGCCCGACGCCAGTGCAACCTCTCGATGCGCTTCGGCAAACCGGGTGATCGAATCCGCCAGGAGAAGAACATGCTGCCCCTCATCGCGGAAATGTTCGGCCACCGTCAAAGCCGCCGGCAAGGCCAGCCGCCGGGACAACGGAGGCTGATCCGACGTCGACACCACGACAACGGACCGAGCAAGGCCCTCGGGTCCGAGGACGTCGCGAACGAAGGAGCCGAGCTCCCGCCCCCGCTCCCCGACGAGCGCGATCACCACGACATCGGCTTCGAGTCCCCGGGCAAGCATTCCGAGAAGGGACGATTTCCCGACGCCCGACCCCGCGAAAAGCCCGATCCTTTGCCCTCGAACAACCGGCAGGAGCGTGTCGAACACCGCAAGACCCGTATCGAGCCGTGGCCCGAACGGTTTGCGGGCGGAGGCCGGCGGCGGCGCTGAAAAAAGCGCGCGCGGATTTGAGGACCGGCCGAGCGGGCGCCCGTCAAGCGGCTTGCCGTGAGGATCGACGATCCGGCCAAGCCATCCCTGATCCGGCGCGAGCGTGGGAGGGCCCATGAGAACCGCGGGATCTCCGACCCTCAGTCCCGCGCCATCTCCGTCGGGGAAGACACTGACCGCACTATCGCACAGGCCGACGATCTCCCCCCGTATCCGCCCAGCCACTCCTTCGAACCGAACGTGATCGCCGAGCGCCGCATCTCTTGCGAGACCTCCGACCTCGAACAGACCCCGTCCCGCCGACAGAATTCTTCCCGCCGGCCGAAACGCGCTCCGGTCCCGGAATTCCGCGTCGAACAGGTTTTCTATGGAAGTTTCGGCCATTCTGAGCCTCCCCGTTTTGTTGCAAACGGTTTTTAAAGGAATCAGGCTTAAAAGAGTGTTGAAGCAAACGGGAGAACCCCGATGTTCGACACCTTGAACGTCTTCAAAATGGCCCATGGCATGGCGGCCCATGCCGGGCGTCGCCAGGCGCTTATCGCCGGCAACATTGCGCGCGTGGATATGCCCGGCGAGGTCGCCCGCGATATCGCGCCCTTCAGCGAAGTCTGGGACGCGACGTCCCGGTCAGGCCCGTCAAGAACGCGGGCCGGGCATCTGGTGACCGGCTGGAGCCGCTCCCCGGACGTCATCGCCCAGAAGTCAGGCGCGGACCCGAACGGCAACACCATTTCCGTCGAGACCGAGATGGTGAAGTCGTCGGAGACCCGGCAACAGCACGAAATGGCGCTCGCGATCTACCGCAACGCGCTCAACGTCATCCGGCACGGCCTGGGGCGGTAAGGGATGAACGATCTTGCACGCACCATGTCGCTCTCGGCGAGCGGCCTCAAAGCTCAGGCCGCCCGGATCAAGCATGTCTCGGAGAACATCTCCAACGTGGACACGCCCGGTTACCGGCGAAAGACCGTCGCGTTCACCCTGGAGGAAACCGGCACCGAGACGCGCGCCGTCCGGACGGGCCCCGTTCGGCTGAGCCAGGCGGATCGCGAGCGAATTCACGATCCCTCCCACCCCCTCGCCGATGCCAGCGGGACCTACGAGGGATCGAACGTCGATCTGATGATCGAGATCGCGGACGCCCGTCAAGCCCAACGCAGCTACGAGGCCAACCTCAAGGCATTCGATCAAGCCCGGCAGATGATGGCCGGCCTGCTCGATCTGATCAAACGCTAAAGGAGATCCAGAATGGAGATCGCAGCTCTCGGCGCCCTCAGGGGCTATGCAGATGCACGCCCCGTCACCGCACCCGACCCCGATAGCGGCCCCGGCGCGGTTTTCGGTGATGCAATGCGGAACATGACCGCCACGGTCGCGAAGGGCGAGGCGACGGCGAAGGCGGCGATGCTCGGCGAAGCCGACCCCCACTCCCTCGTCTCCGCCTTGGCGCAGACCGAGCTGGCCGTCGAAACCGCGGCAACCATCCGCGACAAGGTCGTCGAGGCCTATCAGGAAATCCTGCGGATGCCGGTCTGACCCCATGAGCGAGGCCGTTTTCTTCGACGTACTGCGCGAGGGTCTGCGACTGGCGGTCGTGACTTCCATGCCGATCCTCGCGGTTGCGTTGGCGGCGGGCCTCCTCGTCGGCCTGTTTCAGGCCCTGACCTCGGTGCAGGAAATGACGCTTACCTTCGTACCGAAGCTCCTCGCCATCGTCTGCACCTTCTGGATCTCGATGGGGTTCATGACCGGTGCGCTGACAAACTTCTTCACCGCGCGGCTCGTGCCGCTGATCGCGGGGATCTGACATGTCGTCCTATATTTCCCTGACCCGGCAGAGTGGTCTCATGGCCGAGATGCGAACCATCGCCAACAACATGGCGAACCTCTCGACGACCGGCTTCCGCCGCGAGGGGGTCATCTTCTCAGAATGGGTGTCCTCCGCCGGCGAGGGGCCGTCGACAAGCATGGGCGCGGCGCGGGGGCGGAACGTGGATCTGTCGCAAGGGCCGCTCAACCGCACGGGCGGAACGCTCGACCTGGCGATCGAGGGGGAGGGCTTCTTCACCGTCGAAACTCCGGACGGCCCCCGCCTCACGCGGGCCGGAGCCTTTCAGCCCAGCGGCAACGGAGACCTCGTCACTCCCGACGGTCATCTCGTGCTCGACGCGGGGGGCGCCCCGATCTTCGTCCCGCCCGACGCTCGGGGAGTCGCAGTCGCGGCGGACGGCACGGTAAGCGCGGACGGCCGACCCATCTCGCAGATCGGTCTCGTTGTGCCACGCGACCCCACCGAGCTCGAGCGCACGGGCGATACGCTCTTCCGCGCCGAGGGCGGAACCGACCCCGCCGAGAGCGCCACGATCCTGCAGGGCTTCGTCGAGGGGGCCAATGTCAATCAGGTGCTGGAACTGGCGCGGATGATCGAGGTGCAGCGGGCCTACGAGCTCGGTCAGGGCTTCCTCGACCGTGAGAGCAAGCGCGTTTCCAGCGTCATCGAAACGCTCGGCTGAGAGGATATATCTCCATGGAATCACTCAAGATTGCTGCGACGGGCATGACGGCCCAGCAAATGCGGGTCGACGTCATCTCGAACAACCTCGCGAACATGAGCACCACGGGCTACAACGCCCGTCGCGCCGAATTCGCGGACCTGCACTACCGTCAGCTGACCCGCCCCGGCACGATCAATTCATCGGACGGGACAGTGCTGCCAGCAGGCGTCCAGATCGGGCTCGGCGTCCGCCCCTCGGCGGTGACGGTCAACGTGGCCCAAGGGGCGCTCAGCGCGACCGGCGGCGATCTCGACATCGCCATCGAGGGGCGTGGATATCTCGAAGTTGAACTGCCGAGCGGAGCGTCCGGATACACCCGAGACGGCGCATTGAAACGATCGCCGGACGGGCTCATCGTGACGGCGGACGGCTATCCCATCATTCCCGGTCTGACCATTCCCGACGATGCGCGGAGCCTGTCCATTAACGGCGAAGGCGAGATCTACGCCTACTTCGCGGATCGCGTCGAGCCGGAGCTCCTGGGCCAGATCACGCTCGCCAACTTCTCCAACGACAAGGGCCTCGAGGCGATGGGCTCGAACCTGTTTCTCGAAACGGAAGCATCCGGCCCCGCATTGGTGTCCACCCCCGGTGTCGATGGCCTGGGCACCCTGCGCCAGGGCTACCTCGAGGACAGCACCGTCGATGCGGTTCGCGAGATCACGGAACTGATCCAGGCCCAGCGCGGATACGAGCTGAACGCCAAGGTCATCTCCGCCGCCGACCAGATGCTCGGCGCGACAACGCAAATCCGATGAAGGCCCTCGCGACATATCTCGCGCCGCTTGCGGCTCTTCTGGTCTGCCTGCCGGCATCGGCCGAGACACTCGTTGCGACACGTGTCATCCGAGCCAAGACGATCATCGCCCCGGGGGATGTCGAGATCCTCCCCGGCGAGACCACGGGCGCACTGGAACACCCGGCAGAAGCGATCGGCCTCGAAGCTGTGGTCACGCTCTATCCGGATCGCGCGATTCGCCCCGGGGACCTCGCGCCCCCTGCCCTCGTTGAGCGCAACGCCCTAATTACGCTTATCTATCGTGCCGGCGGTGTCGCGATTGCCACCGAAGGGCGCGCGCTCGACCGGGGCGCCGAAGGTGACCGCATTCGCGCCATGAATCTCAGCTCCCGAACCACGGTCACCGGCCGCGTAGATGGATCGGGGCGCGTCGTACTGAGCCCGAACTCGGACCTCGAACTTGCACTGGAGTCCCCTTGATGCGCGCATTCGCCGTCATTCTTCTCTGCCTGGCCGCAGCAGGCTGCAACCGTGTGGGCCATATCGGCCGCGCCCCGGATTTCACATCGAACTCAGGGAATTACGAGCACCACGCCATGGTTGCCGCGCCCCTCGCCACACCGCTCGAGCCGGAGGGCCCGGTGGACCGGGCATCGCTATGGAGCCGGGATCGCCAATCGCTCCTGGGGGATCGGCGCGCAGGCGCCCAGGGGGACATCCTGACCGTCGTGGTGGAGATCGACGAGAAAGCCGAGATCTCGAACTCGACCGAGCGCAGCCGCAGTGGCCGTGAGGATCTGGCGATTCCATCGCTCGTCGGCATCCCCCAGCGGGTTGATCCGCGTCTTCCTCTTGGCGCCAGCCTCGCGGACGCGGTCGATGCGTCGAGTTCCAGCTCTTCCGCCGGGGACGGATCGGTCCGCCGGAACGAAAAGCTGACCCTCCGCGTCGCCGCGACCGTGACGGAGGTTCTGCCGAACGGCGCTCTTCGCGTCCAAGGAAGCCAGGAGGTGCGGGTCAACTTCGAGATCCGCGAACTGATCGTGTCCGGCTATGTCCGGCCCGAGGATATCTCCCGGCAGAACGAGATCACCTACGACAAGATCGCGTCAGCACGCATTTCCTACGGCGGCCGCGGACAGATTACCGACGTGCAGCAGCCGCGGATCGGTCAGCAAATCGCCGATATCATCCTGCCTTTCTGACGGAGCCAGACCCGTGAAGAAACTTCTCCTTCCCCTCATCCTAGCGCTCGCAGGCGGCGGTGGCGGTATCGCGGCGGGACTTGCGCTGAAGCCCGACGGCGAGGGGGAGGACCTGGCGGAGACCTGCGCTCCGCTCGACGGGGACGCCAGCCCCGCCGCGGCCCCGATCCCGCAACCGTCGAACGACACCGAGTTCGTCAAGTTCAACAATCAGTTCATCGTTCCGGTCATGTCCCGCGAGCGAGTCATCTCGATGATCGTGATGTCGATCAGCCTGGAGACCGAGCCGGCACTTCAGGAGGAGGTCTATGCGCGCGAGCCGAAACTGCGGGACGGCTTTCTGCGCGTGCTCTTCGACCATGCCAATGCCGGGGGCTTCAGCGGGACATTCACCGACGCCGCGGTCATGAACGGGCTGAGGCGCGATCTGCTCAGCGTTTCCCATGGCGTCGTCGGGCCGAAGGTGGTGGACGTTCTGATCACGGATATCGCGCGGCAGGATTCCTGAAAGCTCCGCCCGGACGTGGAGCTCGGTGGCTTAACCGCCGGGCTTCTTGCCGCTCAGTTTCGACAGCACCGCGACGCGGCCGAAGACCGGACGTGCCGCGTCCCGCTCGGCCATCGCTGCCGCCCGCGCGCGGGCCAGGACCGCGTTACGCTCCCCACGCTCCGCCTCCGCCCACTGCATCCAACGGCATGCCGCCATGAACTGGGCGGGGGACGCGGAGCCTGCCCCGGACATCATGGCAAGGCATTCCGCCTTCCGCGCATCCAGGTCCGCGACCGCCTCCGCCGCCTCCCGTTCCGCCGCCATCGCTCGGGCAAGCTTTCTCTGCCGTCCCCGCCACGCCGCCTCTGCCGCATCGAGCAGGCGCGGCAAACGTGGATCGTCCGCGACGCGGCGTTTCCCGGTCACAGCCCGCGCGCCTTCTCGCGCACCCGCTCGGCAAACCGGATCGCGGCAGCGACCGGTTCGTAGAGGTCGGCGGGAATCTCGGCGCCGATCTCGACCGTTGCGTGGAGAGCTCGCGCGGTCGGCGGATCGCCGTGGATCGGCACCCCTGCTTCGCTCGCCGTTCGCCGGATCTGCGCCGCGATCTCATCGACGCCCTTTGCCACGCAAACCGGTGCGCCGGGCTGCGAGCGATCCCATTTCAGCGCGACCGCGTAATGCGTGGGGTTCACGACGACGACGGATGAATCGGGCACGTCCGCCATCATGCGGTTCGAAGCGATCGCCTGAGCCCGCTGACGGCGCTCCTGTTTCAAGTGCGGATCGCCATCGCTCTCCTTCGTCTCGTCCTTGATATCTTCCAGCGACATCATGTTCTTGCGCCTGTGATCGAAGAGCTGCCACGCGAAATCGATGCCGCCGATCACAAGTTGCAGCGCGGCGATCACCGCCAGGAACTCGAGACCGGTCCGAAGAAGCAGGGCGATCGCGCCCTTCGCCGGGAGGGCGGCGCTGCCGATGATCTCCTCGCTTCGCAAAGAAAGAAACGAGGCGAGGATCGCACTCACGACGATCAGCTTCACGAGGCTCTTGGCGAATTCGAAGAGTCCGGACGGGCCGAACTTCTGCTTCATCGTAGAAGGCGGCGAAATGCGCGACAGCTTGGGCTGCAGCTTTTCCGGCGCGAAGACGACACCTCGCCGAGCGAGCAGGAAGACGGCCACGGCGCCGGCGGGGAGCGCGAAGATGGGCGCGATGGCGAGCGCCGATGCGCCCAACGTGCCACCCATGGCCGCCGTGCCGCGGCCGTCGAGGAAAAGGGGCGCCCAGCGATCCGCCGCGCCGATGAAGCCGGCTCCGATGGCACCGATCGAGGCGAATGCCGCCCCGCCAAACATCGCCGCTCCGATCAGCAGTCCCCCGTAGGCCATCGCCGTGTTGAGATCGGCCGAAGCCGGGATTTCCCCTTTTCGTCGCGCATCGTCGAGCTTCTTCTGCGTTGGCTGGAAACTCTTTTCCGCTCCATCCTTGTCGCTCATCGCGGCATCCCGAACGGCTGCTCGAGGGCGGACTCGAGTGCCCCGAGCCAGACCTGCAGCATGAGAGGTGCTGCCAGCGCGAGGAGGATGAGACCCGCGGCCGTAATCGCGGGAGCACCGATGAAGGTGACCATCAGTTGCGGCATAGCGCGGTTGATGACGCCCAGCGCGAGATTGTAGAGAAACGCGGCGATCATGAAGGGCGCGGCGAGCGCCAAGCCGAGCGCGAACGCCTCACCGATCCTCGCGATTCCCAGCTCGGCAAGATCTCCCGACGGAATGAGCCGACCGGGCGGTACGATGTCGTATGTCAGTATCATGGCTTGAGCGGCACGCACGTGGAGATCCGCCATCACCGCGAGAGCGAGACCTCCAACGACGAGAACGTGACCTATGGCGGGCATCGGATCGGTGCCGGCATTCCCGAACATCTGCGACAGGGACGTCGATTGGGCCGCGACCGTGCCGGCGATCTGCAGGGCATGCACGGTCAGTCGAATCATGATTCCGAACGCAAGGCCGGTCAGCGGCTCGGTGAGATAAGCGCGGCCGCCGAGCGGCTCCTCCGGAAAATGGGGCGCGGCCGCCGGAAGGACGATCACCGTGAATGCAATCGCCGCGACGAGGCGGATGCGTTGCGGCACGCTGCGCTCCCCGAAGGCGGGCAGGACCGCAAGGGCCGCTCCGACCCTGAGAAAGACGGCGATGGCCACGGCGAGGTAGGGCTGCACCCCTGGTACTATCTCCGCCAGGGCGGTCACGCCGGGATCTGCCCGATCATCGACGGACGCGCGTCCATTCCCACTTCCTCGTAGGACAGGACCGGTGCCGTCAGCCCACGCGCGGCGAGGACGGACGTGATGAAACGTCGTCTTTGCAGCGGCGCAACGATACCGGCGTTGATCCCGTCCCTCGCGGCCTGCGCGAGGCGCTCGGCAAGGCTCGTCGAGAGCCTGTCGAACTCGTCCGGCGGCAGCGCGATCTCATGCGTTCCCTGCCGGGCATTCACCTGGCAGGCGCGGAAGCGGTCTTCCCATTCCGGCGCAAGCTGCAGGAGCGGCACGGTGCCGTCCGGCCGCCGAAGCGCGGCCACGAGCTGAAACCCGAGGCGCTGACGAACATGCTCGCAGACCGCTTCCGGCGTCCCGGCAACGGTGCGCGCCTCGGCGATGGCCTCGAGGATCATCGGAAGGTTGCGTATAGAGACCCGCTCTTCCAGCAAGAGCCGCAGGACCGCCAGAAGCAGATCGACCGGGACCTTGTCCGGGACGAGTTCATCGATGAGTTTGCGGTTTGCTTCCGAGCGCGCCGGGTCCGACAGGTTGGTCAGCTCGGACAGGGTGCGACGCAGAGCCTTCAGGGTCATCAGGCGCGGGAAATTCTGCTTCACCACCTCGAGGAGATGCGTGGCGAGCACTTCGGCAGGCGTCACGATCGTCACGCCGGCGAACGCAGCCTCCTCCTGGTCCTGATCGCCGATCCAGCGGGCGGGCGCGCCGTAGACCGGCTCGGACACGTCCTCCCCCGGAGGCAGCAAGCCGACCGCATCGCCGACCAGCGCGAGAAGGTGGCTCGGACGCAGCGTATCCGTCGCCTGGATGACCCCATGGATACGCACGTTGTACGTGCCGGACGGGAGCGCCGTATTGTCCGTCAACCGTATTTCGGGGAGCAGGAGCCCGAAGTTGGAGGCGACATGGCTGCGCATGTTCGAGATCCGCGCATCGAGGCCCGTTGCGGGATCCAGCACCATGTCGACGAGGTCCGATGCGAATTCGACGTGGATATCGTCGAGATCGAGCATGTCCCCGATGGAGGGTTCGCGGATGTCTGCCGGGGCTTCCATCGATCGGGCTTCTTCGGCTTCGCGCAGCTTCTCGCTCTTCATCGCCCGGTATCCCGCGATCCCGAGGATCGCCGCGCCGGCAACGAAGGGAAGGAATGGCAGACCGGGCACGAGCCCCAGGAGCCCCATCAGGATCGCGACCGCGATAAGGGCTGTCGGGTGGCGACCGAGCTGGCCGAACACGGCCATGTCCATTGCGCCGCGCGCGCCACCCTTTGCGAGCAGGAGCGCCGCCGCGATGGAGATGATGACAGCGGGGATCTGGGTCACGAGGCCGTCGCCGACCGTCAGGATCGCATAGGTCTCGAAGGCAAGGCCGGCCGGCATGCCATGGACGAGGACGCCCATCATCAGGCCTACGACAAGATTGAGCCCGGTGATCAGAAGGCCCGCCACGGCATCGCCCTTCACGAACTTGGATGCGCCGTCGAGCGAACCGAAAAAGGTCGTTTCCTGCTGTTCGGTCTCGCGTCGACTCTTCGCCTCTTCATGACCAATGGCGCCGGCCGACATGTCGCTGTCGATGGCGAGCTGCTTGCCCGGCATGGCATCGAGCGCAAAGCGCGCGCCGACCTCCGCCATGCGGGCCGCACCCTTCGTGATGACGATGAAGTTGACGATCATCAGCACGCCGAACGTGACGAGACCCAGAAGGAGGGAGCCGCCCATGACGAAGTCGGCAAAGCCTTGGATCACGCCGCCCGCGGCTGCCGTTCCCGTGTGTCCCTGGCCGATGATGAGCTTCGTCGACGACACGTTGAGCGACAGGCGCAGCATCAGCGACGCGAGCAGGATCGTCGGGAAGCTGGAGAAATCGAGGGGACGCTCGATGAAGAGCGTCAGCGTGAAGATCAGGATCGCAAGCCCGAAGGACGCGGCCAGTCCGATATCGAGGACGATTGCCGGGACCGGCAGGATCATCATGACGATGACGCCCATCAAGGCGAGGGCAAGCAGGATCGTCGGCTTGAACACTTTCACGTCTGACCTCTTACCTCAGGGCCCCGAAGAGTGGCCGCGCGCGCCCCGCCGTGGAAAACAGCGACCCGGCAGAGCGCTTGCCGCCATCCGCGACGAGGAGTGGATAGCTGCTCGCGCGAGCAATCTGGCGCGCCGGGGCCGGCGCCGGCGGATCACCCGGTGTCGCGCGCGATCGCGCGTCGCGGATCTTGGCGAGATAGCGGGTGGATCTGACCGGATCGCGGGAATGGTAGGCTCCGATGGCCGCCTCCCAGTCACCGAATTCGCCGTGCAGATCTTCCAGGAAACGCGCGGCGTAGAGCGCGTTCGCCTGCGGATCCAGCATGTCGGCCGGTCGATCGAAGGCGCTGCCGTGCCAACGGTAATTCACCTGAAAGCAGCCGGCATCCGTGCTGGTGCGACCGGAGGCGAGGGCGGTGGCGAAGGCCGCTTCGGCGGCGGCACGGCTCGGCAGGTAATGGCCGGTGCCCTCGATGTTCAGCGTCCACGGCCAGGGGGAACTCCTCCCGTTCGCCGTTCGTCCCGATTCGACGGTCGCGACGGCCAGCAGGATATCGAAGGGTACTCCTGTCCGATCGGCCGCGTCCCGGGCGGCCTGCCTGCATGGATCGTGGGAAGCGACCGCGAAGGTGCTCGTCGCGACGACGATCAGCAGGGCGATGAAAAGCGACCTAGTCATCTGCCCCCTCCCCGCTGAGCAGAGCCTCGATCCGGCTCCGCGTCGAACGTCCTGCCTCCAGGGCGGCGTTGCTGCTTTCCAGGGAGACCGACTCCGGACGGGGCGGAACGAGCGGCGGATCCGGCGTCTCTTCAGCCACCGGTTGCTCGACCTCGCCGGAGGACAAGGCCTCTGCCAGCCGACGATCACCCCGATCGTCGGCGACGCGCGCGCGCAGTGCATTGATTTCGGGCGAGTTCACCCCTCGGAGGCCCGTCATTGCGTTCTTTGCGAGGGCGGGCAGCCCAAGCGTCAGGGTGCGTTCGGCAATGGCGATGGCGGGTCCCTCCGCGAGGTCCGGCAGGTAGCCTGCGAGCTTCATTTCGTAGATCCCGGACAGGAACAGTCCGTCGGAGGGCAACTGGGCGATGGCCCCGGCGACCTTTTCCACAAGATCGTCGACTTCAGCCTCAGGCGATGTTGCGGACAGATCGGCAAGGGCCGCGATGGCGCGAGAGGCCTCGCCACCCCGCGCGCGCGCCAACGCAAGGGCCGCGAGCAGATCCGGCGTCACGTCTTCCTCGTGCCGCTCCTTGATGAACGTCTCGGACAGAGCGAGGTCCTCCTGGGCCGGAATGCCACTATCCTCGAGGACGCGCTCCAGGATGCCGAGCAGGGCTTCTGGCGCATCCGGCCCACCCTCCCTGACAATGTCGCGGAGGCTCCGAGTGGTTTCCGCGCCCGCATCTGGCTCCACGAGGCCAATCGGCGCGACCAGGCCCTCATCGAAGCGCAGGCGGGATTTGAGGCGAAGGCGGCGCGCCGCCTCGGGGTGCCCGGTGTCTTCCAGATGCGCAGCGAGGCGCGGCCCGAAATTTCGCTGAAGTGGCGCGGTGAGGGAGGCGAAGGCCGCTTCGATGTCCGCGATGTCCTGCGTCAGAAGCTGCGACGCGGTGTCCGCAACGACGGCCAGAAGCGTCGTCATGCCGCCGCAATCATGGCTATCGACAAAGGCGAGCGTTTCGTCGAGGCGCCCATCGACGATCCGTGCCACTGCCCGGCGGACGTCCGATTGCGGGCGTTCCGCGATGTCGAGCGCCTGATCCGCTTCGGCGCCGAAGCCGATGTTGAGATAGGCCTCCGCCAGCGCGAGAGCGGCCGTCCGGTCCAGATCACCGCGGCCATCAATGAGATCCCCCCTGGCCTGGGCAACAGCCAGAAGCGGATCGCCGTCATCGTCGGATACGACATCGAGGAACGCAATGTCGGGGCAGGTCTTGTCACGGGTGGGGCTGGAGACCTGGCGGGAGCGTCCGGCGACCTCCGACTCCACCGGTGCCGGAACCTCGCCGACGCCCGGGTCCGGCCGGGGCTCGGGATCGGGCAATGGTGTGGCGACCTTGACGAAGCCTGAGCTTGCAGCCCGCCCGATCTGCTCCAGAAGATCGGCCTCCATCGTCAGAAGGTCCGCATTCTCGGCGGCATCCGAAAGATCCTTGGCTGCCGGCAGGACCGGAGCGGGATCGCTCTCCTCCACCGCTGCGCCACCAACGGATGCGGGGAACGTCGTGGGCAGCGCCGGGGCGGCATCTTCGCTATCGTCCGGCGCATCCTTCACATCGATGGCGACGGCGTTTCCACCAGCCTCGAACACGGTCAGGCTACACGGACATTCGGGCCCGGTATCGATGGCGAGCGCGGCGCCCTCCTGGCTGACGCCGGTGATGCGGTCCCGTGGAATACGGTCGAAAACCCTGCCCAGATCGAGGGCGAAATCGTCGCGGTCGAACCGGACGTCATACCCCGTCTCGGTCTCGGAGACGCTCCAACTGGTCGGGGCATCGAAGATGAGGACGATGCGCGTGAAATCCGCATGTTCCCCGGACAGGACACGCACCGGCTCCGCTGCCGCGCTTCCCGCGATGAACGCGGCAACGATGGTGAGGCGTGCGATCATGCAGCCTCCTTGGTCTTGGCCTGTTTCAACGCCTCTTCAAGCTCGTTGAAACTCGGGCGAATATGGCCCGGCGTGTTCTGACGGCCGACCTCGATGCAGATGTTGGCGGCGTGGTTGTGAAGATTGGCGACAAGCACTTCACGGATGAGCTGGTGAAAGTGGGAATCTTCCTCGGTCACCATTTTCACCCTTGCTGCGAAGGGTCCGACGATGCCGTAGGCAAGAAAGACGCCGAGGAACGTTCCCACCAGCGCGCCGCCGATCAGTTTACCCAGGATTTCCGGCGGCTGATCGATGGACGCCATCGTCTTGATCACCCCTAGGACGGCGGCGACGATGCCGAGTGCGGGCAGGCCGTCGGCCATGGTCTGAAGGGCATGGCTCGAATGGAGCGCGTGGTGGAGATTGGCCTCCATGCGTTTCTCGAGCACCTCCTCGACCTGGTGCGGATCGTCGTAGTTCATCGACGCGGAGCGCAGCGTGTCGCAGATGAGGCCGACGGCCTCGCCGTCAGCGAGGATGCGCGGGTAACGCATGAAGATGGCGGAGTTTTCGGGATCTTCGGTATGCTCCTCGAGAGCGACCGGGTTTTGTCGTGCAAGACGGATGAGCTCCGACAGAAGGCAAAGCAGGTCCCTGTAATCCCCCGGCTTCCAGCGCGGTCCCTTGAAGACCTTTCCCACGTCCTTCAGCGTGTGCTTCACGGAGGACATGTCGTTCGAGATGAGGAACGCACCGACGGCGGCTCCCCCGATCATGGTGAACTCGAAGGGGAGCGACTTCATGATGATCCCCATCTTGCCGCCGGCGGCGAGATAGCCTCCGAACACCATGACGAAGATCACGACGATACCGACAATCCCGATCATTTCGTGGACTCCTTGTGACGAACGCTGGCGAGACTCATTCGGTGGGCACCCCCGCATTCCTGCCCGCGAGGGACAGGCTGACGGCGTAGGCCATTTCCGGCGGCAAACCGGACATGATGGCCGCCGCCGACTCTGCGTTCATGCGGGCGAGGAAGCCGGCGGCAAAGCTCACTTCCATCGCCTCGAACAGCCCGGCGGCCTCGGCCGGTTTCATCGCCTCGTAGACCCTGACGAGCCGGTCCACGTCGCTTTCCATGGCGCCATCCGCCGCGGCGATCGTGTCCTGAAGCGCCTGTTCGGCCTCCGTGAGACGCTGAAGGCTGACCGCCAGCTCCTCCTCGGCAACTGCGATCTCGGCGGCGCGACCCGTCAGGGTCTCTTCACGCGCGTCGAGTTCATCGCCCCGCGCTTTCAGATCGGCCAGCAATTCGGCGATCGCCGGCTGAGGCGTGCAGAGATCATCCGAGGCGGCTTCACCATCACTCGCGAAAGCGGCTCTGGCTATGACGTCCGCATGCCCCATGAGGCGTACAGCGGCGCCGGCACTGAAGAGCACGGCGATCATCACGAGCGCCCCGCGGCGGGGCTTCCACCAGCGGCTCATGCGGGCTCTCCCGTGCGCTCCCGGCGGCTACGGCGCACCGTTCTCGTCGGGGATTGCGTTCTCGCCGGGGCTGGCGCCTTTTGCGGCTCGGCGGCTTCCGTGGGGAGGTCGTGCATGGACGCCATCAGCAGCTCCAGACCCCGCCGCGCGTCCTCCGCGCGGACGACGAGTTCGGACAGCGATTCGGCCGATTGGCCCGCCGCGCTTCGCGCATCCGCCACGGCCCGGGTCATCTCGTCCACCTGAACGGACAGGACGGCCACCGCACCGCCGACGCCTTTTTCGAGATCCGTGAAGCGGCTGAGACGGCGCGACAGGATCAGGCAGTAGAACGCTGCGGCAAGCGATGCGGCGACAAGTAGAATATCTGCTATCAAAGCCATGAGCGTCCTCAATTCGTGACGAATTCGGTTACGAGAAGATCCCGGACGTGGCCTTCTCCGACGACCAGCTGAACCCGGCGGAGCATCTGCGCCCGAAGGTTCACCAAAGCCCCGTCCCGCTCGAAGTCCTCGAGCGAAAGCGCCCGGAGATACGTGTTCAGAACGTCCAGAATGCGCGGCATCAGTCCCGCCACGGCCTCTTCCTCCCCCGGCGCAACCTCGAGCTCGGCTGCGAATTTCAGGTGATGCCGCCCGGCGCCGCCGATCGAGATGACCAGCGGCTCGAGCGGCACGAAGGACGCCGCCTCGACCGGCTCGTACGCCTCCTCCGGCGTCTCCTCGCTGCCCGATTCGCTTCCGACCAGTCCGGCATAGGCGGCAAAGAAGCCGCCCCCGCCCAGGATGAAAGCGAGCAGAAGCCCGAGCAGAACGGGTTTCTTGGAGCTTTTCTTCGGCGCCTCGTCATCGGCGCGCGCTTCGTCGGCCATCGGTCCCTCCGGCATTTTGCGGATGACCCTCAATAAGCCGTCGGGAGCTAACCAAACCTTAAGGGCTGGCAGGCCAAATGAGCGCATGGCCCAGAACGGGCCCGATGGGGAATGTGACGTGAATAACCTGCTGTCTGTGTGGTCGGCGCTCGATACCAGGAAGAAGATCATTGCCGGCGCCGCCGCGGCCGCGATGTTCGCTGCAGTGCTGATGCTGTCCAATCTGGCGACGAAGCCGGGCATGGCGCTGCTCTACGCCGGGCTGGAAGGCGCCGCGGCGGGAGACGTGATCAGCGCGCTGGATCAGCGCAGCGTCCCGTACGAGGTGCGCGGAAACGCGATCTGGGTGCCGTCCACCGAGCGCGATTCGCTGAGGATGTCACTTGCCGGAGAGGGCCTCCCGGCCTCCGGCGGCGCAGGATACGAGTTGCTCGACGGTCTGTCCGGGTTCGGCACCACGGCGCAGATGTTCGACGCCGCCTACTGGCGCGCGAAGGAAGGCGAACTGGCGCGAACCATGGTCGCCAGCCCGCAGATCCGCGCGGCCCGCGTTCACATCGCAACGGGGGATTCGCGCCCCTTCGAGCGCGATGCCGACGCCTCGGCCTCCGTTTCCGTAACGCCGGCCGGGGGGAGCGTCTCTGCCGAGACAGCGCGCGCCCTGCGCTCGCTCGTCGCGTCTGCCGTCCCGAGCCTCAGCCCGGACGATGTAACCGTGATCGATGCCGCAACTGGCGCCGTGGTCGACGGCACCGATGCAGCCGGCGCGCAGAGCGGCGCGTCCCGAGCCGATGAGATGGAACGCAGCATCGAGCGCCTTCTCGAAGCCTATGTCGGCCCCGGCGGGGCCATCGTGGAGATCAGCCTCGATACGGAAACCGAGAGCGAGCAGATCGTGGAGCGCCGGATCGATCCCGATGAGCGCGTCGCGATCAGCACGGAAACGGAATCGCGCAATTCGTCTTCGTCAGGCTCCGAGGGGGATGTCACGGTCGCGTCCAACCTTCCGGACGGGGACGCCAGCGCGGCCGGCGAGCGCCGCTCGACGGACAACGAATCGCGTGAACGGGTCAACTTCGAGATATCGGAAACGACCCGTGAGATCCTCCGCGCGCCCGGAACGATCCGCCGGCAGACGGTCGCCGTGCTGGTCAACGGCCGCGTGGAGACCGCGGCGGGTGGCGAAGAGACCATAGTGCCCCGCAGCGACGAGGAGCTGTCCGAACTCCGCGAACTCGTTGAATCCGCCGTAGGCTACGACGAGGCGCGCGGGGACCGGATCACCGTGAAATCCTTGGCCTTCATGCCCGGCGCGGACCTCGGCACCGCTGCGCCCGTCGGCTGGAGCCAGCGGTTCGCGATCGATGCGATGGCTCTGATGCAGCTGGTCGTCCTGTCCCTGGTCGCTCTCGCCCTCGGGCTTTTCGTCGTCCGTCCCATTCTGGCGGGCAACCGCGGCGTAGCTGCCCTTCCATCGCCGCCGGAGACGGCGAAGGAGGAGAGCTCCCCCGAAACCGCCCGCGAGGCGAGGCCCATCGCCCCTGAGCTCCCTTCTGCCGCGGATGCCCCCGGGGACGCGTCCTTCGAACTTTCCTCGCCGGGCAGCAGCGCCGCACCCGCCCCCGCCCTTCCGCCCGCCGATCCGGTGGACCGCCTGCGCAGCCTGATGTCCGAGCGCCGTGAAGAGACAATGAAGGTCCTGCAGAGCTGGATGGACGACAAGGAGGACGCGTGATGGCACGCCCCTGGCTTCTGACGTCTTTCGATGAGGATGCGTCATGCCCGCCTGCCACCGACCCCCAAGAGGCGGCGACAGCGCAGCAGGACGCGTACGAGGAGGGATACGCGGCGGCACTGGCCGAGGCGGAGGCCACTCGGGCTGCCGATCGTCAGTCCGCGGCCGCCGATCTCGCGGCGAGCCTGCAATCCATGGCCTTCTCGTATCACGAGGCCAGAACGGCGTTCCTCGCCGAGATCGAGCCCCTGATCGCCGGGATCCTGTCGCGTATCGTGCCCGAGCATCTCGGCGCGGCACTCGGGCAGACGGTCGCCCACCTCGTGCGTACATCCGCCCTGGACATCGCCCCGGCCGCCGAAGTCCGCGTTGCTCCGGAGAACGTCGAGACGGTTCGCGACATGCTGGACACGGACGAGAGCCTGCCCCTGAAGGTCATGGGCGAGGCCGGCCTCGGGGATGGGCAGGCCTATGTCCGCCTCGGCGACAGCGAACGGCAGATCGACCTCGATGCGGCGCTCGAGGGGATCCGCGCCGTCATCTCAACCTACTTTTCGACGTCTCGCGGGCCGGACACCGCAGACATGATCCAGAAGGATGCACACCATGGCTGAACCCGAACACCGTCTCGAGACCCCGGCAGATGATTCTCCGCTCGCCCGGGTCCAGGTCGAGGTCGTCGTCTCCGTCGGTCGCACCCGCGCCAAGGTACGCGACCTGATGCGGCTCGGCCCCGATTCGATCCTCCCGATAGATCGCCGTATCGAGGATCCCGTCGAGCTATGGGTTGGTGATCGGCTGATCGCGCGGGGCGAGTTGCAGGAGCTGGACGGCGCCCAGGCCGGTCAACTCGCGGTTCGGCTCACGGACGTGGCGGGGCCGGACCGGCAGGAATGAGACACGTCCCCCTCGCGGCAGCCCTGATCCTTGCCGGAGGCCCCGCGCTGGCGCAGGATCTGTCACTGTCCTTCGGAGACGGGTCCCTGACCGCCAGCACCCTCGGCTTGCTCGCGCTCGTGACCCTGCTTTCGCTGGCCCCCGGGCTGGCAATCATGGTCACCTGCTTCCCCTTCATCGTGACGGTCCTGTCGATCCTGCGCCAGGCCATCGGCCTTCAGCAGGCCCCGCCTAACATGTTGATCGTGACACTCGCGCTCTTCCTGTCCTACTTCGTGATGGATCCGGTTCTGACCGAGGCGTGGGAGTCCGGCATCGAACCTCTTCTCCAGGAAGAGATCGAAGCAGAGGAGGCGTTCACGCGGACTCTGGCGCCCTTCCGGGAGTTCATGGCGGCGCGGGTCGATCCGGATACCTTCGCCTCGATGGCCGATCTGCGACCGCCGGTTTCAGCAGGTGAACCGGAGGCCGGCTCGCCCCTCTCGATCCTGATACCCTCTTTCCTTCTGAGCGAGATCGAGCGGGCCTTCGAGATCGGCTTTCTCATCTTCCTGCCGTTTCTCATCATCGACCTCGTGGTTGCCGCGGTCCTGATGTCGATGGGCATGATGATGGTGCCGCCCGCTCTGGTCTCGCTGCCGTTCAAGCTTGCCTTTTTCGTCGTCGCGGACGGATGGTCACTGATCTCCGGGGCGCTGGTCCGAGGATACCTCTAAGGCACGGCGCCCGCCGCGACGTCCATCTCTTGCGCGCAGAGAGGGGTGCATAGGTGCACCCCCTCCTGCATGGCCCGGCCCGGATTGGACCGGTCGTGCGTTACCGGACGATGAAGTCCGCGTGCAGCGCTCCCGCGGATTTTATCGCTTTCAGGATGTCGATCATGTCCCGCGGCCCCACGCCGAGGGCGTTCAGACCGGATACGACCTCGGACAGCGTCGTCCCCTCGGGCACCTCGGCGAGACCGATCCCGGGCTCCTCCACGATCTCCGCCTCGGTACGCGGGACGACCACCGTCTGCCCCGGCGTGAACGGGTTGGGCTGCACGGCCAGCGGCGCTTCGGCCACCTTGAGCGTAAGGTTGCCCTGGGACACCGCGACCGCCGAGATTCGGACATCGGCGCCCATGACGATGGTGCCCGACGCCTGATCGACGACGACGCGCGCCGGGCTCTCGGGTTCGACGGCAAGGTTCTCAACGCGGCCGAGAACGTGGGCGGGCGAACCGATCCCCGTCGCCAGGATGTCGAGCTCCACCGTTCCGGCATCGCGCATGACCGAGACGGGCGCGCCGAAGGACGCATTGATCACCCCCTCGATGCGCGCGGCCGTGGTGAAATCTGGTGTCCTCAGCGCGAGGCGAATCGTATCGAGGCCCGCAAAGTCGAAGTCGACTTCCCGCTCGACCCGGGCCCCGGACGGAATGGTCCCCGACGTCGGGACGCCGGTCGTGACCGCCGCACCATCGCCTTCCGCCGTGACACCGCCTGCAAGTATGGTGCCTTGGGCGACGGCGTAGATATCGCCATCCGCGGCGGTCAGCGGGGTCATGATCAGTGTTCCGCCAAGCAGGCTCGACGCGTCCCCGATGGCGGAGGCGGTCACGTCGATCTGGCTACCGGCACGCGAGAAGGGCGGAAGCGTCGCGGTCACCAGCACGGCGGCGACGTTGTTGGGGCGAAACTGCTCGCCCGTCACGTTGACGCCGAGCCGTTCGAGGATGCTCGACATGATCTCCTCGGTGAACGGCGCGTTGCGTAGTCCGTCCCCTGTGCCATTCAGGCCGACGACGAGACCGTAGCCCACGAGATCGTTGCCGCGTACTCCGTCGAACTCGACCAGATCCTTGAGCCGAACGGGCGCGGACATCGCCGTTTCCGGGAGGGCCAGCGCCGCTGCGGCCAGAACAGCGCGCATCACGCTCATCGCATATACTCCATCAAGGACAGGTTGGCGCTTCGCACGGTCAGCGAATAGAGCATCTCCAGTTTCGTCCGTACCGCTTCCAGTTCCGATGCGCGCTCGAACGGATCGGCGCTGACGAGCTCCGTCCGCGCGATCTCGAGCGACGTTCGTTCGGCCGCGTTCCTCGTTCCGGCGCGTTCGATTTGGGCTTCGGCGCCTCCGACTTCCGCACGTAGTTTGGAGAGTTCCGCGTCCGCGCTCAGAAGATGCGCGCCGGCATAGGCGGCGAGGGCGACCTTCTCGTCGGCGTCGCTCAGGGTGCCGTCCGCCAGGAAAGTCGCCATCGCGTGGCCCGCCAGGACGTCGCGCAGCCTGCCATCCTCGGCCGTGACATCGATGCCCACGGTCGTCCCCTGCCCCACCGCGAATGGCCCTGCGGAGGTCGCGGACCCCAGGTAGGCTGCGTCGAACCCTCCGCCGGGCGCAAACCAGGCCTCGACGGCAGTCGTGATTGCACCCGCGGTCGTGGCGCCCCCGACGGCTGCCCGTATGTCGTTCAGCATGTCGCCCGGCTCGGAAAGCGCTGGCGAATCCGGCGCCGCGCCGGCG
This sequence comes from Tropicimonas omnivorans, assembly GCF_031846565.1. Taxonomy (NCBI): domain Bacteria; kingdom Pseudomonadati; phylum Pseudomonadota; class Alphaproteobacteria; order Rhodobacterales; family Roseobacteraceae; genus Tropicimonas; species Tropicimonas omnivorans. The sequence goes on along the minus strand of NZ_JAVRHL010000001.1, from coordinate 642,617 downwards.
AAGAGCGAGCGGCCAGCGGCCTGCACATTGAGGGCCCGGACGGCGCCTTCAAACGAGGCCAGCGCGTCCCTGCCCACGTTTTCGGCCGGCAGATCGCTCCCCCCGGAGCCGGCGACAAGGAGGGAGGCGCCGAGGTCTTCGGACAGGCTCGCGACGGCACCGAGCGCGGATTGCATCCCGGCGGTGTAGGAGGCGGCCTCGCTGACGGCCATGTCGAACGATTCGAGGCGTTTGAGCGAGGTCTCCATCCCGGCGACGACCGACCAGTCACCGCGAACCTTCGCGCCGAGATCTGCAATGCGCCCGCTCGAGAGCTCATCGGTCAGCCGGTCGAAGCGACCCTTCAATTCGGTATTGTGATTGCGCAACACGAAGGTGCGGGCCAGATCGCCGATCGCTGTCATCGTCATGGCTCAGATCTCCATCAGCTGTTGCATCAAGGTGTCCAGTGTCTGGATGACGCGCGCGTTCGCGGCATAAGCCTGCTCTATCGACAGAAGGTTCTGCATTTCGCGGTCTGTATCGACGCCCCCTGCGAGGTGCTGCTCCGTCAGCGTCGAGGCGCGGGCGGCCTGGTAGCTCTGCTCCTCGACCGCGCCCTGCCGCAGGACGGAGACGGCCGAGATGATATCCGCCGCGTGACCGGACGCGGTTCGCGCAAGACCGGCCGCCGGGCCGGAGGACGGGGCGCGTGTGCCGCCAAATGCGTCGGAAATCGCATGGAGGAGACCTGGCGAGCCGGTGTCTCCCGGCACCGGTGCTGCAAGACCGTCCCTGAGCCGCCAGCTTTCGCCGCCCGCATCCGGATCGATCGCCGCGTTCAGCCTCAGACGCCCGGCGAGTCCCACTTCGTTCGCCGGGAGGACCGTCGCGCCGGCATCGGTGAAGAGGCCTGGGTCGCCGGGGCCGAGCGTCGGATCGACCGCGGTTCCCTGCAGTCGTTCCGCCAGATCGCGGGCAAGCGCGTCGAGGCCGGCCTGCGCTCCCGGAGCGATCCGGTCACGCGTGTCGAACAGGGCGGCAAGGGTGCCGCCGTCCAGCTGGCCGCCGGGGTCCATGCTGACCGGAATATCGTCGACGATCAGCGGGGACAGGGCGCCCGATGCCTGGGTCAGATCCGCCGTGACGTAGCCAGCCGGATCGAACTCGATCTTCGCCATCCGGCCGTCGAGAAGGATCGTGCCGCCGGTGGTAAAGAGCGCGACCTGCCCGCCTTCCCTCGGCACCTCGCGGAGGGGAACGATGGCGGAAAGCTCGTCGATGGCGGTCTGTCGCTGGTCCATCAGGCCGGAGACGTCTCGCCCGGAGTTCGAAAGGCGGAAGATCTGGGCGTTGAGCTCCTGAACCTGCTTCAGACCGTCGTTGAGCTGACCGACCTGCGTGGCGATCCCGGCATCCGCGGCGCGGCGCGCGTCCTGGACCTCGTCCGTGGCCGTGTTCAATGCGGACGCAAGTCTGTCCCCGGCCCGGACCGCAGCATCGAGCCGGATGGTCGAATCGGGGCGGCTGCCCGCTTCGATCAGGGCGCCCTCGAAGGCGGCGAGGCGTGCCGGGATCGACCCGTCCGCCGTCGGATCGCCGATGGCCGTTTCGATCCGGGCGAGAGCGTCGGCGCGGGTGCCGGCGTTGCCGGAGGCAGCCGCCCCGAGGCGCATGTCCCGCAAGGTCCCCTGGTCGACCTGCCGCATCACGCCGTCGATGCGAACGCCACCGGAATAGGCGTTCACACTGACGGACAGCTCTCTGCGGCCATAGCCCTCCGTCAGCGCTCCGGCGACATTGGAGGCCGTGAGCTGGACACGGCGGGAGGTCGCGTTCAGCCCACTGAGGGAACTGTTGAAGGCGGCGGCAATGGACATGGATCAGGCCCCCGATCAGCGCTTGATATTGGTGGTTTCCTGGAGCATCTCGTCCACCGTCTGGATGACCTTGGCGTTGGACGAATAGGCCCGCTGGGTCTGGATCAGATCCGTCAGCTCGCCGGCCACATCGGTGGAAGACTGCTCGAGGGCGCCCGATATGAGCTTGCCGGTCGGGCCATCGCCCGCATTCCAGAGGAAGAATCCGCCGGATTCTGCCGTGGGCGAATAGGTCTGGTTGTCACCGGCCTGAAGTGCGTTCGGGTTGCCGATATCGACAAGCGGGATCTGGTAGAGCCTGCGACTGATGCCGACATCGAAATTGGCGACGAGGAACCCCTGGGAGTCGATCTCGATGCCGGTCATGTTGCCGACCGGAGAGCCGTTCTTGGAGATGGAGAGCGGAGCGTAGATATTCGACAGCTGCGTGATGACGGGGTCGCCGCCGATCGCGCCGAAGTCGATGTCGATATCTCCGCTGGCCACGGTGACCGGCGCGGTCCCGGTGGCCGGGTCGTAGGCGCCCCCCGTCGTGGTCGAGACGGACAGAAGCTGCCCCCCGTTTCCGCGGCTGTCATCAAAAGTCAGGACGTATTCTCCGACCGTGGCACCGCCCTGTGCCGAATCGCCAATGGTGACCGTCCACTCGTTGGACGCGCCGGCGGCCGGGACGGTGGGCGTCATCGTGATGCTCAGCGTCTGGGAGATGCCGAGATTGTCGAAGTACTCGACCGTCGCATTCCGGGCCATGCCGGAGGCGCCCGCCATTGTGTCCGTCGCCGGAAGGTTCACTCCGAGGGACAGACGCGTGGTCGGGGAGCCGATCAGCTGGTTCTGGCTGACCTGGATCGGACGGAGCGCGGTGGAGCTGTCTCTCGGGTAATCGGGCACCTGGCCGTTTGCGTCCGCCGGGATGCCCATAAGGACGGTGCCCGATTCCGTGCGCAGGAAACCTTCATCGTCCAGGCGGAAGGAGCCGGTGGTGGCAAGGCGGGTCACGAAGCCGGTCCCGTCGAGGCCGATGGAGTTCACGTCCGTCACCGGAATGAACCCGTTGCCGCGAATCGCGACATCCGTCGGATTGGCGGTGGTGACGGTGGAGCCGGACTGGTCGATCATGCGCATCGTCGTGGCACGCACGCCGCCTGCGGAGTACTTTGACCCACCGGTCGAGGTGACGACGCTATGGAAGTCCGTCTGGACGCGTTTGTAGCCGTAGGTTGCCGAGTTGGCGATGTTGTCCGAGATCGTGGCGAGGCGGTTGGCATTTGCCGCGAGCCCTGCCACGCCGGCATTGAGGGACGATGAGATGGTCATGGACGGAAACTTGCCTTTCTGAAGCGATCCCCGAAGCGGTCCCTCATGACATGCCATCACGCCCTTAAGATCGACCTAACGCCGACGCGACTTCGTCCTTTTCAGCGCGGGATGTCGGAGCGCAGGAGCGTGATCTCGACACGGTCGTGCCGCGGAGACATCGGATCCATCGAATCGCGGGAGGGACGCCTGTCCCCCTTGCCGGTGATCCGTGCGAATCGCGCCTCACCAAGCCTGCGGGCGAGTTCCTCGTGAACGACCTCCGAGCGGCCGACGGACCGATCCCAGACGGGATTGTCGATCAGAGTTAGCGGCCTGGCGCGCACGTGCCCCGTGACGGCGATGTCGTTCTCAGCGAGCGAGAACACCCGTCCGATCACGGCAAGCAGGCTCGACAGAAGGGGCGTGGCCTGCGTTCCATCGCCGCCGAAGAGCGGTGCGCCCTCGCGTGAGAAGAGCTCGACGACGAGGCCCTCGTCGGTGATCCGCGTGACGATATGGCGACGCATCTCGTCCGACACGAGGCTCTCGCCGCTGTTTCCACGGAGAAGTTCCTGCATCTCGCCGAAGACCTGATCCTCCGTGCGGCGCTGCTCCTCATCGACCGCGCGGGAGGCGTCCTGTCCGCCACCGGTTCCGCTCTGGGCGAGATCGTCGTCGGTGAAGATCGAGTCTCCCCCGAGCGCACCATCTCCTCCGCCGGAGATACGGTTCACCGCGATCGTCGGCTGGAAGTAATCCGCGATCCCCTTGCGCTGCTTTTCCGTCGTCGCATTCAGCAGCCACATCAGCAGGAAGAAGGCCATCATGGCCGTTACGAAGTCCGCGTAGGCGACTTTCCAGGCACCACCATGATGCCCGCCACCGCCGACGACCTTCTTCCGCTTGATGATGACGGCCGATGCATTGCTGCCAGAAGCCATTGCACCACCTTGCACTGTCACACCCCGGCATCAGGGATAGGGACAAGGGGTAAGCGAATGCTGAAGGGCGGCCCCCGGGGGAGGCTTCAAATCGTGCGAGTTGTCTGAAAAATGGTGCCGATGAAGGGACTCGAACCCCCGACCCACGCATTACGAATGCGTTGCTCTACCAGCTGAGCTACATCGGCGACCGGTGGCGGCATACACGTCCTTGAGATCGGACGGTAGCCCCTATTTTTCCTTTTGTGCGTCTTCCGGCGCGTCGGCGGGCTCTGCGTCGGGCACCGCTTTCGTCTCGGCAGGCGGGGTGTCGGCGTCGCGCGCGCGCGTTGGCGGCGTCACATCCACCTGCGGCGTCGCCGCGGGAGCCGGGCCCTGCGCCACCGTGGGTGCGGTGGACGCCTCGGAGCCGACGAGGAGCGGCAGCATCTCGGAGCCCGTGGGACTGGAGAGCTGCCCCTCGGGCGGCTCGGTCCAGGCCAAGGTGTCGAACGCATGGCAATGCGGGCAGACGGGCGCCCATTCGGCTGCGACGACGTGACAGTTCTCGCAGACCCACTGGGAGCCGCGCGGCGCGGTCACGGCGCGGGCAAGCCAGCCACGGACCACGGCATCGTCCGCCCCCTCGCCACGCTCGATCGCGGCCATGATCGACAGAGACCGCGCGGTCGGGTGCGCCGTCGGCAGATCTCCGAGCGCGCGGCGTGCTGCCGGGAAATCCTCGGCGGCGATCAGGAGTTCGGCCTGCAGCATCTTCGTCTCGGGATGCTCGGGCCGCACCTTGGTCAGCTCGGAGAATCGCTTGAGCCGCTTGGCCGGGTCCTCGCCCGGGGTGATATCGGCAAAGGTCGCGGCGAGATCGGGATGCGGCTGAGCCTCCCAGGCCTTCTTGAGCACACGGGCGGCGTAGCGCTGCTTGCCGGCGGAGATGTAGCTGCGCGCCGCGAGGACGGCGGCGGGGATGAGGTCGGGAGAGAGACGGTTGGCTTCGATCGCGGCTTCCCGCGCCTCGATGTCCTGACCGTCGACCAGCACGTCCCGCGCTTCGGACAGCGCCAGGACGGCGTCGCGGCGGCGGTGAACGTCCCTCGGGAGGGCACCGGAGCGCAACTTGGCATCCAGCGTCTTGCGCGCGCCCTTCCAGTCGGCCTTCTCGGCCTGTAGGCGCAGCAGCGTATCCTGCGTCTCCTCGTGCTTGGGGCGGAGGGCGAAGGCCTTCTCTGAGAGCGCGAGCGCGGTCTCGGTGTCGCCCTCGGCCAGACGTTGGCGCAGGATGCCGCGGATCCCCACGAATCGGGTGCGTTCGTCGGCGAGAAGGCTCTTGTAATTCTCCTCGGCGACCTTGTGCTGACCTTCCATTTCGGCGCCTTGGGCATTGATCAGGGCGACCAGCTGGGGTTCGTTCAGATACTTCTTCGCCCGATCGGCCTTTGCCATGGCGAGACGGCCCTCGCCCTCTGCCAGCGCCACCATGCCCTCGGCGAGGGCCCGCATTCCCTTGCGCTCGGAGCGGCGGTCGAAGTGGCGGGAGAGCGCGGTCTCGTCGCCGTTGAGAAAGCGCACCAGAGCGAAGAGGGCGCCGAGAATCTTGAGCACAAGCCAGACCGCGGCCACGATCACGAGGATCGCGATGACGGCCTGAACCGGGCCGAGATTGAGTTCCGTACCGCCGAAGGCGACGCGGATACCGGCCCCCGTCTCCATGAGCCAGCCGGCGCCGATGGTCACAAGCGCGATGACCGCGACGAAGAGTATGATCTTGAGGAGGGACCAGAGCATTCGCGTACGTCCTTAATTCTCTGTCTCGGCGGAGGACATGTCCTCCAGCGCGGCAATGGCATCGGCCCGCTCGGTGGCGGCATCTGTCCAGGGCTGCATCTCTTCGGCGGGAACCTCGGGAAGCGAGCGGACCTCGGCCACCGCCTCCTCCAGATCGCCGGAGCGCAGCGCGGCCTCCGCACGGCTGAGGATCGCGTCGGGATCGTCTCCCTCGCGCGGTGCGATGGAACGGGCGCCGAGCTGGGACCGGGCGAAGCGGGTCAGGGCGTTGCCCTCCCCGATGTCACCGTCATTGGCCGACGCGGCCAGTGCGGAACGGGCATGCTCGGGAAAGCGGTCCTGAAGTTCGGCGAGGGTCGCCACGCCGTCCGGTGCGGCGGCGGCCAGCGCCTCCGGCGGCGTCGTGTCCAGCTCGGCAAGAAGGTCGTCGTAGGGCGCGCCCGTATCGAGCGTATCGCGGATCCGGGAGAGGAGCGCGGCGCGGCCGGCCGCCGCTTCGGCGCGGGACGCCGCTTCCGCGTTGGCGGAGGCTTCCTCCAGCTGGCGCTGCATGTCCTGCGATTGCGCCGCGACATCCTCGCGGAGCCGGGCGACCTCGGCCCGGTAGGCGCTGAGGGCGGCCTCGATCTCCTCGTCGTCGCTGCTGTCCACCGGCCGTCGCTCGAGGGCGTCGACGCGGTCCGTGAGGTCGGCGAGCTGATCGTTCAGGGCTGACAGGGACCCTTGCTGGTCAGCGGTCTGCGAATCGAGCCGCTCCGTCAGCGCGCCGATCTGCCCTGATTGCTCTTCGATCCGCGCCGAAGCGCCATCGAGGTCCGTCCGGACGGTTTCGACCTCTGTGCTGACCCCATCGAGCGCAGTGCCGTCATCGGCGCCCATCCATGTCGCGGGCAGAACGAACGGGGCGAGCAACACCACGAGGGCGGCGGCAACGATCCCGCCGATCAGACCGCCCAGGAAGCCACCGCCGCCTCCGGACCGCGCAGGTGTCGAAGGCGGTGGCGTCGGTGTGCCGCCGCGGGACGCCGCGGCATCGGACCGGGGGCGGTCCGTGGACTTGGATGTAACCGTGGTCGCGGGCGTATCCTGCGCAGCAGGTTCATCGACCGGAGCGGGTTTGGCGGGCGCCGGTTCTGCCGCGGGCTTGGACGCGGCACGCGTTCCGGCACTGGGGACGCTGCCCCTGGCGACCGGTGTCGCGGCGTCCGTCGCCTTATCCGCTGTCGTCTTGTCCGCTGCTGTATATCCGACACCGTGGGTGCGGCGCGCGGCGCCGTGCAGGCCGGCGGCCTCGTCTGATCGGGTCGTCTGATCTGTCACGCCGGTCCCTCTCCACTGGTGTTCGGCACGGCAGAAATCTGCCGGGCCCGGATCAACTTAGCTTGGGGTCCATGGGCCCTCAAGGCGAGCATGCGGGATTAATCAACGCGCCGAGCGCCCGGGCGACTCCGTTCGCATCGGGTTCGGGCGCGATACGAACGTCAGCCGGGGGCGGTCCGGCCCATGCCTCGGCGGCCGCGGCGCTGATCGCGGCGAGATGCAGGGGCGCGCTCCCATGCCCCGGAAAGAGAGCCGCGCTGCGGGGCGAAAAGACCGGAACGAGGACCGGATCACGTCCGCCGAGAAGCGTCTGTGCAGCAATTCCGATGGGCCGCGGCACCTGATCGTAGACGCAGACCGGATCGCAGCACCAACCCGCCGCCGTCAGCCGCTCCGCCACGCGTCCGCGCCTGTGCCGCCCGCCGACATGAACGAGGCGCCCCGCTTCGGGGGCCCCTATCATCGTCGCCACGAGTTCCTCGGCGTCCCGCGCCACCAGCCGGACCGTGAACCCCGCGGCTCGGGCCGCCTGCGCCGTTGCGGGTCCGACGCACCATGCCGGCCGCCCCGCCCCCGGCAGGCCCAGCGCCTCGACCGCGTTCACCGACGTGAAGACGACGCCGCCCGCATCCTCCAGCACGTCCTGCGGCGCGGGCAGGCGCACGATCTCCATGACGGGCGCGATCAGGACCGGCAGACCGCCGAGCGCAGGCCAATCGCGCAGCATCGCGGCGAACCGCTCGGAGGCGGCGCGCGGACGGGTCAGCAGAAGCGTGGCGCGGGAAAGGGACAAAGGCGGTTGGACCAGGTTCACAAGGGGGGCGGGGCGGTCTATCTGCGGGCCATCCTGCCCCGGAGCCGCCGCGATGACCATGTGCGATCCCTTCCTCATGCTCGGCATCGAATCGAGTTGCGACGACACGGCCGCCGCGGTGGTCCGAAGCGACGGCGAAATCCTGTCCTCCGAGGTGACGGGACAGGCCGCGCTCCATGCCGCCTATGGCGGTGTCGTGCCCGAACTTGCCGCCCGCGCCCATGCCGAGAGGCTCGATATCGCGGTCGAGGCGGCGCTTGCGGTAGCCGGGACCCGCCTTGCTGAGCTGTCCGGCATCGCGGTCACCGCCGGGCCGGGGCTGATCGGCGGCGTCCTGTCCGGTGTCATGTGCGCGAAGGGGATCGCGTTCGGTACCGGGCTGCCACTCGTCGGGGTGAACCATCTCGCCGGGCATGCCCTCACCCCGCGACTGACGGACCATCTGCCCTATCCCTACCTCATGCTGCTCGTCTCCGGAGGGCATTGCCAGTTCCTGATCGTGCGCGGTCCGGACGACTTTCGCCGTCTCGGCGGCACCATCGACGACGCACCGGGAGAGGCATTCGACAAATGTGCGCGGCTTCTCGCCCTGCCGCAGCCCGGCGGTCCGCACGTGGAGCGCGTCGCGGCGGGCGGTGATCCGGGAGCGATCCGCTTTCCGCGCCCGCTTCTCGACCGCCCGGGCTGCGACATGAGTTTCTCGGGGCTGAAGACCGCCCTCCTGCGCGCGCGCGACGCCGATGTGGCCGAGCATGGCGGGTTGCCCGAACGCCGCCGCGCCGATCTTTGCGCGTCGTTCCAGGCCGCCGTCGCGGATGTCCTCGCCGAGAAGTCCCGCCGGGCCCTCGCGGTCTACATGGAGGAGGAGGCGCCCACGGCCCCGTCCTTCGCGGTGGCCGGTGGGGTCGCGGCAAACGAAGCGATCAGATCGCGGCTCGAAACCGTCGCGGCAGGTGCCGGCGCGCGCTTCATTGCCCCGCCCTTGCCCCTCTGCACCGACAATGCCGCGATGATCGCATGGGCCGGGATCGAGCGGATACGTGCGGGCCACCGGGACGGAATGGACCTTGGCGCTCGTCCCCGATGGCCCCTCGACACATCGAGCCCGGCCCTGATCGGCGGTGGGCGAAAGGGCGCCAAGGCCTGATCGCGGGTTGCGCCCCCTCCGACCAGGCGCCAGATTGCGCCGCTGACACGAACATCCCGGGAGGCCGCCATGCGCGTTGCCCTGATCTGCAAAGACAAGCCGAACAAGCTCCAGGTGCGCAAGGACACCCGCGCCGCCCATCTCGCCTATATCGAGGCGACCGGCATGGTCGAGATGGCCGGGCCGCTCCTCGACGACAGCGGAGAGATGGCAGGCTCGCTCATCGTTCTCGATGCGCCCGACCTCGAGACCGCGCAGTCCTGGGCGAAGGACGACCCCTACAACAAGGCCGGCCTGTTCGCCGACATCGCCGTGTCGGAATGGAACAAGGTGATTGGCTGATGGCGTACTGGCTCTTCAAGTCCGAACCGAACGTGTGGTCCTGGGAGGACCAGGTCGCCAAGGGCGCCGAGGGGGAAGAGTGGGATGGCGTGCGCAACTACCAGGCGCGCAACAACATGCGGCAGATGAAGGTCGGTGATCTCGGCTTCTTCTACCACTCCCAGACGACACGGGAGATCGTCGGCATCGTCGAGGTCTGCGCCGAGGCGCACCCCGACAGCACCACCGAGGACGCGCGCTGGGAATGCGTCGACATCCGCGCGGTGGAGCCCGTTCCCAACCCCGTCTCGCTCGACATGTGCAAGGCCGATCCGCGCCTGTCGGAGATGGTGCTCGTCAACAATTCCCGCCTCTCCGTCCAGCCGGTGACCCCTGCGGAATGGGACATCGTCAGGGAGCTGGGCGGCCTCTGATCGGCGCGCGGGGCGTCAGGCGCCCCGCACCGCCTCGATCATGCGGTGGACATTGTCCGGATCGGCGTCGGGCGTGATCCCGTGACCGAGGTTGAAGATGTGGGGGCCGTTCGAGAAGGCGTCCACGATGGCGCGGGTCTCCCGCACCAGATCCTCGCCGCCCGTGACCATGTGCCGCGAGGCGAGATTGCCCTGCACGCAGCCATCGGTCTGAACGTGCGACGCCGCCCAGGCGAGGTCAGTGCTCTCGTCCAAAGCGACGCAATCGGCGCCGGTCGCCCGTGCGAACCCCTTGAACCGGGAGCCCGCGCCGCGCGGGAAGGCGATGACCGGCACGCCCGGATGACGCGCCTTCAGGGCGGCGATGATCTCCGCGGCGGGGCGGACGGCGTAGCGCTCGAACGCCTCTCCCTCCAGCGATCCGGCCCAGGAATCGAACAGCTTCAGGACTTCCGCGCCGGCATCGGCCTGCGCGGACAGGTACTCGATGGTCGCCGCCGTGATCTTCGACAGGAGCGCCTCGAAGACAGGGCGATTCTCCCCCTTCAACGCATGGGCTGGCCCCTGGTCGGGCGTGCCGCGCCCGGCGATCATGTAGGTCGCGACGGTCCAGGGCGCACCGGCAAAGCCGATCAGCGTCGTCTCCTTCGGCAGTTCTCCCTTGAGGATGCGCAAGGTCTGGTAGATCGGGGACAGCGTCTCGTGCACGTCCTTCGGATCGCCCAGACGGGCCATGTCGGCCTCCGAGGTGATGGTGGACAGCCGCGGCCCCTCGCCGGTCACGAACCACAGATCCGCGCCCAGCGCCTGAGGCACGAGGAGGATATCGGCGAACAGGATCGCGGCGTCGAAGCCGTAGCGGCGGATCGGCTGGAGCGTGACCTCTGCGGCAAGCTCGGGGTTGTAGCACAGCGACAGGAAGTCCCCCGCCTTCGCCCGCGTCGCGCGGTATTCGGGCAGGTAGCGCCCCGCCTGCCGCATCATCCAGATCGGCGGGACCGGAAGCGTTTCCCCCGCCAGCGCCCTAAGGATCGTCTTGTCAGCCATCGCGCCCTCCATTGCGACCGGAGGCCTCGCCGCCGGCGCGCCCGGTGTCAAGGCGGCTTGCCCGTGCGCGGCACGTTCCGTATCGAGTGGCCCCATGACACTCTCTCCCGACCGCCCGCTCCGCATCGGCACCCGCGGCTCCCCGCTCGCCCTCGCCCAGGCCTACGAGACCCGGGACCGTCTGATGGCGGCGCACGACCTGCCGGAGACCGCCTTCGCCATCGTGCCCATCCGCACCACCGGCGACCGCGTCATCGACCGGCCGCTGAAGGAAATTGGCGGGAAGGGCCTCTTCACCCGCGAGATCGAGCAGCAGCTCCTGACCGGTGGCATCGACATCGCGGTCCACTCGATGAAGGACATGCCCTCCGAACAACCCGCCGGCCTCGTCCTCGACACCTACCTGCCGCGAGAGGACCCGCGGGACGCCTTCGTCACGCTGGCGGGCTCCGCCTTCGACGATCTGCCGCAGGGCAGCGTCGTCGGGACATCCTCCCTGAGGCGGCGGGCCCAGGTGCTCTACAAGCGGCCGGACCTCACCGTGGTCGAATTTCGCGGCAACGTTCAGACGCGGCTGAAGAAGCTGGAGGACGGTGTGGCGGGTGCGACCTTCCTCGCCTGCGCTGGCCTGTCGCGCCTCGGCATGGGAGACGAGGTGCCGCGGCAGCCCGTCCCGGTCCGCTCGATGCTGCCTGCCGTGGCGCAAGGCGCCATCGGGATCGAGCGGCGGATCGGCGACGAGGACATCGACCGGCTTCTCGCCGCGATCCACCACGAGGAAACCGGCCTTCTTCTTGCAGCCGAGCGCGCCTTCCTCGCCACGCTTGACGGGTCCTGCGAGACACCCATCGCCGGCCTCGCGGAATTCGAGGACGGCGCCCTCCGCCTTACCGGGGAAGTGCTGCGCCCGGACGGCTCCGAGGCCATCGGAGAAACGCAGGTCGCGCCGGTCGAAGACGGCGCGGAGCTCGGCCGGGCGATGGCACTGAGGCTTCTCGAACAGGCCGGCCCCGGCTTCTTCGACTGGCGGACCTGACCGCCGCCTAGAGCCATCCCGAAAGGGTCGGCTCGAGTGCGTCCGCGACCTCGGCATGGGCACGCAGGTTCGGTACGGCCTGCGCCGCGGGCTTTTCCATCAGCGAATGGAGCATTCCCCGCGTGCCGGCCGCGCGGGCGTGGGGTGAGATCACCACCTCGACATAGGCCTCCACGGATGGCCTCAGCACGTCGATCATGCCCCGATCCACGATCTGCGGCGCGCGTTTCCCGGCGATGTGCCCACCGATGGGCGGAGGGGCAGCCTCGCCGATCCAAAGGAGGATCTTCGGCGCGGCAATCGCATCGAACATGCGCTTCATCCGTGCGAGCCATGCGCGCCTGAGCTCGTCCTCGAGCTCCGCCACCCGCTCCGGAGCGACCTCTCGCAGACGCCGCATCAGGTGGCCGACGAAGGCGATCTCGGTGAAGTCGAACTCGGGGAAGCTTTCCCTCAGCCTGGGCGATGCCATGATGAACCGGTCGTTCCGCCGGGGATGGACCGAATAGAGACGATTGGAAACGTAGGGCGCCCCGGTAATCTGGATCACGCAGGCCGCCCCGTCGCTGGCGCGCGCGAGAAGATCCTCGTCCAGCCCGTGGGCATCCGCACCCGCATTGTTCGCGGCCATGTTGATCATCGTCGCCCCGAGCCGCTCGTCGAGCAGCGCGGGATAGGGCCGTTCGACGAACTTGCCGAACGTCTCCGTCCCGCCGAGGAAGGTGACGTAATCGCCCTTGAGGCGGCGCATGGGGCCGCGGCACATCAGTTTCGATTGCCCGTACCGACACAGACCGTAGTCCAGTCGGATCGGACCCGAACGCGCAAACGTCATGGATCTCATCCCTTCGCACCGTTTCGACTCACCCGCGCCCAACTTGCGCCCGGGGAATTGACAAACGGCTAAGGGTACAATGCGAGGGAATCGGGTCCTTTCGGGCGGGTTGAGCGCACGGCTGCAGACGCTACACTCTGCAGTGCAGCAACGGAGCGCCAAGACCATGGATATCACGCGTGTGGGGATCGTCGGAGCGGGCCAGATGGGCAGCGGCATCGCCCATGTCTTCGCGCTCGCCGGATACGACATCCTTCTGAACGACATCGACCAAACCGCGCTGGACAAGGCGATCGAGACGGTCACGAGGAACCTCGACCGTCAGGTCTCCAAGGAGAAGATCAGCCAGGAGGAGCGGGACGGCGCCCTTGGCCGCATCGCCACCACGCTTGAGCTGTCCGATCTCGGCGGCATGGACCTCGTGATCGAGGCGGCGACGGAGCGGGAAGCGGTGAAGGTAGCGATCTTCGAGGAGCTCGTCCCGCACCTGAAGCCCGAGACGATCCTGACCTCCAACACCTCGTCGATCTCCATCACGCGCCTCGCGAGCCGCACGGACCGGCCGGAAAAGTTCATGGGGTTCCACTTCATGAACCCTGTCCCGGTGATGCAGCTGGTCGAGCTCATCCGCGGCATCGCGACCGACGAAGCGACCTACAAGACGCTCCTGGGGGTGGTCGAGGCCCTTGGAAAGACGGCCGCGAGTTCGGAGGATTTCCCCGCCTTCATCGTGAACCGCATCCTGATGCCGATGATCAACGAGGCGGTCTACACGCTCTACGAAGGCGTCGGCTCCGTCTCCTCCATCGACAGCGCGATGCGGCTCGGCACCAACCATCCGATGGGGCCGCTGGAGCTGGCGGATTTCATCGGGCTCGACACGTGCCTCGCGATCATGAACGTGCTGCACGACGGGCTGGCGGATACCAAGTATCGCCCTTGCCCGCTCCTGACGAAATACGTCGAAGCCGGCTGGCTCGGCCGGAAGACGGATCGGGGCTTCTACGACTATCGTGGCGACGCGCCGGTGCCGACCCGCTGATCGGTCAGCGGCGTGCCGGGCCGAGGGACAGAGTGGTCTCGCGAAGCCAGCGCATGAAGTCCCGCGGCTTGCCGGCGTAGCCCTCGACCACGTCTCGCCCGATGACCTCGCCCACGACGGGGGCCTGCGGGCGATTGAGGGCGTGCTTCACCTCGTAGAGCAGCAGGCCCTGCCGAAGCGTCGCGCTCACGCGGTTGGCCATCTGATACCAGCGGCTGTTCCGCCCCGGAAAGAAGATCGGCAGGACCTGAGCGCGGCTGCGCTGGATCATCTTCGCGGTGAAGGGGTTCCAGTCCGCCTCGACGACCGGGCCGAACATCGACCGGCTCGCGGCCACGACGCCCGAAGGAAAGAGCACCACGACGCCGCCATCGGCGAGATGCGCCATCGCCCTGGCCCGCATCTCGAGGTTCTGTTTCAGCGCGTCGCTTTCATGCGCGAAGGGGACCGGGATCATGAACTGATCGATCTCGCCGACGCCGGTGAGAAGGGACCGGGTCAGGATCTTGTAGTCCGTGCGCCGCCGCCCGACGAGATCCGCCAGCACCATGCCGTCCACCAGGCCGTGCGGGTGGTTCGCAACGATGACGAGGGGGCCGTCCTTCGGGATGCGGGCGATCTGCTCCGCCGGGGTCGCAAGGTCGATCCCCATCACGTCGAGCGCCTGCCGCCAGAAGGCCTGCCCGTGGGGGACGCCCATCGCCTCGAACTTGCGGATGAGATGAAGCAGGTGGAGCTTGCCCGTCAGAGCTTCCATCGTCTGGATCGACAGGCGCTGCCAGCGGTTGTCGAAAGTCGAGGCGTAGGACAGCCGGCGACGGTCGTACGGCTGCTCGCCAAGATCGGTTCCGTCGCCCTGACCATGCAGGCTCCGGGATCCGTGCATCAGGATCGGTGGAGAAGTCGTCGGGCTGTCAACCAAAGCGTCGGGCCTTTCCTGCGGGGCGCTTACATGTCCTCGCCGAACCTGTCCTCGACCAGCGCGGCGAGCGCCTGCATCAGCGCTTCGGCCTCGGGGCCGCTGGTCTCAACACCAATAGAGGTTCCCCTCGAAGCTGCCAACATCAAAAGACCCATGATGCTGTCCCCCGAGGCGGACATGCCGTCGCGGCTGACCTCGGCGCGCGCGTCGAACCTCTCCACCGTCTCCACGAACTTTGCCGAGGCCCTGGCGTGCAGGCCCTTCTCGTTCACGATTGCCAGCTCGCGCCGCACGGTGCCGCTTGTCATCGCCTCTCCTCCTCCCGCCCGCCTCAGCCGGGCGCTCCGTCGAAGCTGTCGATATACTTGCGTCCGGCGTTCAGGGCCACCGTCACGGCATCGGCGACGGGCATGTGTCGCGATTTGGCCAGCTTTATCAGCATCGGGAGGTTCGCGCCGAAGAGGATCCGGCGGTTCTGCGGCGCGCAGGCCCGCAGGGAAAGGTTGGACGGCGTGCCGCCGAACATGTCCGTCACGACGACCACGCCGGAGCCGTCGTCCACCGCGTCCGCCGCATCGCAGATCTCGCCCTGCTTCTCGCTGCGGTCGTGGTCCGCCGCGATGGAGATCGCACGGATACCGTCCTGCCGGCCGACGACATGTTCCACTGCCGCGAGATATTCGCGGGCCAGCCCGCCATGGGCCACGATCACGATGCCGATCACGCCGTTGTCCCCGTGAGGGCGCGGCCCTGTCCGCCGGCCCGCCGTTCGATTTCCCTGTGACGAGTTGACACCTGCCATCCGCCGGCTGCAAGCGCCTTGGACACCCTCTCCACCATCGCGACGGAACGGTGTTGCCCTCCGGTGCACCCGAACCCGATCCCGACATGGGCGCGGCCCTCCTCCGCCTGCGCCGGCAGGACGAGGGTCAGCAGCCCGAGAACCTGTTCGAGATAGGGGCCATGCCGCGGATCGGAGGCGACATGTGCAGCGACTTCGGGCGAACGCCCGTCGAGCGGGCGCAATTCCTCGACCCAATGCGGATTGTCCAGAAACCGGCAGTCGAACGCGAAATCGAGCCCGCCCGGTATGCCCTGCCGATAGGAGAAGCTCTCCACGGACACGGACAGCCGCGTCTGCGCCGGGCCCGAGCGGAACCGCCGCTCCATTTCGGCGCGCAGATCGTGCTGGGTCATCTCGGAGGTGTCGATCACCATGTCCGCGCCGTCCCGCACCGGCGCCAGCAGCTCCATTTCGCGCAGGACGCCGGCCTCCGCCGTCTCGGCGCCGATCGGGTGGCGACGGCGGGTTTCGGAGTAGCGCCGCACGAGGATGTCGGTCCGGCTGTCGAGGTAGACGAGGACCGTGTCCGGCCCCCGCGCCGCCAGGAGCGCCTCGGGAGAAAAGTCGCGGTTGCGCGTGCCGACCCCGACGACGACGCGCCGATCCTCGGCGGTCGACCCGGAAAGCGTGCCGAGCAGCGAGAGCGGCAGGTTGTCGATGGGTTCGAAACCGATATCCTCCATCGCCCGGAGGGCGACGGTCCGTCCCGCGCCGGAGACACCCGTCACGATGAGGAAGCGGGGGACTTCGGGGCAGGACCGCACGGCGTCTGGCCTGGGATCGTTCACGCGGGCTTTCCGGCTAGCAGGTGATGAAGCGTCACGCAAAAATGGGACGATACGGCACCGCTATACAAGGTGACTGGAAGGCCAAGTAACTCGAATGTGCTGGGATCGGGGTGCCGCACGCCATGACCATTGGTCAACTCGACCGCAAGGACGATCTCGGCCCGCTCGATATGGGGGATGTCGATGATGCCGACACCTCGCGCCTCGATCTTGCCGGCAAGCTCTGGCCGCGGGCAGGAGGCGATGAGCACCTGATCGCGGCGCCGAACGTGGGTCATGTCGTCCGAGACGAGCCGCCCCCCGAGGGCGGCCAGCCGGAGCGCGAGGCTGGACTTGCCGGAGCCGGACGGCCCCATCAGAAGCGCGGCGCGTCCGTCTCGCGCGATGGCGGTGGCCCTGATCGTGGTGGTTGCGCCCTGGTCCCCCGCCTCCGTCATCGCTCAGATCGGCAGGCCGACGACGAATCGCGCGCCGAGCGGGTCGGACGTGATGTCCGCATCGGTGGGGCGGATGTTCTCGGCCCAGATCACGCCGCCATGCGATTCGACGATCTGCTTGGAGATCGCGAGGCCGAGGCCGGAATGGTCCCCGAACTGCCCCGGCGGACGCTCCGAGTAGAAGCGGTTGAAGACCTTGGTCAGCGCCTGCTCGGGGATGCCCGGCCCGGTATCCTCGACCACGACGAGCACCCGGTTCTCACGCCGCCTGACCCAGACGCGCACCGCGTCTCCCTCCTCGCAGAAGGAAATCGCGTTCGTGATGAGGTTGACGAAGACCTGCGCCAGTCTTGCCTCCAGCCCCATCGTCTCGACGCGGCCCGGCGGCAGGTCGGTGATGAACTCGACGCCCCGCTCCCGCGCCTGTTCGCCGAGGTAGTCGGTCAGGTTGCGGACCATCTTGATCAGATCGAAGCTCTCCTCCTCCTCCTTCACGAGCTCACTGTCGAGCCGGGAGGCGTTGGAGATGTCGGAGACGAGCCGGTCGAGGCGGCGCACGTCGTGGTCGATCACGTCGAGGAGCCGGTCCCGCTGATCCTCCCGCTTGGCCACGCGCAGTGTGACGACGGCGGAGCGGAGCGAGGCGAGCGGGTTCTTGATCTCGTGAGCCACGTCCGCGGCGAACTGCTCGTTGGCGTCGATCCGGTCGTAGAGCGCGGCGACCATGCCGCGAAGCGCGCCCGAAAGCCGGCCGATCTCGTCCGGGCGCCCGGTCAGGTCCGGGATGCGCACGCGGCCGGGATTGAGCTTGCGCGAGTGGCGGTCCCGGCCGATCTCCGCCGCCGCGGCGAGGTCCGACAGCGGGTTGGCGATGGTGGACGCCAGAAGAAGGCTGAGACCGAGCGAGACAAAGACCGCGATGAAGAAGATCTGCAGCGCCTGTTCGCGCTCGCCGCGCGCCAGCGAATCAAGGTCCGTCGCGGCACTGGTCAGACCGATGACGCCGACGGTGCGGTCCCCTTGCAGGATCGGAACGGCCACGGCGAAGATTGTCCCCTGCGGGCCGGTCGCCTCGACGGGAACCGACGCGGCGCCGTCCGTCGCTCCCGGAACGAGCTGGCGGACGAGCGCTTCGGCGGCCTCCCCCGGACCGGGCTCCCCGCCGGGCGTGAAGACCCGGGCGAAGAGGCCCCAGACCGAGTTCAGCGCATCGATGAGGACCGTATCGCTCCCGCCAGCCTCGGCCAGAGCGGGCCCTTCGGCTTCGGCGACGAGGGTGCCGGCGGCATCGAAGACGAAGGCCTGCGCCCCGTCCGCGAGATCGATCGCGCCGAGGGTGGCTGCCGCGTCGATCCCGTCACCTGTCGCGAGACTGACGGGCAGACCGCCCGGGAGCTGGACCTCGAAGGCATTTGCAATGAGCGCCGCTTCGCGTGAGAGCGCGTCCCCGCGTTGCACCGCGAGGGGCCCGCGGAACGGGTCCAGCCAGAAGATGCCGCCGATGAGGATCAGCAGGGCGATGAGGTTGAAGGTGATGATCTTCCGCGCGAGCGGAGAGCGGTTCACCCTGAGCGGATTGCGCTCCGCGCGGCTGGCAGCGAGGCCGGCATCACCGCCGCCGGGGCTGACATACTCCTCGCCGAGGACCACGTCGCCGTCATATCCAGGTCTGGTATCGCGCAAGCGACAGCCCCTCCAAGGCCAGAACGGGACCGTCCCCGCCCGAAAGACACCCTCCGGAGAGCGTCCTATTCCTCGTTGTAGCGGTAACCGATTCCGTACAGCGTCTCGATCGCGAGGAAGTCCTCGTCCACCGTGCGCATCTTCTTGCGAAGTCGCTTGATGTGGCTGTCGATGGTCCGGTCGTCGACGTAGACTTGATCGTCATACGCGACGTCCATGAGCTGGTCCCGGCTCTTCACGAAGCCCGGCCGCTGGGCAAGCGCCTGAAGCAGCAGGAACTCCGTCACCGTCAGCGTCACGTCCCGGCCCTTCCACTGGACGGAGTGACGCAAGGGATCCATGCGCAGATGGCCGCGCTCCAGAACCTGGGACGTTTCCGGCTCGACGCCGGCGACATCGCCCGCCAGCGTGTCCTGACGGCGCAAGAGGGCGCGGATCCGCTCCACGAGAAGGCGCTGGCTGAAGGGCTTCTTGACGTAGTCGTCCGCCCCCATCCGCAGCCCGAGAACCTCGTCGATCTCGTCGTCCTTGGAGGTGAGGAAGATCACCGGCATCTGCGTCTTCTGGCGCAGGCGCTGCAGCAGATCCATCCCGTCCATGCGAGGCATCTTGATGTCGAGCACGGCCATGTCCGGAAGCTTCCGGTTGAAGGCGTCGAGCGCGGATTGCCCGTCATTGTAGGTCTCGACCTCGAAGCCTTCGGCCTCGAGCGTCATGGACACGGACGTCAGAATGTTCCTGTCATCGTCGACAAGCGCGATGCGTGACATGCACTCAAGCCCCTATACTACCCGTTATCATTCTTTTCAGCCAACCTCCCGATTTCCGCGCGAGCGATCAACTCGGAAAGCCGATTCTGTGAGCAATGGCGCCCAGAATGCGGCGGAAAACGCAAAGGAATGACTAATTTGCACCACAGTTGGTCCCGCCATCATGCAACCGGACCGGACGTGGTTGCGCTAACCTGCACTTGGTTGCGCTAACCCCTCCCCGCTCCGGTTCCCTCGCCGACTGGGGGTGATATATCGTCCAGACCGGGCCGGGAGGGGCTGGTCGGCGCGCATCCTCCGCGCCGCTGACGGCAATCTACACATGGCACCGCGGGCCTTATGCGGCGCCAGGGAGCAGCTAAGACATGAGCACCGGACGCGTGAACCCGTCCCTGACACTGGACGCGCAGGGCCTGACGGGCCTCGGCACGGTTCATTACAATCTCGCCGAGCCCGCTCTCGTTGAGGCCGCCATCGAGCGCCGCGAGGGAACGCTCGGCCTCGGCGGCGCTCTTCTCGTCGAGACCGGCAAGTTCACGGGTCGCTCTCCCAAGGACAAGCACGTGGTCCGCACCGAGACGACGGCGGACACGATCTGGTGGGACAACAACGCCGCGATGTCCCCCGAAGGCTTCGACGCGCTCCACGCGGACATGCTGGACTACATGCAGGGCCGCGAGATGTTCGTGCAGGACCTCTTCGCCGGCGCCGATCCCGCCCTCCGTCTCGACGTGCGGATGGTGACGGAACTGGCATGGCACGGCCTCTTCATCCGCCATCTCCTCCGCCGTCCCGATCCGTCAGAGCTAGACACGTTCGAACCGGGCTTCACCATCGTGAACTGCCCCGGCTTCAAGGCGGACCCCGCGAAGCACGATTGCCGGAGCGAGACCGTCATCGCCCTCAACTTCGACCGCAAGATGATCCTAATCGGCGGCACTGAATACAGCGGCGAGAACAAGAAGTCCGTCTTCACCCTGCTGAACTACCTGTTGCCCGAGAAAGGCGTCATGCCGATGCACTGCTCGGCCAATCACGCGAGCGGCAACCCGGTGGACGCGGCGGTCTTCTTCGGCCTGTCGGGCACGGGCAAGACGACGCTCTCCGCCGATCCGGACCGCACGCTGATCGGCGATGACGAGCACGGCTGGTCCGACCGGGGCACGTTCAACTTCGAAGGCGGGTGCTACGCGAAGACGATCTCCCTCTCTCCCGAGGCGGAGCCCGAGATCTTCCGCACGACGTCGATGTTCGGCACCGTGATCGAGAACATGGTGTTCGATCCCGAGACGCTGGCCCTCGATTTCGAGGATGACAGCCTGACCGCGAACATGCGCTGCGCCTATCCGCTGGACTACATCACCAACGCCTCCGAGACCGGTCTCGGCGGGCACCCCAAGAACATCATCATGCTGACCTGCGATGCGTTCGGCGTGCTTCCCCCCATCGCGCGGCTGACCCCGGCGCAGGCGATGTACCACTTCCTGTCGGGCTTCACCTCGAAGGTCGCCGGCACCGAGCGTGGCGTGACCGAGCCGGAGCCGACCTTCTCGACCTGCTTCGGCGCGCCCTTCATGCCGCGCCGGCCGGAAGTCTACGGGGAGCTCCTGCGCGGCAAGATCGCCGAGCATGGGGCGACCTGCTGGCTGGTGAATACCGGCTGGACCGGCGGCGCCTACGGCACCGGGAGCCGGATGCCGATCAAGGCGACCCGCGCGCTGCTGACCGCGGCACTCGATGGCTCGCTCAACGATTCGGACTTCCGGAAGGATTCCAATTTCGGCTTCCAGGTCCCGGTCTCCGTCCGGGGCGTGGACGACGGCCTTCTGGATCCGCGCTCCACCTGGGACGATCCTGCGGCCTACGATGCGCAGGCCTCCAAGCTGGTGGACATGTTCGCCGAGAATTTCGAGCAGTACCTCGCCCATATCGATGACGACGTGAAGGCCGTGGCGATCGGCTGAACGATCCCGCGCGGCTCCGCCGGTCGGAGCCGCGCCCGTCCTATCCCGCCAAGGCCCGCCGGATGAGGTTCAGCCCGGCCACGACAAGGACGATGAGCGTGAACCGCCGGAAGCGGACCTGGTCCATGCTGTCCTGGAGGCCCTGCCCGATCTTGAGGCCCAGAAGCGCCGGGACGACCATGGCGAGGCTGAGCGGCCAGGTCTGCGGGTTCAGAACGCCCGAATTCATGTGCGCCAGCAGAAGCAGGATCGAGGACAGGCCGAAGATCACCCCTTGGGTCCGTACGGCCTCCGTCTTCGGCGTGTCGAGGGCGGTCAGGTAGGCCACGGTCGGCGGCCCCCAGACACCGGAGAACCCGCCGACGGCGCCCGCGAAGGCCGCCGCGCCGATCTCCACCTTGCGCTTCGAGCCGGGCGTGATGCGCAGGCGCCACCCGCCGAGCTGGAAGATCGCGAAGAGCGTGATCGGCACACCGATTGCCGCGAAGATCACCCGCGGATCCAGCAGGCCGACGAGCTGAGCGCTCAAAATCAGGCAGATCGACACGACGAGGACGAAGAGCCAATGCGCCCGAACCGCGTCCCACGCCGCCGCCGGTCCTTCCCGGAATGCCTGGAATCCGTTCGTCACCACCGTTGGCACGATCAGCGCCGCGAGCGCGATCTGAGGCGGCAGAAAGGAGCCGAGCGTCGAGATCATGATCATCGGGAAGGCGAAGCCCGTGGCGCCCTTCACGACACCGGCTCCCACCGCGATGGACGCGGCGAGAACGAGAAGCGGGAGCGGGACGAGATCCAGAAGGCCGGTCATGCCACGGACTTACCGCGCCCGCCCGCATCCTGCGAGGCGTAAAGCGTCAGCGCGTGAAGGACAGCCGCGTCACGTGTGTCCACGGCTCGCCGGGATCGAGGCGGATGGAGGGAAACCAGTCGTGGTTCGGCGCATCCGGCCAGAACTGCGGCTCCAGCGCGATCCCGCACCGGTTGCCGTAACTCCGCCCGTCGAGTCCCTCGACGCCCTCCGCCTCGTATCCGTCCGCGGTGTAGACCTGGAGGCCGGGCTCGGTGGTGGAGATCGTCAGCGTCGGTCCGTTCGGAGCCGCGAGCGTTGCCACCTGTCGCATCGGCTCCCGCGCCTCGGACAGGCACCAGTTGTGATCGAAACGGTCGTCCGGCCCCAGTTCCTTCGGCTCGCGGAAGTCGTAGTGCCAGCCGTAGACGTCCAGCGCGGCACCGGTGGGCAGGACGGCGCTGTCGATATGCAGCACCCGCTCCGCGGCGATGGACAGCAGGTGACCGTCGATCGTGTCCGTCCCGGCGAGATTCCACATCGAATGCTGCGCGATGTTCATCAGTGTCGGCGCGTCGGTCTCCACCGTGACGGTCAGCGTCAGCGTTCCATCCTCGCTGCCCGACCAGAGTGCCCGGAACGTCCGGTTGCCCGGAAGACCGTCTTCCCCGTCACCAACCCAGGTGACCAGTTCGACGTGATCCGCCCCGAAATCTTCGATCGACCAGATCCGCGCGTGGAGGCCGTGGGGTTCGCTGTGCAGGGAGTGTCCGCCCGCCGCGAACGGCTCGAGCTCGATCTCGCGGCCGGCGACCTCGGCGCGCCCGCCGGACAGCCGGTTCGCCACGGGGCCGGCAATGGCGCCGAAATAGGCAAGCGGCCCCCCGTCATAGGCGGCCAGATCCTCGGATCCGAGCGTCAGCGAATGCGGAACGCCCTCCAGCCGGACGTCCTGCAGGATCCCCCCGAGGGTCAGGATCTTCGCCGTGACCGGGCCCGCCTGCAGCGTCAGACGTTCGACCCCGTAACCGTCCTTGGTGATGCCAAAGGGTTTCATGCCAGTGATCTCCTCGCCTCGTTCATGCCTCGCAGCCACATCGCATCGGGATCCGCGATGGTGGCCGGTGTCCCCTGCCTCTCGAGCGCGGCGACGTAGGCGCGCGCCGCGTCGCCCTTGCCGATCACGGCGACCTCTTGCCCGAGCCAATAGGGCCGCGCCGCTGCCAGCTCCGCACCGATCAGCGCGCCGAGAGCCATGTCAGCCGCCCCGTCGGCGCCCGTTCTTAGCCGCGCTGCGGCGGAGCCCAGTGTCTCCGCCAGCCGTTCGGGCCGCGAGAGGGTGGCATCCAGCGCCGCCTCGAAGGCATCGCCGAAGAGCGGCCCACTCTCGCCCGAAACCGCCTCCGCGAGGCGCCCCGTGAGGGCAGTTCGGAACGACACGACCTCGCCGGCGCTGACCTCGGCCCAGTATGTCGCATCCGCGCCCGGAAGACACAGGATACCGTCGAACTTCGGATTGAACGCCTGAAAGCCGGCGATCCGGACCTCGGGGCCCTCCATCGCCGCCACCGGCTCGGCCTGCGTCAGCCCCTTGAGGACATGCGCGTCGCCGGTCCGCGTGGGCGCGGTGTCGAGCGGCTTGGCCGGTACGCCCCGCAGCGCGCGTCCGCCCTCGGGTGCAGGGCCGCTGACGATGGCGGGCGCCTGCTCCGGCAACTCCGCCAACGCGGCCTCGGTCGACGCGCCCGCGCATTCGGATTGCCAGAGCACCGCTCCGCCCGGCCCGATGCCGACAGCCACCAGCACGCCGCCGGACCAGTCCGCCGCGATCCAGTCTGCACTCATCTCGGGCGGGTCCCCCTGATCAAGATTGCCCTGAAACTGAAGCATACGGACGCTGCCCGCAATGGGGTCACGCCGCGCGCCATCCGCTCTCGGTCCGGCTGTAGGCGCGAGACGCGGCCCTATCGAAGACGTGCTTTCCCTGCGGGGCGGTGTACCGGGCCACCTCGAGATCCGGCCCGTCGAAGGTCAGCAGGTTGAAATCGTTCGGCTCGTCCCGCAATCGCGTCGACAGGGATGTCCCGGCCTGCACGAGCAGCACGCCGGCCGCCCCCTCGAACGGCTCAGCACGCCACGAATGCAGATGCCCGGAGAGGACGATATCCGCGCCGCACGCCCCGAAGGACGCAACCGCACTGTCGGCGCCCCGCGTCGGCGCCTTGTCCACGTCCGGCCCCTGTTCGAGCGGGTGATGCAGGACCGCAATCCGCATCCGCTCCCCATGCCGCCCGTCGAACGCGTCGCACACCCGCTGCACGGCCTTCTGCCGGATCCGCCCGCGCTGCCACGAGTAGGGGTTCACCGTGTTCACGCCGGCCACGATCATTTCCTCGTCCGAAAATCGGGGCTCCATGTCTCGCGTCACGTGCGCCCGATACCGCCGCCAGGGCCGGAAGAACCTCACGAAAAGGTTGTCCAGCGGCGTGTCGTGGTTGCCGGGCACCGCGAGCCACGGATGATCGAGACGATCGAGGAACGCCGCGGCTTCCTTGTACTGGGAGATCCGCGCGCGCTGCGTGAAGTCTCCCGAGATGGCGACGAGGTCCGGGGAAAGCCCGTTCACCATCTCGACGAGAGGGTCCAGAAGCTCGGGGTTGTCTCGGCCGAAATGGAGATCCGAAAGATGAACGACGCGACGTGTCACTCGACCTCCCCGGCCGGAGCGATCAGCTTCAGCGCACCCTTGCGCATCTTGAAATGGAACGGGGCAGCCATTGCCTCGCGCTCCCCGTCCCGGGCCAGGAGCATCTTCTTCTGGCGCGGCGTGATGACGATCTCGTCCCCGCAGATCAGCTCCACGTCCTTGCCCATGCGCATGTTGTGAACGGCGAGGCGCAGCGCCAGCATCATCAACGCCCAGCGCCCGGTATCAGGGGCGAGAAGCAGGGCGAACTGGCCGCGCCGCACGCAATCGGCGCCGTCGAGGCCGAACTGCTCAAGCTGGAACGCGGACCGCGCGACGAAAACCAGCGGCGTCTTCGTCCGGATCGACTTGCCGTCCACCTTCACGTCCATCTTCAGGCGCCGTGTGAAGCCGAAGAATGTCTTGATGACCGACCAATGCGCCGCGATCCGGCTACGGCCCCAACGCTTGTAGATGGTTTCCCGCTGCCGAAGGATCGCAGGGTAGACACCGAGAGACGCGTTGTTGAGGAAGATCTGGCCGTTCACCTCGCCGACGGAAATCGCGTGATGGTCCCCCATGGCGATCAGGTTCACGGCCTCCACGGGATCCTCCGGGATGCCGAGGCCGCGGGAGAAATAGTTGAACGTTCCCTGCGGGATGACCCCGAGGGTGTGATCCGTTCCGGTGACATGAGAGGCGACGGCGCAGATCGTACCGTCGCCGCCGGCTGCGACGATCGTTCGGAAGCCGTCCGCCATGGCGCGCTTCGTCTCGCGCTCGATATCGTCACCGCCCTCGATCGTCCGCAACTCGAACTTGCCGGGATGCGCGTCGAGGGCTTTTTGCAAGTCGGCCGGAACGCCGTCTTCCTTGCCGGCTCCCGACCCCAGGTTCAGAAGCACGACGGCCCCTGCCCTCGACGACCGGGACGCGCCGTTCCCGGTCTCGGAGCCCTCTACGCCCCGGGTCGTATCCTCGATGTCCGTGTCAACGATGGTGCCAGTCACGGCGGCCCCCTGCATAGCGCTACGCCCGGCTAACGCGCGGAGCGCCCGGCGGTTCACCCGCATCGGAGGAAAGCCGAAGCTAGCCCTTCCGTCCGCCGTCGAACCAGCGCCGCGCACCGGACGGGCGATTGCCGGCCTCCCTGTGGCGCTCGTCCCACATCGGGTCGAGGCGCCGCTCCCGGAACCGTCGCCAGCGAGCCCAGATGAACCAGACCAGCATCGCGAGGAGGATCAGGACGATGATCTTGAACCACGGGATGATCGTCACGTCAGGCCCGTCCACCGGGCGCACCGAGATGGCATTGGGATAGATGGACAGGACCTCGTTGCGCCACCCGTAATGCCGCATCGCGGCCCATTGCGGCTCCGCCGAGGTCGACCGCAGGTCGGCGGACCGGGTTTGCAGGTTGGCGGTGTCGAACTTGAAGTAGGGAGGCCAGCCCCAGCCGGTATCCTCGTTCCGGTAGACGATCGGCTTCCCGTTGGTGCGGATCGCCTGAATGAAGAAGACGTCCCGATTGATCGTGCCGGTGGCGTTGCCGCTATCGGGGGAGGCCCAGAAAATGCTGTTCTCGCCGAAATCGACCCGACGCGTCTCGGTGTCGGTGATCCGGACGATATCCGTCTGCGGAAGCGTGTAGTGGAGGAACGCCGCGAAGATCAGCCAGAAGACGATCCAGAACGTCCATTTCAAATATCGCAGCACCCGCCTCTCCCATGCCGTACACCCGGTGAGGGCGAACCTACCTCATGCCGCTGTCCGCAGAAAGGCGAAGGGGGCGACAGCGCGAGGGGTCCAGCGTTAGATCCTCCCTAGTCCGCCGCGGCGTTCGGAGGGGTCGCGCCGGGCCCCGGACGCACCCGCTCAGGCCGTGCCGGCGCGTCGGCGACGATGTCCGCCAGCTTCGTCAGGAGCTCAGCCCTGTCGATCGGCTTGCTGACCCAGTGCTCCATGCCCGCGGCACTGAACCGCGCGATCTCCTCCGGCAGGGCATGGGCCGTCACGGCGACGATGGGCGTCGCCGCGCACGGTCCGCTGCCCTCCCGGATCGCGCGGGCCGCAGTCGGGCCGTCCATCACCGGCATCGAGATATCCATCAGGATCACGTCGAACCGCCGCGTTCCGGCCATCTCCACGCCGACGCGGCCGTCCGGCGCCTCAATCACGCGATGACCGTCGGCCTCCAGCATGGCGCGGGCGACGAACCGATTGATCTCGTTGTCTTCTACCAGGAGCAGGTCGAGCGGTCCCGCGATCTGCCCGCCCGCGGGGCCCGTCGCTTCCGCCTCCTCGTCCCCTGAATCGAGCTCCAGCGGAACGCGCAGGCGGAAGCAGCTTCCCTCGCCGAACGTACTTTCAACATCGATGTCACCGCCCATCAGCTCCGTCAGGCGCCGGGCGATTCCGAGACCTAGGCCCGTTCCACCGGCCGCGCGGGTGTAGGAACCGTCCAGCGTCTCGAAATCGTTGAAGATCTTTCCGAGATTCGCCTCCGTGATCCCCACGCCGGTATCGATCACGCGGAACTCCGTCACGCCGCAGGGCAACCTCTCGACCTCCACCGAGACCGTTCCGTCCGCGGTGAACTTGACCGCGTTGCCGACGAGATTGAGAAGAACCTGGCGCAGGCGCCGCACATCGCCGACGGCGCTCTCCGCCCGCTCCCCGATCCAGTGCCATCCGATCCGGGTGCCGGCCGCTTCCGCCATCGGCGCCGCAGTTTCGATGACACCGTCCAGCAGCTCCGTCAGGCCGAAGCGTTCGCTCTCGAGCTCCATCTTGCCGGCTTCGTATTTCGACAGGTCGAGCACGTCGTTGACGATGCTCAGGAGGTGATCGCCCGAAAACTTCATCCGGTCGAGAAGAGCCGTCAGGCCGGGCGACAGGGCCTGGTCGCGCATGAGCTGCATGCATCCCAGGAGACCGTTCAGTGGCGTTCGCATCTCGTGGGACATGACGGCGAGGAACTCGGCCTTGGTCCGCTCCCCGGCAAGCGCGCGTTCGCGGGCCTCGGTCAGGTACGCCATGTCCGCCTTGCGCCGGGAGATATCGCGAATGTGGGAGACGAACTGCCGCCCCCCTTCGGCGCGCACGACGGAAAGCTCGGCGGGAAAGACGCGGCCGGTGCTGTCCAGCGCACGCGTCTCGATGCGGAGCTTCTTCTGTGGGTCCTGCTCGTCCTCGAAGGCAAACTTCTGCGTCCGGAACGATTCTGCGACGTCCGGGGGATAGAGGAGATCCTGTGCAAGCTGGCCGAGTGCGATGTCCCTCGCATGGCCGAAGATCCGCTGCGCCGCGGGGTTGAACTCCTCGATGCGCCCGGTCTCGTCGGTGACGATGATCGCGTCGAGCGAGGCATCGACCACCATGCGCGTCCGCGCGCCGGCGCGCTGCACATCGAGCGCATGGCTCCTAGCCGCCTGCCCCATGCGCCAGAGCATCCAGCTGACCAGAACGAGGCCGACGAGGATGACACCGAGGACGCCCGCATGGCCCCACAGCATAGAACGCAGTCCGCTTCGCCGGTCATCGGATGCATCCGCGAAGAAGTGCAGCGCATCGACGGCAAAGGCCCGGATCGCGCCCCGCACCTCCATCGTCGCTGCATGGAGCTCGGGCAACGCAGCGGTCAGCTCGGTATCGGGGCCGTCCACGAGGGGGACCGCATCCTGCAGGAACGTCACGACCTCCCCCTGAAGGGCGGCGTAGGCCGGCTCGCTTCTGAGCTCGGCATAGGACCGGCCGACGGTATAGTCGTTGATGCGGCTGTAGAGCAGGTCGAACTTGAGGCGCACATCCTCGAGATCACCCCGCCCCTGCTCCGCGCGGGCGAGAGTCAGCGCCAATGCGAGCGCTTCCGTTTCGGCCTGTGCGAGGCCCCACTGGATGTTGTCCGAGGTGGACTGGGAGACTGCGTCGATCTCCCGCAGCAGAAGGACGGCGGAGGTCACCACGAGCGCGAGACACAGCACGACGGCTCCCATCGCGACGGGGATACCGAAGCCCCCCTTGCGCGCGGCCTTGCCGGCCGAGGATCCTGCGAACTCCGCCATCTTCGAGGGCGCCTGCCTCAGCGTCCGACCACGATACGGTCGAGCTGCCAGATGGATCGGGACAGGATCGTCTCGGTCTGGAACTCGGGCTTCGAATCGAACGGATAGATAATCCAGAGCGGCCCCTTTTCCCGCCGGGACATCGGCGCGTCATTGGTGAGGAACGCGACGATCGGGGCGCCGCGCGACCAGTCCCCCGCCGGGATCTCGACGGCGTAATCGTTGATCGCGGTCGCGTAGATCGAAACATCCGCGGCGCCGACCTCCTGCATGAGACGCGCGAGGGGAACGCCCGTGAAGCGCTGAACGCCCTCCGTCCAGACCGTGCCGGTTTCGTAGGTCACCGGGTCCATCGCCTCGAGCATGGCGCGATCGAAGACTGCCGCGTCTCCCTCGTTGGTCTGCTCGATCTGGCCGGTGACCGTCAGAAGGGGCTGGCCTTCCGGCGCCTCGAGCGGAAAGGCACCGAGCGGGAGGGCGAACAGGGCAAAAGCGATCAGAAGAAGGCGAAGCTGCATCTTTCATGTCTCCAGTGACGTGGACCCGGAGAGCAGCTCTAGCGACAATTCCTTTCCAGACGGCAAAGGCTCACCGGCAAATCCGCACCATGCCGGCCGGCGTTTGCGGCAAAGCTTCCCGCCCGCGCTGTTTCAGGTATAAAACGAAAGCGCGTCGAAATGACCGGGAGACACACCGCGTGAGCATCGCTCCGACCATCGAGAAGACAACGCTCGCGACGCAGCGGGTGCGCCTCTGGCTCCAGATGCTGAAGGCGACGCGGTCCGTCGAAGGCAAGCTCCGCGAACGGCTGCGCACGGAATACGGGATGACGCTCCCCCGCTTCGACGTGCTGGCCGCGCTCCATCAGACGCCCGACGGCCTCAGGATGAGCGAGTTGTCGAAGCAACTCGTCGTCTCAAACGGCAATGTCACGGGGGTGGTCGAGAAACTGGTCGCGGACGACCTCGTCGAGCGAGCGAACCTCGCCTCCGACCGGCGCGCGTTCCTCGTGAAGATCACGCCGCGGGGAAGCACGCTGATGGACGAGATGAGCGCCGCGCACCGCACCTGGGTGGACGAACTCTTCTCCGACGTCTCGGAGCCGGACGTCGCCCGCGCGATCTCCATCATGCTCGACATTCGGCACAAGCCGAAAGGGTGAGGCGCGCGCCGATCCCGGCGCACGCCTCCGGGATCAGAAGACGCCGGTTTCCCGCGCCACGCGGCGATATCCTGCGCCTGCGGTGAAGCCGCCGTCGATCACGAAGTCCTCTCCCGTGATGAAGGCTGACGCGTCGGAGGCCAGGAACAGCACCAGCTGCGCCACCTCGTCCGCCTCGCCGCTGCGCTGCATCGGCGTCATCTCGATCATCGGCTTCAGATGCGGGGAGCCGCGGTTGAGGTCGGTGACGATGAGACCGGGGCAGATCGCGTTGACCCGGATGCCGCGCTCGGAGAACTCGAGTGCGGCGGAGCGGGTCAGGCCACGCAGCGCCCATTTGCTCGCGGTGTAGGCCGGATCGTAATGGCCCGAGAAACCGCTGTTCGAGGAGATGTTGACGATGCTGCCGCCGCCCGTTTCCTCCATCATCGGCACCGCGAGCTTGAGGCCGATGAAGGCGCCCGTCGCGTTGACCTGAAGCACCTTCTCCCACTCGGCGACCGAGATCTTCTCGATCGGGTTGCGGTTGATGATGCCGGCGTTGTTGACGAGGATGTCGAGCCGGCCGGTCCAGTCCCGGATCTCGTCGAGGACGGACTGCCAACCGGCTTCCTGCGTCACGTCGAGCCTGGCAAAGCGGGCCTCGTGGCCAGCGTCACGAAGGGCGGCGGCCTGCGCCTCGCCCTCTTCCTCGAGCACGTCGCAGAGCATGACGGAGGCGCCGCAGGACGCGAGCATTTCCGCCTCCACGGCGCCCTGCCCCCGGCCGGCTCCGGTCACGATGGCAGTGCGGCCGGACAGGTCCGTCATCGCCGCCTTCGCCTTGTCCATCGCAGCCGTCATGCCTGCACCATGGTCTGCTGCTGCTCGCCGAGGCCCTCGGCGCCGAGGCGAACCACCTGCCCCTCGCGCAGGAAGGTCGGCGGCTTCATCCCGAGGCCGACGCCCGGAGGCGTGCCTGTCGCGATGATGTCCCCCGGCTCCAGCGTCATGAACTGCGACAGATAGCTGACCACGTGGGCCACGCCGAAGATCATGGTGCGGGTATTGCCGGTCTGGCGACGCTCGCCGTCGACATCGAGCCAGAGGTCCATCTCCTGCGGGTCCGGGATCTCGTCGGCCGTGGCGAGCCAGGGGCCGATGGGCGCGAAGGTGTCGTGGCTCTTGCCCTTGATCCACTGGCCGCCGCGCTCGGACTGGAAACGCCGCTCGGAGACGTCGTTGACCAGCACGTAGCCCGCGACGTGGGAAAGGGCGTCCGCCTCGTCCACGTATTTCGCACGGGTGCCGATCACCACTCCGAGCTCGACCTCCCAGTCGGTGCGGTCGGAGCCGCGGGGAATCTCGACATTGTCGTAGGGGCCGCAGATCGCCGTCGTCGCCTTGCCGAAGACCACGGGCTCGGCGGGCGGCTCCTTGCCGGTCTCCCGGGCGTGGTCGGCGTAGTTGAGGCCGATGCAGAGCATCTTGCCGACGCCGGCCACGGGCGCGCCGAGGCGGGCCCCTTCGGGCGCGAGCGGCAGATCGGACGGATCGAGGGCGGCGAGGCGGGCGAGACCCTCGGGAGAAAGGACATCCCCCGCGATATCCGCCACGGCGTCCGAGATGTCCCGGATCTTGCCCTCGCGGTCCACCAGGCCGGGGCGTTCGTCCCCGGCCTCACCAAATCTAACGAGTTTCATGTTGTGTCTTTCGAGCAGGGATCAGGAGCGACGATAGCCTTCGAGCTGCTCGTCCGGAACATCCTCGAGGTTCTTCACGAGGTTGTCGGGGGTGCGGCAGGTGAGCCAGACCAGCTCTTCCGTCGTGCTCATGTTCACCTCGACATGGGGCATGAAGGGCGGAACGAAGACGAAGTCCCCTTCGTGGAGGTCCATGTATTCCTTGTAGTCCTTGCCGTAGTAGATCCGGCCGTGGCCGCGCAGGACATAGCCGCCGGTCTCGGCCTCCTCGTGGTGGTGCGGCGGGGAGCGGTGGCCCGGCGCGTTCGAGACCTGGCCGAACCAGATCTTCGTGGCGGGCGTGTGTTGCGGGCTGACGCCGGATTTGCGCACGCAATCGCCGGATTGTCCGGTCTGTTCGCCATAGGTGTTGGCGCGGGTGATAACGGGAACGTCGTGTTCGGCCATGGTAGGGCTCCTCCTCGGAAGTGGTCTGAGGCCGGCGCCGGCGGGCGCGAGGCCGCTGAAATTATGCTTTAAACTTGAACTCTTTTTCGTCCCTCATTTCAAGGGATCCCGTTACCTTCAGCACAATGGCGCCTTAGGGCGCCCGATTGCCGGAGGAAACGCTGGCACTGCGGGCGGCTCTGTAGTTTATGTTTGAAGGAATTTGCCATGACAAAGAGGGACTGAGCCCATGCCGTTCGAGATTTCCAAACCGATGCGCTTCGGCGATTGCGACCTGACCGGGATCGCCTACCACCCCGCTTACCTCTCCATGCTGGTGGACGTGAACGAAGCCATGTTCGCGTCGATCGGGATCACCTGGAAGGAGATCATGCTGGAACGCAACCTCGGGATGCCGGTCCTGAAGATGAACATCGAATTCTACAAGCCGGCCTTCTATGGCGACATGCTCGACTTCTCGATGCACATCCGCCGGATCGGCAATTCCTCGATGGATCTGGAAACCATCGCGCGGGTCAAGGGCGAGGCGATCTGGAAGGTGTCCGAACGGGTCGTGCTGACCTCCACGGACACCCACAAGTCGCTTCCCTGGCCCGACGACATGCGCCAGGGCCTCCAGCGGTATCTCGATCCCGCCGAGGAGTGAGCCTCAGACCTCGCCGCCCGCGATGGCGATGGACTGGCCGGTGACACCCTCGCTGCCCGGTCCGCAAAGCCAGAGGGCGGCGGCGGTCACTTCGTCCGGACGGGTGAGGCGCCGCTGGGGGCTCATCTTCTCGAGTTGGGCGCGCGCCTCCTCGGGGCTGCGCCCGGTCTTCCCGGCGATGTTCTCCACCGACCGCTCCGTCATCTCGGTGTCGAGAAAGCCGGGGCAGAGCGCATTGGCGGTGATGCCGGTGCGGGCCAGTTCCAGCGCAGCGGAGCGCACCAGCCCGACGACGCCATGCTTGGCCGCCGCGTAGGCGGA
The DNA here is from genome assembly GCF_031846565.1 of Tropicimonas omnivorans. Taxonomy (NCBI): domain Bacteria; kingdom Pseudomonadati; phylum Pseudomonadota; class Alphaproteobacteria; order Rhodobacterales; family Roseobacteraceae; genus Tropicimonas; species Tropicimonas omnivorans. Next base: position 609,537 of record NZ_JAVRHL010000001.1, on the reverse strand, counting down.
GGCATAGGCGTACCCCTTGAGACCCGAGGTCGAGGCAACGGCGAGCAGCCGGCCCCAGGGCGCGCCCTCCAGCCGGGCCGCCCCTTCGCGCAAGGTGAGGAAGGCCCCGGTCAGGTTCACGTCAACCATCTGGCGGAACGTCGTCAGGTCCGTCTTCGCAAAGGGCGCGCTGGCGGAGGTGCCCGCATTCGCGATCACGATCTCGCACGGACCCGCCTCATCGAACATGGCCCGCACGGAGGCCTCGTCCGTCACATCCGCCTCGACGGGGCGAATGTTCGGATGAGTCCCGGCGACCTCGTCGAGCGGACCGCGCCTGCGCCCGGCGATCCAGACCGTCGCGCCGGCTTCGGCGAAGCCGCGCGCGAGATCGGCGCCGAGGCCGGTGCCCCCGCCCGTGACGAGGGCCGTCTTGCCGGACAGATCCGTCATACGCGGATCCCCAGGCCCTCGCCCCGCTCGGCAAGGCGCCGGATCTGGTCACGCCCGGGCAGGTAGGGATCGGGCCAAGCCGTCTCCTCGTCCCCGAGGGCCGCGGCGGCGTGGAGCGTCCAGTAGGGATCGGCGAGGTGCGGCCGCGCGAGGCAGACGAGGTCCGCACGCCCGGCCATCAGGATCGAGTTGACGTGGTCGGGCTCGTAGATGTTGCCAACGGCGATAGTCGGGATGCCGCGATCGTTCCGGATCCGATCGGAGAACGGCGTCTGGAACATCCGGCCGTAGACCGGTTTCGCCTCGATGCTCGTCTGACCGGCGGAGACATCGACGATATCGACGCCGGCATCGTGGAACATCTGGGCGATCTCCACCGCCTCCTCGCCGGACACGCCGCGCTCGCCCGTCCAGTCCGTCGCGGAGATGCGGACGGACATCGGCTTGGTCTCGGGCCAGACCGCCCGCATCGCCCGGAAGACCTCGAGCGGATAGCGCATCCGGTTCTCGAGGCTGCCGCCGTACTCGTCCGTCCGCTCGTTCGAGAGGGGCGAGATGAAGGAGGAGATGAGATAGCCGTGGGCGGCGTGGAATTCGACCATGTCGAAGCCCGCCCGCGCGGCCATCTCGGTCGAGGCAACGAACTCGTCGCGCACGCGGTCCATGTCGTCGCGATCCATCGCCTTCGGCACCTGGTTCCGGTCGGACCACGGGATCGCCGAGGCGGAGAGGAGCGGCCAGTTGCCCTCCTCGAGCGGTGCGTCCATCTCCTGCCAGCCGAGCTGCGTGGAGCCCTTCCGGCCGGCATGACCGATCTGCATGCAGAGCTTCGCATCGGTTTCGGCATGGACGAAATCGCACAGGCGCGTCCACTGGGCCTCATGCTCTGGCGCGTAGAGGCCGGGGCAGCCCGGCGTGATCCGCCCCTCGGGGGAGACGCAGGACATCTCGATGTAGACGAGACCCGCGCCGCCCTTCGCGCGCTCGGCGTAATGGGTGAAGTGCCAATCCGTCGGGCAGCCGTCCACGGCCTTGTATTGCGCCATCGGAGAGACGACGACGCGGTTCTTCAGGCGCATGTCCTTCAGCTGGAACGGCGCGAACATCGGCGCGCGGTGCACGCCGTTGGCGCCGGCCTGGCTCTGGAACCACTCTTCCGCCTCGCGCAGCCACTTCTGGTCCCGCAGGCGCAGGTTCTCGTGGCTGATCCGCTGCGAGCGGGTGAGCAGGGAGTAGTTGAACTGGACCGGATCGAGATGGAGGTACCGGTCGACCTCCTCGAACCACTCGGTGGAGTTCCGCGCGGCGGATTGCAGGCGCAGCACGTCGAGGCGGCGCTCCTCCTGATACTTCTCGAACGCCTTCTCGAGGGTCTCTTCCTTGTCCACCAGCTCCGCGAGCGCGATGGCGGATTCGAGGGCCAGCTTCGTGCCGGAGCCAATGGAGAAGTGCGCCGTGGCCGACGCGTCCCCCAGAAGGACGATGTTCTCGTGGTGCCACTTCTCGCAGAGAACACGGTCGAAGTTCAGCCAGGCGGAGCCGCGCAGGTGCTTGGCGTTCGAGACGAGCGGGTTACCGTCCAGATGATCGCCGAAGATCTCCTCGCAGAGCGCGATGGCCTCGTCCTGGGACTTGGTGTCGAAGCCGAGGCCGCGCCAAGTGTCCTCGGCGCATTCGACGATGAATGTCGCAGTGTCCGCATCGAACTGGTAGGCATGCGCCCAGATCCAGCCATGCTCGGTCTTCTTGAAGATGAAGGTGAAGGCGTCGTCGAACTTGGCCTTTGTGCCGAGCCAGACGAATTTGCAGACCCGCCGGTCGATCTCCGGCTTGAAGGCCTCCTTGTAGGCGGTGCGGGTCTTGGAGTTGATCCCGTCCGCGGCGACGACGAGGTCGTACTCCTTGCGGAGCGCCTCGATGTCCTCGACCTCGGTCTCGAAGCGCATCTCGATACCGAGCTCGCGCGCCCTCTCCTGGAGCAGCAGCAGCATCCGCTTGCGGCCGAGGCCGCAGAAGCCGTGGCCGGTGGAGGTGATGGCGACATCCTCCTTCACCACCTTGATGTCGTCCCAGTACGCGAAGTGATCCCGGATGAGCTTCGCGCTCTTGGGGTCGTTCGCCTCGAGATTGTCGAGCGTTTCGTCCGACAGGACGACACCCCAGCCGAACGTGTCGTCCGCCTTGTTGCGCTCGATCACGGTGATCTCTGCGTCAGGCTGACGAAGTTTGAGGCTGATGGCGAAATAGAGGCCGGCGGGGCCGCCTCCCAGACAAACGGTCTTCATCGCGCGCACTCCTTGGGCTCGTGTCGCCTGCGATGTTCGGGGGAAGCGCGAGAAACTTCAAGTCTAAAGTTTTACACTTGAAGTCCGGGCCCGCCTCGGGAATTGTCGGTCCGGCAAGGGAGCGGGTCACCGGCCCTTCAGAAAAGAGAACGGGACGAGGCCGCGGCCATGGCAATCTTCGAGATGAAAACCAAGGTGTTGTTCCAGCACTGCGACCCCGCCGGGATCGTGTTCTACCCGCGGTACTACGAGATGGTTAACGCCGTGGTGGAGACCTTCTTCGACGAGGCGGTGGGCTGGTCCTTCGCCAGAATGCATTCCGAGGACGGTATGGGCGTGCCCATGGGCCGCATCACGACCGAATTCGAAAAGGCCTCCCGGCTCGGCGACGAACTGGACTGGACGCTTCAGGTGAAACGCATCGGCACCAGCTCCTGCGATCTGCGAATCGCCGCGTCCGGCTCCGGGGAGCCCCGTATGACCGCCGAGGGGACCATCGTCTGCGTCCGCCTCGCTTCGATGCGCGCCGAGCCCTGGCAGGACAAGGTGCGCGCGACATTGACCACTTACATGGAGGGGGACGCGTGAGCACCATCACTATTCAACCCGAAGGCTGGAAACCCGCGAAAGGCTACGCCAACGGCATCGTCTCCGAGGGGCGCATCCTGCTCGTCGGCGGCCAGATCGGCTGGACCAAGGATCAGGTCTTCGAGGCGCAGGACTTCATCGGCCAGATGAAGCAGGCTCTCGCGAACATCCGCGACGTGGTTGAGGCCGCCGGCGGCACGGTCGAGAATATCGGCCGGCTGACGTGGTTCGTCACCGACAAGTCCGAATACGTCGCCCACCAGAAGGAGGTCGGCGCGGCTTACCGTGAGATCATGGGCTATCACTTCCCGGCGATGACCATGGTGGTCGTATCCGCCCTGGTTGAAGACGAGGCGAAGATCGAGATCGAAGCGACCGCCATTCTGCCGAGCTCCTGAATAAAGCTTTGAGCTTGAAGGACCTGCGCTTACGCTGACCCTCTATTCATAAGAATTGGAGGGTCACATGCGCAGTTTTCTTTCGTCCGATCATTTCAAGCTTGGTACATTCTCCTCGAACTGCTCCAGCGGCATGACGGTGACGAAGGTCGACCGCCGCTGGGACAATTCGTGGGATAACAATCTCCGCCTCGGCCGGATGCTGGACGAGGCCGGGGTCGACTTCATGCTGCCGATCGCCCGCTGGATCGGCTATGGCGGCGAGACCGACTTCCACCACAACGTCCTCGAGACGCTGACCTGGGCCGTCGGGCTTCTGGCCAAGACGGAGAACATCACCGTCTTCGCCACCATGCACACCGCGGCGAACCATCCCGTCGCCGTCGCCAAGCAGATCGTCACTGCGGACCATATCAGCGGCGGCCGCATCGGGCTCAACGTCGTGGCGGGCTGGAACCGGCCCGAATACGAGGCGCTCGGCCTCGACCTGCCGCACGATCACGAGACGCGGTACGCCTACGCGCAGGAATGGCTCTCCATCGTGGACAAGCTCTGGACCTCCGAGGACCGGTTCGACTGGGAGGGCGACTTCTTCAAGCTGAAGGGCATCCTCGGCGCACCCCGTCCGGTGGACGGTCGCCCGCCGATCCTGAACGCCGCCGGCTCCGGCCTCGGGCGCGACTTCGCCACCCGCAACGCCGACTACCTCTTCACACCGGCGATCGACCTCGAGCGCAGCCGCGGCGAGGTGCAGGAGCTGAAGAACCAGGCTCTGGAGAAGGGCCGCAAGATCGGCGTCCTGACCTTCTCCCATATCTGCTGCCGGGAGACCGAGGCGGAGGCCAGACGCGAGCATGAGTGGTATGCCAGCGAGAACGCGGACTGGGAGGCGGTGGACAACCTCGTCGACCTGCAATTCGCGAATGCCCAGAGCTTCCCGCACGATCTGCTCGCCCTCATCCGGGACCGCATGGCCGCCGGCCATGGCGGTTTCCCCCTCGTCGGCACGCCGGAGCAGGTCGCCGAGGGGATCGCATCGCTGGCCGACGCGGGATTCGCAGGCTCGACGATGTCCTTCCTCGATTATGCCGAGGAGTTCCCCTTCTTCCGCGACCGGGTCATGCCGCTGCTCGCCGAGAGGGGCCTCAGGCCGGCGCCGAAGGTGACGGCGCCCGCCTGAGAAGGGGTCGGCAGGGCGGGCTCAGGCCTGCCCTGCCGTCGTCATGGAGCGGACGGTCTGGAGCGCGCCGTCGAGCGCCTCGCCCTTGGGATCCTTCAGGGCCGCGGTCAGCAGTCGCGCGGTCCAGGCCGCCGCATCGTCCCGCCCCTCGACCAGAGCCGCGCCGGACATCACCCGGTCGAACTTCGCGACGCCGCGAGCATGGGTGTCGCTGTAGCCCTTGATGAGCCGCCGGACCTTCAGCGTCTCCGTGGCATGTGCGTAGTCACCCGTCAGACGCGAGGTCGCCGCGCCCAGCCATTCGTCCACATGCGCCATCTCCCGCTTGTGGCGAAGAGAGCGGCGGCGGATACGGCGGAACCCGGCGACCGTGTAGAGCATGAGGAATGCGGGCAGCCGGTCCGTCCTGAGGCGGCGCCCCTTGTTCACCAGCTTGTCGATGCCGGCGAACACCTTCGGTCTGGACTCGATCCAACCGCCGAGACCGGCGGGCAGCAAGCTCACCATCTCCTCGGCGCGGGGATGGAAGTACTCGGTCACCTGAATGAGCGTTCCGTCGCTGGCACGCATCTCCTCGGAGATCCGAGCGTCCCGCCCTTTTCGCGTCTTGAGGTCGGCGACGCGGGGGATGTCGTCGTAGCTCATGGCGTTGGCGAGATATTTCGCCGCGTTGGCGGTGAAGTCGAACTCGTGCTCCTCACCGCCCGCGGCGCGATCCTTCTGCAGAAGCTCGTCCAGGCGATCGAGGTACTCGGTGCCGTAGGCGAGATCCTGGTAATCCACCACCTTCTTCAGGCCGGCACGGGCGAAGGGCAGGACCGGCTCCGGCAAGGCGTCGGCGCGAGCCGACAGGTCCCGCCATTCGCCGAGCATCTTCTCGGGCCCCGCCATCGGCTCGGGCTCGATATGCTCCTCGACCGGCGTCGCCGCGGGAGGCAGGACGCCGCCCGGCTCCGGCGCGTCGTCCACCTCGCGCGCCTTTGGAGCGCGGTGCTCCTCGGCAGCGACGCGGGCCTCGTCGAAGGCCGCGATGGACGCATCGACGCCGCGGCCCGAGGCTCGGATGGTCTCGCGGTAGCTTTCCGGCTCGAAGGGCAGCATGCCCGATCCCGCCAGCGCCCCGAACAGGCTGGAGGAGATGACCGAGCCCGCTTCGCGCGCAACCGCCTCCATGTCGAAACAGATGAAGTTGCGCGCACTTTCGGCGGCAGCCCGGCGCACGGCGGCACTGTCCGCGATGCCGCTGCCGGGATGGATCTTCTCCGACGTCGCCAGCGCCCTGTGGGAGGAGGCGATGAGCGTCGTGCGGTCGGGGGTGACGAAGCCGCGCATCATCGCCCGGCCCGCTTCCATCATTTCCGCGGCAATGAGGATGTCGACATCGCCTTCCGCCGGCGCGAGGGCGAAGACCGGGGTCCGGCCGGTTTCCGGCATCATCTCCATGTAGTAGATCGTCGCGCCGGTCCGCTGGGCGACGCCGGCGACGGAGGTGGCCTGCACCGCGTAACCGTTGCGCTCCGCGAGATCGACGATCCAGTTGGAGAGCACACCGCCGCCCTGACCGCCCACGGCGAGTACGGCAAGCTTGATGATGTCGCCGAGACGGACGTCCGGCGCCTTCGGGGTGAGGGCGAGATCGTTCATCGCACCGCCTCCCGCGCCAGACGCTTGCCCGCGCGCCGCTCCTGAAGCCATGTGATGATCCCCTTTTGCCACCGGGCCATGCGCTGCTCGGTCTTGCCCGGATTATGGACGAGGTCCGCCTGGTAGAAGGACGGGCAGAGCACCGCCGTGTCGGCGACCTCGCCGCAATTGCCGCAGCCGACGCAGGTCTGGTCGATATGGGCGATGGGATCGTCCCTGAGCGGATCGTCCGGCATCTTCAGCGTGAGCGAGGGGCAGCCCGAGAGCCGCATGCAGGCGTGATCGCCGGTGCAGACCTCCTCGTCCACGCCGAATTTGGGACGCTCGACGCGCCGGCCCTCCTTGATCGCCTTGGCCATCAGCGGCTTTTCGCGCCGCTGCCGGTTCAGCATGCATTCGGAGGAGGCCACGATCACCTTCGGACCTTCGTGATCCGTCGTCAGCGCCTCGCGCAGGGTGTCCCGCATCTTGCCGACATCGTAGGTGCGGTCGATCTGACGGACCCAGCCGACGCCGACACCCTTGAGCGCCTTCGAGATCGGGTTGTTGGTCGCCTTGGTGTCGTTCTTCGCGCGGCTCGACAGGATGTCCTGCCCGCCGGTCGCGGCGGAGTAGTAGTTGTCGACGACCATGATGACGCCGTCGGACTTGTTGAACACGGCATTGCCGACCGAGGTCGACAGGCCGTTATGCCAGAAGCCGCCGTCACCCATGATGGAGATCGGCCGCCGCTCGCCGCCACCGTCGAACGCGGCGTTGGACGCGGGGCCGAGGCCGTAGCCCATCGTCGTGCCGCCGATCTCGAACGGCGGCATGATGGAGAAGAGGTGGCAGCCGATATCGGCCGTGATCTGGTGCGGACCCATCTCCTCCTCGACCATCTTCATCGCCGCGAAGATCGGGCGCTCGGGACAGCCGGTGCAGAAGCCGGGCGGGCGGCCGGGGACGACCTCCGACAGATCCGGAACCTCTGGCGGACGATTCGGCGCCCGGCCGCGATCGGGCAGCAGATCGCCGCCATGCTTCACGAGGAAGCTCTCGATCCCTTCCAGCATGACCTGACCGGTATATTCACCGGCCATCGGCAGGACGTCCTTGCCGGACACCTTCACCGGGTCGCCGTGCTTGTGGAGAATGGAGCGCAGCGTCTGCTCGATGTAATCGGGCTGCCCCTCCTCCACGATCAGGACGGCATCCTTGTCCGCGCAGAAATCGATGAACTCGTCCTCGACCAGCGGATAGACGACATTGAGGACGTAGAGCGGAATATCTGTATCGCCGTGCACGTCGGCGAGGCCAAGCCGCTGAAGCGCGCGGATGACGCCGTTGTACATGCCGCCCTGCAGCACGATCCCGACCTTCTCCTTCTCCGGGCCGAACCGCTCGTTGAGCTTGTTCTCGCGGATGTAATCGAGCGCGGCGGGCCACCGCTTCTCGATCTTCTCGTGCTCGTGCTTGAAGGAGGCGGGCGGCAGGACGATGCGGTCCGTCTCGCGCCGCGGATTGCTCAGCGCATCCTTCACCGTGAGGGACGGCGAGACGTTGTCCTGCGCCTCGAACGCGCCGTGCACGTGGCAGCAGCGGATCCGCACCTGCAGCATGACGGGGGTATTGGACGCCTCCGAGAGGTCGAAGCCGTGCTTCACCGCATCCGTGATCGAGGGGAGGTTCGGGCGTGGATCGAGCAGCCAGATCTGCGACTTCATCGCGAAGGCGTGGGACCGCTCCTGCATGATGGAGGAACCTTCGCCGTAATCCTCGCCGACGATGATGAGCGCGCCGCCGGTCACACCGCCCGAGGCGAGGTTCGCCAGGGCGTCGGAGGCGACGTTCGTGCCGACGGTGGACTTGAATGTCACCGCGCCGCGGATCGGGTAGTGGACGGACGCCGCGAGCATGGCGGCGGCGGCGGCTTCGGAGGCGTTCGCCTCGAACCGGATGCCAAGCTCGCCCATCAGCTCCTCGGCATCGGCGAGCACGTCCATCAGGTGCGAGATCGGAGCACCCTGATAGCCGCCGACATAGCCCACGCCGTTTTCGAGCAGCGCCTTGGTGATCGCGAGAATGCCCTCGCCGCGGAACGTCTCGCCCGCGCCGATCCTGAGCTGCTCGACTTCTTTCTTGAAAGACCGTTCGGCCATGGTCGTCTCCCCTGGGTCGCTGGGGAAACTATATCCATTTGCATGTATATTGAGAAGGGAGGAAATGCGCGGACAGCGAGCGCTCGCACGATATGCTCAGATTTTGTGCTGCCTGACGTTCTTCAGGACCTTCTGCAAAGTCCCCACGAAGGCAATGCGCTCGTCCAGGGCGATTCCGGCGAACATTTCCTGATATTGCGCATGCATGAGAGGCCAGACGAGGCCGAATTCGTCCTGCCCCATCTCGGTCAGGAAGATCTCCCGGACCCGGGCATCCTCTGCACGGCCCTGCCGCCGGACGAGGCCGGCCTTCTCCATCGCGTCGAGCGTGCGCGACATGGTCGACTGCTCGGTCACGGCATAGACCGCCAGCTCGTTGATGGTCAGGCCGGGCACGACGGAGAGAATCGCCAGCGTCCGCATCTTCGCGGTGCTGAGGTTCCGCTCCTTCAGCGCCTCATGCATCTCAGCATTGTAGCGCCCCATGATGCGGTTCATCAGGTACGGCGCGAACTGCCACAGGCCAAGCTCGCCGAGCGTGCGGTCCGGGGGAGCTATCTCCGGTGCATCGGGCCGATCATGTGGCATGGCGTCTCGTCCTGTCTCGAAAGCGGCGCACGCGGAGGTTTAGGGCCGGACGGCCGGAGGCGAAACCGCGAGCGGTCCGGCGTGACCTCGCGTCGCACGTGAAACGGGCCGCCACCGCGGCTTGCGCGGAGGCGGCCCGAAGGAAGAAGACGAAGCGCCCGGCCGGGCGCCCCGGCTTACGCGCCGACGATGGCGAGGGCGCGGATCGGGCTGCCGGTGCCGTTCTCGATCTTCAGCGGAGCCGCGATCAGGATCGCGCCCTTCGGCGGCAGCTTGTCGAGATTGGCGAGGCTCGCGAGACCGAAGCAATTGTCCCGGTGCAGGAAGTTGTGCGCCGGGTACGGCGGGTCCATCTCGCCTGCCTTGCCCGCATCGGTGCCGATGCACTGGGTGCCCCACCCGACGATTTTTTTGGACAGCAGGTACTCCACGCATTCCGGTGTCGGTCCGGGGGAGTGGGGGCCGTTCTCGTCGGCATTGAGATAGGCATCCTCGTCCCCGGCGCGGCGGTCCCAGTCGGAGCGCATGACGACCCATTCGCCTTCACCGATCTCGCCGTTCTCGGCCTCCCATTTCTTGACGAACTCAGGCGTCAGGAGGAAATCGTGATCCGCCTCGGATTCCTTGGAGCAGTCGATCACGTTGACCGGCGCGACGACGCGCTGGATGTCGAGGCTGTCCGTGTAGCCCTCTTCGTAATCCTTGCCGGTGATCCAGTGGTGCGGCGCGTCGAAGTGGGTCCCCGAATGCTCGCCGAGCTTCAGCCAGTTCCAGGCGAAGAACGGCCCGTCCTCGTCATATTCGCTGATCTTGTGGATCTCGACCGGCGGCGTGTTCTTCGCGAAATCGGGCGGAAGCTTGAGGAGCGGCGTCTTGGGGCCGAGCGTCCCCGACAGGTCCACCACGCGGATTTCGCCGCTCAAGAGCTTGGCGCCCAGTTGCTGTATAAGATCTGCGGACATGGAGAACTCCCTGGTCTGTCTCGTTCGGCCGAAGCGTAACCGAGGCGTATGCATTTGCAAGATTTAATGCCTCGGCGTCGCGCGCGCCCCGCATGGCCGCACAAAGTTGCGGCACCGGGCATCCTTCGCGGGCAGGTCACGTCCGGGGCTCAGGCGCATCGCCGTCGCCAGGATCCCGGAAGGTGTCGGCCTCGATCCCCATTGTCGTGCGAAGATCGCCGAGCCGGCGCTACTTTCCGCCTTGCAGGACGTCCGCGAGGAGCGACTGCGTCGCGAGGATATCGCCGTAGACGGTGTCCCGGAACTTCTTCCGATCCCCCTCGGCGAGGGCATCGAGCATTATATTGTGGTACTTCGCGAAGTCCTGGGCGTAGCTCGTCTTCAGAAGCTCGCCCATCCGGTCGGACAGGAAACGGACATAGGCGCCGCTTCGGAGCCAGAGATTCTCGATCTGACTGACGAGAACCGGGCTGTCCGCGGCTTCGTAGATGAAGAAATGAAAGTCCCGGTTGGCGCCCAGCATCGCGGAGATGCGTCCGGCCAGTCCCTCCTGCTCGTGGCGGAGCTGGAGGGCCCGCAACTCGTCTTGGCGCGTGCGCAACGCGTCGAAGGCGATTTCCGCCGCGGCCGGCTCGACGATGCCGCGGGCCCGGGTGATGTCCATGAATTCGGCGACGTCGATGGCCGGCACGTACGCGGTGCCCGACGTGGAGATGCGCAGCGCATTCTCTGCGGCCAGACGTCTCAACGCCTCCCGGATCGGCATGTGGGAGGTGTTGAACTTCTCGGCCAGCGCGGAAATCGTGAAGGATTCACCGGCCTCGAACACGCCGCTGATCAAGGCCTCGCGAAGTTGCGAATAGACCTGATCCTGCACCGTCCTGCGTGCGCCGACTGGCTGGAAGGTGGGTAGTGCCATGCGTAAATGCCTATCTCAGGTCCGGATCGAGGCGGTCTCGAAGCAAATCGCCGAGCACGTCGATGCTCACAAGCAGAATTACGAGTACCGCCGCCGGAAAAGAAATATCCGTACCCGACCTTGATCAAGGTGCCAAGACGGGCGCGTGCTGCGAAGGCCTGCGTGACGCGTGGCCCCGCATCCAGGGGGAGGAGGAGATCGCCGAAGCGCCCCCTCCGCCCCGGTCTTATTTGGCCACGCGGGCCACGACCTCGATCTCGACCTTGATCTCGTCGTTGACGAAGCCGCAGGTGATCGTGGTGTTGGTCGGGCGCGGATCCTCGAAGACGGTCCCGAGATGCTTGGCGATGGGAACGATGTCCTCGCGCCGTGCGGCATAGACGCGGAGGGAGACGATGTCCTTCAGCGTCCCGCCGGCCTTCTCCATCGTGTCGGAGATGATCTGGAGGGCCTTCACGGTCTGGGCGACGGCGTCGTCCGCGTCGGTCTCTCCTTCGACGTAGCCGGCCGTGCCGGAGATGAAGACCCACTCTCCGTCGACGACGGCGCGGGAATAGCCCCCGATCTTCTCGAAGGGGGAGCCGGACGAAATGGCGTAACGCAAGGACGATCTCCAGTTCAGTGTTTGATCAATTGATATGAAGAGCGTATCAAGGGCTTCGACGAGACGCAACGGAATGGAGCGGGACATGACCGCGAGCCCCGACATGCAGGATACGCTCTGGCGCCGCACCCAGAGAGACCGCTTCGACGGGAGCGGGTCCCTCCCGGACAGCGCACGCGTCGCCGTCATCGGCGGCGGCTTCACCGGGATGACCGCCGCGCGCGCCCTCGCCCGACAGGGCGTCGAGACGGTCGTGCTCGAAGCCGGTCGCCTCGGCGAGGGTGCGAGCGGCCAGAATGCCGGCTTCGTCGTTCCGAACTTTGCGCTCGGTGCGCCGGATGTCGTTCTCGAGAAACTGGGCGAGGAGAAGGGAGGCCAGCTCCTCGATCTCGTGGCGGGCGGGGCCGATCGCGTCTTCACCATCGCCGCGGAGGAGCAGATCCTGTGCGACGCGGCCCAGACGGGCTGGCTCAATCCCTGCACCACCGACGCCGAAGCCGACATGCTGCGCAAGCGCGCCGGATACTGGCGCTCCCGCGGCCGTCCCGTGCGCTTCCTCGACCGCGAGGAGATCCGCGCGCAGACCGGAATGGACGTTTACCGCGGCGCGCTGCTCGACGAGTCGGGCGGCACGATACACCCGCTCGACTATCTCACCGGCCTCGCCCGCGCCGTTGAGAAGGCCGGCGGTGCCGTCCTCGAGAACAGCCCCGTACAGAAGATCGCATCCGAGGGCGGGGGCTACACGATCACCCTCGCAGGCGGCGAACGCCTGGCCGCTGCATCCGTCCTTCTGTGCACCAACGCCTTCACCGGCGGGGCCGCGGCGAAACTCGGCAAGACCACCGTTCCCCTGCGCGTCTACCAGGTTGCGACGGAACCCTTGGACGCCGAGACCGTGGCCCGCATCGCGCCGGATCGCCGGCCCGTGGGCGACACCCGCAAGAACCTCTTCACCTATCGCCTCGACCGGGACAATCGCCTGATCTCGGGCGGTATGGCCGCCATTCCAATGGGCGCGAAGGCGCGTCTGTCACGCGTGATTACGGAGCGCCTGGCCGAGGAGCTTTCCCTTCCCGAGGTCCCGAACGCCGAAGTCGCCTGGACTGGCGTCGCCGCTCTGACCACCGATTTCCTGCCGCGGATCGTGCGCTTCGGCCCGAACTACTTCGGCGGGATCGGCTGCAATGGCCGGGGCATCGCGATGACCGCGCAGCTGGGTGAGACGCTGGCCCGTGCGGCGCTCGGCGCTGATGCTGAAGGCCTGCCGATTCCGCTGCGGTCCGCCCGCCGCATCCCGTTCCATGCCGCGACGCCCCTCGCGGCCTCGGCCGGGCTGATCAAGGCCCGCCTCACCGACCGTCTTTCTTCCCTCACTCGGACCTGACCATGGCCAACGCCCGAATCGTCTCGCTGAGCATCGACCGCGACACCCCCTTCGCCGGCGGTGCGCCCTTCGGAGAAACCGGTTCCTACCGGCTGATCGCCGGGCGTGCCGAGATCGCGATACGTCCCGATGCGATCGGCGCGGACGGGATCTACGAGGCAGGCCTCATCGAGACCGATGCCGACGGGCTGATCCGCACGGAGACCGACGTCTTCATCCTGACGCCCGCTGAGGCGGCGAAGGGCAATCGCACGCTGGTTTTCGAGTTCATCAACCGCGGCAACAAGCGCGCCCTGCAATTCTTCAATCAGGGTACGCCGGGCAACTCCCCCGAATCGCTGACCGATGCCGGCAACGGCTGGCTGATGGAGGCGGGCTACACCCTGATCGTCGCGGCCTGGCAGGGCGACGTGCTGCGCGGCGACGGCCGCATGACGATCCGCGTTCCGGGCTACTCGGACGACGCACCAACGCGGATCGCCGCCGAGTTCATCGTCGAGGACGAGAAGACATCCTTCCTGCCGCTCTCCACCAAGACGGGGACCCGGTCCTATCCCGCCGCAACGCTGGCCACCCCGGCCGCCCGCCTCACCCGGCGGCGCTACCCGGATGCGCCCCGCGAGGAGATCGCCTCCGATGCCTTCGCCTTCGAGCGGATCGACGGGGATGCCGCCGGCCTCGGCGGGGGGGACATCATGGCCGCCGAGCAGGCCATCGTGCCCTGTGCGCGCCATATCCGGCTGGAGGACGGCTTCGTTCCCGGCTGGATCTACGAGCTGGAATATGACGCGACGGGCGCCATCGCGCTCGACATGGGCTTCGTCGCGGTGGCCGAGATCGTCGCCTTCCTGCGCGACGAGACGGGCGATTCGAACCCGCTCTCCGGCGCCCTCACCCACACCATCGGCTGGGGCCGGTCACAGGCCGGCCGCGCGATCCGGGACTTCATCTGGCGCGGTTTCAACGTCGCCAGCAGCGGCGCACGCGTGTTCGACGGGATGATCCCGCACATCTCGGGCGGCGGGAAGACGAACATGAACCGCTTCACCAACCTCGTCGTCGCCGCCTCGCGGGACCATGAGGACCGGCTGAACCCGTCCGACCGCTTCCCCTTCTCCTATGCCCGCTCGACGGACCACCTGACCGGGCGGGACGATGCCATTCTGAAGCGCCCGGACACCGATCCGCTGGTGATCCACACCCATACCGCCTCCGAATACTGGTACAGGCGCGGCTCCCTCGTCCACACGGACACCCAAGGGAACGACCTGGACCAGCCCGAGACCGTCCGGATCTACACGTGGGCGAGTTCGCAGCACTGGGCGGACACCCGCGCCGCGAAGCCGATGAAAGGTCCGTGCCGGGAGCTGCTCAACAACGTCTATACCGCGCCGTTCTTCCCGGCGACGCTCCGCCTCATGCGGGACTGGATCGCGGACGACATCGCGCCGCCGCCCTCCCGCATTCCGCTCCGCTCGGACGAGACCCTGATCGACGTGACGAGCTACCGCGAGAGCTTTCCGGACCTTCCGGGCGTCATCCTGCCCACTCATGCGAACGCCCTGCCCCTCGTGGAGTATGGCGAGAGTTTCGAGGGTGGCGGTGCCATCACCTGGCCGCCGCAGGTCGACGAAAGCCGGGCCTATGCCGTCCTCGTGCCGGCTCCCGACGGCATGGGCAACGACGCCGCCGGTCTCAAGGCACCGATGGTGGAGGCTCCGCTCGGCACCTACACGGGATGGAACCTGCGCGGGCGCGGCCATGGCCACGGGATGCTCTTCTCCTTCATGGGGAGCTACATTCCCCTGCCCGAGATTCCGCAGGAGGCGGAACTGACCGGCGATCCGCGCCCTGCCATCACGGCGCTCTACCCTTCGCCGGAGGATTACAGCGCCGCCATCACCGCTTCTGCCGAACGGCTGGTCGCGGAGGGCTTCCTCGAGCCGGAGGCCACCACACTCTTCACCGAGCTTGCGCGTGCCTATGGCCGCGTCAACCACATTCACCGATTCTGAACCAGAGGTCCCGTTCCACATGAAACAACTCGCAAAACGCATCACGGAGACGTCGCCCAAGTCCTTCGGCATGTTCGCCAAGGCCATGCAGACCGGCCGTGAGGGTCTGATCCACCTCGAACTCGGCCGCCCCTCCGCGGACACGCCGGAGCACATCAAGGAGGCCACGATCGACGCGCTCCGCCGCGGCGACGTGCACTATTCCGACCTTCAGGGCGTGCCGCACCTGCGTCGTGCGCTGGCCGAGAAGCTGGCCCGCAAGAACGATCTCGACGTGACCCCCGACCGCATTCTCGTAACGAACGGCCTGACCCACGGCTCCTATGCCGGGATCATGGCGTTCCTCGATCCGGGCGACGAGGCGATCCTGCTCGAGCCCTACTATCCGCAACACATCGGCAAGGTGGAGCTGGCGGGCGCGACCCCGGTGCTCGCCCAGCTCGACGCGTCGAAGAACTACGCCATCGACCCCGAGGCGATCGAGGCGAAGATCACCGAGCGGACGAAGATGATCGTGCTGATCAACCCCTGCAATCCCACGGGCCGCGTCTATTCCCGCGAGGAGCTTCAGGCGCTTGCCGATATCGCGATCAAGCACGACCTCATCGTCATGTCCGACGAGGTCTACGAGGACATCCTCTTCGACAAGGCCGAGCACATCTCCATCGCCTCCCTGCCCGGCATGGACGAGCGGACGATCACGCTCTTCGCCTTCACCAAGAGCTACGCCATGGATGGCTGGCGCCTCGGCTATCTCGTGGCGCCCGAGGCCGCGATGAGCGCGCTTCTGAAGATCACCACGAACGACTGTACCCACGTGAACACCTTCATCCAGGACGGTGCGCTCGCGGCGGTGACGGGCGATCCTGACGTCCTTCAGGGTCTGATCGACGAGGATGCCGAGAAGCGTCAGCGCGTGGTCTCCCGCCTGAACCAGATGCCGGGGATAACCTGCCCCTGGCCCGAAGGCACGATCTACGCCTTCGCCGACATCAGCGGCACCGGCTTCACCTCGCAGGGCTTTGCCGACAAGCTTCTCGAGGAGGCGGGTGTCGTCGTCGAGGCGGGCAGCTTCTACGGCGCCGCCGGCGAAGGCCGCGTCCGCGTCTGTTTCGGATCCGCCTCGATCGAGGACATCGACCTCGCGATGGACCGTATCCAGGCCATGGTGAGCGACCGCGTCCCGGCGTGATGACAAGCCTGCGTCCGGCGCCACCGGTGCCGGACGCAGGTTCTCCCGGGGGATCCCCCCCCGGTCTCGCAGGGGCGCCTCACGGCATCGACGCGGCCCCGGCAATCGACTGTCGCGCCTTCACGACCCGCGTGACCACGGACGTCTTCGTACGGCGCACGCCGGGCAGGCGGACGATCTGCTTGCGGATCAGACGGTCGAGATCATCCATGTCCCGGGCGAGGACCTGGAGGATGTAATCGGCCTCCCCCGTCGTCGCGACGCAGTGATAGATCGCGGGCAAGCGGCGCACCGCCACCTCGAACGCCTCCGCATCCTCCGGCGCAAGCGACAGCTCCACCAGCGCGAGGATCTCGAAGCCGAGCGCGCGCGAGGACAGTCGCGCGGCGTATCCCTCGATCACGCCCGCCTCCTCCATCGCCTTGATCCGTTTCCAGACCGGCGTCTTGGACAGCCCCTCGCGCTCGGCAAGCTCCGCGTAGGAGAGCCGGGCATTGTCTTCGAGGGCGGCGAGAAGGGCGAGGTCGAGGCGATCCATTCGTTCTCCTTTGCCACGGCATAGCGCCGCGATCGTTCTACAGCATAGCCCCTCCGACACCGATTGAGAACAATGGCCTCGGCGTTCTGGAACACGGTGGGCGTAATAACCGAAGCGAACAGGCAGGAGAGACCGACCCATGGACCGCGAACGCTACCACCGCATGATCGAAGAGCCCCAGATGCTGGATTACGGCGTTTACCTGAACGTCGATCAGCTCCTGACGGCGCAGAAGCCGCTGGCCGAGATGTGCAATCCCGACGAGCTGCAGTTCCAGATCGTCCACCAGGTCGAGGAGCTCTGGATGAAGCTCATGGCCTACACGCTGGTCGATGTCATGGACTACCTGCGCGAGGGCAACACCAACCGCGTCGTGACGCTGATGGGCCGCGTCCACCGCCTCATACGGCTGATGACGAACCAGCTCGAGGTTCTGGAGACGATGTCCCCCCGCGAGTACCAGGAGATCCGTCTCCAGCTCGGCAACGGCTCTGGCCAGGAAAGCCCCGGCTTCCAGACCCTCCTGCGGATGCCGAGCGATCTCTGGGAGGCCTACAAGGCCACCTATCTCGACGGCAAGGGTCTGACCGTGGCGGAGGTCTATGACAGCAAGTACGACCACGGCGATTCCTACGTCGTCGGTGAGGCGCTGATCGAGTATGACGAGCTGTTCCAGAAGTTCCGCTCGGACCACATCCAGCTCATTCACCGCTCCATCGGCCTCGGCTCTAGGTCGCTGAAGGGCCGCCCGGTCGAGCTCTTGGAAAACGGCGCCCGCCACCGCTTCTTCCCCGAGCTCTGGGACGTGCGCTGCGACATGACCGATTCCTGGGGCACGTCCTACGGCGTGGTGCGCGACGCGATCCACGACAAGGAAAAGGCCTGATCCAAAAAGACCGAGGACGAAGGGGCCCAGCCGGGATCGGCGGGCCCCACCTTTCCTGCTCTCCCTGCCGCTGATTTTTCGGGGTGCCCTCAAACCGTGTTGGAGGCGCGTCGCGCTGGAGCGCGCGGCCTGCGGACATCATTCGATAATCATGGAACCCGTGCTGAAGTTGCGCCAGCCGCTTCCGGAGCCCGGTTCATAAGCCATGAAACAGCTTCACACTTCCGACACCACCGAGCTGATGAAGGCTGACGAGCTGCCCCGGGAAGCCCTCGCCATCGTAGAGGAGTTGAAGCTCCCTGAAGGTAGAATGACGATCGGCTCACTGGAGATGCACAGCCGGCGTCTCTTCCCGATCGGATAAGCGATCACCATAGAGAAGGGTCGTTCAGTGGTGCGACGCAGGTCGGCGCCCCCTGAAGTGGCTTGAGCGCCTCGGTTTTTAGCGATTGGCCCAACCAGCCCTCCGGATGCGACAGAGGCAGCGGAGCCCGGGCTATCTCTTCGGTGATCGTCTCGAAGCCCACCTTCGAATAGAAATTCGGATCTCCGTAGGTGAGGACCACATCCACGCCGCTCTTCCGCAGAGTGTTCAGGCCATGTGAAAGCAGAGCTTGGCCTATGCCCTCGCCCTGCCTCCTGGTGGAAATCGCGGCGGGCGACAGGATGAAGACCGTGCGCTCATCCTCGGTGTAGTCCATCCGCGTGAAGATGACTGTTCCGACTAGTGTGCCATCGTCGATTGCCGAGGATACGAAGATATCATCCTGGGCAACGCTGCTCAGCATGCCGGTCACCAGGCTGGCGACGAGATCGCCTTCGGCTTCTCCTTCGGAGGCCGTGAAAGCATCCTTGAACAGGGCGATGATGCCATCTCTGCGGCCTGCATGACCGTTGATGAAGTCCATTATCGTGCCCTCCCCGTGGTAACATCGCCAGAAGGGGACCATCGTGGCCACACCGCCGACGGAAGCTTCGTTCGTGAAGCGGCCGCATGCAAGTTTGGCGCGCCAGCCGCTTTGTCTCGTGGAGACTGAAGATCTTTTTAATGCGTTCCGCCCGGACCGATACCGCCCCTTCCCGCATTGTGCGGTGAACGGAAAGCCAGAACCCGGAGGATCACCCATGGCCGAGCATATCGACGACATGCTGCCGCCCGCCGAATACATCACCGACGCCTACAAGGGAGCCGGCAAGCTGGAGGGCAAGCGCGTCCTCATTTCCGGCGGCGACAAGGGCATCGGCCGCGCGGCCGCCCTGCACATGGCCCGCGAGGGCGCGAAGGTCGCCATCATCTATCACCAGGACGCCGAGGCCGCCGAAAAGACGCGGGCCGGCATCGAGGCCGAAGGGACCGAAGCTCTGGTGATCCAGGGCGACGTGGCGAGCCGGCCCGATTGCGACGCCGCCGTGCAGGCGGTGGCGGATGCCTGGGGCGGACTGGACGTGCTGGTGAATAATGCCGGCTTCCAGCAGCCCCGCGCCTCCCTCACCGAGATCTCGGACGAAGAGTGGCAGGACCACATGGCGGTGAACATGAACGGGATGTTCTACCTCTCCCGAGCCGCCCTGCCGCACCTCAAGGAGGGCGCGGCCATCGTCAACACGACCTCCATCAACGCCTTCGTCGGCAACAAGCACCTCGTCGCCTACACCACGACGAAGGGGGCGAACGTCGCCTTCACCCGCGCGCTCGCCAAACAGCTGATGGACAAGGGGA
Source organism: Tropicimonas omnivorans (assembly GCF_031846565.1). Taxonomy (NCBI): domain Bacteria; kingdom Pseudomonadati; phylum Pseudomonadota; class Alphaproteobacteria; order Rhodobacterales; family Roseobacteraceae; genus Tropicimonas; species Tropicimonas omnivorans. The sequence goes on along the minus strand of NZ_JAVRHL010000001.1, from coordinate 590,058 downwards.
TCCGCGTGAACGAGGTCGCCCCCGGCCCGGTCGTCACCGAGATCCAGAAGACCTTCAAGGGCTACGACGACGACATTCTGAAGAACCTCGCCGCCCCCATCGGCCGGATTGGTCAGCCGCGCGAACTCGGGCCGGCCTATGTCTTCCTCGCCTCGCAGGACAGCTCGTTCATCACCGGGCAGACGATCCACGTGAACGGTGGGATGATCTGCAACGGCTAGGGTCGCACCGGTCCCGAATGACCCGGACGCGTTGCCGGGAGACGGAGCGTCGGCCCTCGGGCTGACGCTCTTGGCGTCCGGGCGGGCGTCAAACGGACGCCGTCGCCCCCACCATTTCGGAGATCGCGGCGACCATGCGGTCGCATTCCTCGATCCCCGTGACCGTCCCGGGCGACAGCCGCAGGATCCTGCCGCGCATGTCCGTGTGCAGCCCTTTGGCGCGGAGTCCCTCGACGGCCGTGCCCGGCTCCAGCCCCGCTGGCATCTGCACCATCAGGCTGCCGCCCCGCTCGGCCGCGTCCTCGGGGGACGCAAGGGGGAGACCCGCCGCGCGGACGCCCTCCGCCAACCGCGACACCTTGGCGGCGTTGTCACGGGCGATGTCCGCGATGCCCCGGTCCAGCACGTAGGAAAGCCCCGGCAGGCAGCCGATGGCAGGCAGGACGTTCGGGGTGCCATTGCCGAAACGCCGTGCATCCGCGGCGAAGGAAAAGGCATCGAGGTCCCAGGAGAACGGGTTGTCCTGACTGAACCAGCCGCGGAACTCGGGCGAGGTCTCGGCGATGAGCTCCGGCGTCGCGTGCAGCACGCCCGCTCCGCTGACGCCGCAGAGCCACTTAAGGGAGGAGCCGACGGTGAAATCCGCGCCGACCTCGGAGACGTCGTAGGGCGCGATGCCGACGCCCTGCGTCACGTCGACCCCGACGAGGCTTCCCATCTCGTGGCCATGCGCCACGAGCGCCTTCACGTCGCTTTTGTGCGAGGACGTCGACGTGACCCAGGTCAGCAGCGCAAGCCGCACGTCCTTGTCCCATGCCGCCAGCATCTCTGCGTCCGAGACCCACAGCTCGCCCGCAGCAGGCTCCACCGTCACGAGCTCACCGCCAGCGCGGGACACGACCTCGGCGAGGAGGAAATGCAGGGACGGAAAGCAATCCTTCGCTATCAGGACCTTGCCGCCCTTCAACCGTGTCTCGGGCATGCCGCGGATCAAGGTGTAGAGCGCGGCCGTCACGCTCTCCGCCTGCGCCAGCGTTCCGGGCGCCGCGCCGATGATCTTCGCCCACGCGGACAGGAACTCGCCCTGCTTCTCCAAGGCGTAGCCCCACTGCCCGTCATCGGTCGCGGACCAGCGGGAGGAGAACTCCGACAGCTGCGCACTCAGCGCGGCGTCCTTTCCGGGAAAGGTGCCGATTGAATGATAGAGAAAGTAACCGGACACGTCGGGTCTCCAGGGGCTTTGGATCAGGCGTCGTTAAGATTGTATTTCATGATCCTGCCGTGGCGGCCATGCCGATCCCGCTCGACGTCGTAGACATCGCCGTCGACCAGGGGATGGGCGTCGATGGCTGCGTGGATCCGCGTCAGCTCATCATCGTCCAGGTCGAAGTCGAAGAGCGCGGCATGCTTGCCCAGATGCCCGCCGTGACGGACGCCGACGATGGCGCCAGCGACTTGGCGCTCGGCCAGGATCGCGCGGATCGCGACCGAGGCGATGTCCACCCCGTGCCTGTCCGCGATGCCGCGCAGGAGCCGCAGCAGGGACTGGAACACATCCCAGCCGCCGATATCGTCGATGATCAGCTTGTACTTGGTGAGGGAGCGGTTCTCGAGCTCTCCTGTCGGCTCGGGCGCCCCGAGCCATTTGTCGGACAGGAAGCCGCCGGCCACCGTGCCGTAGGCGAGGATGGCGATGCCGTTCTGCGCGCAGAACTCCGTCATCCGCTTGGTGGGGCGACGGTCGATCAGTGAATACTGCATCTGGATGGAGGCGGGGCGGTACCCGCTCTCCAGCAGTTCGCTCATCGCGTCGGTGCTGAAATTGGTGGTGCCAAGCAGGTCAATCTTGCCCTCGCGCTGGAACTCGCTCAGCCAGCCGGCCACCTCGACGTAGCGGGGAACTTCGAGGTTCCACCAGTGAAACTGCACGAGGTCCAGCCGCTCGGCGTCAAGCCGGCGAAGCGAGCGATCCACCGTTTCCTGAACGTCGGCCTTGGTGATCGTGTCGAGCTTGTCGAGATCCGGCACGCACTTGGTATGGACCTTCAGGCGATCCAGAAGGTCCGTCCGGCCGTTGGCCTTGCAGTCCTTGCGGAACGTGCCGATCAGCTCCTCGACGCCGGTATAGATGTCCGCGCAGTCGAAGGTGGTGATGCCCGCCTCCATGTAATCCCGCATCTCCTGCACGGCGCGATCCTGGTCGATCTGTCCGTGTCCGCCGGCGAGGTGCCACCCTCCCTTGAGGATACGGCTGATCTCGTAGCCCTCCGCGAGGTTCGTCCTGTGCACGTCGCTCATCTGCTGTCTCCGGCGGTATCTGCTCTTGTCGGGTTTTATATTTTTGATATCGTATCAAATGTCAACGGAAAGCCGTCCGGTCGGGATACCCACGAGAATGCGCGCATGACTTTGAACAGCTTCGACCTCGAGATCCTCCGCCACAAGACGGTCGCCGCCGCCGAGGAGATGGGGCTCACCCTGCTCCGCTCCGCCCGCACGATCTACGTCCGAGAGGTGGCGGACTTCGCCACCGCGCTTGTCGGGCTGGACGGCAAACCCTTCGCCTACCCTTCCGATCTCGGCCTGTCCGCCTTCGTCGATCTGGACCTGAAACCGACGCTGGAGCGCACCGGCCCGCTGAGGGAGGGGGACGTGATCCTGTCGAACCTTCCCTACGCCAACGGCGGCCTCTCCACCCACCTGCCGGACCTCCAGCTCGTCCGCCCGATCTTCGTGGGCGGCGAACTCATCGCCTACGGATGGGCGATGGCGCACACGTCGGACATCGGCGGCGGCGTGCCCTCCTCCATTTCCCCGCGGTTCTCGGACGTCTACCAGGAAGGCCTGCAGCTGCCCCCCGTGCGGCTGATGAAGGAGGGCCGGATGGACGAGGACCTCCTCGCCGTCTACCTCGCCAACTGCCGCTCGCCGGAGACCAACCTCGGCGACGTGCGCGCCATGATCGGTGCCCTGGAGGCCGGCGCCCGCCGCCTGACCGAGATCGCCGCCTCGCACGGGACGGAGACGATCCTCTCCTTTCAGACCGCGCTTCGCGATTATGCCGCCGAAAAGGCGAGAGCGGTGCTGCGGCAGATCCCGGACGGCAGCTACGATTTCCAGGACTACCTGGACCATGATTTCGTCTCGAACGTCCCCCTGCGCCTCAAACTGCGCCTCACCGCGCGGGACGGTGCGGTCGACCTCGATTTTGCGGGCACCGATCCGCAGGTCGCCTCCGCCTTCAACCTGCCGACGGCGGGAGAGCGGCATCCCTACCTGACCTTGCGCCTTCTCCAGTTGATCGGAACGGCGGACAAGACGGTGCCGATGAACCACGGAGCGTTGTCCGGCGTCACCACGCAAACGCCGCCCGGCAGCGTCGTGAACCCCGATTACCCCGCCGCATGCGGCGTGCGTCATGCGGTCATGCTGCGGCTGATGGATCTCGTTTCGGGCGCTCTGCTGACCGCCTGCCCCGGCATCGTGCCGGCCGCCGGCGGCGGCACGGTCCTCCCCGTCGTTCTGGCGGAGACGGATGCGACCACCGGCCGCCGGAAATCCGCGGTCATCCAGTCGATCATCGCCGGCGGAGGCGCGCGGGAGGGAGGCGACGGGGTGGACGGGCGCGAGAGCGGCATGTCCAATACCCGCAACTCTCCCATCGAAGCGACCGAAGACGCCGCCCCCGTCCGCGTCGAGCTCTACGGTCTGCGCCCCGACAGCGGCGGGCCGGGGCGGTTCCGCGGGGGGCTCGGCCTCGTCTATCGCATCCGGATGCTGAAGCCGGACCTTGCCATCCTCGCCCGCGGCCTCGAGCGCTTCCGCTTCGCACCATGGGGCGTCGCCGGGGGACGGTCCGCCCCGCCCTGCCGCGTGATCCTGAATGAAGGCACCAAGCGGGAGCGGGACATCACCCGCATCGACATTCTCCCCGTCGCCGAGGGCGATACGTTGACCTTCATGACGCCGGGCGGCGGCGGCTACGGCGATCCCTTCGCGCGCGATCCCGAGGCCGTGCGCCGGGACGTCGCCCGCGGCTTCGTCTCCGCCGCCTCGGCCGCGCAGGATTACGGCGTGATCCTGACGGCGGCGGGCGATGTGGACGCGAACGCCACCGAGGCTGCCCGCATCGCCGCGCCCGACCGGGCGCATACCGGCTTCGATTTCGGCCCCGAGAGGGATCTGTGGGAAAGCGTGATGGACGACGCGACCGCGACGCGCCTCAACGCCGCCCTCGGCCACCTCCCCGCCAGTGCCCGCACCACGCGCCGCCGCATGATCCTGGAAGCCGCGATCCCCGCTCTTGCGGAAGACACGCTCTCCCTGGCGGACAGTCTTCGCGATCCCGGAGCCGTCCGGTCGCTCCTCCTTGCGCATATCGAAAGCCTCGAAGCCGAACACGGAGCCGCAGCATGACGAGCACGGGACAATGGCGCATCGGCATCGATGTCGGCGGAACGTTCAACGACCTCGTTGCGGAGGATCTCGCGACCGGTCGCCGGGTCTTTCACAAGGAGCCGTCCGTTCCCTCCGACCCCTCCCTCGCCGTACAGCGCGGGATGACGGGGCTCCTCGATGTCGCCGGCCTCGCCCCCGGCGACATCGGCGCAGTGATGCACGGCACGACGCTGGCGCTGAACACGATCCTGCAGCGACAGGGCGCCCGCGTCGCGGCCGTCGTCTCACGCGGCAACCGCCACGTCTTCGAGATCGCCCGCGCCCAGCTTCCCGCTGCCATCGACTTCACCCACGGCCGCGAAGAGCCCCTGGTCCCCGCCGACCGGGTCTTCGAGACGGAGGCCCGGATCGGGGCGGACGGGACCATCGTCGCTCCCGTCGACGACGCCGAGATGGACCGGCTCGCCGAAGACCTGCGGCGCGCAGGGGCAGAAGCGGTCGCCGTGATGCTTCTCAATTCCTACCGCCACCCCGCCCTCGAAGCCGAGATCGCCGAAGCCCTGACCCGGCGCCTGCCAGATCTGCCCGTTGTCGCTTCCGCCGCGATCTGGCCCGAGGCGCGGGAATACGAACGGGGCCTCCTCGCCGCGCTCAACGCCTCGATCCGCCCTCTCATGGGGGTCTATTTCGAGCGCCTGACCTCCCGCCTCGGAGAGCTGGGCATCGATGCACCCCTGTTCATCACGACCAATAACGGCGGCACCGTGAGCCTTCAGACCGCCCTCGATCGCCCCATCGATACGGTCCTGTCGGGGCCCGCCGCCGGCGTCACCGCCGCGATCGACGTCGCGCCTCCCGAAGCAGGCGACAACCTCGTCACCTTCGACATGGGCGGCACTTCGGCGGACATGTCCATCATCGCCGGCCGCGCGCCGGAACTCACGAGCGCGGCGCGGGTCGGGGACTTTCCGATCATGCTTCCGGTCGTTTCCGTCACCGCCATCGGTGCGGGCGGCGGCTCCATACTCTGGCGCGATGCGCAGGGCGTGCTGAAGATCGGCCCGGAAAGCGCCGGCTCCGATCCCGGCCCCATCGCCTACGGGCGCGGCGGGACCCGCCCGACGATCACCGATTGCTACCTCGCCACCGGGATCGTCGATCCCGCCCGGTTCCTCGGCGGGCGCATGGCGCTCGACGGGGCGGCTGCGGCCGCGGGCCTTGCCACGCTCGGCCGTGATCTCGGACTGGAAGGCGACGAGGATGTCGCCGCCCGCGCCGCCCATGCGGGCCTGCGCGTCGCCACCGCGATGATGGGCGTCGACCTCTCCAAGCTTTTGGCGCGCCGGGGGCTCGATCTGCGGGATTTCACCATGGTCGCCTATGGCGGCGCCGGCGCGACCCATGCAACGATGCTGGCGCGGGAGGCGGGCCTTTCCCGCGTTCTCATCCCCCGTGCCCCCGGCACGTTCTGCGCTCTCGGCGCGTCGATCGCCCGGATCCAGAGGGACTTCGTCGCCAGCCTCGGATACCTCCTCGGCACCGGCAAGTCGAATGCCGGACAGCCCGTGAAGGCGGCGCTCGACCGGCTGAGCTCGGAGGCCGCCGCATGGGCGCGCGGCGAGGCCGCGGGCGACGCCGCGGCGCCCCGGATCAGCGCGATGGTCCGTGCCCGCTTTCCCGATCAGGCCTACGATCTCGAACTCGAGTTCGGCGCCGATGCGCTGGCCCTTCAGGACGCGGCGGGGCTGGAGGCGCTGATCCTGGACGCCTTCCACGACCGGCACCACACGCTCTACGGTTTCGAGGATCGCGCCACGCCGGTTCTTGCCGGATTGCTGCGCGTGACGGTCACGATCCCCGCGGAACGGCCCGCCTCACCGCCGCCCACCCCCGCGAAGACCGTCCCGGCGGAAGAGCGCCGCGTCTGGGACGGGGCCTGGCTGGACGCTCAGGTTCTCGATCGCGCCTCGCTTCCGCCCGGCGCCCGCATCACCGGCCCCGCCCTTCTCGAACAGCCCGACACCACGATCTGGATCGTGCCCGGCTGGACGGGCGAGGTCCTGCCGGACGGCAATCTGATGGTCACACAGGAGGCGGGCGACGCTGCGCCCCGCTTGCGCCGGCCCGCAGAACAGGCTTCCTGAAACAAGGCCACTACGAGAAGGACGGGCGCCGATGACGAGGACATCCTTTCCGGAGATCGCTCCGGTGCGCCGCGAGACCGTCCAGTCCCGCATCCATCAGGAACTTAGGACCATGCTCATGGCCGGGCATTTCCAGCCCGGTCAGGCCCTGAAGATCAACGATCTGGCAGCCGCCTTCGGCACCTCTGCCCAGCCGATCCGCGAATCGATCCGGCAACTCGTCGCCGAACGGGCCCTTGATGCCACGGCCAATCGCTCCGCCCGCATCCCCCGTCTCGGTCCCGAACAGCTCGACGATCTGCGGCGCACCCGCCTCGCCCTCGAGGGACTGGCCGCCGAACTCGCCACCGAGCGGGCGACCGAGGACGGGATCGCGGCGCTCAGCCGGATCGTGGACGAGGAGCTCCGCGCCGACGACAAGCGGGACATCGGCACCTCGGTCGCGCATAACCTGAACTTCCACTTCACCATGTACCGGATGTCCGGCTCGGAAATCATTCCGCCGATCATCGAGGGGCTCTGGCTGCGTGTCGGCCCCCATGTGCGCACCGCCGCGGAGATCTTCGATGCGCGGGAGGGCCGTGGCGCGGAGCTTCACGTTCGCTCCATCGAGGCGATGCGCAAGGGCGACGGTCCCGGAACCCGCGCCGCCATCGAGACCGACATCAACCGTTTCTTCGACCTGATCCGGGACATGGCCCCCACTGAGGACTAGCCGCCGGGCGGGGCGCGCTCCGGTCCTGCGGCGCATCTCCTCGCCGCAGGGCGCGCCGCAGGGAACGGCGGGACTACCTCGCCATGATCTGCCGCACGCGGCGGGTCCAGGGATCGTCGGGGTCGCCCGTCCGCAGGTGCGCCTCGAAGTGATCGGCCCCCTCCATCACCATCCCTTCGGCCCGAACGCCGCTCGCCTTCAGCGCCTCCACGAATTGCGGACCCTCTTCGAGCACGTAGGGCTTTTCGTCACCGCCCCAGGCGACGAGGACGGGAATGTCCCGCGGCAGGGGAGAGCGGGCGAGCTCGAGCGGCGAATCGGGAACCTCGGGGCCGATATGGAGCGACGTGTCGGTCTCCAGATCGGTCAGGCGGCGGGCGAAGTTGGCGGACATCGGAAAGCTGCCCTTGATCGCGTCCGCCGGGAGACCGGCCTCGTCCCGCCAGTCATCCCTCTGCACCAGCAGCGCCGCGATCTGGCCGCCGGCCGAATGACCGCCGACGAACAGGCGCTCCGGATCACCGCCGAAGTCGGGGGCGACCTCCTGGGCCTTCTTCACCGCCGCGAAGCAGTCCCGCAGAAGGTCGCGGAACGAGACTTCCGGCGACAGGCGGTAGGAGGCGGAGACGAGGATCGCCGGGAAGGCGGTGATCGCCGGAGCCATGAACCCGCACCATTCCTTGAACCCGTGGGTGAAGTTCCCGCCATGAAAGAAGACGAGGACAGGCAGCCCCGTTCCGCCCTCCTTCGGCGCGTAGACGTCGATGGCCTGCGCCGGATCGTCTCCGAAGGGGATATCGTAGGCCAGGCGGACCGTGTCGGCCGCGGCCTCGGACGTTTCGAGAGCGACCTCACCGTAAGCGTCCGCTTTTTCGTTGATTGAAGATTGTGCAGGTAGTTTCTTGAAATTGTTCATTGGATGGGAGGCTCCACGCAGGTTTGGTTCAAATACGAAGTTTTTGTTGACTTCGAGGTATGGCGCTCGAAGACTGACACGATCTGATCAAATATCACAAACAAAAAACACCACAGGGAAACCGAACGCTCATGACCAACGCTCTTCTCTCTCGAACGGCCCTGGCCGCGATTTTCCTGGCCGGCTTCTCAGCCGCCGGATCGGCACAGGATCTGTCCATCGCACTCGCCGACGATCCCGATGCGCTCGATCCGGTGACGAACCGCACCCATGTCGGGATCACCGTGATGGGCGTCATGTGCGACGGCCTTCTGACCACCGACGAGGATCTGAACTTCGTCCCGGTGCTCGCCGAAAGCTGGTCGTGGTCCGATGACGGTCTCGCCCTGACGATGAACCTGCGGCAGGGCGTGAGCTTCCAGGACGGTAGTCCGTTCAACGCCGATGCGGTGAAGGCCGGCCTCGAGCGGGCGCTGAACCAGCCCGACTCGCAGCGTGCCGCGGACATTTCCTCCATCTCGAGCGTCGAGGCGCCGGGCGAGTACGAGGTCGTCGTGAACGTCTCCGAGCCCTCGGCGCAACTTCTGTCCAAGTTCGCCGAACGCGTCGGCATCATCTTCTCCCCCACGGCCATCGAGGAAACGGGCGCCGCGGATATCGGCGCCGCCCCGGTCTGCGCCGGTCCCTACGCGTTCGACGAGCGCGTCGCGCAGGACCGGATCGTCGTGACGAAGGTCGAGGATTACTGGAACGCCGACGCCTACGCGTTCGACACCGTGACCTTCCGCGTCATGCCGGACGACTCGGTGCGCCTTGCGAACCTGCAATCGGGCGACGTGGACATCATGGAGAAGCTCGACCCGTCGAATGTCGACGTGGTGGAGCAGGATCCGAACATCACCGTCGAGCCGGTCGCCGTGATGAACAATCAGGCGCTGATGTACAATCTGGAGCAGGACGGCCCCTTCGCGAGCGCCGACGTGCGCAACGCCTTCGAGTTGTCCCTTGACCGCAACGCGATCAACCAGGTCGCCTTCGGCGGGCGCTACCTCGCCGGGAACCAGGTCACGCCGCCGAACTCGCAGTACTACGATCCGGCCACTCCGATGCCGGAGCGGGACGTCGAAGGCGCCAAGGCGCTGCTTGAGCAGGCCGGTGTCGAGATGCCCGTCGAGTTCGAGATCCTCGTGCCGAACCGGCCCCTCTCCGTCCGCGTGGCGCAGATGATGCAGGCGATGAGCCAGGAGGCGGGCTTCGCCACCGAACTCAACGTGGTGGACTTCGCGACGACCCTCCAGATGACGGAGGACGGCAACTTCACCGCCTGGGGCCCGATCGGTCCGCAATTCGCGAACGATCCCGATGCTGTCGCCTTCCAGGTGCTGCATTCCACCGGCTCCAGGAACCTCTCGCGCTATTACTCCGACGAGATGGATGCCCTGCTGGAGGAAACGCGCACGCAGACCGATCCGGCGGAACGTGTCGAAGTCTTTCATCAGGTCGCGGCGCTCGCCGCAGCAGATGAACCGGTGACCTATCTCTACCACATGCCGCAGATCTACGCCTACGACAGCGCCATCGAGGGGCTGACCTACACCGGCGACGGCTTCCTGCGCCTTGAAGGCGTGACCCGCGCCGAGTGAGACCCGGAAGACGGGCCGCGCGGACACGTCCCCGCGCGGCCCGTCCCACCGGCCTCGAGCCTCATTTTCCCGAAAGGGCACCATGCTCCGTTTCCTCGCGAACCGCGTCCTCGTCGCGATCCCGACGCTGGTCCTGATCTCGATCATCGTCTTCTCGCTGCAGCAGCTCCTGCCGGGCGATCCCGCCCTCATCATCGGCGGCGGCGAGGCGTCCCCCGAGGTGATCGCGGCCATCCGGGAGGAATACGGCTTCAACGACCCCCTCGTGATCCAGTACTTCCACTGGATCGGCGACATCTTCCGCGGCGATTTCGGCGTGTCCTACCGCACGCGACAGCCCATCGGGCCGATGATCCTCGACAAGATTCCGGTGACCGTGACGCTCGGGGCCGCTGCCATGCTGTTCTCCCTCGTCATCGGCATCCCGCTCGGCATCCTTGCCGCGCTCGGCAAGGGGAAAGGCTGGGACCATGCGGTGACGGTCTTCGCCATGTCCGGCATCTCGATCCCGAACTTCTGGCTCGGCATCATGCTGATCCTGCTCTTCGCGGTGAAGCTGCGCTGGCTGCCGGCGGGGGGCTTCGTGCCCTTCACCGAGGACCCCATCGGCTGCCTGAGGAGCATCGCGATGCCCTCCGTTGTTCTCGGCACCGCCCTCGCCGCGGCGATGATGCGGCACACCCGATCCGCCATGCTGAACATCCTGCAACAGGACTACGTCCGCACCGCCCGCTCCAAGGGGCTCGCCGAGAGAGTCGTAATCGTCCGCCACGCCTTCCTCAATGCGCTGGTCCCGATCATCACGCTGGCGACGCTGCAATTCGGCACGCTTCTCGCCGGCGCCGTGCTGACCGAGCAGGTCTTCTCCATCCCCGGTCTCGGCAAGATGGTGGTCGATAGCGTCTTCAACCGGGAGTACCAGGCCGTGCAGGCGGTCACGCTGCTGTCGGGCGTCGCCTTCGTCGCGATGAACCTGCTCGCCGATATCCTGTACTTCTGGGCCAATCCCAAACTGAGGGCCAACCGATGAGCGTCTCCGTCTCCAGCGCCGGGCCGGGCAAGACCCGCATTCCGCGCCCCGCCCAGAGCCAGTTCGCCCTTACCTTCCGGCGCTTTGTAAGAAATCGCGCGGCGCTGGCCGGGCTGATCATCGTCGGTCTGTTCGCCATACTCGCGATCTTCGCCCCGCTCATCGCACCGCAGGATCCGACCGCGACGGACTGGGGCGCGATCCGCCAATCCCCGTCCCTCGCCCATCTCTTCGGCACGGACGAACTGGGGCGGGACGTCTTCTCGCGCATCCTCTACGGGGCGCGGGCCTCGCTTCTGGCAGGCTTCGTGTCGGTGCTGATCTCCTTCGGCGTCGGCGTGCCGCTCGGCATGGTCGCAGGCTATTTCGGCGGCTTTCTCGACACCGTCATCATGCGGATCGTGGACGCCTTCCTCGCCATCCCCTTCCTGATCCTCGCCATCGCGCTCGCCGCGTTTCTCGGGCCCAGCCTGTCCAACGCGATGATCGCCATCGGGATCTCCTTCGCCCCGGTCTTCGCGCGCCTCGCGCGGGCGCAGACGATGGTGGTGAAAGTGGAGGAGTATATCGAGGCGGCCCGCTCCATCGGCGCGCCGCATTCGGTGATCCTGTCCCGCCATGTCTTCGTGAACATCCTGCCGCCGCTGCTGGTGCAGACGACGCTGGCCATCGCCACGGCCATCATCGCGGAGGCGGCGCTCGGCTTTCTCGGCCTCGGGCAACAGCCTCCGGCGCCGTCCTGGGGCTCCATGCTGGACAATGCGCGCGCCTCGCTCCTGATCGCGCCGACCATGGCGATCTATCCCGGCGTCGCGATCTTCCTCACCGTGCTCGGCTTCAATCTCCTCGGAGACGGCCTGCACGACGCGCTCGATCCCAAGGACTGACCGCCTAGGCGTCCGCCTGCCGCCTCAGCGCGATGAGCGCCCCCACCACGATCACCGCGGTGCCGATCAATGTCGCCGTGGTGGGCACCTCGCCAAGAAGCACGAAAGCGAAGAGCGCGGCGAAGACGGCGCGGGTGAAGTCCACCGGCGCGATCACGGACGCCTCCCCGTAGCGCAGCGCGAGGATCGTCGCGAGGTTTCCGATGAGGCTGAACCCCCCGATGAGAAGAAGGAGCCCGAAGCCCGCCGCATCCGGCGTGTCCCACTCGAGGATGGCCCAGGGCAGGAAGACGAGGACGCCGAGACCTGTCTGGTACATCAGAAGGACGCTGGCCGGCTCGGACCGGGCGAGAACGCGCGTCGTCACCACAGCGATCGCGGAGGCGAAGGCCGAAGAGATCCCGAGGCCGAGGCCGAAGGCGCTCATCGACTCCCCCGTCGGCTGCGCGAGGATCAGGACGCCGCCGAAGCCCAGCGCCACCGCGAAGGCCCTCCGCGGGCCGACCATCTCCCGCAGGACGAGCGCCGCGAGGATCGTGACGAAGAGCGGTTTGCAGAAGGAGAGCGCCGTCGCCTCGGCCACCGGCAGGAACGCGACAGAGGAGACGCCGGTGGATACGCCGATCACCATCATCGCGGAGCGCCACAGATGCGGCGCATGGCGGCGGCCGGGCCGGAAGATGTCGTTCACCTCCCGGGCGTTCAGCAGCCAGACCACCACGCCCTGAACCCCGACCATGAACAGGAGGATCGTGCTCATCGGCACCATCTCCTGCGCCGACTTGATCAGGGTGACCTGCATGGAGAAGACGGCGGCGTTGCCGAGCATCCAGAGCGGCCCGCGCAGATCCGCGCGGGCGCCGGCACCGGTGGCGCTCAAGAGGCCGGAGCGGTCGCGTCGCCCTCCCGCCGCTGCGCCTGGCGCCGCGCAGTGGCGGCTTCGAGCGCGGCGAGACGCCGGGCATAGGCCGTCTCCGGCCCTGCCACGGCGGTGTCCTGCGGCATCTCGAAGGCAGGGATTTCATCGAGGCGGCGGCAGAGGACGCGGTGCCCACCCCCAAGGTCCCGCGCCTCCGGAACGTCGGCCGCGCATTCGGGCGTCGCGAAGGGGCACCGCGTGTGGAAGTGACATCCGGATGGCGGTGTGACCGGCGAGGGCAGGTCTCCCTCGAGGCGCACCTCGCTGGCGACATGGGCCGGATCCGCCACCGGGATCGCGGACAGGAGCGCCTGCGTGTAGGGATGACGGGGCGCGCGATAGAGTTCCTCGGCCGGGGCGATCTCCACGATACGTCCCAGGTACATCACCGCGACCGTATCCGAGATATGCCGCACAACGGTCAGGTCATGCGCGATGACGAGGTAGGCAAGGCCGAGCTCCTCCTGAAGGTCCTTCAGAAGATTGATGACCTGGGCCTGCACCGAGACGTCGAGCGCGGAGACCGGCTCGTCCGCCACGATCAGTCGCGGATTGAGCGAGAGGGCCCGGGCGATCCCGATGCGCTGCCGCTGCCCGCCGGAGAACTCGTGCGGGTAGCGCCGGGCGTGATCGGGGGAGAGGCCCACCATGCGGAGGAGATCGTCGACGCGGGACCGCCGCTCGGCGGCCGTGCCGATCCCGTGGAGCCGCAGCGGCTCGGTCAGGATGTCCCGGATCGTGGCGCGGGGATTGAGGGAGGCGAAGGGGTCCTGGAACACCATCTGCAGATCCCGCCGCGCGCGGCGCATCTCGGAGCGGCCGAACTTCGTCAGATCCCGCCCCTCCAGCAGGACCTCGCCGTCCGTCGGCTCGATCAGTCGCAGCAGAAGCCGGGCGAGGGTGGACTTGCCGCACCCCGATTCGCCGACGATCGACAGGGTCTCCCCTTCCCTGATCTCCAGGTCGATCCGGTCCACCGCCTGCACCACCTTGCCGCCGCCGAGGAAGCCACCGCCGATGGTGAAGTGCTTGCGCAGCGCCTTTGCGCGGAGAAGTACGTCCCCCTTCATGCCCCTGCGTCCTCCCGGATATCCGCACCGCGGCCCTCGTGCTCCGGCATCGGGTGCCAGCAGGCGACGCCGTGACCCTCAGAGACGGTCTCCAGCGGAGGACGTTTGGCTCGGCAGGTCTCTGTGGCGAAGACGCAGCGCGGGTTGAACCGGCAGCCCTCAGGCATCTCGGAGAGCGGCGGAACGGTTCCCTCGATCGTCGCCAGTCGGTCGCGGATGTCCCCGAGGCGCGGAATAGAGGCGAGCAGGCCGAGCGTGTAGGGGTGCTGCGGATCCTCGAAGATCTGGCGGACGGTGCCCGTCTCGACGATCCGCCCCGCATACATCACCGCGACCCGGTCGCCGACCTCGGCCACCACGCCGAGATCGTGGGTGATCATCAGGATGGCCGTCCCCGTCTCCCGGCGGAGGGCGCGCATCAGATCGAGGATCTGCGCCTGAATGGTGACGTCGAGCGCCGTCGTCGGCTCGTCCGCGATCAGGAGTGCCGGCTCGCAGGCCATCGCCATGGCGATCATCACGCGCTGGCGCATCCCACCGGAGAGCTGGTGCGGGTACTGGTCGATCCGCGTTTCGGGCGAGGGTATGCGGACCTCCTTCAGAAGATCGATCACGCGCGCCCGCGCCGCGGAGCGCGTCATGTCGCGGTGGCGCAGGAGCGTCTCGGCGATCTGGTCTCCCACGGTCAGCGAAGGGTTCAGCGAGGTCATCGGCTCCTGGAAGATCATGCCCATCCGGTCCCCGCAGAGGGCGCGGCGCTGCATGCGCGTGAGGCCTGTCAGCTCGCGTCCCTCGAGACGGATCGCGCCGGCGCTGATGTCCCCGCCCTGCCCGATCAGGCCCATGACGGAGAGAGCCGTGACACTCTTGCCGGACCCCGACTCGCCGACGAGGCAGAGCACTTCACCCGGCCTCATCGCGAAATCGACACCATCGACGGCACGCGTTCCGCCGAAGCTCGTCTTGAGGTCGATCACCTCGAGGAGCGGCTTGCCGTCGTCTGATGGAGGAGCGCTCATCTCGTCTTCTCCAGATGGGGCAGCACGGCGAGAAGCGGCTGGACGAGGCTGCGCCCGAAGGCGTGTGCGCGCGCGGGGCACCAGCCGGTCTCGGGCACCGGATGCGCGCTCACGTCCTTGAAGGGTTGCTCCAGCAGCACGGAGAGGGCGTTGGGAAAGGCCGAGCCGACCCAGTTCCACGCCATGCCGAGATCGGGGCTTTCGGGACAGCCGCCGGGATAGGGATGGCCCGGTTCGTAATCGGGGGAAGCCGCCGCCCAGGCCGCCTCGAACGCCTCGAAGGGGGCGCGCCGCTCGGGGCGCCATCCGGGCACGTTTTCCGAGGGCCAGATGAAGTTGCAGTGCAGTTCCTGATCGGCGTGACAGTCGAGGAAGAAATCGAGCCCCCGCGCCTCCATCGCGCTGCGGATCGCGACCACCTCTGGCGCGCGCTCGGGGTCCGGCGTCTCCCATTCGCGGTTGAGATTGGCGCCGGCTGCATTCGTGCGGGTGTGGCCGAGTGCGCTCCCGTCGGGGTTGGCGTTCGGCACGATATTGATCTCGGCGCTCTGGCGGAGGACACGCGCTCCGGCGTCGGCGGGATCGAGGAGCCGCTCCAGCAATCCTTCGAGGAGGAACCCCCCTTGCGTCTCTGACGGATGCTGGCGCGCCACGAGCCAGAGGACGGGCTTTCCCGCATCGGCATCGAAGGTCAGCCGGTCGACGGGGCGCCCCTGGACGGAGCGGCCGATCTCGTCCAGCCGCACGCCCGGATCCGTGAGCGCCCGCGAAATCAGCGCCGCATCCCGCTCGGGCCCGAAGGGGGCGAACTTGGCGATCTGGATGACATCGCGCTCCGGGGTGACCGTGAAGGAGAACGTATCGCCGTCATACTCCGCAGGGACCCGCCTCCACGTGTGGCCGTCCGCGCTGACCAGCGGACCGGTATTCGTCCACTGGTCCTCGTAGCCCTCCCGCCCGGTCAGGCGGCCCGCCTCCGCCTCGCGGCATCCCTCGATCACGAAGCGGCAGGGCACGTCCTTCGCGCCTGAAACGCGGAAATTGTACCAGCCGACAAAGTCCGATCCCGGATCGCCGGGCACGCGCAGGCGGATCGCGGCGGGGTCGGTTGCATCGAGAACGTCAATCCGCCCCGAGGGGATCATGGAGCTGATGGCGATCGTCATGGCGTTACTCCTCCTCTCCGGACAGCGGAACGGCGGTCGTGTCCGCATGGCTGAAGCGGCGGCTGCCGATCCGGGTGATCCGCAGCCGTGTCGGACAGTTGGGGTCAGGGCAGGCGCATTCCGCATCGGTGCTCATCCAGTCGTTCGGATGGGTCCGGCGCTGCTTGGCCGCCAGAAGAGGCATCACCGCCGAGAGGGAGTAGATCGAGAACCCCTGACCCTCCGGCAAATGAAGCATCTCGCCCCGGAGTTCGAAATAGTCGCCCTCCTTGCCGCAATAGATCTGTCCCGGACCGCTTCGCACGATTTCCACGCGAAGATCGAAGAGGTCGAAGGCATCGTCGGCAGTGGTTTCGTCGCTCATCGGGTGTCGGGCTCCGGCTGGACTGTTCGGATAACACGCTCGGCCATCCTGATATCATATCAAATATCAAACTGCAGCATCTGTAAACGCCTTGCGCGAGCGACGCGCCGAGGCGAGCGGTCCCGTCCGGGATATCACGTCAGGGGCCGCACGTGATGCGGCGAAGATGCTGAAAATCGCGGCGCCCGCGAAACGGAAGAGGCGCCTCAGATGAGAACGAAGGACAGCCCGAGGAAACAGAGCGCTGAGAGAAGCGCCGCCGCCGGGACCGTGATCAGCCAGGCGGCAATGATCGTGAGGAAGTGGGAGCGTCGCACCAGCTTGCGCCGCCGCCGCTCCTCCGTCGCGATGCGCCGGGCCGGCGGGCGCGCCTCGTTGATCTGCCGCGCCCGCCGTGCAGCGTGCCATTCACGGAAGAACCCGACCCCGAAGACGCCGCCCACGGCGATATGCGTGGAGCTGACCGGCAGGCCCAGCCAGGACGCCGCGATGACCGTCACCGCCGCCGAGAGGGCGACGCAATAGGCCCGCATCGGATTGAGCTTGGTGATCTGGTTGCCGACCATGTCGATCAGTCGCGGCCCGAACAGGATCAGCCCGACCGAGATGCCGACCGCCCCGATCACCATGACCCAGATCGGGATCGCCACCTCGGCCGCCGCGCCGCCGGTCTGTTGCGCGTAGACGATGGCCGCGAGGGGGCCGACGGCATTGGCCACATCGTTCGCTCCGTGCGCGAAGGACAGAAGAGCGGCGGACAGGATGAGCGGAACACGGAAGAGCACCTTCAGGGAGCGGTTCCGGTTCTCGAGCCCGCGCGCCTGCCGCCGCACCAGGGGAACGGAAATGGCGCCGAAGACCACACCGGCGGCTCCGCCGATCAGGAGCGCGGCCTGCATGTCGATGTCGAAGACGCGCTTCAGCCCCTTGAGCGCCAGGTAGGCGGAGAAGGCCCCCGCCATCAGCCCGATGAGGACCGGCACCCAGCGGCGCGCGGCCTCGATCTTGTCGGGCACGTAGATCACCTTCCACTTCACGAAGGCGAGCATCGCGGCCGCGATGATACCGCCGAGGACCGGGGAGATCACCCAGCTCGCGGCAATGGCGCCCATGGTGGACCAGCTCACGGCCGTCAGCCCCGCAGCGGCGATGCCTGCACCCATCACACCGCCGACGACGGCATGGGTGGTGGAGACGGGCGCGCCGATCACCGTGGCGAGGTTCACCCAGAGCGCGGCGGCGAGAAGCGCGGCAAGCATCGCTGCGACGAAGATGCGTCCGTCCCCGAGCGAGGCCGGCGCGACGATGCCCTTGGAGATCGTGTCCACCACGTCCCCGCCCGCGAGCAGGGCGCCTGCACTTTCGCATATCGCCGCGATCGCGATCGCCCCGGCCATGGAGAGCGCGTGCGCCCCCACCGCGGGCCCCATGTTGTTCGCGACGTCGTTGGCACCGATGTTGAGCGCCATGTAGGCCCCGAACGCCGCCGCGACGACAACGAAAAGCCCTCCCGGCGTCGCCCCGACGATGAGCCCGGCTGCCAGCGCCGCCAGTGCCATGAACAGCAGCGACAGCCCCACGCCGACCAGCGGTCGCGCGGCATACATCGACGCCGCCTCAATCCGGGAAAGCCGGCCGAGGTCCCGGTCGAGCGTCTGCCACTCGTAGCTCGTGCCGCGCTCGCTCAAGAGGAGGGTCCGCCCGGTTCGGTCTGGCCCGGTTCGATCTGGGAGGGGAACGCTGCGAGGATCGCCTTCAGCTCCGGCTCCGTCACCATGCGGGACGCCTGCTCGGGCAGAACCCAGCGCCGTTCGCGTTGTCCTTCTTCGGGGAACTCGTCCATCAGGTGATCTACCTCGATGGCATAGACGTCCACCTCCGTGCGCATCGGCAGTCCGCCGGGGAGGGTCTTGGAATAGCTGTAGCGGCCGATACGGCGGCGCGATCCGGGCAGCGCGCGTACCCCGGCCTCTTCCCATGCTTCCTCCGCGGCCGTCTCACCGCCGCCGAGCCCCGACTTGGGCCACCCCTTCGGCAGGATCCAGCGCCGCGTCTCGCGCGACGTAATCAGCAGGATCTCCCGTCCCGCCGCCCCCGGACGGTGGCACAGCGCCGCCACCTGAAACTGCGCAGGACGCTTCAGGATCGGCGCGATGTAGTCAGTCCAGATCGTGCGGAGCATGGGACACCTCGAGAACAGCCCACGGCGGTTAGCAGAAAAACTGCCGCAGGATCAACGACGGTGCGTTCCGGGTTGTGGAATACGGGCCCGGCAACCGCCTTCGCCCGGGCCGCAGTCAGCCCCGGGTGATCCCGATGCCGGGACGCTGACGCCGCAATGCGCCGCCGTGCAGAACTGTCCGGGAAAATTTGGTAGCGGAGGAGGGACTTGAACCCCCGACACGCGGATTATGATTCCGCTGCTCTAACCAACTGAGCTACTCCGCCCCAAGGCGTGGCGTGGGGTAGCGGCGCGGGCCGGAGGCGTCAAGGGCTTTGTCGGCCCCGCCTGCGCTTTACGCCGCCGGAGGGCCGGGCTACTCCCGCCCGGGACCGCCGCAGGGAGAGCCCGAGTTGCAGAGTGCCGCGCCGCTGACCCGCGATCTCGTCCTTGTCGGAGGCGGCCATGCCCATGCGCTGGTGCTGCGCCGGTGGGGCATGGATCCCCTGCCGGGCGCACGGCTGACGTTGATCGATCCCCTGCCCGTCACTGCCTATACCGGTATGCTCCCCGGGCATGTCGCGGGACACTACGCGCGGGACGACCTCGAGATCGACCTCGTCCGCCTCGCACGGTTCGCCGGAGCGCGGCTGATCCAGGCGCGCGCGACGGGCATCGACCGGGAGGCACGCACCGTGTTTCTCGAAGGCGGCCGACAGCTGCGATACGACGTGGCCTCCCTCGATATCGGCATAACGTCCGACATGCCGGACCTGCCCGGCTTCGCGGAGCACGGCCACCCCGCCAAGCCGCTCGACCGCTTCGCCGCGGACTGGGCCGCGTTCCTGGCGCGGATCGAAGCGGGAGAGAGCGCCCCTTCGGTCGCCGTGATCGGCGGCGGGGTCGCCGGAACGGAACTGGCGCTCGCAATGGCACACCGGCTGAGGGCGGAGGGGCATGCCGCTCAGGTGTCGCTCCTCGACAAAAGCGAGCCGCCGACGGGTCTCTCCCCTCGGGCGGGAGCGGCGCTGACGGCGCGGTTGGACGGCTTGCGCATCGAACGGATGTCCGGAGCCGTGGTCCGGAAGGTGACGGAGGACGGCGTGGTCCTCGAAGATGGGCGGGCCATCCCGGCTGCCTTCGTCGTCGGTGCCGCGGGCGCGCGGCCGCAGGACTGGGTGTCCAAGCTCGGCCTTCCGCACCAGAATGGTTACCTGAGCGTGACCGAAACCCTGGCGAGCGAAGGCGATCCCCGCCTCTTTGCCGCGGGGGACTGCGCGCATTACGCCTTCGCCCCGCGTCCGAAGGCCGGGATCTATGCCGTGCGTGCGGCGCCGGTGCTTTACCGCAACCTGCGCGCCGCGCTGGGCGCCGGGCGGGCCAAACCGTTCAAACCGCAGAAAGGCTACCTCAAGATCGTTTCCGCGGGCGAGCGATATGCCGTGGCGGACAAGTGGTCCCTGGCGATCCGCGGGCCCCTCGTCTGGCACTGGAAAGACAGGATCGACCGACGCTTCATGGAGAAGCTGACGGAGCTTTCCCCGATGCGCTCCGCGGCGCCCGAGGGAGAGGCCGCAGAAGGCGTGCGGGAGGCAATGTCCGGCCCGCCGCCCTGCGCGGGATGCGGTGCGAAGGTCGCGCGGGGCGATCTCGCGGCGGCGTTGGCGAAGGTCCCGTCCGCGGCGCGGGCGGACGTGCTGTCGGAGCCGGGGGACGATGCGGCGATCCTCGGCATCGGCGATGTGCGTCAGGTGGTGACGACCGATCACCTCCGCGCCATGACCGAGGACCCGGCGCTCATGGCGCGCATCGCCGCAATCCACGCGCTTGGGGACATCTGGGCCATGGGCGCCGCACCGCAAGCGGCGCTTGCGACCATCATTCTGCCCCGCATGGCCCCGGCGCTCCAACGTAATGCGCTGGCGGAGATCACGACGGCCGCCGGAGCGATCTTCGCCGCGGAAGGCGCGGCCCTGGCCGGCGGACACACGACGCTTGGCTCCGAGCTCACCATCGGCTTCTCCATCACCGGGCTCTGCCAAGGCGCGCCGGTCACGCTGGCGGGCGCCGAGGCCGGGGATGTGCTCCTTCTGACGAAGCCCGTGGGATCGGGGACGGTGATGGCGGGGGAGATGCGGCTCGAGGCCTCCGGGCGCGACGTGACAGAGACATTGCAGATCATGGCCCGCCCGCAGGGAGAGGCCGCCCGACGCCTCGCCACGGTCGCGCGGGCGATGACGGATGTGACGGGGTTCGGTCTTGCCGGACACCTCCTCGGGATCTGCGATGCCTCCGGGATCGGCGCAGAGCTCGATATCGGGGCGGTCCCCCTGATGCCCGGAGCGGCGGAGCTTGCAGCCAGGGGGGTGCGCTCGACGCTCCACGCCTCGAACCTCGACTGGTCAGGCGGACGGATCGACGCGAAGAAGGCGACGCTCGACTCTCCGGCCGCGGTGCTGCTGCACGATCCGCAGACCGCCGGCGGTCTTTTGGCCGCCGTTCCCGAAGCGGAGGCCGAAGCGCTCGTCCGGGTTATTCCGGATGCGGTTCGGATCGGGCGCATCGTGGACGGCCCGCCTCGCATCGCGCTGCTCTGACCGGGATGCGCTCCGCCCGGGGGCGTGGTGCCCGCGGCGCCTGTCCGCCGGGCAGCCAAGGTCCCCGATAAAAAGGGCGCCCCCTACTCCGTCCAGCGGACGCCGGTCAGATCGTTCGCCTGTGTCGGCGCATTCTCCCAGAGGCCCTCGATCCGGGCATTGGCGACCCCGGTCTTGGACAGCTGGAACAGGAAGCCCGCGACGTAGTCCTCGGCGATCATGCGCTGCGCCTCGGCGAGAAGCCCGGAGCGGGCCTCCGCGTCGGACGTGCCTTCGAGCTCTTCGATTAGGGCCTGGAAGTCGGGATTGTCGTATCCGAAGTAATAGTCGGGGCGGGCATAGATATCGATGTCCATCGGCTCGGTGTGGGAGACGATGGTCAGGTCGAAGTCATGACCGTTGAAGACCTGCTCCAGCCATTGGGCCCATTCGAGATTGGTGATCCGGGTCTCGATTCCGACATCGCGGAGCTGGGAGGCCAGGATCTCGCCGCCCCGACGCGCGTATCCCGGCGGGGGGAGCATCAGGCGCAGGGACAGATCTTCAGCGCCGGCTTCGGCGAGGAGTGCGCGGGCGCGCTCGGGATCATGGGCGGAGAGATCGGTCAGGTCGACATAGTCCGGGTTGTGCGGCGCGAAATGGGTGCCGATCGGAATGCCGAAGCCGGACATGGCGCCGTCCACGATCTCCTGCCGATCGATCGCGTGTGCGATTGCCTCGCGCACGCGGGGATCGTCCAGCGGGGGGTTGCGGTGGTTCATCGCAAGGATCGTCTCGCCCTCGGTGGAGCCGATGATGGCCTCGAACTGCGGGTTCGCCTCGAACTGTAGAAGCGTTTCGGGAGCGGGGAAGATCGGAAAGGCGTCCACGCCGCCGGACAGCATCGCGGCGAGCGCTGCATTGCTGTCGGGGATGAAACGGAAGGTGGCTTCGTCCAGTGCGGGCGCTTCGCCCCAGTAATCCGCGAAGGCTTTCAGCACCACACGGTCGCCTTGCGTCCATTCGTCCAGCTCGAAAGGTCCCGTTCCGACAGGGGCGGACGCCAGGGTCCCGGCGCTTTCGGGCGCGACGATCACAGCATCTCCCCAGGCCATCTTGAACGGAAACGCGCCGTCTGCCTGGCTCAGCGTGACCCGGACGGTGGCAGGATCCACTGCCTCGACAGTCTCGATACCGGCAAAGAGCTGGGGCTGGGCATTGCTGGAATCCTCCGCGCGGGCCCGGTCCAGCGTGAAGACGACATCCTCGGCGGTCATGTCCGTGCCGTCATGGAAAACCACGCCTTCCTGCAGATGGAAGGTGTAGACCGTTCCACCCTCGCTCACATCCCAGCTTTTCGCGAGGGCGGGCAGGATCTCGCCATCGGAGCCGAACCGCGTCAGCCCCTCGAACACGTTCGCGTAGACCACCTCGTCGATCGCCGCGGCTGCGCCGGATGTCGGATCGAGGTTGGGGGGTTCGAGAACCATGCCGACGCTGATATCCGTCTGCTGTGCCATGGCCGACGAAGCGGCGAGGGCGAGGGAAGCGGCGGCGAGCCTCAGGGTCTGCATCATCGCTGGTCTTTCCGGGATCTGGACCTGTCGGTGCCAAGTCATACAGGGAGTGACGTCGGGTTTCCCAGCCCCCACCGAAGGAAAATGCATTGTTTCGTCGTGGGGCGGATCGGTCACAGGTTGGCAATGTCGGTGTCATGATCGGCACTAACGGTGTCTTAACGCGTTGGTGGGATAATCGACGTTCCACACGACCTGAGCTCATGACCCAACTCCGCCTCATACTTGTCCTGTTCGTCTCCCTCTTCGCGACCGCGTCGGTCGCGCAAGATCCGCTGGAGCTTCCGCCCGTGTCCCGCATGGTCGCCGAGACGGGAGAGCCGCTGGGAAGCTACGAGGTCCCGGTTTCCCCATGGCGTTCCGACGGAATGGATACGCTGCGCGCCGAGGGGGAGGTGTCCCGCAAGGTCTGGCAGGTGGATGCGCCCGGTCGCACCACGATGGCGCTCATGGCCCCGCTCGTCAGCCAGCTTCAGGAGGGCGGCTGGGACGTTCTCTTCCGCTGCGAGGCGAGGGCCTGCGGCGGCTTCGACTTCCGCTATGCGACCGAGGTAGCGCCGGAGCCGGACATGCATGTCGACCTCGGGGACTACCGGTTCCTCGCGGCAAGGAGGGGTGAGGCGCAGTACATGACGCTTCTGGTGAGCCGATCCGCCGGGCGCGGATTCATTCAGGTGACCACGGTCGCGCCAGAGGGGGAAAGCACACCCCGGACGGTCGCATCCACGAAGTCTCCCCTGCCCTCCGGACCGGCGTCGGAGGCGGTATCCGGCGCTGAAGGCATGGTTCTCGCGGCGCCCCCCGCCGGCACCGAGGAAGATGTCGCCGCGTCCCTTGCCGGCGCGGGGCGTGCCGTTCTGGCCGGTCTGACATTCGCAACGGGCTCGGCGGACCTCGGAGCCGGCGGCGAAGAGGCTCTTGGCGCGCTTGCCTCTTGGATGTCGGTCAATCCCGGCCGCGAGATCGTTCTCGTCGGCCATACCGATGCCGAAGGCGGGCTTGCGGGAAACGTCTCGCTGTCCTCTCGACGTGCCGAGGCGGTGCGCCAGCGCCTGATAGACGGCTTCGGAATCGCCGCGAACCGGCTGAGGGCTGAGGGTGTTGGCTACCTGTCCCCGCTCACGAGCAACGACAGCGAAGCGGGACGCCAGCTCAACAGGCGAGTGGAAGCCGTCGCGTCGGCCGGCGGCTGAGGGGGCCAACCGAAAGCTCGGGTCTTCCCGGGAGAGACAGAGGCTCGCGGCGCAGTGTCGGCGCAGGTTGGCTGTGACGGGTCCGGGGGAATTCCCGAGCCGCGCAGTCTGTGCCGTCATGCTCCTGACCGATCGCACGGCCGGACGAATTGAAATCTTGCGATCACGGCAGCCGCGTCCGCCTACCAGTCTTCATCCCTGTCCGCGAAGCTCTCGACGAGGAAGTCTATGAAGGCGCGGACCTTGGGCTGGGTGCAGCGACCGGGCGGATAGGCGGCATGGATGCCGAGTGTCTCCTGCGGCAGATCGGGCATTGCATCCTCGACCGCCCCCTCCCGCATCGCGTCGGCGAAGAGGAAACTCGGCAGGTAGGCGATCCCGAGGCCGGAGATCGCGGCGTTCAGAAGCGATTGCCCGTCGTTGACGGTCAGCCAGCCGGCGGTCCGGATCTGGCGCTTCTCCCCGGACGGCGCGGTCAGCGTCCACATGTTGCCCGACGAATCGTTCGAGTAGTGCAGAAGCTTGTGCTCGTTCAGATCGTCGATCCGGTCCGGCCTGCCGAAGCTCTCCAGGTAGCTCGGCGCGGCAACCATGCGCATCGTCGTCCCGGCAACCTTCTGGACGCGCAAGGCGCTGTCCTCTGCCTCGCCGATGCGCACGGCCATGTCGAAGCCTTCGGACACCAGTTCCACGTAGCGGTTGCTCAGAACCATGTTCACTGTGATGTCGGGATAGGCGCGCAGGAAGGACCCGAGGATCGGCGACAGGTGATTGACGCCGAAATCGGTCGCCACGGAGATCCGCAGAAGCCCGGACGGGGCCGAGTGCATCGCGGTCACGATACTGTCCGCCTCCCCTGCGTCGTTCAGGACCCGCCGGGCGCGGTCGTAGTAGAGAAGCCCGATCTCGGTGGGGCTTACCCGGCGGGTCGTCCGATTGAGCAAACGCGCGCCTAGCCGCGTCTCCAGCGAGGAGACGTGCTTCGAGACGGCAGACTTGCTGATCCCCATCTTCCTGGCGGCATCGGTGAAGCCTCCCTGGTCCACGACCGTGGCAAAGGCTTCCATCTCGGTCAGGCGATCCATGCCAAGTGCTCCCCTCGCACGTCTGTTGTCTCCCTGATCGCGGCGAATTCCGGCGCGACTGCGGCAGTCGGCGGACAATATCGGGGAAACGCCATCTCCTGTATCCATCAAGGAAACGGCAAGCGGTCGCTTTTACTACTGGCGTTCGGGCGCTAGCTTGCAGGGCATGAAATGGACTATCCCCAATATCCTCACTACCCTGCGCTTGCTCGCGGCGCCCGGCGTGCCGGTCATGTTCCTGTTCTTCTACCGCCCGTGGGCGGATTGGCTGGCGCTGACCCTCTTCATCGGCGCGTCTCTGACGGACTGGCTGGACGGCTATCTTGCGCGCAAATGGGGCCAGGTGTCCCGCTACGGTGCGATGCTGGACCCTATCGCGGACAAGGCGATGGTCATCATCGCGATCGTCGTCATCACGGGATATTCGGGAATGAACCCGTGGCTCATCCTGCCTGTGACGGTGATTCTCTTCCGCGAGGTCTTCGTGAGCGGCCTCAGGGAGTTCCTCGGATCGAAGTCAGGGACGCTGAAGGTAACGGGCCTCGCGAAGTGGAAGACGACGGCGCAGATGGTGGCCATCGGCGTGATCTTTCTCGGAACCGGTCTGACCTATTCCGAGCATGGCAGCCCGACGGTGGGCCTCGCACGGGTCGGCGATGGTGCCGCGGGCTGGGCGACCTTCGTCGGAATCGTGCTGATGTGGGTCGCCGCGGTCCTGACAGGCATCACCGGCTGGGACTATTTCAACAAGGCGCGGCCCTATCTCAGGGACGAGTAACGCAATGGCGCTCGATGTTCTGTACTTCGCCTGGGTCCGTGAGCGGATCGGGCTTCCGAAGGAGCGCATCGAGACCGGCGCGGGAGATGTCCGCGGCCTGATCGAACAGCTTGTTGCGAAGGAGGACCGGTATGCCGCCGCCTTTGCAGACCTCTCCGCCATCCGCGTGGCCGTGGACCAGGAACTCTCGGAGCTCGACTCGCCTATCGCCGGCGCGCGGGAAGTGGCGTTCTTCCCGCCGATGACCGGGGGCTGAGGCCCCGTGGCCGAAATCCGCGTGCAGAGCGCTCCGTTCGCTTACGGACAGGAAGCGGACCTTTTTGCCGAAGGTGCGGAAGGGGCCGGCGCCATCGTCACCTTCGCCGGCATCGTTCGGCCGGATCACGGCTTGAGCGCGATGGAAATCGAGCATTATCCCGGCATGACGGAACGCGCGCTCAGCGCGATCGCGGAGGACGCGGAAGCGCGCTGGCAGCTGTCGGGCGTCCTCGTCATTCATCGCTTCGGCCGACTGGCACCCGGAGAGAGGATCATGATGGTCGCCACCGCCGCAGCCCATCGAAGGGCCGCGTTCGAAGCGGCGGACTTCCTCATGGATTATCTCAAGTCCCGCGCCCCCTTCTGGAAGAAGGAGTTGAGGCAGGACGGGGCGGACTGGGTCGCGGCGAAGGCGTCGGACGAGGACGCCCTCTCGCGCTGGTAGCCCGTCAGCTCGCGCGCTGGCGGTCGATGTAGTCGCGCAGTTCCTCGATCTCGCCCCGCGCCTCGCGCAGACCTTCCATCGCGGCGCGGAGCTCCGCATCCGACTGTGCAAGCTGGCCGCTGAGTTCGGCTTCGCGCTGCTGCATGTAGGTAATGGCCTGATCGCGGGTTTCCTCCGCCTCGTGGAGTTCCTGCGCCATCTTGTCGAGCTCGCCCATGTCCGACTGCGTGACGCGCGTGAGCCGGTGCACGAGCCACGACGCGAACCACCCCAGGATAAAGGCGATGAACAGGACCACTGCCGTGGTCGCGATGAATTCCGTCCTGTTCACTCGGTCTCTCCGGTTTCTTCCGCGGCATCGCCGCTTTCGCTGTCCGTCTCGGCATCCGCGTCGTCATCCGCCGGGCTGTCGTCGTCCTCCGCGTCCCCGCCCTCTTCGTCGCCGGACGGCTCGCCCGCCATGCGGAACTCGATGCGGCGGTTGGCCTCCCGGCCCTCTGCGGTGTCATTATCGGCAATCGGCTGGGTTTCGCCATAGCCGGTGGAGGTGAGCATCGACGTCATGACCCTACGGGAGATCAGCGCCTCCCGCACCGAATCGGCGCGCGCCTGCGACAGATCCAGGTTCATCGTCTCGCGGCCCTGGCTGTCGGTATGGCCGGCGATCTCGATCTGGATCTCCACCTTGGAGCAGGCGCGCAAGGTCTCGGCGATCTGGTCGAGCACCCGCACGGACGTACCGGAC
This sequence comes from Tropicimonas omnivorans, assembly GCF_031846565.1. Taxonomy (NCBI): domain Bacteria; kingdom Pseudomonadati; phylum Pseudomonadota; class Alphaproteobacteria; order Rhodobacterales; family Roseobacteraceae; genus Tropicimonas; species Tropicimonas omnivorans. The sequence continues at coordinate 562,748 of NZ_JAVRHL010000001.1, read as the reverse complement.
ACGTCGGTCGAACCCGGCTCGAAGGCGATCTTCTCCACCTCCTGCGCGGCCTGCACGCGGGCCAGGCACTCCTGCGGCGTCGGCAGCGCGGCGAGCGGATCGAGTGCCTCGCGGTAGGTCACGTCGATCTCGAAGCTCTGCCCCTCGCCCAGCTTGTCGGCAAGGAGGCGCGTGATTTCGGCGCGTGCATCGGGATTGCCGGTATTGCCGGTCAGCTGGACCGTGTCCGGGCGAACGACGAGGGAGCCGTCGGCCAGTTCGTCGAGCGCCTGCAGACCGGCAAGAACGCGGATCGGCCATTCCTCGGGGAGGGTGTCGTCGAGCCGGGCGGCGAGGACGACCTCGTCCATCCCGAAACGGGCATGGGCGAAGCTCTCGACCGTGGTTCGGACGACCTCGTTCGGCAGACGTCCGGCAAGGTCCACGGCGCCGTCCCGCTGGCGGGTGGCCGTGAACTCGACAGGGCCGTCGTCCTCGGTCTTGATCTCGGGTCGCGGCAGGACGGGTTCGACGGAGAAGACATTCGGCAGGTTGTTCTCGAGCTCGCCCACGGAGCGGTCGAACAGGGACTGGGACGTTGTTTCCATGCCGACGAACGTCACGTCGGCGTCCGAGAAGGTGACGGACCCGCCGCCGATCCTGGCCACCGCCTCGATCCCCTGGACAACCGCATCGGCCCATTCCGGCGTCGGCACCCCGAGGCCGAGGGTGCACTGCGCCTCCCCCTCGAGCCCGGCGCGGGCGGCGGCTTCGAGAATGCGCGCGCGGGCCTCCTCGGTATCGGCGGAGCAGGCATCGAAGCGGGCGCCGCCGCGCTGGTCGATCAGGAAGCGCAGGGTAAACGGCGTGATCACGGGGCGCGGGGCGCTGATGTCGAGAACGATCTCCACCCCCTCCGGCGCCAGGCGGTTCAGCTCGTTCTCGAGGCGCCGCTTCTCTGCCCCGCTGGAACTGATCGCGGTCGCCGACACGCGGTTCGCGGAAATCGAGATCTTGGAGCGCGGCAGTCGCTCAAGGGCATCGAGGCCGAAGGACGAGGCGAGGAGCCAGCCGTCGGGTACGGGATGGTCGGCGGTTTCCAGAAGGTCCACTACCTCGGCACCGCCCGCGAGGGAGGCGACTTCCTGCGAGAGGGCTTCGCGGTCCAGGGAGGCGGGCACGAGGCCGATCATCGAGACCCCTTCGTCATTTCGCAGGATCTCGATGGAGAAGCGCGGCGCCTCGATGGGCGCGCTCGCGGCGACGGACATGCCATCGATCACGCGGGAGGCATCGATCATCCGGCTTGCGACGGTCAGGGCGTTGAAGCGGTCGGCTTCCGTGGGGGCCGTTCCGACCAGCTGCACCTGAAGACCATCGGTGCTCACCTCGGCCCAGTCGTGACCCGACTCGGTCAATGCCTCGGCCACCATGTCGCCCGAACGCGCCTCGATCACTCCCGCTGCCAGGACCGCCGACACCCAGGACAATGCTCCGGCGAGGACGAAGGCGGCGGCAATCAGCACAAGGGAGCGGAATCGCATGGGGCTCTCGGACGTTGTGTCGGACTGACGCTGTTTAGGTCCCGCGGCCTCCATGAGCAACGAAACGCGCTGTCGCATGTGCTCTCGGTCGCTCACACAAGCGAGATGCTGCCGGAATCGCTAGCGGACCAGAACCGCCAGGATCAAGGCTGCGACCGGGATCAGGCCGGCATTCCGGTTCGACCGGAAGAGCATCAGGCATGTGTCCCCGTCCTCGGGGCGGAAGCGCATGAGCTGCCACGCCATGTGCCAGCCCATGCCCCAGGCGCCCCCGAGCGCAAGCACGATTCCCAGCGGCGACGCGTCCGGCAGGGCGGCGAGAATCACCGCGGCGGACATGAGGACCACGGCCAGCGCGGCGAAGCCCTGGAGCCAGACCGGGCTGCGATCCCCGAAGAGCCGCGCGGTCGATTTCACGCCGATCAGTGCATCGTCCTCGGCATCCTGATGCGCATAGATCGTGTCGTAGAACAGCGTCCACGAGATGCCGGCGAGGTAGAGCAGCACCGGCGGCAGGGACAGGCTGCCGGTATGCGCCGCCCATGTCAGCAGCGCACCCCAGTTGAACGCGAGGCCGAGGAACACCTGCGGCCACCATGTGAAACGCTTGGCGAATGGATAGATCGCCACGAGAGCGAGGGAGAGAACGCCGAGGAAAATCGCGAGCGGCCCGAGCGTCAGCAGGATCAGGAGCGCGACCAGCGCCTGCGCCGCCATGAAGACGATGGCCTGTTTCACGCTGACCTGCCCCGAGGGGATCGGACGGGATCGGGTGCGGGCCACGCTGCCGTCGATATGCCGGTCGGTGATGTCGTTCCAGGTGCAGCCAGCGCCTCGCATCAGCACAGCGCCGAGGAAGGTGCCGCCGATGAGCCACAGATCGAACGGGCGGAACCCGGTCGCAAGGGCCGCCGTCAGCGTCCCCCACCAGCACGGAAGGAGAAGGAGCCACCAGCCGATCGGCCGGTCGATCCGCGCCATGCGCAGGTAGGGCCGCCAGGCCGCCGGGGCGCGGGTGTTGACCCAGTGGCCCTTGAAGCTGTCCGCCACATGTCCGGCGGTCTCTGGCGTCTCGGCGGTGTCGGTCATAGGGTCCGTTCCGTCTTTCAAAGGGCCGCCACCGGGAAAGGGGACGGGATGCCGAAGGTTCGCCTCTATCTAGACCGCCCGCTTGGGGCGGGACAAACCGTTCCCCTCGAAAAGCCGCAGGCAAACTACCTGTTCGCGGTGATGCGGATGAGCGCGGGGGCCGAGCTGCTGGTCTTCGACGGGCAGAGCGGGGAGTGGCTGGCGCGCGTGACGGAGGCGAACAAGCGCGGTGGGTCGCTCCTGATCGAAAAGCAGACGCGGCCTCTCCGGCGCCCGCCCGATCTCTGGCTTCTGTTCGCCCCGATCAAGAAGGCGCGGACCGATTTCATCGTCGAGAAGGCGGCCGAGATGGGCGCCGCCCGAATCGTCCCTGTCCTGACCGACTTCACCGCCTCCGAGCGCGTGCGGACGGACCGGCTTCAGGCCCATGCCGTCGAGGCGGCGGAGCAGTGCGGCGGCACGTTCGTCCCCGAGGTGGCCGAGCCGGTGCGCCTATCCAATCTTCTGGCGGACTGGCCGACGGAACGGCGCCTCATGTTCTGCGACGAAGCCTTGGCGGAGGGCGGCACGGGCACATTGCCGGACGCGGAGCGCGGCGCCCCCTGGGCCATCGTGATCGGGCCGGAGGGCGGGTTCTCGGAGGCGGAGCGCGCGCGACTGGCCGGTCTGGGCAGCGCCGTCCCCGTTCGCCTCGGTCCCCGCATCCTGAGGGCCGACACCGCCGCCGTCGCCGCGCTGACCCTTTGGCAAAGCACGCTCGGGGACTGGACATGACCCTCTTTTACGAAGTGGCCAGCCGGGGGGCCGCCGCGGGGGTCGGCGCCGCCCGGTCCCTAGTCTTGCAGAAGGGTGCCCCATGCCCCGCCTGATCCGCCCCGACATCAAGAGGGCCCTCATCCGATACCGAGAGCTGATCGCCCTCGCCGGGGTCGCCCTCTTCGGCCTCTGGCTCGTCTGGCTCGGGGGATACATCCTTGCCCCGCTCGGAATCGTCGCCATCGCCGCGGCCGTCGCCCTCGCCGTCGCGGCATGGCGGCGGCTGGGATTCCGCCCGGAGGTCTCGGCGCAGGGAGTGGTGGAGGTCGTTGAAGGACGCGTCTCCTATTACGGGCCGAATGCGGGCGCATCCATCGACCTGTCGGACATCGCCGAGGTGCAGGCGCTGATGGTTCAGGGGATGCGGTGCTGGCGCATCAGGCAGACGGACGGACAGGCCCTCCTCGTTCCGCTCGCCGCGGCGGGGGCGGAATCGCTCTACGATGCCCTCATCGCGCTGCCCGGCATGGATGCGCGGCGCCTCTCCCGGGTGCCGGGCGAGCCCCTTGCCGAGCGCGTTGTACTGTGGCGCAGGTCCGACCATACCTTGACGAACCGGATCGGGCGGGACACCTAGGACCCTAGCCATCGCGACGACCCGGGAGCTGCGCGTCATGTCCATACCACAATCCGGGGGCGGACCGATCGAGTCCTTCGACCAGCTCGCGTCCTATCTCGAATCAGGTTGCAAGCCGAAGGACGACTGGCGCATCGGTACCGAGCACGAGAAGTTCGGCTATTGCCGGGACAATCACCTGCCCCTGCCCTACGAGGGCGACCGCTCCATCCGTGCCATGCTGGAGGGCCTGCGGGACCGCTTCGGCTGGTCCCCGGTCGAGGAGGCCGGAAAGCTCATCGGGCTGGAGAAGGACGGCGCAAACGTCTCCCTCGAGCCGGGCGGGCAGTTCGAGCTGTCCGGCGCGCCGCTCCGCACCATCCACGAGACCTGCGACGAGGTGAACGATCACCTCGCGCAGGTGAAGAGCGTGGCTGACGAGATCGGCATCGGCTTCATCGGCCTCGGCGCCGCGCCCGAGTGGGCGCACGAACAGATGCACATGATGCCCAAGGGCCGCTACAAGCTGATGACCCGCTACATGGGCGAGGTCGGCACGCACGGCACGCAGATGATGTATCGCACCTGCACGGTTCAGGTGAATCTCGACTTCGCCTCCGAAGCCGACATGGTCCGCAAGATGCGCGTCGGCCTCGCGCTTCAGCCGGTCGCCACCGCGCTCTTCGCGAATTCACCGTTCTTCGATGGGCAGCCCAACGGGCACAAGAGCTGGCGGAGCCGAATCTGGCGGGACCTCGACCCCGCGCGGACCGGAATGCTGCCCTTTGCCTTCGACGAAGGCTTCGGCTTCGAGGCCTATGCGGATTACGCGCTCGATGTGCCGATGTACTTCGTCTATCGCGACGGACAGTATATCGACGCGCTCGGCCAGTCCTTCCGCGATTTCCTGAAGGGCGAGCTGCCGGCGCTGCCGGGCGAGAAGCCGACCCTGTCGGACTGGGCCGACCATCTGACGACGCTTTTCCCCGAGGTCCGCCTCAAGAAGTTCATCGAGATGCGCGGGGCCGATGGCGGCCCGTGGCGGCGGCTCTGCGCGCTGCCCGCATTCTGGGTCGGCCTTCTCTACGACCAGGGCGCTCTCGATGCGGCTTGGGATCTCGTGAAGGACCTCGACGAGGAGACGCGGCAGGCCCTGCGCATCGCGGCGTCGGTCGACGGCCTCCAGGGCGAGGCGAACGGCGTCAAGCTGCACGACCTGGCGCGCGCCGCCGTGGACATCGCCGAAGGGGGCCTGCGCGCCCGCGGCAGGACCGGCTCGGGCGGGCTCATTCCCGACGAAACGCATTTCCTCAATGCCCTGCGCGAAAGCGTCGAGACGGGCCGCACGCCGGCGGACGAGCTTCTGGCGGAATACGAGGGCCCCTGGGACGGCGATCTGTCCCGCATCTACGCCGAGCACAGCTACTAGGGCGCCGACGCCCGCACGCCGCCCGCTTCACTGGTTGGCGGCGGCGGGGCGGCGGCACACACCCCGGCCCAGGCGGCCGGCACCTCCCCCCCCCCTGATAAAAAATCCCCCCGCAGCTGCCTGCGGGGGGATTGTTCGTCATGCAATCGAACGCACGGTCTCCGGGCCGCTCACTCCGCGGGGATCGCGCCCTGCTCGAGCGACAGCGGGTGCGGAATGTGAACCAGCATTTCCTTCGGGCAGACCTGCAGGAAGTTCGGCAGCTCGTCGCTCCAGTGACGCAGGATCTCCCCGGCCCGCTGACTGCCGGTCTCGAGCTGGTGGCGCTCGATGAGGCCCTTGAGTTCGGCCTCCCATTCGGCAACCGTTACCGGGCACGTGACCAGCGTTTCCATGTTCATCATGGCCTGCGCCTCGCCCTTCGGATCGTAGAGATACGCCATCCCGCCGGTCATGCCGGCGCCGAAGTTGGCCCCGATCCCGCCGAGGATCACGGCGATCCCGCCGGTCATGTACTCGCAGCCGTTGGAGCCGCAGCCCTCGATCACCACGTGGGCGCCGGAGTTGCGGACCGCGAAGCGCTCGCCGGCCCGGCCGGAGGCGAAGAGGACGCCCTCAGTCGCCCCGTAAAGCACGGTATTGCCGATGATGACGTTCTCGTCCGCCTTCAGGGGAGAGTTCATCGCCGGACGCACCACGACCGTGCCGCCGGACAGACCCTTGCCGACATAGTCGTTGGCATCGCCCTCGACCACGATCTTGAGGCCCGGCGCGCCGAACGCGCCGAGGGACTGGCCCGCGCTGCCCTTGAGCTTGACCGTCAGGTGGTCCGGCTGGAGCGAATTGCGCATCCCGAACTTGCGGACGATGTGGCTGGAGACACGCGTGCCCACCGTGCGCTGCGTGTTCTGCACCGCGTAGGAGAGCTGCATCTTCTCACCGTCCTCGAGGAAGCGGGCGGCATCCTTGACGATAGCGGCGTCGAGCGTGTCCATCACCGGGTTGCGCGCGCGCGTCCGGTCGTAGGTGATGTCCTTGGCGCCGTCGACGGTGATCAGGAGCGGGTTGAGGTCCAGATCGTCGAGATGGGCGGAGCCGCGGCTGACCTGGGTCAGAAGATCCGCCCGCCCGATCACGTCATCGAGGCTGCGCGCACCGATGGACGCGAGCACCTCGCGCACCTCCTGGGCGTAGAAGGTGATGAGGTTCACCACCTTGTCCGCGTTGCCGGTGAACTTCGACCGCAGCCGCTCGTCCTGTGTGCAGACCCCCACCGGGCAGGTGTTCGACTGACACTGCCGGACCATGATGCAGCCCATGGCGATGAGCGCAGCGGTGCCGATGCCGTATTCCTCGGCGCCCATCATCGCCGCCATCACGATGTCCCGCCCGGTGCGCAGGCCGCCATCGGTGCGCAGTGTCACGCGGGAGCGCAGGTTGTTCATCGCGAGGACCTGGTGCGCCTCGGTCAGGCCCATTTCCCACGGCAGGCCGGCATACTTGATCGAGGTCGCCGGCGACGCCCCCGTGCCGCCGTTATGGCCCGAGATGAGAATGACGTCCGCCTTCGCCTTGGCCACGCCCGCCGCGATCGTGCCGACCCCGGACGAGGCGACGAGTTTCACCGTGACCTTGCAGCGCGGGTTGATCTGCTTGAGGTCGTAGATGAGCTGCGCAAGGTCCTCGATGGAGTAGATGTCGTGGTGCGGCGGCGGGGAGATCAGCATGACCCCCGGAGTCGAATGCCGCAGCTTGGCGATCAGCTTCGTGACCTTCATCCCCGGGAGCTGGCCACCCTCGCCGGGCTTGGCGCCCTGTGCGACCTTGATCTCCAGTTCCTCGCACTGGTTGAGGTACTCCGCCGTCACGCCGAAGCGGCCGGACGCGACCTGCTTGATCTTGGCGGAGGGGTTGTCCCCGTTCGCCTCGGGCACGAAATGCGCCGGATCCTCGCCGCCCTCGCCGCTGTCGGACTTGGCTCCGATGCGGTTCATCGCGACGTTCAGCGTCTTGTGGGCCTCGGGAGACAGCGCGCCCAGGGACATGCCCGGCGTCACGAAGCGCTTGCGGATCGAGGTGATGCTCTCGACCTCGTCGAGCGCGACCGGCTTGCCGAGCGGCTTGAAGTCGAGAAGGTCCCTCAGGTGGATCGGTGCGGTCGCGCGGATCTTCGCGGAGTACTGCTTCCAGAGTTCGAAGGAGGCGCGGTCGCAGGCCGATTGCAGCATGTGCATCGTCGTCGCTTCCCAGGCATGCGTCTCCCCCGACCGGCGGGACTTGTAGAAGCCGCCGATGGGAAGGATGTCCGAGCCGCCACCGAAGCCGAGGCGGTGCACCGCCTCCACCTTGCGCTGGATCCCGGCCACGCCGATGCCGCTGATGCGGGAGAGCATGCCGGGGAAGAACTCGGCGACCATCGCGCGCGAGAGGCCCACCGCCTCGAAGTTCAGACCGCCGCGATAGGAGGAGATCACCGAGATCCCCATCTTCGCCATGATCTTCAGAAGGCCCTGGTCGATGGCCTTGCGGTAGCGCCCGACCGCTTCGGTCAGGGTCATGTCGAGTAGCCCGCGTCCGATCCGGTCCGCGAGACTGTCCTCGGCGAGGTAGGCGTTCACCGTCGTGGCGCCGCAGCCGACCAGCACGGCGAAGTAATGCGGATCGATGCACTCGGCGGAGCGCACGTTCACGGAGGTGAAGGTGCGGAGGCCCTTCGCCGTCAGCCACGAATGCACCGCGCTCGTCGCGAGGATCATCGGCATCGCGACGCGCTCCTCGCCCTGTGCGTGGTCGGTCAGGACGAGGTGCCCGGCGCCGGAGCGCACGGCATCCTCCGCCTCGGAGCGGATCCGGTCGAGGTGGCGACGCAACTCGCCCGCGCCACCGCCGGCGGGGAACGTACAGTCGATCTCGACCATCTCGGAGGAGAACATCTCGACCAGCCGGTCGAATTGCGAGTTGCCGACGAAGGGGCTGTCGAGGACGATGATCTCTGTCTGGGCCGAGCTCTCGTCCAGCACGTTCTTGAGGTTTCCGAACCGCGTCTTCAGGCTCATGACGCGGAACTCGCGCAGGCTGTCGATCGGCGGGTTGGTGACCTGGCTGAAGCTCTGCCGGAAGAAGTGGCTGAGCGGGCGGTACTTCTCGGACAGGACAGCCGAGGGCGTGTCGTCGCCCATGGAGGCGATGCTCTCCTTGGCGTCCTCGGCCATCGGGGCCAGGATCTGCTCCAGTTCCTCGATGGTGTAGCCCGCGGCGAGCTGGCGGCGGCGCAGGTCCGCGCCCTCGAAGATCGGATTCTCCTCGACCTCGGCCAGCGTCTCGTCCAGCTCGTTGATCTTCCCGACCCACTCGCCGAAGGGCTGCGCGGCGGCGAGGGTGTCCTTGATCTCCTCGTCGCGGAAGAGTTTGCCCTCGGTCATGTCCACGGCGATCATCTGGCCGGGGCCGAGCGCGCCCTTCTCGACCACGGTCGCCTCGTCCGTCGGCACCATGCCGACCTCTGAGCCCGCGATCAGGATGCCGTCCCCGGTCACGACGTAGCGCATGGGGCGCAGGCCGTTGCGGTCGAGACCGCCGCAGACCCAGCGGCCATCGGTCATCGCGAGCGCGGCCGGACCGTCCCACGGCTCCATGACCGAGTTCACGTAGGAGTACATGTCGCGCCACGCCTGGGGCAGCTCGACCGCCTGCTTGGACCAGCTCTCGGGCACCAGCATCGTCTTGGCCATGGGGGCCGAGCGGCCGGCGCGAACCAGCACCTCGAACACCGAATCGAGCGCGGCGCTGTCGGAGGAGCCGCCCGGAATGATCGGCTTGATGTCCTCAGCGAGGTCCCCGAACGTGCCGGAGGCCATTCGGATCTCGTGGCTGCGCATCCAGTTCACGTTGCCCTTGAGCGTGTTGATCTCGCCGTTATGCGCGAGCATCCGGAACGGCTGCGCGAGCCACCATTGCGGGAACGTGTTGGTCGAGTAGCGCTGGTGGTAGATCGCGAAGGCGCTCTCGAAGCGCTCGTCGAGAAGGTCGGGATAGAACTCCGCCACCTGCTCGGCGAGCATCATGCCCTTGTAGATCAGCGAGCGGCAGGACAGCGAGCAGATGTAGAGATCGTGGACGCGGGCCGCGGCGGCCGCCTTCTCGATCCGGCGGCGAATGACGTAGAGTTCCCGCTCGAACGTTTCCTCGTCCACGTGCTTGGAGTTGGAGATGAGGATCTGCTCGATCTCGGGCCGCGTGGCGTTGGCCTTCTCGCCGAGACAGCCGATCTCCACGGGGACGTGGCGCCAGCCGTAGATGTAATAGCCCATCCGCAGGACCTCGGCCTCGACGATGGTCCGGCAAACTTCCTGCGCGGCGAAGTCGGTGCGCGGCAGGAAGACCTGTCCCACGGCGATCATCTGATCCTCGTGCGGCTCGTGGCCCGTGCGGCGGATCTGATCCTGGAAGAAGGCGACGGGAATCTGGACGTGGATGCCCGCGCCGTCGCCGGTCTTGCCGTCGGCATCCACCGCGCCGCGGTGCCAGATCGCCTTCAGCGCGTCGATACCCTTCTGGACCACGTCGCGGGAGCGGGAGCCGTCGATGGAGACGACGAGACCGACGCCGCAGGAGCTGTGCTCGTGCTCCGGGCGCCAGAGGCTCTTCTCGGCCATGCGAGCGCGCTTTTCGCTCTCGGTCTCGACCCAGGATTGATCGAAGTGGCTCATGTCAGGCTCCTTCCAATGTCGGATCGAACGTCGCGAACGTCTCTGCTTCGGTCCGTCTTGCGTGGTCGCCAGCGAAGGCGAAACTGTCTGTCTTGCGGTGGGTGACCGTCCCGGACCTGGCGGGCAGTCCGCCCGTGCAAGGCGCGCTCATCGCAGCGCCTCGATGCGGTAGGAGATGTCCGCCGGGGCGTCGCAGCCGTAGCGCGGCACGACGTCGCCGAACCCCGCCTCGCCGGGACGGCGGATGCGCACGGGGTCGAGGCTCGATTCGATCGTCTGCCCGCCCTGCTCGAACACCTCCGTTCCGAGGAGGAACAGGCGCTCGTCCTCGAGGACATACTGGAGGCCGGACACGCTGTAGAGCACCTCGCCGGTGCCGAGATCGCTTGCGGTTGCGGTGAACTCGGTCTCCAGAAGCTCCTCACCGTCGATCTCGCGGGTGTTGCCGGTCAGCTGGTCGAACCCGCGATGCATGATCTCCCGCTCGTAGCCGGGACCGCTTTCCTCGATGATGAACTCGTAGCTGTCCCGGCCCTCCTCGAGAAGCTCGGAGAGTGAGGCCGGGTCTTCGGCGGGGAGCTGAAGCACCTCCTGGGCGCCATCAGCGAAGTGGCGCGAATCGAGCCACTGGAATTCCGCGTCGAAAACGGAGACGGCCCTGGCCCCCTCCTCGCCGTAGGTGGCCTGAAAGAGCGTGCCCTCGGGCGCGCTCTCGCAGCGCCAGTAGAGCGTCGCCGCGCAGCCCTGCGACTGGACGGAGAGGACCGCTTCGCAGCCTTCCGGGACCGCTGGGGTCTGCGCGGGGGCCGGCGTCGGCGCGAGGGCCGGGAGCCCCGCACAGAGCAGTGCAGCGCCAAGACACGTGAGCCGAGACATCGTCATCGTCGTGATCCCTTCGGACAGAAGAGGAAAGAGACAGGCCAGGGCGCCGCGTCATGCCCGCCCGGGAAAAAGGGTGGCGCTATTCGGCGGCCACGGCCGTGGCGGCGGCGCCGAAGCGGTCGAGCATGGCCTGCGCCGCCTCGCGCCCGTCCCGGATCGCCCAGACCACGAGAGAGGCGCCCCGCACGATGTCACCCACCGCGTAGACGCCGGGCAGGCTGGTTTCGTGGGTGCGGAAGTTGGCCTTGATGGTGCCCCAGCGGGTAACCTCAAGCGCCTCCTCGCCCCAGAGCGTCGGCAGCTCCTCGGGCTCGAACCCCAGCGCCATGACGACGAGGTCGGCCTCCTCGACATAGTCACCGCCCTCGATGATCTCGGGGCTCTGGCGGCCGGTCGCGTCCGGAGCACCGAGGCGCATCCGGCTGACCATGACCCCCTCGACCACGTCGCCCGAGAAGCCCTTGGGTGCGGTCAGCCATTCGAACTGGACGCCCTCTTCCTCGGCATTGGCAACCTCGCGCTGCGAGCCCGGCATGTTGGACTTGTCCCGGCGGTAGAGGCACTTGACGCTCTTGGCGCCCTGGCGGATCGCGGTGCGGACGCAGTCCATCGCCGTGTCGCCGCCGCCGATCACGACCACGTTGCGACCTTCCGCGTTCAGCTCGCCGCTCTCGTATTCCGGCACATCGTCCCCGAAGCTCTTGCGGTTGGACGCGGTGAGATAGTCGATCGCGCGGACGATCCCCTTTGCTCCGACGCCGGGCGCCTGAAGCCCGCGGGACTTGTAGACGCCCGTGGCGATCAGGACCGCATCGTGGCTGTCCCGGATCTCCTCGAAGCTGATGTCCTCGCCGACGTTGCAGTTGAGGCGGAAGGTCACGCCGCCATCCTCGAGAAGACGGTTGCGCCGCATCACGACGTCCTTCTCGAGCTTGAAGCCGGGAATGCCGTAGATCATCAGCCCGCCGGCACGGTCGTAGCGGTCGTAGACGGTGACCTGGATGCCGGCTTGGCGGAGCATGTCTGCCGCGGCGAGGCCGCCCGGACCTGCTCCGATGATGCCCACGCTCTCCTCGCGCTCGACAGCGGGGGAGACGGGCTTCACCCAACCCTCGTCGAACGCGGTGTCAGTGATGTATTTCTCGACCGCGCCGATGGTGACCGTGCCGTGGCCGGACTGCTCGATGACGCAGTTTCCTTCGCACAGACGGTCCTGCGGACAGATCCGGCCGCAGATCTCCGGGAAGGTATTGGTGGACTGGCTGATCTCGTAAGCTTCCTTGAGCCGCCCCTGGGCGGTCAGGCGGAGCCAGTCGGGGATGTTGTTGTGCAGCGGACAATGCGTCTGGCAATAGGGCACGCCGCACTGGCTGCACCGGCCGGATTGCTCGGCCGCGGTATCGTCCGCAAATTCGGAATAGATCTCGGCAAAGTCGTCCCGCCGCAGATCCGGCGGACGCTTCGTGGGCATCTGCCGCTGGACGGTCACGAATTTCAGCATGCGGTCGTCAGCCATGGACAATCCTCCCGTGGGCTTCAGCGCTGATACAGCCGATCCGCGGGGAGATAAAGTCACCCATGCTGACCTATTTGAAGGTTTTTTGGCACGCGACCGCTGGCGCGCTGCGAATTTACCGCGAAATAGGTCAGTAGCACATACCCTTATGCGGCCTACCTGTTGTCATACTCGGCTTGTATCACGCGCGGGATTGCCTCCGGATACGCGAATCGCCATGCCTCTGTTTCACCTTCTGATCGTTGCCCTGATCCAGGGGATCACGGAGTTTCTTCCCGTCTCCTCCTCCGGGCACCTCATCCTGCTGCCCCGCCTGACCGGGCTCGCCGATCAGGGGCAGGCGCTGGACGTCGCCGTTCACGTGGGCACGCTCGGCGCCGTCATTCTCTACTTCTGGAAGGATGTGGCCGCGGTTCTCGCCGGCCTTCCGCGCCTCGTCCGCGGCCGGACGGACACGTACGGCTCCAGGATGGCGCTTCTGCTGATCGTGGCGACGGTGCCGGTGATCCTCGTCGGCCTCTTCCTGTCCGCGACCGGCCTCGACGAGGCGCTGCGGAGCGTGGCGGTGATCGGCTGGGCGATGCTGCTCTTCGGCATTCTGCTCTACTGGACGGACCAGACGGCCCCAATGACACGCAGCGCCGAGGACTGGACGATCCGCGGCGCGGTGATCATGGGGCTGTGGCAGGCCGTCGCCCTGATCCCGGGCACCTCCCGCTCCGGCATCACAATCACCGGCGGGAGGCTTCTCGGGATGGACCGGCACGGCGCGGCGAAGATCGCCATGCTCATGTCGATCCCGACGATCATCGCGTCTGGCGCCCTCGTTGGCGCCAAGGCCCTGCGGCACCCCGCGCCCGGCCTCTGGGCCGATGCCGGGATCGCGGCGCTCTTCGCCTTCCTCTCCGCCCTCCTCGCGCTGACGCTTATGATGCGTCTGCTGCGCTCGGTCTCTTTTACCCCGTACGTGATCTACCGCTGTGTCCTCGGCGTGATCCTGATCGCCGTTGCCTATACCTGAGCGGGCGCCTCGGGGCGAAGCGAGGTCGTGACGTAGTTCACCGACAGGTCCCGCTCGGACAGCGACCAGGACCAGCCGAGGGGATTGAAGACGAACCCCGTCTTGTCCACCGGCGTCAGGCCGGCGCCGGACAGAAGGTCGAAGAGCTCGTCCGGCGTGATGAACTTCCGCCAGTCATGGGTCCCCTTTGGCAGCCAGCGCATGACGTGCTCGGCGCCGACGATGGCCATGGCGAAACTCTTGGCGTTGCGGTTGAGCGTGGAGCAGACCATCAGCCCGCCCGGCTTCAGCAGATCGTGACAGGCACGCAGGTAGGCCGGCGGGCTGGCCACATGCTCCACCACCTCCATGTTGAGAATGCCGTCGAACGCTTCGCCGGCCTCCGCCAGAGCCTCTGCCGACGTGTGACGATAGTCGATCTCGAGGCCGGACTGCTCCGCGTGCAGGCGGGCCACCGGAATGTTGCGCTCCGCCGCATCCGCGCCCACGACGTCCGCGCCCAGACGCGCCATGGGTTCGGACAGGAGCCCCCCGCCGCAGCCGATATCGAGCAGGCGCAGACCCGCGAAGGGCCGCGGATCCGACAGGTCCCGGCCGAACTCGGCGGCGATCTGGCGGGTGATGTAGTCCAGCCGGCACGGGTTCAGCATGTGCAGCGGCTTGAACTTTCCATTCGGGTCCCACCACGCATCGGCCATCGCCTGGAATTTCGCGATCTCGGCGTCGTCGATTGTCGTTGTCATGGTGTCCTCCGGGGCAATTGGGACGTATCGGGCAGGATAAGGGCGTGGAAGCGGCGGCCCGCTCGCTATATAGGTGCGACATGGAGCAGGTCTCGCGCAGTCGCAACGCATCGGGATATCTCTATCCCCCTATCGACCCCTACGACCAGCGCATGCTGGACGTGGGCGACGGTCATCGAATCTATGTCGAGCAATGCGGGAACCCCCTCGGGATCCCGGTGGTCGTCTTTCACGGGGGGCCGGGAGGCGGGTGCAGCCCCGCGATGCGCCGCTATTTCGATCCGAAGGAATTCCGCATAATCCTGTTCGATCAGCGCGGATGCGGCCGCTCCCGGCCCCATGCCGGCGTGGAGAACAACACCACCCATCACCTCGTCGCCGACGCGGAGATGATCCGGCAGACACTCGGCATCGATCGCTGGGTGCTATTCGGCGGAAGCTGGGGGGCGACGCTGGCGCTGGTCTATGCGCAGGCCCATCCGGATCGCACCGCCTACCTCGCGCTCCGCGGCGTATTCCTGATGACGCAAGGGGAGCTGGACTGGTTCTACGGCGGGGGTGGCGCCGCCCGCTTCTTTCCGGACCATTGGTCGCGCTTCGTCGGCCTCCTGCCGGAGGAAGAGCGCGGGAACGTCATCGAGGCCTTCCACACCCGGCTCTTCTCGGGGGATATCCCGACCGAGACACGCTTCGCCCGCGCTTGGGCCTCCTGGGAGAACGCGCTCGCCTCCATCGAGAATGACGGGCCGGGCGGCGAGGCGCCGGCGGACTACGCCCGTGCCTTTGCGCGGCTGGAGAACCACTACTTCGTCAACCGCGGGTTCCTGGAGCGGGACGGGCAGATCCTCGAAGACATGCCGCTCATCTCCCACATCCCGGGAACGGTGGTTCAGGGTCGGTACGACATGATCTGCCCTCCGATCAGCGCGTGGCGGCTGACGGAGCGCTGGTCCCGCGGTGAGCTCAGGATGGCACCGATGGCGGGCCATGCGCTCAGCGAACCCACGATTTCCGCCGAACTCGTCCGCACGACGCGGGCCATCGCGCGGTCCGCCATCAAGCTCGGTTTCTGAAGGACGCCTCCCATGCAGACATTCACCACGCGGCCCGAGATCCGGGGCAGCTTCGGCGTCGTCGCCTCCACGCACTGGATCGCCTCCGCGGTGGGGTTCGGCATTCTCGAGAAGGGCGGCAACGCCTTTGACGCCGCCGTCGCGACCGGGCTCGTCCTGCAGGTGGTGGAGCCGCATCTCAACGGGCCGGCGGGCGATCTGCCGGCGATCCTCCACGATGCCGAGGCGGGTGAGACCCGCGTTCTGTGCGCACAAGGGGTCGTGCCCGCTGCCGCGACCATCGCGCATTACAAGGAAAAGGGCCTCCGGATCATTCCGGGCTCCGGCCTTCTGTCCACCGTCGTTCCGGGCGCGTTCGACGGCTGGATGGCGATGCTCGCGGAGCACGGCACCCTCAGCGTGCGGGAGGTTATGCAGCCCGCGATCGACTATGCACGGGACGGCCATCCGATCCTGCCGAACGTCGTGACCGCCATCGAGAACGTCGCCGCGTTCATCGCGGAGAGCTGGCCGACCTCCGCCGAGGTATGGACGCCGGAAGGCAAGGTGCCGGAGCCTCACGCGATATTCCGCAACCCGCAGCTTGCGAGCACCTACGACCGCCTCGCCGCCATCGCCGATGACGCCGGCGAGCGCACGGACGGGATCGAGGCTGCACGACAGGCCTTTCGCGAGGGGTTCGTTGCCGATGCGATCTTCGACTACCTGGACGGCGCCGAGGTCGCGGACAATACCGGCGGCACCTACGGGGCGGTTCTGGCGCGCGAGGACATGTCGCAGTGGCGCGCGAGCTTCGAGGCGCCGCTAAGCTACGACTACGAGGGCTGGACCCTGCACAAGACCGGGCCGTGGGGACAGGGGCCGGTCCTTCTCCAGGCGCTCGCGATCCTGAAGCACACGCGGATCGGCGAGATGGACCCGATGGGCGCCGAGTTCGTCCACACCGTCGTCGAGGCCATGAAACTCGCCTATGCGGACCGCGAAGCCTTCTACGGCGATCCGGATGCAGTCGACGTTCCGATGGCGACGCTGCTGTCGGACGCCTACAACGCCGAGCGCGCCAAGCTGATCGGCGAAGAAGCGTCCCTCGACCAGCGACCGGGGCGGATCGAGGGCTACGAGCACCTCGCCGATGCCGCCATAGCGCGCGCGGCGGACGATTTCGGCGTCACCGGCCCGGTGGCTGCCGAACCGACGATGGCACATCTCGCACCCAAGAGCGGCGACACCGTGCACATCGACATCATCGACCGCTGGGGCAATGCCGTGTCAGCCACGCCGTCCGGCGGGTGGCTGCAATCCTCACCGGTCATCCCCGGCCTCGGGTTCGCGCTCAACAGCCGCGCGCAGATGTTCTGGCTGGAAGAGGGGCTGAACACCTCCTTGCGTCCCGGCACCCGCCCGCGCACGACGCTGACGCCCACGCTGGCGGAGAAGGACGGACGCCGCCTCGCCCTCGGCACACCCGGCGGAGACCAGCAGGATCAATGGCAGCTCATCTGGTTCCTGCGATTCGTGCATCACGGCCTCGGTCTCCAGGAGGGAATCGATGCGCCGCTCTTTCACACGCAACACTTCACCGCCTCCTTCTACCCGCGCCACGCCAAGCCCGGCGCCATGCTGATCGAGCCGTCCGCCGGCGAGGACGTGATCGAGGAGCTGAAGCGGCGGGGCCACCGTGTCACCGTGACGCCGCCATGGTCCATCGGACGGCTGACCTGTGCTCTGCGGGAGCCGGACGGGATGCTCCGGGCCGCCGCGACGCCGCGCCTGATGCAGGCCTACGCGGTTGGACGGTAGCGGCGCACCGTCGGCGCGGGCGCGCCGACGGCCGCCCCACGAGGCGGCTCCGATCCACCCGCGAGCTTGCATTTCCCGCCCGGCGCTTCTATATCCCGCATCAACAGCGGATGTCGGGCTTCCAAACCTCGGCACCACCGGCACACACGAACGGGCCGCTGGCCCGTTTTTTTGTGCCTTGCGCCCACCCGCAGGATCACTGGGACCACCATGACCGACCTGATCGCCAAGACCAATATCGACAGCCGCCTGGCCGAGATCCTCACCCCGGTGATCGAGGGGATGGGGTTCGAGTTGGTGCGCGTGCGCCTGATGTCCGGCAAATCCAAGACGCTTCAGATCATGGCGCAGCGACCGGACGGGGGAATCGAGGTCGACGAGTGCGGCGAGATTTCCACCATGGTTTCGGCCACGCTGGACGTGGAAGACCCCATCGAGGACACCTACACGCTCGAAGTGTCCTCCCCCGGGATCGACCGCCCCCTGACCCGGCTCAAGGATTTCGACGACTGGCAGGGGTACGAGGCCAAGCTCGAGACGACCGAGCTGATCGACGGGCGCCGCCGCTTCAAGGGCACGCTGCAGGGCACCGAAGGGTCGGAAGTTCTTGTGGAGATCGAGGACAACACGGACGGCGAGGTCGTGATCGGCCTGCAGTTCGACTGGCTTTCGGACGCCAAGCTCGTCCTCACCGACGAGCTGATTCGCGATGTCCTGAAGAGCCGCAAGGAGACGGGCCAGATCGACGAGGCCCAGTACGACGAAGTCATAACCGAACTGCCCGAAGAGGGTGACGAAACCGCCCCGCGCGGCGAAGCGAAGGAGCACTGACAGATGGCGATCACCTCCGCCAACCAGCTTGAACTGTTGCAGACCGCCGAGGCCGTCGCTCGCGAGAAGATGATCGATCCGGGCCTCGTCGTGGACGCGATGGAGGAGAGCCTCGCGCGCGCCGCGAAGTCCCGCTACGGCGCCGAAATGGATATCCGCGTCTCGATCGACCGCCGCACCGGCCGGGCGACCTTCACGCGCGTGCGCACCGTGGTCGAGGACGAGGAGCTGGAGAACTACCAGGCCGAGCTGACCGTCGAGCAGGCGCGCCAGCATCTCTCAGACCCCAAGGTCGGCGACGAGATCCGCGACGAGGTCCCGCCCGTCGAGATGGGCCGGATCGCCGCCCAGTCGGCCAAGCAGGTGATCCTGCAGAAGGTCCGCGAGGCCGAGCGCGATCGGCAGTTCGAGGAGTTCAAGGACCGCGTCGGAACGATCATCAACGGCCAGGTGAAGCGCGAGGAATACGGCAACGTCATCGTCGATATCGGCCGTGGCGAAGGCATCCTGCGCCGCAACGAGAAGATCGGCCGCGAGGCCTACCGCATCGGCGATCGCATCCGCTGTTTCGTGAAGGACGTGCGTCGCGAAGTGCGCGGCCCGCAGATCTTCCTTTCCCGGACGGCGCCCGAGTTCATGTCCGAGCTGTTCAAGATGGAAGTGCCCGAGATCTACGACGGCATCATCGAGATCAAGGCCGTGGCCCGCGATCCCGGCTCCCGCGCGAAGATCGGCGTCATCTCCTATGACAGCTCCATCGACCCTGTCGGCGCCTGCGTCGGCATGAGGGGCAGCCGCGTCCAGGCCGTGGTGAACGAACTTCAGGGCGAGAAGATCGACATCATCCCCTGGAACGAGGACCTGCCGACGTTCCTGGTGAACGCGCTTCAGCCGGCCGAGGTCTCCAAGGTCGTTCTGGACGAGGAAGCCGAGCGCATCGAGGTCGTCGTGCCGGACGAGCAGCTGTCGCTCGCCATCGGTCGCCGCGGCCAGAACGTGCGCCTCGCCTCGCAGCTTACCGGCCTCGACATCGACATCCTCACCGAGGAGGAGGAGAGCCAGCGTCGTCAGGCCGAGTTCGAGAGCCGCACGCAGCTCTTCATGGATACGCTGGACCTCGACGAATTCTTCGCCCAGCTTCTCGTCGCCGAAGGGTTCACGAACCTCGAGGAAGTCGCCTATGTCGAGCTGGACGAGCTTCTCGTCATCGATGGCGTGGACGACGGCACTGCCGAAGAACTCCAGGCCCGCGCCCGTGACTATCTCGAGGAACAGAACCGCAAGGCACTCGAAGCCGCGCGCGAACTCGGTGTCGAACAGTCCCTCATTGATTTTGCCGGCCTCACGCCCCAAATGATCGAGGCGCTCGCCAAGGACGACGTGAAGTCCCTCGAGGACTTCGCCACCTGCGCCGACTGGGAACTTGCCGGCGGCTGGACGACGACCAACGGAGAGCGCGTCAAGGACGACGGCGTCCTCGAACCCTTCGGCCTCTCTCTCGCCGAGGCTCAGGATCTCGTGATGACCGCCCGGGTCCAGCTCGGCTGGGTCGATCCCGAGGAACTGGCGGGAAGCGCCGAGGACGAGGGCGAAGAAGGCGACGCGGAGGCCGAAGAGGCGAGTGACGGAGAGACCGGGGCCTGATCGGCCTCGGGAGGTCCGGACGATGAGTAGAGGTGGTCGCGACAAGGACCGGGATGGAATCCCCGAACGGCGCTGCGCCGCGACGGGCAACACCCTTCCGATCTCGGAGATGATCCGCTTCGTCGTCGGTCCCGAAGACGAAGCGGTACCCGACCTGGCCGGCAAGTTGCCCGGCCGGGGCATCTGGATCACCGCGGACCTGACCGCGCTGCGGCTCGCGGTGAAGAAGAAGGCCTTTGCCCGATCGGCCAAGGCGCCCGTCACGGCCCCGGCAGACCTGCCGGAGCGGGTCGAGGCGCTGATGGCCGCCCGGGTGGTGGACCTGCTGTCGATGGCCCGGAAGGCCGGACACGCGGTCTGCGGATACGAGAAAGTGAAGGGATGGATCGAGACCGGCCGCGCCCGGGTCCTGATCCAGGCCTCTGACGGGTCCGAGCGGGGCAAGACGAAACTCCGCGCCGGACCGGAGATGGGTCGGTCGATCGGCTGCCTGACGGCCCGGGAATTGGGTTTGTCCTTTGGCCGGGACCATGCAATACACGCCGCGCTGGCCGCTGGCGGACTCGCCAGGCGTATTGTAGAAGACGCCTCGAGGCTATCCGGTCTGCGCCAAGATCACGGAGCCGATGCTCCGGAAAGGACGAATGGATCGCATGAGCGAGAATGACGGCAAGAAGACACTCGGACTGCGTAGTGGACCCCGGTCGGGGCAAGTGAAGCAGAGCTTCAGCCATGGCCGCACGAAGAACGTGGTCGTCGAGACGAAGCGCAAGCGGGTCGTGGTTCCCAAGCCCGGCGCGCCCGGAGGGAAGACCGGCGGTGCCGGCCCTGCTCCCGCGGGCGATCCCTCGCGCCGTCCCGCTGGCATTTCCGACGCGGAGATGGAACGCCGCATGAAGGCACTCGCCGCCGCCAAGGCGCGCGAGTCCGAAGATGCTGAGCGCCGCGCCGCCGAGGAGAAGGCGCGCGACGAAGAACGCCAGCGTCGCCGCGATGAAGCCGAGGCCAAGGAACGCGAAGAGCGCGAGCGCGAAGAGGCGCTGAAGGCGAAAGCCGAGGCCGAAGAGCGCGCGCGCCAGGAAGCGGAAGCCGAGAAGCGCCGCGCCAAGGAAGCGAGCGCGAAGCCGGCCGCATCCGCCGCACCCAGTTCCGCCGCCGCTGCCAGCCCCGCCGATGCGGAGGCCGCTCAGGGCCGGGCTGCCAAGGGCGGCGCCACGGGACCCCGCAAGACGGACCGCGACGATCGCCGCGACCGCGATCAGAAAAGCGGCAAGGGCGGCGAAAAGGGCGACCGCCGGTCCGGCAAGCTCACCCTGAACCAGGCTCTGTCCGGGAACGAGGGCGGGCGGCAACGCTCCCTCGCCCAGATGAAGCGGAAGCAGGAACGTGCGCGCCAGAAGGCGATGGGCCAGAACGAGGCGCGCGAAAAGGTCGTGCGCGAGGTGAGGCTCCCCGAGGCGATCGTCGTCTCCGAACTCGCGAACCGCATGGCCGAACGCGTGTCCGATGTGGTCAAGGCGCTGATGCAGAACGGCATCATGGCGACCCAGAACCAGACGATCGACGCCGATACGGCCGAGCTCATCATCGAAGATTTCGGCCACCGCTCGCAGCGGGTGTCCGATTCGGACGTCGAAGACGTGCTGCACTCGGTCGACGACAAGGCCGAGGAACTCCAGCCGCGTGCGCCCGTCATCACCGTGATGGGCCACGTCGATCACGGCAAGACGTCGCTCCTCGACGCCATCCGCAGTGAGAAGGTCGTCTCCGGCGAAGCCGGCGGCATCACCCAGCATATCGGCGCCTACCAGGTGAAAGCCGACAATGGCACGACGCTGACCTTCCTCGACACGCCGGGCCACGCCGCCTTCACCTCCATGCGGGCCCGTGGCGCGCAGGTGACGGATATCGTGGTCCTGGTTGTCGCCGCGGACGATGCGGTCATGCCGCAGACCATCGAGGCGATCCATCATGCGAAAGCGGCCGGCGTTCCGATGATCGTGGCGATCAACAAGATCGACAAATACGATGCGACGCCGGACAAGGTCCGCACGGATCTGCTCCAGCACGAGGTGATCGTCGAGAAGATGTCCGGCGATGTTCAGGACGTGGAAGTCTCGGCGATCTCCGGGCAGGGTCTCGACGCTCTTCTCGAGGCGATCTCCCTCCAGGCGGAACTCCTCGAACTGAAGGCGAATCCGAACCGGAACGCATCCGGTGCGGTGATCGAGGCGCAACTCGACGTCGGTCGCGGCCCGGTTGCCACGGTTCTCGTCCAGAACGGCACGCTGAAGCGCGGTGACATCTTCGTCGTCGGCGAGCAGTGGGGCAAGGTGCGGGCGCTGATCGACGACTCGGGCGACCGTGTCGATCAGGCCGGTCCCTCCGTCCCTGTCGAAGTTCTCGGCCTCAACGGCACGCCCGAGGCGGGCGACGTTCTCAACGTCGTCGAGACCGAAGCGCAGGCCCGCGAAATCGCCGAGTACCGCCAGAAGGCCGCGAAGGACAAGCGCGCCGCAGCCGGCGCAGCCACGACGCTCGATCAGCTGATGGCCAAGGCCAAGGCGGATCAGAACGTCTCCGAACTTCCGATCCTCGTGAAGGCGGACGTTCAGGGCTCTGCCGAGGCGATCGTCCAGGCGATGGAGAAGATCGGCAACGACGAGGTTCGCGTCCGCGTGCTGCATTCCGGTGTCGGCGCGATCACCGAGACGGATGTCGGCCTTGCCGAAGCGTCCGGCGCTCCGGTCATCGGCTTCAACGTCCGTGCCAACGCATCGGCGCGGAACACGGCGAACCAGAAGGGCGTGGAGATCCGCTACTACAGCGTGATCTACGACCTCGTGGACGACGTGAAAGCCGCTGCATCGGGCCTTCTGTCCGCCGAGGTTCGGGAGCACTTCATCGGCTACGCGGAGATCCGCGAAGTGTTCAAGGTGTCGAACGTCGGCAAGGTTGCCGGCTGTCTCGTGACCGAGGGCAACGCCCGCCGCGCTGCCGGTGTCCGTCTGCTGCGGGACAACGTCGTGATCCACGAAGGCAACCTCAAGACGCTCAAGCGGTTCAAGGACGAGGTCGCCGAGGTCCAGTCCGGCCAGGAATGCGGCATGGCCTTCGAGAACTACGAGGACATCCGCCCGGGCGATGTCATCGAGATCTTCGAGCGCGAAGAGGTCGAGCGAACGCTCGCCTGATCGCTACAGCGAGACTGCTACGGAAAAGCGCGTCGTCTCCGGACGGCGCGCTTTTTTCTTGCGGACCGAGGTTCCGGGGAGCTCGGGTCACTTGACGGACCTGCTGCCCCCCGTCCCCCCAAACGAAAACGGGGCGGCCCTGCGCAGGCCGCCCCGTTTTCATGAAGTCCGTTGATTGCCGCCGGCAACCGGAGTGCTGTCGCCGCGAGCGCGTGCTCTGCTGACTCAGGCCACGAGGGCGCGACTGACGGGCATTCCTTGATACAGCCGCTCGCCGACCTTCACGAGGATCTTCCCGTTGGCGAGATCCTGCACGAACGTGCCCTGAACGGAGACACAGCTCCCGACGATGATGGTTTTCAGCATTGGCTTCCCTCCGGCTGCATTGATGTCGTTCATAAACGTTAACGGCAACCGGATCGCGGATCACGTATAAAAAAGTCACATACTGTCAAATAACGCTTATTTTGCCGGCATTCACCGAAAAAGACACAGAATTTTCATCTTCAGGTGGAACAGGACGGGGCGCCGCGGCTTGTCATAGCCAGTCGCGCAAGATGGGGATGAGCGGGATATCCGCAGCGGGCATCGGATAGTCGCGGAGCTTCTGCGGTTTGACCCACGCCAAAGTCTGCCCTTCCTGCGCGGCAGGGATTCCCTCCCACTTCCTGCAGGCGAAGAGCGGCATGAGCAGGTGGAAGCTCTCGTAGGCGTGGCTTGCGAAGGTCAGGGGTGCGAGGCAACTCGACCAGGTGTCGATCCCCAGCTCCTCCTTCAGTTCACGGACCAGCGTCTCCTCGGGCGTCTCCCCAGCCTCGACCTTGCCGCCCGGAAATTCCCATAGCCCCGCCATGGACTTTCCCTCCGGGCGCTGCGCGAGCAGCACGCGTCCGTCCCTGTCGATCAGGGCGACCGCCGAAACGAGGAGGATCGTCACGACCGGTAATCGGCGTTGATGTCGATATAGGCGTGGGTGAGGTCGCAGGTCCATGCCGTGAACGCGCCGGATGCGAGGCCGAGATCGACGGCGATGCGAAGGTCCTGCCCTTTCATGTAGGCGGCCGCGGTGTCCTCGCTGTAATCGGGGGAAACCCATCCCTTCTCGGCAACGAGAATGTCACCGAAGCGGATGGTGAGAGCGTCCCGATCTGCTTCGGCTCCGGACTTGCCGACGGCCATGACGACGCGCCCCCAGTTGGGATCTTCCCCGGCGATGGCGGTCTTCACGAGCGGGGAATTGGCGATGGACAGCGCGACGCGCCTGGCATCGGCGTCGTCCCTGGCGCCGGACACGGCCACCTCGACGAACTTGGTGGCCCCCTCTCCGTCCCGCACGACCTGATGCGCAAGGTCGAGCATCACGGCATGAAGCGCCTCTGCGAAGGCCGTGCCGGTCGCGCTGACAGCCTCCTCCACGCGAGCGGGGCCCTTGCCGGTCGCGGCGAGCATGAGGCTGTCGGAGGTCGAGGTGTCGCCGTCCACCGTGATCGCGTTGAAGGTGGAGGGCGTGGCACCGGCCAGAATCTCCTGGAGGAGGGGCTGCGGCACGGCGGCGTCGGTGAAGATGTAGACGAGCATGGTCGCCATGTCGGGCGCGATCATGCCGGACCCCTTGGCGAAGCCGGCGATGCGGATCGGGCCGGCCTCCGTCTCGATCACGCGGCCTGCGCCCTTGGGATAGGTATCCGTCGTCATGATCGCGCGGGCCGCATCTTCGCCCGCATCTTCGGAGAGGTTGGTCGAGAGGGTTTGGAGTGCGGCCACGATCCTGTCATGCGCCAGCCGCTCCCCGATCACGCCGGTAGACGCGGTGAAGACACGCGAGGCCGGAAGATCCAGAACGCCTGCGACGCCGGCACAGACGGCCTCGACCGAGTCATCCCCGGCACGGCCCGTGAAGGCGTTCGCATTGCCGGAATTGACCAGAATGGCCGCCCCCAGGTCGCTTTCCGCCGGCGCGGCGAGCTTGGATTGGCAGTCGAGCACTGAAGAGGACCGCGTGGCGGAGGTGGTGAACACCCCCGCCACGGTGCTGCCCGGCGCGAGCCGGCACAGCATGACGTCGGTTCGGCCGGCATAGCGGACGCCCGCTGCCGCCGTCGCGAAGGACGCACCCTCGATCACGGGCAGGTCCGGAAAGCTCGCGGGAGCGAGCGGCGAGACGGGCAGCTTACCGGCCATGGAGCGCTCTTACTCCTGAACGAGGTTGAGGTCGCCGAGGATGGACGGGTCGATCTCGGCCTCGCTCTCCTCGACATCGGCACCGGAGACGGCGTCGGCAACGTATTGCTGCACGGCGTTCTGCTCGACCTGCGCGGCCAGCTCGGCGCGGACGTCCTCGACCGCCGGCGCATCCTGCATCCGGGTCTCGTTCAGCTTGACAACGTGCCAGCCGAACTGGGTCTGGACGGGATCGGAGACGTCGCCCTCTTCCATGCCGGTCACGGCCTCCTCGAATTCGGGGACCATCATGCCTGGACCGAACCAGCCGAGCTCGCCGCCGGACGGGCCGGAGGGCCCGGTGCTGCGCTCCTGCGCGAGGGTGGCGAAATCGGCGCCCTCCTCGAGTTCGGTCTTCAGCGTCTGCGCCTCTTCCTCGGTCTCGACGAGGATGTGCGATGCGTTCCACTCGCGGGTGGGCTCGGCATCGGAATACTGCGCGTCGTAGGCCTCCTGGATCGCCTCGTCCGTCACGGCGTCTTCCGCCACGGAGAGAAGAACCTCGCCGGCCATCAGGGCGCTGCGCTGGTTGGCAAGGGTCAGCTCGGTCAGGCGGGACGGCTCGTCGGCCTCCTGGCTGAGAACGGTCTGCTGCACGAGTTGGTCGAGGACGCCCTGAAACAGCACCTCGGGCGGGAGCTGCTGGTACTGCTGCGGCAGGGTGGAGCGGGCGACGATCATGTTGCCCACGGTGATCTCGGTACCGTTCACGGTGGCGACGACGGTATCGGCCGTCACGTCGCCGCCGGTGGAGGCGCCTTCGGCGGTCTCGTCCTGAGCGGCGGCGGGCATGGCCAGGGCCAGTGTGAGCAATCCGGCCGTCCAGGGTGCTGTGATGACTCGCGTCATGTGGTCTCCTTCCCTGCCGCGATCGTGCGCGGCGTTGACACTGATGGGGGCGGACCTTACATCGCCCTTGCCTCGGCAGGGGCCGGTGCCGCCGTTTCGTCCGCTACTTAGGGCCGCGCGTAGAGGCGGGCAACCGTCCCGCCGACCAGAAGCACAGGCGGGAGCGCACATGATGGGTATCGGCTCGATCGCGAAGAAGGTTTTCGGCACGGCCAATGACCGCAAGGTCAAGGCGTCGCGCCCGATCGTCGCGAAGATCAACGATCTGGAGCCCGAGTTCGAGGCCCTGTCCGACGAGGACCTCAAGGCCCGCACCGGAGCCCTAGCCGAGCGCGCTCGGGGCGGCGAAAGCCTCGATGACCTGCTCCCCGAAGCCTTCGCCAACTGCCGGGAGGCGGGCAAGCGTGCCCTCGGCCTCCGCGCGTTCGACGTGCAGCTCCTCGGCGGCCTCTTCATGCACCAGGGTAACATTGCCGAGATGAAGACGGGCGAGGGCAAGACGCTCGTCGCCACCTTCCCGGCCTATCTGAACGCCCTGAGCGGCAAGGGCGTCCATATCGTCACGGTGAACGACTACCTCGCGAAGCGCGACGCGGAGTGGATGAGCAAGGTCTACGGCATGCTCGGCCTGACGACCGGCGTCGTCTATCCCCAACAGCCCGAAGAGGAAAAGCGGCAGGCCTATGCCGCGGACATCACCTACGCCACGAACAACGAGCTCGGCTTCGACTACCTCCGGGACAACATGAAGTCCGAGCTGAAGGACATGGCGCAGCGCGGGCACAACTTCGCCATCGTGGACGAGGTCGACTCCATCCTGATCGACGAGGCCCGCACGCCCCTGATCATCTCCGGCCCCTCCCAGGACCGCTCGGACCTCTACCGCTCGGTGGACCAGATCGTCCCGGAGCTGACGGACGAGCACTTCACCCTCGACGAGAAGACGCGGAACGTCACCTTCACCGACGAGGGCAACGAGTTCCTAGAACAGCGGCTCCTCGCCGCCGGGATCCTGCCGGAAGGCCAGAGCCTCTACGATCCCGAAAGCACCACCGTGGTGCACCACGTCAACCAGGGCCTCAAAGCGCACAAGCTCTTCCAGCGGGACAAGGACTACATCGTCCGCGATGGCGACATCGTGCTGATCGACGAGTTCACCGGACGCATGATGGCCGGCCGGCGCCTGTCCGACGGCCTGCACCAGGCGATCGAGGCCAAGGAAGGCGTGGAGATCAAGCCCGAGAACGTGACCCTCGCCTCGGTCACCTTCCAGAACTATTTCCGCCTCTACGACAAGCTCGGCGGCATGACCGGCACCGCGCTCACAGAGGCCGACGAATTCGCCGAGATCTACAAGCTCGGTGTCGTCGAGGTTCCGACGAACCGGCCGATCGCCCGGGAGGACGAACACGACGCGGTCTACCGGACGGCCGGCGAGAAATACACGGCCGTGGTCCAGACCATCAAGGAAGCCTACGAGCGGCGCCAGCCTGTCCTCGTCGGCACCACCTCCATCGAGAAGTCGGAAATGCTCTCCGACCTGCTCAAGAAGGAGGACATCCGCCACAACGTCCTGAACGCCCGGCAGCATGAGCAGGAGGCGCAGATCGTCGCCGATGCCGGCAAGCTCGGCGCAGTGACCATCGCCACCAACATGGCCGGCCGCGGTACGGACATCCAGCTTGGCGGCAATGTCGACATGAAGGTGCTCGAAGCGCTCGAGGCAGATCCCCAGGCCGATCCCGAGGAGGTTCGCGCCCGGATCGAGGCCCAGCATCGCGGTGAGAAGGACAAGGTGCTGGAAGCGGGCGGCCTCTTCGTCCTCGCCACCGAGCGGCACGAAAGCCGCCGGATCGACAACCAGCTTCGTGGCCGCTCGGGCCGTCAGGGCGACCCTGGCCGCTCGTCCTTCTTCCTCTCCCTCGAGGACGACCTGATGCGGATCTTCGGCTCCGAGCGGCTGGACAAGGTCCTGTCGACGCTCGGGATGAAGGAGGGCGAGGCCATCGTTCACCCGTGGGTGAACAAGAGCCTCGAGCGCGCCCAGGCGAAGGTCGAGGGTCGCAACTTCGATATCCGCAAGCAGCTCCTCAAGTTCGACGACGTGATGAACGATCAGCGCAAGGTGATCTTCAGCCAGCGCCGCGAAATCATGGAAGCGGCCGACCTCGCGGAGATCGTGGGCGACATGCGCCACCAGGTCATCGACGACCTCGTGGCCGAGCACATGCCTCCGAAGACCTATGCCGACCAGTGGGATACCGACGGCCTCGAAACCCAGGCGAAGGAACTTCTGGGCCTGGATGTGCCCATCGGCGCCTGGGCCGCCGAGGAAGGCGTGGCGGACGAGGACATCCGCGATCGCCTCGACGAGGCGTCCGACAAGATGATGGCGGAAAAAGCCGAAATCTTCGGTCAGGACACCATGCGCTCCATCGAGAAGCAGATCCTGCTCCAAACCATCGATGCGAAGTGGCGCGAGCACCTTCTGACGCTGGAGCATCTGCGGTCCGTCGTTGGCTTCCGTGGCTACGCGCAGCGTGATCCGCTGAACGAGTACAAGACCGAGGGCTTCCAGCTCTTCGAATCCATGCTCGATTCGCTGCGAACGGACGTGACCAAGAAGCTCGCCAACATCCGGCCGATCTCCCAGGAAGAGCAGCAGGATATGCTCCGCCAGATGGTCGCCCAGCAACGCGCGAAGCGGGGGGAGGAGGGGGCTGCTCCGGCCGAGACACGCGCCGAAGCGGAAGCCGACGCCGCGCCCGGCACCGTCGCTGCGGGCGCGGAGCCCCGTCCCGCCGAGACGACGGAGACCGCCGGTTTCGACGAGACCGACAGCTCGACCTGGGGTAATCCCTCCCGGAACGACCCCTGCCCCTGTGGGTCGGGCAAGAAGTTCAAGCACTGCCACGGCCAGCTGGTCTGAGCGGCATTTTCGCGCGCGTCAGGCGCCAAATGACCTGACGCGCGTCAAGATCCTGCCGCCTTTCATGCCCATCTGTCTGGCTCGAACCGCCATGCGGACGAGGAGGCACGATATGACACAGGCCCGTACGACGTTCATCGCCGCGACCGCGCTCGCCCTGTCCATGGGCGTCGCGGACGAGGCGCGCGCAGGCTGGTCCGACTGGTCGTTTCCGAACGTTTTCGGCGCGGGGCCGGCGGAAGCATCGGCACCGGAAGATGGCGGAATTGCCCTGCCTTCGGAGCCGCGTGCAGCCTCCCTTCCCGACGCGCCCGAGCCGGACCTGCTGAGCCTGCGCCTGTCGGCGTCGACCACCGATATGGCCGTGGCGGATCCGGGTGCGGATCTCAACGATTACGGGCTGGACTGCGACGCTGCTCTGGCCCTGGCGCCGGGTGAGGAGAACACCGTTTCTCTGTCGATCTCTGCGCCCTGCTATCCCAATTCGGCCGCCAGCATCGAGCATGAAGGCCTCTCGTTTTCCGTGCGGCTGGACGAGGCGGGCGAGCTGGACCTCGCAGTTCCCGCCCTGTCGCAGACCGCCTCCTTCGCCCTCACGCTTCCCGATGGCGCCCGCACGACCTCGCGGATCGCGCTCGAGACGTCCGGCCCCGCCCGCATTGCGCTTCAGTCGGGCAGCGGAATCGACCTGCGGTCGGGAGACGACGCGCAGAGCGTCATCCGTCTGGGAGATGCGAGCATCCCCGGCGGCGCCCTCCTCCAGGTGTTCACCTACCCCGCAGAGGATGCACCCGCGGTCACCATCGACGCGGAGATCACGCTTGCAAGCTGTGGCCGCCGGCTCGGCGCTCTCGCCGTCCTGAAGGATAGCGGCGCTGACGCAGGTGAGCCCGCCCGCGTGACGCTGACCATGCCCGGCTGCGATGCGGTAGGCGATCTGCTCGTCATGCCTGTCCCGGCGCCGGTCACGGACGCGGCGGAGCGCGAGGTCGCAGAGGCCGAAGCCGGCTGAACCTCAGAGGTAGCTCTCCGCCCGGAAGCTCAGCTCCCGCTCCTTGCCGACGATGATATGGTCGTGCAGCACGAGACCGAGGGCCCGGGCTGCATCGTCGATGGCCGCTGTCATCTGGATATCCGCGGAGGAGGGGGTCGGATCGCCAGAGGGGTGGTTGTGCACGATTATGAGTGCACTCGCATTCAGCTCGAGCGCCCGTTTCACGACCTCCCGGGGATAGACGGGGACGTGATCCACCGTCCCTTCGGCCTGCTCCTCATCGGCGATCAGGACGTTCTTGCGGTCGAGGTAAAGCACGCGGAACTGCTCGGTCTCCCGGTGCGCCATGGCGGTGTGACAATAATCGATCAGCTCGGTCCAGCCCGACAGGATCGGCCGCTGCATGATCTTCGAGCGCGCCATGCGGTGGGCGGCGGCTTCCATGATCTTGAAGTCCGTCACGATGGCGTCCCCCACCCCGTCCACCGCCCGCAGCCGCTGTGCCGGCGCGGAGAGGACGCGGTTGAAGTCTCCGAACGTGTCGAGCAGGAGCCGGGCGAGGGGTTTCACGTCCTGCCGGGGGATGGTGCGGAAAAGCAGCAGCTCCAGCAGTTCGTAATCCGGCATCGCCGCCGCACCGCCCGACAGGAAGCGCTCCCGCAGCCTTTTGCGATGCCCCTTGATGTAGGAGGGAGGCCCGCCCCGCGGAGACCAGTCGCTCTGCACGGGCGCGTCTGATTTGACCTCCCGGCGCCGGGGGGCGCCCTGGGCGGATGCGCCCCGGAACAGGCCGGGTGACAGCTCTCTGAAGAGGTTCAACGCGTTCATGGCACCGTTGTGCCAGCGCGGTGGTAAACGCCCGCTTAAGCGCGAAGCGGGCGTCTACAGATTGATCGGCCGGGTCAGCCCTTCATGCCGTCCCAGAAGCTTCGCACCTTGCGGAAGAAGTTGGACGAGTTGGGATTGTTCGCCTCCTCGCCGATCTTCTCGAACTCCCGCAGGAGCTCCTTCTGGCGCGATGTCAGGCTGACGGGCGTCTCGACGGACAGCTCGATGAACATATCCCCCGTTCCCGCACCGCGCAGGGCCGGCATCCCCTTGGAGCGCAGGCGCATCTGCCGTCCGGACTGGCTGCCGGCCGGGACCTTCACGCGAGACCGTCCTCCGTCGATCGTCGGCACCTCTATGTCGCCGCCGAGTGCCGCCGTGGTGACGGAGACCGGAACACTGCAATAGAGATGCGCGCCATCACGCTGGAAGAGGTCATGCTCCGCCACGTCGATGAAGATGTAGAGATCGCCGGTCGGGCCGCCACGCAGCCCCGCCTCCCCCTCTCCGGCAAGCCGGATGCGGGTGCCGGTCTCGACGCCGGCGGGAATGTTCACGGAAAGCGACCGGTTCTTCTCGATCCGGCCCGCGCCGCCGCATTCATTACAGGGATTCTTGACGATCTGGCCCACGCCGGAACAGGTCGGGCAGACGCGCTCCACGGTGAAGAAGCCCTGCTGCGCGCGGACCTTGCCCATGCCGGAGCAGGTCGGGCAGGTGACGGGCTCTGCGCCGCCTTCGGCCCCGGTGCCCCCACAGGAGCCGCAGGCCACCGCGGTCGGAACCTGGATCTGCTTCTGGGTGCCGGTGAACGCGTCCTCGAGCGGGATCTGAAGATTGTAGCGCAGGTCGGAGCCGCGCGCCGCGCGCTGCCGTCCGCCGGCGCCGCCGCGCCCGCCCATGAAATCTCCGAAGAGATCGTCGAACACGTCGGAGAAGGCGGAGGCGAAATCGCCCTGCTGGCCGAAGCCGCCGCGCGCGCCGCCGGGGCGCCCGCCCCCCATGCCACCTTCGAAGGCGGCGTGACCGAAGCGATCATAAGCCGCCTTGCGCTCGGGATCCTTCAACGCGTCGTAGGCCTCGTTCACTTCCTTGAACTGGGCCTCGGCATCGGGATTGTCGGAGTTGCGGTCGGGGTGAAGCTCCTTCGCCTTGCGGCGATAGGCTTTCTTGAGTTCATCGGCATCGGCACCGCGGGCAACGCCGAGAACTTCATAGAAATCGCGTTTGGCCATCGGCATTTACCTTGTCACACGAAAAAGACGAGGACCGGCCCGGGATC
The DNA here is from genome assembly GCF_031846565.1 of Tropicimonas omnivorans. Lineage (NCBI taxonomy): Bacteria > Pseudomonadati > Pseudomonadota > Alphaproteobacteria > Rhodobacterales > Roseobacteraceae > Tropicimonas > Tropicimonas omnivorans. The sequence goes on along the minus strand of NZ_JAVRHL010000001.1, from coordinate 530,820 downwards.
GGGCCGGCCCAGAGAAAGGTCAGGACGGACCGGCGCTCACGAGTTGCGCTTGTCGTCGCCCAGATCCTCGAAATCGGCGTCGACGATGTCCTCGTCCACGTTGCGGGGGTCTTCCCCCTCATCGGACGAATCATCGCCGCCGTCCGCCTTTTCCTGCTCGGACTTGTAGATCGCCTCCCCGAGCTTCATCGCGGCCTCGGTCAGGTTCTGGATGCCGGACTTGATCTTGCCGACGTCCTCGTTCTGAAGGGCCTCCTCGAGCGGTTGCATCGCCAGCTCGATCGCCTCGACGGTGGACTGGTCGACCTTGTCGCCATGCTCCTCGAGGGACTTCTTCGTGGAGTGCACGAGGCTCTCGCCCTGGTTCTTCGTCTCGACGAGCTCGCGGCGGTCCTTGTCGGCCTCGGCGTTCTCCTCGGCCTCCTTGACCATGTTCTGGATCTCGTCGTCGGAAAGACCGCCGGACGCCTGGATCGTGATCTTCTGCTCGCGCCCGGTGCCCTTGTCCTTGGCCGACACCGAGACGATGCCGTTGGCGTCGATGTCGAAGGTCACCTCGATCTGCGGCATGCCGCGCGGCGCGGGCGGGATGTCTTCCAGGTTGAACTGGCCGAGCATCTTGTTGTCCGCGGCCATCTCGCGCTCGCCCTGGAAGACCCGGATCGTCACGGCGCCCTGGTTGTCCTCGGCGGTCGAGAAGACCTGGCTCTTCTTGGTCGGGATCGTGGTGTTGCGATCGATCAGCCGGGTGAACACGCCGCCCAGGGTCTCGATGCCCAGGGAGAGCGGGGTCACGTCGAGCAGGACCACGTCCTTCACGTCACCTTGGAGGACACCGGCCTGAATCGCCGCACCGAGCGCCACGACCTCGTCCGGGTTCACGCCCTTGTGGGGCTCCTTGCCGAAGAACTTCGTCACTTCCTCGACGACGCGGGGCATCCGCGTCATGCCGCCGACGAGGACGACCTCGTCGATCTCGCCGGTAGACATGCCGGCATCCTTGAGCGCCGCCTTGCAGGGCCCGATGGAGGCCTTGATCAGATCGCCCACGAGGCTCTCCAGCTTCGCACGCGTCAGTTTCATGACCATGTGAAGCGGCTGGCCGCCCTTGGGGTCCATCGAGATGAACGGCTGATTGATCTCGGTCTGCTGGCTGGAGGACAGCTCGATCTTGGCCTTTTCCGCAGCTTCCTTGAGCCGCTGAAGGGCCATCTTGTCCTTCGTCAGGTCGACGCCGTTCTCTTTTTTGAACTCGGCGGCGAGGTAATTGACGATCGTCATGTCGAAGTCTTCGCCGCCGAGGAACGTGTCCCCGTTGGTGGACTTCACCTCGAAGAGGCCGTCGTCGATCTCGAGGATCGTGATGTCGAAGGTACCGCCGCCGAGGTCATAGACCGCGATCGTCTTGGATTCCTTCTTGTCGAGACCGTAGGCCAGCGCGGCGGCCGTCGGCTCGTTGATGATGCGCAGGACTTCGAGGCCGGCGATCTTGCCCGCGTCCTTCGTCGCCTGACGCTGCTGGTCGTTGAAGTAGGCCGGGACGGTGATGACCGCCTGGGTCACTTCCTCGCCGAGATAGGACTCGGCGGTCTCCTTCATCTTCTGCAGGATGAAGGCACTGATCTGGCTCGGAGAATAGCGCTCGCCGCGGGATTCGACCCACGCGTCGCCATTACCGCCGTCGACCACGTCGTACGGCAGGTTCTTCTTGTCCTTCGCGATATCCTCGTCGTCGAAGCGACGCCCGATCAGGCGCTTGACGGCGAAGATCGTGTTGGTCGGGTTGGTCACGGCCTGCCGCTTCGCGGATTGGCCGACCAGACGCTCTTCCTCGGTGAAGGCGACGATGGACGGGGTCGTCCGTGCGCCTTCGACGTTCTCCACGACCTTGGGCTGCGCACCGTCCATGATGGCGATGCAGCTGTTGGTGGTCCCAAGGTCGATCCCGATGACTTTGGCCATGTATTTCTACCTCTTCTCTTCGGCGATTTTGTGGGCGCGGGCCCTCTTGGAGGCACCCGCCCCCGATCCCTGTCCGCCCCTCCGGTTCCCGGCGCGGCGACGGAGCGTATATAGGGAGGGCGCTTTGGGGCTGCAACGCCCCCTCCCCGACCGATCTGGAGGTCAATCGTGGATCTTTTCGGAGAAGCTGCCCCGCCGCGGGACATTCGCGGGGTGATCGTGCACCCCGGCCTTCTGGACCGCGCCGCACAGGAGGCGCTGGTTCGCGATGTGCGGACGCTCGTCGAGGCGGCACCGCTCTTCCGACCCGAAACGCGGCGTGGGCAGAAGATGAGCGTGCGCATGACGTCGGCCGGATCCGTGGGCTGGGTCAGCGACAGGCGGGGCTATCGCTACGAGCCGCAACATCCCGCAGGCGTGCCCTGGCCCGCCATTCCCCGGTCCGTTCTCGCGATCTGGGACGAGGTGGCCGGCGTGGACCGCCAGCCGGACACCTGTCTCGTCAATTTTTACGATGCGGATGCGAAGATGGGGATGCACCAGGACCGGGACGAGGCGGATCTGCGCTGGCCCGTCGTTTCGATCAGCCTCGGAGACGAGGCGCTGTTCCGCATCGGGAACGAGGAGCGCGGCGGCAGGACCCAGTCGCTATGGCTGCGCTCGGGAGACGTGGCCGTGCTGGGCGGAGAGGGCCGTATGCTCCACCACGGGATCGACCGGATCCGGGCGGGCAGCTCGGATCTGCTGGCCGGAGGCGGACGGCTGAACCTCACGTTGCGGGTGGCCGGCGCCTAGGGCCGGAGCGTGCAACAGCCGCGAAGATAGGCGCCCGCGCCCGGCATGGTCCCGATGAGAGCTGCGCGGATGCCGTACGCCCGGTCGCTCATGCCGTCCGAACATTCCTGCCGCTCCAGGAGGACGTCGAACCCCGCGCCCACCCCACCGAACGTCAGAAGGGTCGCATCCTCTGCACTCGCCTCGACGCGGCCGTGCAACTGCGTCTCGCGCTCCGGCACCGAGAAGACGGGGCTTTCGTTCAAGCTGAGTGACCAGAACGGCTCCGTGCCCGAGCAGCGCAGCGGCATCGGGAATCCATCTCCCTGTCCCGGCTGCCGCGCGAGATAGTCGAGCGACGCCCATCCACGCGTCTCGGGCAGGGACACGAGGCCCCATCCGCCGGAGCGGCGCACGATCTCGACGCCCGTCTCGTCCGGCGCAAGGGTGGCCACCAGCGAAGCGGACGCCTCGGGCCCCGCCCGCACGTTCAGAACATCGTTCGCCCCGACGCCCCTGACATCGTAGAGCGCCGGCAGCTCGCCCTGCGCGCCCGCCGCCGAGGCGGCCAGCAGCATGAAGAGGGCCGCCGCGACCCGCATCACCGTTTCGCCTGCCAGCTCAGCGAGGCGTTTCGCCGGGTGTAGAACTCACCCAGAAGGCCGATGAAAATGAGGATCAGGGACACGACGAGCGGATATGTCGTGTTCGAGTAATGCGGATTGTAGTTGATGAAGACGAACCCGCGGGACTGGTCGATGATGTGGAAGATCGGATTCCAGGTGAACATCACCAGCATGTATCCCGGCAACTGGTTCGCCACGAACATCTTGCCCGATGCGATCATGTTCGCGCGGGAATAGATCGTCGTCATCAGTTTCACGAAGCCCGGAAACCAGGGCCGGATCGCGAGAAGCACCATCCCGACGGCGACGCCCGAGAACCACGCCAGAAGGACCATCGCCATGGCGCCGATCGGATCGTCGATCGTGATCGGGTTCATCGCGATGTGGTAGAAGCCGAGGACCACCGCCATGGACAGCACCTGGATGTAGAGCGAGGTCAGCGCCGCGGCGGAGATCGAGATCACCGTGTTCATGGGCGCGTGCTTCATCATCGGGGACGCCGGCCCTTCGGACGAGGCGACGGCGCTCATCGCCTTCGTGTGCGTCATGTAGAGGAAGATCCCGGACATGATGTAGAGCAGGAAATCGCCCCGGATCGCCGAGCTCTTCATGCCGAGAACGGTGAACATGAAGTAGAACGCGCCGACGAAGATCACCGTCTGCATCACGTTCAGCGCGAGCCCGATGACGGCGTTGCCATGCTCCTTGCGAAGCGTGCGGACTATGGAGTGATAGGTCAGCTCCCACAGCACGAGGGCGGAGTGGAGCGCCGAGGGCGGCCGGTCCGAGGAGCTGTGCATCGTCATCTCGAGATCCCGTGGCGTCATGTCCGGCCGTCGCGCCCGGCACAACGGGGGCGCCCGCTTGCACGGAATACGACCAATTCCTTGCCGTTCCTTTACCTGTTGACGATAAGGAGAACACGCCCATCGGGTCAACGAACGGATTGGAGAGCGCCTTGGATCATGACCGCCTCGTCACAGTGATGCGACGCCTCGCGCTTCAGGCGGGCGCCCGGATCATGGAGATCTACGCCGCGCCCGATTTCGAGGTGCGCTCCAAGTCGGATGCAAGCCCGGTCACCGAAGCGGACGAGGCGGCGGACGCGCTGATCTCCGCCGGCCTGACGGAGGCGTTCCCGGATACGCTGGTCGTGACCGAGGAGCAGGCCGAGAGCCACACCGAGAGCGCGGAGGCCTTCCTCATCGTCGATCCGCTCGACGGCACGAAGGAGTTCGTCCAGCGCCGCGGCGATTTCACGGTCAACATCGCCTATGTCGAGAACGGCGTTCCCGTGCGCGGCGTGGTCTACGCCCCGGCCCGGAAACGTCTGTTCTACACGCTGGCCGATGGCAGCGCCGTCGAGGAGACGGGCGATCACGCGCTGGACAGGGCCGGGGAGACGACGCCCCTTGCCGTCAAGACGCCGGACAACGGCGCCCTCGTCGTCGTCGCGTCCAAGTCCCACCGCGATGCGGCGACGGATGCCTATATCGGCCAGTTCTCGGTCGCGGACATGACGAGCGCCGGGTCTTCCCTCAAGTTCTGCCTCGTCGCGGCGGGGGAGGCGGACCTCTATCCCCGGCTCGGCCGCACCATGGAGTGGGACACGGCCGCTGGGGACGCGGTCCTGCGCGGCGCCGGCGGGAAGATGATCCGCTTCGACGACCACGCCCCCTTCGCCTACGGCAAGCCCGGCTACGAGAACCCGTTCTTCATCGCCCATGCGCCCGGCGTCGATCTGCCGGCCCCGGAAGGCGCGGCGGAATGAGCGTCCTCGTCGTCATCCCCGCCCGCTACGCCTCCGAACGCTATCCCGGAAAGCCTCTCGTGCCCCTGCGCGGCGCGTCCGGCCGGCAGGCGACCCTCGTTCAGCGCACGTGGGAAGCCGCGCGCGGGATCGACGGCGTCTCCCGCGTCGTGGTCGCCACCGATGACGACCGGATCCGCGAGGCCGCCGAGGGATTCGGCGCCGAGGTGGTGATGACCAGTTCCGACTGCCGCAACGGGACCGAGCGGTGCGCCGAAGCGTCCGACGCGCTCGGCGGCGGATTCGAGATGGTGGTGAACCTCCAGGGGGATGCACCGCTGACCCCGCGCTGGTTCATTCCCGAGACCATCGAAGGCCTGCGCGCCGCTCCGGATGCCGGCGCCGCGACACCGGTGATCCGTTGCGATGCGGAAACGCTGAACGGGCTCAAGATGGACAGGCAGGCAGGCCGCGTCGGAGGAACCACCGCCATCTTCGACCGCGATCACCGCGCACTCTACTTCTCCAAGGAAGTGGTCCCCTATACCGCCGACGCGGAGAAGGCCGCGGCGGTCTTTCATCACGTCGGCCTCTACGCCTACCGGCCCGAGGCGCTCACCGATTATCCCCGCTGGGACATCGGCCCGCTCGAGCGCACAGAGGGGCTCGAACAGCTCCGCTTCCTCGAAAACGGCCGCACCATGAGCTGCGTCGAGGTGGAGACGCGGGGGCGCCAGTTCTGGGAGCTGAACAACCCCTCCGACGTGACCCGCCTCGAGGAAATGATGGCCACGATGGGGATGGAGTGATCGCGGGCCTGCCCACACTCTCCGTCATCGTCGTCAGCCGTCAGAGGCCGGAGCACCTGCGCCTCTGCGTCGAGAGCCTCGCACGGCAGACCCATGGCGCGCTCGAGCTGATCGTCGTCACCGACCCCGCGGGCGAGCCGTCGGTCGAGCATCTGCGCGGCCGGATCAAGCTCGCCCGGTTCGACGTCGCGAATATCTCCGAGGCCCGGAATACCGGTCTCGCCCTTGCCGCGGGCGACGTAGTTGCCTTCATCGACGACGATGCGGTGGCCGAACCGCTCTGGGCCGAGCGCCTCGCCGCCCCGTTTGCCGATCCGCGCGTGAGCTGCGCCACCGGGCCCGTTCTGGGGCGGAACGGCATTTCCCCGCAATGGACGCCGGTCCGCGTGGGCCGGGACGGGCTGGACCTGCCGCTCAAGGACGGTGTGCTCTTCGGTCCCGGCTCGGACGGCTCGGCGGTGAAGACGGTCGGCACCAACTGCGCCTTCCGTCGCGCCGATCTCGTCGCCATCGGTGGGTTCGACCCGGCCTTCCGCTACTATCTCGACGAGACGGACGTGAACCAGCGGCTCGCCCGCCTGGGCGCCTACACCGCCATCGCGAAGGACGCCGTGGTGCATCACGCCGCCGCCGCGAACGCCACGCGCACGCAGAGCCGCGCCCCGGCGGACCTCGGCCCCGTCGGGGCCAGCGTCGCCGCGTTTCTCGCACGGCACTGCGAGCCGAAGGAGCGTGAGGGCGCCCTCGCCGCGCACCGCGCCCTTCAGGAGAGCCGTCTGAGGGCACATGCCGCCGCGCGCCGCCTGAGACGCCGGGATATCGCCGCGCTTCTGGAGACGTTCGACCGGGGCGCGGCCGAACCGGCGCAGAGCCCTGCTCCCAATCTTCGCGCCAGCCGGATGGACGCCCCCCCGCCATTCACCCCGCTGCCGCCGCCCCCCCTGACCCACACCGTCCTCGCCGGGCGGACGTGGCAGATCCGGGCGCTGATGGCGAAGGCGAAGGCGGCGGCGAAGGCCGGCGGCACAGTATCGCTCTACGTCTTCTCTCCCACGGGACGACCGCATTCCGTGCGTTTCGTCCGGCCCGGGATCTGGCTGCAGCGCGGGGGCCTCTTCGGCCGCTCCGACAGGGACACGCCGCGGCTCCGCCTCGTCAGCTTCCCGGAGCGTCTCTCTGCCGAAGTGGCCCGCACCGAGGCCGTGCGGGGGACGCCGACATCGGCGGGGGATGCCGCATTGCGGCGCATTTCATTGAAATCGCAAGACACTGTCGGAACTAGGGCCTAGAATGAGGCATTGACCGGTCGCCGGTCGCACTGCCCGGCGCCGACCGAAACGAGGTACCAAAGCGAATGACACGTAAGATCAGCAAGGCGGTTCTCCCCGTCGCCGGACTCGGAACGCGATTCCTGCCGGCGACCAAGTCGATCCCGAAGGAGATCATGACCCTGGTCGACCGTCCCCTCATTCAATACGCGATAGACGAGGCCCGCGCCGCCGGCATCAAGGAATTCATCTTCGTCACGTCGCGGGGCAAATCCGCGCTCGAGGACTATTTCGACAACGCGCCGGAACTGGAAGCCGCACTTGCCGAGAAGGGCAAGACGGACATTCAGGAGATCATGAAGTCCACCTACATGGAAAGCGGCCAGATCGCCTATGTCCGCCAGCACAAGGCTCTTGGTCTCGGTCATGCCGTCTGGTGCGCGCGTCGCATGATCGGCGACGAACCCTTCGCGGTCATTCTCCCCGATGACGTGATCGCCGCCGAGAAGCCCTGCCTCCAGCAGATGGTCGAGGCCCACGAGGAATGTGGCGGCGGCTCCATGGTCGCGGCGATGGAAGTCCCGATGGACAAGACCAGCTCCTACGGCATCCTCGACGTCGAGGAGACGGATTCGGACGTGCTTCCGATCCGCCGCATGGTCGAGAAGCCGAAGGAGAACCCGCCCTCGAACCTCGCCGTCATCGGCCGCTATATCCTGACGCCGGACGTGCTGGAGACGCTGCACAATCAGGACAAGGGAGCCGGCGGCGAGATCCAGCTGACGGACGCCATCGCGTCTGAGATCGATCACGGGCGGCCGGTCAACGGCTTCCGGTTCCGCGGCGAGCGGTTCGACTGCGGCTCGAAGGCCGGTTTCCTGCAGGCGACGGTCGCGTTCGGCCTTGCCCGCGACGAGTTGCGCGACGAGTTCTCGGAGTATCTGAGGGAAATCGTGGCCGTGCCCGAGCCGGCTCAGTAAGCTGCGTCATCAAGTGGCCCGGCCTTGGGTGGCCGGGCCGTCGGCGCACGGGCAAGCGAGGGGTGGTCGCGGATTGGGCAAGATACTCGTCACGGGCGGTGCCGGTTATGTCGGCGCCCATGCCTGCAAGGCGCTGTCCCGCGCCGGGCACACCCCCATCACCTTCGACAATTACAGCACCGGCTGGCGTGATGCTGTCAGGTTCGGCCCGGCCGAGGAGGGCGACCTCATGGACCGCGCCCGCCTGGACGAGGTCTTTGCCGCCCATGCGCCGGATGCCGTCATGCATTTCGCGGCGCTCAGCCAGGTCGGCGAATCGGTCCGGGAGCCGGGCCGCTACTGGCTGGAGAATGTCACCGGAGCGGTGAACCTCGCCGAAGCCGCCGTCGCCGCCGGATGCGGCCGTTTCATCTTCTCCTCCACCTGCGCGACCTATGGGGACCAGGACGGGGTCGTTCTGGACGAGGAGACACCCCAGCGGCCCGAGAACCCCTACGGCGCCTCGAAGCGGGCCATCGAGGAGATCCTGCGGGATTTCGAGGCCGCCCACGGGCTGCGCCATGTCATCTTCCGGTACTTCAACGTCGCTGGCGCCGATCCCGAGGGCGAGGTGGGCGAGCAGCACGAGCCCGAGACGCATCTCATCCCGCTGATGCTGGACGCCATAGACGGCAAACGGGACGCGTTGACCGTCTTCGGCACCGATTACGACACGCCGGACGGCACCTGCATCCGTGATTACGTGCATGTCTGCGACCTCGCGGATGCGCATGTCCTCGGCTACGGCTGGCTGGACAAAGGGGGGCCGAGCCGCGCCTTCAATCTCGGAACGGGCCACGGCTACTCGGTGCGCGAAGTGATCGAGCACAGCCGCCGCGTCACCAATCGGTCCGTTCCCGTGGTGGAGGGCGCGCGGCGTGCGGGCGATGCCGTGCGCCTCGTTTCGGGCAGCGAGCGGGCGAAGGCGGAGCTGGGATGGACCCCGGCGCGCTCCTCGCTCGACCGGATGATCGAGGATGCGTGGCACTGGCACCAGACGGGCCGCTTTGAGCGCTGAGCCCGCCGCGCGCTGTCTCGATCTCAGCCGCCTCGTAAGCCGGCTCGGGCAGGGCCCGTGGACGGGGGTGGACCGGGTCGAGGCCGCCTATCTCGCGCGGCTGATGCGGGAGCCTGTTCCGCTCTGGTCGCTGGTGCGGATGCGCCTCGGCTACGCGCTGCTGGCGCCGGAGGGCACGCACGAGCTTGCGGGGCGGCTCTTCGGCGGACCTTGGGGTCACGCCGACCTCGCCGCGCGGCTCACGCCCGGCCTGAGCGCGGAGGCGGCGCGCGCGGAAGCCGACCTGCGCCGCCTGGCGCGGCGCGTGCTGCCGAGGCCGGGCCTTGCACGCAGCCTGCGCAAGCACCTCCCGGCAGGCACCTCGTACGTCAATGTGGGTCATTCGAACCTCACCGCCCGCGTCCTGACCGCGTGGGAGAGCGTGCCGGACGCCCGGATCTCGGCGATGATCCACGACACGATCCCCCTCGATCTGCCCGAGGCGCAGAGAGACGGGAGCCCGGAGAGATTCGCGGCAATGCTGAGCCGGGTCGGCAGTGCGGCGGACCTCGCGATCTACAATTCAGCCGCCACACGGGACGATGCGGAGCGACACTTCGCGAAAGCGGGCCGCGTGCCGCCCGGCCTCGTCGCCCATCTGGGCGTGCCCCGGCCCGAGGTGTCCAGGGCCATGCCGCCCCTGCCGCCGGATCTCGCGGAGCGCCCCTTCTTCCTGTGCCTCGGCACCATCGAGCCGCGCAAGAACCATGCGCTGCTCCTCGACGTCTGGGAGAGCCTGCCCTCCCCCCGCCCGATCCTCGCCATCGCAGGCCGGCGCGGCTGGAAGAACGCGGACGTCTTCGCCCGCCTGGACCGGGCCGGCGCGGATATACTGGAATTGCCGGGCCTGCCCGACAGCGCGGTCACATGGCTGATGGCCCACGCGCGAGCGCTCCTCTTTCCGAGCCGCGCCGAAGGGTTCGGCCTCCCCGCACTCGAAGCCGCGGCGCTCGGAACGCCCGTCATCGCGTCCGAACTGCCCGTCTTCCGGGAGCTTCTCGGCGACTACCCCAGCTACCTTCCCCTCACGGGTCCCGAACGCTGGGCTGCCGAGGTCTCGAAAGTGACGATGTCGGGTCACAGGCGCGATCCGATCGTCCCGCCGTCCTGGCAGGAGCATTTCAACGCCGTCTTAAGCATGATGTAATACAGGACCGTGTCTTGATCCGCCCGGCAGGGGAGCTCGCTTGAGCGCACTCGACTCATACCGAATGCGTCTGAAGCGCAAGAAGTACCGCATCCGCGCCTTCCGGAAGCGGCGCGAGCTGAAGGTCGTGGCGGACCGGACGGGCGCGATCAAACGCGGGCACCTGCTTGCCTTCACCACGCTCCGGAACGAGCGCGTCCGGCTGCCCTACTTCCTCGACTATTACCGCAAGGCCGGCGTGCGCCACTTCTTCATGGTCGACAATGCCTCGGATGACGGCTCCCGCGAGTACCTCGCGGATCAGGAGGACGTCTCCCTCTGGACGACGGCGGCGAGCTACCGCCGGGCCCGCTTCGGGGTGGACTGGCTCAACTGGCTCGCGCTGCGCCATGCCCACGGCCACTGGGCGCTCACTGTCGATGTGGACGAGTTCCTCGTCTACCCGTTCTGCGACACGCGGCCGATCAATGCGCTGACGGACTGGCTGGACGGAAGCGGGCTGCGCTCCTTCTCCGCCATGCTCCTCGACATGTATCCCAAGGGCCCGATCGACGCACAGACCTATGCGGAGGGGCAGGATCCGTTCGAGATCGCCTCGTGGTTCGACAGCGGCAATTACATGATCACCCGCAACGACCGCTTCCAGAACCTCTGGATCCAGGGCGGTCCCCGCGCTCGGGCCTTCTTCGCGGACGCGCCGCTGAACGCCCCCTCGCTGAACAAGATCCCGCTCGTGAAGTGGGATCGTGCCTATTGCTACGTCAATTCCACGCACATGCTCCTGCCGCGGGGCCTCAATCTCACCTACGACGAGGAGGGCGGGGAGAAGACGTGCGGCGCGCTTCTGCATGCCAAGTTCCTGAACACCTTCATCGACAAGACGGAGGAGGAAATCACCCGCCGGGAGCATTTCGCGGGAAGCCGGGAATACCTTGCCTATCACGCCGTCCTGAAGGAGCAGCCCGACCTCTGGACGAAGTGGAGCGAGCAGTACATCAACTGGCGGCAGCTCGAGATCCTGGGTCTCGTCTCCAAGGGCAACTGGACATGACCGTCGGTTTCATCCTTCTGGTGCACACGGCGCTGGACCGGGCGGCGCAGGTCGCGCGGCATTGGGCGCTGAGCGGCTGCCCCGTCGTGATCCATGCCGACCGGAAGGTGACGCGCAGCGCATATGCCAAGCTTCAGCGCCGTGTGAAGGGGATGGACAACGTCCGCTTCGTGACGCCGCGCCGCCATTGTGCCTGGGGCACGTGGGGCATCGTCGGAGCGACGCTGTCCGCGGCGGAGACGATGCTGGCGGAGTATCCGGACGTCCGTCACGTTTACCTCGCGTCGGGGTCCTGCCTGCCGCTCCGGCCAGTGCAGGAGCTGGAGGCCTATCTCGCGGAGCGCCCTCGGACCGACTTCATCGAGAGCGTCACCATCGAGGACGTCGCCTGGTCCAAGGGCGGTTTCGAGCGGGAGCGGTTCACGCTGCGGTTTCCCTTCTCATGGAAGAGCCACCGGGAGCTCTTCGACCGCTGGGTTGCCATCCAGCGGCGGCTCAAGCTTCATCGCGCGATCCCCGATCCCATCGTGCCGCATCTCGGCTCGCAATGGTGGTGTCTCTCCCGGGCGACCCTGACCGCCATCCTCGAGGACCCGGACCGCGAGCGGTACGACAGGTACTTCCGGCGCGTCTGGATCCCGGACGAAAGCTATTTCCAGAGCCTCGTGCGGCTGCATTCGACCTCCGTGGAAAGCCGGTCCCTGACGCTGTCCAAGTTCGACCCGCAGGGCAAGCCACATGTCTTCTACGACGATCACCTTCAGCTTCTGCGCCGCTCCGACTGTTTCATGGCGCGGAAGATCTGGCCCCACGCGGATCGGCTCTACTCGGCCTTCCTGTCGAACGACCCGGACGTCACCAAGAACGCCGAGCCGCGCCCCGGCCGCATCGACCGGCTGTTCGCCAATGCCGCAGAACGGCGGGTCCTGGGGCGGCCGGGGCTCTACATGCAGGGCCGCTTTCCCCGCCACGACCGGGAGAACGGGCGCACGGCCGGTCCCTATTCCGTCTTCGAAGGGTTCGGCGAGCTCTTCGTCGATTTCGACACCTGGCTCGCGCGTGTCACGGGCCATCGGGTCCACAGGCATCTCTACGCGCCGGAACGCGCCGAGCTGGCCGGCGGGGAGCAGGTCTACAACGGCGCGCTCACGGACAGCGCGGCGCTCAGGGACTACAACCCCTGCGCCTTCCTGACGAACCTGATCTGGACGACGCGCGGGGAGCGGCAGTGCTTCATGTTCGGGCCGCGGGACAACCATTTCCCGGCCGGTTTCATGGCCGCCGACCCCCACGCGCAGATCTCGGTGATCGCGGGGGCCTGGGCCATCCCGCTCCACCGCTCCGGGCTTCCCCGCGATCTGATGCGCAAGGAGGCGGCCCGCCTCCAGCGGATCGAGGCCGGGCACCTGGAGCTTCTGCGCGCGCGGTGGGTGAAGGCGCGCGTGCGGATCTGGACGCTGGCCGAGTTCGTCGAGGCGCCGATGGAGAAGCTGCAGGACGTCCTCGACGAGATCGTCCCCTTGCAGGGCCGCCGCATGACCGAGGTCCCGCGCATGGCGGATCTCGGCGGCTTCGGTCGTTTCCTGCAAGATCTCAGGAACGATGGTATGAACCTCCACCTCCCCGGGGATTTCCCCGCGGACGACTTTCCGGAAGGCCCGCCGCGCACCATGCCTTATCTCGTGAAGCAGGCCGAATGAGCGCCGCCTTCGACACCTTCGTGCTGTTCGCGGACATGCGGACGGGCTCGAACCACCTCGAGGAAAGCCTGAACGCGATCGAGGGCGTGCGGTGTCACGGGGAGGCCTTCAATCCCTACTTCATCGGGCAGGAGGGCCAGACCGAGCTTTTCGGCCTTACGCTTCGGGAGCGGGAGGACGATCCGGGCGAGCTTTTGGCGCGGATGCGGGCCGGGACGGAGGGGCTGCCCGGCTTCCGCTACTTCCACGACCATGATCCACGCATCCTGGACGGCATCTTGGCCGACCGCGCCTGCGCGAAGGTGATCCTGACCCGAAATCCGCTCGACAGCTACATCTCAAGGCGCATCGCCGCCGCCACGGGGCAATGGCGACTGACCGACGTGAAGGACCGCAAGGATGCCCGCGCCGTCTTCGTGCCGGAGGAGTTCGAGGCGCATCTCCAGCGGATCCAGTCCTTCCAGCTGCGCCTCCAGCGCGCGCTCCAGATCAGCGGGCAGACCGCCTTTCATATCGCCTACGAGGATATCGGGGACCTCGAGGTACTGAACGGCCTCGCGGCCTTCCTCGGGGTTCCGGGGCGGCTCGAGAAGGTGCCGGGCCGGCTCAAGCGGCAGAATCCGGAGCCGCATTCCCAGAAGGTGCGCAACTTCGCGGAGATGCAGACGGCGCTCGACGGGCTGGACCGCTTTGGCCTGACGCGCACGCCGAACCTCGAGCCCCGCCGCGGCCCGGCCGTGCCGACCTATGTCGCGGCCGCTACGGCGCCGCTTCTCTTCATGCCGATGAAGGGCGGACAGACGGAGGCGATCGAGGAATGGCTCGCGGCGCTGGACGGGGCCGAGCCGGACGCTCTCCAGCGCGACTTCACCCAGAAGAGCCTGCGGCAGTGGAAGAACCGCTCCGACGGAGCGCGCGCGTTCACCGTTCTGTCGCACCCCGTCCGCCGGCTCCATTCCGTCTTCCGCCGCTACATCCTCGATGACGGCCCGGGCGCTTTCATGGAGATCCGCGGCGCGCTCAGGACGACCTATCGCCTGCCGATCCCGGAGACCGCGCCGGGACGCGACTGGGACCCGAAGACGCACCGCGAGGCGTTCCTCGGGTTCCTGCGTTTCGTGAAGGGCAATCTCGCGGGGCAGACGAGCCTGCGAACGGATCCCGCCTGGTCGACCCAGGCCGCGACGCTTCAGGGCATGTCGGATTTTCTTCTGCCGGATATCGTGATCCGGGACGATCAGGCCGCTCTCGGTCTTGCCCAGCTCTGCCAGCAGATAGGACGCGCCCGCATGCCTCCCGCGCCGGACCTGACGAGCGAGACCGGGGACGCCCCGCGCCTGTCCGACATTCTGGATGCGGACATCGACGCGGCCGCGAGGGACGCCCACACGCGGGACTACATGGCCTTCGGCTTCGGGGCGCTGCGCCCCTGACGTCAGGCTGCGCGGGTGTTCTGGCGTTCGGTGAGGACGGCGTGCAGCGTGAGCGGGTCGTTGTTGGCCCGGAGCTTTGCACAGATGGCGGTGTCCCGCATCGTGCGGGACACCGCGGCCAGCGCCTTGAGGTGGTCGATCCCGGAATCGTTCGGCGCGAACAACGCGAAAACGAGGTCGACGGGCTGGCGATCCACCGACCCGAACGCCATCGGGCGATCGAGCCGCATGAACACGCCGGTGACCGACGAGATGCAGTTCAGCCTGGCGTGGGGGAGCGCGATCCCCTGGCCGACGCCGGTCGGCCCGAGGGATTCGCGCTCCTGAAGGGCATTCATCGCCTCCGCCGTGCGGATGCCGTAGGCGCTCTCGGCAACCTCGGCGATCCGCTGGAAGAGACGCTTCTTGCTCGTGGCTTCGGACAGGGCCCGTACCGCCTCGGGCTTCAGGATGCTGACAAGTTCCATGTGCCTCCAAAAACGGGGGGCCGCCGGTAAGCGGGCCTACCTTCCGTTGCTGCGCGGGTCGATCCAGCCGACATTTCCGTCGTCGCGCCGGTATACCACATTAACGCCGTTATGAGTCTCGTGCCGGAAGACCAGAAGCTGACTGCCCGACAATTCCATCTGCATGACCGCTTCGCCGACGGACAGGGTCGGCACCTTGGTTTCCATCTCCGCGACGATGATGGGCTGGAGCGTATCAGGCTCCTTCTCGTCGTCCTCTGCCGTGGCGGCGAGGATATACGAAGGCTCCCCGAAGGATTCAACCGGCTGCTTGCGCTCGCGACCATGGTCTTTGAGCCTGCGCTTGTACCGCCTCAATTGCTTTTCGAGCTTCTCCCGGCATTGGTCGAACGAGGCGTAGATCTCGGTGGCGTTAGCCTTGGCCGTGGCCGTCATCCCCGTCGAGAGGTGGACGGTGGACTCGCAGGAATACTCGAAGCCCGTCTTCGAGAAGATCACCGCGGCATCCGTGGGACGACCCGCATACTTGCCGACAGCCTCGTCGAGTTCTGTCTGCACGTGCGTTTGCAGCGCCTCACCGATGTCGATTTGCCGACCGCTGATCTGGTAACGCATAGGACCTCCGCATTCTTCAGGGGCGCCGGGTGGCGCCTGCCCGCGGCAAGCGCAAGTCCGACCTCTGTATGGTAACTTCCGCGACGGCCCGATCAATCCCATCGTCGGCCTGACGTCTGTGTGATCAGCCGATCCTGAAGCCCTGGCCGAGGTAGACGCGGCGCACGTTCTCGTCCGCGACCACCTCGTCAGCGGTGCCGCTCATCAGGACGGTTCCGTCATGGAGGATGTAGGCGCGATCCACGATCCCGAGGGTTTCGCGCACGTTGTGATCGGTGATGAGAACGCCGATGCCCCGCCCGGTCAGCTCGGTCACCAGCGCGCGGATATCGCCGACGGAGATCGGATCGACGCCCGCGAAAGGCTCGTCGAGAAGGAGATACCTAGGGTTGGCGGCCAGGCAGCGGGCGATCTCCACCCGCCGCCGCTCCCCGCCCGAAAGCGACAGCGCCGAGGCGCGGCGCAGATGCGCGATGCCGAACTCGGAGAGCAGGTCTTCCAGCCGTTCCTTGCGTTTCAGCCAGTCCCGCTCGCCGATCTCGAGAATGGCGGAAATGTTGTCCTGCACGCTCATGCCGCGGAAGATCGAGACCTCCTGCGGCAGGTAGCCGATCCCGTAGCGCGCGCGCCGGTACATCGGCAGGGTGGTCACGTCCCGCCCGTCGATCTCCACGAGCCCGCTTTCGGGCGTGACGAGGCCGGCGATGGAGTAGAAACACGTCGTCTTGCCGGAGCCGTTCGGCCCCAGGAGCGCCACCACCTCGCCCCGCCGAAGCTCCAGCGAGACGTCCCGGATCACCGGTCGCTTGCGGTAGCTCTTGCACAGGGAGACGACCCGCAGGCCGCCGGTGCCGTCTGTCACGGCGAGGCTCACTGGGCGGCCGGCTCCGCGGCCTCGTCCTGCGGCTGGAAGACGACGCGGACATTGCCCTCCATCACGCCCTGCCCGTCATCGAGACCGACGGTCAGCCTTTCCCCGGCGAGGGCGTTCTGCCCCTGCGTGAGAAGCACGTCGCCCGTCATCACGACTTGGCCCGAGCCGACGGTGTAGACGGCCTCCCGTCCTTCGGCGGCCTCGCCGCCGCTCGTCATGGTGACGCCGCCGGTGGCATGGAGCCGGTCTATCCCGCCGGTGGAATTGCCGTCGGCATCGGTCATGTAGGTCACGTCCACCCGCGGCGCGGTCAGGCGCATGTCGCCCTGTCCCACGATGACGTTGCCCGAAAAGACGGCGGTTCCCGCGGCCTGATCGAGCTGGAGTTCTTCGGCCGTCACCTCGACGGGCTGATCGCCGTCCTGCGGTGTGCCGAACGCGATGCCGGTGCCCTGCGCATGGAGCGGGCCCGCGATGAAAACGGCCAGAGCCGCGGCGATGCGTAGGATCTTCATTGCGGGTCGCTCCCTTGGTCTGCAGGCAGATATACCAGCCTCACCCCCTCGTTGAAAACCATGACCACGTTTCCGGTCCCGGTTTCGCTGGCTGTCATGCGTCCGGCGGTGAGAGTTCCGGCCGGTCCGTCCGCCTCCACCGGGCCGAGCGTGTCTAGAGTGATCTGGCCGAGCGTACTGCGCAGCCGGTCTGACCGCACGACGTAACCATCCGCCGTCGTAACGACGACGTTGCCGGCGAGATCGACGGTGTCCGCCTCGGTGTCGATCACCCCGCCATCGGAGCGCAGACCGATCTGTCCGCCATCCGTCTCGAGCGCTCCCGTCAGCATGCGCGCATCGAAGATGCCGGGACCGGCCGCGGAGGGGCGCGCCGTCTCCGCCGTCAGGCTCACGTCCCGGCCCTTCTCGGTCGTTCCCGAATAGGACGGGCTGCCCAGTCGCTGCTCCCGTGCCAGCTCGTCGATATCCACGTCCGCGAAGGGGATCGCGGTGCGTTCGCCCCGCCCCGGCAACAGGAAGAGGGAGGAGAGGAGCGCCAGCGCCGCCAGGGGCAGGATGACCTTCGCCCAGGCCACGAAGCGGGAATAGGGATTGTCCGCGCGGGGCATTCTCAGATCAGCCCGGCCCGGAGGCAGTCATGGATATGCAGAAGGCCGAGGGGGCTCGACGGCATCTCGCCGTCCACCACGAAGAGACAGGTGATACGGCGGCGCTGCATCTCCGCCAGCGCCTCTTCGGCGAGCGCTTCGGGGCGGATCGTGCGGGGGCCGGGCGTCATGACCTGGCCTGCATTCAGCTCCAGGAGGCCGCCCATGTGACGGCGGAGGTCCCCGTCCGTGACGATCCCGGACAGGCACCCGCCACCATCCGTCACGCCGGCGACGCCGAACGCCTTCTGCGACATGACGATCAGGACCTCGCCCATCGCCGTGTGCTCGGCGACGAGCGGCAGCTGGTCCCGCCCGTGCATCAGATCCTCGACCTTGGAGAGCCGCCGGCCGAGTTTTCCGCCAGGATGAAAGTCCCGAAACCGCTCCGGCGTGAATGCCCGCTGCTCCATCAGCGCGACGGCCAGCGCATCGCCGAGCGCAAGCATCATCGTGGTGGTCGTGGTCGGCACGATACCACGCCCGCAGGCCTCGGCGGCCTCCGGCAGCACCAACGCGATATCCGACCGCGTCATGAGCGTGCTGCCCGGCACGCTGCTGACGGAGATCAGCGGAATGCCGAAGCGGCGGGTATAGGCGATCATGTCGGCAAGCTCGGTCGTCTCGCCGGAATTGGACAGAAGGAGCGCGACGTCCCCCTCCTTGATCATGCCAAGGTCGCCATGGCTGGCCTCCCCCGGATGCACGTAATGCGCGGGTGTGCCGGTCGAGGCGAGGGTGGCCGCGATCTTCCGGCCGATATGTCCCGACTTGCCCATCCCGGAGACGATCACCCGCCCGGTGGCGGCGAGGATGGTTCGGATAGTCTCTGCAAAGGATGCGCCGAGCGCGCCCGACAGGGCCGTCAGCGCGGCGCTCTCTGTCTCGACGACCCTGCGGCCCGTCTCGATCAGGGCATCGTCGCCGGCGGTGACCGCCGCTTTGTTCTGCGCATCGTCCTTTGTCATGTCAGTGGGTAAAGATGTCCTGATCCGGCCATCCGGCCAGATCGAGCCGCGCGCGCGTCGGCAGGAATTCGAAGCAGGCTTCCGCGATCTCCATCCGCCCCTCGCGCCGGAGCCGCTCGCTCAGCACATCCTTCAGGCGGTGGAGGTGGAGCACGTCCGATGCGGCATAGGATTGCTGCGCCTCGGACAGATCCGGCGCGCCCCAGTCGGAGCTCTGCTGCTGCTTGGAGATGTCCACGCCGAGGAGTTCGTGGGTCAGGGACTTCAGTCCGTGGCGATCGGTGTAGGTGCGAACCAGCTTCGAGGCGATCTTCGTGCACCAGACCGGAGCGGCGAGCGCTCCGAAGGCATGGTACATGGCGGCGATGTCGAAGCGGCCGTAATGGAACAGCTTCAGGCGGGCCGGATCGCTCAGAAGGCGCGCAAGGTTCGGCGCCGCATCCTGCCCCTTTTCGATCTGCACGAGATGCGCATCCCCGTCGCCGGCGGAGAGTTGCACGAGGCAGAGACGATCGCGCAGGGGGTTGAGCCCCATCGTTTCGCAATCGATCGCGACCGACGCGCCGAGATCCAGCCCGTCGGGCAGATCGGTCTTGTGAAGATGTATGCTCATGCCGCCCCCGGTCCTGACGTGGCCTTTGGCGAAGCATCTATGGACTGACCCCTCGACTGTCCACCGAAGGCGTCCCGGCGGAGATCAGGCGCCCTTGCGCCCGAGCACCACCCGTATCGTCTTGAACAGAAGACGCGTATCGAGGGCGAAGGAGGCATTGCGGATATAGTACAAGTCCGCCTCGGCCTTGGCGCGCGTCGCGTCCATCCCTTCGGCATATCCAAGCTCGACCTGCGCGTAACCGCTGATTCCCGGCCGGACCCTGTGACGCTCCCGGTAGCCCGGCACCGAGCGCGCGAACACCTTGGCGTGGGAGAAATAATCCGGGCGCGGCCCGATCAGGCTCATCTGCCCGGCCAGGACATTCAGCACCTGCGGGAGCTCATCGAGGCGGCTGCGGCGCAGGACGTGTCCCAGAGGGGTGATTCGATCAATCTCGACGGGATCCTCGACGGAGCGGGAGATCCGTTCCGTCGGCCGCATGGACCGGAACTTGATGGCCCAGAACGCGCGGCAGTCTCGCCCCATGCGCACCTGCCGGTAGAACAGCGGTCCGGGATTGAGGAACGGGTTCACGATCAGGAGACCGACGCCCAGCACGACCATCGGAACAAGCAGAAGGAGAGAAACCACGACGTCGAACAGCCTCTTGAACACCCAGAACGCGGACGACCCTCCCACCTGATCAGGCGGACGGGCGCATGAAAATGCAATATTATCATGGTGTTGAATTGTTTGCATCCATTCCCCCCACGGGACGGCTGGTCCGCGGTGACCTTAGGTCCACACGCCTCCGACGTGCAATGGCACGTGCGGAGAGTCTCGCACTTCGACCTGTCGAAATTGTGACCTTTCATCGCCCTTGGTTGAGGCCTCGAACGAAACACGATCTATTCTATCTAGGTTAATTAACGCTGGAGGCGCGGGTTCAGTTGCGCCGGATCATAACTGCCCGCATAGGTTGTGGCATGCGCGCATACATCTTTGACGGAACAAGATTTGATTCATAACAACTTATCCAAGATCCGCCATGACGATCCTCTGAGGGATGCGCGCGGCCCTGATATGCCCCACCAGACGCACCCCGGCGCGGCCCCGGACGAGGACGACGAGATCGACCTGCTCGCCCTTGCGGGCACGCTCTGGCGCGGTCGCCTCTGGATCGCGCTCGCGACCGCGCTCGGCATCCTGCTCGCCGGATACTACGCCTATTTCCAGACGACCTCCGTCTACAGCGCGAGCACGACTGTCGCCCTCCAGCGCGAGCAGCCGCAGGTCGTGGATTTTCAGAGCGTGGTGTCCGGGGTCTCGAACGACAGCGCCTCGATGAACACCGAGATCGAGATCATGCGCTCGGCGCAATTGCTGACCCGGGTCGCCGACGCTCTCGATCTGCCGCAATATCCCGAATTCGCGCCCCGCCTCCGGGAAGAACCGACGTTCAGCATCGGCAGGGCAGTCCAGTGGGTGCGCGGGCTTCTCGGAGACGCAGACGATGTCGTGGTCGCGCCCCCGAACCGGGACAGCCAGCTTCTGACCGCGGCAAACATCCTGCGCGGCAAGATCGACATCTCCCTTCTGCGATCGAGTTATGTCTTCCGCATCGAGGCGACGAGCGAGGACCGCCAGCTTGCCGCCCGTCTCGCGAACACGCTGGCCGAGTTCTACATCCGCGATCAGCTCACCCTCAAACAGGAGGCGACCGAAGAGGCGACAGCCTGGCTCTCGACACGGGTTTCGGAACTCAAGATCGAGCTGGAGCAGGCCGTGGCGGCAGTGAACACGTTCCGCGCCCAGACCAATCTTGCCAGCACGGAAGCCCTGACGGGCCTCAATGCGCAGGCTCGGGATCTTCGAAGCCGGATCACCGCCGCGCGTGCAGAGGTCGAGAGCGCCGGGTCGCGCCTCGCCGCGCTCGATGCCGCCTCGAACGACCCCGCCGCCTTCGCGGACCTCGCCGCCGATCCGACCCTGTCGCGCATCGCCGCCACGGGCGAGACCGATGGCGATCTTTTCGAAACCCGAGTTGCCACCGTCCTCGAACGCGCCGAAGCCGAGCTTGCCCGCGCGGAGGCCCAGCTCGGCACGTTGGAGCGCTCCGCCGCACAGGTGGACGGTCAGATCTCCGACCAGTCCGGCGACCTTGTTCAACTCCAGCAGCTGGAGCGCGAAGCCGAGGCGAGCCGGCTGATCTACGAGCACTTCCTGTCGCGGCTGAAGGAAACGTCTGTTCAGCAGGGCATTCAGCAGGCGGATGTCCGGCTTCTTTCCGCCGCGAACGTTCCGGGAAGCCCATCGGCCCCCAACCGTTCGCGGATCGTCATTCTGGGGGCGATCCTGGGACTGATGATCGGGGCCGGCCTCATCCTGCTGCGAGAGATGATGCAGAACACCTTCCGCACCACGGAGGATCTGCATACCGGCACGGGCTATGCCGTCATGGGCACGCTGCCGCGCCTCGCCGCCAGAAATCGACGTTCGGTGCTCGACTATGTCTCGTCCAAACCCAACTCCGCACTCTCCGAAGCCGTGCGCAACCTCAGGACCTCGCTTCTGCTGTCCAACGTGGACAATCCGCCGAAGACGGTGATGCTGACCTCCTCGACGCCGGGCGAGGGCAAGACTACCGCTTCCATCCTGCTGGCGCACAATCTAGCCGATCTCGGCAAGCGCGTCCTGCTGATCGAAGGGGATCTCCGTCGTCGCGTCTTCGCCGAATATTTCGATGTCCAGGGAGCGAGGGGCATTGTCTCCATCCTGTCGGGAGAGGCGTGCTTCGAGGACGTCGTCGTGCGGGATGAGGACACGGGTGTCGATCTGCTGATCGGCGAGCGGCCGAACGTGAACGCGGCGGACCTCTACGCATCGGAGCGATTCGCCGGGTTCATCCGCGAATGCGAGGCTACCTACGACTACGTCATCATCGATACGCCCCCCGTCCTCGCCGTGCCCGATGCGCGCGTGATCGGGCGGATCTGCGATGCGGCGCTCTATGTCGTGCTCTGGGACAAGACGAAGCAGAAACAGGTGGCGCAGGGCCTCGATCTGCTGCGATCCGTTGGGGTTCCGATCGCCGGAACCGTCCTCTCCCGCGTCGATCCCAAGGGGATGAAACGCTACGGGTACGAGGGATACGGGTACGGTTACGGCAAGGCCTACGCTGGCTATTACGAGAACTGACGGCCCGCCGCGGCGGTCAGGAACCGAACGCCGCCGCCGGGCGAGATCGCGGCGGCCGTCAACTGGCCCGAGAAGTAGGCTCCGGTGTCCGCCGGGATGACGCCGTTCTCCGCCGCTGGCCGCTCGACCGGCACGTGGCCGTGCAGAACCCAGATGCCGTCCGGCCGCGGCGACGTGCCGAAGTCCGGGTGGCCCCAGAGAAGCGTCCGCGGCTCCTGCGCGCCGGCTGGAAGGGCCGGGTCCGCCGCGGCATGCACCGCAAGGACGTTGCCCGACCGCCAGGAGAGCGGCAGGTCCGACAGCCAGCTCAGAAGGCCCGCCTCCCCCAGGGTCTCCGACAGGCGAACCGCCGCGTCTCCGGCGTCGCGCTCCGCCCCGCCGCCGAGGCCCACACCGAAACTGGCAAGCGTCTGCAGCCCGCCATTGGCGAGCCAGCGCGGCCCGCGCCCCTCGGGATCGGCGAGGAAATCGAGCAGCATCTGCTCATGATTGCCGCGCAGTGCGATGACGTTCTCCGGATCGGCCCGCACCCGGCGGTGAATGATCTCCAGGACTTCCCGGCTACTATCGCCGCGGTCGATATAATCGCCGAGGAACAGGAGCATCGGCGGAGCGCCGGCAGTGGACTTGGCATCCGCGTCGATCGTCTCCAGCAACTGCTCCAGAAGCCGGGAACAGCCGTGCACATCGCCGATCGCATAGACGTCGCGCTCGGGCGCGGGCGGGCCGCCTTCGAACGGAAGGACTGCCGCCTGGCGTTTTCGTCGAACCCTGCGCAGGATCCTGCCGATCAGATGTCTCATCCGGGCTCCGTGGTCTCGAGGTGATGCAAGAACGCAATCAGGCCCGGTAGAGGTCCGGATCCGGGCGTTCCCGGCTTGGTGACGCGACGCAATCGTGGTTACAACCGGAGCGTTCAGAGAGCCGGCGAATGGACCGGGCCAAACGGAGGACACATCCGGCATGATGGCAGCGATCGGCACGAGGCGAGCGGGGCGAAGGGTACTGGCCATGTCGGCCGCGCTTCTGGCCCTCTTGGCTCCCGTGGCCACGCTCGGGCAGTACATGACCGGTGAGACCGATATCCGCCTCGCCGCCGGGGCGCTTCCGCCCGCGCCCCCTCCGCCGACGCTCTCCTTCTACGGCACGCCCGGCCTGATCGACATGCCGACGGCAGAGGCCCTGCCGGACGGGCAACTCGCCTTCTCCACCGCATATTTCGCCGGCTCCACCCGCAATACGCTGACCTTCCAGATCTTCCCCCGGCTCGCCGGCGCGTTCCGCTACTCGATCATCGAAAACGAGAACGCCGGCGGAAGAACGCTCTACGACCGCAGCCTCGACCTTGCCTTTCAACTCGTCGAGGAGGACCGGCGCCTGCCCGGCATCGCCATCGGATTGCGGGACATCGGCGGAACGAGCGTCTTGTCGAGCGAGTATGTCGCCGCGACCAAGCACCTCTCCCCGAAGGTCGCCATCACCGCCGGTCTCGGCTGGGGGCGGCTCGGCACCTACGACGGGTTCGATAATCCGCTCGGCGCGCTCGATGACGGTTTCGATGTGCGCGAGACCGAGCGGGACGATCCCGGCGGGCAGCTCTCCGGGAACTATTTCCAGGGCGATGCGGCGGTCTTCGGCGGCGTCGAATGGCGGCCGACGGACCGGCTCAGCGTCGTCGCCGAATACTCGACCGACGACTACGTCTACGAGACGGGCCGGGGCCTCTTCGAGCGCGAGTCGCCCTTCAATTTCGGCGCCAAGTACAAGGTGAACGACAGCATTACGCTAGGTGGCTACGCGCTCTACGGCACCGAGATCGGCATTACCGCGAGCATTTCCTTCAATCCCAAGACGCCGCCGAACGGCTTTGCCGCCGGCGCGCCGCTTCCGGTGTTGCGCCGCGCCCCCGGCGCCGAGCCCCTGAGCGTGACCCCGGCCGTGTCGACGGCCCTGCGGGACGCCGTCAGCACGGCGCTGGACGCCTACGGGCTGGGCCTCGATGCGCTCGAGATCTCCGGCCGCCGCGCCACGCTGCGGATGTACAACACCACGTACGAATCGGCGCCGATGGCCGTGGGCCGGGCGGCCCGCGTCCTCACCGCCGTGATGCCCTCGCAGGTGGACACGTTCGTCATCGTGCCGATCGTCAACGGCATTCCGGCGAGCGCCGTCACCCTCCGCCGCGGGGATCTCGAGGATCTGGAATACGCCCCCGACAATGCGTGGACGATCTACGCCCGGTCCCGCCTGACCGGCGGCGCCGCGGAAGGCAAACTGCCGCCTGCCGCTTACCCGGACGACCTCTATCCGAAGCTCGATTTCGGCATTTCCCCCTATCTTCAGCCCGCGCTCTTCGATCCGGACGATCCGCTCCGCGCCGATGTGGGTCTGAGGTTTACCGCCTCCTACGAGCCATCGCCGGGCCTCGTCCTGTCCGGCTCGCTCAAGAAGAGGCTTCTCGGCAACCGGGACGAGGCGGACAGGGACGACCCCTCCGAGCTGCCCGTCGTCCGGTCTGACATCGCCCGCTACGCCCAGGAAGGCGATCCCGCGCTGGAATACCTGACCGGGGAGTACTTCTTCCGCCCCGGCCAGGACTATTACGGTCGTGTCACGGCGGGCCTTCTGGAGCGCATGTACGGCGGCGTCTCCGGGGAGGTCCTGTGGAAGCCGGTGGACAGCCGCCTTGGCCTCGGCGTCGAGCTGAACTACGCACGGAAGCGGGACTACGACATCCTGTTCGACTTCCAGGACTACGAGACAGCCACGGGTCATGCCTCCGCCTACTACGATTTCGGCGGCGGCTATCTCGGCCAGATCGATGCCGGGCGGTACCTGGCAGGGGACTGGGGCGCGACCTTCTCGCTCGACCGGGAGTTCGACAACGGAGCCCGGGTCGGCGCGTTCTTCACCCGGACGGACGTTTCCGCCGAGGAGTTCGGCGAAGGGTCGTTCGACAAGGGCATCCGCGTGTCGATTCCCCTCAACTACCTCACGGGCCAGCCCGACCGGTCCTCCACCGGCACGTCGCTTCGGCTCGTGCAGCGTGATGGCGGTCAGCGGCTGAACGTGCGCAACAGGCTCTACGGGGCGGTTCGCGATTACCACCGCCCGGAATACGAAGACCGCTCTGGAGCCTTCTGGAAATGAGATCGCTCGTCCTCTGCCTCGCCCTGACCCTGCTCACCGGCTGCGACCGCGTCCGCGAAGCGATCCCTCTTTTCGGCGGCGCCGCGCCCGAGCCACTGCCGCCGATCACGGCGGCGGAACTCGCCGCGCTCCCCGGCCCCCTGATCCGGGTGGACCTGCCGGTCACCGGCGCGTCGGCCCGGCTCGGCCTTGCCGCGACGAACGGACCGCACCGCACCTATATCAGCCCCGACCAGATCGGCCTCGTCCTCCGGGACGGTACGCTCGTCGCCACGCGCGGCTTTTCCTACGATCTGATGTTCGCGGATAACGAGGAGACCCGCACCGCCCTTCGCAGTGGCGGCGGCTCCGCCCTGGTCCGGGTCCACCGCACGCTGGACGGGGAGCGCCACGAGGTCATCTCGTCATTCGTCTGCGATCTTCGTCCCGCGGGGACGGACACGCTGGCCATAGCCGGTCAGTCCGTCCGCACTCAACTCCTGCGCGAATCATGCACGGGCCCGGAGGCGGATTTCGTCAACAAGTACTGGATCGCCCCCGGCGGAACGCTTCGCAAGAGCATCGAATGGGTCGGTCCGGAGACTGGATATGCGGAAATAACGCATTTGAGGCCCTGACAAGGCGCGGAATTCCGCGAGAGCCCCGTTTCTTCGTGGTGTATTCGCGGTGGAACTGATACCTTTGGTTGAAATTGGACTACCACGGGGCAATCGCGCCCCAACTTCCAGAATGGAGGCACCATGAAGAGAATTGCCCTTCTCGCAAGCGTCGCCGCCCTTGCGCTTTCGAACGCTGCCAGCGCTCAGCAAGTGCAAGCGCAAGGCAACGCGCCCCTTCCTGCCGGAGCGGGTGCAGGCGCTGGCGCAGGCGCTGCTGCCGGGGCCGGCGCTCTCGGCACCGGTGCGATCATCGGGATCAGCGTCGCCACTCTCGCCGCCGTGACCGTCGCAGCGAGCGCCCTGAGCGACGACGACGATGACGACAACGATAGCGAATCGGATATCCCCTCCGGCACGATCGACTAAGTCGGACGTGACCTCCGGAACGCTCCATGTGGAGCAGTCCGCGGGGGATAGCCTGAAATGACCTCAAACCGGGCCCGCGCCGTTCTGCGCGGGCCCGGTTTCGTGACCGTAGCTGCGGGATGAAAGATATGGCGACCATCGTTCCTGTGATTCTCTGCGGTGGATCCGGAACGCGGCTGTGGCCTCTGTCCCGCAAGTCCTACCCCAAGCAGTTCGCGAAACTGACCGGGGAGGACACCCTCTTCCAGCAGTCGGCGAAGCGTCTGACCGGGCCGTCCTATGCACCGCCCGTTGTCGTTACAGCCGCCGATTTCCGCTTCATCGTGACCGAGCAGCTCCTTGCGGCGAGGATCGACCCCGGTGCGATCCTGATCGAGCCGGAAGCCCGCAACACCGCACCCGCTATTCTCGCCGCGGCGCTCTGGCTCAGGAAAACCGATCCAGGCGGGCTGATGCTCGTCGCCCCCTCCGACCATGTGATTCCCGATGACGCCGCCTTTCGCGCGGCCGTGGAGGAGGCCCGGCCCGCCGCGGCCTCGGGCCAGCTCGTCACCTTCGGGATCGCCCCGGATCGGCCCGAGACGGGCTATGGCTATCTCGAACTGGGAGACGGTGAGAGAGCCGGCGCCCGCCCCCTTGCCCGCTTCGTCGAGAAGCCGGATGCCGCCGCGGCCGCCGAGATGATCGCAAGCGGCCGGCACCTGTGGAACGCCGGCATCTTCCTTCTCCCTGTGGACGCCATCATCGCCGCGTTCGAAGCCCATTCGCCGGACCTTGTGGACCCCGTAACGCGTGCGGTCGATGAGGCGACACAGGATCTGGGCTTTCTCCGTCTCGCCCCCGGCCCGTTCGCCGAGGCGCGGGACGTGTCGATCGACTACGCGGTGATGGAAAAGGCCGGCAACCTCTCCGTCGTGCCGTTCGCCGCGGGATGGTCTGACCTCGGAGACTGGAATGCCGTCTGGCGTGAGACCGGACCGGATGAAAACGGCGTCTCCCTGTCCGGCGCGGCGACGGCGATCGCGTGCCGCGATACGCTGCTGCGCTCCGAGGATCCCGACCTCGAGATCGTCGGTCTTGGCCTCAGCGACATCGTCGCCGTCGCCATGCCGGATGCGGTGCTCATCGCGGATCGGGGCCGCACGCAGGAGGTGAAGCACGCCGTCTCGGCGCTGAAGGCGAAGGGCGCCAGGCAGGCGGAACAGCTGCCGCGGGATTACCGGCCCTGGGGCTGGTACCAGACGCTTGCGCTCGCTCCGCGCTTCCAGGTCAAGCGCATCATGGTCCATCCGGGCGCTGCGCTGTCGCTGCAAAGCCATGTCCATCGCGCGGAACACTGGGTCGTCGTGTCGGGCACGGCGCGCGTGACCGTGGACGACGAGGTGCGGCTCGTGACAGAAAACGAATCGATCTTCGTGCCGCTCGGTTCGGTTCACCGGATGGAAAACCCCGGCAAGCTCGACCTGCACCTGATCGAGGTGCAGACCGGAGCCTATCTCGGGGAGGACGACATCATCCGCTACGAAGACGTCTATCGCCGCGACGCCGCCGAATAAGGCGGCGCCGGCGGATCTGCATCAGGTGTCGTTGACGGCCCGGTTGACCGGGTTGAGGATCGCCGGCGGGATCTGGGAGATTGCCCTGTTCCAGCGCGTCACGGGCTGCTCGGCCACGAAGATCACGTCGTTCGGCCGGAGTTCGAAGCGTGTCGCCAGCACGAAGTTGGCCGCGTTGGTGGCATCGAGATGCCACGCCGTCACGGCGGAGAAGTCCCGCGGATCGGCAGAGCCGCGCAGCACATAGATTTGCCGCGAGTTGCCCGTCTGGTTCGAGTAGCCGCCCTGCTCATAGAGCGCATCGGCGAGCGTGGTGTCGTTCTCGTAGGGCATGGCGAAGCGGCTCTGGGTCTGAACCTCCCCCGCGAGATAGACGAAGTCGGGTTGCTCCGCGCCGAGGGACTGGCGGGCCGTGAAATTGCCCCTCTGCTCGGCGAGCGCGGCCCGCTGGAAGCCGACGGCGGAATTCAACTCGGCCAGGGCCTGGGTCCGCGCGGTCTGCTGAAGCTGGCTTCGGGTGATGACCTCTTCGAAGTATGCCTGCGCCTGAGCGAGGTCGTAGGTATCGTCCACGAAGATCGCATCGCCCTTCAGCAGCTTGATGCGGCGGAGCTGGTCGCTCGCATAGAGGTCGTTGACCGGGATCTGGTAGATCTGCCCGTCGCGGTAGATCCGCACCGAGGCATAGTCCACGTCCTGCGCCGTCACGCCGCCAGCATTCGCGAGCGCCTCCTCGAGGTAGAGCGGGGTCAGGGTGATCGGGATCACGCCCGGATTCGAAACGGCCCCGCCGAGGGACACGCGGGAGGAGTTGAATTCGGCGATCTCGAGGCTGAACGTCGGATCGATCTGCGCCTCGACGAGCCGCTGGAAGACCCGGTCCTCGGCTTCAGGCACGGTCATGCCGGACACGCTGATCCGGCCGACATCGGGCACCGCGATCGCGCCGTCATCCTGAACGGTGTACCCCTGCCGGCTGTTCTGCGCGGCGAGGAGGCCGGAGAGCTGCTCGACGGAGGACCCGGTCGGCGTCGCAAGGAGAAGCACGTCTCCGACGCCGATACGGTAAGGCCGCTCCTGCGCTTCCGGGGGCACGCGGAGGGCGAGTTCGCCCGGCCGGTCCTCGGGACGGAAGATCGGGGGCGGAAGCGCGCCGAGGCCCGGGCCGGTCGCGGCGGAGGTGCCGGCGGTCTGGCTGAAGGCAGCGGGCAACTGTTTCGGCTGATAGGCAGAGCGGTTGGCCGCGAGCACTGTCTGCGGAGTGATCGGAACGACGCGCACCGCCGTATCGTCGCCGGCGAAGCCGCGTCCGACCTGCGGTGAGTTGTAGATGACGCCGCACCCTGCAAGGGCCGCCGCCGCTGCAACCATCAGGATCGGCCGCATCGCGCGCTTCATCATTCCGCTCTCCCCTCGCATACCGAACATGCTCATCTTTGCCGCGCTCATGTTCGGCACAGCACGACGCTTTGCAACCCTGGCAGGGCCGAGGGCCCCCCGTCGACGCCGCGTGTTGCTTCATTTCAATCCTGCCGTGCGCGATGCCGCCGTTTTCGCTTGAACGCGCAGCATCCCCTCGGCCATCACCGGGCGGAAGTCCCTTGCGGCACCCGACCCCAACTGCAGGAGCCCACGTGAAGCGCGCACTCATCACCGGCATCACCGGTCAGGACGGCTCCTACCTTGCGGAGTTCCTGCTTGGAAAGGGCTACGAGGTTCACGGCATCAAGCGCCGCGCCTCCTCGTTCAACACCCAGCGGATCGATCATATCTACGAGGATCCCCACGAGCCCAATCCGAAGCTCAAGCTGCATTACGGGGACCTGTCGGACAGCTCCAACCTGATCCGCCTGATGTCGGAAATCCGTCCGGACGAGGTCTACAACCTCGCGGCGCAGTCCCATGTCGCCGTCAGTTTCGAGGCGCCGGAATACACCGCCGACGTGGACGGGCTGGGAACGCTCCGGCTGCTGGAAGCCATCCGTTTCCTCGGAATGGAGAAGACGACGCGCTTCTACCAGGCGTCAACGTCGGAGCTCTACGGCAAGGTGCTGGAGACGCCGCAGACAGAGACGACCCCCTTCCACCCCCGCAGCCCCTACGCGGTGGCGAAGATGTATGCCTACTGGATCTGCGTGAACTACCGGGAGGCCTACGGCCTCTATGCCTGCAACGGAATCCTCTTCAATCACGAGAGCCCCCGGCGCGGCGAGACCTTCGTCACCCGCAAGATCACACGTGGTCTCGCCAATATCGCGCAAGGCCTCGAGGACTGCCTCTACATGGGCAACATCTCGTCGCTCCGGGACTGGGGGCACGCGAAGGATTACGTCCGCATGCAGTGGATGATGCTTCAGCAGGAGAGCCCGGACGACTTCGTCATCGCCACCGGCAAGCAGTATTCCGTCCGCGAATTCATCCGCTGGTCGGCCGAAGAGCTGGGCATGACGCTGGAGTTCCGCGGCGAGGGAATCGAGGAGCATGCGGTGGTGACGGATGTGACAGGGGGCGATGTGCCGTCCGTGACGCCGGGGGACGTCGTGATGCGGATCGATCCCCAGTACTTCCGCCCGGCCGAGGTGGAGACGCTGCTCGGCGATTCCTCCAAGGCCAAGACCCTGCTCGGCTGGGAACCCGAGATTACCGCCCGCGAGATGTGCGCCGAGATGGTCGCGTCGGATCTTCTGACGGCCCGCCGCCACGCGCTTCTGAAGGAGCACGGGTACGCCTTGCCGGTGGCGGTCGAATGAGCGGCGGTATCTTCCTCGCCGGGCATCGCGGCATGGTGGGCGGTGCAATCCTGCGGCAGCTGCGCGCGCGCGGAACGCAGCCCCTCACCCGCTCCCATGCCGAGCTCGACCTTGCCGACCAGTCTGCCGTCCGCAGCTTCATGCAGGCCGAGAGGCCGGACGCCGTGATCCTCGCCGCGGCGAAGGTGGGCGGCATCCATGCCAACGACACCTACCCGGCCGATTTCATCTACGAGAACCTGATGATCGAGGCGAACGTCATCCACCAGGCCCACGAGGCCGGGGTCCAGCGGCTGCTCTTTCTCGGCTCCTCGTGCATCTATCCCCGCCTCGCGCCGCAGCCCATGGCGGAGGACGCGCTTCTGACCGGCAGGCTGGAGCCGACGAACGAGCCCTACGCCATCGCCAAGATCGCCGGGATCAAGCTTTGCGAAAGCTACAGCCGCCAGCATGGCCGCGATTACCGATCCGTCATGCCGACGAACCTCTACGGCCCGGGCGACAACTTCCACCCGCAGAATTCACACGTCCTGCCCGCCCTCATCCGCCGCTTCCATGAAGCCGTGCGCGAAGGCCGCGAGGAGGTCACGATCTGGGGCACCGGCACCCCGCGCCGGGAGTTCCTGCACGTGGACGACATGGCGGAAGCGTCCCTCTTCGTCATGGCGCTCTCGGACGAGACCTACGCGGCAGAAACCGATCCCATGCTCAGCCACATCAACGTCGGTACCGGCGAGGACATCTCAATCGCGGACCTTGCCCGCCTCGTCGCCGACGTGACCGGCTATCAGGGGCGGATCGGGTTCGACACCGGCAAGCCGGACGGCACGCCGCGGAAGCTCATGGACGTCAGCCGCCTCTCCCGCCTCGGCTGGACCGCAAGAACATCGCTCGAAGACGGCGTGCGCGAGACCTATGCGTGGTTCCTGAGCGCGGCGGAAGAAGACGCCCTGAGAGGGTAATCGGGCGATGGTGGCGTCCCGATATTGCCGCCATCGTTACCTGCTCCTCATTTAAGGGCCCGCCATATTCCAGACCTCCGCTGTCTCGATGAAATGTGAGGTGGAAGGCGATCCATGCATCGCCTCCCCCCACACCCGCGCACGGCCAATTGCGCCTATTGGAATGAACTTCGGTCCTGAGAGGAACGCCCCGCGATAGCCCAATGGCCCGAACCGGGCGCCTTCTCTTTCTTCGCCTGATACTATTCCTGCCATTTTCAACGGACCTGGGGGCGCTGCGGGATCTGCGATCAGGATCAAACCCTTTCATGCCCGATCGGGCGTCGGACGGAACGAGTTATCTGATCCGTCATTATTCCACCAATCAGGTCTTCAATTCTCCCGATCATTCGCAGAAATTGAAACGACACGATGGAGGGGGCCGGGATGCGCAGGACATTCAACCGAGAGCGATCGGCGTGAAGAAGATGACCGACACGGGTCCGGGGACTGCGGATGTCACGCGGCAGGACGAGACCACGGAACGCATGCTCGCCGCGATCGGCCGCCGCATCCGTTACCTGCGCAAGTCCCGCGACATGACGCTTCAGCAGCTGGCCGCCTCGAGCGGTGTCAGCGCCTCGATGCTGAGCCTCGTGGAGCGCGGCCTCACCTCGCCGTCCATCGGGTCCCTCATCGTCGTCGGCGAAGCCCTGGGCGTGAGCATCTCCGAGCTGATGGCGACGGACGACCACTCGGGCGATCTCGTGGTACGCCACAGGAACGTGCAGCCCGTCGTCCTGCCCGAGCAGGTGATGCGACGGATGATGCGGGAGGATCAGGCGACCGGCATCAGCCTTTCGGTCGACGAATACGCCCCCGGCACGTCCACCGGGCCAGTTCCGATCACTCAGCGCGGCGTCGGGCATGGCTTCGTCATCGAGGGAAGTCTCACGGTCGATATCGAGGGCACGAGCCACGTCCTCGAGGAGGGTGATCTCATTTCATTCGCGTCCGACCGGCCGCACAGGATCCGCAATCACGGCGACACGCCCGCCCGCACCGTCTGGGTGAACGCGGAGCGCCGCTAGGGCTCCACGCGCCCCGTCGCTGGCCGAGACGCAGCGTTTTACCCTCCTGCCCCTCCCCGCTATCTATCCGGACGGGATGCCAGGGAGTGACGGTATGAACGATCTGCAGATGCGGCTTTCGGACACGCTCGGCCGCGGAGGGTGGCTCGACGCAGGCGAGGCCGGCGGCCGCACGCGGGACTGGCTGGACCGGTTCGGGGAGATGCCGCTCGGCATCGCGCGCCCCGCTTCGACCGAGGAGGTTGCCGCAATCGTCGCCGCCTGCGCCGAGGCCGGCGTTCCCGTCGTGCCACAGGGCGGCAATACCGGCCTTTGCGGCGCGGCGGTAGCGGGGCAGGCAGGCGCCGTGATCCTGACCCTTGAGCGCATGACAAAGGTTGGCGCGGCGGATGCGGATGCCGGATGCATCGAGGTCGAGGCGGGCGCCGTGCTGTCGGACCTGCATTCCGCGCTGGGTGCGACGGGACTGATCTTTCCGCTGCACCTGGGCGCCGAGGGGTCGGCTCGCATCGGCGGCCTCATCGGTACAAATGCCGGCGGCAGCCACGCCGCGCGCTACGGCATGATGCAGGACCTCGTCATCGGACTCGAAGCGGTGCTGGCGGATGGCAGTGTCTGGTCCGGCCTCCGCGCGGTCCAGAAGGACAATGCGGGCTACCAGCTTCGCAAGCTCTTCTGCGGCGCCGAGGGGACGCTCGGGATCGTCACGAAAGCCGTGTTGCGGCTCCATCCCGCGCCCGCCCGCACCGAGGCCGCCTTGCTCGCCCTGCCGAACGCAGCCTCGCTGATCGCCTTCGGAACGGCCCTGCGGCGGGAGGCGGGGGAATTCGTTACCGGCCTCGAGTTCTTCTGCGAGACCGGGATGGAGCTGGTTCGGCGCCACGTCTCCGGGCTGGACCTGCCGCTCGAGAGCCGGGCACCGTTCTACCTGCTCGTGGAGTTGACCTGCGGGTCCGAGAAGGTGCCGCTCTCCGAGATCCTCGAAGCGGCGCTGGAGGGCGGAATGGAGGCCGGCCACGTGACGGATGGAGCCCTCGCGATGTCGGAAGCCCAGCGCGCGCATTTCTGGCGCCTGCGGGAGGAGCAGCCGGAGGGCCAGCGGCTCGAGGGCAAGCAGCTCAAGCATGACATCTCGGTCCCGCCGGGGCGGCTCGCAGCGTTCCTCGAAGAGGCGGAGGGGATCTGCGAGGCGGCACTGCCGGGGGTGCGGATCAACCCGTTCGGGCATTTGGGCGACGGGAACGTGCACTACAATCTCAGTCCGCCGGAGGGGTCGAACGACTTCGGCGATACGGCGCAACGCCTGGGCGAGGAGATCGGCGCCCTGGCCGAACGCATGGGCGGAAGCTTCGCCGCGGAGCATGGTCTCGGCCGCTCCAAGATCGCTCTTGCGGACCGGCTGAGGAGCGAAACGGAACGCCGGGCGATGGCGCGGATCAAGGCCGCGCTCGATCCCGAGGGGCTGATGAACCCGGGCGTGATCGTGCCCGGCGACGGGTAGGCCCGGGACCCGCCATGCCCGATCTCGACGGGACCGCCCAGCGCGGCTAGGCTCCTTTCCCTGATCTCAAGGGGGCGGACCTTATCGATGAAGCAGGCGGCGGGACTTCGCGGGATCGGGGGGACGGCAGCCCTGCCCCTTGCCGTGCTGATCGCGCTCGTCGCCGGGGCGTCCCTCCTGCTGCTCTCCCACGTCTTCCGGAAGGAAGCGGTCGAGGATGGTTCGGCGACGGTGGAGCGCGTGTCCGAAACCATCGAGACCTGGTTTGCCCGTTACAGCGCCCTTGCGCCGATCTACGCCAGGGATCCGCGCGTCATCGCGGCGATGGAGCAAAGCCGGGCGCCGGGGGAGCTCAGGGAGCTGAACCTCGAGCTCGAGGCATGGAACCGTCTCGCCGGCTCGTCGGACACGTATGTCATGGCACCGGACGGCACCACGCTTGCGGCGTCCAACTGGAACGGCGAGGTCAGCTTCGTCGGCCAGAACTTCGCCTATCGTCCCTACTTCAAGAACGCGATGGCGGGCGAGCCGGCCGAGTTCTTCGGACTGGGGACGACCTCGGGCCTCAGGGGATACTACTTCTCCGCCCCCATCGTCGGGGAAGGGGGTGCGATCCTCGGGGTGCTCGTGGTGAAGATCACCATCGATGCGCTGGAGCGGACCCTGCGCGACACCGCGCATCCCGTCTTCGTCACGGACGAGGCGGGGGTCATCATCATTTCCGGTAGTCCGGCCCTGCGGCTTACGGCCCTCGGGGAGATCGACGAAACCGACCGCGCCCGGATCGAGGAAACCCGCAAGTTCGCCCTCTCCGCGGTGACGCCCGCGCCGATCGAGCCCGCCGGGTCCTGGCTCGGCGGCGAATTCCCGGTCGTGCGGGCCCCCGCACCGAACGCGAATGCGGAACCGCGCTCCTACCTGCACCTCTCCCGCGCGCTGCCGAGCCGGGAGTGGCGGCTACACCTGCTCTACGACGCGGCTGGCCTGAACCGGCAATTCTGGATCGCCGCGCTGGCGCTCGCGGCGGCGGCGATTGCCATCTCGTCGCTCATCGCGCTGGCGCTCCAGAGGCGGCGGAGACTGATCGAGCGTCTGGGGGAGCGGGAGCGGGCGCGGGACGCGCTGGAGCGGCGCGTTGCGCTGCGCACCGCGGACCTGACGCGGGCGAACGAGCGCCTGGAGGCGGAGGTCGCCGAACGGCGCGCGGCGGAGGCGGAACTGCGGCGGACCCAGAGCGAGCTCATCCAGGCGGGGAAACTCGCGGCCCTCGGCCAGATGTCCGCCGGCCTCAGCCACGAGTTCAACCAGCCGCTGACCGCCATCCGTTCCTACTCCGAAAATGCCATCGCCTTCTTCGAGGCCGGACGCGGTGATCGGGCCGCGGAGAACCTCGGCCGCGTCCTGCG
Source organism: Tropicimonas omnivorans (assembly GCF_031846565.1). NCBI lineage: Bacteria > Pseudomonadati > Pseudomonadota > Alphaproteobacteria > Rhodobacterales > Roseobacteraceae > Tropicimonas > Tropicimonas omnivorans. The sequence continues at coordinate 494,922 of NZ_JAVRHL010000001.1, read as the reverse complement.
CCTGACGGAACGCATGGCACAGCTCTCCAAGCATCTCACCCGCTTCGCCCGCCGCTCGCCGGACGGCATTTCCCCGGTGAGAGTGGGACCGGTGATCGCCGAGGCGCTGACGCTGCTGTCCGCCCGGATCGAGCGGGCGGACGCGCGTGTGACGGTCGAGGGGCAGGTGGATGTGCAGGTCTTCGGCGGGGCGGTGCGGCTACAGCACGTGGTGATGAACCTCGTTGGCAATGCGATCGACGCCTCCCCCTCCGGCCCTCCCGTCATTGCCATCAGGCTCGAGCCGCGGGGCGAGGAGGTCGCCATGATCGTCGAGGACAACGGACACGGCATTCCGGACGCGGCGCTGGACTCCATCTTTGATCCGTTCTTCACCACGAAGGAGGTGGGCAAGGGGCTCGGCCTCGGGCTCTCCATTTCCTACAACATCGTCCGGGATTTCGGCGGCACGATGCAGGCGGAGAACCGGAGCGAGGGCGGCGCCCGGATGACCGTCACGCTGCGCCGCGCCGAGGCCCCCGCGCAGGAGGCCGCGGAATGAGCGGAGCTGTGATCCTGGTCGACGACGAGGAGGATATCCGCGTCTCGCTTGAGCAGACGCTCGAGCTCGGCGGCTTCGACGTGACAACCTTCGCCCGGCCGGAGCGTGCGCTGGACCGGATCGGGCCGGGCTTCGATGGTGTCGTCGTGTCCGACATCAGGATGCCCCGCATGAGCGGGATCGACCTTCTGGGGGCGGCGCTGGAGATCGACCCCACCCTCCCGGTCATCCTGATCACCGGTCACGGGGACGTGCCGCTCGCGGTCGAGGCGCTCGGCAAGGGCGCCTACGATTTCATCGAGAAACCCTTCGCGAGCGACCGTCTCGTCTCCTCCATCCGGCGCGCCCTGGAAAAGCGGCGCATGGCGATGGAGATACGGGGCCTCCGGGCCAGGGCGGCCGCGCCCGCCGCCGATCCTCTCGATGACATGATCCTCGGCCACGCTCCCGAAATCGCCGAGCTTCGACGGAAGATCAGGACCATCGCCGGAACCACGCTCGACGTTCTCGTCACCGGCGAGACGGGCACCGGGAAGGAAGCAGTGGCGCGCGCGATCCATGCCCTGTCGGACCGTCCGGGCGGTCCGTTCGTCGCGCTGAACCTCGCCGCGCTGCCGGCCGAGCACGTGGAGGCGGAGCTCTTCGGCTACGTCGCCAGCGCCTTCCCCGGTGCCGTCAGGGCGCGCACCGGCCGGCTGGAGCACGCGCGCGGCGGGACGGTCTATCTCGACGAGATAGGCTCGGCGCCCATGTCGCTCCAGGCCAAGCTGCTGCGGGTGATCGAGGAGCGGGCGATCCTGCCTCTTGGCGCGGCCGAACCGGTCGAGCTGGACCTGCGCTTCGTCGCGTCGAGCCGCCAGCCGCTCGAAGACCTGGTGGAGGCCGGCACCTTCCGGGACGATCTGCTCTACCGCGTGAACCCCGTGACCCTGCGCCTTCCGCCCCTGCGCGCGCGGGCGGGGGACATCGCACGGATCTACCAGCGTTTCATCCAGGAGGCAGCAGACCGCTTCGGGCGGGAGGCGCCGCAGATCGGGCCCGGGGCGATGATCGCCGTCTCGCAGCGCCCGTGGCCCGGAAACCTGCGCGAACTCAAGAGCGCGGCCGAGCGCCACGTCCTCGGCCTCGACGGCGACCCCGCGGCGGGCGCGCGCGCGGCGTCGACGCTCGCCGAACAGGTCGAGGCCTTCGAGCGGGACACCATCGCCGCCGCCCTCGCGTCGACCGGCGGCAATCTCAAGGCGACCTACGAATCCCTCGGTCTGGCGCGAAAGACGCTTTACGAGAAGATGCAGCGCCACGGCCTGAAAAGGCAGGATTTCGAAGGCTGACAACGGGGCGTCCGCGGCCTGCGTGATCGCATCGCACTTCCGCCCTGCCTGGTCCGGTCCGCCCCCGCCGGTGTCAGCTTGCCATGCTGAAACGACCGGTGTCCGGGGCGAAGGACGGGTCGAGCCGCGCGGCGAGGAGGCGCAGGTAGAGGCCGGAGGAGGCCGTCAGGACGCCCTTTTCGAGTGTCCCGATGCCCGGCAGTTCCGAGATGGAGCGGGCGGCGCGACGGAGGAGCCCCTCGTCAGGTTGACCGTGGCGTGCGGCGAGGGTGGAGAGGTCCACCCGCCCGTCGCACATCAACCGCTCGATGGCCTCCGCCGTCAGCTTCTCCGCGTCGTCCATCGCGTAGCCCCGGGCCGTGGGCAGGATCCCCGCCGCGACGGCTCGCTGCCAGTCCCCCGTGGCCGGGGCGTTCTGGGCATAACCGTCGCGGTAGCGGGATATGGCGGAGGGGCCGAACCCGATCAGGGTTTCTGCCCTGTCCGTCGTGTAGCCCTGGAAATTGCGGCGCACCTCGCCCCGCTCCGCCGCGACGGCCAGCGCCTCCCCCGGCAAGGCGTAGTGGTCGATGCCGACGGCGATGTACCCCTCGGCCGTCAGGACCTCCCGCGCGGCCGCGGCGAGCGCGAGGCGTTCCTCCGCCCCCGGCAGCGCGTCCTCGGGGATCAGCCGCTGGCGCCGGGCCATCCACGGGACATGCGCATAGCCGTAGAGCGCGATCCGGTCCGGGCGCATCTCCAGCATGGTGCGGAGCGTAGCCAGGATCCCCGGCTCGGTCTGGTACGGCAGGCCGTAGAGCAGGTCGAAGTTGACCGATGTCGTGCCCCTTGCGCGGAGGCCCTCGACGACGGTCCGCGTCACGTCCGCCGGCTGCTCCCGCCCGATCGCGGCCTGCACCTTTGGATCGAAATCCTGCACCCCTATGGAGGCGCGGGAGAGGCCGAGCCGGGCCAGCGCATCCAAGCGGGCATCGTCGCATTCGCAGGGGTCGATCTCCGCCGAGACTGCCGCTTCCTCCATCGCACCGAACGCACCGCGCAGCATCGCGGCCAGACGGTCCAGCCGCTCCGGCGACAACAGGGTCGGCGTTCCGCCGCCGAGGTGCAGCGCCGAAATCCCGAGCCGCTCCGGCAGGCGTTCGCGCACGGCGGGGATCTCCATCGCGAGGTGATCGAGATAGCGATCGAGCGGCGCGTCGGTGCGGGTGCCTTGAGTGCGGCAGGCACAGAACCAGCAGAGGCGACGACAGAATGGCACATGCACGTAGAGCGACACCTCGTCGCGGTCCGGCAGCGCTCCGAGCCAGCGATCCACGGTCTCGGGACCGACCGAAGCTGAGAACCTGTTGGCCGGCGGATAGCTCGTGTAGCGCGGAACGCGTGAATCGAGCAGGGCGGTGCGGAGCGGGTGATGTGTCATGCGGCGATCAGATGCCGAGACGGACAAAGAGGCGCATTGATCCACGTCAAGTCAGTGCGTATCCCCCCCGCATGAGCAAGATTGACCGCATCAGCCGCTGTGACGAATGCCCGATCCGGCACAATGCCGTCTGCGCCGAATGCGACGCGGCGGAACTTGCGATGCTCGAAGCGTCCAAGAGCTACATGACGATTCCCGCGGGGGCGACCATCGCCTCCGCCGGCGAGCCGCTCACGCATCTGAGCTCCATAATCACGGGCTGCGCGACCATGTCGCGGACGCTGGAAGATGGCCGGCGGCAGACCGTGGGCCTTCTTCTGCCGTCGAATTTCATCGGCCGTCCGGGGCGGGAATGTTCCATCTATGATGTGGAGGCGGCGTCGGAGGTGACGCTTTGCCGGTTCGAACGCCGGACCTTTGAGCGCATGGTGCAGGATACGCCGCACATCGCGGCGCGCCTTCTGATGATGACACTGGACGAGCTGGACGTGGCGCGGGAATGGGCCGTGGTGCTGGGCCGCATGACGGCGCGGGAGAAGGTCGCGGCCTTCTTCGTCAGCCTCGCGCGGCGGCAGGCGCAAACCGATGGCGGCCGCCCGCCCGCACGGACGACGACGCTGAAGCTGCCGCTCTCCCGCGAGGCAATCGCGGACCATCTCGGCCTCACCATCGAGACGACGAGCCGCCAGATCACCGCGCTTCGCAAGGCGGGCCTCATCGAGACCCCCTCCCTCCGCGCCGTCCTCATTCCGGACTTCGAGAAGCTGGCCCTCGAAGCCGGCGAGGACGACGACGGCGGGATCGTCGCCTGAGGGCGCCCGGCCTTTCACCACGTAGAAGAGACTGCGCCCCGGCCCGCCACATGGCGCTTGCGGCGTCGTGGCATCCAGAAACCCCGAGCGACCCCCAGAACCTGACGTGAACGGCACCGGGACCGCCGCCCGATGGCCGGTCAGCCGCATTTCCCCCCTCGCCGCTCCGGTTTGATTTACATCAAGGCGCCCCCCTCACGGGACTGTCAGAGCACGCCGGACGACCGGCCGGGCGATTCCGTCCCGGCTTCCGAGGGCAGTATGGGGAAAGAAACATGCCGTATCTGAGGCTGGCAGGACTGGCCATGATCGCGCTTCTGGCGGCAATCGCAGCCGATCAGGGCCACGATCTGGCCTACCGGGTTCACGGAGCGCTCGTGATGCTCGTGGCGGGCGGGCTGTTCCTGTGGGAGCTGCGTCGCGCCGAGGAGGTCCGCCCCGTGCTGGACGTCTCGGGCTACATGGACGGCCCCATCCGCGCCGGCGTCGTCGCCACGGCCTTCTGGGGCGTGGTGGGCTTTCTCGTCGGCGTGTTCATCGCGCTCCAGCTTGCCTTTCCCGCCCTGAATTTCGATTGGGCCCAGGGATATGCGAATTTCGGCCGGCTGCGTCCCCTGCATACCTCGGCCGTGATCTTCGCCTTCGGCGGCAACGCCCTCATCGCGACGTCGTTCTACGTCGTGCAGCGGACCTCCGCGGCACGGCTCTGGGGCGGCAACTCGGCCTGGTTCGTGTTCTGGGGGTACCAGCTCTTCATCGTCCTGGCCGCGACCGGGTACCTCCTCGGCGCCACGCAGTCGAAGGAATACGCCGAGCCCGAATGGTACGTGGACATCTGGCTGACCATCGTCTGGCTGGTCTATCTCGCGGTGTTCCTCGGCACGATCGTGAAGCGCCGCCAGCCGCATATCTACGTCGCCAACTGGTTCTATCTCGCCTTCATCGTGACGGTGGCGCTGCTGCATGTCGTGAACAACATCTCCATCCCCGTCTCGATCCTCGGCTCCAAGTCGGTCCAGGTCTTCTCGGGCGTGCAGGACGCAATGACCCAGTGGTGGTACGGCCACAACGCCGTGGGCTTCTTCCTGACCGCCGGGTTCCTGGGGATGATGTACTACTTCGTCCCCAAGCAGGCTAACCGCCCGATCTACAGCTACAAGCTCTCGATCATCCACTTCTGGGCGCTGATCTTCCTCTACATCTGGGCCGGTCCGCACCACCTGCACTACACCGCGCTGCCCGACTGGGCCTCGACCCTCGGGATGGTGTTCTCGATCATGCTCTGGATGCCCAGCTGGGGCGGCATGATCAACGGGCTGATGACGCTCGAAGGTGCCTGGGACAAGATCCGCACCGATCCGATCATCCGCATGTTCGTGGCCTCGCTCGCCTTCTACGGCATGGCGACCTTCGAAGGGCCGATGATGTCGATCCGCGCGGTCAACTCGCTGTCGCACTACACCGACTGGACCATCGGCCACGTGCATTCGGGCGCGCTCGGCTGGAACGGCCTGATCACCTTCGGCTGTCTCTACTTCCTGACGCCGCGCCTCTGGGGCCGGGCCCGGATGTACTCGATCTCCGCGATCAACTGGCACTTCTGGCTCGCGACGATCGGCATCGTTCTCTACGCGGCGTCGATGTGGGTCTCGGGGATCATGGAAGGCCTGATGTGGCGCGAGGTCGATGCGCAGGGCTTCCTGGTCAACTCCTTCGCCGACACCGTCGCCGCCAAGTTCCCGATGTACGTGGTTCGCGCCGCGGGGGGCGGCCTCTACCTCACCGGCGCGCTCGTCATGGTCTGGAACATGTGGATGACCGTCCGCGCCGCTCCCGCCCGTGAGGGCGCTCCCGATACCGCCATTCCCGCGGAGTGATCTCAAGATGACCAAGCACAACGACCAGATCCCCGACCCGGACCGCGATCCCAAGACCGTCACCCTGAAGGACACGGCCCGCGACGGCTCCGTCCCCAACGAGCTGCCGCACCATACCAAGCTGCTCGACAGGCACGGGATCATCGAGCGCAACGCGACGCTGCTTCTCGTCTTCTCGTTCCTCGTCGTCACGATCGGCGGCATCGTCGAGATCGCACCGCTCTTCTGGCTGGAGAACACCATCGAGGAGGTGGAGGGCGTCCGCCCCTACTCCCCGCTCGAGCTGGCGGGGCGGGACATCTACATCCGCGAGGGCTGCTACAACTGCCACAGCCAGATGATCCGGCCGATGCACGACGAGGTGGAGCGCTACGGCCATTACAGCCTCGCCGCGGAATCTATGTACGATCACCCGCACCAGTGGGGGTCCAAGCGGACCGGGCCGGACGTCGCCCGCGTGGGCGGCCGTTACTCGGACGAGTGGCATGTCGATCACCTGGTGGACCCGCAATCGGTCGTGCCCGAGAGCATCATGCCGAAATACGACTACCTCGCCCGCACGCGCATCACGCCCGAGCATATCGAGAGCCTGCTGCGGACCCATGCCTTCGTCGGCGTGCCCTACACCGAGGAGATGATCGAGAACGCGGCGGCCGACTTCCGCGTCCAGGTCGAACCCTTCGGCGATTGGGACGGGCTTCTGGAGCGCTATCCCGGCGCCCAGGTCCGCAACTTCGACGGCCAGCCCGAGCTGACCGAGATGGATGCGCTGATCGCCTATCTGCAGATGCTCGGCACCCTAGTCGACTTCTCGACCTTTACCGCCGACGACAGCCGCTGAGGACAGGATCATGAACGATACCTACAGCATAATGCGCCACTTTGCCGACAGCTGGGCCCTCCTGGTGCTCTTCTTCTTCTTCGTCGGCGCGATCCTCTGGGCCTGGCGGCCCGGTAGCCGTCCCCTGCACGACGACGCGGCCCACTCGATCTTCTCCCCCGAAGCGGAGCGTCTTCTGCCGGCGGCAGCCTCGGACAGGACCTGCGACGGACCCCGTCGCAACGCAGCGGAGGGCGCGAAATGAGCGAGAAACGCATCGACGACGTCACCGGCACCGAGACCACCGGCCACAATTGGGACGGGATCGAGGAGCTGAACAATCCGCTGCCACGCTGGTGGCTCTGGACCTTCTACGCCTGCATCCTCTTCTCGGTGGTCTACACCATCTTCTTCCCGGCCTGGCCCCTGGTCTCGGGTGCGACGCAAGGGGTTCTCGGCTGGTCCACCCGCGGCGAGGTCGCCCGCGACATCGCACAGATCGACGAGGGGCAGCAGCAGTACCGCGAGGGGCTGCTCGCCGTCGATGTCCACATGATCCGCGACAACGAGGAACTCCAGAATTACGCCGTGCAGGCCGGTGCGGCGCTCTTCCGCAACAATTGCTCGCAATGCCACGGCTCTGGCGCGGCGGGGGCCGTCGGCTATCCCAACCTGCTCGACGATGACTGGCTCTGGGGCGGACGCATCGAGGACATCGCCTACACGATCCGGCACGGCATCCGGAACGAGGAAGATCCCGACGCACGCTTCTCCCAGATGCCGGCCTTCGGCGAGATGCTGACCGAGGGAGAGATCGCCGGGCTCGCCCGTCACGTCCAGAGCCTGCCGGACGGCACTGATCCGCTCTCCGGCCCCGCGGGTCAGCTTTTCGCGGACAACTGCGCGACCTGTCACGGCGACGATGCGCAGGGTGACCCTGAAATCGGCGCGCCCGACCTGACGGACGCGATCTGGCTCTATGGCAGCGATATCGCCTCGCTCGAGGACACCATCTCCCGCGGGCCCTTCGGCGTCATGCCGCCCTGGGGCGAGCGTCTGGGCGAAGCGAATGTTCGTTCGCTCGCGGCCTATGTCCACCAGCTCGGTGGCGGCGAGGCGGGCGAGCCGCGCTCCGAGACGAATGTCGAGGAGCAGATCGGCGAGGGCGATGTGCCCGAGGGCGCCGGCCCCACGGGCGGCGATCCGTCCGATCCGGACCAGGTTCCGTTCCCCGAGGAGGCGAGCGGTACGGACTGAGCGCGACACGTCGCTCCTGCCCACCCTGTTCGCGCAAAATCGGGCGGGGCGGCGCGCTCGGACTGGCGGCGCCCGGACACTCCGGGTGCCGCCTTTTTCGTGACGCGGGCTGTCGTCCAGTGGGGCGGCGAAGGAGCGCGGGGGAGCAACGCACCGTTTTCTTGTCCGGCCGGGGATCGTACAGGACCGGCATGACACATGATCTCATCGTTCTGGGAGCCGGGGCCGCCGGCTTGATGGCCGCCGCGACGGCGGGGCAGGCCGGCGCCCGCGTGCTCCTGCTCGATCACGCCGACAAGGCCGGCAAGAAGATCCTGATTTCGGGCGGGGGCCGGTGCAACTTCACCAATACGGGCACCGAAGCGGAGAACTTCCTGTCCGAGAACCCGCATTTCAGCAAGTCCGCGCTCGTGCGCTACACCCAGTGGGACTTTCTCGCCCTGGTCGAGCGCCACGGGATCGCCTGGCATGAGAAGACCCTCGGGCAGCTTTTCTGCGACGGCTCCGCACGGCAGATCGTGGCGATGCTCCTTGAGGAATGCGCCGCCGGAGGTGTCGAGCTGCGCCTGTCGACGAAGATCGACGACATCGGCCACGGCGACGGTCTGTTCCGCGTCGCCGGCGCCACCGCGCCGCAACTGATCGTCGCCACCGGCGGCCCGTCGATCCCGAAGATGGGGGCGACGGGGATCGCCTACCGGATTGCGGAGCGCTTCGGCCTTCCCGTCGTCACGCCGCGGCCCGCGCTCGTTCCCCTGACCCTGGGGGAGGACGCGCAAGCCTTCCGGGACATTTCGGGCGTCTCGTCCAGCGTCACGGCATCGGCCGGAGGCGCCGCGTTTTCCGAGGCCGCGCTCTTCACGCATCGCGGGCTGTCGGGCCCCGCCATTCTTCAGGCCTCCTCCTACTGGACACCCGGCGCGCCGGTAATGCTCAACCTTCTGAGCAATGCCGAGGAGGTCCTTCGGGAGGCGCGGCGGAACTCCCCGCGCATCCGGTTGCGGTCCGTCCTGAGCGAGCATCTTCCGAACCGCCTGGCCGAAGTTCTGGCCGCGCGCGTCGGATTGCAGACGGAGATGGGCAATACGTCCGACAAGGAGATCGCGCGGGTCGCCGGCGAGCTTCAGGCCCTGACGTTCCATCCGACCGGGACCGAAGGGTTCGCCAAGGCCGAGGTCACCGCCGGCGGCATTTCGACCGATGCCCTGTCCTCCCGGACGATGGAGGCGAAGTCGGTTCCGGGGCTCTATGCCATAGGAGAGGCGGTCGACGTCACCGGCTGGCTCGGAGGGTACAATTTCCAGTGGGCCTGGGCGTCGGGCTGGGCCGCGGGACAGGCGGCCGCCGAGAAGCTCGACCGCTGAACAGGAGGCCTCACGCCGCGACCGCAGATCCCGGCACGGCCGCGGTGACGTCCCACGGAGCCTCTCGTTCATGTGACCGCCGGCCGGGCACCTCCTCCCGCCCTTTGATCCACGTCAAGGCGCCGCGGCCCCCGCTCTGCGAACAGGGCGCGCGAACAGGACGAAAGTGCCATGGCGACCAATTCAGACTCCCTCTACGCCGCGCGCGCGCCGATCTTCCCCAAACGGGTCTCCGGTCCCTTCCGCCGCCTCAAGTGGCAGATCATGGCAGTCACGCTCGGCATCTATTATTTCGTTCCGTGGATCAGGTGGGATCGCGGGCCGGACCTGCCGGACCAGGCGGTGCTCGTCGACATGGCGGGCCGACGCTTCTACTTCTTCTGGATCGAGATCTGGCCGCACGAATTCTACTTCGTCGCCGGCCTTCTGGTCATGGCGGGGCTCGGCCTCTTCCTCTTCACCGCGGCGCTCGGCCGGGTCTGGTGCGGCTATACCTGCCCGCAGACCGTCTGGACGGACCTCTTCATCCTCGTCGAACGATGGGTCGAAGGGGACCGCAATGCCCGAATGAGGCTCGACAAGGCACCGTGGAGCGCCCGCAAATGGCGGCTGCGCCTGACGAAGTGGACGATCTGGCTCCTCATCTCGGTGGCGACCGGGGGCGCGTGGGTCTTCTACTTCACGGACGCGCCGACGCTGGCGCTGGATCTCGTGACGCTGAACGCCCACCCCGCCGCCTGGTCCGCGATCGCGCTTCTCACGGCGACGACCTTCACCTTCGGCGGCTTCATGCGGGAGCAGATCTGCATCTATGCCTGCCCATGGCCCCGCATCCAGGGCGCGATGATGGACGAGGACACGCTGACCGTCGCCTATCGCGAATGGCGGGGGGAGCCGCGGGGGAAGGGCCTGAGGCGCCGGGCCGTCGCCGAAGCGGCGGAAACGACCACCCGAGCCGCCGGGCCACAGATCGGCGGACGCTCCCCCGCGATCCCGATGCCGGGGATGCCGACAGGCGTCGGCGGCCCGATCCCGGACAACGCCCCCGGGGACTGCATCGACTGCAATGCCTGCGTGAACGTCTGCCCCATGGGGATCGATATCCGCGACGGGCAGCAGATGGCCTGCATCACCTGCGCGCTGTGCATCGATGCCTGCGACGAGGTCATGGGAAAGATCGGCCGCCCGCGCGGTCTGATCGACTATATCGCCCTGGCCGATGCCCCGGCGGAGCGGGAAGGACGCGCCCCGCGCTCCGTCTGGCGACACGTCCTGCGGCCGCGGAATATCTTCTACTTCGCCCTCTGGGGCGGGATCGGCCTTGCCCTCGTCTTCGCGCTCTTCATTCGCCCCGATATCGAACTCACCGTCGCGCCGGTGCGGAATCCGACCTTCGTGACCCTCTCGGATGGCGCCGTCCGCAATGCCTATGACGTGCGCCTGCGCAACAAGCACGGCGAACCGCGGGATTTCACGCTCGGCGTGACGACCTCCTCCGATTTGTCGCTCAGCGTCGAAGGCGTTGCGGAAACAAGCGTCGAGGTGCCGGCGGATGCGCAGGCCCTCACGCGCGTCTACGTGACGGCCCCGGCCGGCGCGAAGGCGGCCCAAGGCGATACGACGGATCTGCGGATCTGGATCATGGACGACATCTCCGGGGAGCGCGCCTCCGCTCCCACCACATTCAACGGGAGGGGCACCCGATGACCCTTACGGGACGCAAGGTTCTTGCACTCTTTATCGGCGCCTTCAGCGTGATCATCGGGGTGAACCTCGCCCTTGCCTACAACGCCGTGCGGACCTTTCCGGGCCTCGAGGTCGCGAACTCTTACGTCGCGAGCCAGAGCTTCGACGACCGCAAGGCCGCGCAGGAGGCGCTCGCCTGGGACCTCGACGCGGACTACGACGGAGGCATCCTGAGCGTGACGCTCCGCGATGCGGCGGGCGTGCCGGTGACGAGCCCCGCCCTTCTGACCCTCGGTCGGCCCACCGAGGGGCGGGACGACCTCGCCCGCCGGTTCGAGGGCCAAGACAGCTGGCTGATGGAGCTGGAGCCGGGTCTCTGGCGGGTGGACGTCGAGGCCGAGGCGCCGGACGGGACCGCCTTCACGCGCCGGCTGAAGCTCCGGGTCACGCCATGACAGCCGCCTGCCCCGCCTGCGTTGCCTTGCCGGAACGGGCGGCGGCGCGGGACGCCGATCCCGATCTCGTCCTGCACCTGCCGGACATCCATTGCGCGGGCTGCATCGCGTCGGTGGAAGAGACGCTCGGGCGGCTTCCGGAGGTCCGGGAGGCGCGGGTGAACCTGACCCTGCGCCGCGTCTTCATCGCCGGGGCGAATATCGCGCCCGGCCCCATGATCGACGCGCTCGCCGGCGCCGGACACAGGGCGCAGGAGCTCGATACAGGGCGCCTCGGACGGCAGGGAAACGAGGGACGGGATCTTCTCATGCGGATCGGCGTGGCCGGGTTCGCGATGATGAACGTGATGCTCCTGTCCGTCGCCGTATGGTCCGGCGCCGCCGGCGCGACGGAGCGGCTCTTTCACCTGATCTCGGCTGCCATCGCCCTGCCCGCCGTCGCCTTTTCGGGCCGTCCGTTCTTCGCCTCGGCGCTCACGGCCCTCTCTCGCGGCAGACTGAACATGGACGTGCCGATCTCGCTTGCGATCACGCTGGCGGCTCTCGTCTCCCTCGCGAGCGCCCTCTTCGGCGGTGAGCAGCACGGCTGGTTCGACGCGGCGCTGGCGCTGACCTTCTTCCTCCTCATCGGACGGTATCTCGACCATGCCGGGCGCAACGCAGCCCGGTCCGCCGCGGCGGAACTCGCCGCGCTCGACGTGTCGCAGGCAATCCTCCTCGAGGGGGGCGCCGAGCGGATCGTGAGGGCCGAGGACCTCGCTCCGGGAGACATGATACGCGCACGGCCGGGGGACAGGCTGCCGGCGGACGGGGTGGTGACAAGTGGCCTCAGCGATCTCGACCGCTCCGCCCTCACCGGAGAATCGAAGGCCGGCCGGGTCGGACCCGGGGAAGAGGTCGCGGCGGGCGAGGTGAACCTCACCGGGCCGCTCGACATCCGCGTGGTGCGGGCCGGGCGGGATACCGCGCTCAGTCGCCTGACGGATCTCGTGGCCACGGCGGAGGCGCAGCGCTCCCGCCATGCCGGCATCGCCGACCGTGCCGCGCGCGCCTATGCGCCCGTCGTCCACATCCTCGGCGCCGCCGCGTTCCTGCTCTGGCTCGCTCTCACCGGAGATGCGTGGCGCGCGCTCGACGTCGCGATTTCCGTCCTCGTCATCACCTGCCCCTGCGCGCTCGGGCTCGCCGTGCCCGCCGTGTCCACGGTCGCGACCGCGCGCCTCTACAAGCTGGGCCTCCTCGTCAAATCGCGCACCGCGCTGGAGCGGCTGTCGGAGATCGACCTCGTGGTATTCGACAAGACCGGCACGCTGACGACCGGCGCCGCGCGGCTCCGCGGCGAGCCGGACCCTGCGGCGCTGTCCCTTGCGGCCGGTCTCGCGCAGGGATCGAACCATCCCTATTCCCGCGCCATTGTCGCGGCGGCAGCGGAAAGAGGCCTTGAGCCGGCCCCGGTTCAGGATGTGACGGAGGTCGCCGGCCGCGGTGTCGAGGGCCGGTCGGGCGGGCGCCGCGTCCGGCTCGGGCGGCCGGACTGGGCCGGACCGGGCGACGCCGATCCCGATGGGGTCGCCCTCGGCGACGGTACGCATGTCACCCTCTTCACCTTCGAGGAAGAACCGCGCCCCGATGCCGAAGAGTGCCTGCGCACCCTCGAGGCCCACGGCTATGACATCGCCCTTCTCTCGGGCGACGCCTCCGCCGCGGTCGCCCGCATCGCCGGGCGCCTCGGGATCGAATCCGCCACGGGGCGGATGACGCCCGAGGAGAAGGCCGCCTGGCTCGAGGCGCGCGCCGCGGAGGGCCGCCGGACACTGATGATCGGAGACGGCCTGAACGACACCGGCGCGCTCTCCGTCGCGCATGCAGCCCTGTCCCCCGGCTCCGCCCTCGAAGCCGCGCGAAGTCTCGCGGACGTGGTGCTGCTCTCGGATCGCCTCGAACCCATCGCGACGCTTCTCGCGACCGCCCGCGCAAGCACGGTCCGGATGAAGCAGAACATCGCGCTGGCCGGTCTCTACAACGTGGTGGCGGTGCCGCTCGCCTTCTCCGGCCACGCGACCCCGCTGATCGCCGCGCTCGCCATGTCCGCGTCTTCGTTGACGGTGTCGCTCAATGCGGCGAGGAAGCTGGCATGAACGTCCTCGCCATCCTCATCCCGGTCTCCGTCTCCCTCGGCATCCTCGGGCTGGCCGCCTTCGTCTGGACCATGCGCGCCTCGCAGTATGACGATCCGGACGGCGACCGCGCCCGTATCCTCGACGAGCGCTACGACGACGATCCGGCGGGCTGACGCCTCAGGGTTCGACCCCCATGACCGGCCGCGCCATCAGGTCCGCCACCTTGCCGAGCGCCTCGGCGAGCCACGCATCGCTCAGCCGTCCGTTGAGATAGACGCGAACCGCGTTCGGAGCGGCCCCGTCCGCGGCGGCGAACTGGTCGGACGGCTTCACGAGGACCCCCCTTTCCGCACAGGCCGCGCTGAAGGACGAGGCGCGCCAATGGGGCGGCAGGGGCAGCCAGATGAAGGGCGTGTCCGCGTCGTAGACCGGCCCCTCGCCGAAGATCCCGCGCGCCATCACGACGCGGCGGTTGCAGGCGGCACGCACGTCCGCGGCGATCCGCATCGCCTCCCCGCTCCGGAACAGGTCCAGCACCACCCGCAGGATGAGCCCCGACAGACCGTACATCTGCTGCTGCGCCACCGTCAGCGCCTGGTTGCCCCAGCCGACCGGCGCGATAAGGGAGCCGAAGCGAAGCGTCGGGCTGATGGATTTCGAGAGCGAGGCGACGTGCCAGGCTCGCTCGGGCGCGAGATCGCGGTAGCCCGAGACCTCGTCCTCGCCGAAGGAGAACGTATCGTCGTCCACGATGTGCAGATCGCGGTCGCGGGCAATCTCCACGATCCGCGCCCGACGCGAAGCGCTGCTGCGCACGAGTGTCGGATTGTGAAGGCGGGAGGACGTCATGAAGACGGCGGGGCCGGAGCGGGCGCAGATCGCGTCGAGCGCCTCGGCCGACGGCCCCTCCCCGTCCATCGGTATGGAAAGCACCTTCGCCTGCGCCAGCGCGCCGACATTGCGGAAGCCGGGATAGGACAGCTCCTCCACGATGAGCGTCCGCCGCCGACCTCGCAGGAGCGTCTCCGCCGCGACGTGGAGAGCATGCTGCGCCCCCGCCGTCACCACCACGTCCTCGCGCGACGCGGGTCCCGTCTGCGCGCGGGGAAGGAAGGCGAGCAGCGCGTCGATCACCTCGAGCTCGTCCGCCCGGCGGGGATATTCCACCATTTCCGCCGTCAGGGACGCCCCGACCCGAGCCATCGCCGCGCCGATGACCGCAGCCTGACCAACCTCGGGAATCACGGAGCTGCGCAGGTTCGCCTCTCCCCTCAGGGGGGTCGCGACCAGCGGCGGCGGTCCTTCGGAATGGCGCGGAGCGACGAACGTTCCGCTGCCCACCCGCGCGACGAGCCGCCCTTCCTCGGTCAGGGCGGAATAGGCGCGGGACACGGTGCCGGGCGTGATGCCCAGTTGCCATGCCAGCTCCCGGACAGGAGGCAACTTGGCCTCGGGCGTCAGCGCACCGGTCTCGATCCTCTCCCGGATCGCATCGGCCAACGCGAGGTATTTGGGGCCCCGGCCCTGGTCCGACATCGAAATTGTATCCATGACAATGAAACCGTTCCAATCGGACTGGCAGGTATTGTATCCCTAATACGTACCCTGATTCCTAAATTGTATCAATACAAAATGGCACATCAAAACGTTTCACGGCGGGCCACCTATGCCCCGATCCCGCCCGCGCCCGGTCTTCTGGAGCGGCTGCGCATCTGGCACACCCGCTGGCAGATGCGCCGCAAGCTGGAAGACCTTCCCCTCGAGCGGCTGCATGACATGGGCATCGATGAGTTCGACATGCGCACGGAGTGTTCCAAACCCTTCTGGCGCCCCTGAAACGCGCTCCCGGCCTCCATCGCAGGTGGACAGGCACGTGCGGTCCCGATAGCGATATGACGATACGGCAGGCAAGATTGCTCCGGACGGGGCGACTATCGATGCCCGCTTCCCGTTCGTCATGCCTGCGAGATTACCCATTCGAACCTATCCCATCCCCTTCAACGAGGAGGCCCGCCTTCGTTCTCTTCTCGGCATTCCGGGACTGACAGCGCAGAACGAGGCCCTCTTCGATTCGATCTGCAGAGCGACACGCGAGCTTCTGGGATGTCAGGTCGCGCATATCAGCATCGTCGAGGACGAGGGGCAGTGGTACAAGTCCGTCGTCGGGTACGACCTCGGCCCGATGCCGCGGGATACGGGTTTCTGCGCCCACACGATCATGTCGGACCAGCCGATGGTCGTCCCCGACCTCAGCAAGGATCCCCGCTTCGCGCGCCACCCGATGGTGGTCGAGGGCGGGCCACAGGCGCGGTACTATGCCGGCGTCCCCCTCGTTCTCTCGTCGGGGCACCGCTTCGGCTCCCTCTGCGGCATCGACCTTGTGCCCCACGAGGCGCCATCCGAGCGGGAGCTCTCCATTCTGACCGAGCTTGGCCGCGCCGTCGTCGCCGCGCTCGAAGCCAGGCCGCCCGAGACCACCGCGCACAAGTCGGACGAGATCGCCAAGTCCACCTTCATCGCGCTCATCGGGCATGAACTCCGCACGCCGCTGACGATCCTGTTCGGAAGCCTTCAGCTGCTGGAACTCACGCTCGGGAAGGGTGCGAATCCGAAGCTGCTCACCGGCGCGCGCAAGTCCGTCGATCACATCATCAAGCTCGTCGAGACGATCATCGCGTTCAGCGATGCCTCGACCGGCGAATTGCGCCTCAACGAGCGCCATTGCGACCTGGGCGACATTCTGGACGAAGTTGCCGCGATGCAGTTGCCGGGGAAGGACGGGGCGATCAAGACCGTTGCCCTCGCGGACGACTCGATCGATGCGCGGATCTACCTCGATCCCGATCAGATCTGGCTCGCCCTGGACGCGCTGATCCTCAATGCCATTAACCATGGCGGCGCTGACGTCACCGTCGGTGCGCGCCTGGTCGATGGCGGGCATATCGAGATCGATGTCTGCGACAGTGGCAGTATCGGCGATCACGTCGATCTGGCAGAGCTTTACGCCCCCTTTGTCGTCGGCGGTAATATCGACAACCGCGACACGCGCGGCGGCCTCGGCCTCGGCCTTCCCCTGACCCGCAAGCTGGTCGAACTGCATGGCGGCGAATTCGAAGTCCGCGCCGAGCCGGACCGAACCCGCGCCATCATCCGCCTGCCAGCCTGGCGCACACAGATGACGGAAACGAAGACCGGCGAGTGAAGGGATGAGCGCGTGCGCTCTCGCCCGGCCACGGCGTAGCCATGGGATGGTACTACGCCTCTGGTCAGCTCAAGAAAAGCTGAGGCGAGCCAAGGAGTTACCGGGGATAACTGGTGCCCAGGAGAGGACTCGAACCTCCACGTCCATACAGACACCAGCACCTGAAGCTGGCGCGTCTACCAATTCCGCCACCTGGGCAGGTGTCGTGAGCGGGGGATCTATAAGGCGGGCGGGGGGCTGTCAACGGCGATTTGAGAACTAGTCTTTCGCTGCGGCGGAGCAGCGCAGATAAGACGCTTGCGGCTTGTTCCCCGACGGGCCTACCGGTAATCCCTAACCGGTCAAAAGCAGATGGAGCGCGCGGCATGACCAGGCTGGTGACGATCTTCGGCGGATCGGGATTCGTTGGACGATACATCGCGCGCCGTGCGGCCGCGGAAGGCTGGCGCGTCCGTGTCGCCTGCCGCCGCCCGGAGGAAGCAGGCTTCGTCCGCACCTACGGCGTTGTCGGGCAGGTCGAACCGATCTTCTGCAACATCAGGGACGACGCCTCCGTCGCGCAGGCCCTCAATGGCGCCGATGCGGTGGCGAACTGCGTCGGAGTTCTCGACGAATCCGGCAAGAACACCTTCGAGGCCGTCCAGGACGAGGGCGCGACCCGCATCGCGCGGCTGGCCGCGGCCGACGGGATCCGGGACTTCGTCCAGATCTCGGCCATCGGAGCGGATGCAGACTCAGATAGCGCCTATGCCCGCACCAAGGCCGCCGGCGAGGCGGGCGTGCTGCAGCACATGCCGCAGGCCGTGGTCCTGCGCCCGTCCATCGTGTTCGGTGCGGAGGACGAGTTCTTCAACCGTTTCGCCGGCATGTCGCGGTTTGGCCCTGTCCTTCCGGTCGTGGGTGGCGAGACGAAGTTTCAGCCGGTCTGGGTGGACGATGTCGCTCGCGCCGCGATGGCGGGCCTGTCCGGCACGGCGAAACCGGGCATCTACGAGCTCGGCGGCCCCGATACCCACACCTTCCGGGAGCTGATGCAGCAGATGCTGCACGTCATCCGCAAGAACCGGTTCGTCGCGAACGTGCCGTTCGGCATCGCCAACCTGATGGCCAGCGGCTTCGGTGCGGTGCGTGCGCTGACCTTCGGGCTGATCAAGGGCCCGATCACCCACGATCAGGTCGCGAACCTGCGCCAGGACAACGTGGTCTCCGGCACTCACATGGGGTTCGACGATCTCGGAATTCAGCCCGCCGCGATGGAAGCGGTCCTGCCGGACTACCTGTGGCGCTTCCGCCCGTCGGGCCAGTATTCGACAGTCAAAGAATCCGCGAAGAAGCTGCGCAACCAGATCTGAGGCGCCGCTTGACGCTCAGCCGGCGCCGAGCCGCTCCCGCAACTCCCTCAGGACCGGTAACGCGGCACGCACGCGCTCCGGTCCGATTTCCTCCACGACCTGCGCCACGATGGGCGCGATGGCCTGCAGAGCGGCATCCCGCGCCTTGCGACCGGCAGGGGAGACGGAGACCCGCTTGCGCCGGGCATCCTCCCAATCGGGGCGGACATGGATGTGCCCCGCCCATTCCAGCTTCGCCAAGGTGTTGCTCATCGCCGCCCGCGTGACCTGGAAGGACTGGGCGAGCTGGGCGGGGCTGCGTTCCTCTTCCAGCCGGGCGAGGTGGTTGAGGACCGCGAAGTGACTGAGTTCCATCCCCCGCGGCATGGCGCGGGACAGACGGTTCCGTGCAAGTTGGTCGACCGTGAAGATCTCGCTGAAGAGCGCGACGGCGAGACTGTCCGTCCGTTCGCTCACGTCGGCTCTCCCATGACCCGCACGTCGAAGACCGCGTCTGAGAGCACGGAGGGGACCTTGCGGCGCGCCTCCGAGACGGCGGCGAGGTCGATCTCGGCGAAATGGACCCCGGGCTCGGTGCCGGCATCGAGCAGGACCTCGCCCCAGGGGGACACCACGAGCGAATGACCGTGCGTCCGCCGCTCCCGGCCCGATGTGGCGCTATGCGTTCCGGTCTGTGCCGGGGCGAGGACGAAGGATCCCGTCTCGATGGCGCGCGCGCGCAGGAGCGGCTCCCAGTGCATCGGGCCGGTGCCGGGAGAGAAGGCGGCGGGGACGGTGAGAATCTCCGCCCCTTGCTGCGCGAGGCTGCGGTAAAGATGCGGGAAACGGACGTCGTAGCAGATCGTCATTCCGATCGTGCCGATTTCCGTCCGTGCCAGGATCGCTTCGCTGCCGGGGCGATATCCGGCCGATTCGCGGTACGTCTCCTCCGGCGAGACATCCACGTCGAACATGTGGATCTTGTCGTACCGGGCCCGCACCATGCCATCCGGCCCGATCAGGAAGGAGCGGTTGGCAAAGCGCCCGTCCGGATCGCCCGATTGCAGCGCCAGCGATCCGATCAGGAGCCAGATCCCGTATTCCTCGGCAGCGGCGGCGAGCGCGGACAGGGTCGCATCCTTCTCCTCCGGCCGCAGCACGGAGGTTTGCCGGGTGCGGTTGGCGGAGACGCAATTGGTGACCTCCGGGGTCAGCACGAACGTCGCGCCGCCCTCGGCGGCCTCCACGATCATGTCGTGGGTGGCGGCAAGGTTTCGGGCAGGATCGTCCGACGCATTGGTCTGGAGGAGCGCGATGCGCATCCCGTCAGGCCGTCAGGAGAGGATCGAGCTTGCCCTCCCGCTCGAGCCCGGCCAGCTCGTCGAAGCCGCCGATGCCCTGACCGTCGATGAAGATCTGCGGCACCGTGCGGCGCCCGCCGGCCTTCTCCATCAGGCTCTCCCGCGCCTCGGCGTCTCCGGTCACATCGATCTCGGTGAACGGAACGTCCTTCTGCTTCAGTAGCCGCTTCGCCGCGTGGCAGAAGCCGCAGGTCTGGGTGGTGTAGATTTCGACAATCGCCATGGGTCGCCCTTCCAAGGTCTGGTTGGGTCTTACTTAGGCTTGAGGAAGGGCCCTTGCCAACGCCAGCACCGAAACCGAGGCCGCGCCCCCGGCGAGACAGGCCTCCGTCGCCGCGGCAAAAGTCGCTCCGGAGGTCATCACGTCATCGATGAGGACGATATCGCGCCCCTTTGCCGCCCCCCGGCGCCGCGGATGCAGGGCGAGGCGGTCCATCACGTTGGCGAAACGCCCGTCATAGCCGCGGCCCGCCTGCGTCGGCGTGTACTGGGTACGGGTGAGGAGGTCGGGAACGCACTCCGCCTCCGCGTGGCGCGCGACGGATTGCGCAAGAAGAGCGGCCTGATTGTAGCGGCGTCCGGCGAGCCGGGTCCAGTGGAGGGGAATGGGCGCGATCAGGGGAGCGCCGCTCAGCAGATCCGCTCCGGCCGCGGCCATCCAGCGACCTGCCGGGCGTGCCAGTTCCGTCCTGTCGCCGTGTTTCAGACCGAGGACGATGCGCCGCGCGCTTCCGCCATAGACGAGCGCCGCACGCCCCCTCTTCCATGGTCTCGCGATGGACAGGCAGGCGTCGCAAATCACGCCGGCCGCCTCCTCTTCGCCCCCGACCGGAACGCCGCACAGCTCGCAGATCGCGCCCGATATCACCTCCAATCCGGACCAGCAGTCTGCGCAGAGGCCGCCATGGTCGGCCACCGGCACGGGGCAGCAGATGCAGTGCGGCGGATAGACCTGCCTCAGGAGGGTTTGCATTCGCGCCAGCAATGTCTAGCTCCGCTTGCATGAGTGAACGCCCGCTACTGGCCGACCGCCCGGCCCTCGCCCTCAGACGTGCCCGCGCCCTTCGCGCCGGCCTTGCCGATTTCCTGCATCTGGCCGTCGCCGACGAGGCCGATGAAAGACTGATGGACGTTAACAGGGCGTTTACAGCGCCTGCCGTCATCTCCCCCTTTCCTGAACTCTGGTCGGGCCTGCGGCCCGGAAGTACGTGCGTCGCGGATGCCGAGACGCTGCCGCTGTCGCCGGGGGCTCATGATCTGGTCCTCGACGTCCTGTCCCTCCACTGGTCGAACGATCCGGTCGGGCAGATGATCCAGGCGCGCCGCGCCCTGAAGCCGGACGGGCTCTACATCGCCTGCTGTTTCGGCGGCGAGACGCTGACCGAGCTGCGCACCGCCCTCGCCTCGGCGGAGGCGGAGATCGCCGGCGGCCTGTCTCCCCGCGTGGCTCCGATGGGCGAAATCCGGGATCTCGGCGCCCTGATCCAACGCGCCGGGCTGGCCCTTCCCGTGGCCGATCAGACGCGGCTCAAGGTAAGCTACGGCAGCCTCGGCGCACTGATGCATGACCTCCGCGCGATGGGAGAGACGAACGCCCTTGCCGCACGCCACCGGGCCGTGCCGCCCCGTTCGCTTTTCGAGCGCGCCGAGGCGCTTTACCCGCGGGATGCAGACGGCCGCCTGCCGGCAACCTTCGACCTCGTCTGGCTGACAGGCTGGAGCCCGGATGCCTCCCAGCAGCAACCACTCCGGCCCGGCAGCGCGCAGGTGCGGCTCGCTGACGCGCTCGGGACGGCCGAAGAGCCGTTGCATGATGAAGCCATGCCGGGCGAGGATACCGGGCCCGCGGGACAGCGGACGCCACGCAATTCCGAGGATTCGACACGATGAACGACATGACACCGTCGACCGCGGCGCACCTCCCGGCGGACCACCCGCCCGTCAAGCGTCCGAAGGTCGGCATCCTGGTCGCCAACCTTGGCACGCCCGACGGCACCGATTACCGCTCCATGCGCCGATACCTTTCGGAGTTCCTGAGCGACCGGCGCGTGATCGACTACTCGCCCTGGATCTGGCAGCCGCTTCTGCAGGGAATCATCCTGTCCAAGCGCCCCTTCACATCCGGGAAGGCCTACCGCTCCATCTGGAACATCGAGGCGGACGAGAGCCCGCTCGCGACGATCACCAAGGCGCAGAAGGCCGGCATCGAGGCGCGGCTGAAGGCGGCGCATGGCGATGACGTGATGATCGACTACTGCATGCGCTACGGCAATCCCTCGACCGAATCCAAGGTCCGCGCGATGACCGAGGCGGGCTGCCACCGCATCCTCTTCTTCCCGCTCTACCCGCATTACGCCGGCGCGACCTCCGCCACGGCGAACGATGCCTTCTTCCGGGCCCTGATGAAGGAAACCTGGCAACCGGTTGCGCGCGTCGTTCCGCCCTATTTCGACCGCCCCGATTACATCGACGCTCTGGCCGGATCGGTGCTCGAGACGCTTGGAGAGACGCAGCCGGACGTGCTCGTCTGCTCCTATCACGGGCTGCCTGAACGCTACCTCAAGCAGGGCGATCCGTATCACTGCCAGTGCCAGAAGACGACGCGCCTGCTCCGGGATCGCCTCGGGTGGGACACGGACCGGGTGGTCACGACGTTCCAGTCGAAATTCGGCCCCGAGGAGTGGCTTCAGCCCTACACCGTCGAAGAGGTCGCGCGTCTGGCGAAGGCGGGCAAGAAGCGCATCGCGGTCATGGCGCCTGCCTTCTCGGCCGACTGCATCGAGACGCTGGAGGAGATCAACGAGGAGATCCGGGAGAGCTTCGAGCATGCCGGCGGCGAGAGCTTCACCTACGTGCCGTGCCTCAACGAAGGCGCCGCGCATCTCGACATGCTGACCCGCGTCATCGAGGAGAACCTGCGAGGCTGGGTCGACTGATCCGGATGCCACTCGCGCCGCGAAGCGAACGCTGAATGTGAAAAAAGGCGGGGAATACCCCGCCTTTTTCCGTAATTTACGTCGTGAACCCGTGTCTTACGAGTTGGAGACGGCGGCTGCGATCAGGACGAGCAGCAGGATCGGAACAATGATGCCGCCGTTGGAGGACGAGGTGTCCTCAACGATGACTTCCGGCTCCATGATCGGCTCGGCGAGACCGCCAGCGAACGCACCGGTTGCAGCCACGGAGAGCGCAGCGGCGAGAGCGACTTTTTTCATGTCAACCTCCAGTTAACGCACGGACACGGTCAGTGAGGATGCCCGCGCACCCAAGTAGTACCTCGTGTCCAAATCTGTTGCAGAGCGACCTCGCCATTGCAATTGCGCAAAGCTCGAAATTCCGCCTCCCGAAGGCGATGTCGTCAAATTAGCAACACCTGGGCGCCGGGCCTCACGAGCGAATAAAGTTCTGCGATATGCTCGTTGTAGAGGCCGATACAACCGCTGGAAGAACGCCGGCCGATCTTGCGCGTGTCATGCGTGCCATGGATGCGGTAATACTTCCACGACAGGTAGAGCGCATGCGTGCCGAGCGGATTGTCCGGCCCCGGAGGGACGTGCGCCGGCCATTCGGGATTGCGTTTGCGCATGTTCGGTGTCGGCGACCAGGACGGCCCCTCGACCTTTCGAACCACGGATGTCCGCCCCAGCCGGGTCAGATCATCCGACAGGGGGACGGAGCTGGGATACAGCTTGTACGTCCCGCCATCGGCGGACCAGTAATGCAGGGCGCGGGACTTGGTATCGACCAGGATCGCTCCGCCGCGCAGGGATTTGAAGTGCTCCCGCCAGCCCTGCATGATGAAGGACGACTGGTTCCGGCTGGTGGGGGAGAGGCCACCGATCGGGGTCGTGCTCTGGGCAAGGGCCGGGGTCGCAAGTGTCGCAAGGCCGGCCGCAAGGAGCGCGCGCCGGGACAGGCGGTGTGAAAGCTCATCTGACATGGGAGCCCTCCTGACTGGTTGGGGACGTCGCAGTGTACGGCGGAGGGGGGCACGCGGCAACGACGAAGGGTTAACGCTTCGTAAACGCATCGCGAATATCGGCGCGTCGGCATCATTCCACCGCCAATGTCGCACGATCGGCGGATTTGTTTGAAGGTTCCGTTGGGCAAGGGTATGGGGTCACGGTCTCATTTTGATGCCCAATCAGGACAGATCCATGCTGCGACTATTCCCGGCGCTCTCGATTCTCGCTCTCGTTATCGCGGCTTGCACCCCTGTCGCTCCGATCGACACGACCACGCCGGACGGCATCCGCGTCTACAACATCAGCGCCAGGGATGCAGGGGAGATCCAGTTCCGGGTCCTCGATTCGGTCAACACGCTGCGCTCGGCGCAGGGCCTGACGCAGCTCCAGCTCGACGCCTCGCTGAACGCCGCCGCCGCCACCCATTCGCGTGACATGAGCGTGCAGAACCGGCCCTGGCATTTCGGCTCCGACGGCTCCTCCCCGCTCGATCGGGTGCGCCGCGCCGGCTTCAATCGGCAGCTCATCGGCGAGAACATCTCCGAGACCTATGAAACCGAGCTCCAGACCCTGTCCGCTTGGATGACCGAACCCGATACGCGCTCGGTCATCATGGATCCGCAGGCCCGGTCCCTGGGCTTCTCCTGGTTCCAGGAGCGCAACGGCAAGATCTGGTGGACGCTGATCACCGGCACCTGATCGCGCCCTGAACAGTGGACACCACCGCTCTTCTCGCCATCGCCGCCGGCATCCTCGCCTTCGCCCTGATCTCGCGCAGGGCCGAGGCCGGGATGGTGACGGCGCCGATGGTCTTCACCGCCTTCGGCTTCGTCGCAGGCAGTGGCGTCCTCGGCGTGATCGATCCGCAGATCCAGAGCAGCAGCCTTCAGACCTTCGCCGAACTCACCCTCGTGGTCGCGCTCTTCACCGATGCCGCCCGAATCGACCTGCGCCGCCTCGGCAGCGAACATGACGTGCCACTTCGCCTCCTCGGGATCGGGCTTCCGTTGACCGTGGCGGCCGGGACGGGCGCCGCGATGCTCCTCTTTCCGACCCTCGGTCTCTGGCCGGCGCTGCTCATCGGCGTCATCCTCGCGCCGACCGATGCGGCCCTCGGACAGGCCGTCGTGTCGGATGCCCGCGTGCCGCAGCGCATTCGCCAGGGTCTGAACGTCGAGAGCGGGCTCAATGACGGCATCGCCTTTCCCGCCCTTCTCTTCATCGCGTCCTTCGCGGGCGGCGCGGTGGAGGATCTTGGCGTCGGCAGCGGCGAGATCGGTGCAATGGGCTGGGCGTCCTTCATCCTAGGCCAGCTCATCCTCGGCCCGCTCGTCGGCCTCGGTGTCGGGCTCGGCGGGACGTACCTCATCACGCGGGCCCATGCGCGGGAGTGGATGAACGAGATCTTCCTGCGAATCTCCACCCTCTGCCTCGCCATCATCGCCTTCACCGCCGCCGAGCTGGTGGGCGGCAACGGCTTCATCGCGGCGTTTGCCGGGGGGCTGATCGTCGGGACGCGCTCCCGCGTCGTGCTCGAGGGTGTCGAGGATTTCGGGGAGACGGAGGGACAGCTTCTGACGCTGCTCGTCTTCCTGCTCTTCGGGGCGGTCCTGCTGCCGGAGCTCGAATCGCTAGGGCTGCGGCACGTGCTCTACGCGATCCTGTCGCTGACGGTGCTGCGGATGGTGCCGGTTGCGCTGTCCCTCGTCGGGACGAGGATGGCGCCAGCGACGGTGCTGTTCCTCGGCTGGTTCGGCCCGCGCGGCCTCGCCTCCATCCTCTACCTTCTGCTTCTGACGGAAAGCGGTGCGGTGCCAGGGATCGAGGAAATCCAGCGCGTCGTGTTCCTGACCGTGCTGATGTCCATCGTGCTCCACGGCGCGGCCGCGGCTCCGCTTGCCGGGCGTTACGGGCGCTGGATCAAGACGCAGGACGACGCTCCCGAGCATCGCCCGACCTTTCCGTTCCCGGTCAGGATGCGCAGCATGCGGCAGAAGGCGGGCAAGACGTAACCGCCTGCGATGTCATGGGAAAATGTCGATCGGGGTTCCGTCGCGCACCATGGCGTAGATGTGTTCCATCTGCTTGTCGGAAACGGCGATGCAGCCGGCCGTCCAATCCCGGACGTTCTCGGGATCGCGGCCCTTGCGCGGCCCGCCATGGATGAAGATGTCCCCACCCGGAGAGCGATTGAGCGCCCGCGCCACCTCGACATCCCGCTCGTTGGGGTAGGAAATGCCGATGGACAGATGGAAGGCGCTGTTCGGATTGCGCTTGTCGATGGTGTAGGCGCCCTCGGGCGTGCGCCCGTCCCCCTCGTAGACCTTGTGGCCCACGGGCCTGAAGCCGAGGCCGACATCGTAGGTCCGAAGGGGCTTGTCGTAGTGCCAGAGCACCAGCTTCCGCTGCGATTTATAGAGCTGAACGCGAGTGACTTCCGGCCCGTTATAGGTCCGGAACTTGTCTGCGCAGCCCGCGAGGAGGGCCGCGGTGCCCGCAAGGAGCATCGATCGCCGCGTGAAGATCATTCTTCGTTTGTCCACTGCCCGTGTTATTTTGAGGTAAACATATCCGAAAACGGGCCGACGTTGAAGTTCACATGCAGGTGAGCGGTCAGCCGCGCGACAGCTTCGCCACGATCTCCACGTGAGGGGACCAGCGGAACTGATCCACCACCCGCAGCCAGTCGATGCGGAAGCCTGCCTCCACGAGGATCGCCGCATCGCGCGCGAAGGTGGCCGGGCTGCAGGATACGGAAGCGACGACCGGAACGTTCGACGCCGCTATTTCCCTCATCTGGGCTTCGGCGCCGGCGCGCGGCGGATCGATGACGATCCCGTCCACCTTCGCAAGCTCATCAGGCAGAAGCGGCCGGCGAAACAGATCCCGGGCAATGGTGGTGATCTTCTTCAGTCCGCTCGCATTCCGCCACGCCGCGTCCAGCGCATCGATGGACTCGCGCTCGCCTTCCACCGCGATCACCTCGGCGGACCGGGCCAGCGGCAGGGCGAATGTCCCGCAGCCGGCGAAGAGGTCCGCCACCCGCTCGGCTCCCGACAGGGCCTCCGCCACATCCGCCCGGATCGCGGCTTCGCTGGATGCGGTCGCCTGCAGAAAAGCGCCGGGCGGGGGCGTGACGGCGATCCCGTCCACCCGCACCACCGGCGGCTCCTCCTGCGCGATGGGCTCGCCGTTCCACGTGAAACGCACGATTCCATTGGCCCCGGCAAGCCGTGCGAGGTCCGTCCTCAGCTCCCGATCGAGGGGCTTTCCGCCGCGGACGGACAGGTCGATGCCGTTCTCTGCATCGATCACGGTCAGGGCGACCTCCCCGCTGCGCGACGCCCCGGCCTGGACGATCTCCGCCAGCACCGCCCGTGCGGCGAGGAGCTTCGGCGTGAGGATCAGGCAGCCGGGAATATCGGTGACCGTATCGCTTGCGGCTGCATGGAACCCGATGAGGGCTCCCTTCTTCAGGCGGCGCCCCGAGAGCGTCGCCCGGCGCCTGCTGTTCGGCGGGACCACGTGGATGTCCCGGAACGGCGCGTCCAGACCCTGCGCCGCCAGCGCCGTTCGCACAACCTCCTCCTTCCAGGAGGCGACGAACGCGTCCGAGGCATGTTGCAGCGAGCACCCGCCGCAGGCCTTGTAGTGGCGGCAGGGCGCCGCGATCCGGTCGGCCGAGGGTGTCTCGATCCGCAGCTGCGTCAGGCGGGAGCCCTCCGGCACTGCGGAGACGACCTCCCCCGGGAGCATCCGCGGCGCAAAGTACGGTCCGGGCGCGATGCCGTCGCCGAGATGTCCCAGCCGCTCGATCTGGGCAGTGATCCGATCCGACATTGCCTTACTCCGCTGCGTCCAGTCCGAGGAAACCGCCCGACTGCTTTTCCCAGAAACCGGCATAGACCCCGCCGAGGCGAAGCAGCTCCGTATGCGTGCCCTGTTCCACGATCCGGCCCTCCTCCATGACGACGATCCGGTCCATATGCGCGATGGTGGACAGACGGTGGGCGATGGCGAGAACCGTCTTGTGCTCCATTACCCTCTCCAGCGCCGTCTGGATCTGCGCCTCCACCTCGCTGTCGAGCGCGCTCGTCGCTTCGTCCAGAACGAGGATCGGCGCGTCCTTCAGGATGGCGCGGGCGAGCGCGATCCGCTGGCGTTGCCCGCCGGAGAGCCGCACGCCCCGCTCGCCGAGATGCGCCTCGTACCCGGAGCGTCCCTTGAAGTCCCTCAGATCACCGATGAAAGCATGGGCCTCGGCCTGGTCCGCCGCCTCGACCATGCTCTCCTCGCCAGCGCCGGGCCTGCCGTAGAGCAGGTTGTCCCGCGCGGACCGGTTGAACATGGCGGTCTCCTGCGTGACCATCGAGATCTGCTTGCGCAGGCTCTCCTGCGTGATGTCCCGCACGTCGTGTCCGTCGATGCGGATCGCGCCGTGTTCGGTGTCGTAGAGCCGCAGGAGCAGCGACACGAGGGTCGATTTGCCGGCACCGGACGCCCCGACGAGGCCGACCTTCTCCCCCTCGTGCAATGTCAGCGAGATATTCCGCAAGCCACCGCCCGCGCCCGGCCCGCGGCCATAGGTGAAGGTGACGTCGTCGAACTCGACAAGGCCGCGCACCTGGGGAAGCGGCTTGGCATCCGGCTTGTCGGTCAGTGCGTGGGGCGGGGTCAGGGTGCGGATCCCGTCCTCGACCTCGCCGACATTGGCGTAGATCCCCATCAGCGTGAAGGACACCCAGCCCGTCATCTGCGCGATGCGGATGGCGATGGCCCCGGTGGCCGCGATGTCCCCCGCGCTCGCCCCGCCGAGGGACCAGAGCCAGAGCGTGCCGCCGATGAGAAGGACCGGCAGGAACCCCGCCACCGTCATCAGACACAGGCGGAATGCCGAGGACAGGCGACCGAAGGAGATCGCGTCGGTGCGGTAGCGCTCCATCGTCTCGAGCGCGGCGCCGTCCTCGTGCTCCGAATGACCGAAGAGCTTCACGGTCTTGATGTTGGTGATCGTGTCCACGATCTGCCCCGAGACCATGGCCCGCGCCGCCGCCCGGTCCTTGGAGCGCAGGCGAATACGCGGCATGAACCAGCCGATGAGCGCGAAATAGGCGCCAAGCCAGACGATCAGGGACAGGGCCACCCGCCAGTCGATCCCGAGGAGGAGCACCCCCGCACCGATGATGGAGGCGAGCGCGAAGAGGATCGTGTTGACGATCTCGCTCACCACTTCGGTCGCCGCGCGCGCCGTCTGCATCTGCTTCTGGGCGATGCGGCCGGCGAAATCATTGTCGAAATAGGTGACGGACTGGCCGAGCGTGTAGCGGTTGATGCGGGACAGGACGAGCGGGAAGACGTTGGGCTGGATGACGATGGCGTTCGCCGCGGCCGAGGCGCCGAAGGCGATCGGGCGCAGAAGGACGAAGAAGAGCGCGGCGAAGACGATGAGGCCCAGTTGCTCCGAGAAGACCGCGTCCGGTCCCGATGCGAGCGCGCCGTCTATGAGCCAGCCGAGCACGGCCGCGCTGACGACCTCCATCGTGCCGACGAGCGCCGAGACGAGACCTGCAAGGGCGATCACGCCCATCGACCCCCTCAGCGCCCAGCGCATGAACGCGATCAGCGAGCGGGGCGGGCCGCCATCGGCCGGGGTGAAAGGCCGGATGAGATCGGCAAGAGGTGTCATGTCGCCTGTCCGTTCGTCTCGGGATCGTCGTCCGTTCCGATGAAGCCCCCGGATTGCCTGCGCCAGAAGCCTGCGTAGAGACCATCCCGCGCGAGAAGCTCGGCATGGGTCCCTTCCTCGGCGATGCGTCCGTCCTCGAGGACGACGATCCGGTCCATGTGGGCGATGGTGGAGAGCCGGTGCGCCACGGCGATCACCGTCTTGCCCTTCATGACGCCATAGAGCGCGTCCTGTATCTCTGCCTCGGCCTCGGAGTCGAGCGCGCTGGTCGCCTCGTCGAGCACGAGGATCGGTGCGTTCTTCAGGATCACCCGCGCCAGGGCGATCCTCTGCCGCTGGCCGCCGGAGAGCTTCACGCCCCGCTCGCCGACATGCGCGTCATACCCCGTGCGCCCGTCGCTGTCCGACAGCTCCGGGATGAACCCGTCCGCGGAGGCGCGGGCCGCTGCGGCGCGCATCTCCGCCTCGGTCGCATCGGGGCGGCCATAGAGGATGTTCTCGCGGATGGAGCGATGCAGCAGCGAGCTGTCCTGTTGCACCATTCCGATGGCGCGCCGAAGGGAGTCCTGCGTCACGCCGGAGATGTCTTGCCCGTCGATCTCGATGCGGCCGTCCTCGGTGTCGTAGAACCGCAGGAGCAGCTTCACGAGAGTCGATTTGCCCGTCCCCGACCGTCCCACGAGGCCGACCTTCTCGCCCGCCGCGATCCTGAGCGTCAGGTGATCGAGCCCGCCCTGCCCCCGTCCGTAGTGATGAGAGACCCCTTCGAACGCGATCCTGCCAAATCCGGGCGCCAGCGGAGCGGCATCGCGGCGATCCGTCAGCCCCACCGGTTGCGCGATGGTCTCCATCCCTTCGGACACGACGCCGAGCTCGCGGAAGAAGGAGGACAGGGCCCACATGATCCAGCCCGTCATCGAGTTCAGCCGGAGCGTCAGCGCCGTCGCTGCCGCGACCACGCCCACCGTCGCCGTCCCGCCGGTCCAGAGAAGAAGCGCCCAGCCCACCACGCCGACGATCAGGAGGCCGTTCAGCACGGTCAGGGACAGGTCCATGATCGTGAAGATCCGCATCTCCGTCATGAAGGTGCGCCGCGAGGTCTCTATCGCATCCTTGGCATAGCTGAGCTCGGTCTCGTGATGGGCGAACATCTTCACCGAGTGGATGTTCGTGTAGCTGTCCACGATGCGCCCCGTCAGATGGCTCCGCGCATCGCTCGCCGCCTTTGAGGCCGGACCGACGCGCCTGATCGTCCACGTCACGAGAAGCGAATAGAGCGCGAACCAGATCAGCAGGGGCAGGACGAGCCTGGGGTCGGAGCCCGACAAGAGGACGGCCGCGCCGATGAGGTAGCTGACGGAATAGGTCAGCGCGTCGAACACCTGGAAGACCGCCTCGCCGGCAGCGGGCGGCGTCTGCATGATCCGGTTGGCGATGCGCCCCGCGAAATCGTTCTCGAACCAGCCGACCGACTGGCGCAGGACGTGCTTGTGCGCGCGCCAGCGGATGAGCGCGGTCAGGTTCGGCAGGAGCGTGTTGTTCAGGACCGCGACGCCGACGCCCTGTATGAGCGGCCGCACCGTCAGGATACCGAGCGCGACGAGAACCAGTTCGGCCCCGTGCTCCGCCCAGGCCTCTCCCGGGTCCGTGCCGCCCAGCATGTCGACCAGCCGCCCCATGTACCAGATCAGGCCGACCTCGATGACCGCCACGAGCACGGACAGGATCGTCGCCACCGCCATGATGCCGTTGAAGGGCCGGGTATAGCCCTTCAGGAACGGCCAGAGCCGCTTCGGTGGCGTATCGGCCTCATCGGAGGGCTGATACGGGTCGATCAGGGTCTCGAAGTAGCGGAACACGGCGAACACGTCTCGTGGCTGGGAGTGTCTTGCGGAGAGCCGCTGATGTAGCGCGCGCCCGCCGGGGGGACATGGCGCCTAACCTTCCCCCGATGCAAGCAGAGCCTCGCGGGAGAGGGCGAAGCCGCTGTCGATCCATCTCTGTTCCAGCTCGGCGATCCGCTCACCCAGGGCGCGGCCCTCCCAGGCCGGCATCAGGTCCCGCGCGGTGACGGGAAACCGGGCCGCCGCACCTTCGCTCACCGCCGCCTCGCTGCCCGGCGCCGGGTGCGTGCCGATCAGGGCCGCGCGGAGCCGGAGGGCGGGCAGTCCGTCTGCGGCGCCGAGACGATAGCCCAGCACCGCCGGGCGCTCCTCCTCCCGCGCGGCATCCGTTATCGCCCGGAGCCGTCTGCTCTCCGCCTTGGACAGCCTGAGCCGATCGGCCACGTCCTCCCCGCCGAGGGAGGCAAGACGTACGATCGGATCGCACTCCCCGAGGTGAACGAGCCGCGGCAACGCTTCGGGATCCGCGCCGGGCAGGATCCGCCCGAGAACGCCGCACCCGGCCATGGCGGCGACCGCGGGACCCGGATCCGGCGCGGCGAGGAGACGCATGAATTCCGAGCCGATCCTCTCGCGGGATATGCCCTCCAGCCCCTCGGCATGGCGCGCGCAGGCATCGAGCGCGTCGGCATTTATCCCGCCGGCGGGATCCGCGTACCATGCATGAAACCGGAAAAAGCGCAGGATGCGCAGGTAATCCTCCCGCGCGCGCTCGGCCGCGACCCCGACGAACCGCACATGCCGGGCCGCCAGATCACCCAGCCCCGTTCCGAGCGGATCAAGCACGTCGCCCCCGGGGGTGGCATAAAGCGCATTCATGGTGAAATCCCGGCGCGCCGCGTCGTCCGCCGGGTCATCGGAAAAAGTGACCCGGGCATGCCGCCCGTCCGTCTCGACATCGCGCCGGAAGGTGGTGATCTCGAAGCCGCGCCCCTCGGCAACGGCCGTCACGGTGCCGTGCTCGAATCCCGTCGGCACGGCCTTCAGCCCGGCCGCCTCCAGGGCGTGCACTGTCTCTTCGGGCCGCGCATCGGTCGCGATGTCCACGTCCCCGCCGCGCCGCCCGATCAGAGCATCCCTGACGCAGCCGCCGACGAGGAGCGCGCGGTGCCCCGCCGCCTCGAGCGCCCCCGTGACCGCAAGGAGGGCCGGGTCCGACAGCCATTCCGCATCTAGGCGCGGGCTCACGGCGTCATCCTGTCAGCCAGCGCCCGGCAGATCCGCGCCGTCGCACCCCAGACGTAGTAGGGCCCGAACGGCACCACGTAATAATGCCGCCATTTCCCCTGCCACGCCCGGCACTCCACCCGGTAGCGCGCGGGATCGGCAAGGTGGGCGAGCGGAACGGTGAAGATCTCGGCCACCTCCCCCGGTTCGGCCCGCGGCACGAAACTCCGGCGGACCCGGCCAAGAACGGGCGTGATCGAGAACCCCGTCACGGTGAGATGCTCGGGCATGGTGCCGACGATCTCGACCGCGTCCTGCGGCAATCCGATCTCCTCGCGCGCCTCGCGCAGGGCCGCCGCGACCGGCCCGTCATCGCCGGGATCGACCTTGCCGCCCGGAAAGGCGATCTGCCCCGGATGATGCCTCAGCATCGGCGAGCGCGCCGTGAGCCAGACGCGCTCCGCCCCCGGGGGGCCCTCCACCGCGATCAGGACGCCGGCGGGCCGCACACTCTGCGCAGCCGGACGCATGGCATCCGAGTTCAGATCGTAGTCGGAGGACGGGCGCCCGGGCCGCGAAAGCGCGGCCCGCAGCGGATCCGTAGTCTCAGGCGCCCTCGCCGTCATCGGGCGCCTCCTCGGCCTCGAAGCCGAGCGTCCTGGGGTCGAGTTCGTAATGCGCGCCGCAGAACTGACAATCCGCAGTCACGATCCCCTCCTCCGTGGTCATCGTCGCGATGTCCTTGGCGGAGTAGATGGACAGGGACGTGCGGACCCGTTCCTTCGAGCAGGTGCAGCCGAAGGTGACAGGCTGACCGTCATAGACGCGTGGGCTCTCTTCGTGAAACAGCCGGACCAGAAGATCCGTCGGCTGAACCTGCGGCCCGACGAGCTCGATCGCCTCGACCGTGTCGAGAAGCATGTTGGCGCGGGTCCAGTTCTCGCCCTCCTCGCCGTCCACGATGTCCGAGGCGGACAGCAGGCCCTCGTCGCCGCTGCCGCCTTCGCCGGTGACATGGGGGCTGGCCTTCGGCATGTGCTGGAGCATCACGCCGCCGGCTCGCCACGCTTCCCCCTGCCCCGGGACGCGGGAGCGGCCGAAGGTGAGCTCGAACCGGGTCGGAAGCTGCTCGGACTGGGCGAAGTAAGTCTCCGCGCAGGCTTTCAGCGAATCGCCGGCGAGCGGAGTGATGCCCTGGTACGGCGTCATGCCCTGACCCTGGTCGATTAGGATCGCGAAATAGCCCTTGCCCACGAGGTCGAACGGCTCGCCGGACAGATCCGCCTCCTTGTCATAGGAGGCATAGGCGCGGATCCGGGCGGCTTGTCCGCTTTCGGTCGGGCCATAGTAATCCGTCGCGATGAGACGCACCGGCCCGTCGCCCCGAACCTGGAGGGAGAGCTTCCAGCGCAGCTTGATCGTCTGGCCGATCAGCGCCGTCAGGAGCGCCATCTCGGCGACGAGCGCCTCCACGGCGGGCGGGTAATCATGCTTGGACAGGACTTGGTCGAGCGTACCGTCCAGCCGTGCGACGCGCCCACGGATATCCGAGCGGTCGAGTTGAAAGGGCAGAACGGTATCGTCCCACGCGATTTGCGAGCCGATGGTCATGGGTTTTCCTGCTTGCCGGGGGGTGGCATATCGCAGTCCATGTAGGGCCCGCAACGTTCGGGCGAAAGGGGGCGCGATGATCCCGAGATACGGCAAGCCGCCCGTGCGTGGCACGGCGTACCGCCTGCGCCCCGGCGCCTACGCGGTTCTGGTGCGGGGTCGGGAGGTCCTCCTGACCGCGACGGATGAGATCCAGTTGCCCGGTGGCGGGATCGATCCGGGCGAGTCCCCCCTGCACGCGCTGCACCGCGAGGTGTTCGAGGAAACCGGCTGGTCGCTGTCCGGCCCCAGACGTCTGGGAGCCTTTCGCCGGTTCGTCTGGATGCCCGATTACGGGTTCAACGCCGAGAAGCTCTGCCACGTCTATGTCGCGCGTCCCGGCCGGCGCCTCGGCCCGCCGACGGAGCCAGACCATGCACCGCTCTGGCTGCCGCTGCGCGATGCCTTGGATGCGCTCGACGATCCCGGGGACCGCAGCTTCCTCGCCCGGCACCTGAGGACGGCGGGGCTGGCGGGCTGAGGATCACGGCCCCTCGTCCGGCCCGCCGAACTCGAAGAGGACCGCGGAGACGTCATCGGCAAAGTCGCCCTTTCCGATCTCGGACAGATCCCGGTAGAGCGCCTCCAGAAAGGACGTCCCTGTCAGCGCCGCGTTGCGCCTGATCAGCCCGGCGATGCCCTCCTCCTCGAGCGGCATGCCGGATGCGTCCTCCCGCTCCGTCATTCCGTCTGACATCAGCAGAAGCCGGTCGCCCGGCTCGAGGTGCGCGGAACTCTCGGAGAAGTCCGCGTCCGGCAGGAGGCCGACCGGAATGCCGCCATCGCCGATGAACTCGATCTCGCCGCCGGCGCGCAGGATCGCCGGATGCGGATGCCCGGCCTGCACGAAGCGGAGCGCGCCGCTCGCCCGTTCGATTTCCGCGTAGAGGAAGGTGAAGTAGATCTCTGTCTGCAGATCCCTCAGCACGATCGAATTGAGAAGCGTGGCCACCTCCCCCGGCGGGCGACCCTTCAGACGGCCATTCTCGTCCTGCAGCATCGCGATGTTATGATCGGTGGCCGTTTCGGAAAGATACCCCGCCAGGCGCGCCGTCATGAGCGCCGAAGTCACGCCGTGCCCGGCCACGTCGATCGCGAAGAGCCCGATGCAGCCGGGGCCGGTGGGAAACACGCCGACGAGATCGCCCCCGACATGCCCGCTCGGCCGCAGAAGGAGCGAGACCGTGGAGGTCCCGAACTCCCTGTACCGCTCCGTCACCAGCGATTGCTGAAGCCGCTTCGCCTCGATCAGGTCGTCATCGAGAGCCTTGTTCAGTGCCTGAAACTCGGCCAGCGTCCTTTCGAGCTGGGCGTTCTTCCGCGTCAGCTCCCGCTCCATCTCCAGGATCCGGTGCCCGGCATTGAGGCGCGCTCGGAGTTCCGTCGCCTCCACCGGTTTCAACAGGAAATCGTCCGCCCCGGCATCGAGGCCCTCCGCGACGTCGAGCGTTTCGGTCTTCGAGGTCAGGAGCACGAAGTACCCGTAGGACACCCCTTCGCGGGCGCGGAACCGGCGGCAGAGCTCGGTGCCATCCATCCCCGGCATCATCCAGTCGCTCACGACGATGTCCGGCGCCTTGGCATCGCAAAGCTCGAGCGCCGCCTCGCCGCTGCCGGCCTCCCGCACTTCGTAGCCCCATCGCGTCAGCATGGAGGACAGGATCCGGCGCTGGATCGGATCGTCGTCCACCACGAGGACGCAGGCGGGGGAAGACACCCCGAGGGCAGGCGCATCGGCCCGAATCTCAATGGAAGGTTGCACGACCCGATCCTTTCGATGGACCAAGTCCTTCCACATCCATCTTAATCGCGGATGAAGGGTAAAATGCTCAACATCCCAGCTCAGGCGGACACCGTTCGTTCATACCTCGGCGCGATCTTCACCGACCTGTGGGGGGCCGCTGAACGGGGACTGCGGATGATCAACTGGAAACGTATTTCGGACCTGCGCAGGGACGTGGGGCAGGACCTGTTCGACCGCCTCCTGCCGGATATCTTCGCGGATCTGGACACCCGCGCCTTCCGGCTGGAAACGGCGCCGGACGAGGATCTCGCCTTCGCGTTCCACGCCATGAAGGGGTCCGCGCTCAACCTCGGCCTGACCGAGGTGATCGAGTTGTCCACGGCCGGGGAGCGGGACGCGTACGAACAATGCAGTTCGGCGCGGCGCCACGTGATGCCCTGCCTCGCCGCGCTCGATACCGCGCGGCAAGCCCTGCGGGAGGGGTTGCTGGGCAGATCCGCCGCCTGATCAGGGGGCCCGGCGCGCACTCAGATGATGAACTGGACCATCGTGTCGTCATTCGTGATGTCCCGCCAGACGAGACCGTTGCCGGCGAGCCGCTCGAAGAAGCGGTCGAAATTGACGGGATCGGTGGTTTCGATACCGAGAAGAACGGAGCCGAAGTTGCGGTTGGACTTCTTGAGATACTCGAAGCGGGCGATGTCATCCTCCGGGCCGAGCAGGTCGAGGAAGTCCCTGAGCGCGCCGGGGCGCTGCGGCATCCGCAGGATCAGGTACTTCTTGAGGCCCGCGTAGCGCTGCGCCCGTTCCTTCACTTCGGGAAGGCGTTCGAAATCGAAATTGCCGCCGGACGTCACGCAGACGATCCGCCGCCCACGCACCCAGTCGCCGAGATCACGAAGCGCATCGACGGACAGGGCGCCCGCAGGCTCGAGAACGATCCCCTCGGCGTTGAGTAGCTCCGAGATCGTGATGCAGAGCCGGTTCTCGGGCACCTGCAGGACCTGATCGGGCCGCACCGATGACAGGACCTCGAACGGCCGCGCGCCGATGCGGGCGACCGCGGCGCCGTCCACGAAGCTGTCCACTTGGCTCAACGTCTCGGGCGCGCCGCCCTTCACGGCGGCCGCAAGACTCGCCGCACCCGCAGGTTCGACGTAACGGATGTCGATTCCCGGGGCTTCGGACCGAAGGTAGCGGGTGATGCCCGCGGACAGGCCGCCGCCGCCAACCGGGAGGATCAGCCCGTCAGGGCGTTCGATTTGGCTCAGGATCTCGGCCGCGACGCTGGCCTGACCCTCGATCACGTCCGGATCGTCGAAGGGGGAGAGGAAATGCCCGCCCTCCGCCGCGCACCACTCCTGCGCCTCGTCCAGCGTGTCGTCGAAATAGTCCCCCGTCATTCGGACTTCGACGTGATCGCCTCCGAGCGTCACAGTCTTGTCGACCTTCTGGCGCGGCGTGGTCACCGGCATGAAGATGACCGCACGCACGCCGAAATGCCGGCAGGCATACGCGACGCCCTGCGCGTGGTTCCCGGCGGAGGCGCATACGAACAGGTCCTGCCCCGGATCGGCCTGCCGCACCTTGCGCATGGCGTTGAAGGCTCCGCGCAGCTTGTAGGAGCGCACCGGGGTCAGGTCCTCGCGCTTCAGCAGGATCTCACCGCCGAACCGGTCCGACAGATAATCGTTGCGCAAGAGAGGCGTGGGGGGAAAGAGTTCCCGCATCGCGGCCTCTGCGGCCTGCGCACCTTGAATGAAATCGTCCATGCAAACCCCGTTAGCACCGCCCGGGCCCGCCCGAAACCGCCTTGCCGCGCCCTATAGGCGGCATTACACCGCGGCCGCTGGATGCCACGAGGAAAGAGGAAGCCGAAGATGACCGCGCCGAAGAAAGTCGTTCTCGCCTATTCGGGCGGCCTGGATACCTCGATCATCCTGAAATGGCTGCAAACCGAGTATGGCTGCGAGGTCGTGACCTTCACCGCCGACCTCGGACAGGGCGAGGAACTGGATCCCGCCCGTCAGAAGGCCGAACTGCTCGGCATCAAGCCCGAGAACATCTTCATCGAGGACGTGCGCGAGGAATTCGTACGCGACTTCGTCTTTCCGATGTTCCGCGCCAATGCCGTCTATGAAGGGCTCTACCTGCTCGGCACCTCCATCGCGCGGCCGCTGATCTCCAAGCGCCTCGTGGAGATTGCGGAGGAAACCGGCGCCGATGCCGTCGCCCACGGTGCGACGGGCAAGGGCAACGATCAGGTCCGCTTCGAGCTGTCCGCCTATGCGCTCAACCCCGATATCAAGGTGATCGCGCCCTGGCGGGAATGGGACCTGTCGAGCCGCACGAAGCTCATCGAGTTCGCCGAAGCCCACCAGATCCCGATCGCGAAGAACAAGCGTGGCGAGGCGCCGTTCAGCGTCGATGCGAACCTTCTGCACACCTCTTCCGAAGGCGTCGTGCTGGAAGATCCGGCTGTGGATGCGCCGGATTACGTCTACCAGCGCACGACCCATCCCGAGGATGCACCGAACGAGCCGCAATATGTCGAGATCGGCTTCGAACAGGGCGACGCAGTCTCGATCGACGGGCAGCGCATGTCCCCCGCCGAGATCCTCACGAAGCTCAACGAGCTGGGCGGCAAGCACGGATGCGGCCGGCTGGACCTCGTGGAAGGCCGTTTCGTCGGCATGAAATCCCGCGGGATCTACGAAACGCCCGGCGGCACGCTCCTTCTGGAGGCGCATCGCGGCATCGAGCAGATCACGCTCGACCGCGGCGAGGCGCACCTCAAGGACGAGCTGATGCCGCGCTACGCCGAACTGATCTACAACGGGTTCTGGTTCTCGCCCGAACGCGAGATGCTGCAGGCCGCCATCGACCGCTCCCAGCGTCACGTCACCGGCACGGTGCGTCTCAAGCTCTACAAGGGATCCGCGCACACGGTGGGTCGCTGGTCCGACCACAGCCTCTACTCCGAGGCGCACGTCACCTTCGAAGACGATGCAGGCGCCTACGACCAGAAGGACGCGGCGGGCTTCATCCAGCTCAACGCCCTGCGCCTCAAGCTTCTCGCCGCGCGGGACCGCCGGCTGAAAGGCTGACGATGTGAAAAGGGGCGGTCGCCCGAGAGGAACCGCCCCATCGCTGCGCCACGCGTGGCGCAGGTGCTCACTGGAGCATTTACTCGGCCGTGATCACGGTGGTGACAAGGTCGCCATCCACGCGGATCGGGCCGTCCTCTTCCGCGCCGAGGGTGTATTCGAAGATACCCGTCTCGTTGCCGCCGGCCTCGGAGTGGACCATGAGCATCAGCATGTCGCCCGCTGCAACGTCTTCGGTGAGGATCGCGGCAACATCCTCGGTCGTGCCCATGCGGATCGGCGCGTGACCGACCACGGGACCGGGTGCCATCTCGGAATCGGTGCGGTGCACGACGAGCCAGCCATTCTCGGCGGCGGTGATGCTCTCCGCGCTCACGACGCCGTTTTCGAGCGGCTGGTCGGACGCGGTGATGGAGGGGGTCATGTCGTCCTGGGCGAACGCGGCGCCCGCGGTGAGGGTGGCGATTGCGGTGATGGTCGTAAGGCGCATCATCATTGATCGTCTCCTAGTCTGTATGTCGACCCCCGGCGTTCCTCGCCAGCGGCTTCCCCTTAGATACGCAGAGCCGGGCAAGAGAGTTGCGCCTGCGCCTCCAACTCTTTCGTGATCGTCACCCTTGCGTGAGTTAGGGATCGCACTTGTTGCCGTAAGGAGGCCCGGGCCGCATCTTTCGAGGTAAGGAACAAAGGGGAGATACAGTATGACCTTCAAACCGCAAATCGCGGCCGCCGCCTTTGCCGCGCTGTCTGGCTTCGCCGGTCCTGCGCTCGCGCAGCAGACCGAGACCGCCGTCGTCGCCGGGGGATGCTTCTGGTGCGTCGAGGCGGACTTCGAGAAGGTTCAGGGCGTGAGCGAAGTCGTTTCCGGCTATTCCGGCGGCACGGTGGAGAACCCGACCTACAAGCAGGTGGTCCGCGGCGGCACCGGACACCGGGAGGCAGCGCGGATCGTCTATGACCCAGCGCAAATCGATTATGCCACGCTCATCAATCTGTTCCTGCGGTCCGTCGATCCGCTCGATGCGGGCGGTCAGTTCTGTGACAGGGGTGAGAGCTACACCACTGCCATCTTCGTTGGGAACGAGGAAGAGCGCCGCATCGCCGAGGAGCAGATCGCCGCGGCGGAGCAGGAACTTGGCAAGGACATCGTGACGCCGGTCCTCGATGAAGCCGCGTTCTACGAGGCGGAGGACTACCATCAGGATTACTACAAGTCCGACGATCGTCTTCCGGTGACGTCGGTCGGGCTCGCCGTTCCGAAATCGGTGGCCTACGAGCGATATCGCGAGGGCTGCGGCCGCGACGCGCGCCTCCGGCAGATCTGGGGCGCGGACAATCCCTTCATCAAGGGCGCGTCCTGACCGCCCGTCCCGCCTGACTGAAAGGCCCGCACCGGACCATCCGGCGCGGGCCTTTCTGCATGACGACTACCGGGCAACACCGATCTTGCAGGCCGCGATGGCAGCCATGTTGTAGATGTCGTTGACGGTGGAGCCGGTCGAGCAGATCTGGATCGACGCATCGAGCCCCGCGAGGATCGGGCCCACCACGGTCGCCCCGGCCATCTCCTGCATCAGCTTGACCGAGATGGACGCGGAGTGCCGCGCAGGCACGACGAGGACGTTCGCAGGCCCGGTCAGCCGGCTGAAGGGATAGGCGCGCATCTGCTCGGGGTTCAGCGCGACGTCCACGGTCATCTCGCCCTCGTACTCGAAATCGACGCCCTTCGCGTCGAGCACTTTCGAGGCCAGCGTCATCTTCTCGGCCCGCTCCGAGACGGGATAGCCGAAGGTCGAGAAGCTGACGAACGCGACGCGCGGCTCGAGACCTAGCCCGCGCGCGACCTCCGCGGCGCGCTGCGCTATGATCGCGAGATCCTTCTCATCCGGCCATTCGGCAACGAGGGTATCCGAGATCAGCACGATGCGGCCGCGATGAAGAACCGCCGTCACGCCGGCGACGCCGGCCGCCGTCGTCGTGTCGTACACCATCGAGATCTGCCGGAGCGCGTGGGCCGACTTGCGGGTGGCGCCCGTCACGAGGCCGTCGCCATGACCATGGGCCAGCATCAGAGCCGAGAAGACGTGCCGGTCCCGCGCGGCGAGGCGGTGGACGTCCTGCGCATCGTAGCCCTGCCGCTGAAGCCGCTCGTAGAGGAAGGACTTGTAGGTATCGAGATGCCGGGTGTTGGCGGCATTCACCACCTCCAGCTCACGGACGGCTTCGCCGAGGCCCGCCGTCTCCAGCTTTTCCCGAACATCAGACTCGCGCCCGACGACCAGCGCCTTGCCGAGACCGGCGCGCTGGTAGGCGATCGCGGCGCGCAGC
This sequence comes from Tropicimonas omnivorans, assembly GCF_031846565.1. Classification (NCBI taxonomy): domain Bacteria; kingdom Pseudomonadati; phylum Pseudomonadota; class Alphaproteobacteria; order Rhodobacterales; family Roseobacteraceae; genus Tropicimonas; species Tropicimonas omnivorans. Next base: position 453,794 of record NZ_JAVRHL010000001.1, on the reverse strand, counting down.
ACCCGAGGATCGTCTCCCTCAGCGAAGATCATCCGCGCCTGCGCCGCGCGCGCCCGTGCCGCGATGGAGGACAGGACCGAGGCGGTCGGATCCATGCGGGCCTGCAGCGTGTGGCGATAGCCGTCCATGTCGACGATGGGGCGGCGGGCGACACGGGTTGCCATGCCCGCTTCCGCGACCGCCGGTGGCACGCGCCAGATGAGACGCGGATCGAACGGCGTCGGAATGATGTAATCGCGACCGAAGGAGAGCTTGCGCCCGTAGGCGATGGCAACCTCGTCGGGGACGTCCTCACGCGCGAGTTCCGCCAGGGCCTCGGCGCAGGCGATCTTCATCTCGTCGTTGATCGCCGTCGCGTTGATGTCGAGCGCCCCGCGGAAGAGGTAGGGAAACCCGAGGACGTTGTTGACCTGGTTGGGATAATCCGAGCGGCCGGTCGCGACGATCGCGTCGGGCCGGACCTCGTGCGCGTCCTCGGTGGTGATTTCGGGATCGGGGTTCGCCATCGCGAAGATCACCGGGTTCTCGGCCATGCTGGCGACCATTTTCTGTGTCACCGCACCTTTGACGGACACCCCGAGAAACACGTCCGCCCCGTCCATTGCCTCTTCGAGGGTGCGCAGGTCGGTCCGCGCGGCATGGGCGCTCTTCCACTGGTTCATGCCCTCGGTGCGTCCCTGGTAGATGACGCCCTTCGTGTCGCACATGATGCAGTTGTCGTGCTTCGCACCCATTGCCTTGATCAGTTCGAGGCAGGCGATCCCCGCCGCACCCGCACCGTTGAGGACGATGCGACACTCCTCCAGCTTCTTGCCGGTGAGGTGCAGCGCGTTGATGAGACCGGCCGCACAGATCACGGCGGTGCCATGCTGGTCGTCATGGAAGACGGGGATGTCCATCTCTTCCTTGAGGCGCTGCTCGATGATGAAGCACTCGGGCGCCTTGATGTCCTCGAGATTGATGCCGCCGAAGGAGGGCCCCATCAGCTTCACCGCCGCGATGAACGCCTCCGGATCCTCCGTGTCGAGCTCCAGGTCGATGGAGTTCACGTCGGCGAAGCGTTTGAAGAGGACGGCCTTGCCTTCCATCACCGGCTTCGAGGCGAGGGCGCCGAGGTTTCCGAGGCCGAGAACGGCCGTCCCGTTCGAGATGACGGCGACGAGGTTGCCCTTGGCCGTGTAGTCGTAGGCGGTCTCGGGGTTCGCCGCGATCTCCTCGCACGGCACGGCGACACCCGGAGAATAGGCCAGCGAAAGGTCCCGCTGCGTGGTCATCGGCACCGTGGAGCTGATTTCGAGCTTGCCGGGTACAGGCTCGAGGTGAAACGTCAGTGCCTCTTCGCGCGTGATCCTCGATTTCGACATTGGCTTACCGGCTCCTCCCATCGGTGCTCAGGACCACCGTCATACCGCAGATCGGCCGTCGGGGAAGGCACTTATCTCGCGCCGGGATACGCAGAAATCGCGTGTGGTGCCTTCAAACCGGAAGCCGGGACGCGGTAAGGTGCGCCTCGCTGCAATGGAGGCGAGATGACCGCGCAAATCACGCCGATGATGGCCCAGTATCTCGACCTGAAGGCCGCCAATCCCGGGACCCTGCTGTTCTACCGGATGGGCGACTTCTACGAGATGTTCTTCGAGGACGCGATCGCCGCCGCGTCCGCACTCGACATCGCGCTCACCAAGCGGGGCAAGCATGACGGCCGCGACATCGAGATGTGCGGCGTGCCCGCCCATTCCGCGGAGAGCTACCTTCTCACGCTGATCCGCAAGGGGTTCCGCGTGGCCGTCTGCGAGCAGATGGAAGATCCCGCGGAGGCGAAGAAACGCGGGTCCAAGTCGGTGGTGAAGCGTGACGTCGTTCGTCTCGTGACCCCCGGTACCCTGACCGAGGACACGCTTCTAGAGGCACGGAGGCACAATTTCCTCGCCGCCTGGACGGAGATCCGTGGGGAGGGCGCGCTCGCCTGGGCGGATATCTCGACGGGCGAGATCCGCGTCGCCCCCTGCCCCGCCGTGCGGCTCGGTCCCGAACTCGCCCGGCTCGGGCCACGCGAGGTCCTGGTCGTGGACGGCGCCGGTGCTGAACTGGCCGAGATCGTGGAGGACAGCGGCGCCGCCCTGACCCCGATCGCCCGGTCTGCCTTCGACAGCTCGGGCGCTGAGGCGCGGCTGAAGGCGCTCTACAAGGTCGGCGACCTGGCCGCGTTCGGGACATTCGGGCGGGCGGAACTGGGAGCGCTCGGGGCCGTCGTCTCCTATCTCGAAATCACCCAACGCGGCAGGCTTCCGCTCCTTCGAGCTCCGCTTCGTGAATCGGGCGCGCAGACGATGCAGATCGACGCGGCCACCCGGCGGAACCTCGAACTCGTGCGCGGCCCTGACGGGCGTCGGGACGGCTCTCTTCTGGCGACGATCGACCGGACGCTCACGGCGCCGGGCGCCCGACTTCTGGAACGCCGGATCTCCGCGCCGTCCCGCACCGTGGCGACCATCGCGGCGCGGCTAGACGCGGTAAGCTGGCTCTGCGAGGACACCGGGCGGGCGGAAAAGCTGCGGGGCGCTCTTGGAAAGGTGCCGGACATGGACCGGGCCCTGTCGCGGCTCGCGCTCGACCGTGGCGGCCCACGGGACCTCGCCGCGATCCGTGCGGGCCTGACACAAGGCGAAGCTTTGTCGCCACGTCTCGAAGACGCGCCCGAGCTTCTGAAGGAGCAGGCCGGCGCTCTGCGCGGCCATGGCGAGCTGATCGACCTTCTGGATGCGGCCCTTGTCGCCGAGCCTCCCCTCCTCGCACGGGACGGCGGCATGATCGCGCCCGGCTATGACGCGGACCTCGACGAGGCCCGCACCCTTCGGGACGAGGGCCGTGGCGTGATCGCCGGGATGCAGGCGGAGTATGCCGAGGCAACCGGCATCGCCTCCCTCAAGATCAAGCACAACAACGTCCTCGGCTACTTCATCGAGACCACCGCGGCCCATGCCGAACGCCTGCGCGCGGGCCCCGAAGCGAACCGCTTCATCCACCGCCAGACGACGGCCAGCGCCGTCCGTTTCACCACGACGGAGCTTTCCGAACTGGAGACGCGCATCCTCAATGCAGGCGGGCGCGCGCTGGAGACGGAGAAACGGATCTTCGAGACCCTCCGCAAAGCCGTCATCGACGCCGCGCCCGCCATCGGGACCGCGGCCCGCGCCTTGGCGGAGATCGACGTCGCCGCCGCACTGGCCGACCTTGCGCGCGGCGAGAACTGGTGCCGCCCCAGGGTGGACGACAGCCGAGCGTTCGATATCGCGGACGGACGGCATCCGGTGGTTGAACGTGCGCTCAAGCGCTCTGGCGAGAGTTTTGTCGCGAATGACTGCGATCTGACGGCAGAGGACGGCGCGACGATCCGGCTCCTGACCGGTCCGAACATGGCCGGTAAATCGACGTGGCTCCGGCAGAACGCCCTGATCGCCCTCCTGGCGCAGGCGGGCAGCTACGTTCCGGCTTTAAGCGCCCATATCGGCCTTGTATCGAGCCTGTTTTCCCGTGTCGGGGCGGCGGACGACCTGGCGCGCGGCCGCTCCACGTTCATGGTCGAAATGGTCGAGACCGCCGCGATCCTCAACCAGGCCGACGAGCGCGCCCTCGTCATCCTCGACGAGATAGGCCGCGGCACGGCAACCTATGACGGTCTTTCGATCGCCTGGGCGACGCTTGAGCATCTGCACGAGGTGAACGGCTGCCGCGCCCTCTTCGCCACTCACTATCACGAGCTAACTGCCCTGGCGTCGAAGCTGCCGGGGCTGCGCAACGCAACCGTGGCGGTCAAGGAATGGGAGGGAGAGGTCATCTTCCTGCACGAGGTCCGGGACGGCGCTGCGGACCGGTCCTACGGCGTTCAGGTCGGGCGCCTTGCCGGACTTCCGGCCTCTGTCGTGGCACGGGCGAGCGAGGTCCTGGAACGTCTCGAAGCCGGGGACAGGGAGGCGGGGCACAAGCCGGGCGCGATGATCGACGATCTGCCGCTGTTCTCGGCCGCGCCGCCAAGGCCGGCCCCCGCTCCGCGCCCCGAAGCCTCGCCGCTTCTAGAGAAGATCGCCGGGATCTCTCCCGACAATCTGAGCCCGCGCGAGGCGCTCGATCTGGTCTACGAGCTTCGCGCGCTCGCAGGTCCGGACGCTCAGCCCGGATTGGACGACACGCCGACCTGAGCGGGGCGGAGCAGGCGGTCGTGCAGCATGAAGCCGGTCGCCATCACCTGGATGATCTCGCCAGCCTTCGTGTCGGGCACGGGGGCTTCGAACATCGCCTGATGCTGGTTCGGGTCGAACTTCTCGCCGGTCTCGGGCTCGATCGGGATGATGCCGTGCTTCGAGAAGACCGAGATCAGCTCCTTCATCGTCAGCTCGACACCCTCGATCAGCGCCTTGTTCGCCTCGCGCTGCTCGTCCGTCACCGTCTCGACCGCGCGGCGCAGGTTGTCATAGACCGGCAGGATATCCCGCGACAGCTTGGAGCCGCCGTAGTTCTCGGCCTCCTTGCGATCCCGCTCGGAGCGCTTCCGGGCGTTCTCGGCGTCGGCGAGCGCACGCATGAAGCGGTCGCGCATGTCGTCGCGCTCCGCTCGCAGCGTTTCCACCTCGTCATCCGCCGGCGCATCCAGGGGCGGCTCGGCCCCGGGCTCTTCCGGCGTCTCGTTCATCATTTCGTCCAACGTCTGGTGCTTTTCCGAATTCGACATTCCAAGTCCTTATGTCCGGTCCGCCATCAGCCGCCCAAGGAGCTGGGCGGTGTAGTCCACGATCGGAACGATGCGGCCATAATTGAGCCGCGTCGGTCCGATCACGCCGACGGCCCCCACGATCTTTCGGTCGTTGTTCATATATGGAGAGACCACCAGAGAGGAACCCGAAAGTGAGAAGAGTTTGTTCTCCGAACCGATGAAAATCCGCACGCCGTCACCGTGCTCCGTCAGGGACAGGAACTCGGCTATGTCCCGCTTGCGCTCGAGCTCGTCGAACAGTTCCTTGATTCGCTCCAGCTCCTCCGGCGCCGTCCCCTCCCCGAGCAGATGCGCGCGGCCCCGCACGATGAGGCGATCGGGGGAGCCGCCCGGATCCTCGGACCAGGCGGCGAGGCCGCTTTCGATCAGGTCCCGCGCGAGGCCGTCGATCTCCTGACGGCGCGCCGCGATCTCCTTTTCCATTATGCTCCGGACTTCGGTGAGGGTCTTGCCCTCGATCAGCGCATTCAGGAAATTCGCAGCCTCCCGCATTGAGGACGGCGTCTGGCCCGGCGGCGGCGCGAAGAGGCGATTCTCCACATGTCCGTCCGCGAAGACGAGAACGACGAGCCCTCGATCGTGGCCGAGCTGAACGAACTCGATATGCCGGATCGGAGCTTCGTGCTTGGGTGCGAGGACGAGGCTCGCACCTTGTGTCGCACCCGACAGCGCCAACCCGATGCGGGACATCACATCAGCGAGATCGTGCGAATTGTTCCCAAGCGTCGCGTCGAGCCGCTCGCGATCGGATCCGTCCGGCTCTCGCATCTCCAGAAGTCCGTCCACGAACAGCCGCAGGCCGAGCTGGGTCGGAATGCGTCCGGCGGAGACATGCGGCGAGTTCAGCAGCCCCAGATATTCGAGATCCTGCATCACGTTGCGGATCGTCGCAGCGGAGACCTTCTCCGTCAGATGGCGCGTCAACGTCCGTGAGCCGACAGGCTCCCCCGAGGCGAGGTAGGATTCGACGACACGCCGGAAGACTTCCCGGGAGCGGTCGTTCATTTCTGTGAGCAGGGTGGATGCATCGCCCATGAGACGTCGATTTCCTCCGCATATGGCGTGGCATGACCTCACGAATCTTGGGGTCTCGCGTCGCCGGGTGCAAGGTATCCGCAGCCGCACGGGGGGGTTTCCCCCGTGCCGCCTTGGTGTCAGAAGAGCGACGCCAGCGAGACATCAGGAGCCCCAGACATGCGTCCTTCCGGCCGGTCCCTCGACCAGATCCGCCCCGTCAGCATCGAGACGAACTTCACGCTCCACGCCGAGGGCTCCTGCCTGATCCGGATGGGCGACACGCACGTGCTGTGCACCGCGTCCATCGAGGACCGCGTCCCGCCCTTCATGCGGAACACCGGCCTCGGATGGGTCACGGCGGAATACGGCATGTTGCCCCGCGCCACGCATACCCGCGGGCGCCGCGAGGCGAAGAACGGTCAGTCCGGCCGGACGCAGGAAATTCAGCGCCTGATCGGCCGCGCCCTGCGCGCCGGCATCGACCGGGTCGCGCTCGGCGAGCGGCAGATCACCGTCGACTGCGACGTGATCCAGGCTGACGGTGGCACGCGTTGCGCCTCCATCACCGGTGGCTGGGTGGCCCTGCGGCTCGCCATCGACAAGCTCATGGACAAGAAGCTGATCACGACAGACCCGATGACGGACAACGTCGCCGCCATTTCCTGCGGCATTTATGGCGGTCAGCCGGTTGCCGATCTGGACTACGCCGAGGACAGCGAAGCAGGGACTGACGGGAACTTCGTCATGACCGGCAAGGGGCGCCTGATCGAGCTTCAGGCCTCCGCCGAGGGCGCAACCTTCTCGCGCGACGAACTGGACGCGCTTCTCGGTCTCGCCGAGGGCGGCATCGCCGAGCTCGTGAAGGCCCAGAACGCGGCGACCGGCCGATGAACGTCGCGCGGAAGATCGGGGCGGAGCGGCTCCTCCTCGCCACGCACAACGCGGGCAAGGCCGCCGAGATCTCCGCGCTTCTCGCGCCCTATGGCACGGAGGTCGTGACTGCGGGCGATCTGGGCCTCCCCGTGCCCGTTGAGACAGGCACGACCTTTGCCGAAAACGCCCGCATCAAGGCGCTTGCGGGCGCCGAGGCCAGCGGCCTTCCCGCCCTCGCCGACGATAGCGGCCTCAGCGTGGTGCCGCTCGGGGGCGATCCCGGTGTCTACACCGCCGATTGGGCGGAAACGCCGGACGGCCGGGACTTCGCCATGGCGATGGAAAAGGTCCGCAAGGCCTGCGCGGAGAAGGGCGCGGAACACCTCCCCGCCGCCGTGTTCCATTGCACGCTCTGTCTTGCATGGCCTGACGGCGTGACATCGCTGGTCGAGGGGACCGTTCGCGGGCATCTCGAGTGGCCACCCCGCGGAGAGAACGGGCACGGATACGATCCGATCTTCGTCATGGACGGGGAGACGATCACGTTCGGGGAGATGGACCCGGACCGGAAGGCCGAGGTCAGCCACAGGGCGGACGCCTTCTCCAAGCTCGTGAAGGCACATTTTGGCTGACATCGTCGAAGGCGGGTTCGGGCTGTACATCCACTGGCCGTTCTGCGCGGCCAAATGCCCGTATTGCGACTTCAACTCCCATGTCACCAAAGCGGTGGACCATGGAGCGTGGGCGGATGCGTACGTTCGGGAGATTGCCCGCCTGGCCGCCGAAATGGGCGAACGGCGCCTTGATAGTGTCTATTTCGGAGGCGGAACGCCGTCGTTGATGGAGCCTGCGACCGTGCAGGCGATCCTGGACGCCGTCCGCGCCGGCTGGTCCGTCGCCAATGACTGGGAGGTGACGCTCGAGGCGAACCCGACATCGGTCGAGGCCTCCCGCTTCGCCAGCTACAGGGAAGCCGGGGTAAACCGCGTCTCCGTCGGCGTCCAGGCGCTGGACAATGCGTCGCTGAAGGCTCTCGGACGGCTCCACAGCCGGGATGAAGCACTCGCGGCGTTGGATGTCGCGCGCAGCACGTTCGACCGCGTATCCTTCGACCTGATCTACGCGAGGCAGGGCCAATCCCTTTCGGACTGGCGGGACGAGCTCCTTCGGGGGCTGGACCTGGGAACGGACCACCTCTCGCTCTACCAACTGACCATCGAGCCGGGCACCGCCTTCTGGGACCGTAGGCAAGCCGGTGGTCTGAAGGGTCTGCCGGACGAGGATCTGGGCGCGGACCTATACGAAGCGACCACCGAGATTTGCGCCGATCATGGCTTCGAGGCCTATGAAGTGTCGAATTTCGCCCGCGACGGCGCCCGTTCGACCCACAACTTGATTTATTGGAACGCCGGCGATTGGGGCGGAATCGGTCCGGGTGCTCACGGTCGGCTCACGCTCAGCGGCGAGCGGATCGCGACGGAACAGGCCCTCCTGCCGCGAGATTGGCTTGCCGGAGTGCCCGACGGACGACATGAATCCCGGCAACGACTGGGCAGCGTCGACCGGGCAAACGAATATCTCATGATGGGCTTGCGCCTGCGGGACGGGATATCGCTCACGAGGCTGGAGAGCATGGCAGGGCGTCCGCTGGATGCCGAACGTCTGACGGACCTAGAAGGCTACGGCTTGGTTGAACGATCGGAATCGCGCCTCGCGGTCACCGAGGCGGGGCGCATGGTTCTGAACCGCGTGGTCTCGGAGCTGTTGCTGGAATAGTGCGATGAAGGCTGTATGGATCCTTGCCGGATGGGCCGCGATGATGCTCGCGATCCTCGGTGTCGTCCTGCCGCTACTTCCAACGACACCCTTCCTGCTTCTTGCGGCGCTCTGCTTCTCCCGCTCCTCCCCGCGTCTCCACCGCTGGCTGACGGAGCACAGGCACTTCGGACCTCCGATACGAAACTGGGAAGCTCACGGCGCGATCTCGACGCGCGCCAAGATCTTCGCAATCGGCACGATGTCGGCCGTGCTCGTATTTTCGGCCATCATCGGCCTGCCGGCCTACGCCATCGCGCTACAAGGCAGCCTCATGGCGATCGGTGCCCTGTTCATCCTCACTCGCCCAGGGGGGCCGAGCTGAGGATCCGGCAAAGAGCGTCCAGTTGGTCGAGATTGCTGTAGCTCAGTGTCATGGACCCTGCCCCGTCGCCCTCCTGGTGCCGGATGTCGACCTTGAGTCCGAGGTTGGCGGACAAGTCGGATTCCAGCGCCTGGGTGTCGGCATCCTTCTCGGATTTGGCTGAGGATCGCGTCTTCTGTCTGGCAGGCGCCTCGGCCTTAGCAAGCCGCTCCGTCTCGCGCACGGACAGGCCCTTGGCGATCACCTTCCGCGCAAGCTCGGCAGGATTGTCCGCCGTAATCAGCGCGCGGGCGTGGCCGGACGTCAGCGAGCCCTCCCGCACCATCGAAAGAACCTCGTCGGGGAGGTTGAGAAGGCGCATCGAGTTGGCGATATGCGAGCGGCTCTTGCCTAGCGAACTTGCGAGCTTTTCCTGCGTATGCCCGAACCGGTCGATCAAGGCGCGATAGCCGAGACCCTCCTCCACAGGGTTCAGGTCCGCGCGCTGGACGTTCTCGATGATCGCGATCTCGAGCATCGCAAGATCGTCCAGCTCCCGCTCGATGATCGGGACTTCGTGCAGCTTGGCAAGCTGTGCGGCGCGCCAGCGTCGTTCGCCCGCGACGATCTCGAACTTTCCCGATGCCCTTGGGCTGGGCCGGACGATCAGCGGTTGCAGGATGCCCTTAGCGCGGATCGAACTTGCCAGATCCTCCAGGGCATCCCGCTTGAAATCCTTGCGCGGCTGATCCGGGTTCGGCTCGACCGCTTCGATCGGGACTGTTCGGTCGGCCGACTGAAGCGTCTCGGGCGATCCGGTCGCTGCATCTCCATCAACCGGAACCTCCGCCATCAACGCGGACAGGCCCCGGCCCAAGCCTCTATTTTTGCTCATTTTATTTACCTATGCCGCAATTGGGGCGTTGCGTTCCAACAGCTCTTCCGCCAGCGCTTGGTAAGCTTGGCTGCCTTTCGAAACGGGATCGTAGTCCAAGACGGGCATCGCGTAGCTCGGCGCCTCGCTGATGCGCACGTTCCGAGGAACGCGGGTTCGGAACACCAGATCGCCGAGCGCATCGCGTGCATCTTGCTCGACTTGCTGTGACAGACGGTTGCGTCCGTCATACATCGTCAGAACGATGCCCTCCGTCCGGAGGGCTGGATTCGCGGATTGCCGTATCTGTTTCAGCGTCAGCATGAGCTGCGACAGACCCTCGAGTGCAAAGAACTCACTCTGGAGCGGTACGAGAACGGAATGGGCCGCGACCATGGCATTGACGGTCAGGAGATTCAGAGACGGAGGGCAATCGACAAGGATGTGATCGTAGGGCTCGCTCGCCTGCCCTACCAAGGCCTTGCGCAATAAACGGATCCGACCCTCTCGCTGGCCGAGCTCGATATCGGCAGATGCCAGATCCTGCGTCGCGGGTGCGATCGACAAGTTGTCTACCTGCGTCGGGAGCGCGATCTCCGCAAGCGTACGCTCTCCCATCAAGAGGTCGAACGTCGTGTGCTGGCGGCTGCTCGGCTGGATTCCGAGCCCCGTCGAGGCGTTGCCCTGGGGATCGAGGTCAAGGATCAGCACTCGCTTTCCTAGCCGCGCAAGCGCTGCAGAAAGGTTGATCGCCGTCGTCGTCTTTCCGACGCCACCCTTCTGGTTCGCAACTGCCATGATTTTCGGTTTGCGGATGGACTGCTCAGGCACGTTCGATGTCCTTCAAGATCAGGATCGAGGCGTTTTCAACGGTTATAGAGGGGTAGGTACTCAGATTGAAGCGCCACGCCTCACGCGCGATGCCGATTTCGTCCTTCGCTCTGATCCCCTTGGGGAAGATACAAACGGTGTCTTTTCGGCGAAGGTGCTCGCTTAGCGTCAGAAGCTCGGTCAGCGGAGCGAGGGCGCGTGCGGAAAGGACATCGCATGCTTCGTCGTTCAGCTCCTCGACACGCTTTGCCTTCACCTTGATTGGAAGCTGAAAGGTGCGTGCGGCTGTCGAGAGGAAGGCGGCCTTGCGCTTGTCCGACTCGACCAGCGTGATCTCTGGAGGATTGGGCATTGCGATCGCGCAGGGAATGGCTGGAAACCCACCGCCGGATCCAAGATCGATCCATGTTTGTGCCGCGGCCGGTATGTGCTCGACGAGTTGAAGGGAATCAGCGATGTGCCTGGTCGCGACCTCGAGCTCGCTGGCTCGCCCGATAAGGTTGATCGTGCGATTCCACTTCAGCAACAGCTCCGAAAACGCCGCGAGCCGAGCTTCCGTTTCACGTGAAACATCGATCGCGTGGTTCATGCGCTTTGGGCCAAGCCATCGGCTGCCTGGCGCCGACGCAGTCGCGCCAGGATGAGAGATAAGGCGGCGGGGGTCATGCCGGCGATCCGACCTGCCTGCCCCAACGTCTCTGGGTTCGCGGCTTTCAGTTTCGATCGCAATTCGGAGGTGAGGCCAGACATGGTGTCGTAATTCAGATCGGCGGGGATCCGGAGTCCCTCCTCGCGCTGCAATGCCTGCTGATCACGCAGCTGCCGTTCGATATATGGCTCGTATAGAGCTTCTGCTGCCAAGAGCTCAATTACGGGGGCCGTGTCTGGAGGCATCCTCACGTGCTTCGCGGCCAATTCCTCCAAGGACGTCTGACCCAACAACTCCCAAACAGATCGCCTCGCCGGCCCCGGTTTGCCACCGGTAATACGCGCCGCTTCTGCAGCGCTCACCGAATTAGTACGCAGCGCCTCTCTCCCCGCATCAAGCAGTTTCCGCTTACGATCCCATCCCGCGGCAAGCGCATCTCCGATCAGTCCGAGCGAGCGACCCATGTCGGTCAGCCGCTGATCTGCATTGTCCGCACGAAGGTTGAGACGGAACTCCGCGCGCGACGTAAACATCCGGTAGGGTTCGTTTACGCCTTTGGTCACCAGATCGTCGATCAAGACCCCGATATAGGCCTCGGACCTAGACAGGACGACGTGGTCTTCGTGCCGGACGTGGCGAACGGCGTTAAGACCCGCCATAAGCCCTTGAGCCCCGGCCTCCTCGTACCCCGTCGTGCCATTGATCTGACCAGCCAGGAAAAGACCAGGCAGATTGCGAACCATGAGGCCGCGGGTCAGTGCCCTTGGATCGACGTAATCGTACTCAATCGCGTAGCCCGGACGGAGTACTTCGACCTGTTCCAGTCCAAAGATGGAGCGGACGTAATCGAGCTGGACATCCTCTGGGAGCGAGGTCGAGATACCATTCGGATAGACAGTAGGATCATCGAGCCCCTCGGGCTCAAGAAAGATCTGGTGCGAGTCCTTGTCCCCAAACCGGACCACCTTGTCTTCGATCGACGGGCAGTACCGCGGACCAACGCTCTCGATGTGGCCGCCATACATTGCCGAGCGATCGAGATTGGCCCGGATTATATCGTGGGTCTTGGAATTCGTGTGGGTGATACCGCACGGAACTTGCCGCAGGTGCGTGTTCGACGTGCGAAACGAGAGATACGTCGGGGACTCGTCTCCCGGCTGCTTTTCCAGCTCGTCCCACCGAATCGTGCGCCCGTCGAGACGCGGCGGCGTCCCGGTTTTCAGGCGTCCGACCGAAAGGTCATGGTCGCGAATGAGGGAGGCAAGACGCTGCGACGCGGGGGAATCCGCGCGGCCAGCTGGATAGGATACGTCCCCGATATGGACCACGCCGTTGAGGAAGGTGCCGGTCGTTAGGACAATGGCACGCCCTCTGATTTCGCTGTCATCCGCCAGAACGACGCGAGCATCACCATCTCCGACCGAGAGGTCGACGACTTCGCCCTCGATCAGGGTCACGCCGGGCGTTGCATCCAAGAGCGTAGACGTCGCGGCCTGGAACTGTTTCCGATCAGCTTGGGTTCGCGGCCCCTGAACGGCGGGGCCTTTGCGCCGGTTCAGCAGTCGATACTGTATTGCCCCGCGGTCCCCTGCTTCGGCCATGATCCCGCCGAGGGCGTCGATCTCCCGAACGAGGTGGCCCTTGCCCAAACCACCGATTGCCGGATTGCAGGACATGACACCGATGTCCGAGCGTCGCATCGTGATCAGGGCAACGTCCGCGCCCATACGGCCAGCAGCCGCAGCGGCCTCGACGCCGGCGTGACCGCCACCCACAACAAGAATGTCGAAATGTTTCACGTGAAACACCTACTTTCCGATGCAGAAGGATGAGAAAATCTTGTCCAGAAGGTCTTCTACCCCGATGCGACCGAGCAGGCAATCGAGGGCATGGGCGGCATTCCGCAGATCTTCGCCGATCAGTTCGGCATGGACGGCCGACCGCGTCGCGGCCGATTCGAGCGAAAGCAGCCCGTCTTCCAACGCACGGCCATGACGCTCCCTTGACGCGAGCCCCGATCCGGCGATCCGCTTTTCAAGCTCATTCGAAACCAAGGCTAGAAGGTCCTCGATTCCCTGCCCCGTCAAACCGGATAAACGCAGAGCATGGCCATCCGATCCGTCCTGCAAGTCGGCCTTGCCAAGCGCCTCGACGTCGCCAGGCCGGCGCTTTACCCCCTCGCTTTCGACGCCGAGGAAAATCCGGAGATCCGCGCGCTCGGCTCTTGCTCGGCTCCGCGCAACCCCGATCCGCTCGACTTCGTCATCCGTATCCCGAAGCCCGGCCGTATCGAGGAACGTGACGGGCAGCCCTTCCACATCCATCCGCACTTCGATCACATCCCGGGTCGTCCCAGCGATCGAGGACGTAATGGCCGCATCCCGGCCGGCCAGCCGGTTAAGCAGCGTCGATTTCCCGACATTCGGGGCACCGACGATGGCGACCTCGAAGCCATCCCGGATCCTCTCCCGCGCAGAAACGCCATCGAGCTCGTGGCGTATAGCGTCCCTCAAGTCACGAATTTCTGCGAGCGCCCCATCGATCAGTCCCTCGGGGAGTTCTTCATCCGAGAAGTCGACAGACGCTTCGATCAGGGCGGCCGCTTGCACCAACCGCTCCCGCCAGGAATTGACCTGGCTGGAGAGATCGCCGCCAAACGTGGCCATTGCCAGCCGGTGCTGCTCCGCGGTTTCGGCTTCGAGGAGATCGGACAGGCCTTCGACGCGTGTCAGGTCCAGCCGTTCATTTTCTAAAGCGCGGCGGGTGAATTCCCCTGCATCCGCTGGCCTGAGACCCTCCATCTTCGAAAGTGCATCGCTAACCAGGCGGATGACGGCGATACTGCCGTGCGTGTGAAACTCCACGACGTCTTCGCCGGTGAAGCTTGCCCCTGTTGGAAACGTCAGGACAAGCGCCTGGTCGAGGACCCTGCCCTCCTCCCGGAGGGTGCGGACGCGCGCGCGGTGGGCCTCGGGGACGTCACCGGCAAGCGCACGACATGCGGAGAAAGCACCCGGTCCGGAGACGCGGATCACGGCAACGCCAGACCGTCCCGGCGGCGTCGCTACAGCATATATAGTATCTGCGTCCAAGGACGCCACCAAATCAGGTATTCATCGAGTCGAAGAAGTCGGAGTTCGTTTTCGTCTGCTTCAGCTTGGAGATCAGGAACTCGATCGCATCCGTGGTGCCCATCGGGTTGAGAATCCGCCGGAGCACGAAGGTTTTCTGGAGGTCCGACTTGTCGGTCAGGAGCTCTTCCTTCCGGGTCCCGGACTTCAGGATATCCATCGCCGGGAAGACGCGCTTGTCGGACACCTTGCGATCGAGGACGATCTCGGAGTTGCCCGTCCCCTTGAACTCCTCGAAGATCACCTCGTCCATGCGGCTGCCCGTATCGATCAGCGCGGTCGCGATAATGGTGAGCGAGCCGCCCTCCTCGATGTTCCGAGCGGCGCCGAAGAACCGCTTCGGGCGTTGCAGCGCATTGGCATCCACACCGCCCGTGAGGACCTTGCCGGAGGACGGCACGACGGTGTTGTAGGCGCGGCCCAGGCGCGTGATCGAATCCAGCAGGATCACGACGTCCCGCTTGTGCTCCACGAGACGCTTGGCCTTCTCGATCACCATTTCGGACACCGCGACGTGGCGCGTGGCGGGCTCGTCGAAGGTCGAGGAGATGACCTCGCCCTTGACCGACCGCTGCATGTCGGTGACTTCCTCTGGCCGCTCGTCGATCAGAAGGACGATCAGGTAGCATTCCGGATGGTTCTGCTCGATGCTCGTGGCGATGTTCTGAAGCAGGACCGTCTTGCCGGTACGCGGCGGCGCCACGATGAGGCTACGCTGCCCCTTCCCGATCGGTGCAACGAGATCGATGATTCGCGCGGAGCGGTCCTTCACCGTCGGGTCGCTCAATTCCATATGAAGCCGCTCATCCGGATAGAGCGGCGTCAGGTTGTCGAAATTGATCTTGTGGCGGGCGTTCTCGGGCGGCTGGAAGTTGATCTCAGCGACCCGCACCAGGCAGAAATACCGCTCGTTCTCCCGCGGCGCGGCGATGACGCCGTAAACCGTATCCCCCGTGCGGAGGCCGTGCTGGCGGATCATCTCGGGCGAGACGTAGATGTCGTCCGGACCCGGAAGGTAGTTCGCCTCGGGGGAGCGGAGGAAGCCGAAGCCGTCCTGCATCACCTCGAGAACGCCGTCCCCGGAAATTTCCCAACCGTCCTCGGCGCGCTCCTTGAGGATGGCGAACATCATGTCGCCCTTGCGCATCGTGGAGGCGTTGTCGATCTCCAGCTCTTCGGCCATCGCGAGAAGGTCGGCCGGCGTCCTGGATTTCAGGTCGGCGAGCGTCAGCGACTCTTGGGTGTCATCGTCAAGCATGGGATCACGTCTCTCCGGGGCGTCCCGAAAATCGGGCAGCGCACGTCGGTTCTGGCAGGAAAAAGCAACGACCGGACGGCCGCGCCTGTTCGCACCTAGAAAACCCCGGCCGCCTTGTCAACGGAATCACGCGTAGCGGGTGATGACGGAGACCACGATGACCACGAGCGCGAGCGTCGGCAGCTCGTTCATCATCCTGTAGGATCGCCCCGAGATCCGGTTCTCACCGCGCTCGAAATCCTTCCTCCGCTTCCCCAGCCAATGGTGCAGCCAGGTGAGCGTCAGGACACCCGCCGCCTTCGTCCATGGCCAGATCTGGGACCAGTCGACGATGCCTGGCGTGAAGACGAGGCAGAGCCCGAAGATCCACGTCGCGATCATCGCCGGGTTCATGATCGCCCGGAGGAGCCGGCGTTCCATGGTCTGGAAGAGCGCGTCGGTCCCGCTGCCGGCCTCCACCGCCTCGACGTGGTAGACGAAGAGCCGTGGCAGATAGAACAGCCCGGCCATCCACGCGACGACGGCGATGACGTGGGCGGATTTCACCCATGGATACGCGGCTGAGAGCAGATCGGTCATCGGTTGGCTTCGTCCGTTTGTACACGGCTGCGGTGCAGAGGCTTCGCTACTCTTCAATAAAGAAAGATTAAAGAAGGGTGGTTGTAATAGGGAGGTCTAACATCGGGATAAGTCGGATCGGGATCGGCTTACCCCCACAGCCCGGACAAGTTCGTCGCATCTTATCCACAGGCTGGGACAAAGGGTAAAACTCCGCCGCGATTCCAAGCCTTTGCCGGATTAACACTTCGTTAACATGTTGGCGGAAGGCTGTGTAGGACATCGAGGACGCGCTCCGAGTCGTCCACCGGTGTCGCACAGAGTCATCAAGACAGGACAACTTGGGCTCTCAGGCCCCCTTCTCCCCAGATCGGCCGGGGCTGGACGAGCCGGCTCGCCGAAGTCACATAGATGCCAACAGCTATCCTCAGACTTATCCACAGGTTTGTACAATGACCGAGATCGTTCTCGCTTCCGGCTCGCGGACCCGGACCGAGATGCTGGCGAAGGCCGGCGTCGCGCACCGCGTCAGCCCCGTTCGCGTCGACGAAGACGCCGTGAAGATGGCGCTCACCGCCGAGGGCGCCCGGCCGCGGGACGTCGCGGACGCGCTCGCCGAGCACAAGGCGCGGCGCGGGTCGCAGCGGGATCCGGACGCCCTGGTCATAGGGTCGGACCAGGTTCTGGACCTGGAGGGAGAGCTCCTGTCGAAGCCCGCCACCGAGGAGGCCGCGCGCGACCAGCTCTCCCGCCTGTCGGGCAAGACGCATTTCCTGCATTCCGCCGCGGTGATCTATCGCGGCGGCGAGCCCGTGTGGCGGCAGATCACGTCCGCCCGGATGACCATGCGTCAGCCGTCGGACTCCTATCTCAATTCGTATGTCGCCCGGAACTGGGAGACGATTCGCCATTCCGTCGGCGGCTACCTGATCGAGGCGGAGGGGGCCCGGCTCTTCGCGCAGGTGCAGGGCGATCCGTTTACCATCCTCGGTTTGCCCCTCTTGCCCCTGTTGTCGTATCTCGCGCTGACAGGAGACATCGAAGCATGAGCGAGCGCATTCCCCTTGCCGGCGTCATCGGATCGCCGATCGGGCATTCGAAATCCCCGGCGGTTCACGGCTACTGGCTGAAGAGCCTCGGCCTGCGGGGCCACTACATTCCGATGCAGGTCAGTCATTCCGACCTGCCGCAGGTCATCCGCACACTGCCGAAGATGGGCTTCGTCGGGCTCAACGTGACGTTGCCGCACAAGGAAGCCGTTCTTTCCCTCGCCGATCTCGTCACCGATCGCGCGTCCCTGATCGGAGCGGCCAACACCCTGATCTTCCGGGAAGATGGCAAGGTTCACGCGGACAATACCGATGGCTACGGCTTCCTCGCCAACCTTCGCCAGAACGCGCCCGGTTGGGATCCCAAGGCGGGCCCGGCGGCTGTCTTCGGCGCAGGCGGCGCGTCCCGCGCGGTGATCACGGCGCTGATCGATGCCGGTGTCTCCGAGATTCGCCTCTCGAACCGCGGCCGCGCGCGCGCGGATGCGCTGCGCTCGGAGTTCGGCCCGAAGATCACCGTTGTGGATTGGGTGAAGGCCGGCACGATCCTCGAAGGAGCGGCGACCGTGGTGAACACGACCTCGCTCGGCATGGTCGGCAAGCCGGAGTTCCGCGTCCCGCTGGACGGGATCGAGCCGGGCGCGGTCGTCAATGATCTCGTCTACGCGCCGCTTCGCACCGATTTCCTGGACCGAGCCGAGGCCCGGGGCGCCCGCATCGTGGACGGGCTCGGGATGCTCTTGCACCAGGCCGTGCCCGGCTTCGAGCGCTGGTTCGGCACGCGCCCGCTCGTGGACGACGCCCTGCGCGACGCTGCGCTCTCGGCATGAGCCGCCCGTTCCGCATCGGCCTCACCGGCTCCATCGGTATGGGCAAGTCCACCACCGCGGGCATGTTCGCCGAGGAGGGCGTCGCCGTGTGGGATGCGGACGCCGCCGTCCACCGCCTCTATGGCAGGGACGGGGCTGCGGTCGTGCCCATGAAGGAGCTTCGCCCGGACGCCATCGTGGACGGTGCCGTGAGCCGCGAGCGGCTGAAGTTGTGGATCGCCGGGGATGACGCGGCGCTCGGGCGGATCGAGGCGGTCGTGCATCCGCTCGTCGCCGAGGATCGCAACCGATTTGCGCGCGAGGCGACCGCGCCCGTCCTGCTCTTCGACATCCCGCTTCTGTTCGAGAATGGATCGGATCGCTGGATGGACCTGACCGTTTGCGTGTCCACCTCCGTCCGGGAGCAGCGTCGCCGCGTCCTGGAGCGGGAGGGGATGACGGCGGCGGCCTTCGAGCGCATCCTGTCGAAGCAGATGCCCGATGCCGAGAAGCGCGCCCGGGCGGACCGCATCATCGACACGACGACGCTGGACAGCGCGCGGGCCGGGGTGCGAGAGGTGATGAAAGACGTGGAGACCCGCCTTGCGTGAGATCGTGCTCGATACAGAAACCACGGGACTCGATCCCCATGACGGTCATCGGATCGTCGAGATCGGGGCCGTCGAACTCCATAACCACATGCCCACCGGGAAGACGTTCCACGTCTACATCAACCCGCTGAGGGACATGCCCGAAGGCGCGTTCAACGTTCACGGCATCAGCTCGGAGTTCCTCGCGGACAAGCCCGTCTTCGAGAAGATCGCCCAGGCGTTCCTTGACTTCGTTCAGGACGCCAAGCTCGTCATCCACAATGCCGAGTTCGACATGCGCTTCCTCAATGCGGAGCTTGGATGGTGCGGCAAGCGCACCTTGCCAGCGGATCAGGCGCTCGACACGCTCGCCATCGCACGGCGCCGCTTTCCCGGTTCGCCGTCCTCGCTCGATGCGCTCTGCCGCCGGTTCGGCATCGACAACTCGGCGCGCACGAAGCACGGCGCGCTGCTCGACAGCGAGATCCTCGCCGAAGTCTATCTGGAGCTGATCGGGGGGCGTCAGCCGGACCTCGTCCTTGCGCCGGAGCGGGACGCGGCGTCCCGGGACCGGGAGGAGGCGAAGGCGCGGGCGCAGCCGGGCTGGACGCCGCTGTCCCGCCCGGAGCCTCTTCCCCCGCGGCTGACGGAGGAAGAGATCGCGGCCCATGCCGCCCTCGTGGAGCGGCTGGGATCGGACGCCCTCTGGGCCAGCTTCGAGATGCCGGCCGCGAAGGCGTCCTGAGAGATCAGGCGGTGCCGACCGGCGCGTCTTGCGCCTCGGCGGCCTTCGCCTTGCTGCGGCGGGCAAGATCCTGCCGGTACAGCTGGACGAAGTCGATGTTCTCCATGTTGAGCGGCGGGAAGCCACCGTCCCGCGTCACGTCTCCGACGATGCGGCGGACATAGGGGAACAGCATCCGCGGGCATTCGATCAGCAGGAACGGGTGCATCTGCTCGTTCGGAACGTTCTCGATCTGGAAGATGCCGGCATATTCGAGCTCGAGGAGGAAGAGCGTGGCGTCGCCTTCCTTGTTCTTGCTCTCCACGCGGAACTTGAGGATCACCTCGAACTGGTTTTCGACGTTCCGCTTCTTGGCATCGAGATTCACCTGGATCTGGACGTCCGGCTTCACGTCGCCCTGCGCACCCTTCTGCGCGAGCATGTTCTCGAAGGACATGTCGCGAATGTATTGCGCGAGGACCTGCATCTTCGGCGCGGCCGGGGCGCTGCCGTTGGTCTGGGGCTGCTGCGCGTCGGTGCCGGTATCGGCGGGGGTATCGGACATGGGAACTCCTCGGGTTGTTCTGCAAAATCGTGAAAGTCGGGCGAGGGCATATCAAACCCTCGATGATCCCTCAACTGAACGGCGCTCGCGGCTCCGGTTGCGGGATCGGTTCGGCTGCGGGGTCAGGTCTTCGTCCAGCCGGATGAGCCCGGACGCGGAGGCGCGGAGGGCGTCTCCTCGGGATCGGTCTCTTCGTACTCGCCTTCGATGACCGGTCCGGTCCGGGGCGGCGTCTGCCCTCCCGGGCCCGTGCCGAAGCGCGGATCTCCGCCGGGCCGGGGGCCGGGGCCGCCGCGCGGTGGTGCGCCGGGGCCGGCCCGCCGCGCGCCGCCGGCGCTCATCACGACCACGCGCTTGCCGATGCGGGACCAGGCCCAGTCCCGCACGGCGGGAATGCACAGGAGCAGGCCAACCGTGTCCGTGAAGAAGCCCGGTGTCAGCAGAAGCGCCCCGGCGAAGAGGATCATGGCCCCATGCGCCAGGGGCCGGGAGGGATCGCGCATCTCGCTCATGGAAAGCTGCAGCTCCCTGAGCACGCCGCGCCCCTGTTTCTTGACGAGCCAGGTACCGGCGATCGCGGTCACGATCACGGTCAACAGGATCCATCCGAGGCCGACGATTTCTCCGGCCTGGATGAAAAGTGCGATCTCGATCAGCGGCACGGCGAGAAAGAGCAGGAATAGCGGCATCGTGATCCTTATATGTCGTCAGCCGGGACTTCGCGATGCGAAGCCGTGCCGGCCTCGGTGGACTTGGGCATTGGCCGACCTTACATAGGGAACGCGAAGGGGGCTTACCAACCCCGACCCGAAACGAGGTTCCAATGAGTGCTGCCGTGATCCAGCTTCTTGTGCTGGCAGGAATTGCGATATTCTTGATCGTGCGCCTGAAATCCGTTCTCGGGACGCGGGAGGGGTACGAGAAACCCACGCTCCCCGCGAACGAGACGCCGAACAGCCGCCCGGCGAACCGTCCGGAATTCGAGGTGATCGAGGGCGGTCCGGATCGTGACATCGTCGACCACGTTCCCGAGGACAGCGAGAGCGCCAAGGCAATCGCGGCCATGAAGAACGCCGAGCCGTCCTTCAACGTCGGCGAGTTCCTTTCGGGGGCGCGCGGAGCCTACGAGATGATCCTGATGGCCTTCGAGCAGGGCGATCTGACGGAGGTGCGTCCCTTCCTCGCTGACGACGTCTACCAGGCCTTCGCCGATGTGGTCGCCGAACGCGACGCGCAGGGGCTGACCGTCGATGCGAACTTCGTCGGCCTGCGTGAGATCGGAATCGTCGAGGCGACCTACGATCGGGCCGAGGAGATGGCGGAAATCACCGTGCGCTTCGTCGGCGAGCTGACCTCTGTCGTGAAGGACGCCGCGGGCGAGGTCATCGAGGGCGATGCCCAGACGATCCGCCGCCAGCGCGATGTCTGGAGCTTTGCGCGGAAGATGGGCGTCGGCGATCCGAACTGGAAGCTGGTCGCCACCGGAGAATGAGGCAGGGGCAGCCCCTGCCGGGCGATATTCTTGCACAGGTCGCGGTTGTGACCGGACCGGTCTCCCTCGCGGGGCCGGTCTTTTGCTGTGACGTGAGTGCATCGTGAGCCGGCGGCGGAAGCTCAGCGACGACGACCTCGCCGTCTGGCGCGAGGTGTCCGCCTCCGTCCGCCGCACGGCGCCGCTTCCGAAATCGATGCGCGCCCATGAAAAACCGTCCGAGGGACCGCAGCCGCAACAGGACTTCGCCCCCGACGCCCTTGCCCCGCCGGTCCCGCCGTTCCGCCTCGGTGAGAGGTCGAAGGCGCCCCGCGGTCCCGCAACGACCAGCGCGCCGGCCATCGAGAGCCGCCTGCGCGCCGCGCCCGTCACGATGGATGCCAAGGCGCATCGCCGCATGGTGCGCGGAAAGCTGAGGCCAGAGGCGAAGATCGACCTGCACGGAATGACGCTGTCGGCGGCGCACCCGGTGCTCGTCTCCTTCATCCTGCGCGCGGCGTCGGACGGAAAGCGCCTCGTTCTCGTCGTCACCGGAAAGGGCAGGGACAGGCCGGGTGACGGACCTATCCCGGTGCGCCGCGGCATCCTGCGCCACCAGGTGCCGGACTGGCTCCGGCTTCCGCCGCTCGGACCTGTGGTTCAGCAGATCACCCCGGCCCATGAGCGCCATGGCGGATCAGGGGCCTACTACGTCTACCTCGCCCGCACGCGGGGGTAGGGGCCGCGACGGTCCGCGCGGTGCGGTCCGCCGCCGCGAGACCGGCAGGCATCGGGGGAGGGCCCGGACCCTGGCCCCGATGACGCCGGCGAAACGCGCGTTCAGAGCACGTAGCGGCTGAGATCCGTGGAGCGGGACAGCTCGCCGATGTTCTTCTCGACGTAGTCCGCGTCGATGATCACGTCCTCGCCGCCCTTGTCCGCCGCGGCGAAGCTCAGCTCCTCGAACACCCGTTCGATGACGGTATAGAGCCTCCGGGCACCGATATTCTCGACGCTGCCGTTCACCTCGGCCGCGATGCGGGCGATGGCGTGTATGCCCTCGTCGGTGAACTCGACGTTGACGCCCTCGGTCTTCATCAGGGCGGCATATTGCCGGGTGAGGGCATTGTCCGTCTCGGTGAGGATCCGGACGAAGTCGCCTTCCGTCAGGGCGCTCAGTTCCACACGGATCGGCAGACGGCCCTGAAGCTCCGGCAGCAGGTCCGAAGGCTTGGCGACGTGGAAGGCGCCGGAGGCGATGAAGAGGATATGGTCCGTCTTGATCGGCCCGTGCTTGGTGGAAACGGTCGTCCCTTCGATCAGCGGAAGCAGGTCCCGCTGCACGCCCTCGCGGGAGACGTCGCCGCCGCGCGCATCGGATCGCGCGCACACCTTGTCGATCTCGTCGATGAAGACGATGCCGTTCTCCTCGACGGCCTCTTTCGCGGCGGCCTTCACGGTCTCGTCGTCGAGCAGCTTGTCGGCCTCTTCTCCGATCAGCACCTCGTAGCTGGCGGCGACGGTCATGCGCTTCTTCACGGTGCGCCCGCCGAAGGCCTTCCCGAAGATGTCGCCGAGATTCATGCCGCCCATTCCGCCGCCGGGCTGGCCGGGAATCTCCATCATCGGCATCGAGGGGGGCGCCTCGGCGATCTCCAGCTCGATCTCGGTATCGTCCAGTTCACCGGCGTGAAGCTTGCGGCGGAACATGTCCAGCGTCTGCGCGCGTGCGCCATCGCCGGCGACAGCAGCCAGGACCCGTTCCTCGGCGGCCTCGCGGGCGCGGGTCTTGACCTCCTCGCGCATGTACTCGCGGGTCATCGCGATGGCGGCGTCCATCAGGTCCCGGACGATCTGCTCCACGTCCCGGCCGACATAGCCGACCTCGGTGAACTTCGTCGCCTCGACCTTCATGAAGGGCGCCCTTGCCAGCTTGGCGAGCCGGCGGCTGATCTCGGTCTTGCCGACGCCGGTGGGGCCGATCATCAGGATGTTCTTGGGATACACCTCGTCCCGCAGCTCCGGGCCGAGCTGGCTGCGGCGCCAGCGGTTGCGCAGGGCGACGGCGACGGCG
Organism: Tropicimonas omnivorans; assembly: GCF_031846565.1. Taxonomy (NCBI): domain Bacteria; kingdom Pseudomonadati; phylum Pseudomonadota; class Alphaproteobacteria; order Rhodobacterales; family Roseobacteraceae; genus Tropicimonas; species Tropicimonas omnivorans. Next base: position 430,431 of record NZ_JAVRHL010000001.1, on the reverse strand, counting down.
CGCTTGGCGTCCTTCTGTCCGATGACGAAACGGTCGAGCTCGCTGACGATCTCGCGCGGGGTCAGGTCGGTCATTGGGCCTCCTTGGAAGCAATCAGGGTCCATGGCGGCAAGCGATCCTTGCCGGGAAAACGGGGAAGGGCGTTCATCAATCCGGCGCGCAGGCGCTCCCAGAACGCGCCCAGAAGGACGAGCCCGGCACCGAGAGCGATGACCGCAAGCGGCGCGGAATCGTCGAGGACGGTGAACGACAGCGCCACGACGTAGCCCACACCCGAGACGAGGAAGGAGCGGCGGTCGATGACGACGGCGAAAAGCGCGGCGATGGCGACGAAGAGGAGCAGGACGGCGTTGGAGCCGGCCCAGTCCGCGTCGAGAAGAGACAAAGCCACGGAATTGACGATTGCGGGCGCCGCGACGACGTGCAGCCAGAAGGCCGTCGCCGCCCGCCGGGTGACGCGGTGAGGATCGGACAGATCGAGCCGGAGCGCGAGAACGAGTGTGCAAAGGCCGACGCCGATGGTGATCCAGGCTGCGGGCCCGCTTTGCGACAGCAGAAGCAGGTCCGGCATCCGCGGCACCTCACCGATGAGGGCGGCGGAGAGCGTCGCGATGATACCGAGCGAAATCACGGCCGCGCCGAAGGGAACCCGGAAGAACACGAAATGCACCAGCGCCGTCAGCGTCGCCGTGCCCAGCACGACGGGCAGCCTGTAGGCGAATCCAGTTGCATCCATCAGCGAGGCGCCGGCCGCGACCCCGGTCAGCGTCGTCATGACAACGAGCGCGATGGACGGCGCGACCATCCGGCGCCGGAGCGTGAAATAGACCGAAAGCCCGAAGAGCCCCGCGAGGAGGGCGAGCGCCCCGATCACGTCGCCGTTGCCGGTGAAGAACCGCGCCGCGAGGACGCTCATGCACCCGCCGTAGAGGATGCCGAGGCCGACGACGATGAAGATCTCGTTGAACCCCCGGAACAGCTCGAAAGGCTCGTCCAGCCCGTCCAGGTTCTCCCGCGCGCCGCGCCGCGCATCGGCCAGGGTCATCAGAGACGCGGCCTGAGCCTCGGAGATCATGCCCGCGCGCACGGCGGCGCGGATGTCCTCGGCGCCGACGCTCACGAAGAGGCGCCCTCTATGGTCTCCACGAGGACGTTGCCGTTGGTGTAGACGCAGATGTCAGCCGCGATCGCCATGGCCTTCCGGGCGATCTCCTCGGCATCGAAATCGCCCTCCATCAGACCACGGGCGGCAGCAAGGGCGAAGTTCCCGCCCGACCCGATGGCGGCGACGTCGTGCTCCGGCTCCAGCACGTCCCCGGCGCCGGTGATGACCAGAAGATCCGTCCCGTCGGTGACGATCAGCATGGCTTCGAGCTTCTGGAGATACTTGTCCGTCCGCCAGTCCTTGGCGAGTTCGACTGAGGCGCGCTGAAGCTGACCGGGCGTCTTTTCCAGCTTGGCTTCCAGCCGCTCGAGAAGCGCGAAGGCATCGGCGGTGGAACCGGCGAACCCCGCCACGACGTCGGAGCCACCGGGCGACAGGCGGCGGACCTTGCGGGCGGTTCCCTTGATCACGGTCTGCCCCAGGGAAACCTGTCCGTCGCCCGCGACGACGACGCGGCCGCCCTTACGCACGCCGATGATGGTCGTGCCGTGCCAGCCGGGAAAGTCGCTCATGAGGTCGCTCCGTTGATCAGTGCAGGGCGCTATATGGCCCCCCCTCGGGCTCCTCGCAACCGGGCGGGCCGGACGGGCGGCGAACTGCAGCGCATTGAAAACGGGGGGTTCCGGCCGGCGGGGCGCGCGGGGCTGCCGGGGCACGGCGTGAAAAAAGGGGCGCCGAAGCGCCCCTTTCCTATCAACTCGTATCAGCCTCGGTGGGCTCAGATCGACTCTTCAATCCAGTCCTTGAGCGCGGCCTTGGGCGCGGCGCCGATCTTGTTCGAGACGACTTCGCCATCCTTGAAGAGGAAGAGCGCCGGAATGCCGCGGACGCCCATCGCCTGCGGCGATTGCGGGTTCTCGTCGACGTTGACCTTCACGATCTTCACCTTGTCGCCCATTTCCTCGCTGATTTCCTCGAGGGAGGGGCCGATCTGCTTGCAGGGGCCGCACCATTCGGCCCAGAAATCGACGACCACGGGCAGGTCGGATTGCTTCACTTCGGCGTCGAAGGTCGCGTCGGTCACGGCTTGGGTTGCCATCGCGCTGTCTCCTGAAATTGAGGCGTTCATCGCCGGGAGAACCCCGGCTGAACTGACATGTTCAGAGGCCGAGATATGCCTGCCCCCCTGATGCGTCAAGCGAGCGGCGTCCGGGCGAGGGCGTCGCGGGTGAGGCCGCCCGGCAGCGGCATGAGCTCCGGAGTGCGGGTCCAGAGGATCGCGGTGTCGATGCGACGTCCGGGGTAAAGCGTTTGCAGCGCGGCGGAATAGGCGCCCATCTGGCGCAGAAGGCCGTCCGGGACGTCTTCCGCGCGCGCAGGAACGATGGCGTTGGTCTTGAAGTCCACCGCGGTCACGACCTCGGGCGTCACGATCAGCCGGTCGATTACACCGCGGAGGCGCTCGGGACGGCCCGGCAGGTCCGCCGTGATCTCCACTTCCGCCAGCGCCTCGGCGGAAAAGAGCGGGGCGAGGGCGTCGTCCGACAGGACGCGCGCGGCCTCGTCCAGAAGGGCATCGACATCCTCCGTTTCTTCGCCGGCGCTGCGCAGGATCGCGGGCGCGAGCCGTGGCCATTCGCCCTTCGGATGGGCGGGAAGGTGTTCCAGGAGAAGGTGGATGCGGCGGCCGCGTTGCAGCGCCTCGGCCTCGGGCAGGGGAAGCGCGCCCTCCGGGCCCGGCTCCGGCACCGGCAGGAACAGGACCTTCGCTCCGCCCATGTCGGACGGCGCCAAGACCGCGCGCGGGGCAGGCGGCGGAAGGGGGCGGCCGGGGTCTCTGGCGTCCGGTGGCGTCTGCGCGGTGACTTCGGGGGCGGGTGGCGGCACTGCATCCCGCCAGAACTCTTCGAGGCGCAGCCCCTCGCCGCCCGGCATCTCGACCTTAGCCGCACCGGCCGTCTCCAGCCCGTCGGCCACCTCGGAGTACCAGGACGCGTCCTTCGGCTCCTTTCCGGCATGACCGACGATCAGCCATTGCTCCGCCCGCGTCATGGCGACGTAGAGGAGCCGCCTGCGCTCCTGCCGCTCCTTCTCCAGGGCGGCCTCCCGGAATTCGGCGATGCGGCTGGACGCCTCCGCCTTGCTTGCGGCCCAGACGGGCAGGCCGTCCGGCGTCGCGACCAGCCTGCCGCGCATCCGCTCGGGACGGAGCGACGTGTCCGGCAGGAACACGACGGGCGCTTCGAGACCCTTCGCGCCGTGCACCGTCATCACGCGCAGTTTCCCGCCACGGGCCTCGGGGCGGCGTTTCACCTTGAGATCCGTCCCCTCCACGGAGGCGAGGAAGGCGGTCAGCCCCGGTATGCCCTCCTCCTCGAAATTCAGCGCGCGGGTCAGCAGCGCCTCGATCGCATCCTCCGTCTCCCGGCCGAGACGCGCGACGAGGCGGCGGCGCCCGTCATGGCGCACGAGGATGCGGGTCAGAAGCTCGAAGGGACGGAGGTAGTCGGCCTGATCGAGAAGGTCTCGCAAGATGGCATGGGTCTCTGGGTGGGCCTCCTGCCGATCCCGCAGCACGGCCCAGAGCGGCACGCGCCGTCCGTGCGCAAGGCGGAAGAGGTCGTCATCGGACCAGCCGAAGAGGGGAGAGCGCAGGATCGCGGCCAGCGAGAGGTCGTCTTCCGGCAACGACACGAAGGACAGAAGCGCAAGCAGGTCCCTGACCGCGAGGTCCTCCGTCAGCCGCAGCACATCCGCGCCGGCCACTTCCAGGTCCGCCTCCTTGCAGGCCGAGATGATCTCGTGGAACAGCGCCCCGCGGCCCTGGACGAGGATAAGGATGTCCCCCGGTCCGATCCGCCGCGGCGGATGCCCATCCTTGGCCGGCCCCCACAGCACCTCTTCCCGGATCATCCGCTGCACTTCGGATGCGATGCGGCGGGCGAGGATCACGGGGGCGGAATGGCTGCCGGGCAGGTCCACGGGATCCGTCCAGTCCTCGTCCGCGGCGCTCTCCTCGGGCTCCACGTTTGGCCACAGGTCGACGCGCCCCGGCATCTCGGCGTTGAAGGCGATGTGATCGGTATAGTCCCCCATCCCCTCGCGCCGGTCGCTCCGGAAGACGGTGTCCACGGTGCGGAGGATCGCCGGCGCGGAGCGGAACGAATGGGTCAGTTCGCTGCGCTGGAACGCGCGTCCGGCCGCCGTCAGGCGCTCCGAGAACCGCGCGCGCATCCGCTCGAAGCCCGAAGGGTCCGCGCCCTGGAAGGAGTAGATCGACTGCTTGGGATCTCCCACCGCGAAGACGGTGCGGGGCCGGTCCTCTCCCGCGCCGAGACCGGCCGCGAACTCCGCCGTCAGACGGTCGATCACCCGCCATTGCTCGGGGCTCGTGTCCTGCGCCTCGTCCACGAGGACATGATCCAGCGAGCCGTCGAGCCTGTAGAGGACCCAGTCCGCAACGCCCTCCCGCGTCAGGAGCCGCTCGGCGCCGCGGGTCAGGTCGTCGAAATCAAGCCATCCGCGGGACAGCTTCGCCGCCCGCCACTCGGGCAGGAACAGCGCCGCGAAGGCGTGAAGCGTCAGTGTCCTTTCCGCAGCATCGAGGCATCGGAGCGTGTCGCCGGAGACGATGCAGTCCTCGACGAGCTGATCGAACGTCTCCAGCCACGGCTCGATGTTCGGCCGGCGCTTCTCGGAGAGGACGTTCTTGTTCATCCGGTCCCCGTCCCGGACGAGGAGTGCCTTCGTCAGAGCGCCCATCCGCTCGGGGGACGGGCCGTTGTTCTCCAGATCGACCAGCGCATCCCCCACCTTCTTCGCGGTCGCTGTCTGCGCGGCAAGGCGTTCGGCCAGCCCTTCGGCACCGCCGGGCGGGATTGCATCGAACGGGGCGGTGAGGGCCGCGTCCCGCGTCGTCCCGTCGGGTAGCCCCAGCGCGCGGAGGATCGCGGCCTCGCTGGCCTCGCCCGGCAGCTCGTCCTGCAGGCCGGTGATCTCGAGCGCGAGCGATATCGGGTCGCCGCCGCCGGGCAGCCGCGCAAGGCCGGCGAAGGCATCCGGATGGTCTTCGGCGAGGCGCCCGACGATACCCGCGACCAGCTCCGCCCCCGCCTCGTCATCGATCTCGGTGAAGCCGGGCGGAATGCCGGCCTCGACGGGAAAGCGGCGGAGAAGGCCCGCGCAGAAGGAGTGGATCGTCTGGGTCTTGAGCCCGCCCGGCGCGTCGATGGCGCGGGCGAAGAGACGGCGGGCCTCGGCGAGGGAGGCGGCGCGGTCCGGCGGCTCCTCCTCCAGATCGGCGAGCTTCGCCAGAAGCTCCGCATCCGGCATCATCGCCCATTCGCCGAGCCGTTTGAACAGGCGGTTCTGCATCTCCGACGCGGCGGCCTTGGTGTAGGTCAGGCACAGGATGTTTTGCGGCGGCACACCCCGCAGGAGCAGCCGCGCCACGCGATCCGTCAGCACCCGCGTCTTGCCGGAGCCCGCATTGGCGGCGACCCAGGTGGAGCGGTCCGGATCGCCAGCGCGGATCTGACGGAGCGTCGCGTCGTCGAACCGGCTCATGGGCCGACCTCCTCGGGCCGTGCCTCATCCGCGATGGTCCATTCCCCGTGGCGGGAGAGGTGGTCGTAATCGCCTTCGCGGGCTGTCGTCATCAGGGCGCGGCGCGCGGTGTAGCCCTGCGCGCGGCGGGCATACCGCGCGATCAGCCGGTGCAGGCCCTCCCACGCGACATCGGCGCGGCGCCGGCCTTCCTTGTCCAGCTCGCCGATGGTCCGGTCCCCGCCGTCCATCTTCAGGTAGGCGAGCGTCGCCACCTCCGCGGCGGGCAGCCCGTCGAACCCGCCGCGCTCGAGCAGGGCGGCGGTCAGGGGCAGCTGGAAGTCGAATGCGGCGACCACCTTCTCGGACGGCACGGTGCCTGTCTTGTAGTCGTAGAGCGCGTAGCGCCCGTCCGTCAGCCGGTCCACCCGGTCGGGCGTCGCGGTCAGGGTGAAGTCATGCCCGGTGAGCGAGGCCCGGCCCTTGCGTTCCTGAAGCGCAGGTTCCCCGAGGGAGAGCCGCGCAATTTCGGCGGAGGCGAGTGCGGGGAGGTCGTCCGACAGCTGGGCGGCCCAGACGGCGCGCTCCATCGGCCAGTCCTCCGCCTCCGACAGCATCTCCTGCGAGATCCGTTCGAGCACCGCGGCGGCCTTTTCGGGATCGCCGCGCCACTCCTCCCGCGCCTTGAGAAACGCTTCCATCATCCTGTGCAGCAGGCTTCCCTTCATCCCGGCATCGGCGAGCGGCGCCAGCGGCGGCATCGGCTGGAGGCCGAGGATCCGGCGGGCGTAGATCTCGTAGGGGTCGCGGATCAGGCGCTGGATCGAGGTGACGGGCAGCTCCGTCGGCCGCGCATCCTCCGGTGGGCGCGGGGACGGGCGCGCGGCGGGCGGGACGGTCTCGGCGGGCAGATCGAGCGCCCTCGCCTCCGCCAAGAGCGTCGCGCCTCGCCCGCGCATTCCCGCAAGGGCGGTTTCGCCGGCCTGGCCGAGCCCGCCGAGCAGGTTCGTCAGGCGGTTGAGCCAGCGGGAGGGGACCGTCTCTGCCTCTGCATCCCGGAGCGGCCGGCTGAGCACGACCTCCGCGCCGCAGACCGCCATCTGGTAGTCATGCGCGGCAAGGCCGATCCGGCGCTCCGGCAGCAGGAGGCCGACCTGGTCCCGCATCACCCGGTTGAGCCAGGGATCGGGGGCAGGGGAGGCGGGCCAGACGCCTTCGGCCAGACCGCCGAGGATGGTGACGTCGGCACCGCCGACCCGTGCCTCGAGCGTGCCCCAGATCGCGACGCGGGGATCGGCGAGGCGCGGGTCGCGGACGGGAAGGGCCGCGAGCTCGCCGGCGAGGAGATCCGAGAAGTCCCGCGCGGGCATGGCGCCGCCTGTCTCTCCCGCCTCCAGCAGCATCTCGGCGACCGACCTTGCGGAATATCCGGCGGCCTGCTCCCAGAGCCCACCCGATCCCGTCTCTCCGGGGCCGGCCGCCAGCGCCTCGGCGACGGCGAGCTGCGCGGCCATGTGCGTCCCGGTGGTGGCTTCGGATGGCAGCGCGGACAGATCGGCGAGGCGTTCGGAGACCCAAGCTGCCCACGCCGACTGCTCCTCGTCCCGGGCCCATTCGAAGAGGGCATCCGCACCGGGATAGGGCAGGCCCTTCCGACGCAGCCACGGCTCCAGCCGCCGGACGAGAAGGGTGTGCCTGCGCCGGTTCTCGCCGCCCGTCGCGAGGAGCGGATGCTTCAGAAGCGTCAGCAGGTCCGCGAGCGGCAGACGTCCCTCGCCCGCGGCCTCGGCGATCTGACGCAGGAGGCGACCGGGGGCGGACTGGTTCAGCGGGATGCCGGCGCTGTCATCGGGGCGGATGCCCCAGCGATCGAGCTGAGCGGTGACGCGGCGGCCGAGGAGGCGATCGGGCGTCACCAGTGCCGCGCTCTTGCCCTCGTCGATGGCGCGGCGGAGGCAGAGCGCGATGGCGGCAGCTTCCGACGCCGGGTCCGGCGCCTCGATCAGGGTCAGGCCGGCGGCGGCGCGGCCCAGGCCCTCCAGCTTCGGCCCTTCCTCCATCCAGCGGTCCGAGACGGGAGCCGGGCGCAACGAGAGCGACACGAGCCGCGCCCGTTCCGGCGAGGGGGACTGGATCCCGGTCCAGGGCGAGATCTCTTCCGGCGCGCGGCCGAGCGCGCCGAGGAACGCCGCGAAGCGGTACTGAGGATGATCCTCCGCTTCGGCGGAGGAGGAGAGGGAAGACCAGACGTCGCGCGGCATGTCGAAGTCGAATCCGGGCAGGATGACGGCGCCGCGGGGCAGGGCGGCGACCGCTTCCATCAGCGCCCGCGTGGTCCCGCGCGAGCCGGTGGACCCGGCGACGATGACGGGGTCTTCGGGCGGTCGCTCCGCCCAGCGCCCTTTCAGGGCCTCGACCACCAGACGCCGCCGCGCCTCGGCGGAGGGCACCCGCTCCGCGCCGGTCCCGAAATGATCGAACGCGGCGGAGAGGATGACGAGGCTGCGCTGCCAGTGCGCGGCATGCGCGCCGACATCGAGGTCCTCGAGCGCTTCACGTGGAACACCTTCACCCGCCATCTCGTCGATCAACGCGGCGAGACTTTCCGCAAGTCCATTGGCGGCGGAGGCCGGGGCGAGGCCGGGATTTGCCTCGATCAGTCGCCGCATCAGTTCGGCGAGTTCGAGCCGCAGGTGCAGCGGGCGCTCGGCGTCAGGCAGATCGGGGAAGCCCGCCTCGGCCGCGAGATCGGTGATGAGCCGGATGCGCGGGAGGAGCCGCGGCGGCCCCTCCTCGAAGAGAGCCTTCAGCCGCCGCTGCATCCGGCCGGTATTGACGAAGATGGTGACTCGCGCCCAGTCCTGAGGCGGTGCGCCGGCGAGACGGTCCTCCAGCCCGGCAACCAGCGCCGCCGGGAAATCCACGCCGGGCGGCAGACCGAAGACACCGCGCTCAGGCATCGGCGCGTTCCAGCATCGCTTCGGCGAGAGCGATCCCTTCGGGCCGGCCCACATCGCACCAGCCGCCGGGGAAGACGATGCCGTAGAGCCGCCCTTCTGCCGCGATCCTGTCCCAGAGCACGTTGAGGGAGAACACATCCTCCCCGATCGCGGACAGCCCGTCCGGCCGGAGGATCTGCGCGCCGGTGTAGATGTATCCCGGCCCGCGGGAGAGGCGGCCGTCCGCTCCCAAAGCGAAGTCCCCCGCGCTCGACGTGCCTTCCGCCTGGCCCGGCGGGACGAGGAGGAGAAGCGCGTCCATCCGGCCCGGGTCCCACGCGGCCGCGAGAGCCTGAAGAGGGTTCGGTCCGGTCCAGATCGCGTCCGAGTTCAGCGTCCAGACCGGTCCCTCCCCGAGGAGCGGGCGCGCCGCGCGCAAGCCGCCGCCGGTGTCCAGCAGCACCTCCTCGCGGGAGATGGCGACGCCCTCGCCGGCCAGCGCGTCCTCGATCTGCTGGCCGAGATAGTGCGCGTTCGCAACGATGGGCGCGGCACCGGCCGCCTGCCCGAGCCCGAGCGCATGGGACAGAAGGGAGCGCCCGGCGACTTCGATGAGCGGCTTCGGCCGGTTTTTCGTCAGGGCCTTCATCCGCGTGCCGCGCCCGGCGGCGAACAGCATCAGAGGGAAGGTATCGTGCCGCATTGTGCCTCCATGCGGGACAGGCGCTCGGCCGTCGGCTCCGGCAGATCCCGCAAGACCAGCTCCCGGATGCGGGCGAGGGCCGGGTGGCCGAGGTCACGTTGCAGGTGATCCCAGACGCGGGGAATGAGCGGGATGTACTGCGTCTTGCCGTAATGCAGCGATAGGCGGGCGAAGACGCCGAGGATCCTCAGGGCGCGCTGGGCGCCGAGGATGGCGGCGGCGGCTTCGAATTCGTCGGGCTCGAGACCTGTCTTCTCCATGTACCGCTCCGACATCGCGGTCCTGATCTTCTCAGGTACATCGCGTCGGGCGTCCTCGAGAAGGGAGACGAGATCGTAGACCGGATGAGCGGACATCGCGTCCTGGAAGTCGAGAAGGCCGACCCGCGCCGGCCCCTCCCGATCCGGCAGCCAGACCAGGTTCGCGGCGTGGAAATCGCGGAGGGCAAGGGCCGACGTGTCGTCGGCGAGCGTCCGGACGATCTCTTCCAGCTCCTGACGGAATTCCGAGGCATCGGCCGCATCTTCTCCGCAGCCGATGCGGTACCAGTGCCAGGGTAGGGCGGCGAGTTCGGCGAGACGAGGGGCATCGTAGGCCTGCAGGCTGTCCGGCGCCGGATGGCGATGAAGCCCGGCGAGGAGATCGACGGCGGCTGCGTAGAGCTCCTCCTCCTTGTCCGGGTGCGCCTCGACGACGCGGGTAAAGAGCTCGTCCCCGAGGTCTTCGAGAAGAAGAAAGCCCGCGTCCTCGTCCGCCTTCAGGATCGCTGGGGCGGACAGGCCGAGCGCGGTCAGGTGGCGCGCGATGGCGAGGAAGGGACGGACATCCTCCCCCGTCTCCGGCGGCGCGTCCATCAGGACGGCGGTGGAGCCATCCGCGGCCGTCAACCGGCGGTAGGAGCGGTTGGAGGCGTCCCCGGCGAGGGGAGCGTTCTCGGCCGCGCCCCATCCTGCGGCGGCGATGAAGTCTCGTGCGGCGTCGGGTCGGCTCATTGGGCGCTCTCCGGAGCAAGGGTATCTGCGATGCGCTGGGCGCGCTGGCCGTGGGGGGTCAGCCGGACGATCCGGCCTTCACCGTCATGGGAAATCGAGACGCCGAGCGTGCTGCCGCCGAGGGGACCGCCGCCCAGCCTGTCCGGCCATTCGACCAGGCAGATGTCCCGCCCCATCGCGGCCTCGAGGCCCAGCTCCTCCACCTCGGACGGATCGCCCAGGCGGTAGAGATCGGCGTGCCAGACCTCTCCGCGCGGAACGGCGTAGGTCTGGACGAGGGTGTAGGTCGGGGAGGGGACGTCCTCGATCGCGCCGCCCTCCTCCGCCATCATCGCGTGAAGGATCGCACGGGCGAGGTGGGACTTGCCCGCGCCGATGGGACCGTCGAGCAGGAGCGTGTCCCCTGGCTGGAGCAGGGCGGCCAGATGCCGGCCGAGGGCCTCCGTCGCATCTGCGTCCGGTAGGGCGATCTGGGGTGTGCGGGAGGGGGCGGGCGCGATCATCCGGCGCATGATGACGATGGCGGAGTCCGGCTGCAAGCGGCACCGGCCCCTCATGCCCTCACTCGGCGGCTTCGGTTTCCGATTGAACGTCGTTCGAAATGGCCCCCGGGCGCATCCTTTGCGGGTGCGATTTCTCGGCAAAGCCCACGAGAAGTGTCCCGCCGGGAAGCGGCGTGAACCGGCATAAAAGGCGACGGCCGTCCATATGAAGCGCGAGCGCGTGGCGGGACTGGCGCTCCTTTCCCTCCTCCGCTTCGGCAAAGGCCTCCCAATCGGGCGCTTCGGCGCAGAGGCTCTGCCAGTGGAGCGCGGCGTCTTCCAGCCGAACCTCGCCAAGGTTGTGCTGCGTATCGCATTGCCAGAGCCTGTCGTAGGCGACGTTCGACATCAGCAGGCTCCCGGCCGAGGAGAAGACCGCGATCGCTTCGGACAGCGAATCCACGATGGACTGCCCGACTTCCAGTTCGGAGCGGAAGCGCCGGGTGATCGCCATTTCGGAGGTCACGTCGTCGAAGACGAATGCGAGGCAGTCACCGGCATGGGGGCGGATGGTGACGCGCAGGGTCCGTCCGTCCGGCAGGGTCCATGTTTCGCTGTGCGACCCTGACCGCGCGGCCTCGAGCAGACTGGCGCGCCAGCTTCGGTAATCCTTCTGCTCCGGGATGCGGCGCCGGTCCCTGAGGGCATCGAGGAAGAGCCCGAGGGAGGGCTTGCCGTCGAGGATGCTCTCGTCGAGCCCGGTGATGAGGGAGAGCGCGGGATTGACCAGGGCAAGGCGCCATTCCCCGTCGAAGATCGCGAGGCCGGAGGGGATGTGCGCGAAGATGGATGCGAGGGTCCGCACGACCTCGTCCCGTCCCCGCTCCGCCGCCACATGATCGTCCGCCGGCGTGGCGAAGCATGTCAGGGTACCGCCCCATCCGGGAACGGGCGAGGCGCCTTTCCCCTTCGGTGCCCTCCGCACGGTGAGGTCGAAGGTCTGCGCAAGGCCGTCGGGGCCGGGCAGGCAGACGCGGTGGGGTTGCGACTCCGCGACCTCCGCGGCGCGCTCGAAGAGGCGGGGCAATGGCCATCCGAGCTCCTCGTCCGGGCCGAGCCGGGTGCGTGCGAGATTGAGATAGGCCGTGTTCGCCCAGCGCACCGCTCCGTCGGGGTCCTCCGTCCAGATCGCCAAATGGGAGGTGTTGACGACTGCGCGCAGGGTCGTGAGTTCAGCCGTTTGCGCGAGGTTCCCGGACTCTGCCTCGGTGCTGGTGAGAGCATCGAGGGTGATCCGCATCACCCCGTCGAGCCACTCCGCCTCCAATGTCGGTCCGCCGACGGAGGGATCCGGGCGAAGGAGGAAGTGGCCGGTTCGGGGAAGCCGTTGGACCCGCTCGGCGAGGCCGGGAAACCGGGGGGCGAGGCGGGCAGCGAGGCGCGGCCACTCGCCGCCCTCCTCCTCCATGTCGCCGTCATCGATCCCGTCCGCCGCCGCCCCATCCGCGTCGACCCCGTCCAGCAGGCGCCGCGCGGCTGGCGTCGCATCGATGAGGTCATGCCCGTCGAACAGGAAAACGGCCCGCAGGTTGCCATCCGACAGGGGCGGAAGCGTCGACCGGCGCCGGGACGGGATCAGGACCGTGACGAAGACCGCCAGCAGCGCCGAGACCAGGGACGTCCCGACCAGACCGGCCGCCATTGCGATATGCGAGGGAAACATGGCATGCGACTCCCGATGTTCAGCGGAGTCTTGCCTATAAGGCGGTTAACAAGACGTTAACTCGTCGCAAATTGCAAAATTCACGGCCACGCGTTGGGTTCGTTCCGGCCGAGACCGCCGTCTTCCCGGCGCGGGGCGGCGATGGCCGAAAGAGGCCAGGTCACCTGCACGCTCGCGCCGTGGCGCACCGGCTCGTCGCCCGCATCGAACGTGTCGCCCGCATTGGAGAAAACCAGCTTTGCGCCGGTTCTTTCCAGAAGCGTCTTGGCGATGAAGAGGCCGAGGCCCATCCCCTCATATCCCGGCCGCCGCGCGCCGCCGGTGGTCATGCCGTCCCGCCGCCGCGCGACGAAGGGATCGCCGATCCGCCCGATCAGGTTGGGCGGAAAGCCCGGCCCGTCATCGGTGATGCGCAGCGTCACGCGCGAATCCGTCCAGCGCACCTCGATCCAGACGCGGGCGGCGGCGAAATCCACCGCGTTCTGGATCAGGTTGCGCAGGCCGTGAATGATCTCGGGCCGTCTCAGGATCACGGGTTGCCGCGAATCGGCGCCCGGCGCCGGCGCGCAGTCGATTGCGATGTCCTTGCCGCGCTTCTCGTGCGGCTCCGCGGCTTCTCGCAGCACGCCGTCCAGCGGGGCCTGCCGGACATGGAGGTCGTCCTTCCCGGCCCGGCCCATCGACCTCAGGATGTCCCGGCACCGGTCAGCCTGCTCACCGATAAGGCGGGCGTCCTCACCGTGTTCGGTGCTCCCCAGCTCGTCCACCAGTTCGGAGCTGACGAGCTTGATGGTGGCAAGGGGCGTCCCGAGCTCGTGCGCCGCCGCCGCGACGACGCCGCCGAGATCGGTCAGCTTTTGCTCGCGGGCGAGGGCCATCTGCGTGGCAAGGAGGGCATCCGACATGGACTGGATCTCCCCCGAGACCTGCCGCACGAAGCCCGCGACGAAGCCGACGCCGATGACCGTCGCCGCCCAGAACCCGAAGAGGAAGAGGATCGGCAGGTGCAGCACCTCCCCGCCCTCGCTGCGAATCGGCAGATAGACGAAGGCCAGGACCGTGAGCAGTGCCGTCGCCGCCGCTCCGATCATCAGGGCGGAGTCGAGCCGAAGCGCCGTGGCCGCGATCGTCACGGGCGCAAGCATCAGAAGCGCGAAGGGATTGTTGAGCCCGCCCGACAGCATCAGCAGGAAGCCGAGCTGCACCACGTCGAACATCAGCGTGAGGACCGTCTCCCCCTCGGTCAGGCGCGTCGTTTCCGGGTAGAGGAAGATCGCAACGAGATTGGCGAGGACGGCAGTGCCGATCGCGGCGTAGCAAAGCAGCACAGGAAGCTCGAGGCCGAAGGCGCGGCGGCCGACCTCGATCGCCGCGATCTGACCGAGGATCGCGATCCAGCGCAGGACGATCAGCGTCCTGAGACGAATGCGGTTCGTCTCTTCGCCGAAGCTGCCCGGAAGATCGGCTGACGTATCTGCCATGTCACGTCTCCGGTGGAGGGGCGGGGTCGGGGGTCCGGCAAGGGTAAGCCCGGGCGAGGGCGGCGTCCATCGCCCGGCGCATCGGGCTCCTTCGCGTCCGCCGGCCCGTTTGACCCCGGCCCTTGAGGTGCTAGGACATGAGGCAACAGCTTCAAAAAAGGACCGCGGCCATGAGCGAGCGTGAAGTGCCGGAGATCGGGCCCGATCCTTCCCTCCTGATCGTCGACGACGACGAGGCGTTCCTCCGGCGTCTTGCGCGCGCGATGGAGAAGCGAGGCTTCGAGGTGGAGCTGGCGCTGAGCGTGGCGGAAGGCAAGGCGCAGGCGAGCGCGAGGCCCCCGGCCTATGCCGTGGTGGACCTGCGCCTCGAGGACGGCAACGGCCTCGACGTGGTGGAGGCGATCCGGGAAAAGCGCCCCGATGCGAAGGTGGTGGTCCTGACGGGCTACGGCGCCATCGCGACGGCCGTGGCCGCGGTGAAGATCGGCGCGACGGATTACCTCTCGAAGCCTGCCGATGCGAACGACGTGACGGCCGCGCTTCTTTCGGGGTCCGGCGATCTTCCGCCCCCGCCCGACAACCCCATGTCCGCCGACCGGGTGCGCTGGGAGCATATCCAGCGGGTCTATCAGCTCTGCGACCGCAACGTGAGCGAGACGGCCCGGCGTCTGAACATGCACCGCCGCACCCTCCAGCGCATTCTTGCCAAGCGCAGCCCCAAGTGAGGCGCGTGGCTCTGGCCCTCGCGCTGGGCGCGGCTCTCGGCGGCTGTACCGCCAGCGCCCCCGAAACATCGGTGGCCCGTGCGCCGTCCGGGCCGCCCCTGGTGCTGGCGCCGGACGGCCTGCGCGCCGGCGCGACTGGGATGGAGATCGGCTTCGGCCGGACCGAGGCAAGCACATTGACGGCGGCGAGCCGCCTCACGGGTGCGCGGCCGGTCAGCGTGCGGGAGGTGTCCTGCGGCGGGCCGGCGCGTGCGTATGACTGGGCCGGCGGACTGACCGCAATCATGCGCGGCGGCGCCTTTCTCGGCTGGTCCTACGATCGATCCGGCACGCCTGTCCGAACGACCGGCGGGGATCGCAGCGATGCTCCGGACCTCACCGGCGAGGGCGCCATCCGCGTAGCGCCTGAGCGGCTGTCCGCCGGGCTCGCCTGCGCCTGAAGCGCAACCCGCAGGCGAGGGAGTGCCGCCCGCGGCATTGACAGCCTCTGCCCCATGCCGCATCCGACCGGACGCAAGGACAGGTTGGAAGAGCGAGGACGTCTGGCATGAAAATCGCGATGATCGGCACGGGCTATGTCGGCCTCGTCTCAGGCGTCTGCTTCTCGGACTTCGGCCACGAGGTCGTCTGCGTGGACAAGAACCCCGCCAAGATCGACATGCTGGAGCGCGGCGAGGTTCCGATTTACGAGCCGGGTCTCGATGATCTGATGGCACGGAACGTCGCTGGCGGCCGGCTTTCCTTCACCGGCGATCTCGCCGAAGCGGTGGCGGGCGCGGATGCGGTCTTCATCGCCGTCGGCACGCCGACGCGCCGGGGCGATGGCCATGCGGATCTGAGCTATGTCTATTCCGCTGCGGAAGAAATTGCGGCAGCGCTGACCGGACCGACTGTCATCGTCACGAAATCCACCGTCCCTGTCGGCACCAACCGCAAGGTGGGCGAGATCATTCGCGCGGCGCGCCCGGATGCCGAGTTCGACGTCGCCTCCAATCCGGAGTTCCTGCGCGAAGGTGCGGCCATCGACGATTTCATGCGGCCCGATCGCGTCGTCGTCGGCGTCGAGACGGAGCGGGCGCAGACGGTGATGGGGGATATCTACAAGCCCCTGTTCCTGCGGGACTTTCCCATCGTCTACACCGACCTGGAATCGGCCGAGATGATCAAGTACGCGGCGAATGCCTTCCTCGCGACGAAGATCACCTTCATCAATGAGATCGCGACGCTGTGCGAGAAGGTCGGAGCGGACATCAAGTCGGTCTCGAAGGGGATGGGCCTCGACGGGCGGATCGGGAACAAGTTCCTGCATGCGGGCCCCGGCTACGGCGGCTCCTGTTTCCCCAAGGACACAAAGGCGCTCGCCCGGATGGGGCAGGACCACGCCGCGCCCCTGCACATCACCGAGACCGTCATCGACGTGAACGAGCAGATGAAGCGCCGGATGGTGGACAAGCTTCAGGACCTTCTGGACGGGTCCTTCAACGGCAAGACCGTCGCGGTGCTCGGCGTCACCTTCAAGCCCAACACCGATGACATGCGCGATGCGCCGTCCCTCACCCTGGTCCCGGCCCTCATCGGCGGCGGCGCGAAGGTCCGCGTGGTCGACCCGCAGGGCCGCCGCGAGGGCGAAGGGATGCTGCCCGGCGTCGAATGGACCGAGGACCCCTATGCCGCGGCCGAGGGCGCCCATGCCATCGTGATTCTCACCGAGTGGAACGAGTTCCGCGCCCTGGATCTGGACCGCATTGCCGGCTCGATGAGCTCCCCCCGCTTCGCAGACCTGCGCAATGTCTACTCCCGCGAGGACGTCGTCGCGGCGGGTTTCGAGGCATACGTCGCTGTGGGGCGATAAAAGAGGGCATTTGCCCATTTAGCTGGCAAACGGTCGCTGCGTCTTCCCGCCGCAGGGCTGGACGAGGCGAGCCGCTCCTGAGTAACCTCTGCATCATGAACGCCGGGCGGAAACCGATCCGGCGAGCTGCCGCGCCTCCAGGGCCGGTGGCGTGAATGACAGGGAGTTACGGATGAAATTCGTAAACCATCTCGCGGTGAGCGGCCTTGCGCTGACCCTCGCCGCCGGCGCCGCCGGCGCCCAGACGCTGGTCTACTGCTCCGAGGGTTCGCCCGAAGGCTTCGACCCCGCGCTCTACACCGCCGGCACGACCTTCGACGCGTCGTCCCACACCGTCTACAACCAGCTCGCCGAGTTCGAGACCGGCACGACGAACGTCGTTCCCGGCCTTGCCGAGAGCTGGGAGGTGTCCGAGGACGGCACGTCCTTCACCTTCACCCTGCGTCCGGACGTGCAGTTCCACTCGAACGACATGTTCACCCCCACCCGCCCGATGAACGCCGATGACGTCATCTTCAGCTTCGAGCGGCAGATGGACGAAGAGAACCCGTATTTCTCCTATGCGGGCTCCTGGGAATACTTCAACAGCATGTCCATGCCGGACCTGATCGAGAGCATCGAGAAGGTCGACGACATGACGGTCCGGTTCAACCTGACCCGCCCCGAAGCGCCCTTCATCGCGAACCTCGCGATGGATTTCGCGTCCATCATGTCCAAGGAATACGCGGACGCGATGGAGGAAGCCGGTACGCCGGAGATGCTGAACCAGCAGCCCGTCGGCACCGGCCCGTTCTCGTTCCAGGATTACCAGACGGACGCCGTGATCCGGTACACCGCGAACGAGGAGTACTGGGAAGAGGACACGCCGAAGGTCGACAATCTCGTCTTCGCGATCACGCCCGACGCGTCCGTGCGCTACCAGCGCCTGCGGGCCGGCGAATGCCATGTGATGCCCTATCCGAACCCTGCCGACATCCAGGCGATGATGGATGCCGACGATGTCGAGATGCTCCAGCAGGAGGGTCTGAACGTCGGCTACCTCGCCTATAACACCACGATGGAACCGTTCGACGATCCTCAGGTCCGCAAGGCCCTGAACATGGCGATCGACAAGGACGCCATCATCGAGGTGATCTTCCAGGGCTACGGCGAGACGGCGAAGAACCCGATTCCGCCGACCATGTGGTCCTACAACGAGGCGGTCGAGGACGATTCCTACGATCCCGAGGCCGCGCGTCAGATGCTCGAAGAGGCCGGCGTCGAGGACCTGTCCATGAAGGTGTGGGCGATGCCGGTGCAGCGCCCATACAACCCCAATGCACGCCGCATGGCCGAGCTGATCCAGGAGGATTTCTCCGAGATCGGCGTCGACGTGGAGATCGTGTCCTACGAGTGGGGCGAGTACCTCGAGCGGTCCTCCGACGAGGATCGTGACGGCGCCGTGCTCCTCGGCTGGACCGGGGACAACGGCGATCCGGACAACTTCCTCGCGGTCCTTCTCGGCTGTGACGGCGTCGGCGGCGCCAACCGCGCCCAGTGGTGCAACGAGGAGTTCGAGGAGATCATCCAGGAAGCCAAGACCCTGCCGACGCAGGAGGAGCGCGCCGCGCTCTACGAAGAGGCCCAGGTGATCTTCAAGGAGCAGGCACCCTGGGCGACGATCGCCCACTCCGTCGTCTTCATGCCGGTCCGCCCGGAAGTCGAAGGCTACGTGGTGCACCCGCTCGGCGGCCACCTCTTCGACGACGTGAGCCTCGCCAGCGAGTGATCCTCGCGTCTTGACGACCAATAAGGGGGCGGGCTACCCGGCCCGCCCCTGTCCGCGGTCTCCCCAAGCGGGAGACAGGTCGGACGGCACGCCAGATCGCCTTCAGCGCCGACCAGCAGCCAACGGAAAGCGGGTTCATTGCTCAAGTATCTCCTGTCGCGGCTCGCGACTTTCGTGCCGACGTTCCTCGGCGTCTGCATCGTTTCCTTCGGCTTCATCCGCGTCCTGCCCGGCGATCCGATCATCGTCATGGCCGGCGAGAGGGGCATGACCCAGGAACGGTACGAAGCGCTGTCCCAGCAGTTCGGATTCGACCGTCCGCTCCCCATTCAGTTCTGGGAATATTTCACCGGCGTCCTTCAGGGTGACCTCGGCCGGTCCTTCGTGACCAATCGCCCGGTCTGGGACGAGTTCTTCTCCCTGTTCCCGGCGACGCTGGAATTGTCGCTCTGCGCGATCATCTTCGCCATCGTGCTCGGTCTGCCTGCGGGGATCATCGCCGCGGTCTATCGCGGCAAGTTCTTCGACCGGGCGCTGATGTCCACTGCGCTCGTCGGCTACTCGATGCCGATCTTCTGGTGGGCCCTGCTCCTCATCATCGTCTTCTCCGGTAACCTCGGCTGGACGCCCGTTTCGGGCCGGATGGGGCTGATGTACTTCTTCGACGACGTGACGGGCTTCATGCTGATCGACTCGCTGCTGTCCGGTCAGAGCGGCGCCTTCAAGTCGGCGGTGCAGCACCTGATCCTGCCCTCCATCGTCCTGGGAACCATCCCGCTCGCCGTCATCGCGCGACAGACGCGTTCGGCGATGCTGGAGGTCCTGAGCGAGGACTACATCCGCACCGCGCGCGCGAAGGGCCTGTCCCCCGGCCGGGTGAACGGGCTCCATGCGCTGCGCAATGCCATGATCCCCGTCATCACCGTCATCGGCCTCTCGGTCGGTACGCTTCTCGCCGGGGCGATCCTGACCGAGACGATCTTCTCCTGGCCCGGCATCGGCAAATGGATGGTCGACAGCATTTTCCGCCGGGACTACCCGGTGGTTCAGGGCGGCCTTCTGATGATCGCGGTCATCGTGATGATCGTGAACCTCATCGTCGATGTGCTCTACGGCCTCATCAACCCCAAGATCCGGAAGCGCTGACATGGCCGACGCCTCGTCTCAAATCGCCAGTACCGTCCCGACGCGCCGCCCCGGCCGACTTCGGGAGTTCTGGACGTACTTCAAGGAAAACCGCGGCGCGGTTATGGGGCTCTACGTCTTCATCGCCTTCGTCTTCGTTGCGCTGTTCGCCGATCTCATCGCGCCCTACGATCCCTCGACGCAGTTCCGCTCCGCGATCCTGCAACCGCCTGTCTGGCAGGACGGAGGGACATGGGGCTTTCCCCTCGGAACGGACGCGCTGGGGCGGGACATGCTCTCCCGGTTGATCCATGGGGCGCGGTTCTCCTTCTTCGTCGGCATCGTCGTCGTCGTCGTCGCGGCGACGGGGGGCATCTTCCTCGGCCTCGTCGCGGGCTTCGCGCCGAAGTGGCTCGACACGCTGATCATGCGCCTGATGGATATCGTCCTCGCCTTTCCGTCGCTCCTCCTGGCGCTGGTGCTCGTGGCGGTTCTCGGGCCGTCGCTCCTGAACGCCATGATTGCCATCGCGCTGGTCCTTCAGCCGCATTACGTCCGCCTTACGCGTGCCTCCGTTCTGAACGAGCGGACCAAGGATTACGTCATCGCCAGCCGTGTCGCGGGCGCCGGGCCGCTGCGGCAGATGTTCCTGACCGTTCTGCCCAATTGCCTCGCGCCGATCATCGTGCAGGCCGCGCTGTCCTTCTCCACCGCGATCCTCGACGCCGCCGCGCTCGGCTTCCTCGGCATGGGCGCGCAGCCGCCGACACCCGAATGGGGCACGATGCTCGCCGATGCGCGGGAATTCGTCCTCCGGGCGTGGTGGGTCGTGACCTTCCCCGGCCTTGCCATCCTCGTCACCGTGCTCGCGATCAACCTGATGGGCGACGGCCTTCGCGACGCGCTCGATCCCAAGCTGAAGCGGAGCTGATTCCAGATGTCCCTTCTGACCATCCGCAATCTCTCGGTGGAGTTCACCACCGGTTCGGGCCGCTTCCGCGCGGTCGACAGCGTCGACGTGGACGTGCGCGCGGGCGAGATCCTCGCCATCGTCGGCGAGTCCGGGTCCGGCAAGTCCGTCTCCATGCTGGCGACGATGGGCCTTCTGCCCTGGACCGCGACGGTCACCGCAGACGAAATGAGTTTCGACGGGCGGGACCTGCGCGCCATGTCGGGCCCGGAACGGCGCCGGCTCATCGGCGCGGACCTGTCGATGATCTTCCAGGAACCGATGTCCTCGCTGAACCCGTGCTTCACCGTCGGCTTTCAGATCAAGGAGGCGCTTCGCAAGCATACCGACCTCGACCGCAAGCAGCGCCATGCCCGCTGCATCGAGCTGTTCGAGATGGTCGGAATCCCGTCGCCCGAGAAGCGCCTGTCCGCATTCCCCCACCAGCTTTCAGGGGGCATGAACCAGCGGGTCATGATCGCCATGGCGATCTCCTGCCGCCCCCGCCTCCTGATCGCGGACGAGCCGACCACGGCGCTCGACGTGACGATCCAGGCCCAGATCCTCGATCTCCTGACCGGCCTGCAGAGGGATACCGGGATGGGCCTCATCCTCATCACGCACGACATGGGCGTCGTCGCGGAGACGGCGGAACGGGTGGCGGTCCAGTATGCCGGGCAGAAGGTGGAGGAGCAGCCGGTCGCGGATCTCTTCAGGGCGCCGCATCACCCCTATACGGCCGCCCTTCTCGCCGCCCTGCCGGAGCGGGCCACGGAAAAGCGGCTGCCGACCATTCCGGGCGTCGTTCCGGGGCAGCACGACCGACCGGAGGGCTGTCTCTTCTCGCCGCGCTGCAAGTTCGCTGACGAGACCTGCCGCATCGTGCCGCCGCCGGTGCAGCCGCGTCCGCTCGGCCTTGCGCGCTGTCACTATCCGCTGGAGGTGCCGGGGGGCGTCGTGCCGGCGAAGGTCGAAGGAGCGAGCGCATGAGCGCCACCGTCGTCACCGCGAAGGATCTGGGCCGCGACTACGAGGTCGGCGGTGGGCTGTTCTCGGACGCCGGCATCGTTCGCGCCGTGGCCGGCACGTCCTTCTCCATCGAGGCCGGCAAGACGCTGGCCGTCGTCGGCGAGTCAGGCTGCGGCAAGTCCACCCTCGCGCGGCTCGTCACGCTCATCGAGGAGCCCACGAGCGGCACCTTGGAGATCGACGGGCGAAGCGCGACCAAGCCAGACTGGCCCTCCCTGCGGACCGACGTGCAGATCGTCTTCCAGGACCCCTACGGCTCGCTGAACCTGCGCAAGCGCGTTGGCGCGATCCTCGAGGAGCCGCTCAAGATCAACCGTCCGAAGATGAGCGCCAAGGAGCGGCGCGCGGCGGCCAAGGAGATGATGCGCCTCGTCGGCCTGCGCGAGGAGCATTACGACCGCTACCCCCACATGTTCTCCGGCGGTCAGCGCCAGCGCGTCGCGGTTGCCCGCGCGCTGATGCTGGAGCCGAAGCTGCTGGTGCTGGACGAGCCGGTCTCCGCGCTCGATCTGTCGATCCAGAGCCAGATCCTGAACCTGCTGAACGACCTTCAGGAGCGGCTCGACCTGGCCTACCTCTTCATCAGCCACGATTTGTCCGTCGTCCGGCACGTCGCTGACGACATCATGGTGATGTATCTCGGCCGGCCGGTGGAGGTCGGGCCGAAGGACGAGGTCTTCGCGGCGCCGCGGCACCCCTACACCAAGGCGCTCCTGTCGGCGACGCCCTCCGCGGAGCCGTCCAGCCGGCGCGAGCGGATCAAGCTGGTGGGAGAGCTGCCGTCTCCGATGAACGTCCCCCCCGGCTGCCCCTTCGCGCCCCGCTGCTGGAAAGCGCAGGACAAGTGCCGCGCCGAGCGCCCGGTTCTCGAAGGCGAACCTCACCCGGCGGCGTGCTTCTTTCCGGAAGCCTGAGCCTCAGGACAGACCGGGACGCGCCACTACGTCCTCGAAGATCTCGAGGAAGCGCGCCTGTGGCACGCTCGGAAGCCAGTCCGAGCGGTGCGCGTAGCCGATGGCGCGCGGGCTGTCCGGGATCTCGGTCTCGATGAGGGAGAGGCGCCCCGCCGCCAGGTCGTCCTCAACCTGCGTTCGCGACACGAGAGCCAGCCGATCCGACCGCGCGAGCAGCCCGGCGATCACGGCGGAGGAGCCGGTTTCGATGGGGCGGGGGCACCCGTCCGGCGCGAGGCGGGCCTGAAGCGCGTCGAAATGCGCGCGGGAGGGGGCGCCGCTGCGGGGGGCGATCCAGGGGAACCGGGCGAGGTCGGCGTCGCTCGCGGGGCCACGGACGAGCGGGTGGCCGGGCCGCGCGGCGATGCAGAGATTGTCCGAGAAGAGGATGCGCTCCGTCACGCCATCGGGCAGGTTTTCCTCGCGCAGCGCGCCGATCAGAAGGTCGATCCGGCCGTGGCGGAGATCCTGCGCGAGGGCGGGATAGAGCCCGTCCGCCACGCTGATCGCAACGGTCGGAAACTCCCCGGCAAACCGGCAGAGGGCTTCGGGAAGCAGCGCCGGTTGCGCCAGCGGCAGGCACCCGACGACGATGCGCCCGCCGAAGCTGCCCTGCCAGTCGGCCACGTCGAGGCGGGCCTGCTCCAGTTCGGCGAGGGCGAGGTGCCCGAGCCGGGCGAGGTCTCGCGCGGGCCGGCTCGGGGTCATCCCGTGGGAGGTCGCCTCGAAGAGCGGCAGTCCGGCAAGGTCCGACAACCCGCGGCACCCGCGACTGATGGTGGACGCCTCGCGCCCGAGTGCGGCGGCAGCGGGTCTGATCCCGCCGTGCTCGACCGCCGCGATCAGTGCCGCGAGTTGACCGAGGCTCACCATCCGCCAGAGATTCGGCCGGCCCGCCGCCTGTCCCGCCCGGCGCAGGAGGGCGAGGCCCCGGTGGATGCGCCGAAGGTAGATCTCCCCGGCTTCGGTCGGCGTCATGCCCGAGCGGGTGCGCAGGAAAAGGGGCGTTCCGACGCTGTGCTCAACGGCGGCAAGCCCTTGGGTCATGGCCGGTTGGGAGAGGGACACGGCGGCGGCGGCAGCGGACAGGGTGCCCTCCCGCCCGATGGCCTCGATCCCCGCGACATGCCTGAGGTTCGGGATGCGGGCGGTCCCGTCCTGCACCGCCGCGCCCTTCAGCCGAACACCGTCCCGTCCATCAGCTTCCGGGCCGTGCGCAGGATCGCCGTGCGGCTCACTTCGCCGTCTTCCAGCGTCACGATAACGGTCATCTCCCCGGTCGGATGCTCGATGGACAGGGCTTTCTCCGTTCCGTCCGGCAGCGTCGCGACGGCATGGGCAGGACTGCCCGGCAGCAGCGCGGCGGTGCCGACGGTGGCTGCACCGAGGACGCCGATCGCCTTGTGGCAGCGGTGGGGTATGAAGGTTCTGGTGGACAGCGCGCCGCCGGCCATCGGGCGCGACACCATCGTCATCTTGGGGACTGATTTGTCCGTGACGTCGCCCAGGTTCATCATCTCCCCCGCCTTCAGCCGGATCGCCTCCAGCTGTTCCCGCAGGCCGAGATCGGCCTCAAGGTCAGCGGGGTCCTCGTCTCCCCTGATCCCCATCGCCTCGGCGCTCATCACGACGCAGGGCATGCCGTTGTCGATCAGGGTGCAGGCGATGCCGTCGATCTCGTCCACGGCATTGCCGGTCGGCAGGAGCGCGCCGCAGGTCGATCCGGCGGTCTCCTCGAACGTCAGCGGAACGGGGGCGGACGCGCCGGGGACGCCGTCGATCCGCGCGGTGCCCTCGTAGGTCAGGGCGCCGCCCGGTGTCTGCACCCGCGCCGTCGCGATCTGGCCGGTATTCTCCATGAAGATGCGGACGTCCGTTTCCTCGCCCGACGCCTGCACCAGCCCCCGCTCGATGGCGAAGGGACCGACCCCGGCGAGGATGTTGCCGCAATTCTGCGCATCCGAAACGGTGGCGCGGTCAACGAAGACCTGCAGGAAGAGGTAATCCACATCCACCCCGGCCCGCTGCGAACGGCGGACCACGGCGACCTTGGAGGTCAGGGGGTCGGCCCCGCCCATCCCGTCGATCTGCCGCGGGTCGGGCGAGCCCATGGCGCGCAGGAGGAAGTCATCGCGGTCGTCCGGCAGATCGCCTGCTAGGAAATAACCGCCCTTCGAGGTGCCGCCCCGCATCCACATCGCACGCACTGCCCGCATCGCCGATCCTCCCTCAGATGTACTCAAGGCCCTTCTCGGCGAGCCGTGCGCGCATGTCGTAGATGTCGAGGCCGAGTTCGCCGGAGGCCAGTCGCGCGCGCTTTTCCTCTTCCCGGTCCAGACGCTCGCGTGCCTTTCGCAGAACGTCCTCCGCCTCCTCTCGCGCCACGACGCAGGCGCCGTCATCATCCGCGACGATGATGTCACCGGGGCGGATCAAGGCACCGGCGCAGACCACGGGGATATTCACCGACCCGACCGTTTCCTTCACCGTGCCCTGCGCATGGACGCATTTCGACCAGACGGGAAAGCCCATTTCGGTCAGGTCCTTCACGTCCCGGACGCCCGCATCGATCACGAGGCCGCGGCAACCCCGCGCCATGGCGGATGTCGCGAGAAGGTCGCCGAAATAGCCGTCATCGCACGGGGAGGTGGGGGAAAGGACGAGGATGTCCCCGTCCCGAACCTGCTCGATTGCGACGTGGAGCATCCAGTTATCGCCCGGCGGGGCGGAGATGGTGACGGCGGACGCGCCGACCATCGCCCCCGCATAGATCGGCGACATGTAGGGGGCGAGCAGTCCCTTGCGCCCCTGCGCCTCATGGACCGTCGCCACGCCGCATGCGCCAAGCGCCCGGACGGTCTCGGGATCGGCGCGCTCGACGTCTCGAACCACGACGCCGCCCATCAGAGTTCGTCCACGGTGCGGGGGAAGACAGACTGGAAGCCCTCGGCATACCTGCAGTCACGACCGCCCGACTGACCGCCCGAGTTGCGGCGGAAGTGGTTGCCGCGGTTCTCGCCGACATTCTCGTAGTAATGCCAGAGATGCTCCTGCCCCTGCATGCACTGGATCGCGGCCCACTTGCGGTCCCAGACCGGGGTGATGTCGAGAAAGACGTCCGGCTTCCAGGCCATCTGCTCGGTCTGGTGCGGCTCGAAGAGGTAGACCTGCGGCGCACCGAGGACCTTCTCACCGGGATTGTGGCCCCACGCCTGGGCGATCATCCGCGCCTCGAGCGTGAGCTCGGACGCATACATGTGGTCGGTGTTGTAGGGATCGTACTTCGAATGGGTGAGGATGAAGCCCGGCTGTACCTTGCGGATCACATCGACGAGGCGGAACTTCTCGTCCCGGTCCAGCTGGAGCGGGTAGTCTCCGCAATCGAGGAACTGGATGTCCGCCACGCCGAGGGCCGCAGCGGCGCTTTCGGCTTCCTTGCGGCGCTCGGTCTTCACCCGGTCGAGGGTCATGCCCTCCTGCTTCCAGAGCTTGGCGCTCTCGCCGCGCTCCCCGTAGGAGAGACAGACGACCGTCACGTCGATCCCCTTTTGCTGATGCAGCGCGATGGCGCCGCCGCAGCGCCAGACGAAATCGGCCGAATGAGCGCTGATGACGAGCGCGGTGCCGGTGTTCATGCGGTATTCCCCCCGAAGGCGCGCGTCCCGGAGCCGGGCGTGACCTGTCGTGTTTCAGTTCTGCCCCGAGCCTATGGCAAAGCGGGCCCGAAGGACCAATCCAAAAGCGCGCCCGAGTATTCAGTCAGCGCAACGGCACCCGCGCTCACCGGCCCTGGTACAACTCCCATGCTCCGCCGAGGACGAGGCGGACGGACAGCACGACCAGGACGAAGTCGAGGGCGAAGCGAAAGCGCCTGTCATCGAGCCTGTTGAGCAGCAGCTTCCCCGCGAGCGTGCCGAGAAAGCCAAGCACCATCATCGCAATGATGAAGGGCAGCCATTCACCGAAGGCAAACCCGAGGAGCCCGAAGGCAATGGTCTTCACCCCGTGCTGGACCGTCATCAGGGCGGCGTGGGTGGCAACGTGGGAATGCCGCGGCAGCTCGTGGGACTTGGTAAACGTGGCGACGAAAAGGCCCGTCGCGCCGAAGAACATCGTCAGGAAACTGGAGAAGAGGCCGACGGCCAGCGGCCAGTCCCGGACACCGCGGGGCGGGCGGCCGAAGATCGACCAGATGATGAAGGAGCCGACGGCGATCTGGATCCAGGCCGGCGGAATGTTCACCACCAGAGACCCGCCCACGGCCGCGCCGATCAGGGAGCCGATGGTGAAGGCGGGCAAGGCGGGCCAGAAGATGTGCTTCAGCACGACAAGCGCGCGCCCCAGGTTGGAGCCGATCTGGATCATGCCGTGCGTCGGAATGAGGGCGGCCGGGGGCACGAGCGTCGCCATGATGGCCAGCAGCATCGCGCCGCCGCCTATTCCGAACGCCACCGTGATGAAGGAGGAGACGAAGCTTGCCGCAAGGAGAAGCAGAAGAACGAGGTACGACATTCCGTCAGGCATGATCGCGTCATAAAAAAAATTCATTCCCGTGTTGCTCCAAGTGATTATTCAATCGATATTAATTCGATGCGTAAGCGTTCCGAGGCCGGAAGGAGGCATGGTGAGGATTGACTACCTTGGGATCGAGGCGTTCCTCGCCATCGCCGATCACGGATCCTTCCAGCGTGCTGCAAAGTTTCTGGGCCTTTCGCAAGCCGCCCTCAGTCACCGGCTGCGAAAGATCGAGACCGATCTCGGGGTGCAGCTGCTGGTTCGAAGCAGCCACGCGATTTCCCTCACGGCCGCCGGCGAGGCGCTCCTTCCCAAGGCTGGAGCGCTTCTGAGCCAGCTTCAGGCGGTCTATGACAGTGTTCGCGTCCGTCAGGCGGAGCCGACGGGCAAGGTGGCATTCGCCTGTCTTCCGACCCTTGCGAGCGCTTTGCTGCCGCAGGTTCTTTCCGAAATCGCGGAAGAAAATCCATATCTTGAAATCGACGTCATTGAAATTCCGTTTCGCGAAATAGGAGAAAAGGTCAGGACCGGACGCTGTGATTTCGCCATTTCCCTCATCAGTGCGGCAAGCTCCGACCTGATTACGCGACCGCTGGGCGAGGAGCCGTATTGCGCTTTCATGCGAAATGACAATCGGCTTGCGGAGCGAAAGAGCGTGACCCTCGAGGATCTGGTGGAGTGGCCGATGGTCCGGCTCGCGCCGCACAAGCGCTCCCGTCAGATCATCGACAAGGCGCTGGAGGAGAAGTCGTCCCGGATCCAGTGGCCCTACGAGGTGCAGTCCTCGGCGCTGGCGACACGCATCGTCTCGCGGAGCACGGCGATCTCGGTCCTGCCGATGTCCGCGATCGCATTGGCGCCGCAGGACGTCGTCTCGGTCCCGATCGACGACACCCGGATCGCACGGGATCTCGCCGTGATCACGCGCCGGGACAGCACGTTGTCGCCTGCCGCGGAATACGTTCTCGGCAAGGTCGAGAAGTATGTCGTTGCCATGACGGCTCCCTGAGCGCGGCAAGGGCGCCCTTCGGTCAGGACAGGACCTCGGGGTTGATCGCGCTGTCCGGCTCTCCTGCACCATAAGCCAGAACGGTGCGGAAGATCGTGGAGAACTGGCCATCCAGCTCCTCCTCGGTGATGAAGCCGACATGCGGCGTCGGGATGACCCTGGGATGCGAGAGCAGAGGATCGGCCGCATTCGTCACGGGTTCCGCATCGAACACGTCGAGCGCGGCGCGGCCCGGCCGGCCTGCGTTCAGCGTCTCCAGAAGCGCGCCCGGTTCGATCAGCGCCGCGCGAGATGTATTCACCAGGATCGCGTCCTCGCGCATCGCCATCAGGTCGGCGCGCGTGATCGTCCCGCGGGTCTCCTTCGTCAGGCGCACGTGCAGGCTCACCACGTCGCAGCGGCCGAAGAAGGCTTCGCGGCTGTCCGCCGTCTCGATCCCGTCCGCGCGGGCGCGCTCCCGCCCCGCATCGCTTCCCCAGACGAGCACCTGCATCCCGAAGGCGCGGGCATACCCGGCGACGACCTTGGCGATCTTGCCGTAGCCGTAGAGGCCGAAGATGCGGCCGCTGGCGCGGCGCCCGAGCGGGGCGTCTCCCTGCCATTTGCCGGCGCGGGCGGATCCTATCGCCTCGGGCAGGTAGCGCAGGGTGGAGAGGCCGAGGAGGAATGCAAGTTCGGCCGTGGAGACGTTGGCGCCGCCCGACGACATGTCAGAGCAGAAGAGGATGCCGTGCTTCGTCAGCCCGTCCACATCCACGTTCGGGTAGTTCCCGCGCATCGCGATCAGCTTCGTGTTCGGAAGTTTCGCGGCAAGGCTCTCCGTCACTTGCGTGCGGTCCCGGAAGAGCACGACCACCTCAGCGTCCCGAAGCCGCTCGGCAAGAATGTCCTCGCTCTCGGGCTTGTCGGACCAGATCGTGACGTCGTGGTCCTTCAGCATGTCCATCGCCGGGAGACCGGCGAGGTCCCCGTACCAGTCGTCGAGGATATGGATCTTCACAGCAGTCCCTCCAGCGAGACGGGATGTTCGGTGCCGCAATGTCCCCCGGGATGCGCGCGGCGCACGACGGGGGAGGCGATGCGGTCCGAGACGTGGAAATCGAGCAGCATGGCGCCACCTGACGCGCGGAACGTCTCGATCAGGTCCGGCAGCTCCGACAGATCGTCCACACGGTGCCCGCCGAGACCGAAGCCGCGGGCGATGGCCGCGAGGTCCGTCTCGCCGAACACCGCCCCGTCATCCGGCAGCCCCTCGTCCCGCAGCTTGTGGATCTCCGAGCCGTAGGCGCGATCGTTGTAGCAGCAGATGAGGACCTTCAGGCCCTCGCGCCGGATGGTTTCCAGCTCCTGCACGTTCATCATGATCGAGCCGTCGCCGTCGAAGAGGACGACGGGGCGCTCCGGGTCGGACGCCGCCGCACCCATGGCATAGGGCAGGCCGTTCCCGATGGCCCCGTATTCGCGGATCGTCAGGAACGTTTCGAACGGCCTGTGCATGTGGGCGGTATAGAAGGAGCAGTGGCCGGACGAGTTCACCATCTGCCAGTCCTGCGGCAGGGCGGCGTCGAGCGCGGAGGTCACGTCCCTGGGATCGAGATACGAATCCTGCGGGAAGGTCGCGGTGTCGCAAACGGCGCTCCCGATCGCAGCCGCAAGGCGGTCACTTCGCCATCCCCCGGCCTCCTCCACCGCCTCCACGAGCGCTTCGGCGGTCAGCCTGGCATCCCCGCGCAGGTGCGTCCCGGGCAGGACGAGACCTTGCGTGACCGATTGCGGGCGCGTGTCGACGCGCAGAAACTCGGCGTTCGGGTAAAGCTTGCCCTTGTCGAGATTGTGCGAGGTCAGCTGCGCGCCGAAGGAGATCACGAGATCCGCCTCGGCGAAGAGCGCGCGCGCAAGGGTGCTGGAAAAGCCGCCGGATATGCCGACGCAGAAGGGATCGCCCTGGAACAGCCCCCGTGCCGGAAGCGTCGTCGTCAAAAGCGCGCCGAGCTTGGAGGCCAGCGCCCGGCAGGCATCGGACGCACCGGACGAGGCGGCGCCGAGACCGCCCATGACGACGATGCGTTTCGCGCTCGCGATGCGCCGTGCGGCGGCGGTCACGTCATCGGGATTGGGCGGCATCGGGGACGGCCGGGCGATGATGTCCGCGGAGGGCGTGGGCAGATCGCCGCCGGGCCACTCCCGCGACTGAAGGTCGAGGGGCACGCCGAGGACCACGGGCCGCCGTTCCTCGTGCGCCTGCACGAAGGCATTCCGGATCGCCTCGGGCATTCGACTGATGCTGTGAAGCGGGACATAGGCGGCGCCGGTGGAGGTCACGACCGGGCCCTGGTCCAGCTCCTGATTGTACCATGCCGCGCCGATCGGGGATTCGCCCGCGAAGATCACCAGCGGGATGGACGCGCGGACGGCGGCGGGCAGGGCGGTCACGATCTGCGACAGGCCCGGCCCGCAGGTCACCGTGGCGACGCCGGTGCGGCCGGTCCGCCGCGCATGGGCCGTGGCGGCGGCGACGGCGGCATGTTCGTGCCGGGTGTAGATCATGCGCGTCCCGCGCGCGGCGAGCGCCCCGGCCCAGTTCATGTTGGCATCGCCCAGGAGGGAGAAGCAGACCGGGGTGTCCTCTCGGCGGAAGACTTCCGCCAGGATCTCGTAGACCTTGCTCACCTGCCGCGCCAGATCGAAGCGGGGACCATGACCTCGCCCCGCGCCAGCAACCGTGCGCTGCGCACGAGTCCGGCCGATTTGAGTTCGAAGCCGTCCGCGCCGCTGTCGAAGGAGACGTTGACGTCGATCGTGCCCATCGGATGCTCGATCTTGACGAGTTCGGGGGATGTACCGCCGAGCCCCTCTCCGAGCCCGTCCGCGACGGTTCCGGGTGTCATCACGCAGGAGGCGATGCACTGCGCGCCGGTCACGGCCATCGTGGGGTGACAGGACCACGGCATGAAATAGCGCGCAGTGACCGTTCCGCCCCAGCACGGCGGAGAGAGAAGCGTGATCTTGGGCGTGACGGAGCTCGTCACATCCCCCATGCCCATCCGCTTGCCGGCCTCGAGGCGGATCGCCTCCGCACGTTCGAAGAAGGCCGTGTTGGCGTCGAGCTCTTCCTGCGTTTCGTGGCCGGTCAGGCCGAACGCGTCAGCGCGGGCCATCATCACCGGCATGGCGACGTCCATGCAGGTCACCTCGATGCTGTCGATCTCGTCCCGGAGGTTGCCGGTCGGCAGGAGCGCACCGGTGACGGAGCCGACCGTGTCGAGGAAGTCGAGCGCGATGGGCGCGTGGGCGCCCGGAACGCCGGCGATCTCGGTATCGCCCTCGTACTGGACCTGGCCGCCCGGCGTCTGGATCTTGGCCTCGATGCGTGCGCCGGTGTTGACCGCATGGATGCGGACCGTCGTCTCGCCGTCACGGGCTTCGACCAGCCCCATCTCGATCGCGGCCGGGCCGACGCCCGAGAGGATGTTGCCGCAGGTCGGGCGGTAATCCACTTCCCGCTTCTCCACCGCGACCTGGGCGAAGAAATAGTCCACGTCGCAATCGTCCCGCTCGGAGCGGGAGAGCATCGCGACCTTGGTGGTCACGGCATTGCCGCCGCCGATGCCGTCGATGTTCAGCGGATGCCCGGCGCCGACCGCGGCCATGAGGACCTCGCTCAGCGTCTCGCGGTCCTCGGGCAGGTCCGAGCGCTTGAAGTAGGGCCCGCGCGACGAGCCGCCGCGCAGGAAGTGGAAGGGAATTGCCGTTTGGGGCATGGGGGTCGGGACCTCAGGTGAATGGCCAGGGGAGATCGAAGTAGCTCTGCAGCAGTCCCGGCGGGAAGTCCCGTCCGAGGATGGCGCCGAGGCCGATGATGAAGAAGAGACCGAGGGCGGTACATAGCGCGCTGCGGATCCAGCTGAACCCGCCGCGAGTGCGGAAGAAGGCCAGCAGGAACCCGGTCAGCGCGATGATCAGTCCGAAGAGGAACGTTCCGGCCAGGAGGTAGCCGAACCACGCCAGCGTCCTCCACAGACCGTGCGGCGCATCCCCGTCCTCGCCCTGTTCGAGATCGATGAAGGCATCGTCCGTCGCGGGTTTCTGTACCATTCGCACAAGCAGGACGATACAGCCCGCCAGCGTCACGAGACCGATGGTCAGCGGGAAGACCCGGTCCTGGAGGCGCGGCACGAGGGCCGCATCGATGGACGCCCAGGTGATGTAGAGCGTGACCACGCCGAGGAAGATCAGCGGCGCGCGCTTGCCGCCCGTCGGGCTGTCGATGTTCTCGCGGATGTTCTTGGACGCCTTGATGCCGACGACGATGGACACCAGCGTGATGATGATGAGACCGATGGTAATCGGGGAGAGCAGGTAGTCCCACCCGTATTCCGCGCCCCTGCGGAACCGCGCCCCTGCGATCTGGAACACTTGGTTAACGAAAATCTCCGACTGGCTCGCGAGCACGAAGCCGATGAGGAAGGCCGGGCGGGAGTAATCGAACCGGCGGAGCAGGATGCCGACGATGCCGATGCCGATCAGCGCGACGAGGTCCGCCGTGGACTGGCGGGACTGGAACGCGGCGAAGGCGATCAGCATGAAGAGGTAGGGCGCGACCACGGTGAAGCGCACCGTGGTCAGCCGGGCGATGTACTTCGACAGCAGGATGCAGAGGCCGGCGCCGAAGACGTTGGCGAGGGCCAAGGACCAGACGATGGTGTAGGTCACGTCGAGGTTGGAGCGGACCATCTGGGGCCCCGGCGTCATTCCCAGGAGCGCGAGGCCGCCGAGGAAGATCGCCATGGAGCCGGAGCCCGGAATGCCGAAGATCAGGGTGGGGACGAGGCCGCCACCCTCCTTGGCGTTGTTGGAACTCTCGGGCGCGATGACACCGCGGATATCCCCCGAACCGAACATCGAGCGGTCCTTGGCGGTCTGCACCGCCGAGCCGTAGGCCAGCCAGTCCACCACGGAGCCGCCGAGGCCCGGAATGGTCCCGACGAGAACGCCGATCGTGGCGCAGCGGATGGAGAGCCACTTGTGCTGCCACCAGTCCTGGACGCCCTGGATCCAGCCGTCGCCCAGTTCACCGCTGTCGGAGATGGGCCGGTCCTGCCGCAGGAGCGAGACGATCTCCGGGATCGCGTAGATGCCGAGGCCGATGATGACGAGCTGGAAGCCGTCGACGAGGTAGGGGATGTCGTAAGTGGACATCCGCAGGCTGCCGCCCGCCGGCGCCGCGCCGATGGTGCCGACCATGAGCCCGAGGCCCGCGGCGACGATCCCCTTCAGCGGCACGCGGCCGGCGAGGATCGCGACCATCGACAGGCCGAGGACGGTGATCATCAGCATTTCGGGCAGGCCGAAGGCGAGGATCAGCGGTCGCGCGATGAAGATGAAGAACGTGAGGATCGTGGCGCCGAAGAGTCCGCCGAACAGCGAGGAGGAGAAGGCCGCCGAGAGCGCCCTTGCCGCATGTCCCTGTTTCGAAAGTGGAAACCCGTCGAGCACCGTCGCCTGCGAGGCCGAGGAGCCCGGAATGCCCAGAAGGACCGAGGAGAAGGTGTCGGAGGTCGGGATGACTGCGACGAGGCCGACCATGACCGCGAGGCCGGACACCGGATCCATGCCGTACATGAACGGAAGGACGAGGGAGAGGCCGGCGATGCCGCCAAGCCCCGGAAGGACCCCGATGGACAGGCCGAGAAGAACGCCGGCCATCAACATCATGATCTGGTTGGGCTGCAGGATCAGGCTGAACGCGTCCTGAAGGGCCGGGATCGTCGTAGAAATGAAATCCACCTGGGGGGCTCCTTGGTGAAGCAGGTGTGCAGGCGGGCCTGCGTAACAACCGCCGCCCGGTCAGGAACCGGACGGCGGTGCAGGGTCAGTGCGCGCGGATCATTCCACGCTGACGTTGTAGCTCTCCTGCAGCCAGTCGAGGACGTACTGCTTCGCCTCGGGCGTGATCGAGGTTGCCTGCTCGGCGGCATTGCGGGCCGCGTCGCCGGTCTGCTGCGGGTAGGATCCGAGGATATCCTCGGCCTCTTCGGCAAACCCGTCCGCGCTCACCACGCTGCGGATGGAGTCGCTATAGGCATCGACAAGCTCCTGCGAGGCATCGCCGGGCAGGAAGATCATCTTCTGCGCCGCGAAGCCGGAGATGAAGAACGCTTTCCACGCGTCCCATGCGACGCCCTCGGTTTCGCAGCCCTCGGTCGCTTCGCAGACTTCCTTGAAGGTCGGCATGTCCGGGAAGGTCGGATCGCGGACGATGTTACCGTCGTCATCCAGCGAGCCCCAGGTGAAGATCGGAACCGCGGAGCCTTCCTCGACCAGAGGCGTCACGTTCGAGAGGTAGGCAGCCGTCGTCTGGTAGTCGATATTGGCTTCGCCGCGCTCGAACATCAGGCGACCGTCGCCCCGTCCTTCCACGCCGAAGACCGGATCGACCATCATGCCGAGCATGTCGAAGGCGAGGAGCGGCACGAGATCGAGCGTGGTGGCGCCCTGCGAGCCGTAGAGGAAGAACTCGTCCTTCAGATCGTCGACGTCGCCGTCGAAGTTCTCGGCGAGTTCGGGCGGCAGGTAGACGACGCCACCGGTGCCGGACGCGAGGACGACCTGCCAGTCGTTGTACTCATAACGAACCCGCGGATCCCCGAGCAGGTACGGAAACTGGGTCGAGCCGGAGGTGCCGAAGATGAGCGTGCCATCGGTCGTGTCCTGGTTCTGCTGGAACCAGTTCGCGCCCTCGGTGGACCCGGCGCCCGGACGATACCGCACGACGACGGTCGGCTCTCCCGGCAGCGCGCCCGACAGGCGCGGTGCGTAGAAGTTGGCCCAGGCAGCGGACCCGCCGGATTCTGAGAACGGGATGACGTACTCGACCGTCTCGCCGCTCAGCGATACGTCCTGGGCCGAGGCCATGGAGGCGACGGAGCCGGCTCCGAGAAGGGCGGCGGTGCCGCCGGTTACGATACTGCGGAAATTCATGTCTCTCTCCCTGTGGTGACGGCGCGCGCGATCCGGCACGACGTCTTGCGAATGCCATTGAAAAACATTCATGGTGCGCTTTGCAAGCGCTAGTCTGGCCGCGCCGATGGTCGTAATCCATTGCCGCGCTGCAGAATTACGGGTGTCGTTCATGCTCACCGATCATGCCCTTCGCTTGCCGCCGACCGCCGCTCCTTCACGCGGAGCGCCGCCGCGACGATGGGCGCTCCGGTAATGATGAGCGTGATCCGGGCAAGATGGTGGACGACGATGAATCCGAGATCCGCGCCCGCGATGATCGCCAGAACCGCCATCTCCGCCTGCCCGCCGGGCGCGAAGGACAGGAACGCGGAGAGGGGCGTGGCGAATCCGAGCTGGACGACGATCTCGGTGATGCCGAAGGTCAGCACCGCGAGGATGAGGACGAACACGACGCCGGCCAGGACATCCTTGCGCAACTCCCGCATCGTCACCCCGACATACCCGACGCCGATGCCCGTCCCGATGAAGAATTGTGCCGCCAGGATGGCTTCGCTCGGCGGCCGGTGCTGGATCATGCCGCCGAGGGAGAGCGCCGCCGTCAGGATCAGGGGGCCGAGGATGGGCGCGCCGAAGAGGCCGAGGCGCTGCCCGCCGAGCCAGCCGACGAGACAGGCCGTCGCCATGAGAAACAACTCCAGCGGCGGGATCGCGGAAGCGCTGTCCCCGAGCGAGCCCCGAAGCGACAGATCGAAGGCCTGCGTCATCACGATGGGAACGATGGTCACGACGATGAGCACGCGGGTCGCATGGATGAGCGAAAGCGCCCGCACATCCGCGCCCGCTTCCTCGCCGAAGAGCACCATGTCCTGAAGCCCGCCGGGCATTGCGGCGTAATACGATGTCGCCAGGTCGAAGCCGCAAACCTTGCGGAAATAGGGCACACCGACGGCCCCGATGATCGCGACGAAGAGGGGGACGAACATCACCGAGCCGAGCATCGAGGGGATCTGATGCATCACCGCTGGCGTGATGGAAGCGCCGACGGCCGCGCCGAGGATCGTCCGCGCGCCGCGGGAAACGAGCGAGAAGTGCGAGAGCGGCACACCCAGAAGAGCGGTGACGAGACAGGCCGTCATCGGCCCGAAGAGGAACGGCAGGGGGAGGTGGAGCCACGAGAAGAGCGCCGCGCCGGCAAGGGCCATGGCGAGCGTCGCGCCGCGCCGGAAGAGGACGGTGCGCAGGGCAGGCTGGGTTTGAGCTTTGTCTTGACGCATTTGTATCCCGCTGTATACGACGGTGCCCATGAAGGAAAGCAGCAACCTCGCGGTCGAACCGCGCAGCAGGATCGGCCGGCTGCAGGGACAGGACGCCTATGAGCAGCTCTTGGACGAGATCCGCCGCGGCGACCTCAAGCCCGGCGCCCGCCTGACCGAGACGGAGATCGCGAGCCGCCTCAGCATCTCGCGCACACCCGTCCGCGAGGCGATCCGCCGGCTCGAGGCGGACGGGCTCGTCGCTCACGAGCCGCGGAGCGGGGCCACCGTCCGCACGCTCGACTATGCCGAGGTGATGGAGCTCTACGAGATGCGCACGGTGCTCGAAGGCACCGCCGCACGGCTCGCCGCCCGCGCCGCGACCGATGTGGAGCTGGCCGAGCTCGAGGCGATCAACGAGGAGATGCGCGAGGCCAGGGGGGACGCCCAGAGGCTCTTCGCGCTCAACCAGGACTTTCACCGCGCCCTGATCCTCGCCGCGCGGAACCGCTTTCTCGTGCGCTCGGCCAATTCGGTCCACAGCGCGCTGATGATCCTGGGCCGCTCGACGCTCGAGGTGCCGGAGCGCGCCAGCGCCGCCGTGACCGAGCATGCCGCCGTCATCCGCGCGATCCGGGCCGGGCAGGGCGCCGCGGCGGAGGAGACCATGCGGGCCCACATGGAGAGCGCGCAGCAGACCCGGCTACGGCTCCTGCGCACCAGCGGATCGCCAGTGCCCGCGCCGGAAGGAGACAGCGAATGACGACATCGACGGACCTGACGAAGACGACGTGGGACGTCGTGATCGTCGGCGGGGGCAATGCCGCGCTCTGCGCTGCCATCGAGGCCGCCGAGACGGGCGCGCGCGTGCTGATGCTCGAAGGCGCGCCGAAGGACTACCGGGGCGGCAATTCGCGGCATACCCGCAACTTCCGCTGCATGCATCACGGCGACCTCGGCCCCCTGATCGAGACCTACGACGAGGACGAGTTCTTCGACGATCTGCTCAAGGTGACCAAGGGCAAGACCGACGAGGGGCTGGCCCGCATGGCCATCCGCACCTCCGAGGAGTGCCTGCCGTGGATGCAGGCCCACGGCGTGCGCTTCCAGCCGTCGCTGTCCGGCACCCTGTCGCTGGGGCGGACGAACGCGTTCTTCCTCGGCGGCGGCAAGGCCCTCGTGAACGCATACTACAACACCGCCGCGGATCTCGGCGTCACCGTCGTCTACGAGACGCAGGTGCGCCACATCGGCATCGAGGGGACGCGCTTCACCCATGTCGAGGTGGAGATCGGTGGCGAACGGTTGCGGATCGAGGGAAAGGCCGCGGTCCTCGCCTCGGGCGGCTTCCAGTCGGATATCGAGTGGCTCGCCCGGGCCTGGGGCGAGAGCGCACGGAACTTCCTCATCCGGGGCACACCCTACAACAAGGGCGTGGTGCTGAAGGACATGGTCGATCAGGGCGCCAAAACGGTCGGCGATCCGACCCAGTGCCACGCCGTCGCCATCGACGGGCGCGCGCCAAAGTTCGACGGCGGAATCGTCACCCGCCTCGACTGCGTGCCCTTCTCCGTGGTTGTGAACCGCGACGGGGAGCGCTTCTACGACGAGGGCGAGGACGTCTGGCCCAAGCGCTACGCGATCTGGGGCCGGCTCGTCGCCGCGCAGCCCGATCAGGTCGCCTACTCGATCATCGACAGCCGCTCGATCGACCTCTTCATGCCCTCCGTCTACCCGCCCGAAACGGCGGACACGGTCGAGGGACTGGCCCAGAAGATGGGCCTGCCCGCGCACAAGGTGAAGGACACCGTCGACCGCTTCAACGCGGCCTGCTCCGAGGGGGAGTTCAGCCCACAGGAGCTCGACGGTCTCGCCACGGACGGCATCGAGCCGCCGAAGACGAACTGGGCGCGTCCGATTTCGGAGCCGCCGTTCTACGGCTACTCGCTCCGGCCCGGCGTCACCTTCACCTACCTGGGTCTGAAGGTGGACCACCGCGCCCGCGCCAAGGGCCCCGAAGGCTATTACGAAAACCTCTGGAGCGCCGGCGAAATGGTCGCCGGCAGCATCCTCGGGCAGGGCTATCTCGCCGGATTCGGCATGACCATTGGCACCGTCTTCGGGCGGATCGCCGGACAGGAGGCCGCAAAGCATGTCGCTTGACGTAACGCTCCAGACCGACCCCGAAGCCATCGCCACGGACCCCACCTCCGAGGCGCGCCGGCAGGTGGAGATCTGCAATGCCTGTCGCTACTGCGAGGGCTTCTGCGATGTCTTTCCCGCCATCACGCGGGACAAGGTGTTCGCCAAGGGGGACATCACGCAGCTCGCGAACCTCTGTCACAATTGCAGGGGCTGCTACTATTCGTGCCAGTACACGCCGCCCCATGCGTTCGAGCTGAACCTGCCGAAGGCACTCGCCGCGGCGCGGACCGAAAGCTGGGAGCGCCTGGCCTGGCCGGGCGGCCTCGCGCGGACGTTCCAGAAGAGCGGCGTCGCTCTCGCGGCGGCGTTCGTGGCGGGCTTTGCGATTCTGTTCCTCGCGATAACCGCGCTGCCGGGCGAGGGTGAAGGCTTCTACGCCTATCTCGGCCACTCGGCGATGGTGGCGATCTTCGCGCCGGCCTTCCTGCTGCCGCTCTTCGCGATCGCGATCAGCCTCCGGCGCTACTGGCGCGAGGTCGGCGGGCGACGGGTCAAGTGGGGCGATCTGAAGCATGCGGCTGGCCGCGCCGGGCGGATGAAGAACCTGTCCGGCGGCCAGGGGCAGGGCTGCAACTTCGAGAAGGAGGACCGCTACACCGATGCGCGCCGTCATGCGCACCAGGCGGTGCTCTACGGGTTCCTCCTCTGCTTCGCCTCCACCAGCTCCGGCACGATCCTGCATTACCTGTTCGACATCAGGGCGCCTTACGGGCTCGTCTCGATCCCGAAGCTCTTCGGCATTCCCGGCGGCATCCTGCTCACCGTCGGCTGCGCCCTCCTGCTCTGGCTCAAGCACCAGTCGGACCCGGAGCTCGGCACGCCCGGCCGCCGCTCCGGCGAATACGGCTTCATCTGGCTTCTGGGCTTCGTCGGCCTGTCCGGCCTCGTGCTCTACGCGGTGCGGGGGACGGGGCTGACGGGTGGGGTCCTCGCGCTGCACCTCGGCGGGGTACTCGCGTTCTTCCTGCTGATGCCCTACTCCAAGATGGCGCACGGGTTCTATCGCTTCGCCGCTTTGGTGAAGGACGCGCAGGACCGGGCGCCAGCGCCGCTGCCGAAGGCACCGCCGCAATCACCCGAGCCGCCCGCGATGCCGGACGCGGCCAAGGGCGCCTGAGGGCAGCCAGCACGATCGAGGAGGAGACGACATACCCATGAGAATCGCATTCATCGGCTTCGGAGAAGCCGCCCGCGCCTTTACCGACACCCTGCGGGAAACGGGCGATCACAGTTTCTCGGCCTTCGACCGGAAGACCGATGATGACATGGAAGCCGCAATGGCCGCGCGGTTCGTCCGGCTGGGCGGAAGCCCCGAGGATGCGATGTCGGGGGCGGACTGGGTCTTTTCCGCGGTGACGGCGGACGAGAGCCTGAACGCCGCGATGTCCGCCGTGCCGCACCTGGTGCAGGGTCAGATCTTCGTCGACCTCAACTCGGTCTCTCCCGGGCGCAAGCGCGAGACGGCTGAGAAGGTCACCGAGGCCGGCGGGCGCTATCTCGACATGGCGGTGATGGCACCGGTTCATCCCCGCGGTCATGCCACGCCGGTATTCCTTGCCGGCCCGGAGGCGGAGACGCTCCACGCCGACCTCGATGCCGCGGGCTTCGCGGCGGAGGTCGTCGGCACGGAGCCCGGCGAGGCGACGGCGATCAAGATGGTCCGGTCGCTCTTCGTGAAGGGGCTGGAGGCGATCACCGTGGAGGCGCTTCTTGCGGCCTCCGTGTCCGGCTGCTTCGACCGTGTCCTCTCTTCGCTGTCCAAGAGCTACCCGGCTCTCGGCTGGCCGGATCACGCGACCTATGCCTTCGAGCGCACCCTCCACCACGGCGCCCGCCGCGCCGCCGAAATGCGCGAAAGCGCGGCCACGCTCGACGAGCTCGGCCTGACGGGAGGCCTCGCGGCCCAGATCGCGGAGGTGCAGGACAAGCAGGGCGCGGCCCCGATGACCGATTTGCCCGACCTGCCCTTCGAGGAGGCCGTCGCCGCTCTGGCGCAGATCCGAAAGGGAGCATGAGGGCCAGGGCCGCTCTCCTCTCTCCACATGAAAGCACCGTGAGGATGCACTTGGCGGCTTGAGGCGGTGCGGCCGACGTGGCAGCGATGCGCCGACCTTTCCACAAGCGGCCCGATCGATGCTTCGTTTCCTCTTCTCCGGCCTCCTGATCCTTTTTGCGGCTCTCGCCGCGCCGCATGACGGGGTGGCACAGCCGTTCCCGTTGCCCGGGCTCGGCCTCGGGAGCGGTGACGAGGAGGCCGCGCCCGAAGAAGAGGCGCCAGCGACCGGGGTGGAGACCGGGGAGGCCGGTGGCACCGACGCCGCCGATCCGGCCGGGGAGGCGACCGCCGCCAATCCCACGCAGGCCCTGATCGACATCCTCCGTGACGATGCCGCCCGCGATGCGCTGATCGCCGAGCTCGAGCAGGCGCAGGACGCCGCGAGCCTCGACGTCGCTCCGGAGGCGACCGAAGGTGGGGCGCCGGGCGATACCGCCGCGGCAGCGGACGCCAGCGAGCCGTCCGACCTCGTCGAACCCGCCGCCGAGGGCGATGCCGCGGACAGCGCGCCCAGCGTCGCCGGGCGGTTCGTCGGCTTCACCGAGGGGATCCTGGGAAGCTGGGCGGCGGGCATCTCGGATTTCGCGGATCGCGCGCAGCGCATTCCGCGTACGATCGCCCTTGCATGGCGCGCCTTCGACCGGTCCCTGATGGAGCAGCTGGTTCTCGATCTCGGCCTGCTCTTCACCCTGACCTACGGCACGCTCTTCGTCGTGCGGATGCTCGTGCGGCCGATCAGGCGGCGTCTCGCCGCGAAGGCGCACAAGGCGAGCTGGGCCCGCACCTTCGGGATGCGTCTCATCGCCTCCCTGCTCGATATCGTCACGATCCCGGTGGCGTCGGCCATCGCCGTGACCGCGATCCTCCTGAAGCAGGGCGGACCGGAGACGATCACGACGCTTCAGCAGATCTTCATCAGCGCCTTCACCGTGGTCGAGATGTCCCGCATGGTCGGGCGCTTCGCCTTCTCCCCGCGCACGCCCGACCTGCGCCTCGTCACCCTGTCCGACGCCGCGGTGGCGAGCATCTGGCGCGTGGTGCAGATGCTGACCTACCTCCTGGGCTACGGGCAATTGCTGCTCGTGCCGGTGGTGAGCGAATCCATCTCCCCCTTCGTGGGGCGGGCGCTCTCGACCGTGCTCGGCGCGATCGTCGTGATCTTCCTGATCTTCTACGTCGTGATGCGTCGCGGAAAGGTGGCGCGCTGGATCTTCAGTCCGCCCGAGGACGGCGGCTATTTCGACACGCAGCGCGAACGGCTGGCCCGCATCTGGTACTGGCCCGTCGTCATCTACCTCGTGTTCCTTCTCGCCATCGTGCTGACGCGGCCGGGCAACGTCCTTCTGCCGCTGCTGTGGTCCACCGCCCTCGTCGTCGCGGCGGTGATCATCGGCCTCATGATCTCCACCGCTCTCACGCGGACCATCGGGCGGCGGGTGACCGTGCCGGCCGGTCTGACCCGGCGCATTCCGACGCTTCAGGCGAGGCTGAACGGGCTGATCCCGATGGTCCTCAGGGTCCTGCGCCTGGTTGTGGTCCTCCTCGTCATAGCCGTCGTCGTGGACCTGATCGGACTGGTGGACATCAGCGGCGGCCTCGCGTCCGAGCGGGGCGTCATGATCATCGGCCGGATCATCAGCTTCGGCATCGTGATCGCGATCACGGGCGCCATCTGGCTCGCGCTCGCGTCATGGGTGGATTACCGGCTCAATCCCTTCGTCGGCTCCGTTCCGACGCCGCGGGAAACGACGCTGCTCACCCTGTTCCGCAACGGCGCGACCATTGCCCTCGTGATCGTCGCGCTGATGGTGTCGCTGGCGCAGCTCGGCATGAACATCGGCCCGCTTCTCGCCTCCGCCGGTGTCCTCGGCCTCGCGATCTCCTTCGGTGCGCAGAAGCTGGTGGAGGACATCATCACCGGTGTCTTCATCCAGTTCGAGAACGCGATGAATGTCGGGGACGTGGTAACCGTCGGCGGCGTGTCCGGCGTGGTGGAGAAACTGACCGTGCGATCCGTGACGCTCCGCGACCTGTCCGGCGTGGTGCACATGATCCCGTTCAGCTCGGCGTCCATGGTGTCCAACTTCATGCGCGAT
Source organism: Tropicimonas omnivorans (assembly GCF_031846565.1). NCBI lineage: Bacteria > Pseudomonadati > Pseudomonadota > Alphaproteobacteria > Rhodobacterales > Roseobacteraceae > Tropicimonas > Tropicimonas omnivorans. The sequence continues at coordinate 387,963 of NZ_JAVRHL010000001.1, read as the reverse complement.
TTCAGCTATTACCTGTGCGACATGGGCGTCGCCTATCGCGAGGACGTCGAGGAGGTGAAGCTCGCGATGCACGAGGCCTTCGACGAGCTTCGCGCGGATTCCTACTTCGCGGACCTGATCCTCGACGATCTCGAGATGATGGGCCTCGACAGCTTCGGGGACAGCGCCCTCGTCGTTCGCGCGCGGATCAAGACGCTGCCGGGATCCCAGTGGGAAACGGGCCGGGCCTACAACGCCATTCTCAAGCGCGTCTTCGATCGGTACGGCATCGAGATCCCCTTCCCGCACCAGACCATCTATTTCGGCGAGGACCAGCGCGGCGCGGCACCGCCCGTTCACGTCGTCATGGAGCACGGATCGGGCCGCGGGCCGGGGACGGAGCCCCCGAAGCCCGAGACGACCGGCCCGATGCCGCGGGATGCCGACGTCGCGACCCCCGAAGCGCCCGACGGCAACGTGGCGCGGGACTGAGGGCGCTGGAGCCGCCGATGCTCGCCCGAGGGCTCCCGGCAGGCGTCGGGACGGACGGAGGGAGCCGGGACGCGGGGGGCGGCCGGAGATACCGGGCGTCCGCATCCACTCCGCCCGCTCAAGTCGGGGAGGCAGGCGCGTCGATGCGGGTTAGCCGGACGCCCCGCATCGGGACGGCAGCCCCGTCTCCATCTTCCCGCATCGCCCCGCATCGACGGCCCCCCGGCGGCGTGCTACCTCATCCCCATGTCTGATCTTCCCACCAAGGCGCAGGTTCTGGACTGGATCTCGGAGCATCCGACCCAGACCTCCAAGCGCGACATCGCCAAGGCCTTCGGCGTGAAGGGCGCGGCCCGGATCGACCTCAAGCGCCTGCTCAAGTCGCTCGAGGACGAGGGCAAGCTCGAGAAACGCCGCAAGACCTACCGCGACCCCGATGGACTGCCGCCCGTCACCGTGCTGACGATGATGGCGCCGGATGCGAATGGCGACCTTTTCGCACGGCCGATGGAATGGCATGGCGAGGGACCGGAGCCGCGGATCCTCTACCTGCCGCGCACCGCGGATGCCGCTCTTGGCGCGGGGGACAGGATTCTCGGGCGCCTGACCGAGGTCAAGGACGAGGACCACCGCTACGAGGCGCGCCTCATCCGCAAGATCGCGGCCTCCCCGCGCCACACGCTCGGCATCTACCGGAAGGGGGCTGAGGGCGGGCGGATCGTCCCGATCGACAAGGGCTCGGACAAGGAATGGCACGTCTCCCCCGGCCACGCGCTCGATGCGAAGGACGGCGAGCTGGTCGAGGCGGAGCAGGCCGGTCCCCGCGGCCGCATGGGCCTGCCCGCTGCGCGCATCGTGCAGCGCCTCGGCGATCCCTCCGCCCCGCGCTCCGTCTCCCTCATCGCGATCCATCAGCACGGGATCCCGAACGTCTTCCCCAAGGAGGTTCTGGAATACGCGGATGCCGCCAAGCCCCAGGGCCTCAAGGGGCGCGAGGATCTCCGGGATCTGCCTCTCGTCACCATCGACCCCGCCGATGCGCGGGACCATGACGACGCGGTCTATGCCCATGCGGACGAGGATCCGAAGAACGAGGGCGGCCATGTCGTCTGGGTCGCGATCGCCGATGTCGCCGCCTACGTTCGTCCGGGCTCCCCGCTCGACCGGGAGGCACGAAGCCGCGGCAACTCCACCTACTTCCCCGACCGCGTCGTGCCGATGTTGCCTGACCGGCTCTCGGGCGATCTCTGCTCGCTTCACGAAGGCGTCCCCCGCGCCGTGATTGCCGTCCGCATGCGCTTCGATGCGGGTGGCGCGAAGGTGGATCACACGTTCCACCGGGGCCTCATGCGCTCCGCCGCGTCCCTGACTTACGAGGACGTGCAGCAGGCGATGGACGGCGCCCCCGGCGACAAGGCCGGCCCGCTGATGGACGACGTGATCGCCCCGCTTTACGCCGCCTACGACGCTCTCAGGACCGCGCGCGCCCGGCGGCAACCGCTGGAGCTGGACCTGCCCGAACGGCGGATCATCCTCGATGACGACGGGCAGGTGCAGTCCGTCGCCTTCCGGGACCGGCTCGACGCACACAAGCTCATCGAGGAGTTCATGGTCGCGGCAAACGTCGCTGCCGGCGAGACGCTGACGGAGAAGAAGACGCCGCTTCTGTTCCGGGTCCACGAAGAGCCGTCGCCCGAGAAGCTCGAAGCCCTGCGCGAGGTGGCGAAGGCGTCCGGCTACGGTCTCGCGAAGGGCCAGGTCCTGCGCACCGCGGATCTGAACCGCCTTCTCGAGCAGGCGGCCGGTAGCGACACGGCCGAGCTGATCAACCTCTCCACCCTGCGCTCCATGACGCAGGCCTATTACGCGCCGCAGAACTTCGGCCATTTCGGCCTTGCCCTGAAAACCTACGCCCACTTCACCTCGCCCATCCGCCGTTACGCGGATCTCATTGTCCACCGCGCGCTCATCACGGCGCATGGCTGGGGCAATGACGGTTTGTCGGAGAGCGAGATCGAGGAGATCGAGGCGACCGCGAAACACATCTCGGATACCGAGCGACGCTCGATGGCGGCCGAGCGGGACACGATCGACCGCTACCTGGCGGCCTATCTTTCGGACCGCGTCGGCACCGAGGAGGCCGGGCGGATCAGCGGCATCGCGCGCTTCGGCGTCTTCGTGAAGCTGGACGAGAGCGGGGCGGACGGGCTGGTGCCGATCCGGTCCCTCGGCAACGAGTTCTTCCACCACGATCCCGAAACGCAGACGCTGATGGGCGCCGACAGCGGCCGGGAGATCGCCCTGGGGCAGCGTGTCCTCGCGCGGCTGGTGGAGGCGGTGCCGATCACCGGCGGCCTGATGCTGGAGCTCCTCGAGATCGAGGGCGAAGGCATGGGCGGCGGAGCGCGTCCCGGCCGCGGATCCAAGCGACGCGGCAAACCCGGCGGAGGCCCGGTGCGGCGCAAGCCCGGTCAGGCCAAGGCCCGCAGCGACGCGACCAAGAAGAAGAGCGCCCGGAAGGTCGTCCGCAAGCGCAAGTAGGCCCGACCTTTCACCGAGCTTGACGCAACGTCCACCGTCTGCCTCTAATCGGGGTATTCAGAGGACGATTTGTCGATGCTCAATTTTCCCGCTGCCCGGATGACGGACACGCATGTCTGCGCGCTGTGCCCCGCTCCCGCCGGCCCGATCCTGCCGCCCTGCTGCCCCACCGTCCTGACGGCGAAGCTTCCGCAGGCGCGGATGACCGACCGGCTCCTGTGCATCCCGCCCCTGCCCACCGGCTCGGACGTCATCGTCTTCGGCTCGCCCACCGTCCTCGTCGGCAAGCTGCCCGCCGCGCGGATGTTCGATCCCGTCGTCAAGCTCGGCGTGATCGCGAAGGGGGAGCCCACCGTCCTCATCGGCGTCATGGGCATCTCCTTCCCCGGAACGCTCGGCCTCCTGTCGACCTGGATGCTGCGGCAGCTGAGGGACATCGTCCTGAAGAAGCTCGAGACCTTCAACGATGACGACGACGATTTCGAGATCGAGATCTTCAAGAACGACTGGCTGAAGATCGGTTCGGTGAAGTGGACATCGGAGGCGAAGGCCGAGGGCTGGCTCGGCAAGTTCTCGGGCAAGTTCGAGTTCGTCTGGGTCGAGCTCGACGGCGTCGGCCACGTCGATGTGCCGATCATCGGCGGCGTCGGTCTGGCCGGAAAGTACCAGGCGGTTCCGGTCGAGGTCAGTCTCAAGGGCGGCATCGTCCACGGCGCTGACATCGAGGGCAAGGCCGGGATCGCGGCCGCGAAGGGCACCGCGGGCGGCTTCATCGGCAGCGATCCGAACAACCCGGCCTTCGAGGTCGGTGTCGCGGGGAATGCCTTTCAAGCCGAGGCGCACGGGCAGGCGGTCCTCGGCGAGGGCGGCTACTACACCGGCATCGGTGCGCGGGGAAAGGCGGCGGCGGAGGTCGTCTCGGGCGATATTTACGAGGAGAAGAACGTCGCCGTCACCGAGGATACGACGGTCAGCGAGCGCACGAAGGCCAGCGGCGCGCTCGTAACGGCGGGCGGCGAGGTCGGCGGCTGGGCGGTGCAGAACAAGGAGACGGGGCGCGTCCATACCGGCGGCACGGGCGAGGTGAAGGTCGGCGCCGGGGTCGGCATCTCGGGGGACGTGTCTGAAGGCAAGCCCTACACGGATCGCGGCAACAGGCCCATCTGACGCCAATGGATATCCCGGTTCCCTTCCTGACATCCCTCACGATCCCGGCGGATCAGCTCCGGGGCACCCTCGTTCAGGTGCCTTACGTCAATCCCGGTGCCCCCGAATTCGGCTTCACGGTGAACGTGCCGGCCAACTGGGACATCAGCACCTATCCCGAGGAAGCGCCCTCGCCCGATCTCTCCCCCCGCCTCCTGCTTCATGCCAGTCCCGATGCCGGGCGCCAGATCGAACTCTGCATCTTCGCCACCGTCCTGACCCGGGAGGTGAACCCGGTGGACTGGGCCGACGGGTGGCTGGAGCTGGGCGGTCAGGGCATCGTCGAGGCCCGCACCTGGAAAACCGAGTACGGCATCCTGATCGACGCGCTGACCCATGCCACCGACAGGGATGTCAAAGGCGTGCGCCGGTTCATGACGATCAAGGATGGGCCTCGCCTTTTCGTCATCGAGGCACGGATCCGGGCGGAGGATGCGGGCGCGGCAAACTTCGTCCAGAACGTCCTTCTCGCAGCAATCCAGAGCTTTGCGCTCAGCCGGGCCACGAAGGAGCGTTTTGCCGAGCCGTTCGACATGAAGGCGCTGCCCGGGCGGGTTCCCCTCGTCTTCCCGTTTCCGTCTTCATGGGAGGAGAGCGAGATCCCCGACGCGCCCGAGGGGGGATCCGGGCTTCTTCTCGACAATGCCGGGGCCGGCTCCATCCTCGTCGTCTCGGCGCCCGGATGCGATGCGTCGGAAGAGATCGAGGACGCGGCGCTGGACCGGATCGGTGCCCGGATCGACGTGAAGAGAATGGACGACGCCTACATCGCGGTGCCGAGATCGGTGATGAACGTCATCTCCCGGCAGGGCATCGGCCAGCAGGGGGATGCCATGGTGACGCTCGTGACGGGACGGATCGAGACCCCGGATGTCTCTGCCGCCGCCATCCTCGTCGCTCCCTCGCAGGATACGAGTCCCCAGGGCTTCGCCATCGCCCGCCGCGCCTTCGAAGTGCTGGTGGAGGAGATGCAGCCGGCGCGATGAGCGCCGCACTGCCCATGCGGGCGCCCTCCGCCCGTTCATCTTTCTTCAAATACCCCCGCCGGCAGCCGGCGCGTCTGTCGCCCCCGGGGCCGTGGCCCCCCACGGGACCTCCCGGCCCTTAACCATTCTCACAGCTTCGCGAGTTTTGCCCCGCCGCTGCACGGGTCTCCTTCCGCGAAAGCCCTTCGATGCGTATCCTCGCCGAAAAACACGCTGCACGAGCAGTGACAATAACGAGGGCAGAGACATGAAAAGAATGATGGCGACGGGATTCATACTGGCGGGCGTGGCCTTCGGGCCGATGGGCTGCGCCGGACCGGTGGAGACGTCGATACGGCCGGGTGCCCGGCCAGCCGGAGGGCCTGTGAGCATTCAACCGACCCGCAACGCGGGATTCGACCAGTGGATTTCGGGCTTCACCGCACGGGCGCAGAACCAGGGCATCCGGGGCGAGACCCTGTCCCGCGCCTTTGCCGGCGTGACCTACGATGAGGATGCGATCCGGCGGGACCGCAGCCAGGCCGAGTTCCACAAGGCGATCTGGGAGTATCTCGACGGAGCGGTCAGCACCGCCCGCATCGCGAACGGCCGCGATGCGCTGGCCCGGCACCAGGGGACCCTCTCCGCGATCGAGGCGCGATACGGCGTTCCGGCCGAGGTCGTCACGGCGGTCTGGGGCATGGAAAGCGCCTACGGCGCAATGCGCGGCTCGTCGGACATCGTCAGCTCCCTGTCCACCCTCGCCTATGACGGACGGCGGGGCGAGTTCTTCGAGGCGCAGCTCATCGCCGCTCTGAAGATTCTGCAGTCGGGAGACGTGGCGCCGCGCTCCATGACCGGCAGCTGGGCCGGTGCGATGGGACATACGCAGTTCATGCCGACCTCCTATCTCGATTACGCCGTGGACTTCAGGGGCGACGGCCGGCGGGACATCTGGTCCGACGATCCGACCGACGCTCTCGCCTCGACCGCGAACTATCTCGCAAAGCACGGCTGGAACCGGGGCCAGCCCTGGGCCGTCGAAGTGGTCCTTCCGCAGGGCTTCGACGCCGCGCTGACGGGGAAGGAGACGAAGCGGCGACCGTCCGACTGGGCGCGGCTCGGCGTGCGGTCCGTCGCGGGCGGCACGGTCCCGGATCACGGGCAGTCGTCCATCCTCATCCCGGCGGGCATCAACGGTCCCGCCCTGATGATCTTCGACAACTTCCGCGTCATCGAGCGCTACAACTCCGCCGACGCCTACGTGATCGGCGTGGGCCACCTTTCCGACCGCATCGCGGGCGCTGGGCCGATCCGGGGTGCCTGGCCGCGGGGGGAGCGCCCGCTGGCCTTCACCGAGCGCAAGGAACTCCAGGAACGGTTGACGCTGGCCGGCTTTTCCACCGGCGGTGTCGACGGGAAGATCGGGCCGGACACGACCGCCGCGATCCGCCAATGGCAACGCTCCGTCGGCCTGGCGCCGGACGGGTTCGCCTCCGCCGCGGTCCTGGCGAAGCTGCGCTGAGGACTACTGGAGCGACAGGCTCTCGAGGGCACGGCCGGTGATCGTGCTCTCCAGATCGCTCGTGGAAGCGAGTTGAACGCGCTGGGCGTCGATGTTGACGATGGCGACCAGCGCATTCTGTGCTTCCGCGTCCGGCAGGGCGACGAGCCTCAGGTACATGAGCCCGAGGGAGGGGATCCGGTAGGTTCCGATGAGCTGACGCCCGGCGGTGCCTCCGATCTCGACATCCTCGAGGGTGATCTGCTTCGCCTCCGGAAAATCCTGAACCGCGAGGGGAAAGGCGTCCTGCGTCAGGAGCCGGTCGAGAAGCCCGGTTCCGGCGCCGTCCTCCGCCTCCGGCAGCGTCGCGGTGAGGATGTTGAGATTCTCGAGAAGGCGCACCCGACCTTCTTCTCCGCCAAGGGCGAAGCTGATCTTCACGACGCCGCCGGACGGGGCGCTGTCGATCAGCGTGAGGAACCTGTCCGAGACGGGAACCTCGAGCGTGAACGGCACCGGGATATCTCGGCCAGTCGACTCCGCCAGTGCGGCGTCGGCGGTGAACGTCTCTTGCCGGAGCGTATCGTCGCCCGCGAGGCTGGCGGGATCGAAGGTCGCCTCCTGCGCGGTGGCCGCGGCGGTGACGAGGCAGGCCGCGAGGCCTGCGGCGAGGGCGGTGGCGCGGAGTTGCATCGGGGAGAATGACCTTCGTTCAAATCGCTCGACCCCACGTTAATCCGGGGGGCGATTCGGCGCCAGTCCGCCGTCAGTCTGCCCTCAGTCCGTGTCCGTTCCGTCTTCGGGGGCGTCGTCCGTCTCTTCATCGGGACCCGGGGCGAGGAATTCCAGCGTCCCCAGGGTCCACCCGCTATAGGTATCCGCGAACTGCTCGTCATTCGCCACCGGCATCATCGCCGGGCGGATGTTCGAGATCGCGACCAGCGCATCGGTGCCGTCCGGCTTCATGAGACCGACATGGCGGAACAGGATCTCCCCCGCCTGCGGCTCGGTGAATCGTCCCACCATCTGCACCGCATCGAACCCTTCGAATTCGGCAGGGCCGAACGCCAGGATCTCGGCATCCGGGAACACGTCCCGAAGGGCCGGAAAGCTGCGCAGGACGAGAAGGTTCGCGAGGGCGAACTGGCGCCCGTCCTCGTCCTCCGCCTCGATCTCGGCGCCGGTGATCGAGAGGCTTTCGATGAAGACGCCATCTTCGGTGAGGAAATTGACCGCGAAGAGCCGGGCCGGTCCGGGGTCGTCCTGCACCACGACGCCCTCGGCCCTCGGCACCTCGAGCGCGAACGGCTGGTCCACGTCGAGATCGCTGACGGCGTCCCTGATCTCGGTCCGATCGGTCTCGAGGAGCCCCATGGCGGACAGGAATTCCGGGCGCGGCGGACGTTCCGTCTGCTGGGCGACGGCCGGGAGGGCAGTCGCAGCGACGGCGAGCGCGGCGAGGAACTGGCGGAGTGTGGTGTGTTTCATTTCGCGGAGCCTATCCGCACGCTGGCCGGGGGCAAGGCCGCGCGGACGCGGCTCCCGGCCTTTCGCCGGCGGGATCAGCCGCACGTGACGCGCACCACGGTTCCCGCGCCATCGGTGAAGAAGTTCACACGGCGGGGCAGGTATTCCTGCGTCACGATGGCATCCGGCGGGATCACGCGGACCGGGCGCCCGGACACAGCGGACTCCGCCACGGTTGCCGGCTGTCCGGTGAAGCCCCTGAACTCGTCGATCTGGCAGGTATCCGGTTCCCGCGTTTCGAGGCCGCTGCGGGACTGGTCGATGCCGCTTCCCGTCGCCGGCGGCGTCGCGGGGTCGAAGGTCGATCCGGAAGGGGGCATGTCCGACCCCTCGTCGATGATCGAGGATGTGCAGGCCCCGAGGATCGCGGTGGAAGCGATCACGATGGGTAGTGCGCAGCGTCTCATTCGTGCCTCGTCTCTGGTTGCGTTCAAGCTTCGTCTCGGCCATCCCTTAGCTAGAACGGCGGCAGAGGGAAGCGAACATGAAGACGCGCGCGGCAGTAGCATTGAAGGCCGGGGCACCGCTCGAGGTGATGACGGTCAACCTCGAAGGACCGCGGGACGGTGAAGTCCTCGTCGAGATCATGGCCACCGGGCTGTGCCATACGGACGAGTTCACCCGCTCCGGAGACGATCCCGAAGGCAATTTCCCCGCGATCCTCGGCCACGAGGGCGCCGGTATCGTGCGCGAGGTCGGACGCGGCGTCACGTCGGTGAAGCCGGGCGACCACGTCATCCCGCTCTACACGCCCGAGTGCCGCGAATGTGAATACTGCCTGAACCCCAAGACGAACCTCTGCCAGTCCGTCAGGACGACCCAGGGACAGGGCCTGATGCCGGATGGAACCAGCCGCTTCACCACCGAAGACGGCGATCCGATCCTGCACTACATGGGCTGCTCCACCTTCTCGAACTTCACGGTGATGCCGGAAATCGCACTGGCGAAGGTCCGTGAGGACGCTCCGTTCGACAAGATCTGCTACATCGGGTGCGGCGTCACCACCGGCATCGGCGCGGTGGTTAACACCGCCAAGGTCGAGCCCGGCTCCAACTGCGTCGTGTTCGGCCTCGGCGGGATCGGTCTGAACGTGATCCAGGGTCTGCGGATGGTCGGCGCCAACAAGATCGTCGGCGTTGACCTGAACAACGACAAGAAGGCGATGGCCGAGCGGTTCGGCATGACCCACTTCGTCAATCCCAGCGAAGTCGAGGGCGATCTCGTTCCCTATCTCGTGGACCTCACCGGCGGTGGCGCCGACTACAGCTTCGAGTGCATCGGCAACACCAATGTCATGCGCCAAGCGCTCGAATGTGCGCACAAGGGCTGGGGCGAGAGCATCATCATCGGCGTCGCCGGAGCGGGTCAGGAAATTTCCACCCGTCCCTTCCAGCTCGTCACCGGCCGCTCTTGGCGCGGCTCCGCCTTCGGCGGCGCGCGCGGCCGGACCGACGTGCCGAAGATCGTCGACTGGTACATGGACGGCAAGATCGAGATCGACCCGATGATCACCCACCACCTCAAGCTCGAGGAGATCAACAAGGGCTTTGAGCTGATGCATGCGGGCGAGTCGATCCGCTCGGTCGTGGTCTACTGATCGCAGGCGTGGCGCCTGCAACGGGCGCCATGATACTCGGGACGGGAGCGCAGAGGGCGGGGACGAATCCCGCTCTCCCGCGATCTGCCCGGGGCCGATTGCCTTGCGGCCCGGGCATATCACGTCCGGGACGCCTCTTCGGCCTCCATGACGCGATGTTCGCTCCGGGACGAAACGCGGCCGGAGGCGGCGCCGATGTCTCGGGGCGTTTACGCCCGCGGCGGCGTCCGGAGCCTTGAGACGCAAGACCTTCGGACAGGATACGACGCCCCATGAGCATGACCATCCGCCGCGTCGGGGACGCCGACAGGGCCGCCGTCTGGTCGCTTCTGAAGCCGGTCTTCCGCGCCGGGGATACCTATGCCATCGATCCCGAGATCACCGAGGCGGATGCGTTGGCCTACTGGTTCGGCGGGCAAGTGGCGCTCGTGGCGGAACTGGACGGGGAGATCGTCGGAACGGCGTACCTTCGGCCGAATGCTGCGGGTGGCGGATCCCATGTCGCCAACGCGGGCTTCGTCACATCCTCCGCCCATCGCGGGAAGGGGATCGCCCGGCGGCTGCTCGACCGTGTTCTCGCCGAGGCGACCGAGGCGGGCTACGCCGCGATGCAGTTCAACTTCGTCGTCGAGGCCAACGCCAGGGCCGTCACGTTGTGGACCATGAGCGGCTTCAGCGTGATCGGGCGCATTCCGCAGGGCTTCCGGCTGCCCGACGGGACCGTCTGCGACGCGCTCATCCTGCACAAGACGCTCTGACGCCCGGGCATCGGGTGCGAAAGGGCTTTCGCGAGTGCGACGGGCGCGGTACGGGGGGCCATGGCCGAAGATAGACCCCTCCTCGCCGTCCTCATCGATGCGGACAACACCTCCCCCAAGCACGCGGGGGCGATCTTCGACGAGATCGCCACGCTCGGGGAGGCCAGCGTGCGCCGCTGCTACGGCGACTTCTCCAGCCAGCAGATGTCCGGCTGGAACCGGGTTCAGGCCGATCACGGCCTCGTCCCGCACCATTCCCCGGCCAACACGGTGGGCAAGAACAGCTCCGACATCAGCCTCGTGATCGACGCCATGGACCTGATGCATACCGGGCGCTTCGACGGCTTCGTCGTCGTGTCCTCGGACAGCGACTTCACCCGCCTCGCCAGCCGCATTCGCGAGCAGGGTCTCGACGTCTACGGCATCGGCCAGAAGAAGACGCCGGACGCGTTCCGCAAGGCCTGCCGCCGGTTCATCTTCCTTGAGAACATCGGCGCGCTGCCCGACACGCCGGACAAGCGAGAGCAGGAAAAGGCATCGGAGACGCGCCCGGCGACGGATGCGCGTGATCTGTTCCTGCGGGCGATGGACGGGATCGAGCAGGATGACGACTGGTATCAGCTCGGTCAGCTCGGCCAGTTCATCATGGCCGCAAATCCCGATTTCGACGTCCGGACCTACGGCAAGAAGAAGCTGTCCGACCTCGTTCAGGCGATCAAGCTCTTCGAGACGCGCCGCGGCACGAACAACCAGCTTCTCGTCCGCCGGATCGACTGAGACCGGCGGCTCGGCCGCAGGAACCTCGCATCAGGGCAGGGTGTGCCTCGCCCGGCCGGCGTCAGCTTCCCTTGCCGGCTGTGCCGTAGCGGGCGAGGAACATCTCGACGGCGCCGTTGACCACCCGCTCCCGCTCCGCCTCGTCGAACCCGGTGCAGAGGCCGGCCATCAGGCGCGAGAAAAGATCCGCCTTGCACAGCTCGATGAACTGGTCGGCGGCGAGGGAATGATCCTCCACCAGCAGTTCACCTCGCTCCTCGGCCGCGGCGATGTATTCCATCAGGATTCCGCGGACGCGCTGGGGCCCCGAAGCGTAGAACTGGTTGCCGAGCTCGGGGAAGCGCTGGCACTCGGCGACGCAGGTCCGGAAAAGGTTGGCCCCGAAGGGGGACGTGAAGAACGCGACGAGGCGGGTGGCCGCCAGCGTCAGCACTTCGCCGGGCGCTGCGGACAGGTCCACCTCGCACATCGCGTCGGCGGTCTGCATCTGGCATTCGCCGATGCCAATCTCGATGAACAAGAGGCGCTTGTCGGGGAAGTAGCTGTAGAGCGTGGCCTTGCTGACCCCGGCTTCCCGCGCGATGTCATCGACGCTCGCGCCCTCGAACCCGTCCCGCAGGAAGACCCGGCGCGCGCCGTCGATCACCTGATCGTACTTCCGGCCTCGTCTGATCTTTCCGGTGGGCGCGTTCATAAGGTCCTCCCTTTAGCGGAAGATAGTGATCCGGAGCCCTGTTCGGCAAGGGTCAGCCTGCGGGCCGGACCTCGATCGTGACATCACGGCTCACGGCGGGGGCAGGGGAGACGCCCTGGCTTTCGCCATGCGGCCAGGTGAGGTGCGGCAGGCTGATCGTGAGCGGGCCGGCGCCGGCGGCGGAAGCGGCCCCGCCGAGGACGAGGGCGAGAACGAGCGGCTTGAGGGCTTTCATGGCAGGAACTCCTTTGACTGAAAACTGAACTCAAAAGTTCAGATATACGTCCCGGCGGCCTGAACAAGGGGAGAAGTGAACCAAACGGTTTACCTTTTTGACGCACCCTCCGAGGGTGGTGCGCTGGCGAGGCTGCGCCGACCGTGCTACCGCCCTGTGCAGCCATGATCGCGATCTTCCTCCAGACGCTCCCCTTCTTCGGCCTCGTCGGTATCGGCTTCCTGGCCGGTCGGTCGGGGTTCTATTCGCGCGCCGCCAACGACGCGCTGACGCGGTTCGTCTTCTTCTTCGCGCTCCCGGCCATGCTCGTCGGCTTCGCCGCGGATCTTCAGATCGCCGAGGTCTTCTCCTGGTCCTTCGTGGCCGCCTACCTTTGTGGCACGGCGCTGGTCTATGCCGCGGCCACGGGCGCCGCGGTGATGCGGCGGCGGGGCATGGCGGAGGCCGCCGTGGAATCCCAGATCGCGGTGATCGGGAATACCGGCTTCCTCGGCATCCCGATGCTGACGCTGCTCCTCGGCGAAGCCGCGATCGGACCGCTCCTGCTGATGCTGGCGGTGGACCTCCTGGTGTTCGCGACGCTCTTCGTGATCCTGCTCAGCGCGAGCCGGGGCGGGGGGCTGACGCCGGCCGTCATCGGCCGCGCGCTTCTCGAACCCTTCCGCAACCCGATGGTGGTCGCCATCGGCGTGGGCTTCATCCTTGCGGGGCTTCGCGTGCCGTTGCCGGATCCCGTGTCGGAGATCGTCCGGATCCTCGGGGCGGCAGCGACGCCCTGCGCGCTTTTCGTCATCGGCGGATCCCTGGCGCACAAGAGCGCGGAGCGATTGAGCGTCGCCACGTGGCTCTCGGTCTGCAAGCTGCTGCTCCATCCCGCGGCGGTCGGTGTCATGGCACTGGTCGTCTTCGAGGTCGATCGCTACGCGGCGGGTGTGATGATCTCCGCAGCCGCGCTGCCGGTCGCCGGCAACGTCTACATGCTCGCGCAGCACTACAACGTCGCGCCGGCGCGCGCGTCCGCGGCGATCCTCGTCTCCACCATCGCCTCGATTCTCACCATTCCGGCGGTTGTCGCCCTCGCCGCGGCCGGCTGAGGCTTGCCCGGCAGGCGGACGGCCGTTACGCCGCAAGGGGTGATATCGGGATGGAGCGACGCGCAATGGAAACCTTGTCCGAGAACCGCAGCTTCGGAGGCTGCCAGGGGGTGTACCGGCACACGTCGGAGGCAACCGGCACCGAGATGACCTTCGGCCTCTACCAACCGCCTCAGGCGGAGTTCGGCAAGGTGCCGGTCCTGTGGTTCCTCTCCGGCCTGACCTGCACCCACGAAAACGCGATGACCAAGGCCGGCGCGCAGGCCTTCGCCGCCCGGCACGGCATCGCCGTCGTCTTTCCCGACACCTCGCCGCGCGGCGAGGGCGTGGCCGATGACGAGAGCTTCGACATGGGGCAGGGCGCGGGCTTCTACGTCGATGCGACCGAGGGGCCGTGGGCCGAGCATTTCCAGATGCGGACCTACGTCGCCGAGGAGCTGCCCCGTCTCGTTGTGGATCGCTTCCCGATCGAGAAGAACCGGCAGTCCATCACCGGACACAGCATGGGCGGGCACGGCGCGCTGACCCTGGCGATGACGCTGGAGGACCGCTTCGCCTCCGTTTCCGCCTTCGCGCCGATGGCGCACACGACGCAGTCCGAGTGGGGGCAGCGGCAGCTCGCAGCTTATCTCGGCGACGATCCGGCGGCCCACGCGAAAGCCGATGCGACGCTCCTGATGCGCGATGTCGGCTTCAACGGACCGGTCCTCGTCGACCAGGGCACGCAGGACCAGTTCCTCGACAAGCTGAAGCCGGAGGCGCTGGCCGAAGCGATCGCATCGAAGCGCCAGCAGGGGACGTTCCGGATGCAGCCGGGTTACGACCATTCCTACTTCTTCGTCTCGTCGTTCATCGCGGATCATATGGCCTTCCACGCCGAGGCCCTGCTTCCGTGACCATTTACGTGGACGGGGATGCCTGCCCCGTGAAGGCCGAATGCGAGCGGGCAGCCACGCGGCACGGGGCCGAAATGAAGATCGTCTGCAACGGCGGGCTCCGGCCGTCAGACAATCCTCTGATCGAGGTGGTGTACGTGGATGAGGGGCTCGATGTTGCCGATCGCTGGATATCCGAGCGCGCGGGCGCCGGCGATATCGTGGTGACCGCTGATATCCCGCTCGCATCCGATTGCGTGGCGCGCGGCGCGGCGGTCCTCAAGCCGGACGGCGAGGCGTTGACGGAGCGCAACATCGGCAACGTCCTCGCGACGCGGGACCTCATGACCGACCTACGCTCGGCCGATCCCTTGCGGCAGGGGGGCGGGCGCCCGTTCTCCAAGGCGGACCGCGCGCGGTTCTCGGCAGCGCTGGACCAGGCGTTGCGGAAGGCGGCCGGGTAGGGGGCACGAAGCTGGCCGAGGCCCGGCTGAACGGCCGGTCGGGCGAGGGCCGTCCCGCCTTGCCTATCTCAGGAAGACCTCCGCCCGCGCGGCCCGTCCTTCCGCGTCGATCACCGACAGGGACAGGAACCCTGGGCCGGGCGCGTCGATCACGGTTTCCCGGCGGCGCTCCCCGGTCGCGACGGGCGCGCCGCCGGCGAGCCACGTGAAGGGCGGCGTTCCGTCACGCACCTTCAGGACCAGCAGTCCCTCTGCCTCGATCTCCGTTCCATCGCGCGGGAAGGACAGTTGCGGCGCGTCGGCCTCCGGCCCCCCATCGGCTCCGAAGCGGCGAAGGGGCGCGGGAAGATCCGGTCCGAGAAGGACGGAGGCGGGCGGCGGGGGCAGGGGATCTGTCCGGGGTTTCAGGCGCCCGAACGCCTCGAACAGGATCGGCGCGGCGAGATCGCCGCCGAACGCGCCAGGCACCGGCGTTCCGTCCGGCCGCCCGAGCCAGACCCCGATCACGTGATGCCCGTCATATCCGATGGCCCAGGCGTCCCGGTGACCGTAGCTCGTGCCGGTCTTGTAGGCGAGGCGGATGCGCGGGGCGGCCGGTGGCGGTGCGATGCCGGAGAGGATGTGCCCCACCTGCCAGGCCGCGCCCTCTGGCAGGACCTCGCGCCCCTGCGACGGCACCGCGCTCGTGTAGCTCAGCGGCATTTCCCGTCCGCCGCGTCCCAAGGCGCCGTAGAGGCGCACCAGGTCCTCGAGCGAGAGACCCACGCCGCCCAGGGCCACCGCCAGACCGGGCTCGCCGCCGGGCAGGCGGGGGGAGGCCCCGGCGCGGCGCAGATGCGCGAGGAGGCGAGCGGGGCCGACGGCTTCGGTGAGCGCCACGGCCGGAATGTTGAGCGAGAGCTGCAGGGCCTGCCGCACGCGAATCGTGCCGCGCCAGGCGCCGTCGAAATTGGTCGGGGCATAGCCGCCGGCGAAGACGGTGGGGCGGTCCTCGATCAGCGTCTCGGGATGGGCGAGGCCGCGGGCGAAGGCGAGGCCGTAGATCAGCGGCTTCAGCGTCGACCCGGGGGAGCGGACGGCGCGCGTCATGTCCACCGCGCCGCCGCGCCGCATCGAGAGGTATCCGGCGGAGCCGACGCTGGCGAGGACCTCTCCGGTGCGATGGTCGGCCACGAGTATTGCCGCGGACAGCCGGTCGCCCCCGTCCCGCGCGGCCCGCGTGGCAAGGGTCTCGAGGCGGGTCTGCAAGCCGAGGTCGAGAGAGGTGCGTATCGTCTGCGCCGACGGATCCTTGCCTTTGAGCCGGTCCGCCAGATGCGGCGCATGGGCGGGGAAGGCACGACGCCGGGTGGGCACGGGGCTTCGCATCGCCGCCTCCGCGGCCTCCGCGTCCAGAACGCCCGCCCGGACCGCGCGCAGTAGGACCCGGTCGCGGGCGGCGCGCGCGGCGGCGGGATCGCGATCCGGGCGGCGGGCCTCCGGGGATTGCGGCAACGCGACGAGGAGCGCGGCCTCCGCCGGGGTCAGGCGGCGCGGCTCCTTGCCGAACCACGCCAACGTCGCCGCACGCACGCCTTCGAGGTTTCCGCCGAACGGCGCCCGGTCGAGGTAGAGCCGGAGGACCTCGTCCTTGGACAGCCGCCGCTCCAGGGCAAGCGCCACGCGGGCCTGCCTGATCTTGCCGGCCCATCGCCCTGTCCCGCTCTCCTCCAGAAGGCGCGCCGCCTGCATCGTAAGGGTCGAGCCGCCGGAGACCACATGGCCTGCCTTGGCTGCGGAGAGGGCCGCGCGCAGCATGGCACGGGCATCGATGCCCGGGTGATCGCGGAACCGCCTGTCCTCGTAGGCGGTGAGCATCGCGATGTAGAGCGGATCGACGTCCGAAGCGCCGGCCCCCAGGCGCCAGCGTCCGTCTGCCACCGTGTAGGCGCGCATCAGGCGGCCCTCGCGGTCCAGCACTTCCTGGGACAGCTCGGCCGTCAGAGGCGGCAGGACCGTGCGATCCACCCAGCGATCAAGCCCGTCCCGCAGAGCCGCCCCGAGACCCAGCACAAGGGCGAGCCCCGCGAGGCCAAGGGCGGCTTTCCTCACTCGTTCACCGTGACGGTGCCGACGCCGGTGCGCCCGCGGAACTCGGGCCGGTACATGTCCTCCACCAGCGCGGCGGGGTGGCGGTAGGTGCCGGGGGAGACGGCGCGGACGATGTAGGCGATGCGGAACGGATAGCCGGACCGCCAGTCCACCTGAGCGAGGAACCGATCCTCCCGGAACTCCGCATGCTGCGTCTCGGCAGGCTCCAGCCAGGGAAGCTCCCGGATGTCCCCCCCGCGCAGGAGGTTCGGGTTGTCGATCTCGAAGCCGGCGGGCAGCGGATCATCGACCATCAGCCGCGCCTCCTGATCCCCGAAGGGCGTCACGGTGAGGACGGCGACGAGGCGCTCCCCCTGGGCCACGGTGGACGGATCGGCCGGCGCACCCTCGGTCGTGTAGTACTCCCGCTCGATCCGGTAGCCGGAGCCGCCCTCCGGCTCGTCCGCCTCCGGAACGCCGAAGGCCGTGAGCGTGATGTCCGTCTCCGTGCTGCCGCCATTCGTGACGGTCAGGGGAGAGCGGGCCGCGTCGTCCTCCAGCACCCGGACAAGGGCATCGCCTGCCGGGGCGCCGTTCACCTCGAGGCCGGAGGCGGCGACGGCATCGCCGACCGCCCGCGCGGCCAGGAGCGTCCAGACGGCTTCCTGCGTCGATCGGGTCCGGCCCGGCGCCGTGACACGGGCCGCGAGAGCGTCTGTGTCCACCGCCTCGCTTCCGGCGCCGGCGGCAAGGGCGAGAAGGCCGGCCGCGTCACGCAGGCTTGTGCCGTAATCGCTCCGCCAGATCGCGCGCTCCGGGTCTTCCGTCCGGTCCAGCATCGTGGCGGCGCGGACGAACATCGCATCCGCGCGCTCCGGATCGCCGTACATCGCCAGCGCCGCGCCGATCTGGGCCGCGGCGAGGGGTGTTCCGAAGTCCCGCCCCTTGGCATCGGCATAGTAGCGCAGATCGCCGATGGCGGCCTTTCCCTCCCGCGCCAGGACCATGAGCGCATAGGCCAGATCGACCCCGCCCTCGTTCGTCCCGGCATCGAAATCGGGGGCGATGTTGACCTTGTTCTGAAGGTTGTCGAGGGCGCGGGTGAAGGCTTCTTCCGGAACGTCGATCCCGCCAGCGCGCGCGCGGGAAAGAAAGTCCGTCGCATAGGCGTCGAGCCAGAGATTGCCGTCCAGCGGCTGCCACAGTCCGAAGCCGCCGCCGGCGGATTGGCGGGCGAGGACGCGCGTGACGGCCCCCTCGATCCGCTTCGGCACCGTTTCCTGCCCCGGCAGATCCAGCATCGACGCCATCTCGGAGAAGTAGAGCAGCGGCATGGCAGCGCTCACCACCTGCTCCGTGCAGCCGTACGGGTACCGGCCGAGCGCCGTCAGGAGCCCCGGCGCATCGAACCGGGCGACGGGGCCCAGAGCGACGGTTGCGGTGCCGGTGCCGGGGACGAACCCGGCGAAGGCGTCGGCCCCGAGCGTCAGCGTCTGTCCGGGCGCGAGGGAGAGGCGGGTGCGGCGTGCGATCTCGGGATCGTTCACCTCGACCGGCAGGGTCAGCGGCTTGTCCCGCCAGGTCTCTGCGCCGGGCGGCAAGAGCGAGACATCGATCGTCGCCAGACCCGGATCGCCGGCCGTCACCGGGATCTCGATCACGCGCGACTGCCCCTCGGCGAGCTCCACCTCGCCGAAATCGTCGGGCAGATCGAGCGACGCACCCTCCGCCGTGACCTCGACCTGGGCAATGCCTGTGGGCCCCTCCGCATGGGTGAGCTCGAGCCGCAGGCGCGACGTGTCCCCTGGCGCCATGAAGCGGGGCAGGCCCGCATTCACCACCACCGGATCGCGCACCAGAACCTCGTCCTCGGCCGACCCCACACCCGATGCCGACCACACGACGGCCATCAGTTTTACCTGGCCGTTGAAGCTCGGCATGTCGAAGGTCGCGCGGGCCGTGCCGTCCTCACCGACTTCGACGGGGCCGGAGAAATAGGCGACCAGTTCCTCCTGCGGCGGTGGCGCCTGCATCCGCAGCTGCGCCATCGCATCCCCGCCGGACCGGAGCGCGCCCATCTCTCCCGTCCGCCCGTCGATCAGGCGGCCATAGATGTCACGCAGGGCCACGCCGAGGCGCTGCTGCCCGAAATAGTGCTCGCGTGGGTCCGGCGCCTCGAAGGAGGTGAGGTTCAGGATACCCTGATCGACCGCGGCGATCGTGGCATAGGCCGTCTCGCCGGGGGCGATCCCCGTCACGTTCAGGGCAACGTCGAGGGGCGTCCGCGGGCGCGCCGTCTCCGGCGCCTCGATGGATGCGACGAGCGCACGGGCCCCGGGATCGACGGAGGCGTGGGCAAGGCCGAGCGCGCGCACTGGATCGCGGCCGTCCGTTTCCGACACGCCCCGCACCAGGGACGCGGCGACATAGGCGCCGGCGCCCCATTCCTCCGTCACCGGAAGCTCGATGACCGTCTCTTCCCCGGCCTTCGCCGCGACGGTTTCCATCCCGACCAGCCGGTTCGTCAGCACCGTCACGAGGGCGGTGCCGTCGAAGCGGGGCACGATGCGCAGGCGCGCGGTGTCGCCTTCGGCATAGCGCTCCCGGTCGAGCGAGACCTCGAGCATGTCCGGCGTCTCGGAGGCGTCGGGCGCGGCATACCAGCCTGCGCTGAACTCCGCGGAGGCGGCGACATAGGCTCCGTCCGTCCGCTCCACCACCAGCTCGTACTGCCCCCATTCGACGGGTGCCTCGATGCCGGCAGGTTCCTCTCCGAGCGCGATCCGTCCCGTTGCGACCCGCACCCGGCGCGTCACCGGCTCCCAGGACCAGTCGCCGTACTCGGAATACCACTGGTACCGCGTTTCGAGCCGGTTCAGCGCCCACTCCGCCTGCATCGGAACCGGTGCGCCATCGGGGCCGACCGCGATCACGTCGAATCCGGCGGGGCCGCCCTCCGGGGCCGTCTCGTCGAAGCGCGTGCGGATGCCGATCACCGGAGCCTCGCGCTCGATGGGCGCCGTGATCCGCCGCTCGACCGGGCGCCCGGACCCTTCGGTCACGCGCACCGTCACCCGCGCCTCGAGCGGAAGCGGCGGCGGCACGAAATCGGGGAACTCGAGGGGGATCGCCACCGCCCCGTCCGCCCCCGTCCGGGCCGATGCGAGGGAGGCCGCGCGTCCGGAGAAGCTGTCATCCGGTTGCCCGAAGACGTAGCCCGGCCAGTCCTCCAGCGTCCGCCTCGCGGCGATGAGCACCTCGCCCTCGACGGACAGGTCCGCCCCCGGCGCGCCGAACAGGTAGTCCGCCTGGACCCGGAGCGGCGGCCGCCCGTCCAGCGCAAGGGGCCCGTCCGGCAGGCTGGGCGTCACGTCGATCCGCTCGGGCAGGAAGTCCTCCACCAGCAGGGGTTGGCTCGCGAGGGCCGGCCGCTCCGGATCGACATGGATATCGAGCCGCCAAGTGCCGCGCGGCGCTGCCGACGCGACGGGAAGATTGAAGACATGCCCGCCGGCGACCCCGTCCGTGGAGGCGATGCGGGAGTACTCGACGCCGTCGGGCCGGATCAGGATCGCGGTCAGCGGCAGGTCACGGACCGCGTCCGCCTGTCCGTCCCGCACGAGGGTTGTCGCATGCACCGTTTCGCCGGCGCGGTAGGCGCCCCGGTCCGTGGTCAGGAACACATCGAGGGGCCCCGGCGCGGCGCGCCCGGCGACGCCACGATCGGCGAGGTCGAATTCGGGATCGGTGAGGGAGAGGAACGCCATGTCCTCGGCCCCTCCGTCCGTCCTTGCCTCGGCCACGACGAGAGCCGGCGCCGCCCCGTCCCGGCCCTGCGACAGGCCCGGCGCGAAGACGGCATGACCCGCCTCATCTGTCTCAGCCTCGCCCAGAACCCGGTTCGACCTGGAGACGAGCTGCACGGACAGCCCCTCCGAAGGCGTTCCGTCCGCCAGCGATCGGGCGAAGACATGGGTGCCGTCCGTCCCCTCATAGCTCGCCAGTCCGATATCGGAGATGACGAACCATTGCGTTGCGGGCGGCGTGTCGTAGGGATCGGCGCCCGGAACACTCGCCTGCAGCGCATAGAGGCCGGCGGGCAGGGCGCCGATGGCCTCGCCCATGGGCAGCCGCGTGGTCACGTCCGCGTTCAGCTCCTCGCCCACCTCGCCTGTTCCGGACCAGACCACGTCGGAGAGGGTGCCTTGCATCTCCTCCTCGTTCCACGGCTGGAGGTTGCGGCCGAAAAGGTCATCCACCATCAGTTCGCGCAGGTTGCGGTCCGGAATGCTGTAGAGCGTCAGGTCGATCTCGGAGAGGTTGACCGTGACCACCGGCAGGCCCGGATCGCCCGTCTTCGGCAGCACGTAGGCCCGCCCCGGAAAGCGCACGCCGGGTGTCCTGTCCCGCACGTAGAGGGTGACCGTCGCGTCCCGGGCCATGGTCTGTCCGTCTTCGGCGGGAAGACCGGCGCGGAAGGTGATGCTGTAGCGATCTCCGTGGGAGACGCCCTCGAGACACAGCTCCTGATCCTCGGCCTCGACCGTGACCGATGTGCCCGGAACCTGGACGTAAGGCTCGAAATCGACGCCCCGCGCCAGGGATTCGGAGAAGGTGGCGCAGATCCGCGGCATGGCCGGATCGCTCTCGGCCCGCGTTTCGGTGATGCGGAAGCCGAACTGGCCGATGGCCTCGTTCAGGGCGGTATCGCGCGCTCCGTCCGGGGCGAGGTCCGCCGCCAGCCGCCGCACGGGGATCGTGTCGCGCCCCCGGCCGGATCGCTCCAGCGCGGCTGCCAGGGTGTCCAGCGCAGCGGCGCCGAGGGAAGGCTCGTCTGAACGCAGGTAGGCGTTCAGCGCGGCGTTGATGGCAGTCTGGGCGTATTGCCGCGTATCGCCGTCTCGCTGCGCCGCAACCAGGGCCGCTTTCGCATGATCGAGCCAGAGATCGGCGCGACCCGTCCGCGCCGCCCCCTCGCCGGTCAGGGCAAGGGCGGCCGCGACGTCGTTCCGGCTCCGCGCATTGGCCGCCAGGGCGATCAGCTCCGGCACTTGCCGCTCTGTCGCGGGATAGCGGCGTGGCAGGGCGAGAGCCTCCTCCCGTGCCGCCTCGAGGTCGCTCCGGGGCAGATCGCCGAGATCCGCCGCCCTTTGCTCCGCCAGCGCGATGGCTTCGGCGCCGGCTTCGACGAGCCGCGCGGAGAGCGCCCCGTCATAAGGCGCCCGCCCCTCCACCGATCGTTTCGGGAAGCACGAGTTGCTGCGCGTGTTGAAGGTGAAGGCGCCGCATTCGGCATCCGCCGTGCAGGCGCCTCGGCAGGCTTCGAAGGTGGTGTCGAAGATCGACCGCAGATCGCCGCCCGGAAAGTCCGTGCCCTCCTCGACCACGATGCGCCGCTCCGGGATCGGCGGTGCCTCGGATGGTCCCTGCGCGAGGGCGCCCGTGGTCAGCGCGGCAAACGCGATTATTGCGAGAATGGGGCGAAGCATGGCGGATCCTCCCATGATCCGGGCCGCGCCTCAAAGGCCGGGCGCCGCTCTCGGCGCGGAGGATCGCAAGTGCCGCGCCCGCTGGCAACGGTTTCCTGCGGGAACAGGGGGCGCCGCACGGTCATCTTTCCGGCAAGTCCCCCGGTCCGCAGGGCAGGGCTCCGTTCTCCGCTGGGATAGACCCGGCCCGCATTTCGGGTCCGCGAGGGCCTTGATCGGAGACGTCCCGCGACGTCCCGGCGGCGCCCTGACCTTGCTTGTCCACCGGGCATCCCCTAAATCGGGCGGCATGGCGATCAGACCGATCCTCATTCACCCGGATCCCCGGCTCAAGAAGGTGACCGCGCCCGTCGCGGACATCACCGATGATCTGCGGACACTCGCGGACGACATGCTCGCGACGATGTACGATGCCCCCGGCATCGGCCTCGCCGCGCCGCAGATCGGCGTCATGTCGCGGCTCATCGTGATGGACTGCGTCAAGGACGAGGGGGCCGAGCCGCGGCCCACCGTGATGTTCAACCCCGAGATCGTGGCCAGTTCCGACGAGCGGCGCGTGCACGAGGAGGGGTGCCTGTCGATCCCGGAACAGTTCGCCGATGTCGAGCGTCCGGCCTTGGTGCAGGTGCGCTGGATGGACAGGGACGGCAAGGCTCAGGAGGCCGAGTTCGACGAACTCTGGTCCGTCTGCGTCCAGCACGAGATCGACCACCTCGACGGCCGGCTCTTCATCGACTACCTCAAGCCGCTGAAGCGCCAGATGATTACCCGCCGGATGCAGAAGCTGAAGCGGGAAATGGCCCGCGCGTGATGCCGCCGGTGCCTCGAACCCGGCCGGTGCGCCTCGTTCCCGCGGTGGTTGCCGCGGCCGGGGATTGCAGGCCGGGCAGCGCCGGACCGAAGGCCTGCGAAGCCGCCGGCTGGTGGGCGCATGTCGGCATTTCGTGCTCGCGCCGGGCTCGACCCGTTCTACGGCAGGGCCCGTCTGGAAGCGATGATGTCGGGTGCGCCCGACCCCGTCAAAATACTGGCAGGCACGATGCCCGCCGCCTTAATATGAAGGACAACGCATGATACTTCCCATTCTGAACCACCCCGATCCCCGTCTCGCGAAGGCCGCCCCCGAAAGCGGCGGCGTGACGAGCGATCTTCAGATCCTCGCCGCCGACCTTCTCGAGACCATGTATGCCGCGCCGGGCCGTGGTCTCGCCGCGACGCAGGTGGGCCGCGAGGCGCGCATGTTCGTGATGGACACGTCCGACTGGCAGGACGGCGGCCGCCGGCAGCCCTATGTCTGCATCGACCCCGAGATCACCGAGCAGGGGTCCGAGACTGCTTCCGAGGACGAGGGCTGCCTTTCGATTCCGGGCATCAACGCCTCCGTCGAGCGCCCCGAAACGGTCACGCTGGCCTGGACCGACCTCTCCGGCAATCGCCAGACCGAGGAGCTGTCCGGCGCCAAGGCGCGCGTCGCCCAGCACGAGATCGACCATCTCGACGGCAAGCTCATCCTCGACCGGATCGACCCGGCCGAGCGCGAACGCCTCGAAGCGGCCTCGGCCGAGTGAGCGTCCGGCCGATCCTGCGCTGGCCCGACCGGCGGCTCAGGACGGCCGCGGACCCTGTCGCCGGGGTGACGGACGAGATCCGGACCATCCTCGGCGACATGGTGGACACAATGGAGGCGATGCCGGGTGTCGGCCTCGCCGCGCCCCAGATCGGCGTCATGCTGCGCCTTGCGGTGGTGGACGCCTCCGAGGGGCGGGGCGAAGCGATCCGGATGATCAACCCCGAGATCCTCCATTCCTCCATCCAGCCCCGGACTCATGACGAGGCGAGCCCCTGCCTGCCCGGCGTTTCCGCCAAGGTGGAACGGCCGCGGGCGGTCACGGTCCGCTTCCTGAACACGGCCGGGGAGATCGAGGAGCGCGACCTCGTCGGGCTCTGGTCGACCTCCCTGCAGCATCAGATCGACCATCTGGACGGGAAGATGTATTTCGACGGTCTGAGCCGCACGAAGCGGCAGATGCTCCTCAAGCGCGCGGAGAAGCGGACGGCATGAGACTGATCTTCATGGGAACGCCCGACTTCTCGGTCCCTGCGCTCGATGCGCTGATCGAGGCGGGGCACGATATCGTCGCCGTCTACACCCAGCCGCCCCGCCCCGCGGGCCGCGGCAAGAAAGACCGTCCGACGCCGGTCCACCGCCGTGCCGAAGAGGCCGGCATCGAGGTGCGCCATCCGGTTTCCCTGAGGCCCGAAGAGGAGAAGGCGCGCTTCGCCGAGCTCGGCGCGGAGGTCGCGGTCGTGGTGGCGTATGGCCTGATCCTGCCGCGTGCGATCCTGGACGCGCCGGAGCGCGGCTGCCTCAACATTCATGCCTCGCTCCTGCCGCGCTGGCGCGGGGCGGCGCCCATCCAGCGCAGCGTGATGGCCGGGGACGATGCGACCGGTGTCTGCATCATGTGCATGGAAGCGGGGCTCGATACCGGCCCCGTCCTTCTGCGTCAGGAAACCCCCATCGGCCCGACCGATACGGCTGGCGACCTGCATGACCGGCTGGCCGCGATCGGCGCCACGGCGATCGTCGCGGCGCTGGACGGGCTGGCGGGTCTCACGCCGCTGCCGCAGCCCGAGGACGGCGTCACCTACGCGGCCAAGATCGACAAGGCCGAGGCGAGGATCGACTGGTCCCGCCCGGCCGAAGAGGTGGACCGGCAGATCCGCGGCCTCTCTCCCTTCCCCGGCGCCTGGACCGAGATCGATGGCGAGCGCGTGAAGCTCCTGCGCTCCCGCGCCCATCAGGGGGACGGCGAGGCGGGTCAGGTCATGGCGGGGTTCACGATCGCCTGCGGGACCGGAGCCGTGGAGGTGCTGGAGGTTCAGCGCGAAGGCCGAAAGCCGCTTGCCGCGGAGGAGGTCCTGCGCGGCCTCGTCCTGCCGGGACGGATCGGCTGAGATGACGGCGCGCGCGGACCTGCCGGCCGCGTGGCTTGCCGGTGGGCGGACGGAGTGCAGGGGCGCGGCGGACGCGCTCTTCCCGTGGTTCAGCGTCACCAAGACCGCGATCGCCGCTGCCGCGCTGAAGCTTCACGAAACGGGCAGGCTCGATATCGAGGCGCGGATTCCCGGCAAGCCGTTCTCCATGGCCCAGCTTCTTCAGCATCGTGCCGGCCTGCCCGATTACGGCGCCTTGCCGGAGTATCGCGAGGCCGTTGCCCGGAGGGCCCCGCCGTGGCCGCGGGAGGAACTGCTGCGCCGCGCCGGGGCCGGGAGGCTCGTTTACCCGCCGGGGCAAGGCTGGCGCTATTCCAACATCGGCTACATGCTTGCCGGCCGCATCGTGGCGGACGCGGCGGGAGGGACGCTCGCGGAGGCGCTCCGAACCCTCGTCGCCGATCCGCTCGGCCTTGAGACCATGCGCCTTGCGGGAGCCGAGGACTTCGCACGGCTCCATTGGGACGCGGACGGTTACGATCCGGGTTGGGTCTATCACGGCTGCCTCGTCGGCACGGCCACGGATGCCGCGCGGATGATGGACGGCATTCTCGGAGGCGGGCTTCTGCGGCCGGAGACGCTGGAGCGGATGCAGCGGCGCCATCCGCTCGGGGATGGCATTCCGGGCCGCCCCTGGACGCGGCATGGCTACGCGCTCGGCTTGATGTCGGGCGAGGTTGCGAGGCTCGGACGGGCCGTCGGTCATTCGGGCGGCGGGCCGATCGGGAGCTGCGCCGTCTATCGCTTTGCCGATCTCGCGGCGCCGGTGACGGTCGCCGTCTTCTCGCCGGGCACCGATGAGGGTGTGCCCGAAACGGAGGCGGTGCGCCTCGCGTCCTTCAGGGCTTGAACGGCTTCATCCCGGCGCGGGCCAGCTCGTCCGCCCGCTCGTTCTCCGGGTGGCCGGCATGGCCCTTCACCCATTCCCACGTCACGTCATGGGTCTGCTGCGCCGCGTCGAGGCGCTTCCACAGCTCCTCGTTCTTCACCGGCTTCTTCGAGGCGGTGCGCCAGCCGTTGCGCTTCCAGCCATGGATCCAGCCGGTCACGCCGTTCTTCACGTAGGCGCTGTCCGTCACGACGGTGATGCGGGTCGGACGCTTGAGGCTTTCGAGCGCGTGGATCGCGGCCAAAAGCTCCATGCGATTGTTGGTCGTGTTCGCCTCGCCGCCCTTCAGCTCCTTTTCCCGGACAACCGCCTCCCCCTCCTTGGCCTGGAGGAGGGCGCCCCAGCCGCCGGGGCCGGGATTTCCGGAGCAGGCTCCGTCGGTGAAGGCGAAAAGATGAGGCATGGCGCGGGGGATAGAGCGGGAGCGGAGCGGCGTCCAGCCCGTCAGGCCAGCGCGGCGACGAGGCCGAGGCTGATCGTGACGATTGCCGTCAGGGGAATGCGCAGGGTCAACCACCATCCGGGCGCCAGACCGGCACGCTGGTAGAGCCAGTCCAGGAGCAGAAGCGCGAGGAAACCGGCGATCACGGCCCGCGCCGCATCCGCCCCTCCGCCGCCTGAGAAGAAGAAGGCCCAGAGGGCCGGAAGGACCGAAAGGGCGTACCAGTGCCACCGGGCGCCGGCGTCTCGCGCCGCGAAGCCCCAGAGAACGCCGGACATGAAGCAGAGGATCACGACGCCGTAGAAGACGGCGACGTAGGGCGCGGTGAAGCGGCCGCCGAGCGACAGGTAGGCCCAGTCGTTCAGAGCGGGGACAAGGGCGCAGGCCGCGCCCCACAAAAATGGCAGGAGCCCCGCGGCACCGAGGAGGGCCGCAGGAAGTGGGACGGCTCTCACGCGGGCTCTCGCAGGGCGCGGGGGACCTTGAACTCCACCCGCTCCACGGCCGTCTCGACCAGTTCGACGCGGAGGTCGTACCGCTCGCGGAACGCGTCCACGACCTCGTTTACCAGAACCTCGGGGGCGGAAGCGCCGGCGGTGATGCCGAGCGATTCGACCCCCTCGATGGCACGCCAATCGATATCGGAGGCGCGCTGGACGAGCTGGGAATAGCGGCAGCCGGCGCGAGCGCCGACCTCGACCAGGCGCTTCGAGTTCGACGAGTTCGGCGCCCCGATCACGAGAAGCGCGTCGATCGCCGGCGCCATCGCCTTCACCGCCTCCTGGCGGTTGGTGGTGGCGTAGCAGATGTCTTCCTTGTGCGGTCCGACGATGGCGGGGAAGCGCGACGTCAGGGCCTCCACGATCTCGCGGGTATCGTCGATCGAGAGGGTGGTCTGCGTCACGAAGGCGAGGCGCTGGGGATCGCGGACGTCCAGGCTCGCCACGTCCTCCGGCGTCTCGACCAGGAGGACCTCACCGTCCGGGAGCTGCCCCATCGTGCCCACCGTCTCGGGATGGCCGGCATGGCCGATCATCACGATCTGGAGACCTTCCTCCGAATGCCGCGCCGCCTCGATATGAACCTTCGAGACGAGAGGGCAGGTCGCGTCGACGAAGATCATCTCCCGCCGCGCAGCTTCGGCCGGGACCGCCTTCGGGACGCCATGAGCGGAGAAGATCACGGGGCGATCCTCCGGGCATTCCTCGAGGTCCTCGACGAAGATCGCGCCCTTCTCCCGCAGGCCGTCGACGACGTAGCGGTTGTGGACGATCTCGTGCCGCACGTAGACGGGAGCGCCCCATTTCTCGAGCGCCATCTCGACGATCTTGATCGCGCGGTCCACGCCGGCGCAGAAGCCGCGCGGGGCGGCGAGATGGATGGTGAGCGGGGGGCGGGGCATCTCGGTCATGGCCCAAGAGGTAAGGCCGCCGGGCCCTGCCGTAAAGGCGTCAGCCGAACGTCCTGATCGCGCCGTCCACGAGTCCGGCGAAGACGATGTATCGTCCGGTCTTGGCGATGGCCACGAGGAGGAGGAAGACCCCGAACCGGGTCCGGAAGATGCCGGCGGCGACGGTTATCGCATCCCCGAGCGGCGCCCAGCTCAGCAGAAGGGACCAGATGCCCCAGCGCGAATACCAGTCCTGCGCGCGGGCCAGTTGCGCCTCCGAGGCGGGAAACCAGCGCCGCCCCTTCAGCCGCTCGATGCCGAGGCCCATGACGTAGTTGACCACCGAGCCGAGCGTATTGCCGACGGACGCGACCGCAACGATGACCCAGAGCGGGGCGGTTTCGGCCGATTGCAGCGCGGCGAAGACAATCTCGGACTGGAACGGAAGGATGGTCGCCGCCCCGAAGGCGGCGAGGAACAGGATCGCGAGATCGGCGAGGGGATGGCCGGTGGTCACGCCAGGCAATCTCCCCCTGCCGTCAGCTCCGGGACAGGGCCTCTGCGCCCTGCGGTTCGGGGCGGGGCTCCCGCGGGGGGCGGCCGATCACATCCTTCAGCTCGTCGAGCTCGATGAAATTGTCCGCCTGCCGGCGCAGCTCGTCCGCGATCATCGGCGGCTGCGAGCGGATGGTGGACACCACCGAAACACGTACGCCGGAGCGCTGGAGGCTCTCGACCAGCGGCCGGAAATCGCCGTCCCCGGAGAAGAGCACGATGTGATCGACGCGCGGAGCCAACTCCATGGCATCGACCGTCAGCTCGATATCCATGTTGCCCTTGACCTTACGGCGGCCCTGGCTGTCGATGTACTCCTTCGCGGGCTTCGTCACCATTGAGAAGCCGTTGTAGTGCAGCCAGTCGACGAGGGGGCGGATCGGCGAGTAGTCGTCGTTCTCCAGAAGGGCGGTGTAATAGAAGGCCCTGAGGAGCTTGCCGCGGCGCATGAACTCCTGGCGGAGCAGCTTGTAGTCGATGTCGAACCCGAGCGACTTGGCCGCGGCGTAGAGGTTCGAGCCATCGATGAAGAGCGCCAGGCGCTCGTCGCGGTAAAACATTCAAAATGCCCTTTCAAAATGCATGGCAGGACGAAAAGGGGCTTTGTCCGCCCATCCGATCAAGAGCTAGGGAAAGCCCATGGTGCTGCAAGTCAATGAACGTCACGTTATCGACACAATCGGGGGCGTCGCACTGGGCTCGAATGCCGCATCGCGCGCCGGATCGCCTGCGCGGACGGTGACGGCGGCCATGCGCGCGATGGAGCGGTGCGGATTCGTGATCCTGCGCCGGAGCCGACTGTATCGCACCGCGGCCTTCCCCGCCGGCTCCGGACCCGACTTCGTCAACGCGGTGGTGGTGTGCGTCGGCACGGCAATGGGGCCTCGGGACGCCCTCGCCGCGCTCCATGAGATCGAGGCGGCCTTCGGGCGGCGGCGGCACAGGCGCTGGGCGCCGAGGGCGCTCGACCTCGACCTACTCTGGCTGGGAGACAGCGTGCTTCCGGCGCGCGCAGAATGGCAAAGGTGGCGCAAGCTGGCGCCGGAGCGGCAGCGGGCCGAGGCACCGGACCGGCTCATCCTGCCGCACCCGCGCATCGCGGATCGGCCTTTCGTGCTCCTGCCTCTGGCGGAGGCGGCGCCCGATTGGCACCATCCCGTCACGGGCCAGACCCCGGCGGACATGATCCGAAGCCTCCCCGCCGGCGCGCGTGGCGGACCTCGAGCCATGAGCCTCTCCCTTGCAAAGCGGCCGACAAGGCGTTAGAGACGCGTTTTCCGCACTCTGATCGCTGGAGAGTCGTTCCATGGCACGCGTTACCGTCGAAGACTGCGTCGACAAGGTCCCGAACCGCTTCGAGCTCGTCCTGCTCGCCGCGCACCGTTCGCGTGAGATCTCCTCGGGCGCCAAACCCACCGTGGACCGCGACAACGACAAGAACCCCGTCGTCGCGCTGCGCGAGATCGGCGACGAAACCCAGCAGGCGGACGATCTGCGGGAGCGGATGATCGAGTCCAACCAGACCCAGATCGAAGTCGACGAGCCCGAAGAGGACAGCATGTCCCTCCTCATGGGCTCCGAGAGCAGTGCCGACCGTCCGGCCGATGACGACATGTCCGAAGAGAAGCTGCTGCGCGCCCTGATGGAAGCGCAGGAGCAGAAGTAAGACGAACGAAAGCTCGCATACGCTGGCCGCGCCGCATCACGGCGCGTCCCTCGACGTCGAGGATCTCGTCGAGCTCATAAAGGCGTACAATCCGCGCAGCGACACCGATCTGATCCGCGCCGCATATGCTTACGGTGCGGAGATGCACGAAGGTCAGTTTCGCGATTCGGGCGAACCCTACTTCATCCACCCCGTTGCCGTCGCCGCGCTCCTGACCGAGCAGCGGCTTGATGATTCGACGATCGTGACCGCCCTCCTGCACGATACGATCGAGGACACCCGGGCGAACTGGACCGATATCTCCGACCGGTTCGGCGCCGACATCGCCGACCTCGTGAACGGCGTCACCAAGCTGACCAATCTCCAGCTCTCCTCCTCGGAAACGCGGCAGGCGGAGAACTTCCGCAAGCTCTTCATCGCCATGTCCCGCGATCTGCGGGTGATCCTCGTGAAGCTGGCGGACCGGCTTCACAACATGCGCACCATCCGCTTCCAGCGCCACGAGAAGCAGGTGAAGAAGGCGCGCGAGACGATGGACATCTATGCCCCCCTGGCCGGGCGGATGGGCATGCAGTCGATGCGGGAGGAGCTCGAAGACCTCGCCTTCCAGGTGCTGAACCCCGAGGGCCGCCTCTCCATCATGCGTCGCTTCGTGCGGCTCCAGAACGAAACCGGCGACGTGATCCAGAAGATCACGGGTGACATACGGCTCGAACTTTCGAAGGCGCAGATCGATGCGGACGTGTTCGGCCGTGCGAAGCGCCCCTACTCGATATGGCGCAAGATGCAGGAGAAGAGCCAGGGCTTCTCACGTCTGTCGGACATCTACGGGTTTCGCGTCATCGTGGATACCGAGAGGGATTGCTATGCCGTCCTCGGCGCGATTCACCGTCGCTGGTCCGCCGTGCCGGGCCGCTTCAAGGATTACATCAGCCAGCCCAAGTCGAACGGCTACCGATCGATCCACACCACGGTCTCGGGCCGGGACGGCAAGCGCGTCGAGGTGCAGATCCGCACCCGGCAGATGCATGAGGTCGCCGAGGCGGGCGTCGCCGCACACTGGTCCTACCGCGACGGTGTGCGCGCGCAGAACCCCTTCGCCGTCGACCCCGCCAAGTGGCTTTCCACGCTGAACGACCGCTTCGGAGACACCGACCACGAGGAATTCCTCGAGCATGTGAAGCTCGAGATGTATTCCGACCAGGTGTTCTGCTTCACACCGAAGGGCGAAGTGGTGAAGCTGCCGAAGGGCGCGACGCCGCTCGACTTTGCCTACTCGATCCACACGCGGATCGGCGATTCCTGCGTCGGTGCGAAGATCGACGGCATCCGGGTTCCGATGTGGACGCGGCTGAAGAACGGCCAGTCCTGCGAGATCATCACCGCCGAGGGCCAGCGGCCGCAGGCGACCTGGCTCGATATCGTCGCGACGGGCCGCGCGAAGTCCGCGATCCGCCGCTCCCTCCGCGAGGAGAACCGCGAACGCTACATCAAGCTGGGGCGGGAGCTCGTGAGGCAGGCGTTCGAGCAGGTCGGACGAACGGCGACGGACAAGGCCCTGCGCATGGCGGCGAAGAAGCTGACCCTGCCTGATGCGGACACGCTCCTGGCGCGTCTCGGCAGCGCGGAGCTCTCCGCGCGGGACGTCGTGACCACGCTCTATCCGAAGCTTGCCGACAGCGGCGGCGAGCGGGAGCCGGTGGACCAGACCCGCGCCGTCCTCGGCCTCGCGCCCGACCAGACGCCGCAGCGGGCCTCGTGCTGTCAGCCGGTGCCGGGAGAGCGAATCGTCGGCATCACGTATCGCGGGCGCGGC
This sequence comes from Tropicimonas omnivorans, assembly GCF_031846565.1. Lineage (NCBI taxonomy): Bacteria > Pseudomonadati > Pseudomonadota > Alphaproteobacteria > Rhodobacterales > Roseobacteraceae > Tropicimonas > Tropicimonas omnivorans. The sequence continues at coordinate 355,941 of NZ_JAVRHL010000001.1, read as the reverse complement.
GTCGTGGTGCATGCCATCGATTGCCCGCTCCTGGTGGAGTTCGAGGAGGCGGCCGAACGCTGGGTCGACCTGCACTGGCATTCGGGCCCCCACCCGCCGGTCTATACCGTCCGTCTCGAGCTGGTCCTGGCCAACGCGACCGGCGCGCTCGGCCGGATATGCACCCTTGTGGCCGAGCAGAAGGCGAATATCTCGGATCTGCAGTTTCTTGATCGGAAACCTGACTTTTACAGGTTGCTGATTGATGTGGACCTGCGAGACGTGGAGCATCTGCACATGGTCGTGACGGCACTTGAGGCCGATAGCGACGTTGCAGAGATATCGCGGATGCGAAACCTGGAACGCGGACCTGCATGACCCGCCGGTCCCAATCGAACGAGGCCCTCTGGACGTGTTCAAGCGGAGAGAAAAGCGGAGCTGGGCCCGAATCGCATGGTCAGCGATCTGGCCGCGCGGTGGTTACGGCCGCGCCTTCCAGTACGTCCAGCACCGCGTAAGCCGCATCCCGGACAGGCCCGAGCGCATCGCACGGGGCATCTTCGCGGGCGTATTCGTCTGCTTCACGCCGCTCTTCGGGCTTCACTTCGTGCTCGCGCTGATCATCGGCCGGATCATGCGGGCGAACATCGTCGCCGCGCTCATCGCCACCTTCTTCGGCAACCCGATCACCTTCCCCGTCATCGCGTGGGTGAGCCTGACGCTTGGGCACTTCATCCTCGGCACGCAGTTCAAGGACGAGGTGCGCAACTCGCTGTTCGAGAAATTCGCCTGGGCGATGTCGGATCTCTGGGCCAATCTCGGCGCGCTCTTCACCCCGGACAAGGCGAATTGGCTGGGGCTCCACAGGTTCTATTCCGAGGTGTTCCTGCCCTATCTCGTGGGGGGGCTGCTCCCCGGCCTGATCGCCGGGATCATCGCGTTCTACCTCTCCCTGCCTGTCGTCACCGCCTATCAGAAGCGCCGCAAGGGCCTCGTGAAGCGGCGAGCCGCGCGGCTGAGGGGCGCCCACCAGCCGGACAACGGGTAAGAAGACCGGGCAGGCGGGATGCCTTATTCGTCTTCCCGCAGGGCCGTGTCCGCTTCTTCGGCCATGTCGTCCTCCGGCCAGTCGCAGATCGCGCGGAGGGCCTGCCACTCCTCCTCGGACAGGACCGGGGCGAAGGCATCTCCTTGCGTTTCGGCGGATCGGGCGGCCTCAGCGCGGCCGGCGAGACTGGGATGGCTTGCGACGTATTCCAGCACACCGTTCATGTCCCCGTGCTCCTCACTCAGGCGGTCGAAGAATTGGGCGATGGCTTCGGAGGGCAGCTCCGCCGCTGCCAGCATGTCGAATGCGAAGCGGTCCGCCGCGGCCTCGGCCTCCCTGGTGTAGGCTGCGGAGGCGACCTGCTCGGCAATCACGGCGGCGGCGGCACCGCCTGCGAAATCGCCGATGACGAGTGAGAGGATCCCGGCCGAGCCCGCGGCCCGCAGCGTCAGCCGGAGGGGGTCCCGCGATGCGACGTGACCGAGTTCATGCGCCAGGATCCCGGCCACCTCCTCGGGACTCTCGGCGGCGTAGATCAGTGCCGAAAAGATGACGACATGTCCGCCGGGCGCCGCAAAGGCATTCACCATGCCGCTGTCGAGAACGCGGATCTTCACATCGTAGGGCACGTCGAGATCGGCGATGAGCCGATCCCGCATCTTCTGCAGCGCCGCATCGCCCTCGGCGGTCGAGCACATCGCGTCCTCCCCGCGCGCGCCGAAGGCCCGCTCCACCTGTGCGACGACGGTGGTGCCGATCTGCTCCTCCCGGTCGGGCGGGATCATGCGGGCGATCGTGTCCGACAGGCGTGGCAGGATGACGAAGAGGATCAGGAGGATGGCGCCGATGGCGGCGAGGCCGCTCACCACGATCCTGCGCACGGTTCCGGGCGGTGTCGTGCTGGCCTTGCGGTTCGGACAGAGCGCGGCGAGCGCGGCGACGTCGCGCGCCGCCTCCACGACCAGCCGCGCCTCGTCCGTTCCGGACAGGTGAAAGACGCCGTGGCCCTTCGAGCCGGGGTCGCGCACCTGCCGAACGTCCTTCAGGGGCCAGATCGCGAGGGGCGCACCGCTTTCGGCGAGGATCGTCATCCGGCCGGACCCGGCATCGGCCACCGCGCGCACGGCTCGCTCGCCGGCGGTCCGCCCGTCGTGGAAGAGGGCCGGAACCGAGGTCTGACCGTGAGGAGCGGATCCCTTCATGCCGCTCAGAAGCCCGCACCGATATCAAGAGCGTCGGCGAAGCCTTCGGCATCCACGACCTCGTCCCGCTCCCGCTGGGTGATGAGATCGAGCCGACCGGCGTTCAGGATCGTCAGCGTCTCGATATAGTGCCTCAGGATCGGCTGGGTGATGAAGCAGGCGGCCAGCGCTCCGGCCATGAGGATCGAGCCGACATAGGCGATGCTCGTCAGGATCACGACGCCGAGGCCGACGACCTCCTGGTTCATGAAGGCAAGTTGCTCGAAGCCTCCGGAGGCGAGGACCAGCACGAACGCCACGATGATCAGCGGGATCACGAGCGCCATCACGCAAAGGCCGAGCAGCATCGTCCCACCGATATAGATGCCGATGACGCTGCCGGTCCTTGGCTGCGCGTCGAAGCGGATACCGTTGCCCAGCTCCTTCTCGGCCGCCATGAGGCGGAAGGACTGGACGGAGTAGGAGACCGCGCCGATGAAGATCCAGACATAGCCGACCGCCAGCAGCACCATGCCGAGGCCCGACAGGAAGGAATAGCCGAGCGGGCCGGGGGGGAGCATGGTGCCGAAACCCGAACAGGCCGCGCCGGCGATCAGGATGGCGAGCGCGATGAAGACCTGGCGCATGGCACGATAGAGCATCGTCCACCTGCCGTGCTGCTGGAAGCGCGCGGTGCCGTAATAGGTCCTGTCGATCATGTACTTCTCGAGGCGGAAGGTCATGAGCGGCAGCAGCAGCCCGAAGCTCAGAAGCGTGGCGATGGCATAGAAAACGGCGCGCCAGGTATAGCCGAGGGCGCCCTTCTCAATCCCGAACCGGATGCCGCGCCAGCGCGTGCGGGCGAGTTGGTAGCGCCGCGCCCGGTAACGCGCGAAGAACAGCAGCGGCGCCACGGCGGCGAAACTGAGGAGGGACGTCGCCATCTGGGCCATGATCGCCGCGTCCGTCGTGCCGCCGGAGAACATGGAAAGACCGACGGCGAAGAGGATCAACTGGAAGACGCCGAGATAGACCGCCAGCACCACCACCGCGAGGAGGAAGCCGAGCAGCATCTCGAGGCCCGTGCCGGTATATTCGAACGGCGAACCGCCCGGCCGGATCGAGGACCAGAGGTAGCGGCGGATCCGCGTCTTGGCCCAGAAGCGGTAGATGCCGAGCGTGATGAGCGTGAGAAAGCCGGTCTTGAGCGCAAGCCAGAAGAGCGGGCCGCCCTCGCCGTCATATTGCGCCTCGAGGGCGTCCCCGAATGCGGAGGAGGGCCCCGTATCTGTATCACTCATCGGAAATGCCTTTCGCGGGAAGGTCGCTTCTGACGCAGGGGCAATCCTAATGCCATGGTCCCTCCCGCGTCACGCATCCGTGTATGCCCCGGAGCCTTATGCGGCAATGGGGTCACTTCGGGCAGGCGGCGAGGCGCCGGGTCAGTTGAAGCGGTTGTCGCGCGGGAAGCCGCGGGGGGCCATGCGTCCCGAGCCGGCGCGCTTGCCGACCCATTCGGAGAGATCCCGCTCGGTGCGCGTCCGGCCCGCAGGATCGGTCCAGGACAGGCCGGTCTCCAGCGTCAGCGTCGTCGCGTCGGACATCCCGCCGTCCTTGTACTTCTGGAGGCGCACGCCCTTGCCCCGCGCCATTTCCGGCAGCTCGGTCAGCGGGAAGACCAGCATCTTGCGGTTCTCCCCCACGACGGCGACGTGGTCCCCGTCGATGGTCTTGCAGAGCGCGGCGGCTGCCGGGGCCTTCACGTTCAGCACCTGCTTGCCGGCCTTGGTCTGCGCGAGGAGCTCGTCGGCATTGGCGACGAACCCGTCGCCGGCGGTCGAGGCGAGCAGAAGCTTCTGACCCTTGCGGTGGATCCGCAGCGCGGTGATGTCCGCCTCGTTGGGCAGATCGACCATGAGGCGCACCGGCTCCCCCATCCCGCGCCCGCCGGGCAGGGAGGTCACGGGAAGGGTATAGACGCGGCCGTTGGAGCCGAGGAGCAACAGCTTGTCCGTCGTCTCGGCATGGATCGCGAAGCGGCCCTCGTCCCCGTCCTTGAACTTCAGCGGCTGATCGGCGGCGACGTGGCCTTTCATCGCCCGGATCCAGCCCATCTTCGAGCAGACCACGGTGACCGGCTCGCGCTCGATCATCGCCTCCACCGGCACCTCCGCCACGGCCTTGGCCTCGGCAATCTCGGAGCGGCGGGCGCCGCCGGGGCTGTTCTTGCCGAAGGTCTTGCGGACCTCCTTCAGCTCGGCGGCGATGCGCTGCCACTGGAGCTCCTCGCTGCCGAGAAGATCCATCAGGCCGGCGCGCTCCTCGGTCAGCTCGTCGCGCTCACGGCGGAGCTCCATCTCCTCAAGGCGGCGCAGCGACCGCAGGCGCATGTTGAGGATCGCCTCGGCCTGCGTCTCCGTCAGGTCGAACTCGGCCATCATGACGGGCTTCGGCTCGTCCTCGGTGCGGATGGTCTCGATCACCCGGTCGAGGTTGAGGAAGGCGACGATGTAGCCTTCGAGGATGTGCAGCCGCGCGTCGATCTTGCCGAGGCGGTGGCGCGAGCGACGCAGAAGGACGTCCCGGCGGTGGTCGAGGAACGCCCGCAGCACGTCCTTCAGCGAACAGACCTTCGGCGTGCGCCCGTCGATCAGCACGTTCATGTTCATCGAGAACCGCACTTCGAGGTCCGAGTTGCGGAACAGCATCCCCATCAGCACGTCGGCATCGACGGTGCGGGAGCGGGGCTCCAGGACGACACGCACGTCCTCGGCGCTCTCGTCCCGCACATCGGCGAGGATCGGAATCTTCTTAAGCTGGATCAGCTCGGCGAGCCGTTCGATGAGCTTCGACTTCTGGACCTGGTAGGGGATCTCGGTGACGACGACCTGCCACTGGCCGCGCCCGAGTTCCTCGATCTCCCACCGCGCCCGCAGGCGGAACGCGCCGCGGCCGGTCCGGTAGGCCTCGGCCATGCTGGCAGGCGGCTCCACGATGACGCCGCCGGTCGGGAAGTCCGGACCCTGGACGTAGCTCATCAGCGTCTCGTCCCGCGCATCCGGGGTCTTCAGCAGATGGAGGCAGGCGCCGAGAAGCTCGTCGATGTTGTGTGGCGGAATGTTCGTCGCCATGCCGACGGCGATGCCGCTGGATCCGTTGGCCAGAAGGTTCGGAAAGGCGGCGGGCAGGACGACGGGTTCCTGGAGCGTGCCGTCGTAGTTGTCCCGGAAATCGACGGCATCCTCGGTCAGGCCGTCCATCAGGGCTTCCGCGGCGGCGGTCAGGCGGGCTTCGGTGTAGCGCGCGGCCGCCGGGTTGTCTCCGTCGATGCTTCCGAAGTTCCCCTGGCCATCGACCAGCGGGTAGCGGATGGAGAAGTCCTGCGCGAGGCGCGCCATCGCGTCGTAGATCGCGCTGTCACCGTGCGGGTGATAGTTGCCCATCACGTCGCCGCTGATTTTCGCTGATTTTCGATACCCGCCAGCGGAACTCAGCCGAAGTTCGCGCATTGCATACAGGATACGGCGATGGACTGGTTTCAGCCCGTCGCGCGCATCGGGAAGTGCGCGGTTCATGATCGTGGAAAGGGCATACGTCAGGTAGCGCTCGCCGATGGCTCGGCGAAGCGGCTCGGCAAGTGCCGGCGAAGGGTGATCCGGTTCGTCGGCGCTTTCGCTCATGCGGTCTGACTAGCGAAGCCTCCCGGTGGCTACAAGGGTAACGAAAAAGGAGCGTCCGTCTCGCGGGGCAGGACATTACGGCAACCATGCAGAAACACGCGCTCGATAACTATTCCATCCAGGCACGGTCGACCCAGGCGGAGGCAAAGTAATGCTCGGTAAGTATGTTGCAGGAACGCTCCTCGTCCTCGGTGGTGCGATGGTTCTCGTCCCAGGAACCGGTGATGTCGACGTGACCCGTGCGGCGACGGCACCGTCCGCCCTCGCCACGCCGGTCGTCAAGGCCAGCGCCGAACCGGCCGATCTCGAACAGGCCCGGAATATCGTTCAGGCGGCGGTGCAGGGCTCCGTCGGCGCGAAGCCCGCTGTCGCATCCGATGCGCCCGATTCCGCCGCTCAGGCCGAAGCCAACCCCAGTGGCACGCTGAAGCTTTCCGACGAAACGCGCCGCGTTCTTGCTGCTGCGGGCGGCGTCGTCGACGCTGATCGCGACTGGGAGGCCCTCGCCGCCGACCCGGCCGCGGATGCCCAGATGCTGGAAGTCTCCGGCTCCCGCGTGAATGTCAGATCCGGTCCGTCGACCGGTCACGGTGTCATCGACTCCCTCGTTCGTGGCACCGATGTCGAACTCGTTTCCGAGGATGCATCCGGATGGGCGAAGATCCGGATGTCCGGCGGTCGCGAGGGCTTCATGGCCCGCCGCTTCCTCGACGAGATCGGCTGAAACCGTCTTGCCGTCAGGCAACCGGGCGTAGAGGGTGGCGGCTGATCCCGCCACCCTTTCGCGTTTCAGGCTCCGAGTGACCACGAGATCCATCCTCATCACAGGTTGTTCCTCCGGGATCGGACTGGCCGCAGCGCGGGGCCTTCGGTCCGATGGGTGGCGCGTTTTCGCGGCCTGTCGGCAGGAGGCGGATGCCGAGCGGCTGAGGCAGGAGGGGCTGGAGGGGATCCGGCTCGATTACGACGACGCCGAAAGCATCGCCTCCGCGGTGGCCCATGTGACGGACGCGACGGGCGGGCGGCTCGATGCGCTCTTCAACAACGGGGCCTTCGCACTACCTGGCGCCCTCGAAGACCTGCCGACCGACGGGCTCCGAGCGATCTTCGAGACCAACGTCTTCGGCTGGCACGAGCTGACGCGGCAGGTCATTCCGATCATGCGCGCGCAAGGGTCGGGCCGCATCCTCAACTGCTCCTCCGTCCTGGGCCTCGTTCCGATGAAGTGGAGAGGGGCCTACGTCTCTACCAAGTTCGCGCTGGAGGGGATGACGGACGTGCTGCGGCTCGAGATGCGGGACACGCCGATCCGGGTCGTCCTGATCGAGCCCGGCCCGATCACGTCGAACATCCGGGTCAATTCCATCCCCCATTTCGAACGCTGGATCGACTGGGAAGCCTCGCCGCGCGCCGATCAGTACCGCGAAACGCTGCTGAAACGTCTCTATGAAAGCCGCGGCAAGGACACGTTCGAGCTGCCGCCGGAAGCGGTGGTGAAGGCGGTCCGCCGGGCGCTGAGCGCGAGAAACCCGGCGCCGCGCTATGCGGTCACGGTCCCGACGAAGGCGATGGGGGTCTTGCGACGCATCCTTCCCGGCCGTGCGCTCGACAGGATCATTTCCCGCGGCTGATCGGTCGCACTGGCGGTCCGCCTCATGGGTGCTACGTGCGGGTCAGCATCCGACATGAGGCCGACATGAGAGACGATCCGCTGTTCATCGCCATCGCCCTGGCCGGGCTCGTGGTCGTCGCGATCCTCGCGGTGGGGATCGGCACCTTCGCCAAGGGCGGCGAGTTCAACCGCAGGAACGCCAACAAGATCATGCGCCTGCGCATCATCGCCCAGTTCGCCGCGGTCGTTCTTATCCTGCTGTTCGTGCTGATACGGAGATAGGCCATGGTCGTTCTAAGCAAGATCTACACCCGAAGCGGCGATGGCGGTGAAACCGCCCTGGGCGATGGAAGCCGCGTTGCGAAGACGTCCCTGCGCGTCGAGGCCTACGGCACCGTGGACGAGGTGAATGCCGCGATCGGCGTCGCGCGCCTTCATGCGGAGGGGGAGATGGGCGAGCGCCTGACGGTGATCCAGAACGATCTGTTCGATCTCGGCGCCGATCTGTGTCGTCCGACCGCGCCGGGAGAAGAGGAGGCGGAGTACCCGCCCCTGCGCGTCACCGACGCGCAGACCGCGCGGCTCGAGACGGAAATCGACGCGATGAACGCGGACCTCGCGCCCCTGCGAAGTTTCGTCCTTCCGGGCGGCTCCACCCTCGCGGCGCACCTCCATGTCGCGCGAACCGTCGCGAGGCGGGCCGAACGCATCGCCGTCGCCCTGGCGGACGAGCAAAGCGTGAGCGGCCCGGTCGTGCGGTATCTCAATCGCCTGAGCGATTGGTTCTTCGTTGCCGCGCGGCACGCCAACAATGGCGGGGCGGGGGACGTCCTCTGGGTGCCGGGTGCAAGTCGTTAGCGGTACCATCCGGAAACGTCGCGTTTCCAGCGCCATTCGCCGATATTCGCGGTTTTTCATAGGACCGGTGCAGGCTAAGTCTTGACCCAAGATCAAGGCGAGCGGCCTGCGCTCGACAGAAGGAGGGAGAGCCGGATGAAGATCCTGGTGCCCGTGAAACGGGTAATCGACTATAACGTGAAGGTTCGGGTCAAGTCGGATGGATCCGGCGTGGACCTTGCGAACGTCAAGATGAGCATGAACCCGTTCGACGAGATCGCCGTCGAGGAGGCGATCCGACTGAAGGAGGCCGGCAAGGCCGACGAGGTCATCGCGGTGTCCATCGGCGTGGCCAAGGCGCAGGAGACGCTTCGCACCGCCCTCGCGATGGGAGCTGACCGCGCGATCCTCGTCACCGCGTCGGACGACGTGCACCAGGATGTCGAGCCGCTCGCGGTGGCGAAGATCCTCAAGGCCATCGTCGACGAGGAGAAGCCGGACCTGGTGATCTGCGGCAAGCAGGCGATCGACAACGACCTGAACGCCACCGGCCAGATGCTGGCGGCGCTCCTCGGCTGGAGCCAGGCGACGTTTGCGAACAACGTCGAGCTGGGCGACGGCGATGCGACCGTGACCCGCGAGGTCGATGGGGGTCTACAGACGGTGAAGGTCAAGTTGCCGGCCATCGTGACGACGGACCTGCGACTGAACGAGCCGCGCTACGCGTCCCTGCCAAACATCATGAAGGCGAAGAAGAAGCCGCTCGATCAGAAGACGCCCGAGGATTACGGCGTCGACGTCGCGCCGCGCCTGAAGGTGGTGAAGACGGTCGAGCCCGCGGAGCGCAAGGCCGGCATCACCGTCGCGTCGGTCGACGAACTTCTCGACAAGCTGAAGAACGAAGCGGGGGTTCTCTGATGGCTGTTCTGCTGATTGCCGAAGTCTCCGGCGCCGACCTCGTCCTCGATGCCACCGCCAAGGCGCTGACCGCGGCGAAGAAGCTCGGCGACGTGACCGTCCTCGTCGCCGGCGAAGGGTGCGAGGGTGCGGCGGAGGCTGCCTCGAAGCTCGATGGCGTCTCCAAGGTCCTCTGCTGCTCCGATGCGGCCTACGGGCATAACCTGCCCGAGGCGACCGCGCCTCTCGTGGTCGGCCTCGCGGGCGATTACGAGCATATCTGCGCGCCGGCAACGACGAGCGCCAAGAACCTGCTGCCCCGTGTCGCGGCTCTGCTCGACGTGATGGTCATCACCGATGTCTCCGGCATCGTGAACGACTCCACCTTCGAGCGCCCGGTCTATGCCGGCAACGCCATCCAGACCGTGGAGAGCGGGGACGCCAAGAAGGTCCTCTCGATCCGCACCTCGACCTTCGACGCGTCGGGCGAGGGCGGCTCGGCATCCGTCGAGAAGATCGACGCCGCCGAGAATCCGGGCCTCTCCGAATGGGTCGAGGACAAGGTTGCCGAGAGCGATCGTCCCGAGCTCACCTCCGCCTCCATCGTCGTGTCAGGCGGCCGGGGCCTCGGCTCCGAGGAGCAGTTCGAACTGGTGGAGAAGCTGGCCGACAAGCTCGGCGGCGCCGTCGGCGCGTCCCGCGCCGCGGTCGATTCCGGCTACGCGCCCAATGACTGGCAGGTCGGTCAGACCGGCAAGGTCGTGGCGCCCGATCTCTATATCGCCGTCGGCATCTCTGGAGCGATCCAGCACCTTGCCGGGATGAAGGATTCCAAGGTGATCGTCGCGATCAACAAGGACGAAGAGGCGCCGATCTTCCAGGTCGCCGATTACGGCCTCGTCGGCGATCTCTTCGAGCTCGTCCCGGAACTGACCGAGAAGGCGTAAGCCAAATGGCGGCGCGGGGGCCATGATCTCTCGCGCCGCCTTGCCGCACTGCCCCTGCCGCCATAGATGATCGGCATGGCTCTTCCTCCCCCCTTCGGCCCCAAAAAGCCGTCCGTTTCCGTTGTCCGTCTCACGGGCATGATCGCCGCCAATGCGCGCGGCCTGAACGACGCCACAGTGGCGCCGCTTCTCGAGCGGGCCTTCCGCCGACGTCCGAAGGCGGTCGCGATCTCCATCAACTCTCCCGGCGGCTCGCCCGTGCAATCCTCCCTCATCGGCGCGCGGATCCGCCGTCTGTCCGAGGAGAAGGAGATTCCGGTCATCGCCTTCATCGAGGATGCGGCGGCCTCGGGAGGCTACTGGCTTGCGGCCGCGGCTGACGAGATCTTCGTCGATCCAAGTTCCATCGTCGGCTCCATAGGCGTGATCTCCTCCTCCTTCGGGTTTCAGGAGTTCATCGACCGTCACGGCGTCGAACGGCGGATCCACACCTCCGTCGGCTCCAAGTCCTTCCTCGACCCGTTCCGGGCAGAGAAGGAGGAGGACGTGGAGCGCCTCCGCCGCCTGCAGAACGAGATCCACGAGGCGTTCACCGCGCATGTCGTGGCCCGACGGGGCGCCCGCCTGAGAAGCGACGAGGACCTGTTCACCGGCGAGTTCTGGACCGGCAAACGCGCCGTCGAGCTCGGTCTCGCCGACGGGGTGGGGCACCTCGTGCCGGAGATGAAGCGCCGTTTCGGTGACAAGGTCCGGTTCAACGTGCAGGCGCCCAAGCGCAGCCTCTTCCGGCGGATCGGCCTCGGTGCGGCGACGGAGATGTTGTCCGCCGCCGGCGACCACGTGGAGGAGCGGGCCCAGTGGGCACGCCTCGGCCTTTGACATGATCGTCAAGATCGTCACCATCTTCCTCATCGCGATGATCGTCCTTGCGATGTTCGGCCGCCTGCGCTGGCCGGGCCATGCGCATCGCAGCGCCCGAAAGCCCGCGCGCCCGCCGAAGTGCCGCGCCTGCGGTGCGCCCCGCATCGGCACCGGCCCGTGCCCCTGCGGAGAAAAGTGACATGATCGTCGATGTCCTCCTCGTTCTCGTCGGGCTGGCGCTGCTCCTCTTCGCGGGCGACGCGCTCGTGAAGGGCGCGGTCAATCTTGCGCTGCGGGTCGGCATCCCGGCGCTGATCGTCTCCCTCACCGTCGTCGCCTTCGGCACCTCTGCGCCGGAGCTTCTGATCTCCGTCGCCGCGGTTCTCGACGATGCGGCCGGACTGGCGCTCGGCAATGTCGTCGGCTCCAACATCGCCAATGTGCTCCTCGTGATCGGCGTGCCGGCGCTCGTCTTCGGGATGAGTTCCATGGGGCCGGACTCGAAGCGGTCCTTCGTCGTGATGCTGGGCGCGACCGCGATCTTCATCGCGATGGCCTTCGCAGGGCCGTTCATGTGGATTCACGGCCTGATCCTGCTGGCGCTCCTCGCGGCGGTTCTGACCGACTCGGCGCTCGATGCGCGGCGCCACCGGAAGGCAAGCAAGGCGAAGGGCCCCGAGGAGGATCTCGAAGGGGCCGATGCGTCGATGTCCGGCAAGAAGATCGCGCTCTACCTCGTTCTCGGCCTCGTCGGCCTTCCCATAGGCGCCCAGATCCTCGTGACATCCGCCGTCTCCATCGCCGAGACGTTGCATGTCCCGGACACGGTGATCGGCCTCACGCTCGTTGCCATCGGCACGTCGCTGCCGGAGCTTGCCACGACCTTCTCCGCCGTGAAACAGCGGCAGGCGGACGTGGCGATCGGCAACGTGATCGGCTCGAACATCTTCAACCTGCTCGGCATCATCGGCGTCGCGGCGCTCGTCGGCCCGATCCCGGTCGACCCCCAGTTGCTGCGGGTGGACCTCTGGGTCATGGCGGCCGCCGCGCTCCTGCTCCTGCCAGCCGTGATGTGGCAGAAGCGCATGGGCCGCGTCTTCGGCGGCGTGCTCCTGGTTCTCTACGCCGCCTATCTCGTGGCCGCCGTGGCATGAAGCGAGCGCTCGTGACAGGGGCCGGCCAGAGGCTCGGCCGGGCGATGGCGCTCTACCTCGCGGGGCGGGGCCTCGCCGTCGCCGTTCACTACAACGGCTCCGGGCAGGACGCGGACGCCGTGGCGGGCGAGATCCGCGCGATGGGACGGACGGCCGTGACCGTCCAGGCGGACTTCCTCGATCGCGCAGCCGTCCGCCGCCTCGTTCCGGATGCCGCGGGCGCCCTTGGAGGGCCGCTCGATCTTCTGGTGAACAGCGCCTCGATCTTCGAATATGACCGCCTTGCAAGCGCGACGCCCGAGAGCTGGGACCGGCACATGCGCTCCAACCTCGAAGCGCCGTTCTGGCTCCTGCAATCCTTTGCGGAGCGTGCTCCCAAGGCGGAAGCTGATGCGGCCGGCGAGCCCGTCTCCCGTGCGCTGTGCGTGAACATGGTGGATCAGCGCGTCCGCAAGCTGACGCCACATTTCGCGACCTACACCCTCGCCAAGGACGCACTCTGGACGCTGACCCGAACGGCCGCGCGGGACCTCGCGCCCGATATCCGCGTCAATGCCATCGGTCCCGGTCCGACGATGAAGGCCGCCGGCCAGTCCGAGGAGCACTACCGCCGCCAGCGGGCTGCCACGATCCTCGGGCGCGGGTCCGATCCGGACGATATCTGTGCGGCGCTGGGGTATTTCATGGACGCCAAGGCGGTGACCGGCCAGCTTCTCTGCGTCGACGGGGGACAGCATCTCAACTGGCGAACGCCCGACATGACGGGCGGCGTCTAGCCGGTATCCGCTGCCCTCGCGGCAAGAAGTTGCCAAGACGGCAGAGGGGCATCCTCGAGGACCCGCTTAAAGGCAAACCTTTACAATAGGTTAACGCCGACTGAATATTAAATGAAATGGAATCAATGACTTGTGTTTGGACCATCTGTCACAGAACCGTCACTTAGCGCTTGACCCGGGCGGCGCGATGAGGCTGGGGCGGGCGTTATCCCCCGGCTTATCCACAGAATCTGTGGGTGGCTTCCAGACTTGTCCCCCGACCCCTGATCTGGCCCTTCAGGATTGGAGCACGCGATGACGGATCCCCACGCCACCGGCGAGGCGCCCATGACCGAGGACAGCCGCCCGGCGCCCGACGGCCCGCGCGGCTATGCGTGCGTCAAAAGCTATCTCAGGACGCTGGACAGCTCTCCCGGCGTCTACCGCATGCTCGATTCCGAAAGCCGCGTCCTCTATGTCGGCAAGGCGCGGAACCTCAAGGCGCGGGTCTCCAGCTACTCGCGCCCCTCGCCGCAGCACTCCCCCCGGATCTCCCGCATGATCCTGGACACCGCCGCGATGATGTTCCTCACGACGCGGACGGAGGTGGAGGCGCTGCTGCTCGAGCAGAATCTCATCAAGCAGCTCAAGCCCCGCTACAACGTGCTGATGCGGGACGACAAATCGTTCCCGAACATCCTCGTCTCGAAGGATCATGCCTTTCCGCAGATCAAGAAGCATCGTGGCGCACGGTCGGAGAAGGGCTCGTATTACGGCCCCTTCGCGAGCGCCGGCGCCGTGAACCGCACGCTGAACCAGTTGCAGAAGGTCTTCCTGCTCCGCAACTGTTCGGATTCTGTGTTCGAAAGCCGCACGCGCCCGTGCCTGTTGCACCAGATCAAGCGCTGCAGCGCTCCCTGTACCGGCCATATCGACGCCGAGAGCTATACCGGTCTCGTCCGCGATGCGGAGCGCTTCCTGCAAGGCAAGAGCACCGATGTGCAGGGCCAGCTCGCGAAGGAGATGGCGGAGGCGTCCGAGGAGATGGAGTTCGAGCGCGCAGCCGCGATCCGGGACCGCATCCGTGCGCTCACGCAGGTGCAGGGCGTTCAGGGGATCAATCCAAGGGGCGTCGCGGAGGCCGATATCGTCGCGCTGCACATGGAGGGGGGGCAGGCCTGCGTTCAGGTCTTCTTCATCCGCGCGCACCAGAACTGGGGCAACCGGGACTACTATCCCCGTCTCGGCGGCGTGGAGAGTCCGACAGAGGTCCTCGAAGCGTTCTTGGGCCAGTTCTATTCCGGCAAGGAGCCGCCCCGGCAACTCCTGCTGTCCCACGATATCGAGGAGCGGGAGCTGATGGAGTCGGCGCTGGGGGAGAAGGCCGGCCGCAAGGTCTCCATCCTCGTGCCGCAGCGCGGTGAGAAGGCGGAGCTCGTCGAGAGCGCGTCCCGCAACGCCCGCGAGAGCCTTGCCCGGCGCATGTCCGAAAGTGCGGCGCAGACGAAGCTTCTCGCCGGGCTGGCGGAAGCGCTGGACCTGCCGGCGCCGCCCTCCCGCATCGAGGTTTACGACAACTCTCACATCCAGGGCACGAACGCTGTCGGCGGCATGATCGTCGCGGGGCCGGAGGGCTTCCTGAAGAGCCAGTACCGCAAGTTCAACATCAAGGGCACCGAGCTGACCCCCGGAGACGATTTCGGGATGATGAAGGAAGTTCTGACACGTCGTTTCCAGCGCCTGCTGAAGGAAGACCCTGACCGGCAGGGCGAGACCTGGCCGGATCTTCTGCTGATCGATGGCGGCGCGGGTCAGGTCTCGGCGGTGGCCGAGATCATGGCCGACCTCGGTGTGGAGGATGTGCCCTTCGTCGGCGTGGCCAAGGGCATCGACCGCGATGCCGGCAAGGAGGAGTTCCACCGCCCGAAGGGCCGGCCCTTCGCGCTCCGCCACAACGATCCGGTGCTCTACTTCGTGCAGCGGATGAGGGACGAGGCGCACCGCTTCGCCATCGGCGCGCACAGGCAGAAGCGGGCCAAGGGCGTCGGCGCGACCCCGCTCGACGATATCCCGGGCGTCGGCGCGGGCCGCAAGCGCGCGCTGCTGACGCATTTCGGTTCGGCCAAGGCTGTCTCCCGCGCCGACCTCGCCGACCTGAAAGCGGTGGACGGGATCAGCGCCGGCCTCGCGGAGAAGATCTACGACTTCTTCCACGAACGCGGCTGATCAGGCCGCGCGCCCGCTCCGTCACGCGGGCCGAGGGACGCTCGCTGGCGGCACGAGAGGGGCGCGCCTAGTCCGTACTTTCGAGGCAATGCCGGCGGAACGCCCCCTTCAGCATGTCCAGCTCCGCGCGCAGAAGGTCGATCTCGGCGCGCAGGTCCTCGTCGAGCGGCGCGCCTGCGACGATGGCGAAGCTTGCGAGCATGTCTCCCGTCTCCTCGTCCCGCACGACGATGGTCCGCACACCGTCCGACAGCAGCTCGGCCGGGATGGCCAGCCGCGCCTCCCAGGTGCCAGGGCGGCCGGGATCCGCTGTCACGTCCGGTGCGGGCAGCGCCTCCCCGGCGCTTTCGGCGGTAAGGCGCGGCGGATCGGAGCGGCCGTCCCCCTCGAGGGTCGCGATCCAGGTTCCGGCGCGGAGGGCGGACGCGCCCAGCGTGAGGGTCATGGCAGGTCCTTTCAGAGCTCGGCGCGGCGGCGTCGGGTGAAGGTCAGGTCCCGGATCAGGATCTGGTTCAGTTCCGGCCCCTCGAAGATCAGATCGATCCAGGCCTGCTCCACCCGTTTCTCGTTCAGGTCGGAATACCCGAGGTCGAACTCCACCATCGCCTCTTCCCGGCCAAGCGGAATCTCCCGGACGAGCTGCTCGGTGTTGGGCCCGTGACGCACGTTGAGGCGCGCGAACAGCTCGAGCGGCTTCTCCGTTTCGGCCGCAATGCGAAGACCGAGGAGGTGGCGGCGTGTGAGGCCGCTCGCGGCGTCTTCAGGCAGGTTTAGGACGAGGCTGAGGAAGGAGCCGTCGAAGGCGAAGACGTCCATCCTCAGACCGAACGGCGCGAGATCGAGCGCGCCGGTATTGCGGACCTGGCGCAGGCTGAGCTCGCTGACGCGGCAATCGTGGAAGACCGTGAGTTCGGAGCCGACCGCCTGACGGCTCTCGATGGCGGCAAGGCCGGGCGGGTGAACCGGTCCGGTCCAGAGTTCGGGGCGCCACGCCCAGTCCGTCCCGAGCGGCTTCTGGATCGCGCCGTGGGCCTGCCCGCTCAAGCCGAGCCGCCCCTCGGCGGCGTGCAGAACGCGGTCGATCTCGCGGCGCAGGACCCGCGCCTCGCCGCGCGCCCGTTTGAGATCGGCGGGCTCCATGGTCGGGGCGGCATCGGCGGCCCGGCGCCAGCGCCTGAGAGCGCGCCGTTCCGCGATCCGGTCGATCCCTGAGCCGAACCTGCCTGCCATGCTGCCGCCTTTACCGCATTCCCAGAGACCGCTCCTGCGCGGGTGCTCCGCAGAGCCGCGCAACCTCGGAGGGTATCGTGAGCCTCTTAGAGATCCATGTAAACGTGGGTCTCGGCGGAAGCGCCGGGATGCGTGACCGCGCCGTACCGCGCTCCGCCGACGAGCTGCGCGAACTTGAAGAGCGCGCCGGAGGCGTAGTTGGTCGGCTTCGGCCCGGCCCATTCGTCCTTCCGGGCGGCGAGGTCGGCCTCGGACAGGTCGACGTCGATCTTCCCGGTCACCGCGTCGATGGTGATCACGTCACCCGTCTTCAGCAGCGCGATGGGGCCGCCGTGGGCCGCTTCGGGTCCGACGTGACCGACGCAGAAGCCGCGGGTGGCGCCCGAGAAACGGCCATCGGTGATGAGCGCGACCTTCTTGCCCATGCCCTGCCCGGACAGGGCGGCGGTGGTGGACAGCATCTCGCGCATGCCGGGGCCGCCGGCGGGGCCCTCGTTGCGGATCACGATGACCTCGCCTTCCTCGTATTCGCGGTTCTGCACGGCCTCGAACGCTTCTTCCTCGGATTCGAAGACGCGGGCGGGGCCGGTGAAGACCTGCTCTTCTGCGGACATGCCGGCCACCTTCACGATCGCCCCGTCGGGAGCGATGTTGCCGCGCAGCCCGACGACGCCGCCGGTCTTCGTGATCGGGGTCTCGATCGGATGGATCACCTTGCGATCGGGCTCGCCGGCGGTGAGGTCCAGCTCTTCGCCGATGCTCCGGCCGGAGGCGGTGATGCAATCCTCGTGGATGAGGCCGGCCTTGCGCAGCTCCTTCATGACGACCGGAATTCCGCCGGCATTGTAGAGATCCTTCGCGACGTATTGGCCGCCGGGCTTGAGATCCACGAAGTAGGGCGTGTCGTGGAAGATCTCGCAGACGTCGAAGAGGTCGAAGTCGATCCCGGCCTCGTTGGCGATGGCCGGCAGGTGCAGGCCGGCATTCGTCGATCCGCCGGTGCAGGCGACGACGCGGGCGGCGTTTTCCAGGCTCTGGCGGGTGACGATGTCGCGGGCGCGGATGTTCTTCTCGATGAGGGACATCACCGCTTCGCCCGAGGCGGTCGCGTACTGGTCCCGGCTCTCGTAGGGCGCGGGCGTGCCCGAGGAGTTGAAGAGCGCGAGGCCGATGGCTTCGGAGACACATGCCATCGTGTTCGCGGTGAACTGTCCGCCGCAGGCGCCGGCCGAGGGGCAGGCGACCCGCTCGAGGATGGCGAGCGCGGCATCCGACAGGGTGCCGTTCTGGTGACGGCCGACCGCCTCGAACATGTCCTGCACGGTCAGGTCGCGGGTCGCGAAATCCTCGGGCACGTCGGCGCCGGCGGGGACCTTCCCGGGCAGGATCGAGCCGCCGTAGATGAAGACCGAGGGAACGTTCAGGCGGACCATCGCCATCATCATGCCGGGCAGGGACTTGTCGCAGCCGGCGAGGCCGACGAGCGCATCGTAGCAATGCCCGCGCATGGTCAGCTCGACCGTGTCGGCGATGGCCTCGCGGGAGGCGAGGGAGGAGCGCATGCCCTCATGGCCCATCGCGATGCCGTCGGTGACGGTGATCGTGGTGAACTCGCGCGGCGTGCCGGCGGCGGCCTTGACGCCGAGCTTCACCGCCTGCGCCTGACGCGACAGGGAGATGTTGCAGGGCGCGGCCTCGTTCCAGCAGGTGGCGACGCCGACGAAGGGACGGTCGATCTCCTCCTCGCTGAGACCCATCGCGTAGTAATAGGAGCGGTGCGGGGCGCGGGACGGCCCCTCCGTCACATGCCGGCTGGGCAGTTTGGACTTGTCGCTCTTGCTCTTAAGCATGGCTCGGCTCCCCGGGGTCTGACGCTCTTCTATGATCCCGCGTGGCATAGACCCGGCCTTAAAGCGGAGCAAGCGCGAAGGGGGGAGAGGGCACGGGGGATCCGGCGGCGCGGCGGTTTCGATGGCCCGCCAGGACGGCCTTGCGATGCGACGTGCGGATGGCAGGCCCGGCTCGGACCGCCCGCGTTTTTGACGGAGGCTGGGCCCCGGCTGAGACGTCCCGGCCACCAAAGGCCCGTTGCCGCGCCGGCGCGGCTCGCCTAGGCATCGGCGGATGAGACACCGCCGCCTTCGAGAGTTCGCCGCACCGGCGCGTCAGACCTCTGCCCCGTGGCAGACGGTGGCCGGCGCGCTGATTGCGATCCTGTCGGGGATCGCGCTCATCCAGCTTCTGATCATGACGCTGACATCCCTGACGGCGGGCGCGGCGCAAGGCTGGTTCATCGGGCCGGGACCGGTGCCGGCTGTCATCAATGTCTCGCTCTTCGGTCTCTTCGCGGCCGGGCTCGCGATTTCGCTCCGCGCGATTCACGACCGGGGGCTGCTCTCCGCCGCCGGCTCCCTGCCCGACGCGCTCGACGATGCCCGGCGGGTTGCCGTGCCGGCGGCGTTTCTCGTGGGGCTGGTGCTGCTCCTGCCGCAGGCGGGCGGAACGGCGCGCACGCCGCTTCCCATTGGGGCCTGGGTCCTGCTTCTGCCGCTGTCCCTCGCCGCCGTGATGCTTCAGGCCGCGACGATGGAGATCTTTTTCCGGGGCTATCTCGCACAGCAGATCGCCGCGCGCTGGCCGACGGGTCCGTGGTGGGCCGTGGTGCCCGCGGCGATCTCCGCGCTGGCCTATCTGCCCTCCGGCGGGCCGCCCGAGGCGACGTGGCTGGGACTGATCTGGGGCGGCGCCTTCGGCCTCGCCGCGGCGGATCTGACCGGGCGGACGGGGACGATCGGGGCGGCCGTGGCGCTGACCGCGGTGGTGAACGCCGCGGGGCTGGTCTTCGTGACGTCGGGCGCGTCGATCTCCCCCCTCGCGCTCTGGCATGCAGGGTCCGCGTTGCAGGAGGCCGGTGTGGTCCTGACGGCCGCGACGGACCTCACGCTTCTTCTCGTGCTGTGGCTGGCGGCGCGGCTGGCGCTTCGGGTCTGAGCCTAGTCGAGCGCTCCCCCGCGGGCCGGCCCCGCGCCTTCGCCCGCCCCGTCGCCTGCTTTCGCCCGGAGCGTGGAGCCTTCGAGCACGCGGACCTCCCGCTGCGGGAAGGGAATGGTGATGCCGTTGTCCTTGAAGGCGTCCCAGAGGGCCAGGAAGACGTTGCCGCGGATGTTCGTCAGACCGCCGGTCGGGTCCATGATCCAGAAGCGCAGGATGTAATCCACGCTCGAATCGCCGAAGCCGACGATGTGGCAGACCGGCGGACGCGCGGAGATCACCCGCTCCGTCCGTGAGGCGGCCTCGATGGCGAGGCGGCGCACCAGGTGCGGATCGTCCCCGTAGGAGACGCCGAAATAGACGTCGAGCCGGACGAAGTTGTTGGTATGGGACCAGTTCACCACCTGCTGGGTGATCAGGTCCTCGTTTGGAATGAGGTATTCCTTGCCGTCCCGCGTGGTGATCGAGACGTATCGGGCGCCGAGAGAGTTGATCCAGCCGAAGGTGTTGCCGACGGTGATGACGTCCCCCGGCTTGATCGACTTGTCGAGCAGGATGATGATGCCGGAGACGAGGTTGGAGACGACCTTCTGCAGGCCGAAGCCGAGGCCGACGCCGATGGCGCCGGACAGGACGGCGAGGCCTGTGAGGTCGAACCCGACGGCTTTCAGCCCGATGAAGAACGCCGCACCGTAGAGCGCGACCTGCAGGAACTTCACCGCCAGAACCTGCATCGAGGGGCTGATTTCCTCGTTGCGACGGATCCGGCCCGAGATGGCGCCGGCCACGAACCGCGCGGCCGCGATCAGCAGGCCGACAATCGCCACCGCCTTCACGATCATCAGAAGCGAGAGGCGGAACTGCCCGAATTCCAGCGCCATGCCGTCCAGTACGCTGGCCGCGACGTCCAAGAGGCCGAGGTAATAGAGCGTCACGACGATCCATGCGCCCCAGGCCACCAGCCGTCGCAGCACCACGTTGCGGATGAGCCGCGCGGCGAAGCCGACGACGAGCCAGGCGGTCGCGATGGAGGCGGCGAGCTCAAGCAGGTAGCGGGAGGACGGCCAGGGGCTGATCTCGGCGACGACGAGGTTGGCGATGTAGATCATCGCGACGAAGGAGATGATCCGGATCCGCTGCTGGATCGTGAGGAGGACGCGCAGGCGCCACTTGGTTTCCCCCTCGAGGGTGCGCATCCAGGACCGCATCCTGGGCGAGAGCCACATGCGGATAAGCTGCGCGATCAGCGCGAGGAGTGCGATGAGGCCGAGCTGGTAGAGCTGCTTGCGCCCCGTGAGCGTGCCGGCGAAGCCCGAGATGTCGGACCATGCGCTCAGAAGGAGCCTGGAGAAGTCGCTGTCCATCTGAGGTCCGGCTCCCCGCAATCCACATGTCGAGCGCTCTGCGGAGTTAGCCTGCCACGAGCGGCGCGCAATGCTCAAGCGCGGGAACGGATCAGCGGGGAGCTTGCTCGGGCGCCGTGACCGTGCTGTCGGCGGGAAGCGGCGCCGGCGCCTCCGGAGTCTGCACCGGGACGCGGCGCTGCCACGCGCCGCTCGTCGCCGCCACGACGCACGCGCCCGCGACGAGACCCGCGATCAGGACGACATGCGTGAGGTTGTAGACGTGCCGCGTCATGTGGCCGGGCTCCGGTGCGCTCGTGTCCTCTTGAGAAGCAGTCTAGCCGACGGGCGCGCCCCTGCGCCAGCGTGCGGCCCTGCGGCGGGCTGTCCTCCGCGCCCAGCCTCGCCTCGTGCCCTTCCGCGCGGGCGTTTTGCCGCCGGTCGCGGGACGCCCCTTGATGAACAGGGGCGAAGGGCGTATTTCCGCCGGCCATGACACGCATCTTCGACATGGATGACCGCGCGCGCCTGCCTTGGCGCTTCTACGGCGCGCGCCTGACGATCCTCGCGCACCTATGAGACAGGTGCGGCCCACTCGCGTGCCGCCCGATCGCCTTAGCCCAAAGCCAGCCAATTCCGGGAGAGGACCGATGTCCCCCAAGACGCTCTATGACAAGATCTGGGATGCCCATGTCGTCGACGAAGCCGAAGACGGCACCTGCCTGCTCTACATCGACCGCCATCTCGTCCACGAGGTGACGAGCCCGCAGGCCTTCGAGGGCCTGCGCATGGCGAACCGCAAGGTGCGCGCGCCGGAGAAGACGATCGCCGTGCCGGACCACAACGTCCCCACGACGCTGGACCGCGCCGGCGGCATCCAGAACGAGGAGAGCCGCATCCAGGTCGATGCGCTCGACCGCAATGCCCGCGAGTTCGAGGTGAACTACTATCCCGTCAGCGACGTGCGGCAGGGCATCGTGCACATCGTCGGCCCCGAACAGGGCTGGACGCTGCCGGGCATGACCGTCGTCTGCGGCGACAGCCATACCGCGACGCACGGGGCCTTCGGCGCGCTGGCGCACGGGATCGGCACCTCCGAGGTGGAGCACGTCCTGGCGACCCAGACGCTCATCCAGCAAAAATCCAAGAACATGAAGGTCGAGATCACCGGCAAGCTCGCGCCGGGCGTCACGGCCAAGGACATCACCCTGTCCGTGATCGGCGAGACCGGCACCGCGGGCGGCACCGGGCACGTCATCGAGTATTGCGGCGAGGCGATCCGCTCGCTCTCCATGGAAGGGCGGATGACCGTCTGTAACATGGCGATCGAGGGTGGCGCCCGCGCCGGCCTGATCGCGCCGGACGAGACCACCTATGCGTATGTCGAAGGTCGCACCCACGCGCCGAAGGGCGCCCAGTGGGATGCCGCGCTCGCCTGGTGGAAAACGCTCTATTCCGACGACGACGCGCACTGGGACAAGGTCGTGACGATCCGCGGCGAGGACATCGCCCCCGTCGTGACCTGGGGCACCAGCCCCGAGGACGTGCTGCCGATCACCTCCACCGTGCCGGACCCGTCGAGCTTCGAGGGCGGCAAGGTCTCCGCCGCGCAGCGCGCGCTCGACTACATGGGGCTGAAGGCGGGTCAGAAGCTGAGCGACATCGAGATCGACACGGTCTTCATCGGCTCCTGCACCAATGGCCGGATCGAGGATCTGCGCGCCGCGGCCGCGATCCTGAAGGGCAAGAAGGTGAAGGACGGGCTGCGCGCCATGATCGTTCCCGGCTCCGGGCTCGTCCGCGCCCAGGCCGAGGAAGAGGGCCTCGCGGATATCTTCACCGAGGCGGGCTTCGAATGGCGCCTCGCCGGCTGTTCGATGTGCCTCGCGATGAACCCCGACCAGCTCTCCCCCGGCGAGCGCTGTGCGGCGACCTCCAACCGCAATTTCGAGGGTCGACAGGGCCGCGGGGGCCGGACGCACCTGATGTCCCCCCAGATGGCTGCGGCCGCCGCGCTCACCGGGCGGCTGACGGATGTGCGCGAGCTGATGTGACCAGATGACGGCGGGCGCGTCCGGCGCGCCCTTCTCCTTGAAGAGGGCCGGTCCGTTGCCGCGGACCGGCCCTTTTTCATGCCCCCCCCTCGCGCCGGTCGCGGTCCCCTGCGTCAGTCACGCTAAGACCGCCATTGGCCGCTTCCGTCCGAGGCCTACGTACCCAGGGCAAAGGAGACCTCCCATGCTGTCCTGGAAACGCTGGCTGTTCGCGGGCATCCTGTCCTCTGCGTTCGGCATCATCGCGCTCGCGAATGTGGTGGCGGCCGCCATCGCCGCAGTCACGCTGACGGGCATCCTTCTGATGCTCGCGGGCGCGGCGCAGATCTATGCCGCACTGGCAGGGCGGGACGACAACCGGGTCGTCTCCCTCGTCCTGGGAAGTCTGACGTTCTGCCTCGGCGCTCTGCTCATCGCCGATCCTTTCGCCGGCACATTCACGCTCGCACTTCTGCTGACGGCGATCCTCGCCGTTGCAGGGGGCGTGCGCCTCGTCCTCGCCTGGAGCATGCGGCGTACCCGGATTTTCTGGATCTTCCTGCTGACCGGCGCCGCCTCCGTCCTGATCGCGGGCGTGATCCTGGCGAACTTCGCGGAGGTCTCTCCGATCCTCATCGGAATCCTCTTCGGCGTCGAGCTTCTGGGCAACGGGATTGCACTGATCGCGCTGGCGCTGTTCCTGAGATTGGGCGGTTCGCGCTGATCGCGGGGAACCCGCCGCGTGCGCTTCGGTTGATCGCCGGTTCCAGAACAAACGGGCGCAGCACATGACGGATCTCATCCTCGTCGGGATCGGCGATATCGCGCAGAGCAAGCACGAGCCGGCCATCGCGGCCTCCGAGGACTTCACCCTGCGCGCCGCCGTCTCCCGTCATCACAGCGTCGAGGGCGTGGAGAACTGGAGCGATTACGATGACTTCCTGGTCGATGGGCCGGAGGGCGCCCTCTCTCTCACCGCTCCGCCCGAGGCGCGCCTCGCCATGACGCGCAAGGCCATTGCCGCCGGGCGGGACGTGATGATGGAAAAGCCCCCGGCGCCGACCGTCTCGGCCGCCCTCGATCTGGCGCAGCGCGCCCGGCAGGCGGGAACGGCGCTCCTCGGGAGCTGGCACATGCGCCACGGCATCGCGGTGCTCGAGGCGCAGCGCTGGCTCTCCGGACGGCGGATCCGGCGCGTCGACGTCGAGTGGTCGGAGGACGTGCGCAAGACCCATCCGGGGCAGGACTGGGTGTTCGAGGCAGGCGGCTTCGGAATCTACGACAACGTGACCAACGCGTTCTCACTGATGACCATCCTGCTGCCGGATGCCCTGTGCGTCACGTCCGCGACCCACGAGATCCCCGAGAACCGCTCGCAGCCGATCCGCACCGATCTCGAGATGGAAGCGGGGGATGCCCCGGTCGCACTCAAGGCGGACTGGCGCCACGAGGGCGAGCGCATCTTCCGGATCGAGATCGAGACCGATCGCGGCACGCTCGTTCTACCGGATGGCGGCCACGCGCTTCAGGCGGACGGAAAGACGCTGGTCGAAAAAGGGAGAGGACCAAGAGTATCATGCGCTCTACGCGTCCTTCGCCGCCGTCCTTGCCGAACGCCGCGTGGACGTGGACGTCCGCCCGCTTCAGCTCGCCGCCGACGCGTTCCTTCTCGCAGCCGCGAACCGGACCGACGCCTTCGACTTCTGAACCTTCGCCCGGGGAAGACCCGCTCGAACGTCCACCACGGGCCCGCGACGCCGATGGCGTCGGAGGCGGGCATCGCGATCACCGGGCGATATCGGCCATCCCCGGAGCCGCCCGCGAACCGTGGCGCGATGCCGGACCGCGACCTGCCGGAGATTGACCACGCACCGCCCGCCGCGCTATCGCCGCCGCTCCAATCTGCAAGGGAAGGTGTCATGGCACGTCGACGCAAGGGACGCGATATCTCCGGTTGGCTGGTGGTGGACAAGCCCGCCGGCCCCACCTCGACCGACGTGACGAACCGTCTTCGCCGCCGTCTCGACGCCAAGAAGGCCGGACATGCCGGCACGCTCGATCCCGCCGCGACCGGGATCCAGGCCATCGCGTTCGGCGAAGCGACGAAGACGCTGCCGTTCGTTGCCGATGCTGACAAGACCTACCGCTTCTGCGTCCGCTTCGGGGCGCGCACCGAGACCGACGATGCGGAGGGCCGGATCATCGACAGCTCGTCCTCGCGTCCTTCCGTCGAGGCCATCGCCGAGGCTCTGAGGGGCTACGAGGGGGAGATCATGCAGATCCCGCCCGCCTATTCTGCGGTGAAGGTCGAAGGCGAGCGCGCCTATGCCGTCGCCCGCGGCGGCGGCGAGGTGGACCTCGCGCCGCGCCCGCTCTGGATCGAGGAGCTGTCCCTCCTGGAGCGGCCCGATCCGGATCATGTCATCCTGCGCATGGTCTGCGGCAAGGGCGGCTACGTCCGCGCCATCGCCCGCGACCTGGGGCATGATCTCGGCTGCCTCGGCCATGTCCTGTGGCTCCGTCGGGAGGAGGCGGGCCCCTTCGCCGAGGAGGACGCCCTGACGCTGGAAGAGATCGAGGCCGCGGAGGATCCCGCGTCCCTGCTCCTGCCGCCCGAAGCTGCGCTGGACGACATTCCCGAGCTCCGGGCGACGGCCGAAGGCGCTGTTCGGTTGCGCAACGGCAATCCCGGCGCCGTCCTTCCGGGCGATGCGGAGTACGGGGATACGGCCTGGGCCTCTTATGACGGTCGCTGCCTGGCCATTGGCGAGTTCCGGGGCGGGATGCTGCATCCCACGCGCGTCCTCAACCAGCCCGGAGAATGAACGGCGTCGTTGTCAGGCGCTTCGTCGCGGACGGTGTCGAGAGCGAGGCGTCCTATTCCCCCTGCGAGCTGTACCGCTACCACCTGGAGCGGCGCTGGGCGGAGGGGCGGCGGCTCTGCGCTGTCCTGCTGAACCCCTCGACTGCGACCGAAACGAAGAACGACCCGACCATCGAGCGCTGCGTCCGCCGGGCGCGGGCGTCGAGCTACGGCGCGATCCGCATCTGCAATCTCTTCGCCCTTCGCGCCACCCGACCGCAGGATCTCAAGGCGCATGGCGATCCCGTCGGCGGCGCGGCTGCGGATGCGGCATTGCGTGCGGGAGCGGCCTGGGCGGACGACGTGCTGTGCGGCTGGGGCGCGCATGGCGCCCATCTGGGTCGCGGGGACGAAGTCGCGCAGCTTCTCGCGACATGCGGCCGACCGCTTCTCGCCCTCGGGGAGACCAAGGCGGGCGCGCCGAGGCACCCGCTCTACGTGGCCTATTCTGTCCGCCCCGCGCCCTGGCGCCGTTAACTATCTCTCCCGAATAGAGCGGATGTCGGAGGGGAACGGCGCCATAGTCCCGTGAACGGCAACTTCGGATTCAGATTCGTCTGCGCATCGTTGTCGAGGGGGCTACAGCAGAAGGAGCGGGCAGATGCTGGCGCTATTCGGTGCAATGAGCGCGCTCGTCGCGGGGGCTTTCGTCCCCCTGGCGTTCGGCGGAGACGATGATGAGGACGAGACCGACACCGATGAGGTGCAGGTCCGGTCCGGCGGCATTCCGGGCGATGAGACGGACGGCGGCTCTGGCGGTGGCGACCTTCTGGACAGCCTCGAAGGCCCGGAGGCGCGGGGCGATCTCGCGGCAAGTCCGGCAGGAACGGACGACGATCTCGACATGCTCGGGGATGAGCTCGACGTCGCCGGTCTCGACCCGACCTCGGCGGCGGAGGACGGACCCGTTTCAGGTGTGATCTCCATCGGTACGACCGATCCGGATGAGGGCGCCGCCGATGATATCCCGGTCGGTCTCGATCCGACCTCGTTCGAGGATGCGACGCCGGTCGATACCGGTGATGACTTCGGTGACGACAGCGGGAGCATCGACCCCGAAGCCGTCCTCGATCCGATCTGGGACGAGGACGGCGCGCCGGAGGATCCCGGAACGGCCGATGTCATGGTGGGCACGGACGGTGCCGACAGCATCGATGGCGGCATGGGGGCGGACGAGATCCATGGCGGCGCCGGCCGCGATTCGCTCCATGGTGACGAGGGTGACGACACGATCCTCGGCGACGAGGGCGACGATTTCCTCGACGGCGGCGACGGTGACGACACGGTCATCGGCGGGACCGGGAAGGATTCGCTCAAGGGCGGCTTCGGGGACGACCACCTCGAAGGCGGCGCGGGTGCGGATACCATGAGGGGCGGCGCCGGCGACGATCAGCTGGAAGGTGGCGACGGCAACGACAACCTGTCCGGCAATCACGGGGATGACGTTCTCGACGGCGGCGCCGGGATGGACATGATCTCCGGCGGCGACGGGGATGACCTGCTCATGGGCGAGGAAACCGGAAGCGCCCAGATCGTGGACTTCCTCAACGGCGGGAGTGGGAACGACACCCTCGTCCTCGGCGCGGGGGACGTCGCGACCGGCGGCGACGGTGCCGATGTCTTCGAGATGGAAGCGGAATCGGATGGCGACGTGATGGAGATCATCGACTGGACCCCGGGCGAGGACAACATCGTCGTGGTCTACGACGTCATGGGCGGCACCCTGCCGGAACTGAGCCTTTCGGAAGACGGCGGTGCAACTGTCGTGGAGGCGGATGGCGTTCCTCTTGCTCGTGTCGAAGGCGGGGCGCTCTCGCTGGAGGACATCATGCTGGTCGGAACCGTAAGCTGACACGGAGGTGCGGTGCCTCGAGCGCCACATCGGCTCTCTGACCTCACGCCGGTCTGGTCATCTCCGGGCCGGCGCATCGCGTTTCAAGTGACAGCGATCCCGCTTTCCTTTTCGCCAGTTTTCCCCTATACGCCCCCATCCGCCGCGCTCCCGGTTCGCGGGATCGGCGGTCATTCTCCATGGGCCTTGCTGGACGACATCCCGGCTCGCGCCATTCACACGAACTCACGAAGGAGCCCCCGATGTCGATCACTGTCGAAGAAAAGCAGCGCGTCATGACCGAATACGCGACCAAGGAGGGCGACACCGGCTCTCCCGAGGTCCAGGTCGCGATCCTCACCAGCCGTATCGTTACGCTGACCGAGCACTTCAAGACGCACAAGAAGGACAACCACTCGCGTCGTGGTCTTCTGAAGCTCGTGGCCCAGCGCCGCAAGCTCCTGGACTACCTGAACGCGAAGAGCCCCGAGCGCTATCAGGACCTGATCAAGCGCCTCGGACTGCGCCGCTGATGGCGGGCGGGGCGACCGGTATGGCAGGGCCGCTGAGCGGCCGGGCCCAGCGCCGCCCCATGTGATATTCTGGTGTCGGGCGCCCTGCGGGCGCCCGTGCCGTATGAGCCCCCCTCTTGCAGGGGAGCCGAACGACACGCCCAGCCGCCGGGCCCCGCGGCGCGGGTGCCACGAGGAGGGGGCCTCGCGCGATCCGCAAGGTGCGGCGCGCGGACGTGATACGGCCGCGGCGGGGATACGCCCCGGCGGCCGGAACAAGGATACGAGATGTTTAACGTTAGCAAGAAATCCATGCAGTGGGGCGACGAGACCCTCACGCTCGAAACGGGCAAGGTCGCCCGCCAGGCCGACGGCTCCGTCATCGCCACGCTGGGCGAGACCTCCGTCATGGCGAACGTCACGTTCGCCAAGGAGCCGAAGCCCGGTCAGGACTTCTTCCCCCTGACCGTTCACTACCAGGAAAAGTACTACGCCGCGGGCAAGGTCCCCGGTGGTTTCTTCAAGCGCGAGGCCCGGCCGACCGAGAAGGAAACGCTGACCTCCCGCCTGATCGACCGTCCGATCCGGCCGCTGTTCGTGTCGGGCTTCAAGCATGAGGTCCTGGTCATCTGCACCGTCCTCAGCCACGACCTCGTCAACGATCCCGACATCGTCGCCATGATCGCGGCCTCCGCGGCCCTGACGATCTCCGGTGCGCCGTTCCTCGGCCCGATCGCCGCAGCCCGCGTCGGCTTCTCGAACGGCAACTACGTTCTGAACCCCGACGTCGCCGACATGGACCAGCTGCGCAACAATCCCGAGCAGCGGCTTGACCTCGTGGTCGCCGGTACGAAGGATGCGGTGATGATGGTCGAGTCGGAGGCCTACGAGCTGTCCGAGGACGAGATGCTGGGCGCCGTGACCTTCGCGCACGAGCAGATCCAGCCGGTCATCGACCTGATCGTGGATCTCGCCGAGGATGCCGCGAAAGAGCCGTTCGACTTCCAGCCGCCCGAGTACGGCGCGCTCTACGAGACCGTCCGGTCAGCTGGCGAAGAGAAGATGCGTGCGGCCTACGGGATCACGGACAAGCAGCAACGTGTGGCCGCCGTGTCCGCCGCGCGCGAGGATATCCGTGCGGGGCTCACCGAAGAGCAGCTCGAGGATCCGAACCTCGGCTCCGCCCTGAAGAAGCTCGAATCCGCTGTCCTGCGCGGCGACGTCGTCCGCAACGGTCGCCGGATCGACGGCCGGGCCCTCGACGAGGTGCGCCCGATCGTCTCCGAGACAGGGTTCCTTCCGCGCACCCATGGCTCCGCCCTCTTCACCCGCGGCGAGACGCAGGCCCTCGTGGTCTCGACCCTCGGCACCGGCGACGACGAGCAGATCATCGACGCGCTGCACGCCAACTACCGCTCCAACTTCCTGCTGCACTACAACTTCCCCCCCTACTCGGTGGGCGAGGTCGGCCGGTTCGGCCCTCCGGGACGCCGCGAGATCGGCCACGGGAAGCTGGCCTGGCGCGCGCTTCAGGCGGTTCTCCCGGCGGCGACGGATTTCCCCTACACGATCCGTCTCGTCTCCGAGATCACCGAGTCGAACGGCTCTTCCTCGATGGCTTCCGTCTGCGGCGGTTCGCTGTCGATGATGGATGCGGGCGTTCCGCTCAAGGCGCCGGTCGCCGGTGTCGCGATGGGTCTCGTGCTCGAGGATGACGGCGAATACGCGATCCTGACGGACATCCTCGGTGACGAGGATCACCTCGGCGACATGGACTTCAAGGTCGCCGGGACCGAGAGCGGCATCACCTCGCTGCAGATGGACATCAAGGTCGCGGGCATCACGCCCGAGATCATGAAGGCCGCCCTTGCCCAGGCGAAGAACGGCCGCATGCACATCCTCGGCGAGATGGCCAAGGCCCTGACCGAAGCGCAGGACTTCTCCGTCCACGCGCCGCGCATCGAGACGATGCAGGTTCCGACCGACAAGATCCGTGAAGTGATCGGCTCGGGCGGCAAGGTCATCCGGGAGATCGTCGAGGTCTCCGGCGCCAAGGTCGACATCAACGATGACGGCATCGTCAAGATCGCGTCCCCGAACGGCGAGGCCATCCAGAAGGCCTACGACATGATCTATTCGATCGTGGCCGAGCCGGAAGAGGGCAAGGTCTACAAGGGCAAGGTCGTGAAGATCGTCGACTTCGGCGCCTTCGTGAACTTCTTCGGCAAGCGCGACGGTCTCGTGCATGTCAGCCAGATCGAGAACCGCCGCCTGAACCACCCCTCCGACGTTCTGAAAGAGGGTCAGGAAGTCTGGGTCAAGCTGCTCGGCTTCGATGATCGCGGCAAGGTTCGCCTGTCGATGAAGATGATCGATCAGGAGACCGGCGAAGAGACGAAGAGCGAGGAGACCGCCGAGTAAGGCGTTCTCTTCCCATCGAATCCAGGAAGGCCCCGGCAGCGATGCCGGGGCCTTTTTCGTATGTCCGTTCGGAAAGGCCTTCTCTTGATGCTCCGTTACGATATACTGTAACTTATTGAGCTCACTGGAAAAAGTCGGACGGTCATTCGCGCCTTCATGGCAGTGTCACATCGCGGCCCTATCCCGGCGCCGACAACAATCGCCGCATATCCGGGGGACTTCCGATGAAAGCGACACTCACCGCCATGGCCACTGTCCTGGCTGCCACTGCTGCCGGCGCGCAGGATCTGCCGCAGGCCGACAGCCAGTGGTACACCGACGCCCAGGGCGTCCTGAACGACATGATCGAGCGCCAGCAGAACACGAACCGCGCGCTCAACGTGATCCTCTTCGTGGCGGACGGCAACGGCGTCGGCACCAACTACGCCACGCGCATCTTCGCCGGTCAGGAAGAAGGCAAGCTCGGCGAGGAGCACGTCCTCCCCTACGAGGCCTACCCGAACCTCGCCCTCGCCAAGACCTACAACATCAACGCCCAGACGCCCGATTCCGCGCCGACCGCCGGCGCGATGAACACCGGCGTCAAGCAGGTCTTCAACACGATCAACCTGAGCGAAGAGGGCGTTCACGACCAGTGCGCGTCCGAAGAGGGCAACAAGCTGACGACCTTCGCCGAGCTGGCCTCGGACGCCGGCAAGTCGGTCGGGATCGTGACCTCGGCGCGCATCACGCACGCAACCCCCGCCGCGGTCTATGCCAAGACGGCGAACCGCAACTGGGAAGGCGAGGCCGCCGAAGGCTGCACCGACATCGCGACGCAGCTCCTGGAATCCATGCAGTCCGGCGTGGTCGACATCGCGCTCGGCGGTGGTGCCCGCGCCTTCGCCCCCGAGGGCACGGATCTCGGTGACGGCATGCTGGGCAGCCGCGGGGACGACGTCGATCTCGTCGCGATGGCGAAGGAGGCCGGTGCCGCCTACGCCTACAATCTCGAGACGCTCCAGGCGATCAACCTCGAAGAGGGTGCCCCGGTCCTGGGCCTGTTCGGCGCCTCCCACATGTCCTACGAAGCGGACCGCCCCGAAAGCGAGCCGTCCCTCGTGAACATGGTCGAAACCGCGATCGAGTACCTCTCGAATAACGAAGACGGTTTCTACCTCGAGATCGAATCCGGCCGCGTCGACCATGCCAACCACGCCGGCAATGCCTATCGCGCACTGACCGACGGCGTCGAATTCGCGAATGCCGTGGCGCTGGCCGACGAGATGACGGACGACTCCGATACGCTCATCATCGTCACCGCAGACCACGAGCACTCCATCGCGTTCAACGGCTATTGCGGCCGCGGCACGCCGATCCTCGGCCTCTGCATGGACATCGCGGCGGGCCAGGTCGAGCATTCGGGCGAGCCCGTGCTCGCCGATGACGGCCTGCCCTACACGGTCATCGGCTACCTCAACGGCCCGGGCTCCGTGCTGAAGCCGGAGATGGACGCCGACGCCGGCTCCGAGACCGAGACCGCCGCCGACGTTCAGGCGAGCCAGCCCACCGACGAAGCCGAAGCCGAAGAGCCCCAGGTTCCGGTCTTCTCCGGCTCCCGCGGTGAGCTGACGCAGGAGGATGTGACGGATATCGACTACCTCCAGCAGGCGCTGATCCCCAAATCCTCCGAGAGCCACTCGGGCGAGGACGTGGCAATCTACGCCAAGGGCCCCTGGGCGCACCTGATCGACGGCACCGTGGAGCAGAACTACATCTTCCACGTCATGCATCACGCCGCGATGGGCGCCGATCAGTAACCACGCCGCTCCGGCGTGACGACACGAGGGGGAGGGGCGCCGCGCGCGGTCCTCCTCCGTTTTTCGTTCCGGGCACTTACTTCCCGCAACCCAAGAGGATCCCGACATGCATCGCAGAACCCTCCTCGCCAGCGGCATCGCGACCCTTGCCATGCCACGCCTCGCCCTTGCCGCCGAGGTCGTGAAGCTGAGGGATCTCTACGAGAAGGACGGCAGTTTCACGGATCTCGCCCTGTCCCACGAGGGCAAACGGGTGACGGTAGAGGGATTCATGGCCCCGCCTCTCAAGGCCAACTCGCAGTTCTTCGTCCTGACCAAGCGGCCGATGGCGGTTTGCCCGTTCTGCGAAAGCGAAGCGGAATGGCCGGACGACATTCTCGCCGTCTATACCAAGCGCATCGTCAACCCGGTCTATTTCACCGTCAACATCGCGGCGAGCGGCGTGCTCGAACTCGGTGCGATGAGGGACGAGGAGACCGGCTTCGTCAGCCGCGTCCGCCTTGCAGATGCTGCGTGGAACGCCTGACCCCATGCCACTTTCCCTAGAGATCAATGACCTTGTCGTCCGGGGGCGGCGAGGCGGGCGCGAACTGGTCCACGTGCCTCACCTCAGTATCGCCGCCGGTGAAGCGGTGGGGGTGCGCGGGCCGTCCGGCGCCGGGAAGTCATCGCTTCTGTTCGCGCTCGCCGGGCTTTCTCCGTTCGTCGAGGGGGAGGTGCGCTGGGGCACCGAGAACATCGCAGCGATGAGGCCCGCCCGCGCCGCCGCGTTCCGGCGAAGCCATGTCGGCATGATCTTTCAGGACCACCTCCTCTTCGAGGAACTGGGACCGGACGCAAACGCCGCCATTGCCGGGGCCTTTGCGCCGCGAGCTGAAAGGGCGGCGCGCCGCGAGCGCGCGTCCGCTGCACTCCGTCGTCTGGCTGTTCCGGAGGGCGCTCGCAAAGTGGAGACGTTCTCAGGCGGCGAGCGTCAGCGCGTGGCCGTGGCCCGCGCCCTCGCCGGGGCACCGTCGATCCTGCTCGCGGACGAGCCGACCGCCAGCCTGCCGCGAGAGGCCTCGGTGAAGCTGACCCAGGACCTGCTCCATGCCGCGCGGGAGAGGGGGGCGACGCTGATCGCCGTGTCCCATGATCTCGCCCTCCTGGATGCGATGGACCGTGTGATCACGATCGAGCACGGCCGGATCCTGGAGACGGTGCGATGAACGATCTGTGGCTTTCCCTTCCCGCCTTCGCGCAGGATCTGCTGATCCTCGTGGCGCTTCTTCTGCCGGCGATTCTCACGGGTGCCGTCCTCTGCGCCGGCTTCGCCCCCGGTCCCCTGGTTCGGGCGATGATCGGGCGGTTCCGCTGGGTGTCCCTCGCCTTCGTCCTGCTCATCGCGGTCTCGGTCGGGATGGGCACCGGCCTCACCTCTCAGGAGCGCAGCCTCCGCACCGGCCTCGCCGCAGCGGCCGACAAGTTCGACATCATCGTCGCGCGCCCGGGCAGCGAGATCACGGCGCTTCTGGCTGCCGTCTATCTCCAGCCGTCCGATATCGGCCTGATCGGCGGGGAGGCGTATGACCGCGTCGCCACACACCCCAGAGCCGAGATCGCGGCGCCTCTGGCCTTTGGCGACAGCTTCAGGGGCGCGCCCATCGTCGGCACGACGGAGGATTTCGCGCTCTACCTCGCGGATGGCGCGCTGGCGGAGGGGCGGATGTGGCAAGATGTGCCCGAAGCGCTGGCGGGGGCCCGCTCGGGCCTGTCCGTCGGCGATATCGTCGTGCCGTCCCACGGCCACGGTGCCGCGGCCGATTCGGAGGCCCATGCAGGCGTCGAGATCGTCGTGACCGGGCTACTGCCGCCGTCCGGCTCCCCGTGGGATACCGCGATCCTCGTGCCCGTGGAGCAGGTCTGGGAGACGCACGGCCTCGTCAACGGCCACGCCATCGGGGAGACGCACTTAGGCCCGCCCTTCGACCCCGAGAGCTTTCCCGGAACGCCGGCCATCGTCGTTCATGCCGCGGACCTGGCCTCCGCCTACGGATTGCGGCAGACCTTCGACAACCAGGACGACACGATGGCGTTCTTCCCGGGCGCGGTGCTGACCCGGCTCTATGCGATCATGGGGGACGTGCGGCGGGCGATGTCCCTGATGGCGGTGACGACCCAGGCGCTCGTCGCGGCGTCGATCCTCCTCGGGCTCTTCATCCTGTCGCGGCTCTTCCGCCGGCAGGTCGCGCTCCTCAGGGCGCTCGGTGCGCCGTCGCGTTTCATCCTGGCGGTCGTCTGGTGCTTCGGTGCGGCGCTCATCCTTGCGGGCGCGCTCATAGGTCTGGCCCTGGGCGTCGCTGCGGCGCAGGTGCTCTCCGCCATCGTCGCGGCGCGCACGGATGTCGCGATGGCCGCGGGGATCGGCTGGCCGGAGCTGCACCTCGTCGCGGGCTTTCTGTCGCTTGTCTCGCTCGTGGCGCTCCTGCCCGCCTGGGCGGTGCTGCGCCAACCCGTCGCCGCATCCCTCAGGGGCTAGGCGGACAGGCCCTGCATCAGGCGGGGGCGGTCGCCCGAGAGGCCGGCCGCCTCCCGCATCACCGCGCGGCGCAGGCCCGGCACCCGCGTGACCGCTTCCATGCCGAGGTCGCGGAACGCGCGCAGGAACGGATCGTCGTTGGAGAACAGGCGCACGAAGGCGTCGGTGGCCGTCGCGAGCGCGGCCCGGTCGAAGGAGCGCCAGCGCCGGTGCCGTTCCAGCACGTCCGCCGCGCCGATATCCTCGCCACGCCTCCGCGCCTCAGCGATCACCTCGACCAGTGTGGCCACGTCCCGCAGGCCCTGGTTCAGGCCCTGCCCGGCAATGGGGTGAACCGATTGCGCGGCCTCCCCGATCAGCGCCAGCCGCGGCTCCACGATCCGGTTCGCCAGCGACAGCGCCAGCGGGAACGCGGCCCGCGCGCCTTCGATCGACAGCTCGCCGAGGAACCCGCCGACGCGGGGACGAAGCGCGGCGAGAAAGCCCGGCTCGTCCAGCGAAGCGTAGTGCTTCGCGATCCCCTCCGCCTCCGACCAGACGATGGCGCTCCGCCGTCCGGTCAGGGGCAGGATCGCGAGCGGCCCGCCGGGCATGAAGAACTGGTGCGCGATGCCCTCGTGGTCCCTCTCGTGCGCGATGGTGGCGACGAGGGCCATCTGGCGATAGCGCCATCCGGTGCGGCTGATCTTCGCGCGTGACGCGACGCCGCTCCTGCCGCCATCGGCGCCGACGAGAAGCGCGGAGGAGAGCGTCCGCCCGTCCGCGAGCGTCACCGTGGCGCGGGTGCCCTCCGTCGTCTGGGAGCTGATCTCGATGCCGGTGATGACCTCGATGCCCTCAGCCGCGTCGATGGCCTCCCAGAGCGCCCGGCGCAGGACCGCATCCTCCACCATGGCGCCGAAGGGGCCCTCCTCCAGTTCTCCCGAATCAAGGATGAGCGCGAGGGGAGAGGCGCCCTCGCCGGCGCGCCCGTCGCTGGCGCGGACGCCGAGGATGGGCTGCTGGCCGTCGCCGGTGCGGGACCAGACGCCGGTGGCGCGCAGCACGTTCACCGATCCATGCGCGAGCGCGTAGGCACGTGGGTTCGCCCCGGCCTGACGGGGATTCGCCTCCCGGTCGATCAGGGTGACGGTCAGCCCCGCATCGGCGGCGGCGAGGGCGAGGGCGGGACCGTTCAGGCCACCGCCGACGATGATGAGATCCGAGTCGGTGTTCATGGCGGTGATACCTACGCCGGGTGCCGGGATTGTCCATGCACCCGGGCGCCGCTACCGTCAGACCCTCGTGAACAGAAGCAGGGAGAACACGGGCGCATGGCGGCGAACTGGCAGGACATGACCGCATCGGGGCTCGGACGCGGGATCGAGGCGGGCCAGATCGATCCGGTGGAGCTGACGGAGATGTACCTGTCCGCCATCGAATCGCATCCCGAAGGGTCGCGCATCTACGCCCGCCTCACGCCGGAGCGCGCCCGCGCCGAAGCGGAGGCCGCGGGCCTGCGGGCGCGGCAGGGGGTCAGGCGGCACCTCCTCGACGGCATCCCGCTCAGTTGGAAGGATCTGTTCGACAGTGCCGGGACGGGCACGGAGGGCGGAAGCGCGCTTCTGAAAGGCCGCGTGCCGGAGCGGGATGCGCAGGTTCTGGCCACGGCAACGGCAGGTGGATCCGTCTGCCTCGGCAAGACCCACCAGACCGAGCTCGCCTTTTCCGGGCTCGGCGTGAACCCCTCGACGGCATCCCCGCCGAATGCGCTCGATCCCGACCGCGTCTCCGGCGGGTCGTCCTCCGGCGCCGCCGTTTCAGTGGCGCTCGGGCTCGCGCCGGGCGCCATCGGCTCCGATACCGGCGGCTCGGTTCGCGCGCCGGCGGCGTTCAACGGCCTCGTGGGGCTGAAAACGTCCGTGGGAGCGCTGCCCATGGAGGGCGTCCTGCCCCTCGCGCCCCGGTTCGACAGCATCGGTCCGCTCGCACAGTCGGTGGAGGATGCGGCTGCGATCCTGTCACTTCTCTCCGGCCGGAAGGCGCCTGATCTCGGCGGGGCGAGCCTCTCGGGCGTGCGCCTCCTGATCTGCAGGGAGGTGGCCTTCGACGGAATAGAGGATGGACCGGCGGAGGGGTTCGACCACGCCCGGCGCGCCTTCGAGGCCGCCGGAGCCCGGGTCGCGGAGGGAGAGCTGCCCTTCGTGCGAGAGGCTGCCGGCCTTTCGTCCAAGCTGTTCGCGCCGGAGGCCTACGGGGTCTGGAAAGACGCGATTGAGGCCGATCCGGGCGCGATGTACCCGCCGATCCTCGAGCGCTTCCGCGGCGGGCGGGATTTGCCGGCGGCGGAGTACGTCGATGCCTGGCGACAGCTGGACCGGATCCGCGCCGAATGGACGGCCGCGACGGCCGGATACGACGCCGTGATCCTGCCCACCGTTCCGATTCTGCCGCCCCTGCTGCAAGACATGCTCGCCGATGAGGAGGCTTTCGCGGAACGCAACCAGCTGAGCCTCAGAAATACCCGGATCGGCAACCTGACGGGATCCTGCAGCCTCACCCTGCCTGCGGGCCCCGCGATGACCGGGGTCTCGCTGCTGATGCCGCCGGGCAGCGAAGCGCGGCTCCTGAGGCTTGGTGCCGGGGCGGAACGGGCCATCGGCGCGCGCTGATCCGGACCCCGGCCAGTCGGCCCGAAAGCAACAATCTTATCGCGGGGGCGCCACAATTCTGGACCGGCGCCCCCCGCCCGGTTACTTTCCTCGCAAAGAGCGGGGCGCGAACGATCCCGCATGAGGCAGACAGCAGTGACGCAGTATAGCGCATGACCTTCCCCGGGCGCTTCTCAAGCTTGCCGGATTACGTGTTTCCGCGGTTGCGGAAGCTCCTCGACGGACGTGAGCCCGGCGCCGAGCCGTTCGACATGACCATCGGCGAGCCGCGCCACGGGATGCCCGATTTCGTCGCGGAGATCATGGCCGAGGAGATCGGCGGCTTTGCGCGCTATCCGAAGAACGAAGGCACCGAGGCCCTCCGTGAGGCGATCGCGGGCTGGCTCGGGCGGCGCTACGGCGCGGCCCTCGACCCCGATAGCCAGATCATCAGCCTCAATGGCTCCCGCGAAGGCCTTTTCCACGCCGCCCTCGCGCTCTGCCCGGAGGAAAAGGCCGGCCAGCGCCCCGCGATCCTGACGCCCAATCCGTTCTACGGCGCCTACACGCTCGGGGCTCCGGTGCTCGGCGCGGATCTGCATTTCGTCTCCGCAACCGAGGAAACCGGCTACCTTCCGCGCTTCGATGAGCTGCCCGAGGAGCTCCTGCAGCGCACGGCGCTCGTCTATGTCGGATCGCCCTCCAACCCGCATGGCGCGGTGGCGAGCATGGAGTACTGGGAGGCGCTTCTCGGCCTAGCGGAGCGCCATGGCTTCACCGTGCTGGCGGACGAGTGCTATTCCGAGATCTATCGCGACGTGCCGCCCCCCGGCGCGTTCGAGGCGCTGCAGCGGGCCGGGACCGATCCCGAGCGACTCGTCGTCTTCAATTCGCTCTCCAAGCGGTCGAACCTGCCGGGCCTGCGCGCGGGCTTCGCCGCTGGCGGCAAGGACGCCATCGCGCGCATGAAGCTTTTGCGCGCCTGGGGCGGTGCGCCGCTGCCCGGCCCGATCCAGGCCGTCGCCGCGCGCGCCTGGTCGGACGAGACGCATGTGGAGGGAAACCGGCTCCTCTACAGGCAGAAATACGACCTTGCGGACGAGATCTTCGGCGAGGTTCCGGGCTACTCTCCGCCGGAGGCCGGCTTCTTCCTCTGGCTTCCGGTGGACGATGGCGAAGACGCCGCGATCCGGGCGTGGGAAGGCCAGGGACTGCGCATTCTTCCGGGCGCGTATTTCGCGCGGGGCGATGCGGACGACGTGCTTCCGGGCACCGGCCGGGTCAGGGTGGCGATGGTCGCCCCGGTCGATGACCTTCGCGGCGCGCTGCACCGGCTGCGCGACGTGCTCTACGACTGAATCGAGGGACGGCAATGGCTTATCAGGCAAAACACCGCGATCCGCTGTTCGACAGCACGATGCAGGAAGCCATCGAGCGGCGCGGCCGTGAGCTCGTCGGTCTGGTGCTGATCGGGCTCGCCCTCGCCGGCGCCGCCATGCTCTTCAGCTACGCCCCCGACGATCCGTCGTGGATGTCCTCCATCGATGCGCCGGCGCAGAACTGGCTGGGCCGCGCGGGCGCCTCCGTCTCGGCGGCGCTGATGATCGTGGTGGGGCAGGGCGCCTGGGTCGCCGTCATCGCCGCCTTCGCCTGGGGCATGCGGACGATCCTGCATCGCAGCACGGATCATGCGCTCGGCCGGGCCATCTTCACGCCCCTCGCGCTGGCGACGGCGTCCGTCTATGCCGCGACGCTGATGCCGTCCTGGTCGCATTCCTTCGGCTATGGCGGGCTTTTCGGGGATACGGTCCTCGGCGCGCTGATCACGCTGGTGCCGGACTGGGCCCCGCTGGTCGTCCGCCTGCTCGCCGTTCCCCTGGGACTGCTTGCGCTGACCGCGCTGCTCTTCGTCTGCGGTGTGACGCGGGCCGAGGCGCGCCGCTTCTGGCATTACGTCACCCTGGGCATCATCCTGATCTACGCCGGGATCGTGAAACTCCTCGGTCGCGGTGCCGGCAGCGCGGCGGGCGCGGCGCGCGCCGCGGCGCAGCGCCGGCGCGAGGCGAAGCTGGCGGTCCCCGCCGGGGCCGTCTCCGACGATCTGATCGACAGCGAGGACACGGACGACGCGCCGGCGCCGAAGGTCGGCCTGCTCTCCTCCGTCTCGACGCTGGTGCGCCGTCCGGCGGAGCGGACCCCGGAGCCGGAGCCGGAGATCGTCGATCCCGAACTACCCGATTACGATGGCGTCGAAGCGCCCGAGGAAGACCGCATCAAGGAACGCATCAACGACGCGATCCGCCTTCGCGCGCGCGGTGCCCGGCGCGTTCTCTCGCCCGGCGCGTCCGAAGGCGCGGCACAGGGCGGCCTGACGGGTGGCCGCAAGCATCGCCGCGAGCCGCTCCTCGTCTCCAAGGTGCCGGGCGCGGTGCCGTCAGCGCCCATGGCCGAAGTCGAAGTGCCGGATCTCGAGGCCCCCGGACCGCTCGTCGCGCCGGCCCCGGTCGCGGCGCCCTACTCCGCCCCGCAGCCCGTGGCCGAGACCCGCGCCGATGCCGTTGTCGAGACGGATGAGGGCGACCAGTTCGATCCGCTGGAAGCAGCACCGGCCTCGATGCCCCTCGCGGAGACCGCGCCGC
The DNA here is from genome assembly GCF_031846565.1 of Tropicimonas omnivorans. Taxonomy (NCBI): domain Bacteria; kingdom Pseudomonadati; phylum Pseudomonadota; class Alphaproteobacteria; order Rhodobacterales; family Roseobacteraceae; genus Tropicimonas; species Tropicimonas omnivorans. The sequence continues at coordinate 315,954 of NZ_JAVRHL010000001.1, read as the reverse complement.
GCCAGACAACCGTCGTGCCCCGCGCCGCGCCCCCCGAGACCCGCTCCGTGGTTCAGCATCCGGTCCGCAAGCCCGTTCAGGCCTCCACCCGCGCGCGCGCCGAGGCGCAGCCCTCCCTCTCCTTCGAGGACAATGCGGACGAGTACGAGGTGCCGCCGCTCTCCCTCCTGACCAACCCGGACACCATCGCGCGGCATCACCTGTCCGAGGAGGCGCTTCAGGAAAACGCCCGGATGCTGGAGAACGTGCTCGACGATTACGGCGTGAAGGGGGAAATCGTCTCGGTCAGCCCCGGCCCCGTTGTCACCATGTACGAGCTGGAGCCCGCACCCGGTCTCAAGGCCTCCCGCGTCATCGGTCTCGCGGACGATATCGCCCGCTCCATGTCAGCCCTCTCCGCGCGGGTCTCCACCGTGCCCGGCCGCTCCGTCATCGGCATCGAGCTGCCGAATGCCAACCGCGAGAAGGTGGTCCTGCGGGAGATCCTGTCCGCGCGGGATTACGGCGACAGCTCCCAGAGCCTGCCGCTCGCGCTCGGCAAGGATATCGGCGGTCGCTCCATCGTCGCGAACCTGGCCAAGATGCCTCACCTGCTGATCGCGGGGACCACGGGCTCGGGCAAGTCCGTGGCCATCAACACCATGATCCTGTCGCTGCTCTACCGGCTCAGCCCCGAAGAATGCCGCCTGATCATGATCGACCCCAAGATGCTGGAACTCAGCGTCTATGACGGCATCCCTCACCTGCTCTCCCCGGTCGTCACCGATCCCAAGAAGGCCGTCGTGGCGCTGAAATGGGTCGTGGCGGAGATGGAGGACCGCTATCGCAAGATGTCCAAGATGGGCGTGCGGAACATCGAGGGCTACAACAGCCGCGTCCGCGAGGCGCTGTCCAAGGGCGAGCTGTTCTCCCGCACCGTGCAGACGGGCTTCGATGACGAGACCGGAGAACCCGTCTTCCAGACCGAGGAATTCCAGCCCGAGACGATCCCCTTCATCGTCGTCGTCGTGGACGAGATGGCGGACCTGATGATGGTCGCCGGCAAGGAGATCGAAGCCTGCATCCAGCGCCTTGCGCAGATGGCGCGGGCCTCGGGCATCCACCTCATCATGGCGACGCAGCGCCCGTCGGTCGACGTGATCACCGGCACGATCAAGGCCAACTTCCCGACCCGGATCTCCTTCCAGGTCACGTCCAAGATCGACAGCCGGACCATCCTCGGAGAGATGGGGGCGGAGCAGCTCCTCGGCATGGGGGACATGCTCTACATGGCCGGCGGCAGCCGCATCACCCGCGTGCACGGTCCCTTCGTCTCGGACGAGGAGGTCGAGGAGATCGTCAATCATCTCAAGAGCTTCGGACCGCCCTCCTATGTCGGCGGCGTGGTCGAGGGACCGGCCGACGACAAGGAAAGCGACATCGACGCGGTGCTCGGGCTGTCCACCGGCGGCAACACGGACGGCGAGGACGCGCTCTACGACCAGGCCGTCGCCATCGTCATCAAGGACCGGAAGTGCTCCACCTCCTACATCCAGCGCAAGCTGGCCATCGGATACAACAAGGCCGCCCGTCTCGTTGAGCAGATGGAAGACGAGGGTGTCGTCTCCGCCTCGAACCATGTCGGCAAGCGCGAGATCCTCGTCCCCGAGCAGCAGTAGAAGGGGCAGGCCCCCTCGCGGGGCCCCCTCCCCTGCGGGACGCGCGCGGAATTGAGCGGACCGTGAAGAGATGTGGGATGAAACCCAGGAGCGACCTGCGTAGTTTGGGGCTCATGAACAGACGCATGTTGATCACTGCCGCCTTCGCTGCTGCCGTTGCAGTCGGGTCGGCCGTCCCCGCCGCCGCCAAGGCGTCGCTGGGAGAGCTGTCGCGCTACCTGAACTCTATCCAGAGCGCGACCGGGGAATTCACGCAGGTCAATCCGGATGGGACGATCTCCACCGGTCAGATCTATATCAAGCGTCCGGGCCGGGTTCGGTTCGAATATGCGCCGCCGACGCCGAGCCTCGTGATGGCTGGCGGCGGTCAGGTCGCTGTGTTCGATCCCAAATCGAACCAGCCGCCCGAACAGTATCCGCTGTCCCAGACGCCGCTGAACCTCATTCTGGCGCGGAACGTCGATCTCGGCCGCGCCAACATGGTCCGCTCGCATACCTCCGACGCGACGACGACCACGGTTCTGGCCCAGGATCCGCAGCGCCCCGAATACGGCACGATCGAGCTGAAGTTCACCGACAGCCCCGTCGAGTTGCGCCAGTGGATCATCACCGACAGCTCCGGCGCCAAGACGACGGTGATCCTCGGCGGTCTGAACAAGGTCGGCGATCTGCGCCCGTCGCTCTTCAACATCGTCCAGGAAGCCCAGAAACGCGGCTTCCGCGGTTAAGACGCGTCTGCAAGATGACGAGAGGCTCGCGGCTCCGCGTCGCGGGCCTTTTTCGTGGCAGCGGGGCGTCCAAGGGTCGGTTAAGACGCCCCCCGTGCCGCATCCCGCAATTGCCCGAAAGCTCTCCCCTCGCCTAGAAAGGGGCAATCGATCCCTGGAGACCGTCTGCCCCATGAAAGCCATTCTCGCAGCCGCCGCGTTTCTTGCGCTCCCCGGCCTTGCCTGCGCGCAGGAGTTCACCCTGCGGATCCAGCATTTCGTCTCCAACAGCTCGTCCAATCCGAAGTACTTCCTCATCCCCTGGGCGGAGAAGATCGAGGCGGAGTCGGGCGGCCGGATCGACGTGGAGATCTACCCGCTCATGCAGCTCGGCGGAAAGGCGCAGAGCCAGTACGATCTGGTCCGCGACGGAGCCATCGATGCGGGGTGGGTCGTTCCGAGCTATCAGCCGGGCCGCTTCCCGGAGGCCGAAGCGCTGGAGCTGCCATTTCTCACGCCGAAGAGCGCCGAGGTCGCGAGCCGCGCGGCCTGGCGCTTTGCCGAAGAGCACCTGATGGACGACTTCGCCGACGTGCGCCTGATCGCGGCGCACATGCATGGCCCCGGTATCGTTCACAAAAGGGGCGGCGCGCTGGAGACCGCTGAGGATTTCGACGGTCTGAAGCTGCGCGGCCCGTCACGCCCGGCGACGCTCCTGCTCGAGAAACTGGGCGCCGTGCCGATCGGAATGCCGGTTCCGGCCTTCCCCGAAGCGCTGGCGCGCGGCGTTCTCGACGGGGGTGTGATCACGTGGGAAATGGCGCCCTCCCTCAAGCTCGACGAGTTGGCGGACAGCCACACCGACGTCGCCGGGGATCGCTCCTTCTACAACCTGTTCTTCATCTGGGCGCTGAACGAGGACTGGTACCAGTCTCTCCCGGAGGACCTGAAGGCCGTGATTGATGCCAATTCCGGTCTGATGGCCAGCGAATGGGCCGGACGGGCCTATGACCAGGGGGATATCGAAGCCCGTGCCATGCTGGAGGCCGCTGGCAACACCGTCGCCGAACTTGGCGAGGCGGAGACGGAAGTTCTGCGCGAGCTCGGCCGCGAGGTGACGGGCGCCTGGATCGAGGATGCGACCGGGCGAGGGCTCGATGGGGCCGGTCTCGTCGCCGATGCAAGACGGCTGATGGACGCGTCCGAGGCCGAGTAGGCCGAGGGGGATCAGGCCCCGCCCGGTGCCCTCAGGATCGTGACATGCGTGGTGCCCCAGCTGCGGGTGTCGAGCAACTCCCATCCCGGGGGCGCGTCCATCGCGGCATCCTCCTCCCATGACACGAGCGCGCCTTCGGCGATCCAGCCGCCTGCGAGGGCGGCTTGAAGGGCCTTAGCGCCGAGGTCCTTTCCGTAGGGCGGATCGAGAAAGACGAGGGAGGCGGCGGGGCCGGTGCGGGGCCCGAGCCTCAGCGCATCCCGTGCGACGATCTCCGCGTCCTCGCCGAGCCGCAGCTTTTCCGCGTTCCGCCGGATCAGGCCGAGCGCCTCGCGCCCCTTCTCCACGAAGATCGTCCGGGCTGCCCCGCGGGACAGCGCCTCGAACCCCATCGCACCCGTCCCGGCAAAGAGATCGAGCACGGTGCTGCCCTTCTGCGGCGCGTCGTGGCCTGCGAAGAGCATGGAGAAGAGGGCCTCCCGCACACGGTCCGGCGTCGGGCGGAGCCGCAACGCTTCCGCCGCGCCCTTGCCCGGGCCGGTCAGCGCCGTCCCCCTGAACCGTCCCGCGACGATGCGCATCCCGTCAGGCCATCAGGGTCTTGAGGTCGGTGGAGGGGTCCGCCACCGCATCCGGCGCGGGGCTTCTGCCCGCCTCCAGCAGACGTTTGCCGACCATGTAGGCGCGCGGGTCGTTCATCGCCTCGACCGACAGGAGCGTGTCCCCCGAGAAGTACCAGTGCGACAGGCCTGCACCATTGCGCACGACGACCCGGTCGTGCCCGCCGCCGAGGCCCACGATCTGCAGCTTGGTGTCGAACTGGTCGGACCAGAACCACGGCATCGGATCGTAGGGAGTGCCGGCGCCTAGCATGTTCTGCGCCGCGGCCTCCGCCTGGTCGATGGCATTCTGCACGCTTTCGAGGCGGATGCGGCGCCCGCGCCACGGGAAGGATGCGCAATCCCCGGCGGACCAGATCGCGGGGTCGGACGTCCGGCCCTCCGCGTCCACCGCGATGCCGTTCTCGATCTCGAGGCCGGCCGCCTCGGCCAGCGCGGTGCCGGGGGTGATGCCGATGCCGACCACGACGGCGTCCACGGGGATTTCGGTCGCGTCCGCAAGTTCGTTTCCGCTGACGATCCGCGCCCCCGCAACCCGGCCCGCTTCTTCGTACAGGCGGTCCAGACCGGCATTTTCGAGGATGTGCACGCCGGCATCCTTGTGCAGCTTGCGGACGTACTCGGAGGTTTCCTCGCAGGCCACGCGTCCGAGGATCCGCGCACCGGCCTCGAGGAGCGTCACGTCCATGCCGAGGGTGCGGGCGACCGCCGCCGCTTCGAGCCCGATATAGCCGCCGCCGACGACGAGTAGGTGCCCGCCCGGCCGCAACGCCTGCGCCAGCGCGTCCGCATCGGCGAGGCTGCGCATGGTGAGCACACCGGGGATCCGGCCGCCCATCGCCTCCGGCAGAGTCTTCGGTGTCGACCCGGTGGTCAGCGCGAGTGCGTCGTAGGGGAGGCGTTCGCCGTCTTCGAGCACGACGTGCCGGGCCTCCCTGTCGATGGTGACGACCCGCGTGCTCATGCGCAGGTCGATGTCCTTGTCGGCGTAATAGCTTTCGGGCCGCAGGAAGAGCCGGTCCCGCTCGAGCTTGCCGAGAAGGTAGCCCTTGGACAGCGGCGGGCGTTGGTAGGGCGGGGCGGGTTCCTCGCCGACGAGCGTGAGACGGCCGTCATACCCCTCGGCGCGGAGCTTCGCCACGAGGGCGGCGCCGGCCTGACCCGCTCCGATGACCACGATGTCCTGCATGACGCCTCTTCCCTGCTGGCGCGTGAAGAGCAGGACCCTACATGCCCCCCCGTTCGAGAACAACAATGGGACCTTTCGACATGGCCATCACCACTGGCGACAGCCTGCCCGGAGCGGCGCTCTTGAAGCTTGGCGAGGAGGGGCCGGAGACGGTCCGGCTCGAGGAGAAGCTGAAGGGCCGCAAGGTCGCGATCTTCGCGGTGCCGGGCGCGTTTACCGGCGTCTGCACCACCGCGCACATGCCGAGCTTCATCCGAACCAGGGAGCAGTTCGCCGAGAAGGGCGTCGCCGATGTCCTGTGCATCTGCGTCAACGATCCCTTCGTGGCACAGGCCTGGGCGGAGACGACCGGTGCAAGTGAGGCAGGGATAGAGGTGCTGGCGGATCCCGAAGGGGCCTATACCGCGGCGATCGGCATGGATTTCACCGCCGCCGCGGCGGGCCTGATCGGACGCTCCCGGCGCTACGCGATGCTTGTCGACGACGGCAGGGTCACGGCGCTCCATGTCGAGGAGAGCCCCGGTACCTGCGAGGCGACGGCAGGTGAGGCGCTTCTCGCCGAACTCTGATGCGACGGCAGGCCGTCCGGACCGCCGGGCGGCTTCAGCGCCCGGCCGGGATCATTCCGCATTCCCCGTCGCGGCGACGGTGAAGAGAAGGCGGTTCCTGCCGCTTCTCCTTTCGTAGCTGAGATCCCGGGTCAGGCTGCGGATGAGAAACCATCCGTAGCCCCCTTCGGACAACTCCTCGAGCGGGCAATCGACGCTCTGCCGGTGGCCGGGCGGCGGGGCGAGGCCCGGCATGGGAGTGCCGCGGTCGATCACCCGGCATCTCACATCGCATCCCGTCCTCACCGTCACGTCTATGGGCGCCGCGAAGTCCGGCCGGGCGTGTTCCACGATGTTGTTCAGCACTTCGGCGAGGACAAGCTCCGTCGAGGTTCTGAGCCCTTCGCAGACGTCCGAGCGATCCATCCGCCTTCCGAGGGCGACGAGAAAATCCCGCACGGCGGGGGGATGACTGGGGAGACGCGCGCTCAAGAGGCCGCTGCGGAGGACGGCGATCACCGGGGGCAGGCGCGCCTCCTCATCCGTCCGGTGCAGAACCGTCGATGCTCGACTGGGGACCATCGGCTCAAGCCGCGTCCGTCGCGCGGGCCGTATCGCGCGCGCGGCCCGCGTCGGGGAACGGGGTCACGATTTCGAACACGGTATCCATGCGCGTGAGCCGGAAAACCTTTTCGACGGCGGGGGTCATCCCCGACAGCATCAACCGGCGGTCCGGCTGCGCGAGCTTCAGCACCGCGACGAGCGCGCCGAGGCCCGAACTGTCGAGAAAGCGGACGGAGGACAGATCCAGCAGGACCTCGCGCGGTGCTGCGGACAGGATTTCCCGCATCCTGTCCTTGAAGCCGATGGCGACCGGAGCATCGAGGCGCTCGCAGGTACAGGCGACGGTATAGGGCACCGCGCCTGAATTGATCTGCAGGTCCATGTCATTCTCCTGTGCGATGGACGTCGCGCAGAGCCTAGGGCATGAGCCGTGAAGAACCGGTAAGCAGGAGACGGGCAGGATGGACGATCGTTGCGATTATGACGACCTTGGTAAACGCATCGCGGCCCTGACGGAGGGCGAGACCGACGAGGTCGCGCTGATGGCGACGCTCGCCTGCGAGATCCACCATTCGGACGAGCGCTTCGACTGGACCGGGTTCTACCGCGTCACCGAACCCGGCCTTCTCAAGATCGGGCCGTACCAGGGCGGCCATGGCTGCCTCGTGATCCCGTTCGAACGCGGCGTCTGCGGCGCTGCCGCGCGCACCGGGGAGGTTCAGCTGGTCGAGGACGTGGACGCCTTTGCGGGCCACATCGCCTGCGCGTCCTCCACCCGTTCGGAGATCGTCCTTCCGGTGACGGACGGGGCAGGGCGGCTGATCGCGGTGCTCGATATAGACAGCGACCGGCCGTCCGCCTTCGACGCGGCCGATGCCGAGGCGCTGTCTGCCATTCTGGGCTCGGTGTTCGGGGGGCGGGCGCTGACCTGAGGGCGCCCCCTATTCGAGGACGCCGCCGCCCACATGAGGGGCCCCCGCCCGCGCCTGCCTCAATCCTCCTCGACCCAGATCGCGCCGGTGCGCGCGGGCAGGTTGCCGGTGACGGGGCCCGACGCGATATCCGGGACGCGGTCGATGGGGGTCTCGAGCTCGCCGGGGCCGAAGTTGAAGACGCAGAGCATGCTTTCCTTGACGCCGTCCTTCTCCCCTGAGCGGCGCAGGATCAGGGCCTGATCGGTTGCCTTCTCCACCGTGCAGCCCGAACCGCGCAGTGCGGGGCGCTTGCGGAACTCGATCAGTCGCCGGAAGAAGGACAGGGCGGAGACGGGGTCGTCCTCCTGCTGCTGCACCGGGATGCCGGCACGGCGAACCATGGAGAGCCAGGGCGTTCCCTCGGTGAACCCGTGATGCGTCTTGTCGTCGTCCCAGGGCATCGGGACGCGGGTGCCGTCCCGGCCGGGATGGACGGGGTAGAAGAACCGGTCGTAGAGGTCGATGATCTCGTTCCGGGTCAGGTCCGCCTGCGGCAGCCCGAGCTCGTCCCCCTGCCAGAGAATCCACGGCCCGGGCATCGCGGCGGCCACGAGGCCGAGGAACTTGGCGTCTCCGATGGAGCCATCGCCCTGAGCCGTCACGATCCGGGGGGTGTCGTGGCAGCCGAAGCAGAAGGCGTAGGCACTGTCCATCTGCCGTTCTTTCAGGACCTTCGCGATGTTCTTCGAACTGATCCCGCCGGCGCTGAACTCGACGCCGTAACAGGCATCCATCTTCTCCTCGCCGGAATGAAGCTCGCAGAGTTCGACGCCGCGGATCAGGCTGTTCATCTCGCCGAGCATGTACATCTCGGGCCCCGCGGCCTTGCGCAGGCGACGGGCAACGTCCTGTCCGCGCTGGGGCAGCATGTCCCACTCGTGGAGCTGCCAGGCGAAGACATTCTCGAGACCGACCTGCATGGAGGCGCGCTGCTCTTCCGTGGCTGGCGGGTTGTCCTTCAGCTCGGGGTCCGTGATGAACGAGCCGAGCGCGTCGAAGCGGAACCCGTCGATGCCGCGGGCGGCCCAGAAGCGGACGACCTCGTTCTGCTGCTCCTTCACCTCGTCATGCTCGAGGTTCAGCGAAGGCTGCGATTCCGCGTATTGGTGCAGGTAGTACTGGCGGCGGTACGGGCTCCACGTCCAGGCGGGGCGGCCGAAGATCGTCACCCAGTTGTTGGGCGCCGTGCCGTCGGACTTCGGGTCGCGCCAGACGAACCAGTCGGCGTACTGGTCCTCCCCCTCGACCGATTTCTGGAACCAGGGATGCTCGGAGCTCACATGGTTCAGAACCTGATCGATCATCACCTTCAGGCCCAGACCGTGAGCCGTCTCCACCATCTCGTCGAAGTCCTCGAGGGTGCCGAACCGGGGATCGACGGCGAGGTGGTCCGAGATGTCGTAACCGCCGTCATCCATGGGCGAGCAGTAGAACGGTGCGACCCAGATCGCGTCCACGCCAAGGGAGGCGACGTAGGGCAGCTTCTCGGTGATCCCCTTCAGATCCCCTTCGCCGGAGCCGGTGCTGTCATAGAAGGATCGCGGGTAGATTTCGTAGATCAGGGGGTTGCTCGGCCACCCGTCCCGCTTCGGTGTGTAACGCTCTGACATCTTGCCCCTGGTCTTGCACTGCTCGTTTGCCGGATCGGGCCCTGACCCGCCGGCCCGGCTCATCTAGCGCGCGAGACCTGCGCGTCCCGCGACCGATTGACCGGGGGGCGGCGGCGGGCGGAGGCTCGTGGCTTGAAGCCTCGACGCGGCGCGGGACGCGCGCTTGCGCGCACGGCCTCGACGCCCGATACCGGCCCGACATGGGCCCGGTCCCGCAGGCTCGGCAAACCGCCATTTCGGAGATGTGAGACATGGATACCAAGGGACGCCCCGCCATCGGGCCCGCGCGACGCCCGGGATGAGGATCGCGCCGCCTGGCGGGGGGAGCTACGCGCCGCCCCACGGCCCGATCCATATCCTCCACGACGATGCCGCGCTCCTCGCCGTTTCCAAGCCGCCCGGGCTGCTCTCCGTGCCGGGGAAAACGCCGGACCTCGAGGATTGCCTCCTCTCCCGACTGTTCGCGCTACGCCCCCGCACCCTGATCGTGCACCGACTGGACCGCGACACCTCGGGCGTCATGGTCTTCGCCCGCACCCCGTCCGCGCAGCGCGACCTGAGCGCCCAGTTCGAGGGGCGGAGCGTGTCGAAGACCTATCTCGCGGTCACTTCGGCGCCGCCCGCCCACCGGTCCGGCATCATCGACAGGCCCATGCGGTCCGACTGGCCGAACCGGCCGAAGCAGATGGTGCACCCCGAGGGGCGGCGGGCGGTCACCCGGTTCCGGACCCTCGGCACGAGCGGAGGCGGAACCCTCCTCGCGCTCAGGCCGGAGACCGGCCGCACCCACCAGCTCCGCGTCCACCTCGCTGCAATCGGCTGTCCCATTGACGGCGACCCGCTCTACGGCGGAGCCGCCGCCCCGCGCCTGATGCTGCATGCATGGCGACTGAGGCTGACGCATCCGGTGACGAAGGAGCGGCTCTGTCTCACGGCGCCCTGGGGGCCCGGGTTCGCCCAAAGCGGGTGATCGGCCGTCTTCCCCATAAAAGAACAGCCTTCCGCCCTGATCGCGGCAGCCGAACGCGCGTTTCGCCCCGGCGCACCCCCGCGAAACGCGCCGCCCCCCGGCCGCCCGCCTCCCGCCGCCGTCGTTCCCGTCGAAAGGAGGGGCGGGACAGCGCGCACCCTTTCTTCCCCGGCGCGCCGGCATATCTTGCCGGGCGAGACATCACACGACGAAGGGCCAAGCATCATGGCATTGCGCATCAACGACACCGTTCCCGACCTCGCCTTCGAGACCAACGAGGGCCGGATCGAGAGCTTCCACGACTGGATCGGCGACAGCTGGGCGATCCTCTTCTCCCACCCGAAGGACTTCACGCCCGTCTGCACCACCGAGTTCGGTGCCGTGGCGACCCTGAAGGACGAATGGGAGAAGCGCGGCACGAAGGTGATCGGCGTTTCGGTCGATGGCGTCGACGACCACCGCAAGTGGATCGGCGATATCGAGGAATCGTCCGGCGGGTCGGTCTCCTTCCCGATCGTGGCCGATACCGGGCTCGAGGTCTCCAAGGCCTTCGACATGCTTCCCGCCGAAGCCTACCTGCCCGATGGCCGTACCCCGAACGACAGCGCCACCGTGCGCTCCGTCTTCATCATCGGGCCGGACCGGAAGCTGAAGCTGTCGATGACCTACCCGATGACCGTCGGCCGCAACTTCGGCGAGATCGTCCGCGCTCTCGACGCCCTTCAGGCCACCGCGAAGCACGGCGTCGCGACGCCGGCAGACTGGACCGTGGGACAAGACGTGATCATCCCGCCGGCCGTGAACGACGAGGACGCGAAGGCCAAGTTCGGCAGCTTCGACGCCGTCCTGCCCTACCTGCGCAAGACCAAACTCCCGGCCTGAGCGGCCCCGGGACCTGTTAGGCGCGCGGCGCGGAGGATCAGTCCTCCGCGCCGCCTTGCGTTCGGGAGAGGGGGACCCGGCGGCGGTAGGTGGCCACCCGGTAGAGGTAGATCGCCACGATGATGACGACCACGCCGGTCGAGACGGGGTTCAGCCAGGCAGAGACGCGTTCGTACTGCGTTTCCAGCATGTACCCCGCCACTGCGAGGAGCGACGTCCACGCCACCGTGCCGACGGCGGAGTAGGCGAGGAACCTCGGCAGCGGCATCCCGGACACGCCGGCGGGCACGCTGATGAAGGTCCGTACCGTGGGGATCAGGCGTCCGATCAGGACCGCCTCGCCGCCATGCCGCGCGAACCAGTCATTGGCCTGGTCGAGCTCGTCCGGGCTGATCGTGAGCCAGCGACCGTGCTTCCGGGTCAGTGACTTCAGCCGGTCCATCCCGATCTTCTGGCCGATCCAGTACCAGAGCCAAGCCCCCGCCAGCGAGCCGAGCGAGCCCATGATGATCACGGCAACGATGGACATATCTCCCCGCGCCGCGTTGAAGCCCGCAAGTGGCATGACGAGCTCGGACGGGATCGGCGGAAAGACGTTCTCCACGAACATGAGGACCGCGACGCCGAACGAGCCGACCGCATTGATGATACTCGAGATCCAGTCGAACACGTTCGCCCCGTCCTGTTCGTGATGCGGGCGGTGCCGCTGTATTTCAGGGCAACCGCTCAAGAAGGCTGTCAGTTCCGGGCAAGCTTGGCGCGCGCTCCCGATACGCTATCGTTGCGATGCCCTCCGACGAACGGGGGACGTGCGAAAGGACAGACGGCCCCATGCCGACACGACCGACCACCCCGACCGTGATCGGCTGGCGCGAGCGCGCCGGACTGCCGGATCTCGACATCCCCGAACTCGTCGCCAAGATCGACACCGGCGCCAGGACATCGGCGATCCACGCGACCCGCATCGTTCCCTTCGAGAAGGACGGCGAAAGCTGGGTGCGCTTCCACGTGCCCCATGCCGGCCTGCCGCGCGCCTTCGATTGCGAAGCGGTGTTGCTGGGGCAGCGCGAAATCACCAATACGTCGGGAAAGCCTGAGCTCCGCCATGTCATCTCGACAGGGCTCGTCATCGCAGGCCGGCGGTGGAAGATAGAGCTGTCCCTTGCCCATCGCGGCGGGATGCGGCATCCGATCATTCTCGGTCGGACCGCGATCCGGAAGCGGAACATCCTCGTGGATGCCGGCCGGTCTTTCATGACCCGTCCCCGCCCGACACACAAAGCCAAGTCACCCTCCGACGCGAAGGACGCGATATGAAGCTCGCCATGATGGCCGTTAACCCCAAGCTTTACTCCCATACGCGCCTCGTCGAGGCAGCAGAGGCGCGGGGGCACGAAATCCAGGTGATCAACACGCTGCGCTGTTACATGAACATCGCGTCGCGGCGTCCGGAGGTCTGGTACAACGGGGAGAAGCTGCCCCGCTTCGACGCGGTGATCCCGCGGATCGGCGCCTCGGTCACCTACTACGGCACGGCCGTCCTGCGGCAGTTCGAGATGCAGGGCGTCTTTCCCCTCAACGAAAGCGTCGCCATCGGGCGCAGCCGGGACAAGCTGCGCTCCATGCAGCTCCTTGCGCGGGACGGGATCGGCCTTCCGGTGACGCTCTTCGCCCATGATCCGAAGCAGACCGAGGAGGTGCTGAAGCTCGCCGGCGGCGCGCCCATGGTCATCAAGCTTCTCGAAGGCACGCAAGGGATCGGCGTGGTCCTCGCCGATACCGACCGCTCCGCGAAATCCGTGATCGAGGCGTTCCGCGGCGCCGGGGTGAACATTCTCGTTCAGGAATTCATCAAGGAGGCCGGCGGCACCGACATCCGGGCCCTCGTGGTCGGCGGCAAGGTCGTCGCCGCGATGAAGCGGACCGGGGCCGAAGGCGAGTTCCGCTCCAACCTCCACCGCGGCGGCAGCGCTGCGCAGGTCAAGATCAGCCCGGAGGAGCGCTCGACCGCGATCCGCGCGGCCAAGACGATGGGCCTGAATGTCTGCGGCGTGGACATGCTGCGCTCGAATCACGGCCCGGTCGTGATGGAGGTGAACTCCTCCCCCGGTCTCGAAGGTGTCGAGAAGGCCACCGGCCTCGATATCGCCGGCAAGATCATCGACTTCATCGAACGCACCGCGAAGGAGGGCAAGACGCGCACGAAGGGTCGCGGATGATGCCCAAACGGGAAGATTTCGTCATCGCGGGTCACTCCGTCGCCCCCGGAACGCGGGCGACGGTGGAGCTGCCCGTGGCGGTGATGTCCGACCATACGCCGGTGACGATGTCCGTCCATGTCGTCCATGGGCGGAGGCCCGGCCCGGTGATCTTCGTCTCCGCCGCGATCCACGGCGACGAGGTGATCGGCGTCGAGATCGTGCGGCGACTGCTGAAGCTCCGTCAGCTCGGGTCGATCGCCGGGACGATCCTGGCGGTGCCCATCGTGAACACGTTCGGCTTCCTCAACCACTCGCGCTACCTTCCCGACCGGCGCGACCTCAACCGCTCCTTTCCCGGATCCGCCGGCGGTTCGCTGGCCGCACGGCTGGCGCACCTGTTCCTGACCGAGGTGGTGATGCGCTCCGATATCGGGATCGACCTGCATTCCGCCGCGATCCACCGGATGAACCTGCCGCAGATCCGCATCGCCGGACAGGACGAGCAACTGATGGAGCTGGCCGAGACCTTCGGCGCGCCGGTGATCCTGACGTCCGGCCTGCGGGACGGCTCCCTTCGCGCGGAGGCGGCGAAGCGGGGCCGCCCGATCCTGCTCTACGAGGCGGGGGAGGGCCTGCGCTTCGACGAGATGGGCGCGCGCGCCGGCATGCGCGGCATCTTGCGGGTGATGCACAAGATCGGGATGGTCGGAAGCCGGGGTGTCTCGAAGCCGCGCTCCGCGCCGCTGCGCTGCCGCAAGTCCGAGTGGCTGAGGGCGCCGCGTGGCGGCCTTCTGCGGGCATTCCGCACCACGGGGGATATCGTGGGGGAGGGGGACGTGATCGCCGCGGTCGCCGACCCGTTCGGCACCGTGGAGAGCGAGATCCTCGCGCCGCGGGAGGGAATAATCGTCGGTCGGGCCAACATGCCCATCGTCAACGAGGGGGACGCGATCTTCCATCTCGCCGAGATGCACTCCTTCGCCCGGGCCGAAAGCGCGATGGAGCAATACTCCGCCCAACTCGAGGCGGACCCCCTCTTCGACGAGGACGAGATCATCTGAGATGCCGTGATCAGGCGAGTGTCCGCCGTGTCAAGATCGGTTTCGGGAACTTTGTGGACCCTCCGGCATTAACAATTCAAAGAGCTGCCAGACTCTGTCATTCGATCTGCCCGGAGACATGTGATGATCCCCCGCCGACATTTCCTCGCTACTGCGGCCGCTGCCGCGACGACCCTTCCCGCCGCCGCACGCGCCGCCACCTCCCAGGGCTTCACCCTGCCGGATGTGTACAAGGCTCAGGTCGTGGAGGTTCTTCCCGAGTTCCGCCCCGGCACGCTGCATGTCGATGTGCGGAACAAGGTGATCTACTGGATCACGGGCGAGCGTCAGGCGATCCGGTACGGTGTGGCCGTGGGCGAGCAGGGCCGCAATCTCAGCGGCACCGTCACGGTCGGTCGCAAGGCGGAATGGCCGAGCTGGACGCCGACAGCGAACATGATCCGCCGCGAGCCAAACAAGTACGCCCAGTTCGCCGGCGGAATGCCGGGTGGTCCCGAGAACCCGCTCGGCGCGCGCGCGCTCTATCTCTATCGCAACGGCCGCGACACGATGTACCGCGTTCACGGAACGCCGCAGCCGTGGTCCATCGGTCAGTCCGTAAGCTCCGGCTGCGTTCGCCTCGTCAACGCGCATATCGAAGATCTCTACGAGCGGGTGCCGGTGGGAACGAAAGTGACCATTCACTCGTAAGAGCGGTTGGCCGTCAGACTGAAGAAGGCCGGGACATCTCCCGGCCTTTTTTCATGAGGTCTTCCGTGCAGTCAGGTCGCCGGCCATGCGGCCAGGCTCGGCGCCCTGCAGCTCAGTCGTCGAGCCGTCGGGCTTCGTCGACCAGCATGATCGGAATGCCGTTGCGCACGGGATAGGCGAGGCCCGCATTCTTGGAGACGAGCTCCATCGTTTCCGCATGCCATGCAAGCTGCGCCCCGGTCTGGGGGCATACCAGCGCTTCCAGCATCTTGCGGTCGAAGTCGGGGCTGGGAACGTCGCCCTCTTCGGCCCCGTCGATCACCGGGCCCGCCTCGGGCCCCCTGATTTCGGTCGTCATTGCAGCATCTCCTCGCCACCGTCGCCCCGCCGTAGCGCAAATTCCATCAGCGTGACCAGAGTTTCCCGGCGCGTCGCCAGTGTCGGAGCCTCCAGAAGGGCCTGCTTCTCCTCCACGTCGAAGGGGCAGAGCATGGAGAGCGAATTGATCAGAAGCTCGTCCTCGGCGTCCTTCAGGCTGTCCCAGTCCGTCGAAAGACCGCGGGCATCGAAGAATCGATTGAGCTTTGTCATGAAGTCGGTGCGCGAAAAGCGCGAATCCGTCTCGGCGTGGCCAAGGTCGCGGGCGAATGGCGTCCACTCGACATCGGCCGTGAGGTAGGGCGCGAAACTGTCGTTCTCGGACAGGATGCGGAAGCGCGAGACGCCGGTCAGCGTGATCATGTAGCGCCCGTCCTCCGTTTCCGAGAAGCCGGTCAGGCGCCCCGAGCAGCCGATCCGGTGGAGCTTGCGCGCCTCACCGCCGGGCACCTCGCGGGGCTGGACCATGCCGATGAGACGGTGGGACGTCTTCATCGTATCCTCGAGCATCTGCAGGTAGCGCGGCTCGAAAATATGGAGCGGCAACCGGGCGCGCGGCAGCAAGAGCGCGCCCGGGAGCGGGAAGATCGGGATCGTCTTTGGAAGGTCGCTGGCTGAAAGCATGGCTCAGACCTAGCGGGGCAAAGGCGTCAGGCAAATATCATCGAAGAGAGGCGCCGTCGGCCCTTCTGCACCAAGGGATCCGTGGGCTTGAGGCTGTCGAAGATGGTGAAGAGCTGCGTCTTCGCGGCGCCGTCGTTCCACTCCCGATCGCGCCGGAACAGCTCGAGGAGCTCCTCCACGGCCGCCTCGGTCTCGCCGCCGGCCTGTAGCGCCGTCGCGAGGTCATAGCGGGCCTGGTGGTCATCGGGGTTCGCGTCCACCTTGGCGCGCAGGTCGGCGACCGGACCGGCATTCTCGGCCTGCCGCGCGAGGGCCACCTGTGCGCGGGCCGCTTCGAGCGGGGCGGACTTGAAGATCGCGTCGGGCGCGGTGGACAGAACCCCCTCGGCCTTGTCGATATCGCCCATCGCCAGATGCGCGCGGGCAAGGCCGCCATGGGCCTCGGCGTTCTCCGGCTCCTCGCCGAGCACGGCGGCGAAGGTCTGCGCGGCATCCTCGGCGGCCCCTTCGGCCAGCATCGCCTCCGCAGCCTCGACGGCCTCGGCCAGCCCGCCGCCCTCCTCGGTGCCGCCCGCCATGTCGACGAGCCGTTTCACGAAGTCCTGGATCTCGGATTGCTGCACGGCGCCCTGGAAGCCGTCCACGGGTTGCCCCTTGAAGAACGCGTAGACCGTGGGGATCGACTGCACGCGAAGTTGCGCGGCGATCTGCTGGTTCTGGTCGACGTCAACCTTGGCCATGCGGACCTTGCCGCCGGCGGCGCGGACGGCCTCTTCCAGCATCGGGCCCATCGTCTTGCAGGGGCCGCACCACGGCGCCCAGAAATCGACGATGACGGGGATGGTCTGGCTCGCCTCGACCACCTCCGCCATGAAGGTTGCTTCGGTGACGTCGCGGATGACGTCGTCCGCCGTGTTGGCCGCATCCTGCGGCGAATTGCCGAAACCGATCATGGGGATCCTCGCGTGGCGTTGAACGCCGCATTAGATGGAGCAGCAACCCCCGTCTTGCAACCCGGCCCCGTCAGCTCGCTGCCCTCTCAGAGATCGAAACTCGCAAAGACGGGCGCATGGTCCGACGGCTGCTCCCAGCCGCGCACCGCGCGCAGGACGCGGCTCGAATGCGCAGCGCCGGCGATATCCGCGGTGGCCCAGATGTGATCGAGCCGGCGCCCCTTGTCCGCCGCATCCCAGTTCGGGGAGCGGTAGGACCACCACGAGTAGAGCTGACCCTCGGGAATATGCGCCCGCGTGACGTCGACCCAGTCGCCGGCCTCCTGCGCCTGTCCCAGATGCTCCACCTCGATGGGTGTATGCGAGACGACCTTGAGGAGCTGCTTGTGCGACCAGACGTCGTCTTCCCGCGGGGCGATGTTCAGATCGCCGACGAGGATCGCCTTCTCGGGACGTTCGGCGCGGAACCAGTCCCTCATCTCGGTGAGGTAGTCGAGCTTCTGGCCGAACTTCACGTTGCGCTCCCGGTCCGGCACGTCGCCGCCCGCCGGGACGTAGAAGTTGTGGATCGTCACGCCGTTCTCGAGCCGCCCGGCAACGTGCCGCGCATGGCCGAGCGACGCGAAATCCTTGTCCCCCGCATCCTCGATGGGCAGCTTCGAGAGGATGGCGACGCCGTTGTATCCCTTCTGACCCCGCGCGATCATGTGGGTGTAGCCGAGCGCATGGAACGTCTCCGCCGGGATCTTCTCCACCGGCGACTTGCACTCCTGCAGGCACAGGATGTCCGGCGCTTCCTCCGTCAGCAGCCGCGACACCAGCGCGGCCCGCAGACGGACGGAATTGATGTTCCAGGTGGCGAGGGTGAAGGACATCGGCGCGCGCTCCTCTGGCAAGGCGGGAGGCGCTACGTATCCCCGTTGGGGCGGAAAGGTCTAGGCGAAGGGAGGGTCGGCCCGGGGGCGCCCGCCGATCTGACCCGTGCGGAAGGTGGCGGAGCAGCGGCCGGCCAAGGACGGCCGCCGCCCTGAAAGGAACCGCGCCGCCCTCTCAGGGCGACGCACGTCGTCATCGGCCTCGATCCGTCTCAGGCGACGAGGCGGTATCCGCCGCTCTCGGTCACGAGGAGGCGGGCATTGGACGGGTCCGGTTCGATCTTCTGGCGAAGGCGGTAGATGTGGGTCTCGAGCGTATGGGTCGTGACCCCCGCATTGTAGCCCCAGACCTCGTGCAGAAGGACATCCCGCGGGACCACCCCCTCGGGGGAGCGGTAGAGGAACTTCAGTATGTTCGTCTCTTTCTCCGTCAGGCGGATCTTGCGGTCGTTCTCGTCGGTCAGGACCTTCATCGAGGGACGGAAGGAATAGGGCCCGAGCTGGAAGATCGCGTCTTCGGACTGCTCGTGCTGCCGAAGCTGCGCCCGGATGCGAGCCAGTAGCACCGGGAACTTGAAGGGCTTGGTCACGTAGTCGTTCGCGCCGGCGTCGAGACCGAGGATCGTGTCCGCGTCGCTGTCCTGCCCGGTGAGCATCAGGATCGGGCATTTCACCCCCTGCTTGCGCATCCGGCGGCACAGTTCGCGGCCGTCGGTGTCCGGAAGGCCGACATCCAGGATCACGAGATCGTAGAGCCCCTCCTTCGCTTTTTCCATCGCCTGAGCGCCGTCCGCGGCCTCGAACACGTCGAAATCCTCGGTCGACACGAGCTGCTCGCTCAGCGCCTCGCGCAGGTCCTCGTCGTCGTCGACGAGCAGGATCTTCTTGAGCTGTGCCATTACTGCTGCCTCGCATTTCCCTGTTATGATCGTGATGTCGGCGTGAAGCGCGCACCCGGCAAGAAATGCTGCAACCATCTCACACCGATGTGTCGCAGAGGTGGATAATGTTTCAAATCGTTTCGGATCGGCATAGGACGGCGACGCAAGGATCCCTACATGAGCTGTCGCCATGAGCCTCAATCCCACCCCGCTGGAACTCAGAGCCCGCGCCCGCGCCGACCTGCGCCTCGGCCTCGCCGTCGCCCTGCGCTCGGGTGGAGAGACCGCGCTCGTCGCGGCGGTGGAGACGGTCACGGAGACGCGCTTCGAGGGGATGCGGGAGACCGGCGGCGCGACGCTCGCGATCACGGCACGGCGGGCGGAAACGCTGAAGGCCCGTGCCTATGACGGCGATCTCGCGCGTCTCGCGGTCCCGCGGACGGCCGGCGTCGCCTGGGCCCGCGCCGTGGCCGACCCCTCCGGCGACCTCGAAACGCCGATGAAGGGCCCGTTCACGTCCGAGCGGGGCGGCGAAGCAGCGCTCCACCGGGCCGCCATTGCCCTCGCGAAGGAAGCGCGTCTGTTGCCTTCCGCCCTCGTCCTGCCGCTGAAGGGGGCGGCCCCCGAGGATGTCACGCTGCTCGACCTCGACGTTGCTCCGGCCCGCCATGGCCCGCCGGACTTCGACCGTGTCGTGTCCGCGCGCCTTCCGATGGCCCTCGCCGGGGCAGGGCGCCTCCATGTCTTCCGGCCGACCGATGGCAGCGAGGAGCACTACGCCATCGCTGTCGGAAAACCGGACCCCGCACGGCCCGTCCTCACGCGCCTGCACTCCGCCTGCTTCACCGGCGATCTCCTCGGCTCCCTCAAATGCGACTGCGGTCCCCAGCTTCGCGGGGCGCTGGCCGCGATGGGAGAGGAGGGGGCGGGCATCCTGCTCTATCTCAACCAGGAAGGCCGGGGCATCGGACTGGCCAACAAGATGAGGGCCTACGCCCTTCAGGACCAGGGCTTCGATACCGTTGAAGCGAACCATCGCCTCGGTTTCGAGGACGACGAGCGGGACTTCCGCATCGGCGCGGCGCTCCTCGATCGCCTCGGGATCCCGGCGGTGCGGCTGATGACGAACAACCCCGCCAAGGTGCGGATGATGGAGGATTGCGGCGTGACGGTGACCGAACGCGTCCCCCTGATCCGCGGCGCGACGGCGGAGAACAAGGCCTATCTCGCGACGAAGGCCGCCAAGTCTGGGCACCTCTTGTGAGCCCCCGCGACCTCGTCCTGACGCCCCGGGGTTTGCGTTTCGCCGGACGCCTCTGGCCCTGCAGCATCGGCAGGGGCGGCGTCACGGGACAGAAGCGCGAGGGAGACGGCGCAACACCCAGCGGCACGCACCGCGTTGTCGGCATGGTCTATCGCCCGGACCGCATTCCGCGCCCGGCGCACTGGTCGAGACCGATCGGTCCCCGTGACCTCTGGTGCGACGATCCGAGGCACCCGGCCTACAACCGCCCGGTACGCGCGCCCTTCGGTGCTTCACATGAAACACTGCGCCGCGCGGACCCGCTCTACGATCTCGTCCTGATCGTGGACTGGAACCTGACCGCACCCGTCCCCGGCGGCGGCTCCGCCATCTTCATCCATGAATGGAGGCGTCCGGGCTATCCGACGGAGGGCTGCATCGCGCTGGAGCGAAAGGATCTCCACGAGATCGCCGGCCGCATCCGTCCCGGCACACGGCTGATCGTCCCCTAGGCGCCCATGGTCGGCGGCCATGGCCGGGCGGCATCCGCTTCGCCCCAGGCCACGACCCAGTCGGGCAGCTCCGGCGAGGCGCCGAGACCGAGCTCGCTTGCCACCTCCGTCGCCGCCTTCATCCGCCCGCCTGCGAGGATGGCGACCCGCAGGAGCGCGTGGCTCGCGCAGTCGCCCCGGCTCCACGCGCCCTGCTCGACATAGAGGAACCGCGCGTCCCAGCCGATCACGCGGGAGCGCAGTTCGAACCTCTGGAACATCGTTAGCCGCTTGCGATACCGCACGCTGGCGCCGGCAATCGCAGCCCCCCAGCCATGCTCCCGCATCCGCTTCACGGCGCCCGACCGGGTGAACAATCCGATCCGTCCGAGATCGTAGAGCGTCAGCGTCCGCCCGTTGTTCAGTTCCTTCCAGGGATCGATGTCCCACGGCAGCACGATGTGGTGGGAGACATGCATGCCGTCCACGCCGAGCGGCGGCATGCGGCGGGCGCGCAGAACTTCTCTGGCAAGGCGGACAATGGGATACATGTCACCGACCTGTCCCTCAGCCCGGCGGGCGGTCAAGCATGACGACGCGTCGAATTGCGCAGGTCCCGCTGTTGCGCGACACGGCCCGCGGGCTTACCTACGACCGGCCCGAACATGCCATGCCCGAGGAGCCGTCCTGCCCATGTACGCGATCTATGAGATTCTCCAGCTCATCCTCGGCGCGATCTACTTCATCATGATCGTCCACATCATCATGAGCTGGCTGCTCAATTTCGACGTGCTGAACTATCGCCAGCCCCTCGTCGGCTCGATCTGGACAGGTCTGAACAAGCTGCTCGAGCCGGTCTACACGCCGATCCGCCGCGTTCTTCCGGATACCAGCCCGCTGGACCTGGCGCCCCTCGTCGCCTTCCTGATCGTGATCGCGCTCCGCACGATCATCCTGCCCGCCGCCTTCGGCCTGCGCTGACGTTCCGTCTTTCGCGGAATACTCCGGAGGGGCGCTGCCGCGCAGACGGGGGCGCTCTTGCCCCTTCGGTGCCCGCGTGTGACAGAAGGCCCGCCCCTCCCAGATCCCGGCTCCCCATAGCATGACCGGCACAGCAGAGCTTCTCCGTTCCGTTTTCGGATTCGACGATTTCCGCCCCGGGCAGGGGGAGATCGTGACCGCCGTGGCGGAGGGGGAGAACGTCCTCGCGATCATGCCGACGGGCGGCGGGAAATCCCTCTGCTACCAGCTTCCCGCGCTCGTCAGGGACGGCCTAACGGTCGTCGTCTCCCCCCTCATCGCGCTCATGCGCGATCAGGTCCGCGCGCTGAAGGCCGCCGGCGTCGAGGCCGGTGCGATCACGTCGGCGAGCACGGAAGAGGAGCGGGACGAGATCTGGCGCGGCCTGGACGAGGGCACGCTCAAGCTCCTCTACCTCGCGCCCGAACGCCTGGGTTCGGCCGGGACCGAGCGGATGCTCCGGCGCGCCGGCGTCTCCCTCATCGCGGTGGACGAGGCGCATTGCGTCAGCCAGTGGGGTCACGATTTCCGCCCCGATTACCTCCGCATCGGCACCTTGCGCGAAAGCCTCGGCGTTCCGCTCGCCGCCTTCACCGCGACCGCCGATGCCGAGACAAGGGCGGAGATCGTCACCCGCCTCTTCGCCGGGATCGAGCCTGTCACGTTCCTGCGCGGCTTCGACCGGCCGAACATCCACCTCGCCTTCGCCGCCAAGAACAGCCCCCGTCGCCAGATCCTCGATTTCGCCGCCGCCCGACCGGGGCGCGCCGGCATCGTCTATTGCGGCACCCGTGCGAAGACGGAATCCCTGTCGCAGGCCCTGCGGGAGGCCGGCCACGAGGCCTGCTGCTACCATGGCGGGATGGACGCGGAGCCCAGGCGCCACGTGGAGGAGCGGTTCCAGACGGAGGACGGCCTGATCGTCGTCGCCACGGTCGCCTTCGGAATGGGCGTGGACAAACCGGACATCCGCTGGGTCGCCCACGCGGACCTGCCGAAGAGCATCGAGGCTTATTACCAGGAGATCGGCCGCGCCGGGCGGGACGGTGCGCCGGCCGAAACCCTGACGCTGTTCGGCGCCGATGACATCCGCCTCCGCCGCAGCCAGATCGACGAGGGCCTCGCTCCGCCCGAACGCAAGGAAGCCGATCACGGGCGGCTCAATGCCCTGCTCGGCCTGGCCGAAGCGCTCGAATGCCGCCGCCGCACGCTCCTCGGCTATTTCGGGGAGGAGGTGGATGCGCCCTGCGGCAATTGCGATCTGTGCGACAAGCCTCCGGCGACGTTCGACGGCACCGACGCCGTCCGCAAGGCGCTCTCGGCGATCCTGCGCACCGGCGAGAGTTTCGGCGCGGGGCACCTGATCGACATCCTCACCGGCAACGAGACCGACAAGATCCGCCAGCGTCAGCATGACGCGCTCCCGACCTTCGGCGTCGGCCGTGACCTCGGCAAACCGCAATGGACCGCCGTCTTCCGCCAGATGATGGGTCGGGACCTCGTCCGCCCCGATCCCACGCGCCACGGCGCGCTGCGGATGACCGAGGCGGCGCGGCCCGTGCTGCGCGGCGAGTCGCCCGTCACGCTCCGCCGGGACGCCATGGAGCGCAAATCCTCCGGCCCCGTCGTGCGCGCGCTGGTCGCCGATGAGGATGCGCCGCTGCTGTCCGCCCTCAAGGCCAAGCGTCGTGCGCTGGCGGAGGCGCAGCGCGTCCCGGCCTATGTCGTCTTCAACGACCGGACCCTGATCGAGATGGCGCAGAGCCGGCCCGAGAGTCTCGACGCGATGGCCCGGATCGGCGGTGTGGGCGAGAAGAAACTCGAACGCTACGGCGCGGAGTTCCTGTCCGTCATCGCCGGCGAAGGGGCACCCGATGCGCTCCACCCCCAGCGCATGCGCCTGGCCGGCCGCCCCGAGGGGGAGCTCTTCGACCGCCTCCAGGACGTTCAGCTTCGCCTCGCCCGCGGGGAGGACGGCTCCGGCAAGTACCTGACCCTTTCTCCCGCCATCCTGCGCCGCATCGCCGAGCGCCGGCCCGCGAGCCTCGATGATCTGGAGCGCGTGCCCGGAATGGATGCCGCAAAGACCGAGCGCTTCGGAGCCGCGCTTCTGTCCGAGATCGACGCCGGGGCCTGAGCGGCGCTCTCTTGTGCCGGGCGCCCCGTCCGCTAGGGTCCGGCGCCAACAGACAGCACGAGCAGACGGAGACCCCTCATGTCCTTTGACGATCCCATCGAGCGGCGCGGCACCCATTCGGCGAAGTGGGACATGATGGAGAAGGTCTACGGCGTTTCCCCGGCGGACGGCATCCCGATGTGGGTCGCGGACATGGATTTCCGCCCGCCCGAGTGTGTCCGCCGGGCCGTCGCCGACATGGCCGATCACGGCGTCTTCGGCTATTACGGGGATGACGCCTCCTACCGCGACGCGATCGTCTGGTGGATGGGCGAGCGCCACGGCTGGACCGTCGATCCCGCGCATATCCTCACCACACACGGCCTCGTCAACGGCACCGGCATCTGCGTCCAGAGCTTCACCGCTCCGGGGGATGCCGTCGTTCTGATGACGCCCGTGTACCACGCATTCGCCCGCGTCATCGAGGCTGCGGGGCGCAGTGTCACCGAATGCGACATGACGCTGACGGAGGGGCGCTACACCTTCGATACGGACCAATGGGAGGCAGCGCTGACCGGGCGGGAGACGATGTTCGTCCTCTGCTCCCCCCACAATCCCGGCGGCCGCGTCTGGACGGCGGAGGAGCTGGAGGCCATCGCGGAGTTCTGCCGCAAGCATGACCTCATCCTGATCAGCGACGAGATCCATCACGACCTCGTCTTCCCCGGCCGGACGCACATCCCGATGGCGACGCTGCCGGGCATCGAGGACCGGCTGGTGACCATGACCGCGACCACCAAGACGTTCAACATCGCCGGCAGTCATACCGGCAACCTGATCGTCGCGGACGACACCCTGCGCGCCAAGCTGTCGGGCACGCTCGCCGGCCTCGGGCTCTCTCCCAACTCCTTCGGCCTGCACATGGCGGAAGCGGCCTACACCCCGGAGGGCGCGGCCTGGGTCGACGAGCTGATCGCGTATCTCGACGGCAACCGGAAGATCTTCGACGCCGCCATCGCGGACATTCCCGGCCTCGCCTCGATGCCGCTCGAGGCAACCTATCTCGCCTGGGTGGATTTCGGCGGGGCCGGGATGAGCGCCGAGGAGGCCGCGTCCCGCGTCGAGGGTCAGGCCCGCATCGCGGCGAATCACGGGCCGACCTTCGGCTCCGGCGGCGGCAGCTTCCTGCGATTCAACTTCGCCACCCGCCGCGCCCTTGTCGAAGAGGCGGCGGAACGACTGAAGAGCGCGTTCTCCGACCTTCAGTAAGCCTCAGTAGGCGGGCAGAAGCCCCGCCGGCGGCTCCGGGGCATCGGCAAAATCGGCCGGCGGCGCGGTCATGGCGGTGGTGGAGGACTTGATCTCGAAGATGCGCTCTCCGTCCACCTCGGCGCTGCTCATCACGAGCGCGCGCCGGACGTGGGCCTGTCCGTCATAGAGGTCGACATGGCCGCGCAGGCCAGGCGCATCCGTCGCATCGAGGGAGAACCCGCCATCCCAGTGGCGCAGGATCACGAAGGTGCGGTCGCCCGCCTTCACCCGCATCCGGGAGGATTTCCGTGACCGCGCGCGCCGCGCCTCGTCGAGCCCGCGCAGGACTGCGTCTGGAAGAATATCGTTCATGGCGTGACCTCCCCCCGAATTCGCGGCCCGCTTCGCCGCTCCTCCTATCGAAAATGCGCGCCGTGGTTTTCGAGTCAAGCGTCCACCTTCAGGTTTCATGGAAGGTTCACACGAGGGCCTATACGTAGGGTAAGCGATCGCGGTCAGCCGTCCAGGCCGCGGCCCATCGCGATCACCGCTGCGGCGGCCATCGCGGCTCCGCCCCGCCTGCCCCGCAACGTGATGAAGTTGCAGCCCCTCGGCCGGGCCGCCAGCTCCGCCTTGCTTTCCGCCGCGCCGACGAACCCGGCCGGAAAGGCCAGGATGACGGCGGGCCGCGGCGCTCCTGCATCCAGCGATTCGAGCAGTTTGAAGAGCGCCACTGGATCACTGCCGATGGCGACCACGGCGCCGCCGAGCCGGTCCGGCGCGATGCCGGTGCGGACACGGGCCGTTGCAACCCCTGCGCTGATCCCGGCCGCCACCATCTCGCAATCGCAGAAAACCGGCGCGAGATCCGTCATCGCCGCCCTCCCCCGCGTCGCCGCACCGCCCGAGAAGGCGAGCCGGTCAGCCACCTCCGCCATGCCGCAAGCCTCGATCAGGCGCACGACCACGGCCTGCATGTCGGCCCCGAACCGGTCCAGGCGCGCCTCCGACCGTATCGCGGAGAAGCTCTTCGCCCGGATCGTCGCCGGATCGGTGTCAAAGCGCCCCGCCACGCCCTCGGCAGGTCCCGGAATGGGCGCCGGCCGGTCGATGGCGGTCTGCAGGGCCGTCTCATGGCCCAAGCCGAGGATGCTCGCCTCCTCCCGAAGGGCTTTCTGCGGCAGCTCGGCGCGCTCTTCCAGCATGCGCGCCAGCCGCCCTTCGAGATCCAGCCGCGAGAACCCGCGCGCGAGAGCGGCGACCTGCGCCGCATCGAGGGGCCTACCCGTCAGCGCAGGCACCTTCACCATGGATGGGTAGATTTCCACGAAGACAGGGGCGAGATCCTCGCCCGCGACGTTCATCTTTCCCGAAATACCCCCGCCGGAGGCTCCCGCGGCCTCGGACAGACCGTCCGCCGGCACCTCCTCGAACGGCCAGACGAGGGCGCCCGTCTCCAGCCGGATACGCTCGAGCGCGGCGATTCCCGTCAGGGTTTGCCCGCCGACGGAGCCGATACCGTTCAGCTTCCAGACCTCCTGCGAGCCTGTCGCGCGTGCCTCGGCGTGACGCAGGCGCGGCAGCGGCCCAGGTTTCGGGCGCGTCCGCGGCAGCCCGTCCACATCGCGCTTGAGCCCGTTTCCCCAGAACGGCCCGTCTCCCTCGAAGGCGCCGTTCAGCCGTGCGGCGAAGTCGAACCGGTCGTTCGCGTTCGCGGGGCCGTCGGTCAGGCCTGCGGCGATGGCGGACCAGACGCCGCGCCAGTCCCCGCCGAACGGTGCGGCGAAGCCTTCGGGGTAGCCGAGCGCGAAATCGAATCCCGCGAGGACGCGCCGGCCCGCGCGCCGTTCCTCCGCGATCATGGCGAGGATCCGGTCCGTCGCCTCCGCCCGCGTCGCGGGGTTCTCCAGCTCAGGCCGGACCTCGCCCGCTCTCAGTCGGGCGATCCAGATGCTGTCAGGCCCGGTTCGAGGTTGCGCTGCGGCGGACCAGTCGACCATGAGGTAGGCGCCGAAGACCTGCATCGTGCCGGCTCTTGCGCCGGTCCGGCTCACGCGCCCTGGTTGTCGGCGGTCTTCCTGGACGCCTTGGCCGCGTTGGCGCGTCGTCCCTTCACTTCCCGCCAGATGCCCAAGGCGAACAACACAATCGCGATCCCGATGGCCGCGCCGGCGACCCAGTGGTCATGCCCGGCGGCCGTTTCGGCGACATGTCCCGGATGGGCCGTGGCGGCGGTCGGCAGAAGGAGGGCGGCGGGCAGTGCGAGTGTCGTGCGAATCATGGCATCCTCTTGGAGCGAAGCCGCGGCGACGGGGGAGGGGTAACGCGTGCGCGCGGCGGGCCAGCCGATCTTGCGACAACTCCGTCGCGGTCGCAAACGGCTTCGCCTTAGTTCGGGCGGGCCTGCATGGATTAACCACCGTCGCGGACGCAATTGCCCAGACATTGCCCGATTGCGAGCATCAAAAGGTCCGGGGTGACGTAGAGACAGGAGGACGTAGCTGCTAAGGCTTCCCTCGGTGCCGCGTCGTTATAGCCCCCACCCAGTGCGCGGCGCCGAGGACTTCCCCGCAAGACCTCAGTTCAGCTGGAAGTGCAGCGGATAGATCCCGTCCTCGAAGTCCCCGAAAAGCTCGGGCAGGTCGGGATGGTCGACGGGTTCTCCGGAATTGTCCGGCTCCAGGTTCTGCTCCGAGACATAGGCCACGTAGTAGCTCTGATCGTTCTCCGCGAGCAGGTGGTAGAAGGGCTGTTCCTTCTTCGGACGGTTGTCCTCGGGAATCGAGTCGTACCAGTCCTCGGTGTTCGAGAATTCCGGGTCCACGTCGAAGACCACACCGCGGAAGGGATGCTTGCGATGCCGGACGATCTGCCCGAGATGATATTTCGCGCGGCTGTGTTCCATCGTGCCCTTCTGCACCGGTCGCTGTTGATCTTTATTAAACCGGTTCAATAATTCGACCACGTTTGACGGCCGAAAACAATGTGCTTGCGCGGTTCGGCAGGTTTCGGCGCGCGACCGTCAAAATCGTGAGCGAGGAGGGCGTTCCAAAGTGTGATGTTTGGCGCTAAGCTCACCGGCAATCATAAACGGACGATGCCCGTCCAACGAGGCGGGCCAACGAGCGGGCAGACATGAAACTTCTTCCGATGCTGACGATACTCGCAGCGCTCGTCCTGACGGGCTGCGCCGGCGACAAGACACCACCGAGCCGGCTGGACAACGCCTGCGCAATCGTCGCCGAGCGCCCCGCCTACCTGAGGGCCATGCGCGCGACGCAGCGCAAGTGGGGCGTTCCGGTCTATGTCCAGATGGCCGTGATCCACCAGGAAAGCAAGTTCGACGGCGATGCCCGGACGCCCTACCAGTGGGCGCTCGGCGTGATCCCGATGGGACGGCAGAGCTCGGCCTACGGCTACAGCCAGGCGCTGGACGGGACGTGGGACGAGTACCGCGAAGAGGAGCGGCGACGCCGGGCCAAGCGCGACAAGATCCAGGACGCGACGGACTTCATGGGCTGGTACATGAACAAGACCGTGCAGCGGAACGGCATCCCCCTGACGGACGCGCGCAACCAGTACCTCGCCTACCACGAGGGCCATTCGGGCTTCCGCCGCGGGACCTACAACAGCAAGGGCTGGCTCGTGGGCGTGGCGAACAAGGTCCAGTCCCGCGCCTACATGTATCGCGGTCAGCTCGCCTCCTGCGGCAAGCTCTGAACCGGTGACTGCACGCGGCTGCCCGAGGGGGCGGCCGCATCGCTCCACGGTTCGTCCCGGCCCGGGGGCCGGAGGCCGCGTCAGGCGGGTCGGGTCGGGTGAAAGAGGCCGCCGGGCGAGAGGGTGAATATCTCCGCGCCGTCCGCCGTTATCCCGATGGAATGCTCGAACTGGGCCGACAGGGACTTGTCCCGCGTCACCGCGGTCCAGTCGTCCGCGAGAACCTTGGTCTCCGGGCGGCCGAGGTTCACCATCGGCTCGATCGTGAAGAACATGCCTTCCTCGAGCACGGGGCCGACGCCGGCACGCCCGTAATGCAGCACGTTCGGCGGGGCGTGGAACACGCGCCCGAGGCCGTGGCCGCAGAAGTCGCGAACCACGGACATGCGATGCCCCTCGACGAAGGTCTGGATCGCGTGGCCGATATCGCCGAAGGTCTTGCCCGGCCGTGCCGCCTCGATCCCGATCATCAGCGCATCGTGGGTAATCTGGACCAGCCGCTCCGCCTTCCGTGACAGCTTGCCCGCGACGTACATCCGGCTCGTATCGCCATACCAGCCGTCCACGATCACGGTCACGTCGACGTTCAGGATATCCCCGTCCTTCAGCTTCTTGTCGCCCGGAATGCCGTGACAGACGACATGATTGAGCGAGATGCAGGAGGCGTGCTGATAGCCCTTGTAGCCGATGGTGGCCGAGGTCGCTCCGGCGTCCTCGATCATGCCGCGGATCGCGTCGTCGATCGCGCCGGTGGTCTGGCCCGGTTCGATCATCGGGGCGATGCGGTCGAGGATATCGGCGGCAAGGCGCCCGGCCGCATGCATTCCAGCGAAATCTTCTGGCGCGTAAAGGCGGATGCCGTCCTTCGTCAGTGTCGTGCGGAGATCGTCCACGCCGGGCCTCGTCGGTGCTGATTGGTCGGTCGCAAGATAAGGCCGCAGGCCGCAGATTGCCAGCCGACAGCGCGTCGCCTCAGCGCTCGACGGGAAGGGCGGGGCCGAACTCGACCCCTTCGGGGCTGATCGCCGTGCCATGGCAGAGCATCTCCACCCCCGCATCGCGCGCCCGGTCGAACGCGGCGCCGTAGCCGGGATCTATGTCCCGGGCGAGGGCCATGGCGTCGCAATCCGTCCGCTGCACGATGTAGAGCATCGCGGCGCGAGCGCCCGTCCTGGCAAGAGCTGCAAGCTCATCCAGATGCCGGGCGCCCCGCGCCGTGACGCAGTCGGGAAACTCCGCCAGCGTTCCGTCCCGCGAAAGGTGCACGTTCTTCACCTCCACCCACGCGTCCGGCAGGCCCGGCTCGGACAGCAGGAAGTCGATCCGGCTCTTCTCCCCGGTCCGGACTTCGGGCCGCACCCCCGTATAGGCGGCAAGCGCCGGAACGCTCCCCGCCATCAGGGCTTCCTTCGCTACACGGTTCGGCACGGCGGTGTCGATCCCGGCCCAGTGCCCGTCCGCAAGCTCGACGAGGCGCCAGCCGTGGGACAGTTTCGCGCCGGGGTTTCGGCTCGGCTCCAGCCAGACGCGCATCCCTTCGTCCGCAAGCCCGGTCATCGCGCCCGGATTGGGACAGTGGGCGGTGATCACCTCCCCTGTCTCCTCGAGGCGCACATCCGCGAGGAAGCGCTTGTAGCGGCGGATCAGGCGGGCGGGGACGAGGGGGCTTTGAAAGCGCATGATGCGCGCCCTATACCTCTGCGGGGCCGACACGCCAATCGGCGCCAGACCAAGAGGGAGCTTTCGTCATGGCCAATCCGCGCGCTGCAATGCTGGTCATCGGGGACGAGATCCTCTCCGGCCGGACCCGCGATTCGAACATGCATCACCTCGCAGGGGAGCTGACCGCCCGCGGGATCGATCTTGTCGAGGCACGCACGGTGCCTGACGTGCACGCCACGATCCGCGACTCCGTCCGCGCGCTGTCCGAAGCCCACGACATCGTCTTCACCTCGGGCGGCATCGGTCCGACCCATGACGATATCACCGCCGATGCCGTGGCCGATGCGTTCGGCGCGGCGATCGATGTGCGCGAGGATGCCCGTGCGATTCTCACGGCCCATTACGACGCGCGGGGGACCGAGTTGAACGAGGCGCGGCTGCGCATGGCCCGCATCCCGGACGGCGCCGCGCTGATCGAGAACCCCGTCTCCGCCGCGCCCGGCTTCATCCTGCGCAATGTTCACGTGATGGCCGGCGTCCCTGCCATCTTCCAGGCGATGCTCGCCTCGGTCTTGCCCGGCCTGACGGGCGGTGCGCCGCTGATGTCCCAGTCGCTGCGGATCTACCGCGGCGAGGGGGATATCGCCGGGCCGCTTCGGAAGATGGCGACGGATCATCCGGACCTCTCCTTCGGCTCGTATCCCTTTCAGAAGGACGGCGTGCACGGCGCGCAGGTCGTCGTGCGCGGAACCGATGCGGGACAGATCGCCGATGCGATGACCTGGCTGTCCGATACGTTCGGCGGCGACGCGGAATGAGCACGGAGGTCCTCTGGCGTGCGGCGGCGGCGACCTGGCCTCCCGCCCGGGTGCTGGACGTCGAGGGCTGGCAGGTGGCGGACGGGCAGGGCGGTGGCAAGCGGGTCTCTTCGGCGCGGCCCCTCGCCCCCGGTGCCGTGCCGGAGCTTGCCGCGATGGAGCGTGCGCAGGGCGCGCTCGGTCAGACGCCCCTCGTGCAGGTGAGAGGCGGTGAGGATGCGCTCGATGCCGCGCTGGACGCTGCCGGTTACGCAGTCGTGGACCCGACGCGCCTTCTCGTCACCGCCGTTGCGGCGCTGCCGACGGGCGGCGAGGCGGACGGGCGTTACATCATCGAGGATGCGCCGCTGCCCCGCCAGCGGGAGATCTGGGCCGACGGCGGGATCGGCGCGGCGCGCCTTGCCGTCATGGCCCGCGCCGCCTCTCCCCGTGCCAGCCTGATGGGGCGGGTGGAGGACGACGTGGCCGGCACCGCCCACATCGCCGCTGCCGAGGGCATCGCCGTGGTGCATGCCCTCGAAGTCGCGCAGGAGTATCGCCGCCGCGGCGTCGCCGCACAGATCATGGAAGCCGCCGCGATCTGGGCGGAGGAGCAGGGGGCGGACCGGCTCGCCGTCCTCGTCACCCGCGCCAACGGCCCGGCGAATGCGCTATACGAGGGGCTGGGGATGACCGAGGCGGGGCACTATCACTACCGGATCAAGCCAGCGGCCTGATCCCGGTCAGCCGCTCGGGGGAGAAGCTCATGACCCACATCGCCATCCTGTCAGCCGGAGAGATGGGAGCTGCCATCGGGGCCGCCCTGACCGCCGAGGGCCATGCCGTCGCCACCTGCCTCGAGGGGCGGGGAGGTGAGACCCGGGACCGCGCCGCCGAAGCGGGATTGCGTGATGTCCCGCTGGAGGACCTGGTCACGGGCTGCGACCTTTTTCTCTCGATCCTGCCCCCGGCGGATGCGCTCGGTCTCGCGACGCAGGTCGCGGGGATCGCCGGCCGGAGCGGCGCCGCGTTCGCCTATGTCGATTGCAATGCGATCTCGCCCGAGACCGCTGCCGCTGTCGCTGCGTGCTTCGAGGAGACCGCGGTCACCTTCGTCGATGCAGGCGTGGTCGGGATGCCGCCATCCGGGGGACGCCGTCCGAGGCTCTACGTCTCCGGTCCCGACGTTCCTGCGCTTCGCAGGCTGGACGGCGTCGCGGTCGATCTGCGGCCCCTCGGGGAAGATATCGGCAAGGCGTCCGCCCTGAAGATGAGCTATGCCAGCATCACGAAGGGGGTGAACGCGCTGCTCCTGGCTGCCTTCCAAACGGCGGAGGCGCACGAGCTGCTGGACGATCTGGCCGAAGAACTGGGCCAAAGCCAGCCGGAGCTGTTTTCTCGTGCCGAGAGCAGCATCCCGTCTCTGCCAGCGGATGCCGGACGCTGGGTCGCGGAAATGCGGCAGATCGCCGAGACCTATGCCCGCGCCGGCCAGCCTGCCGGATTCCACGACGCCGCGGCGGAGGTGATGGAGCGTCTCGCAACCTCGCCCTACGGCGCCGAGACGCGGCGGACGCGGGACCGCTCCCGCGACATGCGCGCCACGATCCGCGGCCTGAAGGACGTCTAGGCGGGCGTCGCACTCTCCGCGAGCCGGGTGGCGACGGCGAGGGCGCGCGCGCTCGCCTGCGCGAGGCCGGGCAGCACCATCCATTCGAGCGCCCAGGCGCTTCCCGAACGCTCCTGCTCGTGCCGAAGCGCGTGATGAAGGGCGGGAAGCTGCGTCGCGGCGTATCCCGAAAGGGTGATCAGGAGTTCCGCATCCACCGGGTTTCGCTTGTGCGGCATGCCGGAGGAGGCTCCGCCGCCGGGCAGCGCGATCTCCGAGATCCCCTGCTGCGCCATCAGGCAGATATCCGTGCCGATCTTGCCGCAGCTTCCCGCGATCATGGACAGAAGCCCGCCATACTCGGCGATCCCGTCGCGCGCGGTGTGCCAGCAGGGCCCGCTCGCAAGGCCAAGTGCGTCCGCGACATGCCGGGCCATCGTCTCCGCGTCCGGTTCAAGCTGCTGACGATCCCCGACGACGCCGCCGACCTGGACGATCTCGACCCTCGGGCGAAGATCCGCAAGCCGCGCGCGATGGCGGGAGAACGGCTGGGCCCAGGCCGCGATTCGGTGCCCTGCGCGGATCGGGATCGCCGCCTGCATCCGGGTGCGTCCCATGATCCCGGTGTCGCCGAACCGGTCCGCGAGGCCGGCCAGCGCGGCGTCCAGCTCGCGAAGGCGCTGGCCCAAGAGGACCGACATGTCCTTCAGCGTGAGGGCGAGGGCGCTGTCCATCACGTCCTGCGAGGTCGCGCCCCGATGCACGCCACCCTCCGCGGAGCCGGCAGCCTCCCTCAGAGCGTGGGTCAGGGCAGGCACTGGCACGCCGTCCAGCGCGACGCCGTCGCGGATCGCCGCGACATCCGGCGTCCAGCTCTCCGCCGCTGCAGCCGCACGTTCCGCCACATCGGGGGACACGCGGCCGCATGCGCCGAGCGCACGGGACCAGGCGGCCTCGAAGGCCAGCATGTGGACCATCTGCCGCTCGCCGGACCAGATCTCCGCCGACGCCGCATCGCCGAAAAAGCTGCCGAGCCACGGATGGCCGAATATCTCGCTCACGCCAGTCGCCCGTAGATCCGCTGCACGAGATCCGCCACGCGCTCCGGGCTCTCGATGGAGGGCAGGTGGCCGACCCCGTCCAGTTCCTCGTACGTCGCGCCGGGGATCGCATCTGCCAGCGCACGCACGAGGTCCGGGGGCGTCGCAATGTCCGCGCCGCCGGCAATGCAGAGCGTCGGCACGGCGATCTCTGCCGCCCTGCCGGACAGGTCGGCGTCCCGTAGTGCCTCGCAGGCGGCGGTATAGCCGTCCTTCGGCGTGCGGGTCAGCATGGCACGATAGCCCTCCACCTCGTCGGGGTTGGACGTCCGGAACCCGTCCGAGAACCACCGCGACATAACGCCGTCTGCCATCCCCTCCAGCCCGCTCGTTTCGAGAGCGTCGAGCCGGGCGGTCCAGCTCTCCCGGTCGCCGATGCGCAGCCCGGTATTCGACAGGACCAGCCCGCCCACGAGGTCCGGACGCCGAAGCGCCAGCGTCTGCGCGATCAGCCCGCCGATGGACACCCCGCAGACCAGCGCGTCCGCCATGGCGGAGCGATCCATGAGGGCGGCGACATCCTCGGAAAAGGTCTCCATCGTCGCCGGTGAGGTTTCGCTCAGGCCATGTCCGCGCTTGTCGAGAAAGAGGAGGGGGATGTCCTTCGGCAGGCGGCCCGCGGTGCTCTCCCAGATCCGATGATCGGTGCCGAGCGAGTTGAGGAAGACCACGCCCCGCCCCGTCCCCTCGCGATGAAGGTAATGAAGGACCGCTCCGTTCACCCGCGCGAAACTCATCGAGCCAACTCCAGGATCGCGCGCGCTTCGGTCGGGGTGGCGATTGTGCGCCCCGCCTCGGCCACGATGTCTGCGGCGCGCGCCACGAGGGCGGCGTTCGACGGGGCGAGGGTGTTTCTGTCCATCCGGATGTTGTCCTCCAGCCCGGTTCTGAGATGCCCGCCCGCCTCGACGGCCCAGCGGTTCAACTCGGCCTGATGCCGCCCGATCCCGGCGGCGCACCACGGCGCGTCACCGAAGAGCTCCCTCACCGTGTCCACGTAGAAGTCGAAGACGCGGCGGTTGGCTGGCATCGCGTTCTGCACGCCCATGACGAACTGGACGTAAGGTGTTCCCTCGATCTCCCCCCGGTCGGCCATCGCCCGGGCCTGGTAGATGTGGCTGAGGTCGAAGGCTTCGATCTCGGGCTTCACGCCGTAGGTGCGCATCTCGCCGGCGAGCCACTCCACGAGGTCGGGCGGGTTCTCGTAGACGCGGGTCGGAAAGTTGTTCGACCCGACGGAGAGCGAGGCCATGTCCGGTTTCAGGGGCAGCATTCCGCCCCTCGCCCGGCCCGCGCCGGAGCGGCCTCCGGTGGACAGCTGGACGATCATGCCGGGGCAATGCGTCTCGATCCCCTCCTTGAGGCGGGCGAAGCGCTCGGGGTCCGAGGTCGGTTTCCCGTCGTCGTCCCTGACATGGCAATGGGCGATGGCGGCCCCGGCCTCGAACGCCGCATGCGTGCTTTCGATCTGCTCGGGGATGCTGATCGGCACGGCCGGATTGTCGGCCTTCGTGGGCAGGGAGCCGGTGATCGCGACGCAGATGATGGCGGGGTGTGTAGGGCCCTCTGTCACAGATCCACTCCCATGTCCTTGTACGTCTCCTTCGCGATCTTCAGCGCGTGGTTGGCCCGCGGCACGCCCGCGTAGATCGCGACGTGCTGCAAAGCCTCGCGGATGTCCTCGGGGCTCGCTCCGGTGCGTGCGGTCGCGCGGACATGCATGGCGATCTCGTCCCAGTTTCCGAGCGCCGCGAGGAGCGCGATCGTCAGCATCGAGCGTTCCCGTCGGCTGATCCCGTCCGACGCCCAGACGGTGCCCCAGGCGCCTTCGGTGATCATGTCCTGAAAGGGCGCGTCGAACGGCGTCTTCGCCGCTTCCGCGCGGTCCACATGGGCGTCGCCCAGAACCTCGCGCCGGACCTTCATCCCGCTATCCCGTCGCTCGCTCACGGCGTCGCTCCCCTCGTCTGACGAACCTTGGCTAAGCTCGCAGGACGACCGAGGCAAGCTTGGCGGCCAATTCGCGCCGATCCCTTCACCCATGCCGTGAGCGGCGACAATTCGGCTCGCGCTGGCCGCGCCTGTCTGCGGCAGGGACGTCTTTCCAGGAACGAGGCGCGAGCGCTCTTCTCAGGTGAGGCGGCCGGCTCGGCACCACCATTCGGGATGCGCCGCGCCGAGGGAGGTGGCGGCGGCGTCGGCGTCCTCCTGCCCGGCGAACAGTCCGAAACAGGTCGCGCCGGAGCCGGACATGCGCGCCAGGAGACAACCGCGTTGGACCGTCAGGGCTGCGAGCACCTCCCTGATCTCGGGCGCGAGCGAGAGGGCGGGGGCTTCAAGATCGTTGCGCCCGTCCGACAGCCAGTCCGCGAGCTCCTCGGCCGAGGTCCAGGCGGGCAGTGCGCCCATTCCCGCATTGTCCCGATTCTCGAGCGCCCGGAAGACCTCGGGCGTCGAGACGGCGCAGCCGGGATTGACGAGGACGGCATGAATTTCAGGCAAGGGGGGCAGCGTCTCGATTTCCTCCCCGATGCCGCGCATCCGGAGCGCGCGGGCTTCGAGGCAGGCCGGGACGTCGGCGCCGAGCGTGAGGATCTCGTCCGGGCCCGGCAGCGGAACGGACCAGAGGGCCGACAGCGCGGACAGGGTCGCCGCCGCATCGGAGGATCCGCCGCCGATGCCCGAGGCGGGGGGCAGGTCCTTCGTCAGGGTGATCGCGGCGCCGGCCATCGGTGCTCGCGCCGCCATCAGTTCGGCGGCGCGCAGCACGAGATTGTCCCCGCCCGAAGGGACGGCCCCTGCAAACGCACCTCTGACCGCGAAGGACAGGCCGGGCGCGTCCGAGACCTCCACCCTGTCCCCGACCGAGCAGAAGGCGACGAGCGAATCGAGAAGGTGGTAGCCGTCATCCCGGCGGCCGGTGACGTGCAGCGTCAGGTTGATCTTGGCCGGGGCGCGGCGCTCAATCCTCGCCATCGGCCATGTCGAGCGGGTCCGCGCCTTCTTCCTCCAGCACCTCGTCGAGGCCGACCTCGAGCTTGCGGCGGATGCGCTCCGCCTCATCGGGCTCGGGATCGAAGGACAGGGCGCGATGCCACTGGAACTGCGCCTCGATCTCCCGCCCGACGGCCCAGTACACGTCCCCGAGGTGGTCGTTGATGATCGGATCCACCGGGGTCAGGGCGGCGGCGCGCTCCATGTGGCCGACGGCCTCGTCATACCGGCCGAGGCGGAAGAGGCCCCAGCCAAGGCTGTCGGTGATGTAGCCGTCCTCCGGCCGCGCGGCGACGGCCTCCTCGATCATGTCCATCGCCTCGTCGAGGTTCTCGTCCATCTCGATGTAGGAATAACCGAGATAGTTGAGGACCTGCGGCTGACCGGGGTTCAGCTCCAGCGCCATGCGGAAATCGGGCTCCGCGGAGGCGAAATCGTCCATCCTCTCGTAGGAAATGGCGCGGGCGTAATAGACGATCCAGTGGGCGGGCTCCGGCTCGCCGAACAGCTCGATCGCGCGGTCATAGGCCTCGACCGCCTCCGCGTAGCGCTCCTCGCTGCGAAGCGAGTCTCCCAGCGTCACCCAGACCGGGGGCTGGTCGCCACGGGTTTCGGACAACTGCTCCAGCACCTCGATGGCCGCATCCGCCTTGCCCTGCGCCGAAAGCGCGGCCGCGCGGCCGATCTCGGCGGCGTGGAAGGCCGGATCGTCGCGCGGGACGCGGTCATATGCTGCGGTAGCCAGCGCGTGGCGGTCCTGCGCTTCGAGGAGGGCGGCGCTGAGCAGGATCGCGTCGACATGATCGGGGCGGAGGAATTCCGCGATGCGGGTGTAGAGCAGGGTGTAACTGTCCGTCGCCTCGCCGTTGAGCGCGCCGGCAACTGTGTAGAAGACCTCGGCCAGACCGTCCTTCGCATCGCCGATGAGGGTGAACGGGACCGTATCGTCGTTCTCCAGCCTCGACCGGAGCTCGGCGAGACCGGGGTCGAGATCGTCGCCGAAGCCGCTGTCGATCAACTCGATCGCGTCCGCGTTCCGTCCAAGCTGGCTCAGGATCTGGGCCTGTGCCATCGCGCCGCGGCGGGTCAGGCGCAGCGGGCTGCCCGCCTCGCCGGACAGGATGGTCTGCGCCGCTTCGAAGTCGCCGGTCACGGCGAGGGCGAGCGCCTTGTGGTAGAGGCCGAAGGATTGCAGTCCGGTGGTCGATGCCGCCTCGTCGAAGGCCCGGAGGGCCGCGTCCGTATCACCGGTCCCGATCTGTGCCCACGCGGTCACGAGCCCGTCCACGAGCGGCCCGACCGTCGCGCCGTCCTCGATCGCCGCGAGGGCGCCCTCGTAATCCTCTTCGCCGAGCTGTTCGGTCAGCAGGATCATGCTGGCGATCTGGCTGTCGGTGCCGCCGTCCTGAAGCTTGCGCGCGAGTGGCACGGCCCGGTTCACCTGCCCGAGGCCGACATAGGCGAGCATCGCGTTCTCGATCAGCTCGGCATTGCCGGGATCGCGGGTCAGGGCGCGGGTGTAGTAGGTCGCCGCCGCCTCGAAATCGCTGAAGGCGCTGGCATGCCGCGCGGCGAGATAGGCGCCGGCAAGGCCACGATCCTCCTGAGCGGAGGCCGGCAGTGCGGAAAGTCCGAGCGCGGCGGCTACGAGCACGGGGCGGAGGCGAGACGCGGAAAACATGGGCACGAAAATACCGGTCCTTTGACGAGCAGATCGGGGCAGAGCGTAGCCCCGCACCCGCTGTGAAACAATAACGGCCGGGTCCGGGCGGTTCGGTTCGCACGAAATGGTGACGACGGGCGGGGACGTTTCAGTCGGGGGCGCGTCCCGGAGGGCGGCCCCTGACCTTGCAGGCGGGCGGTCCGCGCGCAGCCGCCAGCCCGGCGAAAGGGCCGGGCGGGCGCCGCCCGGATCACATCCCCGAGTAGTTCGGCCCGTCGCCGCCCTGAGGCACGGTCCAGACGATGTTCTGCCGCGGATCCTTGATGTCACAGGTCTTGCAGTGGATGCAGTTCTGGAAGTTGATGACGAAACGGGGATCCGCGCCGTCCTCCTCCACGAACTCGTAGACGCCGGCGGGGCAATACCGCGCCGAGGGGCCGGCATAGACCGGCAGGTTCACCTCCACCGGGAGCGCGGGATCCTTCAGCTTGAGATGGCAGGGCTGGCTTTCCTCGTGGTTCGTCGCGGTGAAGCTGACGGAGGTGAGCCGGTCGAAGGAGAGCTTGCCATCGGGCCTGGGATACTCGATCGGCGCGAAGTCCTTCGCCTCGCCGGTGCATTCGGCATCGGACTTGCCGTGCTTCAGCGTGCCGAAGATGCCGCCGCCGAAGATGTTGTTCAGCCACATGTCGATGCCGCCGAGTGCGAGGCCGCCAGCGAGACCGTAGCGGGACCACAGCGGCTTCACGTTGCGCACGCGGCGAAGGTCCTTGCCGACGGGGCCGTCCCGAAGCTCGGTGTCGTACGCTGTCAGCTCGTCGCCCTCGCGACCCTCCTTCAGCGCGGCATGGGCCGCCTCGGCCGCCGCCTTGCCCGAGAGCATGGCATTGTGGTTGCCCTTGATCCGCGGGACGTTCACGAGACCGACGCCGCATCCGAGGATCGCCCCGCCCGGGAAGACCGCCTTCGGCATGGACTGGAACCCGCCTTCCGAAATCGCGCGCCCGCCGTAGGAGATGCGCTTTCCGCCTTCCAGCAGGTCGGCCACCATCGGGTGATGCTTGAAGCGCTGGAACTCCATGTAGGGATAGAGATGGGGGTTGGCGTAATTCAGGTGGACGACGAAGCCGATCAGGATCTTGTTGCCCGGCGCATGGTAGATGAAGGAGCCGCCGCCGGCGTTCTTTCCGAGCGGCCAGCCCATCGTGTGGACGACACGGCCCTCGTGGTGCTTCTCGGGGGAGATCTCCCAGATCTCCTTCATTCCGAGGCCGAACTTCTGGGGGTCGCGGCCGTCCTGAAGGCCGAACGTCGCCATGGCCTCCTTCGTCAGGGACCCGCGCACGCCCTCGCCCAGCATGACGTACTTGCCGTTGAGGACCATGCCGGGCTCATAGCCCTCGCCGGGCGTGCCGTCCGGGTTGCGGCCGAACTCGCCGGCGACGACGCCGGTGACCCGCCCGTCCTCGCCGTAGACCAGCTCCGAGCAGGACATGCCCGGGAAAACCTCGACCTCCAGCTCCTCGGCCTGCTCCGCCATCCAGGCGCAGACCTCGCCCATGGAGACGATGTAGTTGCCGTGGTTGCTCATCAGGGGGGGCATCGCGATGTTCGGGACGCGCAACTTGCCGCCCTCGCCGAGGACGTAGAAGTGATCCTGCGTCACCTCCGTCTTAATCGGCGCGCCCTTTTCCCGCCAGTCGGGGATCAGTGCATCGAGGCCCGCCGGGTCCAGCACGGCGCCGGACAGGATATGGGCGCCGACTTCCGAGCCTTTTTCAAGCACCACGACGGACAGCTCGGGGTCCAGCTGTTTCAGGCGGATCGCGGCGGACAGACCGGCCGGTCCCGCTCCCACGATCACCACGTCGTAATCCATGGACTCGCGTTCGATGTCGGCCATTCGTTCCTCCAGCTTGCGTTGCCCGCATTCTTTTCTCTTAACCCGCGCAATGGCAAACGGGTTCGCACAAGACGTTGCGCTGTGCGATGCGCTCCGGGTCGAGGCCCGACTGCTTGACTTTGCGCCGCTGCCGCACTTGATGGACGAAAGCTGCCCACGCTCCGGGCCGGACGATCCGGCTCGCGGCGTCCCGCAACCGAACGATGAAGGGGCATGATGGAAAAGATACCGATGACGCGCGGGGGCTACAACGGCCTCGACGCCGAACTGAAGCACCTGAAGCAGA
The DNA here is from genome assembly GCF_031846565.1 of Tropicimonas omnivorans. Lineage (NCBI taxonomy): Bacteria > Pseudomonadati > Pseudomonadota > Alphaproteobacteria > Rhodobacterales > Roseobacteraceae > Tropicimonas > Tropicimonas omnivorans. The sequence continues at coordinate 275,498 of NZ_JAVRHL010000001.1, read as the reverse complement.
CCGAGCGTCCGGCCATCATCCGTGCGATCGCCGAAGCGCGCGAGCATGGCGATCTGTCCGAGAACGCCGAGTACCACTCCGCCCGCGAGAAGCAGTCCTTCATCGAGGGCCGCATCAAGGAGCTGGAGGGCACGCTGTCCGCCGCCGAGGTGATCGACCCGACGAAGCTTTCGGGCTCCATCAAGTTCGGTGCGACCGTCACCATCGTCGACGAAGACACCGACGAGGAGAAGACCTACCAGATCGTCGGCGAGCCCGAAGCGGATCTGGAACGGGGCCTTCTGAACGTCCGCTCCCCCATCGCCCGTGCCCTGATCGGCAAGGAGGAGGGCGACAGTGTCGACGTCGCCACGCCCGGCGGCGGGAAGAGCTACGAAGTCCTCACGATCAAGTACATCTGAGCCTCCGGACCTCGGAGGCAGAGCGCAGCCGGGTGCGGCGCGGAGGGCGACATGGCAGCCAGCAACGCGAGTTCCGAACGCGGTAGCGCCACGCCCGCGCGGCATCAGCCGGCATCTCAACGGTCGGCGCCTGCGCAGTGGATTGCAGGCCTCGATCGAGCGGACTGGATCGCGTGCGGCGTCTCGGCCGTGTGGATCGTGGTGTCGCTGATCGCGCTCGCCGCGATGCCGCGCGATGCCGCCGCTGGAGCGGCCGGCGCTGTCATGACGGTGCTGGCGATCGCGATGCCCGTCGCACTGATCTGGGTGCTGGCGATCTCGGCGCGCAATGCCCGGATCGTGCGGGCCGAGGCACGGCGGCTCGCGGCCGGTGTGGACGCGCTCCACCGCGCGTACCTGAAGCAGTCGCCGGCCCGAGGCGGCGAGGGGCCGTTGGTTGCGGATGCCGGGATTGCCGAGCAACTGGAGGCCTTGGCGGAGGGGCAGGAGAAGCTGGCAGAAGCTCTGGAAGCCATCCGTCGCGCGCCACCGCCCGCCGCGCCCGCCGAGGCGCCGAAGCCCGCCGCGACGACGTCCGGGAAGGCCCAGCGGCCCCCTGCGTCCCAGCCGCCCCGTCATCGAGGGCCGGCGCGCGGCGTCTCTCCTGTCCGGGAGCCGCAGCAGACCGCGCTTGCCCTCGGAACACCGGCCGCGCCTTCGGAGCCGATCTCCGCCGCCGACTTCGTCCTCGCGCTGAACTTCCCCGAAGATGCCGAGGACGCCGAAGGGTTTCGCGCCCTCCGCCTCGCCCTGCGGGATCGTGACAGTTCCGGTCTCGTCCGCGCCGCGCAGGATGTGCTGACGCTCCTGTCCGAGGACGGGATCTACATGGACGATCTGTCGCCCGACCGCGCCCGGCCCGAGATCTGGCGCCAGTTCGCGGACGGCGAGCGCGGACGCGCGATTGCGGCGCTCGGCGGGATCCGGGACCGGGAGGCGCTGGCGCAGGCGGCCGGCCGCGCCCGTCAGGACCCGATCTTCCGCGATGCGACCCACCATTTCCTGCGCAAGTTCGACCACACCGTGTCGGCCTGGACGAAGGAGGCGAGCGACGAGGAGATCGCGGCGCTGGCCGAGACCCGGTCCGCCCGCGCCTTCATGCTCCTCGGCCGGATCTCCGGCACGTTCGACTAGAGGTCCCGCGTCATCCGCAGGAACGCGGGCACGCCGAGAACGGGGCCGAGAAGGCCGGCCGACTTGCGCCCTCGATCGGTGAAGCCCTCGCGCCGGTAGAGCTCCCGCGCCCGGACGTTCCATTCCGCCACGTCGAGCCCGACACGGGACAGGTTCCGCGCCCGCGCCTCCTCCATCGTGGCGTCGATCAGCCGGGTCCCCGCGCCACGGCCGCGCATGGACGGGCGAACGAAAAGGCCGTCGATCAGCAGCTCGCCCGGCGCGGCCGGTCGGTCCGTCATGTCGAGAAGCGGCCCGCGCCAGAGCGCGCCGAAGCGTCCGTAGTGCCGTGCGAGATCGAGCGCGGTGGCCGACAGAAGCCCGCCCCCGGTATCCTTCAGCCCCGCGATCCCGATGAGCGCGCCGCCGGGCGCCTCCCGCGCGGAGAGGGCGAAGCGGGGATCGAGCGCGCCTGCGATGAAGGGCAGGGCATTCGCTTTCGGAAACAGGAGGCGATCGAGCTTCCGGCCGAACGCATCCCAGAACATCGCGGCGACCTCGGCCCGCTCGCTGCCCGCAAAGCCCGGCTCGACGATCACGAGGCGCGCCCCGCGGCCAGCATCTCCTCGGCGCGGGCGAGGTCCTCGGGGCGGTTGATGTTGAGAAACGTGTCCTCGTCCGGGAACGCGCATATCGCGGCACCCTCTGCCAGCGCCCATGCGCCGAGCCTGCGCTCGCCGGCGATCAGGTCGTCCCTCAAGGCGCCGGCCAGCGAGACGGGCCAGAGCGCGCAGGCCGGATGATGACGCAGGGGCACGCCGGCGGCGGCGATGGCGAAGGGGCCTGCCGCCGCAAGCCGCGCTGCGAGATCCGGGGGAAAGAAGGGGGTGTCGACCGCGACCGTCAGCACCGACGTCCTGCCTTGGCGCGCCGCCTCTTCCAGTCCCGCGAGCACCCCGGCGAGGGGGCCGAGACCGCCAGGGAGGGGATCGGGCAGAACGCCCAGGCCGCCGAACCGTGCGGGATCGCCCCCCGCGGACACGGCCAGCGCATCGGTCTGCGGCGCCAGGCGCGCCGCCGCCCGCGCGACCAGCGTCCGTCCGCCCAAGGGGAGAAGCGCCTTGTCAGCGCCGCCCATGCGGCGGCCACCGCCACCTGCGAGGATCAGTCCGAGCCGCGTCACATCCGTCCCATGTTGCAAGCCCCCCGAAGCTGGCCTAAGCGCGTTTGCATGAGCCTGTCAAAGCCCCAGCGTTCCGCGTTCGTCGACGGCCTCCGGGCCGGCGCCCCGCATCTTCTGGTCATCGCGCCTTTCGGCATCCTCTTCGGCGTCGTGGCGACGGAGACCGGGTTGCCCCTGGCTCAGGTCATGGGGTTCACGGTCTTCATCGTTGCAGGCGCCGCGCAGTTCACCGCGCTTCAGCTCCTGAACGACGGCGCGCCCCTTCTGATCATCATCGCGACGGCGCTGGCGGTAAACCTGCGCATGGCGATGTATTCCGCCGGGCTCGTCCCGCACTTCGGATCGCTTCCTCTGAGGACGCGGGCGGTGGCGGCGTATCTGTGCATCGATCAGAGCTTCGCGGCCTCCGCCTACCAGTACGAGCAGCATCCGGAGATGACCGTGAGGGAGAAGGCGGCGTTCTTCTTCGGCGTCGCGCTCTGCCTCGTGCCGGTCTGGTACGGCTCGACCTTGGCGGGCGCGCTTGCCGGGCAGGGAATTCCGGACAGCTTCGCGCTCGATTTCGCCCTGCCGATCACCTTCATCGCCCTGATCGCGCCCGCGCTCAGGACCCGGCCGCATGTCGCGGCGGCGGTGTCGGCCATCGTGCTGTCGCTGCTCCTCAGGGGACTGCCCTACAATACAGGGCTCCTCGTCGCCGGCATCGCCGCGATGATGGTGGGGGCGGAGACGGAGCGGCGACTGGCCCGTGCGGAGAAGGCGTCGTGAGCGGGCTCCAGGGCACGATGCCGGCGGATGCGCCGGTCTGGACCGTGATCCTCGTGGTCGGCTTCGGAACGTGGCTGCTGCGGTTCTCGTTCACGGGGCTCATCGGGGATCGCCCGCTGCCCGGCTGGATCCTGAGGCACCTGCGCTACACCGCCGTCGCCGTGATCCCGGCCCTGATCGCGCCGCTGGTGTTCTTCCCGGCCGCCGGCGGCGGCGCACCGGAGCCCGCGCGTCTCATCGCCGCCATCGCCGCCACGGTCGTGGGCATCGCCCTGCGCAGCGTGCTCGGCTCCATCCTCGCGGGGTTCGCCGTTCTCTACGCGATGCTCTGGCTTCTGGGGTAGCGGGACGGCGGTCGTCCCGGCCGGGATCAGCCGGGGACGTATCTGAGTGCGCCGCGATTGTCCTCGCTGTCGTCGTAGATCCGCGTCGTGACGACGCCCGGAACATCGGCGAACTGTCTCATCAGGTTCCTCGGGAAGAACGTCGAGTTGATGCTCTCGAAGCCGGGGATCTGCTTGAGGATGCCGGAGGTCGCTGAGGCGCAGTAGGCCTTGGGCGCGGCGCCGTTCTCCTCGATCAGGCGCAGTGCGATGGCGGCCTGCTCGGGGGTGACCTGCACCTCCTGCTTGACGACGTGATGCGTCTGCCGGGCGTGGTAGTCGATGTAGATCTCTTCCGCCCGCGGGGTCATGCCGTAATGCACATCGTTGCGCTCGGGCAGCGCGGGTGACTTGAAGGTGCCTGCCGGGTCGAAGATCGCGCGCTGGTCCGCACTCACCATGAGGCCGGTATGCGCCCCCTCGTTGGAGCGGTTGTTGATGACGGTGAAGAGCGTCAGCGTCTTGGGGCCGGGATGCGTGTAGGCCGCGCGCTGCACCTCGGGCGCGGGCGCCCACACCGGTTCCGCCCCGCAAGCGGCGAGGGCGAGCGGAAGAAGCAGCGCAGCGAGGAGACGGCGGGCGGCGGGGGCGAGCCTCGCCATGCAGGGCGCCATCATCCGTTCAGCAGATAAAGCAGGATGAGAAGGACGACGATGACCGTGGCGGCATAGCTCACGATCCGGACGAAGCCTTCGAAGGTCCTCTCCTGATCGGTGATGTCCATGGTTCCCGGTTCGTGCTTGTGTTCCGCCATGCCCAGTCCTCGGCCCGCAAGTGTTCAATCAGGCTCGCTGATAGCCCAACGAGGGCGGGCTGCAAAGGCCGGACTTGCCGCGGAGCTCAGGGCAAGTGGTCACATGAGGCGGCGGGGCGGCACGCCTCAGGCTGGTCCGTCCTTTTCGGCCGCCTCCGCCGCAACGTCCCCGTCCAGTGTTCCGGTCAGGCGGAAGCCGATGCGCTTCGGCGGGGCATCCGGCTTTGCCTTCGGAATCGCGCGCAGCATGACGCCGAGCTGGGAGACGTGCTGGATGAGCTGCGCGCGGATGCCGCGCGGGTCCATGCCGTAGAAGGTGACGATATCGGGATCGAAGTACCCGATCCCCCTGATGCGCATGAGGTCGCCGCCGCTGCCGGTGATCGCGATGGCCGCCTCGTGGTCCTCGTCCAGCCCCTCTTCGAACTTGCGGATGTAGAGGGCCAGTCGTTCGTAGGCCCAGCGGGCCGGGCTCTTGCGCTCTGGAGGGGTGGCGGACATGGCAGCGGGAAGCGGCTCGTCCTCGATCCCCGGGTCGCCGTCCTCGGTGCGGATGGCGACGGCACGGGGGAGGGCGGCGGCCTCTTCGGCTTCGGCGGCGGTTTTGATGTGGTCTGTCATGATCGGGAAAAGAGATAGGCCCCGTCAGCGCGACGTCGACGCACCGCGCGGCCCGATTGATGCAGGCAATTGAGATGCGCCATCGCCTCCGAGATCGCGAGACCGTATTCCGCCGGCCCGATCGTGCGCTTGAAGAGCGGCGCGAAGCACTCATGGGCGGTCCGCGGTTCGGTCAGGTGCGCCTCCAGCCGCTCGAGGGCGCCCTCGTGGTTGGCAATGAGCGCCGCGATGCGGGCGGGCAGGCCGGTGAACGGCAGCTTGTGCCCGGGAAGGACAAGCTGTTCGGGCGTCGCATGGGGGGCGAGGCGATGACAGGAGGCGAGGAACTCCGCGACGGGATTCGCCTCCGGCTCCGTCGGGTGGACGCCGAGATTGGGGGAGATCGTCGGCAGGAGCTGGTCCCCGCCGATCACCACCTCGGCCGCCTCGTCGAACAGGCAGGCATGCTCGGGCGCATGTCCGTCCCCGCAGCGCACGACCCAGCGCCGTCCCCCGAGGTCGATGCGATCCCCTTCGGCGATGCGCCGGAATCCCAGCGGGATCGGCGCGACGGCATCGGCAAAGTTGAAGGGCCGGCTTGCCTGACGCTCGGCAAGAGTGTCCGCGTCCATGCCGAGGGAGCGCCAGAACCGGACGGTCTCGGGCGGCGGCGTCGCCTGCTCGTCGAGCCGGAGCATCCGCGCATAGAGATAGGCGGTTCGCGTCGTGACGATCTCGGCGCCGTCCCCGGCGAGGCGGCCGGCAAGGCCGACATGGTCGGGGTGGTGATGCGTGAGAAAGACGCGTCTGATCGGCCGGCCGGCCAGCGGGCCATCGCGAAACGCGTCCAGCGCGGCGCGGCAGGGCGCCGTGTTCACCCCGGTATCGACCAGCGTCCAGCCGTCCGTCTCCTCCAGCGCGTAGATGTTGACGTGATCGAGCGCCATGGGCAGCGGCAGGCGCGCCCAGAGGATGCCGGGTGCGACCTCCACGGCCTCCCCCGGTCCCGGCGGCTCGGGAAACGGGTAGCGCAGCGGGTCCGGCGGACGGGAGGCGCGTTCAGGCCGCAAGATCGTCCAGGCTGAGCGCGTAGAGCGTTCCGGCGCCTTCCTTCGCTTCGGCAAGGAGCGACTCGTGTTCGGGCAGGAGCCGGGAGACGAAGACCTGGGCCAGCGTCGCATGTGCGCCGCCCGCCCGCGCGGCGCGCAGGTGGCAGTGACCGCCCAGCACGCGGGCGAAGGCGCGCAGGAACGGTGTCGCGCCGGCGAGACGGTCCTTCCCCTCGAGGGCGACCATCGCCTCGACCCCTTCGCGCAGGTTCTCGGCGGCGTGCCAGACGGGTTCGGCAAGCTCTGGCATCTCGGCCCGCGCCGCTTCGGCCTCCGCGGCGATCTCGTCGATCAGGGCCAGGGCCGCCTCGCCGTTGTCGGCCATCTTGCGGCCGACGAGGTCCATGGCCTGAATGCCGTTGGTGCCTTCGTAGATCGCGGTGACCCGCACGTCCCGGAAGAACTGGGAGGCGCCCGTTTCCTCGACATAGCCCATGCCGCCATGGACCTGGATGCCGAGGTCCGAGACGGCAATGCCGGTATCGGTGCCGTAGGCCTTGGTGATCGGGATCAGCAGCTCGGCGCGTGCGCGCCAGCCTTCGTCCCCGGTGGCGCGGGCCATGTCGAGCGCGACGGCGTTCATCAGCGCGATGGACCGGGCCGCCCGGATCTCCGCCTTCATAAGGGACAGCATGCGGCGCACGTCGGGATGCTCGGCGATGGTGCCGGTGCCATCCGCGCGGCCCTGCTTGCGGTCCATCCCGTAGCTCAGCGCCTGCTGCCACGCCGCTTCGGCCACGCCGATGCCCTGTGCCCCCACGCCGAGGCGTGCGTTGTTCATCATGGTGAACATCGCCGCCATGCCGCCCTGTTCGGGGCCGACGAGCCAGCCCTTGGCGTCCTCGTACTGCATGACGCAGGTGGGAGAGCCGTGTAGGCCGAGCTTCTCCTCGAGGCTGACCACGGAGACGCCGTTCGCGACACCGGCATTGCCGGCCTCGTCCGGCAGGCGCTTCGGCACGAGAAAGAGGCTGATCCCCCGTGTGCCCTTCGGCGCGTCGGGCAGCCGGGCGAGGACGAGATGGCAGACATTGTCGGCGAAATCGGTGTCGCCCCACGTGATGTAGATCTTCTGACCGCTGATCCTGTAGGCGCCGTCGCCGTCCGGAACCGCTTTCGTCGTCAGCGCGCCGACGTCGCTGCCCGCCTGGGGCTCGGTCAGGTTCATCGTTCCGGTCCATTCGCCGGAAATGAGCTTCGGCAGGTAGAGCGCCTTGATCTCGTCCGAGGCATGGGCGGCGATCGCCTCGATCTGGCCCTGCGTCAGGAGGGGGTTGAGCTGAAGCGACAGGCACGCTCCGCTCATCATGTCGTTGACGGCTGTCTGGATGGCGATGGGCAGGCCCATGCCGCCGTATTCGGGATCTGCGCTGAGGGAGACCCAGCCGCCTTCGGCAATCGCACGGAAGCCGTCGCCGTAGCCGGGGCTCGTCCGGACGACGCCGTTCTCGAGCCGTGCGGGATGCGTGTCGCCGGGGCGCTGGAGCGGGGCGAGGACCTCGGTGCAGACCTTTCCGGCCTCCTCGAGAATGGCCTCGGTCACGTCCGGGCCGGCGTCCTCGTAATGCCCGGTCTCCCGGACCCGGTCGAAACCGGCAACGTGTTCCAGAAGGAAACGGATATCGTGCGTCGGGGCGCGATAGGGCATGGGCTGGTCACTCCTCCTCCGTCATCCGTCCCCCCGCCGGCGGTCCCTCCCGGCTTGGCGCCGGAGATCCAGTGGCTTAAGAGCGGATGATCCGAACCCTAGCACCCGTCCCCGGCCTCGCTAGGGCAAACGCAGCGTCACGATCGCGAGGCACCGACGATGGACCGGAAGACCGCGCTCCTTGCGTCCGATGCCTCAGGGATCGCCCGCGCGGCAGAGCTTCTGCGGCAGGGCGGGCTGGTCGCGCTGCCCACGGAGACGGTTTATGGCCTCGGCGGCGATGCGACGAATGGTGAAGCCGTCGCGGGCATCTTCGCGGCAAAGGGACGGCCCAGCTTCAATCCGTTGATCGTGCATCTGCCGGACGCGCCCGAGGCCGGTCGCTACGCCGTTTTATCCCCCGAGGCGGAGGCACTGGCGGAGCGGTTCTGGCCGGGCCCGCTGACCCTGGTCCTGCCGATGCGGGCGGACACGGAGCTTTCGCCCCTCGTCTCCGCCGGCCTGCCGAACGTCGCGCTCCGGGTGCCGGCGCTGCGGCTGGCCCGCCAATTGCTGCGCGAAACCGGGCGGCCGGTGGCAGCGCCCTCCGCGAACCGTTCGGGGCGTGTGAGTCCCACGCGGGCGGCGCATGTGATGGACGGGCTTTCGGGTCGCATCGATGCGGTGCTCGACGGCGGGCCGGCGGATGTGGGCGTGGAATCGACGATTCTCGGGCTCTGGGACGTGCCGCGGCTCCTGCGGCCCGGCGGGCTCCCGGCCGAGGAGATCGAGGACGCGCTGGGCCGTCCCCTCGCTGGGCCGCCGGACGCCGGGGCGCCCGCCGCGCCCGGCATGCTCGCCTCGCATTACGCGCCCGGCGCGTCGGTGCGTCTCGGGGCCACGGGCATCGAGGCGGGCGAGGTTCTGCTCGGGTTCGGGGACGCGCCCGGGGCAGCGATGAACCTCTCGCCCGGGGGAGATCTGCGGGAGGCGGCGGCGAATCTCTTCGGCTATCTTCGGGATCTCGACGGAATGGCTCCGGTCATCGCCGTGTCGCCCATTCCGGAGACGGGCCTCGGGCGCGCGATCAACGACCGCCTTCGCCGGGCCGCCGCGCCGCGCTGAGACGGGTGCGGCCCGTATCGCTCAAAGATCAGGCGTGGCCCGCCATCGACGAGAGCATCCGCGGGTCGACGCCCATGGTCTCCACCGCCATCTTCCACTTCGCCTCGCTGTCCTCGGCGAAGACGAGGTCCGGCGTCGCGTCGCATGTCAGCCATCCGTTCGAGGCGATCTCGTGTTCGAGCTGACCCGGCCCCCACCCGGCATAGCCGAGCGCCAGGAGCGCGCGCCCCGGGCCGTTGCCGCGGGCGATGTCCTCGAGAATGTCGAGCGTCGCGGTCATGCCATAGCCCTCGCCGACCGGCATGGTCGACTCGCTCTCGACGTAATCGCCCGAGTGGAGAACAAAGCCGCGACCGTGCTCCACCGGACCGCCGACATGGATGCGGATGTCCCGCTCGGGCGGCGTGGGGGAGAGGTCGAGCTGCTCCAGAAGGTCGACGAACTCCAGCTCATCCGCCGGCTGGTTGACGACGAGACCCATCGCGCCCTCGTCCGAATGGGCGCAGACGAAGATCACGGTCTTGTCGAAACGGCTATCGTCCATGCCCGGCATGGCGATCAGGAGCTTGGCGGTGAGGTCGGTCATTTCGGTCATGGTGGTAAGGATGGGCTTCCGAGGGTGTCGCGGCAAGGGCACCCCGGCGAAAGGTGTGGGCCCCGTAGCCGATTTGTGAGTTTCCCGTGCGGGGGCGGGCCGCTAGCTTCGCGCCCATGATCACGCCCCGCCTCCTTCGTCCGGCCCGTGCCGCACTGGCCGCCGCCTGTCTGTCCCTTGCCGCGCTGCCGGCGCACGCGAACGGTCCCGAGGAGGGGCTTCGCGCCGCGCGCATCCTGCCGGGCTGGGTGGAGGCGGACGGGCGCCGGATCGTCGCCCTCGAACTCGATCTTGCGGAGGGGTGGAAGACCTATTGGCGCAGCCCCGGCGAGATCGGCCTGCCGCCGCGCTTCGACTGGACCGGATCGGGCAACCTCGTCCACGCCGAGCCGCTCTGGCCGGAACCGACGATCTTCCGGAGCCGCCTCGGGGATGTGATCGGCTACAAGGGCGAGGTGATTCTCCCCATCGCCCTGCAGCCGGCGGAGCCAGGCGCACCGATCGAGCTAGACGCGCTGGTGGAAATCGGCGTCTGCGCCGAGGTCTGCGTTCCGGTGTCGATGCACCTGACTGCGCGGCTGGACGGGCACGGCGCCTCCGACCCCCGCATCCGGGCCGCTCTCGCCGATCGTCCGGCGCGGATAGCGGCCGATGCGCGCTGCAGGATCGATGCCGCGGGGCGCGATCTTGCGCTGACAGCCGCCATAGCTGCGCCCGATCTCGGCGGGGAGGAGACCGCGATCGTGGAGACGGGCGATCCGAACCTCTACGCGATCGGCACGGAATCGGAGCGCCGGGGCGGGACGCTCCACGTCCGCTCGACGCTGGCCGGAGGCACCGCGGGGGTCAACCGGGGTGCGCTTCGCTTCACGCTGGTGGGCGCCGGCGGCGCGGTCGAGATCCTGGGCTGCACCGCGAACTGAGGCTTACGCGGCGAGCCGGCGCCGTCCCGCGATGGCGATGGCTGCCATCGCGATCAGGTAGGCCGCGATCACGATCCCGAACGTGCCCGCGATGAACAGCCCGAGCGCCGCGCCGGATCCTGCACCCTCCATCCCGGCGGCTGTCGCGAGCGGCGGCCAGATCCCGCTCAGGACAAGCGCGTGCCCGAGCGTCGCCGCGAACAGCGCGAGCGTCCCGAGGCCCGCAAGCGCGACCGCCGCAGTGACGCTCCGCCCCCGCCCCGGCCGACCGACGGCGCGCCTGAGCGCCACCTGCTGCCGGCGCAGGTCATGCTGCACCGCCAGCATCGCCGGCACCGCGATCAGGACGAGAATGACGCCGAAGCCGAGACCGTAGACCAGCGTGACGACCGTCGGTTTCAGGAACTGCGCCTGGCTCGACGGCTCGTAAAGGAGGGGCATCAGGCCGAAGACGGTGGTCAGCGTCGTCAGCATCACCGGGCGGAGCCGGTCCACCGCGCCGTCCACGATGGCGGGCCGGAGGCCGCGCTCGGCGGAATATTCGTCCACCGTCGTCACGAGCACGATGGAATCGTTGATGATGATGCCGGACATTCCGATCAGGCCGACCACGGTGAACATCGACATCGGGATGCCCCACGCCGCATGTCCGTAGATGGCGCCGATCAGGCCGAAGGGGATGACCGCCATGATCAGGAGCGGCCTCGTCCAGGAGGAGAAGACCCAGGCGAGGGTGAGGAAGATCCCGAGAAGGCAGAGCCCGAAGCCGAAGGCCGCATCCGCGAGGAAGCTGCGCTCCTGCTCCGCGAGGCCGGACAGGTTCCAGCCCACGCCGAACTCCGATTCGATGCGGGGCAGGATGTCCTCCTGAAGGGCGCGCGTGACCTCGGCGGCGGCGGCCGGGTCGTCATCGGCGATCTCGCCATAGACCGAAACGACGCGCAGGCCGTTCTCCCGCCGGATGGAGGAAAAGCCGCTCTGCCGCTCGACGTTGACGATGTCGGCGAGGGGAACGTAAGCGCCTTCCGGCGTCCTCAGCAGGGTCCGGTCGAGGAAGTCGGCGGTCAGCTCGTCCTCGGGCAACTCGACCCGGATCGTCGCGCTGCGATTGCCGTCCGGGTAGGTCGCGGCCTCGATCCCGTTGAGGCGATTGCGCAGGGCGAGGCCCAGCCCGTCGATGGTAAAGCCAAGAGCGGCGCCCTGCGGCGTCAGATCGAGGATCTGCTCCTCCTTGTCGTAGGAGAGCGTATCCTCGAGGCCGGAGACCTCCGGGAAGGCGCCCGCCTCCTCCTTGAGCCGCTCCGCCGCGGCCTTCAGGGTCGCCGTTTCCGCGCCGTAGAACTGCACGTCGAGGGAATCCCCGCCGGGGCCGCCGTAATTGCCGCGGAAGCTGATCGTCTCCAGCATCGGGTGGCGCTCCACCGCGTCCTGAAGGCGGCCGACGAACTCGAAGCTGGAATAGGGGCGTGCGTCGGCGTCGATCAGCTCCACCGCGATCGAGCCGAGCTGGTAGCTTTCCTTGGTCTCGGTGGAGGCAAGGCCGCGGCCGGTGTTCCCGCCGATCTGCGCGATGGCGTAGTCCACCGGGTTGGTGCCGAACTCCTCCTCGTAGCCCGCCCCGACCGCCTCCACCGCGGCCTGGATCGCGCGCATCTGGTCCAGCGATTCCTCCCGCGTCGCGCCCGGCGCCATGGCGAAGTTCCCGTCCACGGAACCTTCCTCCGGCGCCGAGAAGAAGCGCCATTGCACGGATCCCGCCACGAGCTGCGACATCTGGAGCGCCAAGAGGACGACGAGCGCGGCAAGGACAGGGTACCGCGCCCAGAGGACGAAGCGCATCACCGGGCGGAACGCGCGCTCCTTCACCCAGTCGAACCCGCGGTTCACCTGGCGCGACGGCCAGTCGTACCAGCGGTCCGGCCCGCCGACGGAATGGGCCATGTGGTTGGGCAGGATCACGAAGCACTCGACGAGCGAGGCAATGAGAACCACGATCACGGTATAGGGGATGTCCGCGATCATCTCTCCGAAGCGCCCGCCGATGGCGGTGAGGCCCATGAAGGCGATGATGGTGGTGACCGTGGCGGAGAAGACCGGCCCCGCCATGCGGGAGGCCGCGGTGGCGGCGGCGACGTCCGGCGGCTCCCCGAGCGTCCGGGCGCGGAAATCGGCGTGCTCGCCGACGACGATGGCGTCGTCCACCACGATGCCGAGGGTCAGGATCAGCGCGAAGAGCGAGATCATGTTGAGCGTGAGGCCGGCGGTGTACATAAGGAAGATCGCGGCGCACATGGCGACGGGGATGCCGGCCGCCACCCAGATCGCGGTCCGCGCGTTCAGGAACAGGAACAGCAGTCCGACGACGAGGGCGAGACCCGTCAGGCCGTTCTCCAGGAGGATGTCGAGGCGGCTGGAAATTTGCTCCGACCGTGTGCGGATGAGGTCGATGGAAACGCCGCGGGGCAGCGTGGTCTCGAGCTCAGCCGCGACCTCCTCGACGGTGCGCTGGATCCCGATCGCATCTCCCGTGGCGGAGCGGGCGACGCTGACGGAGAGCGCCGGATTGTCCCCGACGAAGTAGCCGATGTCGCGGGCGGCGCCCTCCACGGAAATCGTCGCGACGTCCCCGATCGTGAGCTGCGAGCCGTCCGTGTTGGAGCGCAGCACGATGCCGGCAATGGCCTCGGGCGTGCGTTTCGCGGTGCCGGTGCGGATGCGGGCATTGGCGCCGGCGACATCCCCGGCCGGGCTCGCGTCGGCCTCCGCGGCGATGGCGGCCCCGATCTCCTGCATGGTCACGTCGTTGCGGATGAGCGAGGCCGTCTGAACCTCGATCAGCGTGTTGGGCGCGGCGATGCCCCGGATCGACGTGCGCGTGACGCCCTCGGCGAAGAGGCGGGTGATGAGCGTGTCGGCGATCCGGCCGAGCTGCTCGACGCCGATGGGGCCGGTGATGATCGTGTCCGTCACCCTGTCCCGCCAGGCGGAGCGGGATACCGTGGGCTCGTCCGCATCGTCGGGCAGGTTGGTCACGCCGTCCACCGCCTGCTGCACGTCGTCGGTCGCGCGGGACATGTCCCAGCCGGGCTCGAATTCCAGCTCGATGCGGGCGCGGCCCTCGGAGGCGCGGGATTCGCTTTCCGCCACGCCTTCGATGGCGAGGAGGGCGGGCTCCAGCAGCGCGACGATGGCGCGGTCGACATCTTCCGCCCCGGCTCCGGTCCAGGTGACGTTGACGTCCACCTCATCGCTGACGATGTCCGGGAAGTACTGCGCCCGCATGTTCGGGAAGGCGGCGATGCCGGCCGCGATCATTAGGACGAGGATCAGGTTCGCCGCGGTGCGATGGCGAGTGAAATAGCCGAAGAAGCCGCCGCGTTGTCCTGCCATGGCGTTCAGCCTCCCGTCCGGGCTTCGATGCGCGCGACGACGGAGGCGGGCACGCTTTCCTGCTGCAGTTGCGCGAGAACGCGGGCGCGGGCCGCCTCGGGCATGGCGCCCATGTCTTCCACCGCCGCGATCAGGGCGGCGCGGCGTTCGGGCGTCAGGGGGATGGTGCCCTCGTCTGCGCCGGGCTCCGCGCTCCCCGTGCCGCGGGAGGCGACGTCCTCGGCGGCAGGCGTTTCGCCCGCCGCCTCGCGCTCGGCGGTGAGGTCCCGGACCTTGATGCCGGGACCGACGAGCGGGGTGCGCTCGGCCACGACGCGAAGGCCGGCCAGATCGGGGGCGCTGACGATCACGTCGTCGCCCTGACGCCGGAGCAGCTCCACGGCGGCGAGAACGAGGCGCTCCTCCTCGTCCAGGACGAGGACCGTGTCGTCGGACGCAACCGCGGTGGAGGGCAGGCGGGAGACGTCTTCCAGCGCCGGCTCCTTGACATGGACGGTGACGAAGTCCCCCGGCCGGAACCCCGCGAATTCGGACAGGCGGGCGAACAGGAGCCGCCCGGTGACCCCCTCCCCAACGGCGGCGCTGACGCGGGAGAGCCGGCCTTGCGCCTCGAGCCCCAAACCCAGGACATCGAGCGTGACGCGCACCTCGGCATCCCGCAGACCTCCCTCTTCGTCGAGGAGGCGGGCATATTGCGCGGTGGAGATGCGGAAGGCGACCTCGAGCGCGTCGGGGTCGATCAGCGTGGCGATCTGCTCGTTGGCGGTGACGAGACCTCCCTCGACGACAGCGACATCGGCGAGCGTGCCGGTGAAGGTCGCGCGGATCTCGGTATCCTCGAGGGCGCGCTCGGCGGCTGCGAGGGCCAGGCGGGCGCGGGAGAGGGCATTGCGGGCGGTTTCGACCCGCGCTTCCCCGTCCGCCTCGGATTGTCGCCGGGTGAGGATGGACTGGCGCGCGCTCGATTCGGCGAGCGCCGCCTCCTCGACGGCGGCCGCCGTGCCGATCCCGCGATCCTGAAGGTCCTGCTGGCGCTGGAGCGCGGCCTGCCTCAGCTCGGCCTGCGCCTCGGCGGCGGCGCGCTCGTCACGCGTGATCTCCACCGCGCGCTCGGCCTCCCGAAGCTCAGCCTCCGCCTCGGCCAGATCGGTGCGGGCGTTGTCGAGCGCGGTCTCCGCATCGAGGGGGTCGATCCGGGCCAGAAGCTCCCCTTCCTCCACCGTCGCGCCGTCCTCGAAATTGTCCGCGAGTTCCACGATCCGCCCGGCGAGGCTGGCGCGGATCTGAAGGGTGCGGCGGCTCTGGACGTTGCCGAAGGCGGTGAGCGTCGGCGCGATCACCTCCGGCACGATCTCGGCGGTGTTGACGGCGATCACGGTTTCCTGCCCCGGCCTCTGGCGAACCTCGCGATTCATCCGCTCCTCCACCGCGCCGCGCAGCAGGCCGCCGGCATAGGCCAGAAGGCCGAGCGTCGCGGCGAGCAGGAACAGGCCGGTCAGGGAACGTCCGAGAAAGCGCATGTAATTCCGTCCTTCCGAATGCAGCGCAAGGGTAGAGGTGGCTGCGGGCAGGTCATAGCCCTGACGTGACCAACGCACGGACACGTCAACTCCGTCGCGAACTCTGCCTCGGAATCGGTTTACTTTCTGCGAAGATGTTCATCGAGACGGGGCATGATCTCGACGAAGTTGCAGGGCCGGTGCCGGTAATCCAGCTGGGCGGCAAGGATCCTGTCCCACCCGTCGCGGCAGGCGCCGGGGCTTCCGGGCAGCGCGAAGAGGAAGGTTCCTCCCGCCACGCCGGCGCAGGCCCGGGACTGGACGGCGGAGGTGCCGATGCTGTCCATGCTGACGAGGGTGAAGATCGTGCCGAAGGCGTCGATCTCCTTTTCGTAGACGTCGCGATGCGCCTCCACCGTCACGTCCCGGCCCGTCAGCCCGGTCCCGCCGGTCGAGATGATCGCCTCGACCGAGGGGTCCGCGATCCAGTTCAGAAGCTGCCGCGCGATGGCGTCCCGGTCGTCCGCGACGATGGTGCGCGCGCAGAGGATGTGACCGGCGGATTCGATGCGTTCGGCCAGGGTGTCGCCGGACCGGTCATCCTCAGGGGTGCGCGTGTCCGAGACGGTCAGGACGGCGATCCGGACGGGAATGAATGCGCGGTCGCTCACAGCTCGAACCATGTCGGCGCCGGGCCGAGGTTGTTGACCGAACTCGTGCCGATGGTCCCCGAACGGCCCCAGCAATCGTGGATATGACCGCAGACCACGAGTCTCGGCTGGATGCGTTCGATGGCATCGCGGAGGGCGACCGAGCCGACGGAGCCCTTGCCGTCGATCACGTCGGCGACGCCCTTCGGCGGTGAATGCAGAACGAGGATGTCCGCGCTCCCGATCCCGGCGAGCGCCGTTTCGGCCTCCTCCTCGGTCAGGTCCCACGACCCCCATGGCAGCGGGGGCAGGGGCGGGATGCCGCCGCCGAGGCCGGCAATCGTGACGCCGTTTCTGGTGCAGGTCTCTCCGTGCAGCACGGTTGCCGTCGTCGTATCTCGCAGGGCCGTCAGCGACTCGTTGTTGCCGGGGACGAAGACGGACTTGGCGGCGAGGGGGGCAAGCGCGTCCATCACCTCCGTCAGCCCCTCGTGGGAGGTGGCGAAGTCGCCCGCGCCGAGGACGAGATCGGCCTCCTCGGCGGCCTCGATCAGCCCGGCGCAGGCCTCCAGATCTCGGTGAACATCGGAAAAGGCGAGGATTCGCATGTGGATCGCTCCTGGGGGATCGCGCCGCGCGGGCGGGGCTCGCCCGAGAGACTATGCCGCCGTCGCCCCCTGTCCAGCGCCTCAGCCGCGCAGGCGGGCCTGAAGCGACAGAAGGTCGGACCAGGCCTCGCGCTTCGCGTCGGGCGTGCGCAGCAGATAGGCGGGGTGGAACATCGGCAGGGCAGGTCGCCCTTCCACCTCCGTCCAGCGGCCGCGCAGGCGCGACACGCCCCGGCGGCCCATCAGCGCGTGGCAGGCGATGTTGCCGGCCAGCACGATGACGTCCGGGTCCGCAAGCTCGACATGCCGTTTCACGAAGGGCACCATCATGGCGATCTCCTCCGCATCGGGGTCGCGGTTCTGCGGCGGGCGCCAGGGCAGGATGTTGGTGATGTAGAGGCCATCGGGTCCGTCCGTCTGTCGCGCACGGCCGATGGCGGCGAACATCCGGTCGAGCAGTCGGCCGGCCTTGCCGACGAAGGGGCGGCCTGCCTCGTCCTCCTCCCGGCCCGGCGCTTCGCCGATGACCATAATCCGGGCCGCGGGGTGTCCGTCCGAGAAGACCGTGTGCCGCGCACCCTTCTTCAGATCGCAGAGCTCGAAGGCCTCGAGCGCCCCCCGGAGCGCGCCCAGATCGCTCGCGGCCGCGACGGTGTCCCGCGCGGCCTGGACGGGATCCACCTGTGGCTGGACGATCGGCGCCGGGGGCGCCTCCGCCTTCGCCTCGGCGCGGGTGGGCGGCGCGGCGGCCGGTTTCGGGGCGCTCGGTTCTTCCAGCGCGTACCGGTCGAGCGGGGACTCGGAGATCGTCTCGTCGACCCCCAGTTCGACCTGCCAGGCCAGCGCCGCGAGCGCGGCTTCATATGTCAGACCCTGATCCACGCCCTCACCGCTAGCTCATCTGCGCCGGCGCTGGAAGCGGGCCGTTGCCCCGACCGCCCGGCTTTGACATAAGCTCGGACCGAGCCGACAGACGGGGACGCCTGATGACCTTCCGCGCCAGACATCTGCTCGGAATCGAGCATCTCGCGCCAGACGAGATCACGGCGATTCTCGATCTCGCCGATGACTACGTGTCCCTCAATCGCTCCACGCAGAAGCATGGCGACGCGCTGGCCGGCCTGACCCAGATCAACATGTTCTTCGAGAACTCCACCCGGACGCAGGCGAGCTTCGAGCTGGCCGGCAAGCGCCTCGGGGCGGACGTGATGAGCATGGCGATGGCCGCCTCCTCGATCAAGAAGGGCGAAACCCTGATCGACACGGCGCTGACGCTGAATGCGATGCATCCGGACATCCTCGTGGTGCGGCATCCCAATTCGGGGGCGGTGAACCTGCTCGCGGAGAAGGTCGCCTGTGCCGTCCTGAACGCGGGAGACGGGCGCCACGAGCATCCCACGCAGGCGCTTCTCGATGCGCTCACGATCCGCCGCAAGAAGGGCCGGCTGCACCGGCTGACCGTCGCGATCTGCGGCGATGTCGCCCATTCGCGGGTGGCCCGGTCGAACATCCTGCTCCTGGGGCGGATGGAAAGCCGCGTGCGCCTCGTCGGGCCGCCGACGCTGATCCCCTCGCAGGCGCGGGACTGGGGGGTCGAGGTCACGCACGACATGGAGACCGGCCTGAAGGATTGCGACGTGGTGATGATGCTGCGGCTCCAGAAGGAGCGGATGGACGGCGGCTTCATTCCCTCCGAGCGCGAATACTACCACCGCTTCGGGCTCGACGCCGAGAAACTCGCCCATGCCAGGGAGGACGCCATCGTGATGCATCCCGGACCCATGAACCGCGGTGTCGAGATCGACGGGACCATCGCGGACGACATCAACCGCTCGGTCATCCAGGAGCAGGTGGAGATGGGCGTGGCCGTGCGGATGGCGGCGATGGACCTCCTGGCGCGGAACCTTCGCGCGGAGCGGAGCGCGGCAGCATGAGCGGGCGCGTCGATGTACCGGCCGGAGAGACCGGCGTGATCCGCGTTTTCGCGGTGGACGCCGCGGCGGGCACGCCGTTCTCCGCGCAGGAGGCCGAGGCGGCTCTGGGCGGCGACACGCTCGACAAGGGGAAGCTGGAGGTGGTGAACCTCGAGGATCTTCTCGGGGTCGGGCTGACGGGCTACTTGATCGAAGGGCTGGGGGCCGATCCCGACGAGGTCGCGCCCGACCGGCAGAAGCTGGACAACCTGTCGGGGCAGGCCGTGATCGTGCCGTCCTCCGCGTTCGAGGGGCGGGCGGTGACGCTGGAGCCGCGCGCTCCGCTCACCGAAATCGGGGCCTACAGGGAAATCGAGGCGACGCCCGCGACCGGCCCGCTCGAAAGCCAGGCGGCAGCGGGCTCCATGGATCGTCCGGGCCGCGGCTCCCGCGCCCCGAGGCTCGCCACACCGCTGGCGGCGCTGATCCTCGTCCTCGTCGCGCTCGGCGTTCTCATCTGGCTGCTGGCAAGCTGATGGCGCGCACGGTCTTCAACGACGCCCGACTGATCGACCCGGTTGCCGGAACGGACGCGCGCGGCTGGCTCCTCGTGGAGAATGGCCGCATCGTCGCGACGGGGCAGGATGCGGCGCCTGAGCCGCAGGGCGGCGAGACGCGCATCGACTGCGGCGGGCGCGCCCTGGCACCGGGGATCGTGGATCTCGGCGTCAAGGTCTGCGAGCCGGGCGAGCGTCACAAGGAGAGCTTCCGCTCCGCCGGCCGCGCGGCCGCGGCGGGAGGCGTGACGACGATGGTCACGCGGCCGGATACGCTGCCCACCATCGACAGCCCGGAGACGCTCGAATTCGCCCTGCGCCGCGCGGCCGAGGCCGCGCCTGTGCGCATCGCCCCGATGGCGGCGCTGACCAAGGGCCGCGAGGGACGCGAGATGACGGAGATCGCCTTTCTGCGCGATGCCGGGGCGGTGGCCTTCACCGACGGGGATATCGTGATCGCGAATACCCGCATCCTCTCCCGCGCCATGGCTTATGCGTGCGAGCTCGGCGCGCTCATCGTGTCCCACCCGCAGGAGCCGGGACTCTCGGCCGGCGCGTCCGCGACCTCCTCCGCCTTCGCCGCGCTCCGGGGCCTGTCGATGGTCTCGCCGATGGCGGAGCGGATGGGGCTCGACCGGGATATCTCCCTCGTGGAGATGACGGGCGTGCGGTACCATGCCGACCAGATCACCTGCGCCCGCGCCCTGCCGTCCCTCGAACGGGCCAAGGCCAACGGGTTCGACGTCACCGCCGGTACCTCGATCCACCACCTCACGCTGAACCTGATCGACGTCGGGGATTACCGCACCTTCTTCAAGATCAAGCCGCCGCTGCGCTCCGAGGAGGATCGACAGGCCATCGTGGAGGCGGTGGCGTCGGGCCTGATCGACACCATCTCGAGCTTCCACACGCCGCAGGACGAGGAGAGCAAGCGCCTGCCCTTCGAGGAGGCCGCGTCCGGCGCCGTGGGGCTGGAGACGCTCCTGCCCGCCGCCATGCGCCTCTACCACTCGGGTGCGCTGAGCCTGCCGCAGCTTTTCCGGGCGATGTCCACGAACCCCGCGAAGCGTCTCGGTCTCGAGGCCGGGCGTCTGTCGAAGGGCGCTCCTGCGGATCTCGTGCTCTTCGATCCCGATGCGCCGTTCGTGCTCGATCGGTTCGCCCTGCGCTCCAAGTCCCGCAACACCCCGTTCGACGGCACGCGGATGGAGGGCCGGGTCCTCGGCACGTGGGTCGGCGGTCAGCGGGTTTTCGGCGAATGATCCTCTCCGCCAGCGCCTCAGGAGCCTGACACCATGCCCGTGATCGACACGCCCCTTCTCTGGCTCGCCGTGACGGCGCTGCTGTCCTACCTCGCGGGCTCCGTGCCGTTCGGGGTCGTCATGGCGCGGGTGTTCGGGCTGGGGGACCTGCGCAAGGTCGGGTCCGGCAATACCGGCGCGACGAACGTGCTGCGCACCGGGAACAAGGGCGCCGCCGCGCTCACGCTGCTGCTCGACGGGGCCAAGGGCGCGGCGGCGGTCCTAATCGCGCGAGCGCTGATGGGGGAGGACGGCGCCCAGGTCGCGGCCCTCTTTGCCTTCGCGGGGCACATCTGGTCGGTGCTGCAACGCTTCAACGGCGGGAAGGGCGTGGCGACGTTTCTCGGCGTGATGCTTGCCCTGGCATGGCCCGTCGGCCTGGCCTGCTGCGCGACCTGGCTCTTGGTGGCGGCGACGACGCGCTATTCCTCCCTCGCGGCGCTCGTCGCGGCGGCGCTGTCGGCGATCTACGTGCTGTTTCTCGACAACGGTGAGAGCGTATGGCTTTCCATCGCCCTTACGATCTTGATTTACATTCGTCATGCGGCGAACATTTCGCGGCTGAAGCTCGGGACCGAACCGAAGATCGGCCGGAAGAGCGTCCCAGAGGCACCCCATGGCGAGCATATGAGCAAGGAAAGTAATCGACTATGATGAGCATGGAAGAGTCCGTCCGGACCTGTCTGGCGAAATACGTCGTCATCTCCGGTCGCGCGCGCCGGAGCGAGTACTGGTGGTTCGCCCTCTTCGTCTTCGCGGTGTCGATCGTGCTCAACCTCGTCGAGACGCTCGTCCTGCAGGGACTGACCTTCGGCCTCATCTCGCTCTTGTGGTCCCTGGCCGTGCTCCTGCCGGGCATCTGCGTCGGCGGGCGGCGTCTGCACGATCGGGACATGTCCGCCTGGTGGCTGCTGCTCGCGCTGATCCCGGGGCTCGGTGCGATCATCCTTCTGGTGCTGTTCTGCCTGCCCGGCACGGACGGGCCGAACCGCTTCGGGCCGGATCCGCTTGGCCGGACGCCGAGCGGCATGGCCGCCGCCTGACGCTTCGGGAGGCGTGATCAGGCGAGGCTCACCCGCGTCGTCCCCGTCTCGATCCCGCGCCAGTTCGTCATCACCGGCGCCATTCGGTTCCGTGCGGCAGGGTCTGCTGCATCGAGGATCCCGTAACGCACGAGGAGAGCGGCGATCAGGGCCTCGGCGGCCCGCGTCGCTCCGTCCTCCACCTTCAGCGCGATGCCGAGACGCTTCTCGGGAATGATCGCGACGAAGACGCCCTCGGCGCCGGTCTTGACCGCGGCGCGCCCCTTCGCGGCCTTCATCAGCTCGGTGCAGCAGCGTCCCTCGCCGGCAACGAGGAGGGGATGCGCCATCATCGCATGGACGAGACGGGCCTGCGCCTCCGCCCGCGCGCCGCTCCCGGCGCCGTCTGCGGCGGCGGCGAAGCCCGCCATGGCGCGGGCGATTCCCTCGAGCGAGGCAGCGAAGTTCGGCGCGGAGCAACCGTCGATCCCGTAGCCGGGGCTGTCCTCCTCCGTGACCTCCTCGAACGCCGCGCGCACCGCCCGCTGAACCGGGTGATCCGGCTCGACATACTCGGTCCCGCCGCCGAGGCGCCGGTTCAGCGTAAGAAACCCTGCATGCTTGCCGGAGCAATTGTTGTGCGTCTGGTCCGGGCGGCCGTCCGACCGGACGAGCGCGTTCGACGTTGCCCTGTCCTGCGGCCAGTGCGCGCCGCAGCGCATGTCCGCCTCGGCCAGCCCCTCGGCCCCGAGCCACTCGCGCACGAGCGCCGTATGCGCCGGCGCGCCCTGGTGGCTGGCGCAGGCGAGGGCGAGGTGCCGCGCCTCGAGGCCCGCGGCCTCCGCCGCGCCGCTCTCTATCAGGGGCAGCGCCTGGATCATCTTCACCGAGGAGCGGGGCAGCACCGTGCGCGCGGGATCTCCCCACGCCTCGACGAGGCCGTCTTCGTGGCGCCAGACGGCGACGCGACCCTCGTGCACCGATTCGTCGAAGGGCCCGCGGGTCAGCGTGACCCGAGCCATGTTCTCACTTGTTCCGTCCGACATCACGATCCCGGCAGTTTTCCGCCGGATCATCTTTCGGAACCGGCCAATTCTGCGTTACAGTAACGCCATCGGGTTGCTTTCCCACCCGCTTTTCCGATGAGAGTCCACAAGGACCGCGACGGGCGGGCAGACATGAGGCAGAGACAGCTGGAGGCTGCAAGACCAATGACGTTTCGGATCGTATCCGGTGCGCTCGCCATGGCGGTCGCACTCGGCGCGGGCAATGCCACCGCCCAGGAATCTACAAACCGTGTCGCCGCGGAGACCGACTGGTCGGTGTTCGTGGAGGACAATCCAACCGAATGCTGGGGCGTCTCGGCGCCCAAGGAGACGGTGAACTCGCGGGACGGGCAGGTCGTGGCCGTGCGCCGCGGGGACATCCTCCTCTTCGTCACGTTCCGGCCCGGTGCCGGCGACGGCGAGATCAGCTTCACGGGTGGATACCCGTTCGCCAACGGCTCCACCGTGAGCATGGATATCGGCGGGACGACTTACGAGCTCTTCACCGAAGGGGAGTGGGCCTGGCCCGCCTCCGCCGAGGACGACGCCGCGATCATGGCCTCGCTCCGCCGCGGGGCGGAAGCTCAGCTGACGGCGCGCTCCAGCCGCGGGACGCAGACGCAGGACACCTTCTCGCTGATGGGCTTCACGGCCGCGATGCAGGAAGCCGAAACCCGCTGCAACCAGTAGCGCCCGGTCCGGGGCGGGGCGCCTGAACGCCCCGCATTATCGCTGACACCGCCGCATCCCGTGCGGCTCGCGCGCCGATCCTCTTTGGACTCGGCGCGTCAAATCGTTTATGTAACCCGCTTCGCAACCGCCCTTCCGGGCCCATCCGGGGATGTGCCGCCATGACTGTCACCACGCCGATCACTCAGGACGTCCTGACCATCCCCCGCAAGGTGGAGGCCGGCGAACGGCTGAACCTCGTCGGCCTGACGCGCGATGGCCTGAGGGAGGCGCTCATCGCCGCCGGCACCCCCGAGAAGCAGGCGAAGATGCGCACCGGCCAGCTCTGGCAGTGGATCTACCAGAAGGGCGTGCGGGACTTTGGCGAGATGACCAACCTCGCGAAGGCCTACCGTGCCGAGCTTGCCGAGCACTTCACCATCGAGATCCCGGAGATCGTCAGCCGCCAGGTCAGTTCCGACGGGACGCGGAAGTATCTCGTCCGCATCGCCGGGGGGCACGAGGTGGAGACGGTCTACATTCCCGAAGAGTCCCGCGGGACGCTCTGCATCTCCAGCCAGGTCGGCTGCACGCTCACCTGTTCGTTCTGCCATACCGGCACCCAACGCCTCGTGCGCAACCTGACCCCCGGCGAGATCGTGGGACAGATCATGCTGGCGCGGGACGATCTCGGCGAATGGCCCGAGCCCGGCCGTCAGCCGAAGGACGAGCAGCGGCTCCTGTCCAATGTCGTGCTGATGGGCATGGGGGAGCCGCTCTACAATTTCGAGAACGTGCGGGACGCGATGAAGATCGCGATGGACGGCGAGGGCATCAGCCTCTCCCGCCGCCGCATCACGCTGTCCACCTCCGGCGTCGTCCCCGCCATCGCGCGGACGGCGGAGGAGATCGGCTGCCTTCTCGCCGTCTCCTTCCACGCGACGACGGACGAGGTGCGCGACACGCTCGTGCCGATCAACAAGAAGTGGAATATCGGGGAGCTGCTGGCGGCCCTGAAGGCCTATCCCAAGCTTTCGAACAGCGAGCGGATCACCTTCGAATACGTCATGCTCGACGGCGTGAACGACAGCGACGAGGATGCGCGGCGGCTCGTGAAGCTGATCGAGGGCATCCCGGCCAAGATCAACCTCATTCCGTTCAACCCCTGGCCCGGCGCGCCCTATGGGCGCTCGTCCAACAACCGGATCCGCGCCTTCGCCGACATCGTCTACAAGGCCGGGTACGCCAGCCCGATCCGCACCCCGCGCGGGGAGGACATCATGGCCGCCTGCGGCCAGCTCAAGAGCGCGAGCGAACGTGCGAAGCGGGCGCGGCCCGGCGCCGAGGCGGCGGCATCCTGAGGGCCGGTTGCATGCGTTTTGCGCTGATCGTCGTTGCCCTTCTGGGCCTTGCCGGCATGGCCGCTGCGCAGGAGGATAGTGGCCGGGCAGACCGGCCCGTCCGCGTCGGCGTGACCGAGATGGCGCCCTACGCCACCCAGACCGGTGACGAGGCCTGGATGGGTCTGGCACCCGAGATCTGGCGGCTGATCGCCGAGCGGGAGGGCGTGGCCTACGATCTCGTCCCGCTTGATCCCTCCGAGATCGTCGGGGCCGTGGAAGCGGGCGATGTCGATCTGGCCATGCCGGTCCCGGCCTCGCTGTCCGTGCTCGACCGGATCGATGTGTCCCTCCCGATCCATACCGCCAAGCTTGGCCTCGCGACGCCGGAGCGCTCATCGATCCTGCCCGTCGTGACGGGGTTGCTCTCCCTCGATTTCCTGCGCGTCGTGCTCGCCCTGTCCGCGCTTCTGCTGGCCGTCGGCGCCGTTCTCTGGGCCATCGAGCGGCGCAAGAACGAGGAGATGTTCAGCCGCAGGCCGCTCCGGGGCCTCGGGGACGGGTTCTGGTGGGCCGGCGTGACGCTGACGACCATCGGCTACGGGGACAAGGCGCCGATCACCTTTACCGGGCGGGCCGTCGCGATGCTCTGGATGCTCGTCGGTCTTGCCGTGAGTTCCGCCCTGACGGCCACCATCGTGACGCTGGCCGATACCGGCGGCACGAACCTGTCCGAGAATCTTCCCGGCCGCACCATCGGCGTGATCGAAGGCAGCAACGCCGAGGCGTTCCTCGAAGACCGGGTGGACGACCTGCGCCCCTACACCGACATGACCCTGATGCTGGAGGCGCTCGACGCGGGCGATATCGAGATCGCCGCCGGCGAGCGGCTCGGGCTGGAGGCGAGCATCGACGACGGCGGCTTCAGCTTCGACGTCCAGGCCACCGTTCTCGATCCGGTCATGATCGGCTTCGGGACGGCGAAGGGGTCCGACCTGTCCGGCGTGATCGACCGCGTTCTTCTCGAGACGATCAACGGGGAGGCCGGCTGGCGGACCCTGCACGGGTATGTCGCAACGGACGGAACCGGGCTCTTCTGACGAGGCGGCGGGACGGATCGCTCCCTGCACCCCGTCCCGTGCACGCCTGCTCCGACTCACGGGCCGCTCAGAAGGATCGCCAGGCGAGCACGGCCCCGGCGGACACGCACATCGCGGAGACGAGGGTGACGCCTGCAAACCCCAAGGCGGTATAGAGCGGCGCCATGATCGCGGGTCCTGCGAAGACGGCCGAGTAGGTGACAGCGCTGTTGAGGCCCATCACTGCGCCGCGCGCCGCCTGTGCCTGCCGGTTGAGGGAGACCACGAGGGCATTCAGCCCCAGCTGGTTCAACCCGCCCCAGACGATGGCGGCGAGGAATGCCAGTACCGACGACGTCAGTGCAAAGCGCCACCCCGCGTAGCTCACCACGAGGCAGAGAAAGATGGCGAGCATGTAGCCTCTGGAAATTCGCGGCGCCACGAATCCCAGCCCCATGCCGGCCGCTCCGAAACCAATCCCGTAGGCTAGGACGAACAGCCCTGCGCCCTGGGCATCCATGCCGAAGGCGTTTCGCAAGCCCTCGCCGTAGAATGCGAAGCTGCCGTAGAATGCCGTCATGTAGGCGAACATGATCACCAGAAGGGTCGCCACCCCCGGAAGCTTGGCAGCCTGAATGGGGCCGGTGCGGATGGAGGCGGCTTTGACGATACGGGGCAAGGTCACGAACAGTCCCACCGCCGTCAGCAGGGATGCCCCCGAGAGCAGGGCGTAGACCATCCGCCACCCCGAATGCTCCGCGACGAACGCCGCCAGGGGCACTGCCAGAACCAGGGAGACCGCCCATCCCGTCATCACGACGCCCAGCCGGGCGGGCGCGCGGCCCTCCGGCGCGGTCGCGGCGGTGGTTGCGTAGGCACCGGGCAGCAGGACGCCTGTCGCGAGCCCGGCAACGGTTTGCGCCGCGCAGAGCCAGACCCACCCCGCACTCATGCCGCTCAGAGCCTGCGCCACGGCCAGAAGGAGCGCCCCGCTCCCCAGGACATGGCCGGCGGGCCATCGGTCGATCGCCGTGGCGAAGCCGAGCGCGGAGAGGGCCGTGGCTCCACCGAAGGCGGAGATCGCCCATGCCACCTGCGCGGGCTCTGCGGCGAGACCCGCCGCGACGTTGGACAGGATCGGGCTGAGAACGAACGAGTTCGCGCCCACCATCATCACGCCCATCAGGAGGACGGGAACGCGCAGCCGGAATAGAAGGTGGTTCGTCTCGGTCGGGGTATTGCTGTATGACATACGGCATGATCGCGTGGCGATCTCCACCGGTTCAAGGAAAAGCGGGGTTCGGAATGGCAGAAACGAAGGGCATTCGAACATCCACCTCCCATCCGTCCGGACTCGACCGGATCGACCGAATGCTGTTAAGGCTTCTGGCCGAGCGGGCGGATCGCTCCTACGCCGAGCTGTCCGAGGCTGTTCATCTGTCTCCGCCCGCGGTCCACGAACGCGTCAAACGTCTGCGGCGTGACGGCGTCATTCGCCAGACCGTCGCACGGCTTGATGGCGAACGGATCGGATGCCCGCTCCTCGCCTTCGTTCACGTCATGACCGAGGGCTGGGGCATGACGGCTCCGATAGAAGCGCTGCGCAGCCTGGCCGATGTGGAAGAGATCCACACGGTTGCCGGGGACGCGTGCCTGATCCTGAAGCTTCGGTGCAGCGGTCCGGCGGGGCTGGAAAGGCTCCTCTTGCGGATACAGGACATCGAAGGGGTGCGTTCGACGCACAGCTACGTCGCTCTCGGCACCTATCTCGAACGAGGTCCGATGCCGGAAATGCCGGGGCCCGCCGCCGGACCGAGGGGGTAGGCCGCTCAGGGCGCCGCTCCGCCGGCGCACTCACCGGCCGAGCGCGCCCGCAGGGGTCAGGTCCGTCCGGGAACGTGGCTGCGCTTCGTGCCGGCGCCTTCCCATCCGTCCATCGCCTCGAGCGCCTCTTCGGCCGTCTCCACGATGCGGAAGAGGTCGAGATCGGCCTCGGCGATGGTGCCGGCCTTCACCAGAGCGTCGAAGTTCACCACGCTTTCCCAGAACTCCCGACCGAACAGCAGGACGGGTACGCGCTTCATGCGGCCGGTCTGGATCAATGTCAGCGTCTCGAAGGTCTCGTCCAGCGTGCCGAAGCCGCCGGGGAAGACCGCGACCGCCTTCGCGCGCATCAGGAAGTGCATCTTCCGGACGGCGAAGTAGTGGAAGTTGAAACACAGCTCGGGGGAGACATAGGCGTTCGGCGCCTGTTCGTGCGGCAGCACGATGGACAGGCCGATGGACTTGCCGCCGGCCTCCTCCGCACCGCGGTTGCCCGCTTCCATGACGCCCGGCCCGCCGCCGGTGCAGATCACCTCCTCGCGGCCGCCGGTCTTCATCGAGCGCTCCGTCACCGCCTGGGCGAAGAGCCGCGCGACGCGGTACCAGCGCGCCATGCCGGTCGCCTCGACCTCCTCGTCTTCGCTCGCCGGGCGCGGAACGCGGGCGCCGCCGAAGAGCACGACGGTGCTTTCGACGCCCGCCTCGCTCATGGCAAGTTCCGGCTTGAGGAGCTCGAGCTGGAGCCGGACGGGGCGCAGTTCGTCCCGGCAGAGGAACTCGTCGTCGGCAAATGCGAGCCGATAGGCCGGCGCGCGGGTCTGCGGCGTGTCCGGCACGCCGCGAGAGGTCCGGATGTCCTCGCCGGCGTCGCGGAAGCCGCTCTGTCTGTCGTGGCGGTCTGTCATGGTTCGTCCCCTGCACTGCTCCGGGAGGCGCGGGCTCGCGTTGCGCGCCCGGGAGCCAAGGTCTATAGCCTCCGCCGGACCGAGGCCAGAGGAGAGCGGAGCGATGGGACACGCAGATCTCGAACGGGCGATCGAGGCGGCATGGGATGCCCGCGCCGACATCACCCCCACCACGGGCGGCGAGACGCGCGAGGCAATCGAGGCCACGCTCGAAGCGCTGGACAGCGGACGCCTGCGGGTCGCCGAGCGCGGTGACGGCGGCGACTGGACGGTGAACCAGTGGGCCAAGAAGGCCGTGCTCCTCGGTTTCCGGATTCGCGACATGGAGCAGCAGCCCGGCGGCCCGCAAGGCGGCGGCTGGTGGGACAAGGTGGACAGCAAGTTCGCCGGCTGGGGCGAGAACCGCTGGCGCGACGCCGGCTTCCGCGCCGTCCCGAACGCCATCGTCCGCAAGTCCGCCTACATCGCCCCCGGCGTCGTGCTGATGCCCTCCTTCGTGAACCTCGGCGCCTATGTCGACGAGGGCACGATGGTGGACACATGGGCCACGGTTGGGTCCTGCGCCCAGATCGGCAAGGGCGTTCACCTGTCCGGCGGCGTCGGCATCGGCGGCGTGCTCGAGCCGCTTCAGGCGGAGCCGACGATCATCGAGGACAACTGCTTCATCGGCGCCCGGTCCGAGGTCGTGGAGGGGGTGATCGTGCGCGAGGGCTCCGTGCTCGGCATGGGTGTCTATCTCGGCCAGTCCACCAAGATCTTCGACCGCGAGACGGGAGAAGTCTCCTATGGCGAGGTCCCGCCCTATTCCGTCGTCGTCTCCGGCTCCCTGCCCTCCAAGGGCGGCGTGAACCTCTATTGCGCGGTGATCGTGAAGCGCGTGGACGAAAAGACCCGCGCCAAGACCGGCATCAACGAACTCCTGCGGGACTGAGGGACGCTTGGGCAAGGCCGTCATCGCGCAGATCGTCTCCGGGCTCGGGAACCAGCTTCTCGAGTTCGGGACGGCCTATGCGATCGCGAAGCGCCTGGGCGTTCCCCTCGATCTCGACCTGACCTGGCACGCGAAGAAGGAGCGTGCCGGCGAGACCGGCCGGGCGCAGGAACTGACCGCGCTCATTCCGGAGAGCTTCTATCGCCGGACTCGCTATTACGGGCCGATCGACAAGCGGCTCGATCGGCTTCGCAAGATGCTGACGGGACGGGAGACGCGCTTCGGTCTGCCCATCTGGGATGCCAACCCCGCTGAACTCGAGGAGGCCGATGCGATCGCGGCCCCCGTCTACGCGCGGCGCGTCTGCACCGACACCCGGATCATGGCGCCCTGCCTGCCGGAGCTGTTGCCTGCGATCCGGGAGCGTCTGTTCGCGGCCCGCATGGCGCCACGGGAGGACCGGGCGTTCGTCCATGTCCGTCTCGGCGATTACCGGACGCCCGAAGTGGCCAAGGGGTTCGTTTCCCTCGGGCCCGACTGGTACGGCAGGGCGATGCGGGCCTACGAGGAGATCACAGGTCCCACGCGGTGGGTCCTCTGTTCCGATGAGCCTTACGACGCGCTGGACATGCTGCCGGGCGGCTTCGACGTCACGGTCAGCCAGGCCACGGACACCCTCGGAGATCTTGCGGTGATGGCGGCCGCGCGAGGCGGCGTGACCGCCAATTCCACCTTCTCCCTCTGGGGTGGCCTCCTGAGCGAAGGGGGGCCGGTGGTGGCGCCCGAAGTCTGGCGCATCAAGAAGCGCTCGCCGATCCTGCCGCCGGACTGGGTTCTCATCCGAGATGGCTGAGGCGAGGATCGTTGCCCAGATCTCGTTCGGCCTCGGGAATCAGCTTCTCCAGTTCGGAGCGGCTTATGCCATCGCGCGCCGTCTTGGCGTGCCGCTCGACCTGGACTTGAGCTGGTTCGGGGCGACCCATGGCGACAAGACCACGGCTCGGGCGGAGGAACTGACGGCGCTCGTGCCTGACCACCTCTACCGAAATCTGTGCCGCCAGGGCCGGTGGACCACCGTGACGGACGGACTGCGCAAGGGTCTGACAGGGCGGGAGACCCGCTTCGGACTGCCCGTGTGGGACGCATACTGGAGCAGGACGGAGGATGCGGCGACCCTCGCCGCCCCCCTCTATATCAAGGACATATCCTTCGATACGCGCCTTATGGCCCCCGCCTTGCCGGACATCCTGCCTGCCGTGCGGGCGCGTCTGGCCGCGCGGTACAGGGCTCCCGAAGGGCGCTATGCCTTCCTCCACGTCCGCCGGGGCGATTATCTGAGCAAGAAATTTGCCCGGAAGTTCCGCCTGCTCGGGCCTGATTGGTACGGGGCCGCGATGTCGGCCTACGAGGAGGCGAACGGAAAGGCCCGGTGGATCCTTTGTTCGGACGACCCGCCGGCGGCGCTGGAGACGATGCCGGAGGGGTTCAGTATCGAGACGAGCCCGGCGACGTCCACGCTGGAAGACCTCGCCCTCATGGCGGGCGCATCCGGCGGGGTGACGGCGAACTCGACCTTTTCCCTCTGGGGCGGGCTTTTGTCGGGCGGGGCCGTGGTCGCGCCGGGGGAGTGGCGCGTGGACGGGCGTGCCTCGCCGGTGCTGCCGGAACACTGGACGCTCCTGTGACTTGCACCCCCGTCTCCACCGCCCGATAGAAGGGCCGTCACAATTTCGGAAGGGCACTCATGGCGAAGCGCGAGCAGCAGGTCTTCACGCTTCTGGTGGAGGTCGGACGCAAGTCCGGCGACGGTCTTCCGGACGGGGCCACGGGGGCCGCGCTGATGTGCTTCGCCTCCGGCGTGGACGAAGCGGAGGCGGTGCGGGAGACCGTGGCGACCCTCAAGCAGGCGGATCTCGCCCCCCTCGATGTCTCCGGCTACGGAACGCTCGACGAACGGCTGGCCGAGGGCCACGAGATCTCCGGCGAGGAGCGCGGGCTGATGGCGCGGGCGCTCGAAGAGAACGCGGTCATCGTCGCCCAGATGACGCCGTTCTTCGGCGACGAGGACTGACGCCTTGGCCTATCGCATGCTGATGCTCAACGTCGCTCCGGATCGCTCGGACGGCGTCGAGGACGTGATCGATGAGATCGAGCCGCGCACCTGGTGGCGCTCGGAGGCGCAGAGCGGCGAGGACATCGTCCAGTATTACGTCGTGCTGCACGAAAGCCGCTCCCAGGTGCTTCAGGACAAACTCTCCGAGAGGTTCGAGGAAAACCAGTTCCGGCTCGTGACCCTCGCGCTCGAGAGCGTCCTTCCGCAGATCGACAACGAGGAGGAGCAGGAGCGGCTCGAACAGACCGAGACCTCGAGCGCCCGTGCCGAGATCTACGACGACGTGCTGAACAACGCTCTCCTGACCTGGGATTTCCTTATCCTGACGGCCGCGGCCGCCTTCGTGGCCGCGATCGGACTGACCAGCGGACAGGTCGCCGTGGTGATCGGGGCGATGGTGATCGCGCCGCTCCTGGGACCGATCCTCGCCTTTGCCTTCGGGGCGGCGCTCGGCAACCGCCGGCTGCTCCTCATCAGCCTTCGGGCGCTGGGGGCCGGGCTCGGTGTCGCCATCGCGGTGTCGGCGGTGATGGGGACGGTCCTGCCGCTTCAGATCGACGATTCGATGGTGAACTTTTCCGAACCCCTCGGGCTCACCACCGCCGCGCTGCCGCTGGCCTCCGGGGTCGCCGCCGCGCTGATGGTGGTGCAGGGGCAGGCCTCCGCCCTCGTCGGCGTGATGGTCGCCGCGGCGCTCCTGCCGCCCATCGCGGCGATGGGGCTGCTCGTGGGATCGGGCGCGTGGTATCAGGCGGGGCGGGCGGCCGTGACGGTCATCGCCAACATCGTCGCCATCAACCTCGCTGCGCAGGCCGTCTTCATGTGGCGCGGCATCCGCCCGCATCGCTGGCTGTCGGATGACGCGAAGGCCGGCCAATCCCGGGTCTGGATGCTCGGCGCCTGGGTGATCCTCCTGGGCGCGCTCTTGGGCGGGATCCTCTTCGTCGAAGGCAGTTTCGCCTCGGAGGGCGATGACGGTGGACAGCAGACCGCGGCGCCCGCCGACCCCGACTGAGGCGCGGCGCGAGCTTGAGGCGGTATCACGAACGCGCTACGCCGCTCCCCATGAGCCAGACCGTAGATCCCGTACGCCTCACCGCCGACCTCGTCCGGTGCCCCTCCGTCACGCCGGAGGAGGCCGGAACCTTCGCCATCCTGGTGCCGATCCTCGAGGCCGCGGGCTTCGAGTGCCATCGCTGCGACAGGGGCGGCGTGCCGAACCTCTATGCCCGCAAGGGACCGAAGGGCGCGGCCCGGACGCTGGCTTTCGGCGGGCATGTGGACGTGGTCCCGGTCGGTGACGAGGCCGAGTGGTCCTGCGATCCCTTTGGCGCCGAGATCCGGGACGGCGTGCTCTACGGTCGCGGGGCGACGGACATGAAATCCGGCGTCGCAGCCTTCGTCGCTGCGGCCGTGGAGGCCGGGCAGGACCTGCCGCCGGACACCGCACTTTCACTCCTGATCACCGGGGACGAGGAGGGACCGGGCCGGGACGGAACGCTCGCGATCCTCGACTGGATGGAACAGGCGGGGGAAAGCATGACCGCCTGCATCGTGGCCGAACCCTCCTGCCCGGAGATCATGGGCGAGATGATCAAGATCGGCCGCCGGGGCTCGCTCAACCTTGTGTTCACTGTGAAGGGCGTTCAGGGCCACGTCGCCTATCCGCACCGCGCGAAGAACCCGGTGGACGGCGCCGCCGAGCTTGCCCACCGCCTCGCCACGCTCAGGCTCGATGAAGGGTCCGAGCATTTCGACCCCTCGACGCTCGCCCTGACCGGCATCGATACCGGCAACCTGGCGACGAATGTCATTCCCGGCGCAACCGCCGTCCGCGCCAATATCCGCTTCAACGATCTGCACAGCGGCGCCTCCCTCACCGAAAGGATGCGCGGGATCGGGGACGAGGTGGCACAGGCCCACGGCCTCCAGATCACGCTCAAGGCGCGGATTTCGGGCGAATCGTTCTTCACGCCTCCGGGCGAGCTTTCGGACATCGTGGCCCGCATCGTCGCCGACGAGACGAAGGTCATTCCCGTCCTGTCCACCGGTGGCGGCACCTCCGACGCGCGGTTCATCCGGGCGCATTGCCCGGTCGTCGAGTTCGGCCTCGTGGGGCTGACCATGCACCAGACGGACGAGCGCGTCGACGTTCAGCAGATCGAGACCCTCGCCCGCGTCTTCACCCGTATTGCAAGGGAGTTCGTATCATGAGTGTCGAGATCGTCGAGGCGACGGAGGAGGCGGATCTCGAGGCGTGTTTCGCGGTCCGTCACGAGGTGTTCATCGGTGAGCAGAAGGTGACCATCGAGCAGGACAGGGACGGCCGGGACGGCGAGGCGATGCATTTCCTCGCGCGCGAGGACGGGCGCCCGGTCGGCGCCATGCGGGTGCGGATCGTCGGGGATGCGGGCAAGCTGGAGCGGGTTTGCGTCCTCAAGGAGCGCCGCGGTACCGGCGCCGGCGCCGCGATGACCCGCGCTGCACTGGCGAAGCTCCGAAGCACGCCCGGTATCGTGCGGGTGATCCTCGGGGCGCAGGTTCCGGCGATCCCGTTCTACGAGCGGCTCGGCTTCACCGCCCATGGCGAGATCTACGATGATTCCGGCATCGCGCATCGGAGCATGGCGCTGGAGCTGTGAGCGCGCGGCCCCGCGTCGTCCTGATGCTCAAGGAGCCGCGGCCGGGCCGGGTCAAGACGCGCCTCGCGCGGGACATCGGGCGGATCGAGGCGGCGTGGTGGATGCGGCGGCAGATTGCCCGCGTGCTGCGGCGATTGTCCGATCCCCGTTGGGACCTCGAGCTTGCCGTGGCGCCGGACGGGGCGCTCGCGTCCCGCGTCTTTCCGGCCCATCTGCCGCGCCGCCCCCAGGGGCGCGGCGATCTCGGTGCTCGCATGGCCCGGATCCTGGCGGACGGGACTGGCCCCGTAATCGTCGTCGGCGGTGATATCCCAGCGCTGGACCGGCGCCACGTCGCCGAGGCGTTCCGGGTCATGCGCGCGGCGGATGTCGCGATCGGCCCGGCGAGCGATGGCGGCTACTGGCTGATCGGTCGGAGCGCCCGGCGCGGGTTGCCGATCGGCGCGTTCGGCAAGGTCCGCTGGTCCACCTCCCACGCTTTAGAGGACACGCTTCAAACGCTGGAGGGGCGACGGGTGGCGATGCTGGAGACGCTTCGGGACGTGGACGCCGCGGCAGATCTGAAGGCGCCTGGCGTCGCGGCCGGGCGGAGCGGATAGACGCTTTCGCCCGGCCGATGCTCTCGCCGGGCCGTCAGTTCAGGCGCAGGATCGCGACGTTCAGCGCGAAGGCGTAGGTCAGCCAGGCGAGATAGGGCAGGATCAGCGCACCCGCCAACGTGTCGTGCCTCCAGAAGGCGATGCAGGTGCAGAGGGCGGCGACCCACAGAACACCGATGACGACGGCACCGGTGCCCATGCGGTGCGCGCCGAAGAAGACGGGCGTCCAGAGCGTGTTGAGGGCGATCTGGATCGCCCAGAAGCCCACCGCATGCGCCGTGCCCGGCATAACCGCGACGCGGGCCGCCGCCCAGGCGATGATCACGTAGAGGATCGGCCAGACGATGGGGAAGGCAAGGTTCGGCGGCGTCCAGGACGGCTTTGCCAGCTCCTGATACCACGTCCCCGGCTTGAAGATGGAGCCGGTCGAGGCGGCCGCGGCGCAGGCGATGAGGAAGAGAAGAAAGACCGTCCAGGGCATCTAGTTGTCCGTATCCGAAGCTGCATCCTCGGGGTCCAGCGAGAGGAGGAAAGAGTAGACGTCCGCCGCCTCCTGTTCCTTTCGCAGGCGGAAGGACATCTTGCTTCTCGCCCGGCCGTCGCCCGTCACCTCGCGCAGGTAGCCCGTCGGATCCTGAAGATAAGGGATCATCTCGGCGGCGCCCCAGTGGAGGCCGTGTTCGGCGCCGGCCTCGACGAGGGATTTGCCGTACTTGAAGTCCTCCCGCGTGCCGGCCTGGTCGTTCGCGATGCCGTAGAGATTCGGCCCGATCTTTCCGTTCCGCCCGGCGAGGGTCTCGCCCTCCGGCGTCTGGATCACGTGGCAGGAGACGCAGCGGCGCGCGAAGATCTTCTCTCCGGCAGCGGCATCGCCCTCCTCCTGCGCCCCCGCGATGCCGGCAGGCAGAAGAAGAAGGGTGGCGAGAAGGGGCAGGGACCGTGGCATGGGACTGGCTTTCCGTGACTGCGTGAGTGTCTCAGATGTGCGCCCGGATTTCGGGGCGGGCAAGGCGGCGAGTTGTCCCGGCCAGGGGGGCGTGATCGACGCTCGCCGGGCTAGGCCCCCGCGCCGAGCGCCCTGATCTCTTCCACCAGAGAGGCGTCCAGCCTTACGCCCTCGGTCCGCGCCGCGCTGAGCCGTGCCAGCTCGCGATCCCCCGGAACCATGACCGGGCGGGACGGATCGCTCGCAGGCGTCTCGCGCAGGAGCGACGTGGCATCCCGCATCCGCTTCGCCAGCCAGTCGGGCGAACCGAGCTTGCCCGTGTCGATCAGGATGAAGACATGTCCGATCTTCTGCTGCGCCTCGGGGTGATCCACCCATGAGCTTACATGGGTCAGGTAGGTCGCGCCCGACAGCACGCCGCAGAGCATGTCCACCGCAAGGGACAGGCCGTAGCCCTTGTGCCCGCCCATCGGTTGCAGGAAGCCCTTGAGCGCCTCGGCGGGGTCGCTCGTCGGGCGGCCGTCGCGGTCCGTCGCCCAGTCCTCGGGGATCGATTTGCCCTCCTTGAGCGCCGCGCGGATCTTGCCCCGTGCGGCGACGGAGATCGCCATGTCGATGAGGACCGGATCGCCGCCGGGATCCGGGAAGCCGAAGCCGATGGGGTTGTTGCCGAGCCGCGCCTCGGACCCGCCGGTCGGCGCTATGGTGACGGAGGCGTTGGTCGCGATGATCGAGGCGAACCCCTGCTCCGCGGCGAGGAGGGAATAGGGCGCGATGGCGCCGAAATGACTGGAGCCCTTGCAGAACGTCGCGGCGATGCCGGTCTTGCGCGCGGCCTCCATGGTCAGCTCCAGCGCGGTGATGCCGGTGACGGGCCCGAGGCCGGCATGCCCGTCCACGCGGGCGAGGGCGGGGGCGAGGGTCTCGATCTCAAGCTCCGCGTCGACGTCGATGCCACCGAGGCTCATCCGCTCGCAGTAATTCACGACGCGCAGAAGGCCGTGCGTGTGGATGCCCATCATGTCGCCGAGGGCGAGGATCTGCGCGGTCACGCGGGCGCGGTCCCGTGCGACGCCCTGTGCCTCGAAGGCGCGGCAGGCGAGGGTGACGAGCTCCTCCTCTTTCAGAAGCGGTGCGGATGCGTCGGTCATTCTTGTCTCCCGGGCGGCGTGCCTGTGTCCCGTTGGATACCAACTCCGGGCGCGTTCCCCAAGGGAAAAGACGAGGCGATGAGGGATGGGGCGAGGTGCGGTCACCGCGACGGGCGCCTTCGCCTCAAGACCGATCCGCCCATGATGAGTACGGGTGTCGGAGATCGGAGGCCTGCCATTCCGCGGAGGTTCTGGACGAGTCGCGGCGCGTTCATCCCGCCCAGACGTGACAGGTCAGATTGCTGGTGGCGCACGTCCCGGCGCGCAGAAACGACTTCTTTCCCTGCGGCCCGCGGGGTACCAAGGCCGCGCCTCATGCGCGACGGGGCAATGTGCCCGCCATTTCCATTACGCACAGGGTGTGACAAGTATCCGGCGCATGGGGGAACCGCCCCCGCATTCAATCGTTACGCGAGCGGGTGGTGAGCGAATTTCAGGGGCGCACGCAGTGTTGGACAGGACCTATTGCGGCCCGCCGCCGTTTCCGGCTGACATCTGGACAAGCTGGAACCTCGATCCCCTCCTGCTGATCGCGCTCGTCATCCTTACGATTGCCGTGAGGCGGGAGCCCGCCGGTCTCGCGGCCGTTGCCGTTCTGATCGTCGCCTTCGTTTCTCCCCTTTGCGCCCTCTCCGCTGCGCTCTTCTCCGCGCGGGTCGTGCATCATGTTCTTCTCGTCGCTGGGGCCGCGCCGCTTCTGGCCGTGGCGCTGGGCGGACGGGCGCTGGGCGGAATCGCGATGCCCTTCGCAGTTTCGACCCTCATCCTCTGGGCGTGGCACGCCCCCGCGGCCTACGACCTCGCCCTGTCCAACGTGGCGGTCTACTGGCTGATGCAGATCACTCTTCTCGGAAGCGCCGTCTGGTTCTGGCATTCGGTCATCGCGTCCGATGGCGCGCCGGTGGAGCGGCTGGTCTTCGTCGTCGCATCCTTCGCCCAGATGGGGATGCTGGGTGCGGTGCTGACCTTCGCGCCCGATGCGCTCTACGCGGCCCATGCCGTCGCACCTTTCGACTGGGGCCTGACACCGCTGCGCGATCAGCAGCTCGGCGGGCTCATCATGTGGGTGCCCGCGGGGCTGCCCTACGCCGCGACCGCCATCGTTCTGGCGCGGCAGAGCTGGGCCGGCCTCAGAGACAACCGCGCGTGGTAGACTGGGTCGTAAACCTCGTGCCGATCTTCAAAGCGCTGCACATCGCGGCCCTCTCGCTCTGGTGCGGGGGGCTTCTGGTCCTGCCGTTCATGCTGGCGCGGGCCGATCCGAACATGCTGGCGGAGGATTACCGCATCATCCGCCGTGCGACGCATATCACCTACACGAGCTTCGTGACCCCCGCCGCCGTGATCGCGGTGATCGCGGGGACGTGGCTGATCTTCTTGCGGGAGGTCTTCGTTCCGTGGCTCTTCGCCAAGCTCGCCTTCGTCGCGCTGCTCGTCGTCGCTCATGCATGGATCGGCTACATCCTCGTGCGCGTGGCCGAGGAGCCCGGACACCACAAGCCGCCGCACCCGGTGCTGCCGGGCCTCGCCGTGGCGATCCCGGCTGTCGCGATCCTCTTCATCGTTCTCGCCAAGCCGGCTTTCGACTGGCTTACGTTCCCCGACTGGCTGCTCGAGCCGAGGGGCGGTCAGCTGCCCTTCGACGTGCCGAGCCGGTAATCGAAGACAAGTTTGCCACCATGCCATCCCGTGAACCCCACGACGCAGACGCACAGAGCCGACATGAGGATGCCGTAGGGCAGGACCGCGTCCTCGAAGCCGTAGAGCCTCAGGCCCCAGTTCGCGCCGAGGAGCGCGAGGAGTGTCACCGCAATGATGAAGTGGGTCCAGGCCGGCGCGCGGGCGCGGATGCCGGAGACGAGCAACAATTCCGCGGTTCCGGAAAAGCCGGCGAGCATGCCGAACAGGAAGCCGGTTCCGGCAGCCCAGAGCGCGGCGCGGGCCCAGAACGTATCTCCCGTCCACCAGTAGAGCATGTCCGCCCCGAGGGCGCAGAAGGTCAGCGCCACGGGAAAGGCCACGCTCATCGCGTGGATCGGGTGTCCGAGCACCGCAATCCTCGACTGGGTCTCATCGAAACCCGGCCTTTCGGCGATCGGGTCGATCAGTTCCTCATGTTCGTCGCGCGCTCTGTCGGTCGTGTCCGCCGCCATCTGAAACCCTTCCCTGCCCCGCTTCTCGCCGCCCTAACGCTTACAGCGCTCGGCGGTTGCGGGGGAGTCCTCTCGACGGTCGACCCGGCGGGGCCCGCGGCCCGGACGATTGCGCAGCTCTGGTGGGTGATGCTGGGTGGCGCGGCCCTGATCTTCGCTCTCGTGATGACGCTCCTCGTCCTGCCCTTCCTGCGCCGCGGCAGGGCGGGGAGCGAAGGCAGCCGGGTCAGGATCTGGATCGTCGGGCTCGGGCTCGTCTTCCCGATGGTCGTCCTCGCCGCGCTCCTCGCCTACGGGCTGGTGGTGGGGGAGAGGCTGCTGCCGCGGGAAACGGACGACGTCGTTCGCGTCGGCGCAGAAGGGCGCCTGTCCGCCTGGACGTTCAGCTACGAGGATGCGCCGGGCCGCGCGACTGAGGGCGTCCTGCACATTCCCGCCCGGCGTCCGGTCGATGTGGCCATCACCACGACGGACGTCATCCACAGCTTCTGGGTTCCGCGCCTTGCCGGCAAGCTCGACGCGATCCCGGGCTACGTCAACGTCCTGCGGATCGAGGCGGACGCGCCCGGCACCTACGAGGGCGTCAGCGCCGAGTTCAGCGGCCCGGGCTACGACAGCTTCACCTTCGCCGTCACCGCGCATGACGCGGATGGCTGGGAGGCCTTCCTGAGAGGCGAAACTCAATGAACGCACTCCAGCGTCACCGCAGGCTGACCGAGATCTGGGCGTCCGAGCGCGGCTTCCGCGGCTGGTTCTCCACCGTGAACCACACCGACCTCGGCCGCATGTTCCTCGTGACGGCGTTCTTCTTCTTCATCGTGGGCGGCATCCTGTCGATGCTGATCCGGGCGCAGCTCGCGACGCCGCATTCGGCGTTCGCAGGGCCGGAGATCTACAACCAGATCTTCACCATGCACGGCACGATCATGATGTTCCTCTTCGCCATCCCGACCTTCGAGGGGCTGGCGATCTACCTGCTGCCGAAGATCCTCGGCACGCGCGATCTCGCCTTCCCGCGGCTCACCGCCTACGGGTTCTGGTGCTACGTCTTTGGCGGGGCGATGCTGCTCGTCTCGATGCTGCTCGGCATCGCGCCGGACGGCGGGTGGTTCATGTATCCGCCGCTGTCGGGGCCGCTCTTCTCTCCCGGCATAAACACCGATTTCTGGCTGATCGGGATCACCTTCGTGGAGATCTCCGCGATCGCGGCGGCGGTGGAGCTGACCGTCTCGATCCTGAAGTACCGCGCGCCCGGGATGTCTCTCGACAAGATGCCGATCTTCGCCTGGTATGCCCTCGTCACCGCCCTGATGATCCTGACGGGGTTCCCGCCCCTGATCCTCGGCTCCGTGCTGCTGGAGGTCGAGCGTGCCTTCGGCCTGCCGTTCTTCCAGGTCGACCTCGGCGGTGACAGTCTCCTGTGGCAGCACCTCTTCTGGCTCTTCGGGCATCCGGAGGTCTACATCATCTTCCTGCCGGCGGCCGGCGTGATCTCCACCGTCCTGCCGGTGATGTGCCGCACGACGCTTCTCGGCTACGGCTGGATCGTCGCGGCGGCGGTGGCGCTGGCATTCCTGTCCTTCGGGCTCTGGGTCCACCACATGTTCACGACCGGCATCCCGCATATGGGGCT
This sequence comes from Tropicimonas omnivorans, assembly GCF_031846565.1. Lineage (NCBI taxonomy): Bacteria > Pseudomonadati > Pseudomonadota > Alphaproteobacteria > Rhodobacterales > Roseobacteraceae > Tropicimonas > Tropicimonas omnivorans. The sequence continues at coordinate 234,907 of NZ_JAVRHL010000001.1, read as the reverse complement.
GGCCTTCTTCTCCGCCGCGTCGACGCTGGTGGCGGTGCCGACGGGGGTGCAGATCTTCGCGTGGATCGGCACGATGTGGAAAGGCCGGCCGGAGCTGCATCTGCCGATGCTGCACATCCTCGGCTTCTTCTTCACCTTCGTCATCGGCGGGCTGACCGGCGTCATGGTCGCCGTCGTTCCGTTCGACTGGCAGGCGCACGACACCGCCTTCATCACCGCGCACCTGCATTACGTTCTCTTCGGGGGGTTCGTCTTCCCGATCTTCGCCGGCATCTACTACTGGCTGCCGCATTTCACCGGCCGGAAGCGCTTCTTCCGGCTTGGAGAGCTTGCCTTCGGACTGATCTTCGCGGGCTTCCACGTGACGTTCCTCGCCATGCACTGGGTCGGCCTGCTTGGGCAGCGGCGGCGCATTCCGACCTATTCGCCAGAGGACGGCTGGACGACGATCAACCTGATCTCCTCGGTCGGGAGTTTCGTTTTGACCATCGGCATCGCGGTGCTGCTGATCGACGTGGTGCTGCACGTCCTGACCGCGGTGCGGGGGCGGCGCAATCCGTGGAAGGCGGGGACGCTGGAATGGGCGATGATGACCCCGGCGCCCGCCTACAACTTCGCGTCCCTGCCGCACGTGACGAGCCGGGAGCCGGTCGCCGAGGATCCCGCCCTGTGCGTCGCCCTGGCCAAGGGGGAGGGCTATCTCGGCGTGCCGCGGCATGGCTGGCGGGAGACGCTGACCGTCGAGATCGCGAGCGGCAGGCCGGATTACCACGTGATCTACCCGGCCAACACGCGCCTTCCGATCCTCATGTCCGCCGTGACGGGGGTGTTCTTCCTGTCGCTTCTGCTGAAATTCTACTGGACGATCCCGGTTGCGATGATCGGCGTCGCGATCCTCGCCTGGAGATGGGTGTGGGGACTGGGCCTCAAGGAGGATATCGCGCCGCAGGGCATCGGGCGGGGGCAGGAGGTGCCGCATGCCGCGTCCGTCGCCCGTTCGCCGGGCTGGTGGGGGACCACGTTCCTGCTGACGGCCAACGCGACCTTCTTCGGCTCGCTTCTCTTCGGCTTCGCCTTCCTCTGGACCGTGGCGCCCGGCTGGCCGCCGCCTGCATGGCTCGCGCCGTCGGCTCTCGAGCTCGGCATCGGTCTTGCCGGGATCGTGGCCGCGCCAATCGCCGCCCGCCTTGCGCGGCGGAGCGGAGCGCCGCTGCCGTTCCTCGCCATCGCGGGTGCCGGCATCCTCGCCATCGGGGCGGTCTGCGGCGCGATGATGCTGCGCACGCCAGATCCCACGGGGCACGCCTATGGCGCGACGCTCCTCGTTCTCGGCGGCTACGGGCTCTTCCACGCGGCGCTCGCCGCGCTGATGGTCGCGTTCCTCGCCGCGCGGGTCCGTCGCGGCTTCGTCTCGCCCCTGCGGCGTGCCGAGCTTCCCATCGTCGGCCTCTGGATCGATTACCTCGCGGCCATCGCCCTGCTGATCCTGCTCGCGGGGCATCTGCCGGGATTGCTGTCATGAGGGATATCATCCGCATCCTGATCGCGCCCCTCGTCTGGCTGGCGGCGTTCAGCGCGGTCTACGGCCTGCACGGTCTGATCTGCGGGTTCGGGATCGGCGGGGAGGCGTTCGGCCTGCCGCTTCCCCGCCTGCTCCTGGTGGCGGCCTACGCCGCTGCGATCCTCGTGCAGCTGCCGATCCTTTGGGCGCTCTACATGCCCCGCTTCGCCTCGCCCTCGCCCTTCGTGCGGTTCGTGAGCCGGGCGACCGGGTGGGTCGGCCTCATTGCCACGATCTGGTCGCTGCTCCCCGTGGCGATGACGAGCTACTGCGGCTGAGGGCGGGCGCGGCTCATGTCCGTCCGCCCGGCCGCCGCAGGTTCAGGGCGGCGCCTGCGATGACGAGCACACCGCCCGCCGCGAAGACGAGGCCGGGGCGCTCGCCGAAGACGATCCAGCCGGCCGCCGTCGCGAAGAGGAGCGAGGCATAGGAGACGGGCGACAGGACCGAGGCGCGGGCGGCCCGGTAGGCGCGCAGGAAACAGAGTTGTGCGATCTGCGCGAGAAGACCGATGGCGAGGATCGGCAGGTAGGACCCGGGCGCGACCGGCTCCCAGAGAATGAGCGCAGGACCGCCGGTGAAGAGACAGAGGCCCGCGGTGTAGAACAGCATCATCACCATGGTGCCCTCGTGGCGGAGGGCGCGGGTCTGGACCGTGGCCATGGCGCCGAAGAGAACGGCGAGGGCCGCCGCGCCGAGGCCGATCACCGGGACCGGTCCGAGGGCGGTCTGCCCCGGAGCGGCGATCAGCGCGACACCGCAGAGCGCGAGCGCAAGGCCCGCCCATTGCCGCCGCGCGATATTTTCTCCGAGGAGCAGCGCCGCAAGGATCATCGCGATGAAGGGCCGGGTGAACCCGACCGCGTTCACGAGCGCCAGCGGCAACTGCGTCAGGGCGTAGAAGGTCAGGCTGAGCGCGGCGGCGTTGCACGCCACACGCCCGGCATTGCGCCACGGGGACGTCATCCGCCGCAGCTGCCCCCGCCGGACCCACACGAGCGGCAGGATCACCGCAAGGCCGATGAGCGCCCGCAGAAACACCAGTTGCAGGGCAGGAAGGGACTGCCCCTGCAACTTCACCAGAACGTTGACGCCGGTCACCAGCGCCATGTCGGTCAGGAGCCATGCGATGCCGATGGCAGGGTCGTTGCGATCGGTGGCGGGGGACGGCTCGTTCGGCACCTAGCGCTCTGGCCGGACGATATTGGCCAAAAGGCGGAACGCGCCGGGGACCATGCGATCGAGCTGGTGATGGAGCACGAGAGAGACGTGTGTATGCCGGCCCTTGCCGATCGCGGCCGAGACCAGGGCGCCGGTGAGCGGTGCCTCCCCGGCGTCGGACATGGACAGAAGCGGGCTGTAGGCGTCGTCCCATTCGGCGGCGAAGTAGAGACCGCGTTCCTTCTCCCAGCCGGTCCAGTCCTCGTCGCTGATCGTGTTGGGCGTGGTGAGGATCGGGTGCGCCGGCTCGAGAACGGTGACGTCCGCCGCCTCGTCCGTGACGCGCCAGCGCAAGGAGGGCGTTCCGATCTTCAGGCGCTTCGGCGGCACCGTTTCGGGATCCCAGCCCTGATCGGGGCGCTGATAGAGGGTCACGAGCGTGCCGCCTTCGCGGACGAAGCCATGAATCGCGGGCAGGTGCGCCAGGACGTCCGGCCGTGAGGCGAGGGCGACGACACCGATGACGAGCGTGGTGTAGGCCGAAAGATCGGTGTCCTCTCCGATCCGGTCGAGATCGTGGACCTCGAGGCCCATGCGTCGCATCCACATGTCGGTCCGGTCGCTGCCGCCGCCGATCCAGCCGATCTTCGCGCCCTCCGGCAGGTCCAGATCGAGGCTGAGGACGCGCAGGGCCGCCGCTTCGCGGTAGGTGAAGGCGCCGGTATGCGCATGACGCGAGACCGTTCCGCGCATGGCCGGGCGGCCGTTCGTGCGGGGGGCGATGCGGACGAGGCCCGCGGCGGGACCCGCGGGGGGCGTCAGTTCGCCCTGGCCCTCGTTCAGCTCGAGGGACCAGCCGTCCGGCAGCTCTGTCTCGCCCGCGGACACATCGCCCCGATAGCGGAAGCGAAACGGCCGGGGAGGGTTGCCGCGGAGGTGGAGAAAGTTCGCAGGCTCCGCGTCGAAGGGAGCGGCGGGGGCGATGGTCAGGGGCTCTTCGGGATCGAGGGGCATGGCCACGGGCCTGCCGGCGAGCGTGGTGCTGAGGCGCATATGGATCGCGCCGTTGCCCCCCAAGGCCGACCAGGTCTCGGTGAACTGGGGGCTGTAGGAGGCGTCCTCGCTGGCGGTCAACTCGAAGGTTGGCGCGCCGCCGGACCCTGCCGCGGCATGGACATCTTCCGGCGTGACCACGGTGGCGGTCAGGTCTGAGGCGTCCGTCAGCGGATCGGCGGTCCGGAGGGTCAGTGTCGCGCGGCCTCCCGGCGACAGGACCGGGCTCGATGCGGTGAGGCGGGGCTCGATGCCGGAGGCCTCGATCATGGCGACCTGGAGCTCCCGCCGCTTCGCGGCGAGGCGATGGCCGTGGGACGAGATGGCGCCCGGATCGCCTGCGATCGCGGCCTCCGCGCCTTCGAGGGCGGCGTCCGCTTCGGCAAGCGCCTCCAGGATCGCGGTCCGGTCCGGGAAGGCGAGCATCGCGGCATCGATGGCGGCGGAGGCGGCCTCCAGCCCGGCCGCGGCGGCGGGCAGAAGCTGCGCCAGATCGCCGAGCGTGGCGGGCAGACCGTCGATGATCCGGGTCTCGGTCTCGCCGGCCTTCAGGTGCAGCGGCCACTCCGTCTGCGGCACATCATGCCAGCGGCCCATTCCTTGCGAGGCATGACGCAGGCGGGACCATTCGCCGATCCGGGCGAAATCCGCCCCGGTGGCGGCGTCGCGCCCGGTTGCGCGCTCGATCAGGGTGGCCTCGGGGGGCGGGACCTCGTCGTCATAGGTTCCGCCGCCACCGGGCCAGGCGGGAAGGTAGTACTTGGAGACGGTCCAGACCTTCAGGCCCTCCTCCATGTGATGCGGATAGGCGGAGGGGTCCGCCGCGAGGGGCAGGGCGGTCTCGGCGGCGCGGGTCATGGCGCGGTGGTGGCCGTGCTGGCCCGGCACGTCGAGGAAGGTCGGCACGACGATGTCGGGGCGCTCCCGGCGATAGGCCCGCACGAGCCGCTCGACGATGCGGTCTTCGCCCCAGCGCGAGAAGGTGTCGTCCCCGTCCTTGGAGAAGCCGAAATCGTGCACCGGATCCTCAGGTCCGAAGCCGAGCCACGCGATGTCGCAGTCCAGCACCCGCGCCGCTTCCTCCATCTCCCGCGTGCGGAGCGCGCCGAGCGCGCCGCCCCGTTCCGGGCCGAGCACGTTCTGACCGCCCTCGCCGCGGGTCGAGCAGGCGACGACGACCCTCATCCCCATGCCGAAGCGCAGCCAGGCCAGAAGGCCGCTCTGCTCGTCATCGGGGTGCGCGCCGGTGTTCATCATCGTGAGGACGGATCCGAGGCGGGACAGGGCGCGGTGCAGGCGCAGAAGGGCGGGGGACGCCTCGTCGCGCTCAAGGCGCTCTTGCGGTGTCATGGGTTGGCTCCCTTGGAGATGGTCTCTTGCAGCTCGGACAGTTCGAGCCGCGGCGTGATGGCGTCGTGCATGGGCAGGGCCGCGGCGCCGAGGGCCGCGGTCAGAAGTCCGCTCTGCCCGCGGATCACCGGCGGGACGGCGCGGTCGCTGCGGCGTGCCACGCTCGGACCGAAGCTCAGCCGACCTATGATCGCGTCGAGGCAGGCCGTGGGCAGTCCGCCCGACAGGATGATGGTCTCGGGGTCGAGCACGTTCTCGAGAATGGAGATCATGGGGGAGAGATGCGCGGCGGCATCCTCCAGCCACGCCGCGACAACCGGGTCGCCGTCGGGGTCGAGGCTGCCCAGGTCCTCGGCGGGAAGCGAGCGGCCAGCATCCGCAAGACGCTCCCGCAGGGCGTGGAGGGAGGCGTAGCGCTCGAGGCAGCCATTCTGGCCGCAGGGGCAGGGCCGGCCGCCGGGGGCGACGACGATATGGCCGATCTCGCCGGCATTGCCGAACGCGCCGCGCATCGGGCGCCCTTCCGAGATCAGCCCGAGGCCGATGCCGGTGCCGAAATACACGACGCAGAATTCCCTCATGTCCCGTCCGACGCCGAGGAGGGTTTCCCCCACCGCCGCCGCATTGGCATCGTTCTCGACGACCACCGGCACACCGAGGCGCTCGCGCAGCTCCGCGGCGACGTCGATGCCGGCCCAGCCGGGGAGCGTGGTCGGGCCGACGCCCGAGAAGCCCTCGATCTCGAACGGGCCCGGCATCACGAGGCCAAGGCCCATGAGGCGGCCGGGGTGGGCCGTCCGCAACCGGTCGACCAGCGCGCCTATGGCCGGAAGAAGCGCGTCCGGCCCGCTCTCCTCGATCGGGGTCACGTCCTGGTAGAGCAGCGTTCCCGCGAGATCGACGACGGTGGTGACCATCCGCGTGACGGCAAGTTCGACGCCGATGGTGAAGGCGCCGGCGGGGTTGATTTCATATTCGTGCGGCGGCTGACCGCGGCCGCGGCCCTCGCGGCGGCGCCCGGCCGTGACGATGAGGTCCGCCGCGATCAGGTCCTCGATGATGTTCGTGACGGCCTGCGGGGTCAGCTGGGTCAGCTCGGCAAGCTCCCGCCGCCCGGTGCGGCCGTGGGTGCGCAACAGGTCGAGCACGACGCGGCGGTTATGCTCGCGGCTGCGATTCGGGTTCTTGCCCCGTGCCGTTCGGCGCGGCGTCTCGGCAGGTGTCGCCATCGACAATTTCCCTTTTTTACGGGCTTTCGTGACGGGTCAGAGCGCCAGAGTGAAGGGCCTGCCCTAATAAGACAAGTTTTTTTAAGTATTGACAGAGGGCCCTCCCGGCGCCGAAGTTTGCGCCCACGACCCCGCCGCGGGTCCGATCGCGGTGCCATAACAACAGGCGCTCCCCAACTTGGAGCGGGCGCATCCAACGGAGGAATGAAATGCAGAAGCGTATTCTCATGGCCGGCATCTCGGCTGCGGCCTGCATCACGGCGGCCACCTCGGCCTCCGCGGTCGAAATCGAGTACTGGCAGTACATCTACGACACCCGCGTCGAGGCGATGGACCAGCTCATCGAGAACTTCGAGGAAGCCAACCCCGACATCACCGTCGAGCAGGTCACCTTCCCCTACGCCGACTACCAGACCCGCATCGTCGCCGCGAACATGGCGCGCAAGGGGCCGGACGTCATGCAGCTCTTCTACGGCTGGGCGGACAAGTTCATCGAGGGCAACCTCATCCAGCCGCTGCCGGAGGACACCTTCCCGGCGGCGCAGATCGAGGAAGAGTTCTTCCCCATCGTCTCCGCCATGCAGCGTGACGGCGAGTATTACGGTCTGCCGACTGCGGTGCGCTCGCTCGCGCTCTTCTGGAACAAGGATCTCTTCGAGGAGGCCGGCATCGACGGCCCGCCCGAGACGCTGGACGAGCTCGTGGAATACGGTAAGAAGCTCGCCGTCAAGAACGACGCCGGCAACTTCGAGACCGTGGGCCTCACGCTCGACATGGCCGGTCAGGATCACCAGTGGTGGCGCGAAGTGCTCGTCCGGCAGATGGGCGGCGTGCCCTACAACGACGATTACAGCCAGGTCACCTACGACGATGACGCCGCCGGCGCCGAGGCCCTGGAATTCTACACCAACCTTCAGACGGAGCACGGGATCGGCGCAGCCGGCTTCATGGACGAGGGGCAGGCCGCCTTCCGTGCCGGCCGCGCGGCCATGACGATCGACGGCACCTTCCGCCTCGGCTCGTTCAACAGCATCGAGGATTTCGAATGGGGCGTGGCCGAGCTTCCGGCCAATGAAGAGGGCGTCCAGTCCAACTACGCCAGCTACTTCGCCAACGCGATCGGCAGCAGCGCCGAGGGCGAGGAGCTCGAGGCCTCCATCAAGTTCCTCGAGTACATTTCCTCCGACGAGGCAATGCAGATCTGGCTCGAGGTCGTGGGTGAGCTTCCGGCCCGCCGCGAGGCCGCGATGACGGACGCGAACATGAACGACCCGATCTACGGGCCCTTCCTCGCCGCGCTTCCCTACGCGCACACCACGCTCTTCGTGGACGAGGCCGCGCAGCGCCAGACCGCCATCGACATGGCGAACCGCGTCTTCCTGCAGGACCAGGCGCCGGCCGATTCCGTTGCCGAGGCCGCCGAGCAGGAACAGGCCATCATCGACGACGCCCGCGATTGAGCATCGCACCCGAGCCGTCCCGGACCACTCCGGGGCGGCTCATGACCCTGCGGAGGTGAAGCATGGTCCACCCGACCGAATCCGATACCATCCCCACGCACCCGATCCAGCCCGCTCCGCGCCTGTCCATGCGGACGCGCAGCGCGATCTGGGTCTGGAGCTTCCTGGCGATCCCGGTGCTCTTCTATTGCGTGATCCGGTTCTACCCCACGTTCAACGCGTTCTGGCTGTCGCTGACGGACTGGGACCTGATGTCGGACGCCGAGTTCATCGGCTTCGAGAACTACCGCCGGATGTTCGCCGATCCCGGGTTCTGGCAGACCTTCCGCAACACCTTCGCCTACCTCATCTACGGCACGCCGATCAGCCTGCTGATCGCCTTCGTCGTCGCCTACTACCTCGACCGGGTCCGCTTCGCGCACAACTTCCTGCGCGCTCTCTACTTCATGCCCTACATCACCACCGCCGCGGCGATGGCCTGGGTCTGGCGCTGGTTCTACCAGCCGCCGCCGACGGGCCTCATCAACAGCGCGCTGGGTGAGCTCGGCTTCGGGCAGATCGAGTTCCTGGGGTCCACCACCAACGCGCTCCCGGCGATCATGGTGACGGCAATCTGGGCCGGCCTCGGCTTTCAGATCATCATCTTCATGGCCGGCCTGCGCGCCATTCCGGACACTTATTACGAGGCGGCGCGGATCGACGGGCTCGGCGAGTGGACGATCCTGCGGAAGATCACGCTGCCGCTGCTGAAACCGACCACCGTCTTCCTCGTGGTGTTCATCTCCATCGCCTTCCTGCGGATCTTCGACCAGGTCTACAACATGACCACGAACGATCCCGGCGGGCCGCTCGGCTCCACCAAGCCGCTCGTGCTGATGATCTACCAGACCGCCTTCTCCTCCTACGACATGGGCTATGCCGCCGCGCAGACGGTCGTGCTCTTCACGATCCTGCTCGTGGTGTCGCTCCTGCAGCTCTGGATACTGAGGGACCGCGCATGAGCTCCGTCACCGAAACGCCCGGGACCGGCCTTCCGATGTCCCGCATCAATCCCAAGGCCATCGTCCGCTGGACGATCCTCTTCATCGGCGGCGTGCTGATGGTCACGCCGCTGCTCTACATGTTCTCCACGTCGCTGAAGACGCCGGGGCAGATCTACGACCTGCGCCTGATCCCGTCCGCGCCGACGCTCACGAACTACATGGAGGTGCTCCGCGAGGGGGACTTCATGCGGTGGTTCATCAACTCGTCGATCGTCGCGGTCGTCGTCACCGCCTCGAACCTCTTCTTCGACAGCCTCGTCGGCTACACGCTGGCCAAGTTCAAGTTCCGGGGTCGCCGCTTCGTCTTCATCGCCATCCTCTCGACACTGATGATCCCGACGGAGATGCTCGTGATCCCGTGGTACCTGATGTCCGCGCAGTTCGGCTGGCTGGATACCTACTGGGGCATCATGTTCCCCGGCATGACGACGGCCTTCGGCACGTTCCTGATGAAGCAGTTCTTCGAGACGGTCCCGGACGACTTCCTCGAGGCGGCGCGCATCGACGGGATGAACGAGTTCACCATCTGGTGGAAGATCGCCATGCCGCTGGTCACGCCGGCCCTGTCGGCACTCGCGATCTTCACCTTCCTCGGCAACTGGACCGCCTTCTTCTGGCCGCTGATCGTGACGACCAGCAAGGACCTCTACACGCTGCCCATCGGCCTCACCTCCTTCGCGGTGGAACAGGCGATCCGCTGGGAGATGATCATGACGGGCGCCGCGCTTGCGACGATCCCGACGCTGGTGATCTTCCTGGTGCTGCAGCGCTTCATCGTCCGCGGCGTGATGCTGGCGGGGCTCAAGGGATGACCATGACCGACCCACGCCAGAGCGACGACAGTCGCTTTCCCGACCCCGTCTACCGTCGCACCGTCCTCGCGCCGCTGTTCGACCATGCCCGCACCGACCACGCGGAGGGGTTTCGCCGCATCGACCGCGCGCATCTCGTGATGCTGGCCGAGTGCGGTATCGTCGAGCCCGCCACCGCCGGTAAGATCGCCCGCGCGCTGCAGGAGATCGACGCCGAGGTCGATCCCGGAGCGCTCGAATATACCGGCGAGGTCGAGGATTACTTCTTCCTCGTGGAGGCGGAGCTGAAGGCGCGTCTCGGTCCCGATACGGGCGGCTGGCTCCATACCGCCCGCTCGCGCAACGACATCGACCACACGCTGTTCAAGATTGCGCTCAAGGGACATCTGGACGGGATGCTGACGCAGGCGAGGGCGCTTCTCGAGGCGCTGATCGGCACGGCGAAGCGGGAATCCGCGACAATCATCGTCGCCTACACCCACGGTCAGCCCGCCCAGCCGACCACGCTCGGGCATTACCTCTCCGCGGCCATCGAGGTCCTGATCCGGGATATCGAACGGCTGGAGGCCGCGCGTGCGACTTGTGACCTCTGCTCCATGGGCGCGGCCGCGATCACCACCTCCGGTTTCCCGGTGGACCGCGCCCGCGTCGCCCATCTCCTCGGCTTCGCGGCGCCCCAGCGCAATTCCTACAGTTGCATCGCGGCGGTCGACTACACGACCGGCGCCTATTCGGCGGTCGAGCTTCTGTTCCTTCACCTGGGGCGTCTGATCCAGGACCTGCAATTCTGGTCCGCCTTCGAGGTCGGCCAGATCTACGTCCCGAACGCCTTCGTGCAGATTTCGTCCATCATGCCGCAGAAGCGCAACCCGGTGCCCATCGAGCACATGCGCCACCTCTCCAGCCAGACGGTCGGCCGGGCGCGGATGATGAAGGACATCATGCACAACACCCCCTTCACCGACATGAACGACAGCGAGGGCGAGAGCCAGGCGGCGGGCTACAGCGCCTTTGCCAGCGGCGGCCGGGTGCTCGACCTGCTGGCTGCCTTCATGGGCGCGCTGAAGGTCGACGGGGCCCGTGTTGAGGCGAATATCCGGCGCTCCTGCATCACGATCACCGAGCTTGCCGATACGCTGGTGCGGCGCGAGGGGCTGTCCTTCCGGCAGGCCCACGAGATCGCGGCGGCGACGGCGCGGGACGTGGTGGCGCGGGGCGCGGATCTGCCCTCCGGCTATGCGGCCTTCTCCGCGGCATTCGAAGAGGCGACGGCCCGCGCGCCCGAGCTTGATGAAGCGGCCTTCCGCGAGGCCGCGTCCCCTGAACATTTCGTGGCGGTCCGAACCCGGTATGGCGGACCGGCCCCTGAACCAATGGCCGAAGCTCTGGCCGCCTACGAGGCCGCGCTCGGCGGTTTCGCTCGGGCAGCCAGCGACAGGACCGATCGCGAGGCGGCCGCCGCGGCCGAACTCGACAAGAAATTCTCCGAACTGCTGGAGGTGAGGTGATGGCGACGATCTCGCTCAAGAAACTGACGAAGACCTACGGCAAGACGGAGGTCATCCACGGGATCGACCTCGAGATTGCCGACGGGGAGTTCGTCGTCTTCGTCGGGCCCTCCGGCTGCGGCAAGTCGACGACGCTGCGCATGATCGCGGGCCTGGAAGAGGTCTCGGGCGGTGAGATCCGCATCGGCGATCGCGTGGTCAACGAGCTCGACCCCAAGCAGCGCAACATCGCGATGGTCTTCCAGAACTACGCGATCTACCCGCACATGACTGTCCGCGAGAACATCGCCATCGGGCTCTACACGCAGAAGCTGGACAAGGCGGAGAAGGCGCGCCGCGTCGAGAATGCGGCGGAGATCCTGGGCCTGACGAAATTCATCGACCGCCGCCCCGCAGCGCTTTCGGGCGGTCAGCGTCAGCGCGTCGCGATGGGGCGCGCCATGGTCCGCGATCCGGCCGCGTTCCTCTTCGACGAGCCCCTGTCCAACCTCGACGCGCAGCTGCGCGCGCAGATGCGGATCGAGATCAAGGCCCTGCACCAGCGCCTGGGCTCCACCATCGCCTACGTGACGCACGACCAGGTCGAGGCGATGACCATGGCGGACCGGATCGTGGTGATGAAGGACGGTCACATCCTCCAGCAGGGCCGCCCGATGGAAATCTACAGCAATCCCGTCGATGTCTTCACGGCCCGGTTCATCGGCACGCCCTCGATGAACGTCATCTCCTCCGGTCAGGCTGGAGGTGACTTCGGCGGGGATGGCGGCACGCCCCTCCTGCTCGGCGTTCGGCCGCAGGACCTTCATGTCGGCCCCGAGGCGGGCGAGGGCCACGCCCTTTCGCTATCCGGCCCCGTGACCGCTGTCGAGCCGCTCGGTCCCGAGACGCTCGTCCACTTCCAGCTCGGCGATGACACCGTTATTGGCACCGCTCCCGCCACGGAGATCCCCGAGGTCGGCAGCACCGTGACAGCCCATGCGGGCAAGGCTCACCTTCACCGCTTCGATGCGAAGACGGAGAAGGCGCTGGAGAGACGGTGATGCAGGTTTCGTCCCCGCTCCCCGGCCTCGGCGATCTGCCGCAGGCCGCGCGCCGCGCGCTCGGCACCCTCCTGGCGGATCTCGGCGGGGCGGCAGAGGCGTCCGGGTGCGACGAGCTCGCCGCCGCGGGTTGGATCCGGCAGGGAGGCGCACTCGATCCCTCCCGCGCTCTGCTCCTCGCCACGGATATCGGCGGCACCAAGGCCCAGACCGCGCTCTGCGACCTGGACGGCACCGTTCTGGCGGAAACCAAGGCCCCGACGAGCGAGGCCGGCGGGCTCGCCCTGATCGACCAGATCCTGTCCCAGCGGGATCTGCTCCTGACCGAGACCGGTGCCGGGGCCTCGCGGATCGCGGCCGCCGGGATCGGCCTTCCCGCCTCCATCCACCCCGCGACGGGGCGCCTCCATCGCGGGCCCAACATCGACGACCTCGAGACCCACGATCTCGTTCACCTCTTCGGCGATGCCCTCTCGGTGCCGGTCGCGGTCGAGAACGACGTGAACATGGCGGCGCTCGGCGAAAGCTGGCGCGGTGCGCCCTCGCGCGGCGACTGCTCCGTGTTCATCGCCATCGGCACCGGGATCGGCATGGGGACGGTGGTGCGGGGCGAACTCCTGCGCGGCGCCAGCGGTGCGGCGGGGGAGGTCGCGGCCCTGCCGATCGGCGCCGATCCGTTCGACCGGGACACCTTCCGCAACGGGGCCCTCGAGAGCGCGATTTCGAGCGCGGCACTGCTGGAGGACTACCGGGCCCGCGGCGGTACCGCCGAGGGAACGCTGAAAGACCTCTTTGCCCTCGGCCCGGACCCGGCCTTCGCCGCTGTCATCGACCGGCTGGCGACGCTGGTGGCGCAGGCGATCCTCTCGATCTGCTCGATCCTCGATCCCGGCCGCGTCGTTCTCGGCGGCAGCGTCGGCTCCCGCCCGGAACTCCTCGCGCTTCTCGAGGAAAAACTCGCCCTTTGCATGCCGGAGCCGCCCGAATGCCGGATCAGCACGCTGGGGAACCGCGCCGGCGTCGTCGGTGCGGCCCGTGCCGCCCGTCTGAGATTGGCGCAGACCCTGTCATGACCCACGCTCCCGAGCTGACCATCCTCGATGACGGCGATGCCGTCACCTCCGAAGCTGCCCGGATGATCGCGGCAGTGATCGCCGACACTCCCGGCGCCGTCCTCGGCCTTGCCACGGGCCGTACGCCGCTGGCCGTCTATGCCAGGTTGCGGGAGGACGCGGCGGCGGGAAAGCTGAGCTTCGAGGGGGTCCGCAGCTTCAATCTCGACGAGTATCTCGGCCTCCCGCCGGAGCACCCGGCGAGCTACCACAGCTACATGCGCCGCGAGTTCTTCGATCACGTCGATCTGCGCGCCGGCGACTGGCATCTGCCAGACGGCATGGCGGACGATCCGGCGGCGGCGGGCGGGCGCTACGAGGTGGCGATCCGGCAGGCCGGCGGGATCGACCTGCAACTCCTCGGGATCGGCGAGAACGGGCATATCGGCTTCAACGAACCGGGTGCGCCCTTCGACAGCCGGACCCGGAAGGTCGCCCTCGCCGCGTCGACGATCGCGGCCAACGCTTCCGAGTTTCCGGACGGTCAGACGCCGCCCTCGCACGCGCTGACCATGGGCATCGCCACGATCCTCGAGGCGCGCCGCATCGTCCTTCTGGCAACGGGGTCGAAAAAGGCGAAAGCCCTCGACGCGATGCTGTCGGGGACGATCGATCCGGCGGTTCCAGCGTCCGCCCTCAGACTGCACCCGGCGGTCACGATCCTCTGCGACAAGGAGGCAGCCTCCTGCCTTCAGGACGGGAACGCCGCGGTTCGGTAGCCGGCATCGCGGGCGGAGAGCGAACTAGCGCGGTATCCCGACGGTCCGGGGCGGCTTCGGTCGCCCCCTTCCATTTCCTGCGTCCAGACACCCCCGATTCCGTGAATTGACCTCCGGGCGCTCGCGCGTGAGGGTAGGTCGTTCACGGTTGAACGGAAGGTGAGACATGTTCGCGTTGCGACAGCACCATCTCGTCGAGGCTCAGTGGCACCTGGCCCTCTGCAAGCCGAACCAGCACAAAGCCGCGCAACACTCCCTCGAGCGGATCGGGTGCGACGTGTTCATCCCCCGGCATCGGGCTGAACGGCGCTGGCGCGGCAAGGTGATCGCCCAAGAGCGGCCGATCTTCGCCGGCTACATCTTCTTCGCCATGGATCCCGCTCATCCGTCCTGGCCCAAGGTCAAATCGGCGCGCGGCGTGTCCCGCGTCGTGACATCGGCGTCGGGAGCGCCCGCCATCGTTCCGCCGCAGGTTGTCGCGGGCCTGATGGCGCGATGCGACCCGGAGGGGCTCTTGCAGCCGGAGATCGCCGAATTCGGGGCCGGAGACACGATCAGGATCGTCAGCGGCCCGTTTGCGGACTTCGTGACTTCCGTCGAGAGCATCGATTCGGACGCGCGCCTGCATGTTCTGCTGGACCTGCTCGGACGCCCGACACGGGTGAAACTCGATCCGGCGTCCACGAGCATCCTGCAAGACTGACATGCGCGGCATGGCGCGCGGCCACCTCGCGCGGTCCCTGAGTCCCGGCGCAGACCGGGGCCGAACCTGTCGATCCCCCGCGGTCCACCGCATCTTGCATAGTCTGGAGTCAGTGGTGAGCCGTACAGGATTCGAACCTGTGACCCACTGATTAAAAGTCAGTTGCTCTACCAACTGAGCTAACGGCCCACTCGAGGCGCGGACCTACGGAACGGTGGCGCGGGGGTCAAGTGCAAAAACGGTCCCTATGGCGTGGACGTCGCGGCTGCTGTAAGGACCGGCGCCATGCGGGACAGCTCCTCCTCCTCCGGCCTGCGCTTCATGAAGATGCATGGCCTCGGCAACGATTTCGTCGTGATCGACCTGCGCGATGGTAGTGCCGCGCCGGGCGAGGCGCTCGTGCGCGCCCTTGCGGACCGGCATTTCGGCGTCGGGTTCGATCAGCTCGTCCTGATCGAGGCGGCAAAGGATGCCGATGCGCGCATGGTCTTTCACAACGCGGACGGCTCGCTTTCCTCGGCCTGCGGCAACGCGACGCGCTGTGTCGCGCGCCACCTGCTGAACGAGACGGGCGCCGATACCGTCACGCTCGAGACCGGCCGCGGGCTGCTTCGCTGCGTCGATGCCGGAGGCGGGCTCGTGCGGGTCAACATGGGTGCGCCGCTACTGGAGTGGGACGCGGTGCCGATCGCTGGGCAGATGGACACGCTTCACCTGCCGATCGAGGGCGACCCCGTGGCGACGGGCATGGGCAACCCCCATTGCACGTTCTTCGTGGACGATGCCGAGGCGGTGGACCTCGCCCTCTTCGGCGCGGCGCAGGAGATCCATCCGCTCTACCCCGAGCGCACCAATGTCGAGGTCGTGCAGATCCTGTCCCGGACCGAGATCCGCGTGCGCGTCTGGGAGCGGGGGGCCGGCATCACGCTTGCGTCCGGCTCCTGCTCCTGCGCGGCGGCCGTGGCGGCGGCGCGTCGGGGTCTGACGGAGCGGCGCGTCCTCGTGCGGCTCGACGGCGGCACCCTGGATATCGATTGGCGCGATGACGGGGTTCACATGACGGGGCCGAGCGCTCACGTGTTCTCCGGAACGCTCACCCCCGCCTTTCTGGAGGCCCTCTGATGGATCGCCGCGCGCCCGTCTTCCATACCCTCGGCTGCCGCCTGAACGCGTACGAGACCGAGGCGATGAAGCGTCTGACGGACGAGGCGGGCCTCGGAGATGCGGTCGTGGTGAATACCTGCGCCGTGACGCAGGAAGCGGTGCGCAAGGCCAGGCAGGATATCCGGCGCCTCCGCCGGGAGAACCCCAACGCCACCGTTATCGTTACCGGCTGCGCCGCGCAGACCGATCCGGACACGTTCGCCGCCATGCCCGAAGTCGATCGCGTCATCGGCAATACCGAGAAGATGGCACCCCAGACGTGGCGCAGCTTCGCCGCCCCCGACCTCGTCGGAGAGACGGAACGGGTGCAGGTCGACGACATCATGTCCGTCACCGAGACGGCCGGCCACCTGATCGACGGCTTCGGCACCCGCTCCCGCGCCTACGTGCAGGTCCAGAACGGGTGCGACCATCGCTGCACCTTCTGCATCATCCCCTATGGCCGCGGGAATTCGCGCTCCGTACCGGCGGGCGTCGTGGTCGACCAGATCCGGCGGCTGCGCGAGAACGGATTCAACGAGGTCGTGCTGACCGGCGTGGACCTGACGAGCTGGGGGGCGGACCTGCCGGGAACGCCGAAGCTCGGCGATCTTGTGCGCCGGATCCTGAAGCTGGTGCCGGACCTGCCGCGCCTCAGGATCAGCTCCATCGATTCCATCGAGGTGGACGAGGCGCTGATGGAGGCCATCGCGACCGAGCCGCGCCTCATGCCGCACATGCACCTGTCGCTCCAGCACGGACACGACCTGATCCTGAAGCGGATGAAGCGCAGGCACCTGAGGGACGACGCGATCCGCTTCTGCGAGGAGGCTAGGCGGCTGCGGCCGGACATGGTCTTCGGCGCGGACATCATCGCCGGCTTTCCGACCGAGACGGAGGAGCATTTCGAGGACTCGCTCCGGCTCGTGGAGGAGTGCGGCCTGACCTGGCTGCACGTCTTCCCGTACTCGGCGCGGCCCGGAACTCCGGCCGCCCGGATGCCGCAGCTTCACGGGCAGCTCGTCAAGGAGCGCGCGGCACGGCTCAGGGAGGCAGGCGCACGGGCCGCCGAGGCGCATCTGTCGGCGCAGGTCGGCCGGACCCATGCGGTGCTGATGGAGAACGCCCGGATGGGGCGGACGGAACAGTTCGCGGAGGTTCTCTTCTCCGAGGATCGCCCGGTGGGCGACATCGTGCCCGCGACGGTGTCGGGCCACGAGGGCACGCAGCTTCTCGCCTGACCCTTCGGAAGAGTTGCAGAGGCCGCGCGCCGTACCGATCTGTAGGTCAGCTTGAGGGGGAGGAGACGTTCCATGCCGCCGGGACTGCTCGGAACGGGTCATGCGCTGCCAGCGGCGCGCCACACATCGGCCGATCTCGATGCGCGGCTGTCGCTTTCCCCCGGTACGCTCGAAGCGCGGAGCGGCGTGGCCGCGCGGTACCATGTCTCGGGCGACGAGGACCAGATCTCGCTCGGCGCCGCGGCGGCGCGGGCCGCGCTCGACGCTGCCGGCGTGGCGCCATCCGGGATCGATCTGGTTCTCTCCGCGTCCGGCATTCCCTACCAGACGCTTCCCGCAACCGCGCCGCTCTACATGCGTGCGCTCGGGATCGAGGACGGTCGGGCGGCGGCCTACGACGTCAACGCTACCTGCCTTTCCTTCCTCGCGGCGTGGGACATGGCCGCGCGGGCCGTGGCGGCGGGGCAGGCGCAGAGGGCGCTCGTGATCTCCTCCGAAATCGCCAGCCGCGCCCTGCCGTGGGACGCCCAGCCGGACGTCGCCGCGCTCTTCGGGGACGGGGCGGCGGCCGCCGTGATCGGGCCGGGGGAGGGTCCTCGCTTCCTCATGCGGACCTACCCGTCCGCCTACGAATCCTGCGAAATCGGCGCTGGTGGCACGCGAATCGATTACCATGCCGAGCCCGAAACCTTCGCCGCCCATTCCCGCTTCGCCATGGACGGCCCTGCGCTCTTTCGCGTGACGGCGCGGCATTTCCGCGGCTTCGTGGACGCGCTTCTGGAGAAGGCGGGCTGGGCGCCCGAAGAGATCGACCTCGTCGTACCGCATCAGGCCTCTCCCCATGCGCTCGGTCACATGATCCGTCATATGGGGCTGCCGGAGGAGCGCGTGGTGGATATCTCGCGGACGCATGGCAACCAGATCGCCGCCTCGATCCCGACCGCGCTCGACATCGCGATCCGGGAGGGACGGGCCCTAGACGGCGCGAAGGTGCTGCTCCTCGGCACCTCTGCCGGCGTCTCCTTCGGCGGGCTGGCCCTTGCCCTTTGACGGTCCCGTCCTTGTCACCGGCGCCACCGGGTTCCTCGGCGGCGCCGTCCTGCGGCGTCTCGCGGCGGACGGCACCCGGGCGGTGGGCATCGGCCGGGACCGGGGGCGGCTCGATGGTCTGGCCTCGGAGGGCTTCGAGGTCCGCACCGCCGACCTGACCCGGCGGGATGAGGTGCGCACGGCCCTTGCGGGAGGGGCGGGCGCCCTGGTCCACTGCGCCGCGCTCTCCGCTCCCTTCGGCTCCCGCGCCGCCTTCGAGCGCGCGAATGTCGTGGCGACCCGAAACGTGCTCGCCGCCGCGCGGGAGGCCGGCACGCGGCGCTTCGTCCATATCTCCACCCCCAGCGTCGCCTTCCGGATGGCCGACCAGATCGGCCTCCGGGAGGATGCGCCGTTGCCGCGCCCCATCAATCACTACGCCGCCACCAAGGCCGTGGCCGAGCGCCTCGTTCTGGAGAGCCCGGACCTCGGGCCGGTCATCCTGCGGCCGCGCGGGATCTACGGGGCGGGTGACACGGCGCTCCTTCCCCGTCTTCTGCGTGCCGCTGCGACCGGGCCGCTTCCCGAGCTGCGGGACGGTGCCGCGCGGATCGACCTGACGCACGTGGAGGATGTCGTGTCCGCCGTGCTCGCGTCGCTCCGGGCCGGGCCGGCGGCGGACGGGAAGGTGGTCAACGTCTCGGGCGGCGAGGTGCTGCCGGTGCGGACGATCGTGGAGGCAGCCGCGGGGCGCGCCGGCATCCGCGTTCGCTGGCGGAAGATGCCGCTCGGGCCGGTCCTCGCAGCGGCGCGCCTTTCCGAGGCGGCGGCGCGGATCACCCGGCGGGAGCCCCGCGTCACCCGCTATTCCGCCGGGCTCTTCGCCTATGCCCAATCGCTCGATCTCACCCGCGCTGCCACCCTTCTGGGCTGGCATCCGGGGATCCCCTTCGCCGAAGGGTTGGAGCGGACATTCCGATGATCCCGGTCTTCCACACCTCCGCCACCGTCCGCGCTCCGGAGCGGCTTGTCCTCCGAGGCGGGCGCTGGGCGCGGGTGTCCTTGCGTGTGCGGTGGGGGCTTGCCGAGCATCCGGCGGCGGGGCTCGGCCTGATCGATCTCGGCTACGGCCCGGCCCTGTTCGGGCGAGGGGGCGCGCTCGGGATCTATGCCAGGGTGCTGAGGCCCCGTCTCCTTCGCGGAGGGGCGTGGCAGGAGGTGCTGGCGAAGAAGGGGGCGGCGCCCGAAGACGTGTCCTGGGTCCTTCTCACCCATCTGCACGCCGATCACGTCTGCGGCCTGCCGGCGCTCGCCCATGCCCGCCTCTTCGCTCCCGGCGTCACGCCGGGCCTGCGCCACGGTGTGTTTCCGGCGCTTCTTCCGCGGGACTGGCCCTCCTGCCGAACGGCCTACGAGAGCTTGCCGCACCTGCCCGCCCCGCTCGGCCTGCCGGAGGGCGCGGATGTCTTCGGGGACGGTTCCTGTCTCGCAGTTCCACTTCCCGGCCACGCCGCGGGGCAACGGGGGCTGGTCTTCACGCGATGCGATCCCCCGCTTCTCTACGCGGCGGACGTGCAATGGTGCGCCGCCGGCCTCGCGCCGGGCCGGGCGCCCGGCGCGCCCGCGATGTGGATCGCCGATGACAGGTACGCGGCAGGGGAGAGCACGCGGCTCGTCCGCCGGTTCGCGGATGGAGGCGGGGATGTGGTGCTCTGTCACGAGCCCGGGAAAGGGACGTACGACGCATGATCCTCCGGGCCGCCGCCTCCTACGCCCTGACCACCAGGGTCACGCGCCCCGGCCTCTCCCGCGCGCGCTTCGAGGCGTGGCAGGCGCGGCGGCTCGCCCGCTGGCTCGCCCGCGATCTGCCCCGCGCGCCGTTCTACGGGAAGGTCCCCGAACGTCTTGCCGACCTTCCCGTCACCGACAAGGCGACCCTCATGGCCGATTTCGCGGCCTTCAACTCCCGCGGCGTGACGGCAGAGGCGGCATGGGAGGCCATCGAGGACGACAGCCGGATCGGAGACCTCACCGTCGGTGCGAGCACGGGCACCAGCGGCAACAAGGGCCTCTACGTCATCGACGAGGCGGAGCGGGCGGACTGGCTCGGTGCGGTCCTCGCGAAGGCGCTGCCGGACATCTGGCGGCGGGCGGAGCGGGTGGCGATCCTCCTGCCGACCCATACCCGCCTCTACGACGCGGCCAACCGGGCCGGCCGCACCCGCCTTCGGTTCTTCGATCTGAAGGCGGGCCCAGATGCTTGGCAGGACGACCTAATCCGGTTCGCGCCGACCACGCTCGTCGCGCCGCCCTCGATCCTGAGGCATCTCGCCGGGCGGATGGCGCCGCCTCGCCGCTGCTTCTCGGCCGGTGAGGTGCTGGATCCCGCCGATCGCCCGGCCATCGAAGACTGGCTCGGCGGGACGCTGGGGCAGATCTACATGGCGACGGAGGGGCTGCTCGGTGTCACCTGCGCGCATGGCACGCTGCACCTCGCCGAGGATGCGACGCTGTTCGAGTTCGAACCGGCGGGAGAGGGCCTCGTTTCCCCGCTCGTCACGGGCTTCCGGCGACATGTGCAGATCATGGCGCGTTACCGGATGAACGATCTCGTACGCCTGTCCGAGGCTCCGTGCCCTTGCGGCTCCCCGCTTCTGGCGGTGGAGGCGGTGGTGGGCCGGATGGACGATGCGCTCCGGATCGGAGGCGTGCTTCTGACGCCGGATATCCTGAGGAACGCGATCATCGGGGCGGACCGGCGGATTTCGGATTTCAGGCTGGAACAGACAGGCCCCGAGACGTTGCGGTTGTCGCTTGAGGCGTACGCGCCCGAGGACGCTGCGGGAGCGGCGGCTGGTGCGCTGGAGGGGCTGCTCGCGGGGCGCGGGATCTCGCCCCTGATCGAGGTGCGCAAGGGGTGGCCCGCGGAGGCGCCCGGAGAGAAGCGCCGCCGCGTGCGCCGCGCATTGCGGTGAGCTTCTTCGACACGCTCAACTTCACGTCCTCGAACGAGGATGGCGCGACCGAGGTCGAGGCCCTGACGCGAGGCGGTCCGCCCGCGCGCGTCCTGTGCCTGACCGGCAGCGGGGGGCGGCCGCTCGACATGCTGATGGCGGATCCCGGCGAGGTCGTCGCGCTTGATCTGAACCCGGCGCAGAACGCACTCCTTCGGCTGAAGATCGCGGCATTCCGGGCATTGGACGATGCGGAGATCCCGGCCTATCTCGGGATCGCTCCGGCCGAGACCCGCGCCGCGCTCCATGCCCGCGTCCTGCAGGCCATGGACAGGGAGGGGCGCGTCTTCTGGGAGCCGCGCGAAGGGCTGGCGCTCGGCGGTGTCTGGTATGCCGGACGGTGGGAGAAGGTCCTGCGAATCGGGGCGCGGCTGAACGGGCTGTACCGGGGCCGGGCGATCGCGCGCCTCTTTGCGGCGGGTGGCGTAGGGGAGCAGGCGGCGATCTGGGAGCGCCAGTTCGACGACGGGCTCTGGCGCGGGGCGATCCGCCTTCTGGCGCGGCGCTGGATCTGGACGCGGATCGTCGGAGAGCCGGGAGGCGCCTTCCTGCCCTCCCCGGCCCTGGTGGAGCAGCGGCTGGCCGGCGCCTTCCGTCGCGCCTCGGCCCGTTTCCTCTTTCGTGACAGCGACTTCGCGTCCCTTATCCTGAGGGGGCGGCACGACGCCGCCGCGCTGCCGCTGCATCTGCGCCCCGAGGCCATCGCCATCACCCGCGACAGGCTGGACCGGATCCGCATCGTCACCGGCGGGATCGGGGATCTGGGGCAGGGGGCGCTCGCCGGTTTCGACGCCTTCTCCCTCTCCGATTTCGGCTCGTATACCGATGCCGCCATGCATGCCGCGCTTTGGGAGAGGATCGCGGCGGCCGCCGCGCCGGGCGCGCGCTACGCGGAACGGACCTTCCTGAACGCCCTGCCGCGGCCCCCACACGCAGAGGAGGACCCGGCCCTCTCCGCGCACCTGTCGGAACGCGACCGGGCCATCGTCTACCGGGTCCACGCGGGGCGGATCACCGGCGGCCGGGGTTTCACCGGATGACGCAGGGGACTACAGATGGCTGCAACGCTCACTGATGGAGGCCACGACATGACGACCCGGTCGAACTCGCTGGCGCAGGCGGATCTCGCCACCGCGCTTCACCCCTACACCGATGCGCGCGCCCACGAGCAGCGCGGTCCGCTCATCATCGAGCGGGGCGAGGGGGTACGCGTCTTCGACAGCGAGGGACGCGACTACATCGAGGCGATGTCCGGCCTGTGGTCCGTCGCACTGGGCTTCTCCGAGGAGCGTCTGGTGAAGGCCGCGACGGCGCAGATGGAAAAGCTGCCCTATTACCACTCCTTCACCCACAAGGCGCATGAGCCCTCGATCCGGCTCGGCGAGAAGCTCGTGGAGATGGCGCCCGAGGGGCTGACGCGCGTCTTCTTCACCAATTCGGGCTCCGAGGCGAACGACACCGTCATCAAGATGGTCTGGTTCATGAACAACGCCCTCGGCCGGCCGAAGAAGAAGAAGTTCCTGGCGCGGACGAAGGGGTATCACGGCATCACCATCGCCTCGGGGAGCCTCACCGGCCTGCCGAACAATCACCGCGATTTCGACCTGCCGGCGATCCCGGTCGTGCACCTGACCTGTCCGCACCATTACCGCTTCGGCCATGAGGGCGAGAGCGAGCAGGACTTCGCGAAGCGCCTGATCGCGGAGGCGGAGGAGACGATCCTGCGCGAGGATCCGGACACCATCGCCGCCTTCATCGGCGAACCCCTGATGGGGGCCGGCGGCGTCATGCCCCCGCCCGAGGGCTACTGGGACGGCATCGCCGCGCTGTGCAAGAAATACGACATCCTGCTCGTCGCCGACGAGGTCATCAACGGTTTCGGCCGGCTCGGAACGACGTTCGGCTGCCAGAAATACGGCTTCACGCCGGACATCCTCGTCACCAGCAAGCAGCTCACCTCCTCCTACCTGCCGCTTGCGGCGATCCTGTTCTCGGAGAAGGTCTACGACGCCATCGCCGACAACACCCACACCATCGGCACCTTCGGCCACGGCTACACGGCCACCGGCCACCCGGTCGCCACGGCGGTGGGGCTGGAGAACCTCGCGATCATCGAGGAGCGGGATCTGGTCGGCAACGCGGCCCGGATGGGCGAGCGCCTGCAGGAGGGCCTCGCGATCCTGAAGGATCATCCGCTCGTCGGCGAAGTTCGCGGCGAGGGCCTCATCGCCGGGGTCGAGCTGGTGGCGGACAAGGCGAAGAAGACGCCGTTCGATCCCATCGGCAAGGTCGGCACACGCGCCTTCGAGATCGGCCACGAGGAAGGGCTGATCATCCGCAATGCCGGCGACACCCTCGCGCTCTGCCCGCCGCTCATCGTGACCGAGGAGGACGTGGACGCGATCCTCGCCCGCCTCACCCGCATCATCGACCGGACATGGGAGTGGGTGCAGGCCGAGGGCCTGAAGGGCTGAACCGATCAAGGGCCGGAGCGGGGATGGACCCGTCGCTCCGGCCCTTCGCGAAGCCATCCCGAAAGGAGCGCCCATGCGTAACCTGATCAAATGGGCGCTCATCCTCGCGACGCTCGGCCTCGCGGCCGCGTCCTTCGCCGCGCTCATCGAAACGAACCGCTGGTGGATCCGGATGACGGATTTCCCGCGGCTGCAATATGCCATCGGCCTTCTCGTCCTGCTGGTTCTCATCGGCATGGCCCGCGCCGTTCCCGTCCGGGTGCGCGCAATGCTCGCGGCCGCAGCGCTTGCGGCTCTGGCGTACAACGCGGTGAAGATCGGTCCCTATCTCCTCGGCACGCGCGGGGAGCTGGCCGCCTGCGCACCGGACAGCCAGATCTCGGTCATGGTCGCGAACGTGCAATTGCGGAACCGCGATGCGGGCGGTCTCGTACGCCTCGTCCGGGACCGCTCGCCCGATCTTCTTCTCGCCCTCGAAACCAACGAATGGTGGGACGAGGAGCTGTCCGCGCTTGCGGGCGAGATGCCCCATACCGTCTCGGAGATCACCGGAAGCTATTTCGGGATGCACCTGTTCTCCCGGCTGCCGCTGTCCCAGACGGAGACGATCTACCCGGTGGAGCAGGACAC
Organism: Tropicimonas omnivorans; assembly: GCF_031846565.1. Classification (NCBI taxonomy): domain Bacteria; kingdom Pseudomonadati; phylum Pseudomonadota; class Alphaproteobacteria; order Rhodobacterales; family Roseobacteraceae; genus Tropicimonas; species Tropicimonas omnivorans. The sequence goes on along the minus strand of NZ_JAVRHL010000001.1, from coordinate 210,625 downwards.
CCCTGCCATCCTCGCGACCGTCACGCTCCCTTCAGAGGACACCGCGCGCTTCATCGGCCTGCACCCCAGGCCGCCGCATCCGGGGCAATCCTCGACCGGGCGGGATGCCGAGCTGATGTGGGCCGCGCTTCGGGCGCGGGAGGCTGGGCCGGGCGTGATCCTTGCCGGGGACATGAACGCGACGCCTTGGGAGCGCACGGTGGAGCGGACCCAGCGGATCGGCGCCCTGATCGATCCGCGGGACGATTCGGGATTCCTTCCGACCTACGACGCGAAATCGTGGTGGATGTCATGGCCGCTCGATCAGGTCCTGCACGGAAGCGGCCTGTCCGTCATGGAGATGGAGGTGCTCCCCGGTTTCGGCTCGGACCACTACCCCGTCGAGGTCACGCTCTGTCATCGCCCGTCCGGGCGGGAGGCACCCGAGCTGCGGCCGGACGACATGTCCGAAGCGCGCACCACGCTGGACGCCGCGCTGGAGGGCAGGGCCGAGGCGCACTGACGCGCTCCTCCTCGCCCCCCCCTCGAAACGAAAAGCGCCGGCCCCGTCGAGGCGGGGCCGGCGCTTTCATTTTGTCCCCTCGTCAGCCAGACGCCCGGGAGGACCTGCCGGGGGCGTCCTCAGAAGCTGTAGCTCAGACCGATGTTGAGCGCGTTCGTCACGATGTCCGTCTTCAGCTCGCCGCCATTGTCGAGATCGGCGGTGTTGGAGGAGTAGGTCACCTTGTACTCCCCGAAGACCGACCAGGCGTCGGTGAGCGCGTAGGACGCGCCGGCCATCAGGGCGACGGCGGGGCCGGTCACCTGGTACTCGAACGTGTCGGAGCCGTTGCGCTCGACCTCGACATGGGGAACCGAGAGGCCGGCGCCCGCGCCGACATAGGGCGTGATGGCGCCGGAGGCGAACTGACGCGGCCAGCGATAGAAGACGTTGGCCGTCAGGAAGTTGATGCCGTCCGTCATCTCGAGCTGGTCGAAGCCTTCATCCTCGAGCGTGTCGTCGGAGGCATAGACCTTGGAGTGGTCGAGCTCGATGCCGAAGCCGAGATTCGCCGAGCGCCACCACGTCGCGCGGATGCCGTAATGCGGCGGCGCCTCGCCCGAACGGCCTTCCCAGTCCGCGAGGAAGTTGAAGTCATCGGTGCCGTCATCGCCCTCGACGCGGCTGTGAGGAGCGTCCTGAACGCCGCCGTAGAAGCTGAGCTCGATCTCGGCGGCGGCGGGCAGGGCGGTAAGGCCCGTGGCAAGGACAGCAGCCGAGGCGGCGATGGGGAGATTGCGCATGTGTCATGTCCTGTAGGGAAGAAGCCGACGTTTCATTTGCGATTAGCACAAGCCGGCGGCGTTGTAAGGGCGCAACTGAACGGGGGTGACGCGCCGGGTTGCGACCCTTTGGCGCCGCCACAATCGCAATTGGCGACTGGACGGAGGCGCCCCGTCGGCATAAACCCGCCCCGACCCGCCCGTGGAGTGTTTCCCCGGAGCGATGACGGATGGGCCCTCTCAGGGGCCATTGAGACGAAGAGGCCCCTACGGGCGGGGCCAGCCAAGGAGAGGAGCTTTTCCTTGTCCCACGCCGACGATTCGCACACCGCCACTCGACGGGATTTCCTGTATTACGCAACTGCGGGCGCAGGGACGGTCGCCGTTGGTGCGGCCGTCTGGCCGCTCGTGAACCAGATGAACCCCTCTGCCGACGTTCAGGCACTGAGCTCGATCCGGGTCGACGTCTCCTCCGTGGAGCCGGGCACCCAGCTGACGGTTCAGTACCTCGGCAAGCCGGTGTTCATCCGGCGCCGCACCGAGGAGGAGATCGAGGCCGCGCGGGCCGTCGATCTGTCCGACCTGCAGGACCCGGTGGCCCGCAATGCCAATATCGACTTGGCCGCGCCGGCGACCGATCCCAACCGCGCCCTGCCGCCTCCGGGCGACGAGGGCAGCGAGGAATGGCTCGTCATGATGGGTGTCTGCACCCACCTCGGCTGCGTCCCGCTCGGTGACGGTGCCGGCGATTTCGGTGGATGGTTCTGCCCCTGCCACGGCTCGCACTACGACACCGCCGGCCGCATCCGCCGCGGTCCCGCACCCGAGAACCTTCCGATCCCGGTCGCTGGGTTCGACGGCGAAACAACAATCGTTCTGGGCTGAGGGGGGAGACGCCATGTCAGGTATTCCGCACGACCATTACGAGCCCAGGACCCGGGGCGAGCGCTGGCTGAACGGCCGCCTCCCGGTGATCGGTCTGCTCTACGACACGCTCATGATCCCCACCCCACGCAACCTGAACTGGATGTGGATCTGGGGCATCATCCTCGTCTTCTGCCTCGCGATGCAGATCATCACCGGCATCGTTCTGGTGATGCACTACACGCCGCATGTCGACATGGCCTTCGCCTCCGTCGAGCACATCATGCGCAACGTGAACGGCGGCTTCATGCTGCGGTACATGCATGCCAACGGCGCGTCCCTGTTCTTCATCGCGGTCTATGCCCACATCTTCCGCGGCCTCTACTACGGCTCCTACAAGGCGCCGCGCGAGGTCACGTGGATCATCGGCATGCTCATCTATCTTCTGATGATGGGCACGGCGTTCATGGGTTACGTCCTGCCCTGGGGCCAGATGTCCTTCTGGGGCGCGACCGTCATCACCGGCCTGTTCGGCGCGATCCCCTTCATCGGCGAGAGCATCCAGACGTGGCTCCTCGGCGGGCCCGCCGTCGACAACGCCACGCTGAACCGCTTCTTCAGCCTGCACTACCTGATGCCGTTCCTCATCGCCGGTCTCGTGATCGTCCATATCTGGGCGTTCCATTCCACCGGCAACAACAACCCCACCGGGGTCGAGGTGCGGCGCACGTCCAAGGAGGAGGCCGATAAGGACACGCTCCCGTTCTGGCCCTACTTCGTGCTCAAGGACCTGTTCGCGCTGGCCGTGATCCTGGTGATCTTCTTCGCCGTGGTCGGCTTCATGCCGAACTACCTCGGACACCCCGACAACTACATCGAGGCGAACGCCCTCTCGACGCCGTCGCACATCGTGCCCGAATGGTACTTCCTGCCGTTCTACGCGATCCTGCGGGCCTTCACCGGCGACGTGTGGATCGTCATCGCGGCGAACTGGATCACCTTCGGCCTCGTCGATGCGAAGTTCTTCGGCGTGATCGCCATGTTCGGCGCGATCGCGGTCATGGCCCTGGCGCCGTGGCTCGACACCTCTTCGGTGCGCTCCGGACGCTATCGGCCGATGTTCAAGTGGTGGTTCGCTGGCCTCGTTGTCGATTTCTTCGTTCTGATGTGGTGCGGCGCGATGCCGGCCGAGGAGCCCTACGCCTCGATCTCGCTCGTCGCGTCGGCCTACTGGTTCGGTTACTTCCTCGTGGTCCTGCCGCTGCTCGGCGTCTTCGAGAAGCCGCTGCGCCAGCCCGCCACCATCGAGGACGACTTCGCCGCGCACTATCCCGGCGAAACCCACGAGAGCTCCACGAGCGGGCTCGTGCCCGGCGCGAAGAGCCCGGCGGAATGATCGGAAAGGACGATTTCGCGATGTTTCGACCCCTGACCATCGCGGCGGTCCTCGCCGCAGGTGTCGCCTTGCCGGTTGCCGCTCAGGAGAGTGACGCCGACCAACCCTCCCGGCCCGTCCTTCAGGTGGCGCCGTCAACCGTGACGCCGCAGGCGGACGCCGAAGCGGCGCCGGCCGAAGCGGACGATGTGGACGCGGCGCCGGACCTTGCGGACGGCGAGGACGCTGCCGAAGAGGAGCCCGCGGAAAACGCGGTGACCCTCGACGCAGCGGACGAGGCCCCCGAGGCGGATGCCGACGAGGCCCTGGACATCGAGGTGACCGACGAGGTTACTGAAGAGCCCGAGGCCGCGGACGCCGAGGTGACCGACGAGGTTACTGAAGAGCCCGAGGCCACGGACGCCGAAGTGACCGGAGAGGCTGCTGAAGAGCCCGAGGGCGCTGAAGGGGTCGACGCGGCAGAGCCAGGCGCGGACGAGGCTGTTGCCGAAGAGAGCGACGACGCCGCCGAAGATGGCGAAGAGACCTCTCCCGCGCTCGAAGCTGCCGAACAGGGCAGCGCCGAGGGCATCGAGGCCGGCGAAGAGCATGCAGCCGAAGGCCACGAGGACGACGAGGCGCATTCCGAAGGCGGGCACGACAGTCACGTCGTGAACTACGACTTCTCCTTCGAGGGGCCGTTCGGCGCCTACGACCAGATGCAGCTTCAGCGGGGCCTTCAGGTCTACACGGAAGTCTGCTCCGCCTGTCACGGTCTGCGCTATGTCCCCTTCCGCACGCTGAGCGCCGAGAGCGGTCCCGGCCTTCCGGAAGATCAGGTTCGCGCCTACGCCGCCTTCTACGAGGTGTTCGATCCGGACCTCGACAACTTCCGCACGGCGACCCCGCCGGATCACTTCCCGCCGTCGGCTCTCGAAAACGCGCCGGACCTGTCGCTGATGGCGAAATCCCGGACCGGCTTCCACGGCCCCGCCGGCACCGGTATCTCGCAGTTCGTCAACGGGATCGGCGGGCCGGAATACGTCGCCACCCTTCTCACGCATTATACCGGTGAGGAGTACGAGCAGGCCGGCACGATCCTTTACGGCAACGAGACCTTCCCAGGCGGCCGCATCGCGATGCCCCCGCCGCTCTCCGAAGGGCTGGTCGAGTACGAGGACGGAACGCCCGCGACTGTCGAGCAGATGGCGCTCGATGTCACGGCCTTCATGATGTGGACGGCCGAGCCGAAGCTGATGGAGCGCAAACGGGTCGGCTTTGTCGCGGTGATCTTCCTCGGCCTTTTCGCGGTTCTGCTCTACCTGACGAACAAGCGTGTCTGGGCGCCGATCAAGCATCGCTACAAGGGTGACGGGGACGCGTAAGTCCTCTCCACCCGCCGAGTTTCGAGGGGCGTCCCGAAGGGGGCGCCCTTTTTCGTAGGCGCCCGGCGCGCGGAGACCTCCGCGATGTGCCATGGTGGGCGAGCGTTTCAGGCAGGACGACATGACCCCCGCTCCACTCGCCCTTCTCGGTGCGGCCCATCCCCATGTCGCGGATTACCTCCGTGTGATCGCGGAGGACGGGACCGCGCGCGTCGCCCATGTCTGGGACGATGACGCCGGTCTCCGGGGCGAAGTGGCCCGCGCGAGCGGAGCGTTGACCCGTCCACCGGAGGACTTCCCGTCAGATCTGGCCGGGATCCTCATATGCTCCGAAACGCGTCACCATGCGCGGGACGTGGACGCCGTCCTCGGCCTCGGCTGCCCGCTCTTCGTCGAAAAGCCGCTGGCGTTCGACCCTGACCCCGTCGCCCGCCGCATCGTGGGCGACGGCACCCGGTTCCATACCGGTTTCTTCCTGCGAACCTATCCTGCCCTGGCCGAGCTCGCGCATCGGCTTCGGGCCGGCGCGCTCGGGGAGGTGTCCTTAGCGCGTATTCGGTTCACCCATGACGGCCTTCGTGCGGGATGGCTGCCCGGGTCGCATTGGCTTGCCGATCCCGAGCGTGCCGGAACGAGCGCGTTCGGCGATCTCGCTCTGCACGCGGCCGATCTGCTGTCCTGGCTCGGCCTCGGGCCTTTCGGTCCGGGCCATCTTCGTCAGATCTCCATCCTGGGACAGGGCATAGCCGACACGGGCATTGCCACTCTCCCCCTCCGTTCCGGCATCGCACAGATCGAGACGGGCTGGGCGGACCTGCGCACACGGCTCGAGATCGAGATCCTCGGTACGCGCGGCGGGGCGTGGTGCGACGACGGCACGCTTCTCTTGCGCGAAGGTGACGGGCCCGCGACCGAACTCGGCCAGCTCGTCCCCGATGCCGGGCGGGGGATCCGCCCCTTCCTGCGCGCCATCGGGACGGGCAACTGGGAGGACTGCGTCTCCCCCGCGGACGCGGTCCGTGCCTCGAATGTCATAGCCCGGCTTGAGGGAAGAGCACCGGACAAGTAAGGCTCGAAGCCGCGGCAACAGGAGCCCCTCCCATGAGCCTGAACACATTCGGTCATCTCTTCCGCGTCACCACGTGGGGCGAAAGCCACGGCCCCGCACTAGGCGCCACGGTCGACGGCTGCCCTCCCGGCATCGAGGTGGACGCTGAAGCGATCCAGGTCTGGCTCGATCGGCGCAAGCCGGGCCAGAACAAGTACACGACCCAGCGCCGGGAGGCGGACGAGGTGGAGATCCTGTCCGGCGTCTTCGAGGGGCAGACCACCGGCACGCCGATCCAGCTGATGATCCGCAATACCGACCAGCGCTCGAAGGATTACGGCGAGATTGCCGAGAAGTTCCGCCCCGGTCACGCGGATATCACCTACTGGCAGAAATACGGCATCCGGGATTATCGCGGCGGCGGTCGGTCGAGCGCCCGGGAAACCGCGGCGCGGGTCGCGGCGGGCGGCGTTGCCCGGGCGGCGCTGTCCGCGTTGGCGCCCCAGATGAAAGTTACCGCCTACATGGTGCAGATGGGCGAGAGGGGGATAGACCGGAGCCGGTTCGACCTCGACGAGGTGGGCCGGAACCCGTTCTGGGTGCCCGATGCCGCGGCGGCCGAGGATTGGGCCGGATATCTCGACGCGCTCCGAAAGGAGGGCAACTCGGTCGGAGCGATGATCGAGCTTGCGGTCTCCGGCGCCCCGGCCGGCCTCGGCGCGCCGATCTACGGCAAGATCGATACGGACCTCGCGGCGGCGATGATGTCAATCAACGCGGTGAAGGGTGTCGAGATCGGCGAGGGCATGGCGGCGGCGGCGCTCAAGGGCGACGAGAATGCCGACGAGATCACGATGGGACCGGACGGCCCGGTCTTCCATTCGAACCACTCGGGCGGCGTCCTTGGCGGCATTTCCACCGGTCAGGACATCGTCCTGCGCTTCGCGGTGAAGCCGACCTCGTCGATCCTAACCCCACGCCGCACGATCACGAAGGATGGCGCTGATGCGGAGATCGTCACGAAGGGACGGCATGACCCTTGTGTCGGCATCCGGGCCGTGCCGGTGGCGGAGGCGATGGCGGCCTGCGTGATGCTCGACCACTTGCTCCTGAATCGCGGGCAGGTGGGCGAGGGGCTGCGGGGCCGGATCGGCCCCGCCTGACGGTGGTCAGATGACGGGGGTCAGATCCAGTACATCGGCGCACCGTAATGCGCGAAGTAGGCTTCCTCCCATGCCCTGTCCTGATGCCAGCCCTCGTGGCGGTCGGGGGCGCTCTGGAGCTGCTCGGCCGTGATCCCGCTGGCGAACCCGCCACGCTCGGTATCGTAGGTCAGTGCGCTCCAGGGGATCGGGTGGAAGTCCTCCCCGATCCCGAGGAAACCGCCGAAGCTCATCACCGCGTAGGCGATGCGGCCGCTTTTCTTGTCGATCAGGAGATGGTCGATATCCCCCACATGATCGCCACCGGCGCCGTAGACGCGCGTGCCGTTGACGTCCTGCGAGGAAATGAGATCGGTATCGGGTCCGGACAGCATGGCTGACCTCCGTTCAGGTTGACAGAAGATCAACCGGCAGAGCGTGACACCGGTTCCGGTTCGGCCGCCGGGGCGCGCGGGCTTCTGCTCGAGACCTGGACGGCGAGGATGCCGGCCATGATGATCGCGACGCCGAGCACGTCGAGCCAGCCGAAGCGCTCCCCGAGGAGCACCGCGGCGATGGCGACGCCGAGGAATGGGTTGAGGAAGTGGAAGACCGCCGCCCGCGTCGCCCCGATGCGGCGAACGAGGAACACCCAGACGATGGTCGCCACGACGCCCGATATGAAGATCGCGTAGGTCAGCGAGGCGATCACGACCGGGGTCCAGTTGGCCGGGCCATGCAGGAGGAACGCGAAGGGCACCAGCGCGGCCCCGCCCACCAGCATCTGCAGCCCGACGACGGCGATGACGTTCCCGCCCGAGGAGGCGCCGGAGACCGACATGGTCGCGATTGCGAGGGCCACGACGCCGATCACGCAGAGCGCGACGGACAACGTGTCCGCTCCCGCTCCGGTCATCCGCGTGCCCATGATCAGGATTACGCCGGCCATCCCGGCCGCTATTCCGGCGATACCGAGCGGCGGCAGGCGCTTGCCGAGCGCGATCCATGAGAAGAAGGCGACGACGAGCGGCATGGAGGAGGCGATGATCGCCGCGAGGGACGCTTCGATCCGTTGCATCGCGATCCAGTTGAGCCCGAGATAGAGAGCGTTCTGACAGATCCCGAAGATGATCGTCGCGCGCCATTGGCTCGGCGTCAGCCGGAGCGACTGTCCCATGGCCTTCGCGATGACAATGGCGATCAGTCCCGACAGCATGAACCGGATGACGAGCGCTGTCAGCGGCGGAACGTTGGTGACGACGATCCGGGACGAGCTGAAGGAGGAGGACCAGATGAAGGCGAAGGCCAGTCCCATCAGGACGGCGCGGAGATCGAATTTCAACGGAAGACTCCTCGGGGAAAGAAAAATGGCCCGCCACGTTCCCGCGGCAGGCCATGAAAGCGGGCTACAGGTTGCGGCCTGATCAGCCGTTGACGCTTTCCTTCAGCGCCTTGGCGATGGTCATCTTCACGACCTTGTCCGCGTCCTTCTTGATCTGCTCGCCCGTGGCCGGGTTGCGGACCATGCGCTCGGGGCGCTCGCGGCAATAGATCTTCCCGACGTTGGGAAGGGTCACCGCGCCACCGCCGGACACTTCGTCGGTGATGATCGCGGTGATGGTGTCGAGCGCGCTGGTGGCGGTCTTCTTGTCGGTGTCCATCCGTTCCGCAATCGCGCTGACGAGCTGCGCCTTGGTCATCGGTTTGGCCATTTGGGGGTCTCCTCGTTGTCGCCCGTAGATTGTTTTGTAGCTTGCGCGGCAAAAGAACGGCTGCCGCGTCGCTGGTTATGTCTATTGTCGCACTTCCCAAGAAAACAAGGCCGATTGCAACCGGGCGGGCGAATTCCGGCCTAAGGCGCCTCAAAGAAACGCGGTTTCCTCGAAACTGCGCAGTTTCCGGGAATGCAAGCGGTCCAGCGGCATTCCGCGGAGTACCTCCATCGCGCGAATGCCGATGAGCAGGTGCCGCGCGACCTGCGTCTTGTAGAAGTCGGACGCCATGCCAGGCAGCTTCAGCTCCCCGTGGAGGGGCTTGTCGGAGACGCAGAGGAGCGTTCCGTAGGGCACCCGGAAGCGGAACCCGTTTGCCGCGATGGTCGCGCTTTCCATGTCGAGCGCCACGGCGCGGGACTGGGACAGGCGCCGCACAGGGCCGGACTGATCGCGCAGCTCCCAGTTGCGGTTGTCGATCGTGGCCACGGTGCCGGTGCGCATGATGCGCTTGAGCTCGAACCCCTCCAGTTCGGTGACCTCCGCCACGGCCTGCTCCAGCGCCTGCTGGATTTCCGCAAGCGCGGGGATCGGCATCCAGACGGGCAGGTCGTCATCGAGGACGTGGTCCTCCCGGAGGTAGCCATGGGCGAGGACGAAATCGCCGAGCGACTGGCTGTTCCTCAGCCCCGCGCAATGCCCGACCATCAGCCACGCATGGGGACGCAGAACGGCGATATGGTCCGTCGCCGTCTTCGCATTGGAGGGGCCGACGCCGATATTCACGAGCGTGATCCCGTCGTGGTCGTCCCGCTTGAGATGGTAGGTCGGCATCTGCGGCATCTTCGCAGGCGCCGGCAGCGGCGCATCGGGATCTGTGATCTCGACATTGCCGGGGCCGACGAAGGCGGTGTACCCGCTCTTCGGATCGCGCAGCATCTGCCGGGCGTAGACCTCGAATTCCTCGATGTAGAACTGGTAGTTCGTGAAGAGGACATGGTTCTGGAAATGGTCCGGCGTGGTCGCGGTATAGTGCGAGAGCCGGGCCAGCGAATAGTCGATCCGCTGCGCGGTGAAGAGCGCGAGCGGGCCGGAGCCGTCCTCGTGGGTGACGTTGAAGCCGTTGACGATGTCGTCGTGGGTCGTCGTCAGGTCCGGCACGTCGAACACGTCCCGCAGGAGGAAATCGAGCGCGCCCTGCTGCGGCACGGCAAGCGCGCCCTGCCCGTCATCGGCGAAGTGGATCGGGATCGGGGTGGTCGAGGGTCCGATCATCACGGGCTGGCCGTGGTTGTGGATCAGGAAACCGATCTGCTGGGTGAGGTATTCGCGGAACAGGTCGGGCCGTGTCACCGTGGTCGAATAGGTTCCGGGAGAGGCCACATGCCCGAAGGCCAGGCGGCTGTCCGCCTTGGCATAGGTCGTCGTGCGCAGCCTGATCTCTGGGTAGAAGGCCCGGAACCGGGCGGTCGGCGTCGGGCCGGTGATGGCGCCCGCGAAGCTCTTCGCAAGGAAATGCGTGGCCTCGCCGTAGAGTTCGCAGAGCCGCTCCACCGCCTCGGCGGGATCGGTATAGGAACGGGGCTCGCCCTGGTCCGGCGAGTGCACCGGCAGGGTGTTCGACGGAAATGCGCCGGGCATGGTCATGAAGTCTCTCCCGTCAGGACGTCTATCCGTTCGAAGCTGCGGACGTCGATCAGGCCCTTGTCACTGATCCGCAGCTCCGGGATCACCACGAGGGCGAGAAGGGAATGCTGCATGAAGGCGTTGTTGAGCGTGCAGCCCGCCGCTTCCATCGCCTGTCCGAGCCTGTGCGCCTTGGCCGCGACGTCGATCGCCGGGCTGTCGGACATGAGGCCCGCAACCGGCAGTTCGACCAGTGCCTTCTCCTCGCCGTCCTGCCAGAGCGTCACTCCGCCGCCGACCTCGCCGAGGCGGTTCGCCGCGCGTGCCATCTCCGCGCGGTCGGTGCCGACGACGATCATGTGGTGGCTGTCATGGGCCACGGTGGAGGCCAGCGCGATCGATCCGGTGTAGCCGAAGCCGGAGACGAAGGCGTTCGAGACATCGCCGGTCGCCTTGTGCCGCTCCACGAGCGCGATGTGGCAGACGTCCCCCTCCGCCTCCACCGCGCCGTCCCGGACGGGCAGGTCGGCGGTGAGCGCGCGGGTCGGCGCCTGGTTCTCCACGACGCCGATGACGTTGGCCCTGACGCGGTTCGCGCCGGCGGGGGCCGGCAGCCGGAAATCGTCCGCCGTCAGGCCCCGCGCAAGCCGGACCGTGCTGCGCGAATGGTCCGGCCAGTCGAGATGCGGGCACTCGCACAGGATGGCGCCGTCCTCGGCCACGACGCGGCCGCGCGCGATCACCGTCTCGATGGGCAGCGTCTCGAGGTCCGACGTCAGGATCACGTCCGCCCTGCGCCCCGGCGCGATCGACCCGATTTCCCGCTCCAGCCCGAAGTGGCAGGCCGTGTTCAGCGTCGCCATCTGGAGCGCCACGACGGGATCGCAGCTGCACGCGATGGCGTGGCGCACGACGCGGTTCATGTGGCCGTCGTTCACCAGCGTGCCCGAATGGCAATCGTCGGTGCAGAGGATGAAGCCGCGGGGATCGAGGCCATCCTCGGTGATCGCGGTGATCTGGGCCTTCACGTCGTACCAGGCGGAGCCTAAGCGGAGCATCGCGCGCATTCCCTGCCGGGCGCGCATGATCGCGTCTTCCTTGCGCGTCCCCTCGTGATCGTCCGCCGGACCGCCGGCGACATAGGCATGGAAGGCGGGGCCGAGAGCGGGCGCGGCATAATGCCCGCCTACCGTCTTTCCGGAAGCCTGCGTCGCCGCGATCTCCGCCAGCATCTTCGGGTCGGCGTTCGATACGCCGGGGAAGTTCATCATTTCGCCGAGGCCGACGATGCCGGGCCAGGTCATCGCCTCCGCCACGTCCTCGGGTCCGATCTCGTGGCCCGTCGTCTCGAGGCCGGGCGCCGACGGGGCGCAGGAGGGCATCTGGGTAAACATGTTCACCGGCTGGAGCAAACTCTCGTCATGCATCAGCCGCACGCCCTCCAGCCCGAGCACGTTGGCGATCTCGTGCGGGTCGTGGAACATGGACGTGGTGCCGTGGGGGATCACGGCAGCGGCGAACTCCGCCGGGGTGAGCATCCCGCTTTCGACATGCATGTGCGCGTCGCAGAGGCCGGGGATCATGTAGCGGCCGTTCGCCTCGATAACCTCGGTCCCCTCGCCGGTGCAGTGGGAGGCGTCCTCGCCGACATAGGCGATGCGGCCTTCGGCAATGGCGATGTCGTGCCCCGGCAGGATCTCGCGCGTATGCACGTTCACCCACGTTCCGCCGCGGATGACCATGTCGGCCGGCTGCCGCCCCGCGGCGACGGCGATGAGGGTGGGGGCAGCGTCGGCCCAGCTCTTGAGGGGATTTTGCGTCATTGCGGCAGCATGTCGACTTCGCATGACAGCCGCAAGACAGCTACGGGTGGTCGCGGCGGCGCGTCCTTCTAGATGCGCTCACACGAGTAGGACAGGAGGGATCGATGCGCGATCTGGACAGGTTCCTTGCGGCACAGGCGCGGGACTACAACACGGCGCTCGGCGAGATCGCCCGCGGCAGGAAGGAGACGCACTGGATCTGGTATGTCTTCCCGCAGATCCAGGGCCTCGGCAAATCGGAGACGGCGCAGCTCTATGGCATCCGCGACGTTTCCGAGGCGGAGAGCTATATCGGGCATCCGGTCCTCGGTCCGCGGCTCCGCGCCATCGCGGAGCTTCTGCTCAGCCATGCGGGGACGCCGGCGCGGGAGATCCTGGGTAGCCCGGATGACATGAAGGTCCGCTCCTGCGCGACGCTGTTCCACGCCGCGGCGCCGGGGGAGCCCGTGTTCCGGCGGATCCTCGATGCTTTCTACGAGGGGGCCGAAGATCCGGCCACGCTGGACCGACTGTGAGCGGCACACTTCTCTCCCTCGGCCACGGCTACTCGGCCCGGTCCCTGTCGGCGCGGCTTCTGCCCAAGGGCTGGCGCGTGATCGGAACGACCCGCTCCGAGGGCAAGGCGGAGGCGCTGGAAGCGGAGGGCGTCGAGGCGCGTCTGTGGCCGTCGGACCTGTCGGCTGACATCGCCGAGGCGACGCATATCCTCGCCTCCGCCGCGCCGGGCGAGACCGGCGATCCCTTTCTCGCCGAGATCGGCGGGGCGCTGGAGGCGGCGACGCCGGACTGGGTCGGCTATCTCTCCACGACCGGGGTCTACGGCGATCATGGCGGAGACTGGGTGGACGAGGACACCCCGCTCGCGCCATCGACGAAGCGCGGCGCCTTTCGGAAGATGGCGGAGGCCGAATGGCGGGCGGCGGCGGAGCGGGGCGGCTGGCCGCTCCGTATCTTTCGCCTCGCCGGGATCTACGGGCCGTCCCGCGGCCCGTTCGAGAAGGTGCGGGCCGGAACGGCGCGGCGGATCGTCAAGGAGGGTCAGGTCTTCTCCCGCATCCATGTCGAGGACATCGCGCAGGTGCTGGACGCGTCGATGACGGCCGGGACGACGAGTACCGTCTTCAACGTCTGCGACGACGATCCCGCCCCGCCGCAGGACGTCATTGCCCACGCCGCCGAGCTGCTCGGCCTGCCGACGCCGCCCGAAGTTCGGTTCGAGGATGCGGACATGAGCCCCATGGCCCGTTCCTTTTACGCAGAGAGCAAGCGCGTGAGGAACGACCGGATGAAGCGGGAACTCGGCGTGACGCTGCTCTACCCGGATTACAGGGCGGGGCTTGCGGATTTGCTCTCGCGGGGCGGGTAGCGGCGAGCGTCTCGCCCTCCCGCGTCCACTTGTGGCCCCCGGCGCAAGGGCGTAGCGCTGGCGTTCATGAGACCCGCCGCGTCCAGCTCCCGTGGGATCGCGCTGTTTTTGACCGCGACCCTCCTGATCACCACGATGAGTGCCATCGTCCAACTGCTCTCGGACGGCGTGCCTCTCGGGGAGATCATCTTCTTCCGGTGCTTCGTCGGAATGGTCCCGATCGCGATCTACACGATGATCCGGGGGCAGTTCCCGCGCGCCCTCGGGACGAGAAAGCCGCTCGTTCACCTGCAGCGTGCGGCCATCGGCGTCACCGCGATGGGCCTGAATTTCTATGCCCTGTCCCAGCTCAGCCTCGCGAATGCGCAGGCGCTCGGGTATCTCGCGCCCGTCATGGCGCTGCCGCTGGCGGGGCTGCTTCTCGGCGAGGCCGTCGGCGCGCGGCATTTCGCGGCCATCGGCCTCGGTTTCGCCGGTGTGGGCCTGATGCTCTGGCCCGCCATGTCCCTGCCGGGGAACGATGCGACCTACGGGATCATCGCAGGCGTCGCCTTTGCGGGGACGTCGGCTTTCGTACGCGTGCATATCCGCGGCATGACGGCGACGGAATCCGGCCCCGCCATCGCCTTCTGGTTCACCGTCGCCGGGTCAGTCATCGGCCTCATGACCCTTCCGCTCGGCTGGGTGGTGCCGGACGCGGGGACCATGGCGCTCCTGGTGCTGACGGGCCTGCTCGGCGGTGCGGCGCACATCTTCTCGACCGAGGCGCAGTCGCGGGCGCAGGTCTCCACCCTCGCGATCTTCGAATATTCGGGGCTCGTCTGGGCCCTTGCCTTCGACGTCGTCCTCCTCGGCGCATTTCCGGGGCCGTGGTCCCTCGCGGGGGCGGGCGCCATCGTCGCCGCGGCCATGCTCTCGACCCTGCCGGCCGCGCTGCGCCGACGCCGGGAGCGGCGCGCAGCCAAAAAAATGCCCCGTCATCCGGCAGAAGGATGACGGGGCGAGGTGGGCCGGCCCCCTCTCTCGAGAGAGGTCAGGTTACAGGCGCCGGCGGAACGCTTTGAGTGTCGGGGGTCAGGGCTCGGGGCGGCGTCAGTTGGGGCGCGGCCCGAGCTCCGAGATGATCTGCTGGCGCAGCACGTCGATCGGAACGCGCGCACCATCCTTGCGGAAGTGCCAGTAGGTCCAGCCGTTGCAGGACGGTGCGCCCTCGAGCGCGGCGCCGACCTGGTGGATCGAGCCCGTCATGTCATCCGCGACGAGCGTGCCGTCGGCCCGGACCTTCGCGGCGCGCTGGCCGGACATCGAGGTCAGGGTCTCGCCGGGGCGCAGGAGACCCCGTTCGACGAGCTGGCCGAAGGGAATGCGCGGCGCGGCGCGTTTCGACTGGGTTACGGCGAGGGCGCCCGCTTCGAGCCGCCGAACGCGGGAAATCCGTTCCTCGGCGATCTTGCGGTAGCTTTCCTCGCGCTCGATCCCGATCCAGGAGCGGCCGAGGGCCTTGGCGACGGCGCCCGTGGTGCCGGTGCCGAAGAACGGATCGAGGACCACGTCGCCCGCGTTCGTCGTTCCGACCATGACGCGGTAGAGCAGGCTCTCGGGCTTCTGGGTCGGGTGAGCCTTCTGCCCCTCGGCATCCTTCAGGCGCTCATGGCCGGTGCAGATCGGCAGGACCCAGTCCGACCGCATCTGCGTGCCCTCGTTCAGCGCCTTCAGCGCCTCGTAGTTGAAGGTGTACTTGGAGCCTTCGCCGCGGCTGGCCCAGATCATCGTCTCGTGGGCATTGGTCAGCCGCTTGCCGCGGAAGTTGGGCATCGGGTTCGACTTGCGCCAGACGACGTCGTTCAGGATCCAGAAGCCGGCATCCTGGAGCTTCGCGCCGACGCGGAAGATGTTGTGATAGCTGCCGATCACCCAGAGGGCGCCGTTCGGCTTCAGGACGCGCCGCGCCTCGGCGAGCCAGGCGGAGGTGAACTCGTCATAGGCGCGGAACGAGGAGAAGCTGTCCCAGTCGTCGTCTACCGCATCCACGAGGGAATTGTCGGGGCGATGAAGCGTGCCCTTGAGCTGCAGATTGTAGGGCGGGTCGGCGAAGACCAGATCGACCGAGGCATCCGGAAGGCCGCGCATGGCCTCGATGCAGTCGCCGGAGAGAATAGTATCGCGTGGCACGCCCGAGCGGGCTGCCGTGATGGTCGTGTTTGTCATGTCTCTGCCTCGTGTCGGCGCTCTTTTATCGGCGCCTGATTGATGAGAGGCAGCATTCCGCAAAGGGGAATCGGGGTCAAAAGTTTTTTCTAATCAGACCCTTAAGCTTTCGGCTTGGCACAAGATATCGCGCACTGGCCGAAAGGAACGTCTATGGAATGGTGTCGGGCCGAGATTTCGGAGTGCATCGAGGTGACACTTCGTGCCGTATCCCGCATTCGTTTCCCAGCCATAGCCCGGATGCTGTTGCGCCAAGTCCACCATCAGCCGGTCGCGCGCCACCTTGGCCACGATCGAGGCCGCCGCGATGGAGGCGGAGAGCGCGTCGCCCTTGACCACGGCCCGCGCGGGGCAGGGCAGGTCGGCCGGCAGGAGGTTCCCGTCGATCAGCGCGTGACAGGGGGCCGGGGCGAGCTGGCAGAGGGCCAGCCGCATCGCGAGTTGAGCGGCGCGCAGGATGTTGATGCGGTCGATCTCGTCCACCTCGACATGAACGATGGCCACCGAAGCGCAGTCATGGATCGCGCCGGCAAGGGCCTCGCGGCGCGCCGCCGTCAGCTTCTTGCTGTCGTTCAATCCCTCGGGCAGGCGGTCCGGGTCCAGGACCACGGCCGCTGCGGTCACGGGGCCGGCCAGCGGCCCGCGGCCCACCTCGTCCACGCCCGCGACGAGGCGGGCCCCGAGGGCGATGGCGTCGCGTTCGAAGGAAAGATCGGGGAGGGAGGGCGCGTCACTCATGTCCCCTCGGTCGCGCAAACGCGGCTGACGGGCAAGCCCCCACCGCGACGCGTGGCTGTCATGGCCTGGCAGTGTGGGCCAACCGTGGAGGGACGCGGGACACGGCCTCCCCGAATCGATGGCGGGGGAGCCGAAGCTCCCCCGCCGACGCAAGAGCGGGGTACGTGCTCTCACGCCACTGCTGGACAGGTGCACCGCTGGACAGATCGCGGTGCTTGCCTGCCTCAACCCTGAAACCTGTAGCCTTCCCTCGAGAGGCAGCTGACCGACCAGGCCGGCATCACGCGGCCCCGGACCGGGATGCTCGTCTGACATTTCCGCGGCAAGGATGCCGTCCGCAGATCGCTGTTGCGGGTCAGGCAGCGCTGACCCACCAGCGTGCGGCCGCCGACCTGTTGAATGCAGCTTGCGGGGATGCGGTGCGTCCGCCCGTCGTAGCGGTGCCGGCCCTCATTGCCGCGATGGTCCTTCCAGCGCCGTTCGGTGCGTTGCTTCCGATCCTCCTCATACGTGCCGTTCTTCTTGCGAAGGACCTCCTGGAGGGGATGCATGGACCGTCCGTTCTGGTCCGCCGCGGCCGGTGCCGGTGCGAGGGCTCCGAAGGCCAGAACCGCGGACAGGATCGCTCCGCCCATTACCTTGATCATCCGTTCGCTCCTCATCCGAGATCCGGTTGCCTGTAACCTGCCACCTCACGGCCCTGCCCTCTTGTGCGGGGCGATGCCGTGGCGGCGTGGTTCAGACTTGGGGCATCCCCCCTCTGACAGGCAATTTCAGCACGATGTTATCGAATATCCGGAGGGCCCGGGCCTCTGAGATATTGAATGACGGGGCGCGCGGGGCCAGTGTCGGGCCATGAAGCGTCAGATCGTCCTTGCCCTTGTCATTCTCGCCGTGCCGGCCCTCGCCGAGGCCGCGTGCTATGCCGATTACAAGGCCAAGCGCACCGATCCGCTCCGGTTGCACTACGGCGTCATAGAGCTGCCCGAGAGCGCCTGCTCGGGCGGAAGTGCCCCGGGGGTGATTTCCAGCCGAATCGAAAAGGACGGCTGGGAACTTCTGACGGTCCTCGGTACCTTCGGCGAAGATGGACTGAAGGAGAGGCGTGACAGTGCCGGGCAGTACTTTCTCCGTTACTGACATGCGGAAATCGGGCGGACGGGTGGTGACGGTGGGCGTCGCCGCGATCGTCGGCATCCTTCTCACCGGCGCCCTTGTGCTGTTCATCTCCCTGCCCGACGCGTCGGTCTTCAACGACCGCGTGGAACGGATCTTCCTCGAGAATGACGACCTCGTCGGCGCCGCGGAGATTCGTCTGCTGGAGATACTCGCCGCGAGCGGCACCACCTTTTCGGACGTCCTGAGCAGCTACAGGGTGATCATCTTCGTCCTGCTGCTCTTTGCGACCGCCGTCCTCATCGTCGCCATCGTGCTCCTGGCGACCATCGCCCAGCTTAATCGGAGGATGGAGGAGATCGAGCGCACCGGCATCCAGATCGGCTCCCTCGTCATCAACCGGGAGGAGCAGATCGTCGCGCTCAACGAGATGGAATTCAAGCTGACCGGCGCAGCCATCGAGACGCTTGCCGTCCTCGCGGAGGCCCGCATGGATGACGACATTCTCTCGGGGGCGCAGATCGAGGCGGTGATCCAGAGCAAGAATTCCGCCGATTGCGACGAAGCCGCCGGCGCGACCCGGATCAAGCGCCTGCGCGACGCCCTCGGCAACCAGATCGTCAGCGAGCTTCTGGTCCGCAACATCGCCCGAAAGGGCTACGTCCTCGCGATCGACAAAAACGTCATCCGGATGCAGTGAGGCGCCCGTCGCGTCGCATGTGAGCCTCTGCAAAACCTCATCGCCACCCGCGCTCCGTCCTAGTCTTCACGAGGCCTGCGGCGCGCCTGAGGACCTTTCGCCCGAGTGGTACGGGCGACCGGGGCGGATGCCGGGGAAGGTTCGGCTGGGCCTGACCCTCGACCCTAAAACCGGCCGGGCACCGATCCCGAAGGACGCATCGATTCGAGGCGAGGAGCTGGCGACCCCGGCAGGATTCGAACCTGCAACCTGCCCCTTAGGAGGGGGCTGCTCTATCCAGTTGAGCCACGGGGCCGCACGGGATGCAGTCTTAGACGGCGCGGGCGGGCATGTCACCCTGATTGGTTCCCTCAAAAAGAAGGGGGGATTATGGGGTTTGACTTACCCTACAAAATCAGTCAGCTTTCCGTCGTGTCGAGCCACCCGAAGCCGGGAAGCCAGCAAACTTGCGTCGTGAGCCATTTGCCGGAGATTGACTCTCATGAATGCCCAGACCCCTCGGGGCGACCTGCTCGAAGCGGCTTCGAGTGTTACCCCCATCCACGATGCCCGCGATCTGACCGGGCCCGATTCCTGCGCCCGCATCGTTCTCGACGGTCAGGTCTATACCCTGCGCATCACCCGCGCCGGCAAGTTGATCCTCACGAAATGAGCATGGCCTGGCGGCACCGCGGTGGCGCCCCGGTCGCCCGGCTCGATGCGATGCCGGAGGCCGAGGCGACTGTCATCAGGTATCTGCGCCGGTGGCTCGACGGCCCGGACGGGCAGGCGCTGGTCTGGTGCGACCTGGCAGAGGACGGCGCCGCGCCGGATTTCGCCGATCTGTGCGCGCTCCTGATCGAGCGCGGTCGCCGGCCTTTCGCCTGCCACCGCGCCGAGTGCCTCTGCGTCGGCGCCGACGAGTCGGCCTTCGCGAACATGGTGATGGCGGCGGCCACGGGCGAGCGGGAGGACGCGATGCTGATCGCGACCCTCATCGTCCGGTCGGATCTTGCCGGAGCCGCGGCTCATCTCTCCGAATCGGTTGGCCTCGCCGTGCTGCGTCGCACGCAGATTGCCGCGCGGATGCAGACCCATGCAGGCTCGTCCCTGCACCACTGACACACCCTTCATTCAAATTAGAGCAACAGCCCCCGGCAGCGGGGCTCAGCAAAATCGGGAGATTCACATGACCCAGGCACACCTGAAACTGACCGTGGCCGCCGCCGCACTCGGCGTGATGGGGGCCGCGCCGGCCTTCGCCGATCGCGCCGCCGTCCTCGAGACCTACGCGGACATTGCCGAGGCCTCCTACGCGGACAGCCTCGCCAGCGCCCGCACTCTGAAAGAAGCCGTGGATGCGCTCGTCGCCGGCCCCTCCGCCGAGACGCTCGCCGAGGCCCGCAGCGCCTGGATCGCGGCGCGCGTGCCCTACCAGCAGACCGAGGTCTTCCGCTTCGGCAATGCGATCGTCGATGACTGGGAGGGCAAGGTGAACGCCTGGCCGCTCGACGAGGGCCTGATCGATTACGTCGATTCCTCCTACGGCGGCGCGACAGACGAGAACGCCTATGCCGCGCTCAACGTCGTCGCGTCCCCCACCTTCACGCTTTCGGGCGAGGAGATCGACGCGTCCGAGATCACGCCGGAATTGCTCGAAGGCACCCTGCACGAGGCCGACGCCGTCGAATCGAACGTCGCGACCGGATATCACGCCATCGAGTTCCTGCTCTGGGGGCAGGACCTGAATGGCACCGAGCATGGCGCGGGCGAGCGTCCCTGGAGCGATTATGCCACCGGCGAAGACTGCACGAACGGCAATTGCGATCGCCGCGCCGAGTACCTGACCGCCGCCACCGATCTTCTGATCTCCGATCTGGAGTGGATGACGGCCCAGTGGGAAGATGGCGGTGAGGCGCGCACCACGGTGACCGGGGAGGAGGCCGCGGGCATCACCGCGATCCTGACCGGAATGGGCTCCCTCTCCTACGGCGAGCAGGCCGGTGAGCGGATGAAGCTCGGTCTTATGCTGAACGACCCCGAGGAGGAGCATGACTGCTTCTCGGACAACACGCACAACAGTCACTTCTACGACGTGATGGGCATTCGGAACGTCTACGAGGGCG
The DNA here is from genome assembly GCF_031846565.1 of Tropicimonas omnivorans. Classification (NCBI taxonomy): domain Bacteria; kingdom Pseudomonadati; phylum Pseudomonadota; class Alphaproteobacteria; order Rhodobacterales; family Roseobacteraceae; genus Tropicimonas; species Tropicimonas omnivorans. The sequence continues at coordinate 190,154 of NZ_JAVRHL010000001.1, read as the reverse complement.
AGTATGTCCGCACGGACGGCAGCGTGGTGTCCGGCAGCTCCTTGCGCTCGCTCCTTGCGGAAGAGGACGAGGCGCTGGCGGACGATCTCGCCGCGGCGATCGACACGAGCCTTGCCGAGGTCGCCCAGATCAAGGCCGCGGCCGAAGCCGGCTTCTCCTACGACCAGATGCTCGAGCGGGGCAACGAAGGGGGCGAGGCGCTGATCACGGCGGCGGTCGACGGCCTCGTCGCGCAGACCCGCGTCATCGAGCGTGCTGTCACGACGCTTGGCGCGGACGACGTCACGGTGGAAGGCTCCGACAGCCTCGACAACCCGAACGCGGTCTTCCAGTAGGCGCGCCCGCGCCCTATCTGAAGCGGACCAAGGCGGCTCCCGATCGGGGGCCGCCCTTTGCTATCGAGGGAGACGCGCGACATGCCGAAGAAGATGCCGTCGCCTTGCATCGGGGTCTGCAAGTTCCGCCGGGAAGGTCACTGCATTGGCTGCTCGATGACCAAGACCCAGAAGAAGATGTACAAGACATTGAAAAAGCCCGCCTTCCAGCGGGCTTTCGTCGATTTTCTGATACATCAGCAAGCCGCGATGGGACGCTTCACGCACTGGGCGCCGGCCTATCTGCGCAAGTGTCGCAAGAAAGGCGCCGTGCCGCCCGCCGCGCTCGAGTGATCCCGAGCCGGCGGGGCCGGCAGGTCCTCAGCCCTGAAGGTGGGAGCGGAGCATCCAGGCGAATTTCTCATGCGTCCGGCCGCGCTCGATGCACAGATCCTCGGTCAGCGTGTCGCCGTGCTCGGCGGCGAGTTCACCGGCGCCGGCGAGAGTCGCGGCGATGGTCTGCTCGGCTTCCATGAGGAGACGGATCATCTCCTTGTCGGTCTGGGTGCCGTCCTGCTCTTCGACCTTGGAGCGCTTCAGCATGCCGGCAAGCTTGCCCTCGGCGTGCTTGTCGAGCGCCCGGACGCGCTCGGCGAGGTCGTCCTGGCCCACGAAGTGGTCCTCGTAGATCTCTTGGAAGAGGGCGTGAAGCGGGCCGAAGGCCATGCCCTTGACGTTCCAGTGGAAGTTCTGGGCAAGCATCGTGGTCACGACGGTCTCGGCAACGCTCTGGTTCAGGGCGTCCGCGATGGCGTCGAGGGCGTTCGGTTCGAGGGAAATGGCGGTCTGGGTCATGAAAATGGTCCTCTGGTCGTCTGTATCGCACATGGTACGGCTGGCGTCGGCTTGCCTTGTGACAGCCAATATAGAACCATTCTAAATTATGTCGAGGGGGCGCTGCGCCGAAGCGGCGACAGTGCTTCTATCGTGTCACGCCACGTCGTCCGACACCGCGACCTGTGCCGCGAGGAAGCCGAGGAATCGCCTGTAATGCGGGGCGATGCGGCTCTTCAGAAGGAACGTGGCGCTGGCCTCGTCCCCCCGGTCGAGGGCACTCAGAAGGGCCACCAGCCAGCGTTCGTCGAAGGAAAGATCCCCTGCGCCGGGTCGGAAGAAGACCGGCAGGCGTCCGAGCCCCTCGCCGAGAACGCGAAGGAGTGCGTCGGCCGTGCGCCCGTCCTGCGCGCCGCCCCGTCCGATCAGGGCGCAGGCTTCGGTGAAATCGAGGCGCGTGGAGACACGGCAGCGCAGCGCCGCGACGCGAAGCCGCGCAAGACGTGCCGCAAGCTCGGGCGTGAGGCCCTGCGTGGCGCGGTCGCCGTCTTCCACGTGTGGCAGTTCCAGACGGAGTGCGGTCATGTCGCGGTCCCGATCCTGTTTCCGGCCAATCCGTGGCTGGCCGTTCCCAAATCCCGAGTGTATTTATAGGTTATTGAACGGCACGGGAAGACCCTTATGCGATTTGTGGCGATCGGCAGCACCATCGTGATGGCTGGACTGGTTTCGGCGGGAGCCTTCGCGGCCGGGTCGGACGGCCAGGGAAACACGTACCCGGAGGCCCTGTCGCACACGCATCTCGATGCTCTGCCTCGCACGCCGGACGAGCGCGCCCGGATCGATCAGGTCACCGCTCCCGCCACTGAATTCGATGCGCCGGAGCCGTTCGAGGCGAACCAGGGGGGCAGCGCCACGGTGCGGGCGCGCGAGGATGCGGATGCGTTCTCGCAGGCGTCCGGCAACATCTCCTTCGAGCGCGAGCTGGACTTCAAGGTCGGCAACGGGCTGTTCAAGAAGCTCTGGGTCTCCGCCCCCTCCTCGACGCTCGCCTCGGACGGTCTCGGGCCCCTGTTCAACGATCGGTCCTGCCAGCGCTGCCACCTCAAGGACGGTCGCGGGCGGCCCCCGATGGGAGCTGACCGGGGCGCGGGCATGTTCCTGCGGATCTCCGTGCCGGCCGCGGATGAGGCGCCGATGAGCGAGATCGAGGCTTTCCTGCTCTCCGTCGGACCGGGCGGGGAGCGGACCCGGCCCGATCCGGTCTACGGCGGCCAGATCCAGGATCGAGCCCTGCCGGGACGCAAGGCCGAGGGGCGGACGGGGACCTCTTACGAGGAGCTCGAGGTCCAGCTGTCCGGCGGCGAGACGGCGACGCTTCTCGATCCGACCTACACGCTCGAGGATCCGGGTTACGGCCCACTTTCGGGGTCCGCCATGCTCAGTCCGCGCGTCGCGCCGCCGATGATCGGCCTCGGCCTCCTGGAGGCCATCCCGGCAGAGGAGATCCTCGCCCATGCCGATCCCGAAGACAGCGACGGGGACGGGATCTCGGGCCGGCCGCAGATCGTCTGGTCGTTCCTCGAGGAGCGCGCGATGCTCGGGCGGTTCGGCCTCAAGGCCGGGGCCGCGACGATCCGGGAGCAGGCGGCGAGCGCATTTGCCGGCGACATCGGCATCTCCTCTCCCCTCTTCGACACGCCGGCGGGCGACTGCACCGAGAACCAGCCGGACTGCCTTGCCGGCCCGCATGGCGACGACGATGCCCGCGGAACCGAGATCGACGCGGAAGGCATGGACCTCGTCACGTTCTATTCGCAGAACCTCGCCGTACCGGAGCGGCGCGACGTGGACGATCCCCAGGTGCTGCGCGGGAAGGAGGCGTTCTACGGCGCCGGCTGTCCCTCCTGCCATGTCCCGAAGCACGTCACGGCGCGGCTCGATGGCCAGCCGGAGCAGTCCTTCCAGTTGATCTGGCCCTATACCGACCTGCTGCTCCATGACATGGGCGAGGGTCTGGCGGACCACCGGCCCGAGGGCCGCGCCACGGGCCGCGAATGGCGCACCTCGCCGCTCTGGGGCATCGGCCTGACGGAGCAGGTCAACGGGCACACCCGCTTCCTGCATGACGGCCGCGCCCGCTCGCTTCTGGAGGCGATCCTGTGGCATGGCGGTGAGGCGCAGGCGTCGCGGGACCGCGTGGCGGAGATGCCGAAAGCCGAGCGCGACGACCTGATCCGTTTCCTGGAGAGCCTCTGATGCGCCGACTTGCCGCCCTTTGCCTTGCCCTCTGTTTTACCCCCGTGCCTTCCCTCGTCTCGGCCGGCGTGGATGAGGCGGTGACGGACGTCATCCTCCCCGCGCAGGCGCGATTCGCGTCCGAAACGGCAAACCTTGCCGCGGCGGCGGAGGCCGATTGCACCCCCGAGACGCTGAAGGACCCCTGGAACGACGCGTTCGATGCATGGCTCGGCGTCGCGCACCTGCGGCTCGGCCCCATCGAGGAGGAGGGCCGCGGCCTTGCGATCTCCTTCTGGCCGGACACGCGGGGCATGATGCCGCGGAGCCTCGCCGGGATGATCGCGGACCGCGATGCCATCGTGGATCGCCCGGACGAGTTCGGCCAGGTCTCCGTCGCCGCGCGGGGGCTCTTCGCGCTGGAGCAGCTTCTCTACGAGCCGGACTTCTCCGGCTATTCGTCCGGGAGCTACACCTGCCGCCTCGCCACCGCCATCGCGGAAGACCTTGCGCGCATGGCCGGTGAGATCGAGGCGGGGTGGAGGGACGGGTTCGCCGCGGCCCTGACCGATCCCGGCGGCAGCCCGTACCTGACGGATCGGGAGGCGGTGCAGGCCCTCTACACGGCGCTGGCGACAGGGCTGGAATACAATCAGGATCAGCGTCTCGGCCGCCCTCTCGGCACGCTCGATCGCCCGCGGCCCACCCGGGCCGAAGCATGGCGCTCGGAGCGGTCCGTGCGGAACGTGATCCTGTCGCTGACGGCTCTCGAGGATCTGGCCGAGGCCCTTGCGGACACGCCGATCCCGGAGACGACCGACGCGTTCGGCGGGGCCATCGCGCGGGCGGACGCGCTGGACGATCCCGCGCTTGCCGGTGTCGAGGATCCCGCGGGGCGTTTCCGGATCGAGGCGCTCCAGACCGATCTCGGTGTCCTGAGGCGCACGCTGGACACCGAACTCGGCACGGCGCTCGGCGTCTCCGCTGGCTTCAACTCGATGGACGGAGACTGACATGACCACGCGCCGCACCTTCATGGCCTCTCTTCTGGCCGCGGCCGCGGCGCCGAAGCTGACATGGGCCGAGGCCGGGAACCCGGCCTATCTCGGTGCGGCGCGGGAGGCGGATGGCGGTTTCGCGCTCTTCGGCCTGTCGGCGGACGGAGCGGACCTCTTCCGCATCTCCCTGCCGGGACGTGGTCATGCGGCCGCGGCGCATCCCGTTCGCCCCGAAGCGGTCGCCTTCGCCCGGCGCCCCGGCACCTTCGCCCTCGTCATCGATTGCGCGCGCGGGCGCCTCGCCGCGCGCCTCGAAGCCCCCGAGGGCCGGCATTTCTACGGTCACGGCGCTTTCCTCCATGGCGGCGAGGTGCTCGCGACGACCGAGAACCATATCGAGAGCGGCGAAGGCCGGATCGGCTTCTGGGCCGCGTCAGAGGGCTATGCCCGCATCGGCGAGGTCGCGTCCGGCGGGATCGGCCCGCACGAGGTGCGCACCATGCCAGACGGCAGGACGCTCGCCGTCGCCAATGGCGGCATCCTCACGCGGCCCGAAACCGGCCGGGACAAGCTCAACATCCCGCAGATGGCGCCGAACCTCGCCTATGCGGGGGAGGATGGCGTTCTGGAGACTGTCTCCCTCGATCCGGACCTGCACCTCGATTCCATCCGTCATCTCGCCGTCTCGGCCGAGGGGCGCGTCGCCTTCGCGATGCAGTGGCAGGGGGAGGCGATGGACGGCGTGCCACTCCTCGGCCTCCACTTTCGCGGTGAGGCGCCGCAGCTTCTGGAGGCGGGGTTCGCCGAGCAGGTGGCGATGGAGGGCTATGCCGGCTCGGTGGCGATCTCGGGCGAGCGCGTCGCGATCACCTCGCCGCGGGGCGGGCGGGTGCATGTCTTCGGGCTGAACGGCGAGCTTGCCGGGATCCTGAGGCGGAGCGACGTCTGCGGCATTGCGCCCGCGCCCGCCGGCTTCGTCGCTTCCGACGGGCTCGGTGGGCTCTTGTCGCTCGATACGGCCGCCGCTGTCCGGCCACTGGCCCATGCCGCCCGATCCTGGGATAACCACCTGGTCGCACTGGGATAGGCTGCGGTCTTTCCCGCCCCGCCACGAGCCGCTATTCAGGCCCGATGACACAGGACACCCACGTGCCCCCGCCGCGCCGCCCGCTCACCCTCCGAGACGTCAGCGAGGCGTCCGGCGTCAGCGAGATGACCGTGTCCCGCGTTTTGCGAAATCGCGGCGACGTCAGCTCCGCGACCCGGGACAAGGTGCTCGCCGCGGCCAAGCGCCTCGGATACGTGCCGAACAAGATCGCAGGGGCGCTGGCGAGCCAGCGGGTGAACCTTGTCGCGGTCATCATCCCCTCGCTGTCGAACCTCGTCTTCCCCGAAGTGATGGACGGGATCGTCAGCGTTCTCGAGGATACGGGACTGCAGCCCGTGCTCGGCGTGACCCACTACCGGCCGGACCGCGAGGAGCAGGTGCTCTACGAGATGCTGTCGTGGCGACCCTCGGGCGTCATCGTCGCGGGGCTGGAGCATACCGGACCGTCCCGCGCGATGTTGCAGTCCGCAGGCATTCCCATCGTCGAGATCATGGATGCCGACGGAGAGCCGATCGACGCTATGGTCGGCATCTCCCACCGCCGCGCCGGGCGGATGATGGCCCAGGCGATCGTGGATGCCGGATACCGCCGCATCGGGTTCATGGGCACCAAGATGCCGCTGGACCACCGCGCACGGAAGCGGTTCGAGGGCTTTACCGAGGCGCTGGCGAAGGCGGGGATGGAGGTGGCCGGGCGTTCTTTCTACGAGGGAGGCTCAGGCCTGTCCAAGGGCCGCGAGATGACGGCGGACATGCTGAACACCGTGCCGGACCTCGATTTTCTCTACTACTCCAGTGACATGATCGCCGCGGGCGGGCTTCTGGAGCTGGCGGAGCGGGGGGTCGAGATCCCGGGCGAGATCGGCCTTGCCGGGTTCAACGGACTGCCGCTGCTGAACGGTCTGCCGCGGCGGATCGCCACGATGGATGCCTGTCGCCGGGAAATCGGAGAGGCCGCGGCGCAGATCATCGCACGCCGAGCGGGCGGAGCGCCGGCCTCTGCGGAGGACCGCGTGGTGATGACGCCGAAGCTCGATCCCGGCGAGACGTTGCTTCGCTAGGGCGGGCGCGTTTGCAGGGCATGGGGGTGCATGCTACAGGCCGCTGGTTCGCGGCGGGCGGGCCGTCCCGGAGGCACCCATGACAGGGCTTTCCATCGTTATTCCAATGCGGAACGAGGCCGGCAATGCCGGTCCGCTGATCGATGGCATCCTGGCGGCCTGCGACGGGGCGGACGGGTTGCCCCAGATCGAGGTAATCGCGGTGAACGACGGCTCGACGGACGGGACTGCCGCCGAAGTCCTCGCGCTCGCCGCGCGGGACGGTCGGGTGCGCCTTCTCGGCCATGCCGTCTCCGCCGGGCAGAGCGCCGCGATCCATTCAGGCGTCCTGGCCGCGCGCGGTGCGCTGATCTGCACGCTGGACGGGGACGGGCAGAATCCGCCCGAGGAGATCCCGAGGCTCGCCTCCGCCCTCATCGCCGCGGCGCCCGGCATTGCCCTCGTCGCGGGGCAGCGGGCGGACCGCAAGGACACCCAGGCCAAGCGCATCGCCTCCAAGCTCGCCAACGGCATCCGCTCGGCGGCCCTCGATGACGGCACGCGCGACACCGGCTGCGGTCTGAAGGCGTTCCGCCGCGAAGCCTTTCTCGCGCTTCCCTACTTCAATCACATGCACCGTTACCTGCCGGCGCTCTTCACGCGCGACGGCTGGGAGATCCTGCATCTCGACGTCGGCCATCGCCCGCGCGGTGCCGGTCAGTCGAATTACGGCAATTTCGGCCGCGCCCTTGCCGGCGCGTCGGATCTCCTGGGCGTCATGTGGCTGGTTCGCCGGCGCAAGACCGCACGGGCCACCGAGGAGACGACGCTCCCATGATCGAGGCGATATTCCAGTTCCTCCACGTCGACAGCATGGGGGAATTCCTCTGGGTCTGCGTCGGGCTCGGCGGGCAATTGCTGTTCACCGCGCGCTTCCTGATCCAGTGGATCGCGTCCGAGAAGGCGGAGCGTTCCGTCGTTCCGGTGGCCTTCTGGTACTTCTCCGTCCTCGGAGGGCTCGTCCTCGGCGCCTATGCGGTCTACCGCAGGGATCCGGTCTTCATGCTCGGGCAAGGGATGGGGCTATTCATCTATTCGCGGAACCTGTGGTTGATCCATGCCGAGAAGCGTCGTCACACCGAATGAGTGGCTGCCCCGCGCGGCCCTGATCGTCCTCGCCGTCACGGCGCTTCGGGTCGCGCTCCTGGCGCAGGGCGCCACGGATCTGTTCGTGGACGAGGCGCAGTACTGGCTCTGGGGTCAGACGCTCGACTTCGGCTATTACTCCAAGCCGCCGATGATCGCCTGGGTGATCCGCGCGGCGACCGAGCTCGGCGGCAGCGATGCGCCGTTCTGGGTGCGCCTGCCTGCGCCTCTCTTCCACGCCGCGACGGCACTGATCCTCGGCGCGATCGCCTCGCGGCTTTGGGCCGGGGCTGCGATCTGGGTGTCGGCGATCTACGTGACGCTGCCGATGGTCGCCGTCGGAAGCTACTTGATCTCCACCGACACGATCATGTTCCCCTTCCTCGCCGCCGGGCTCCTTCTGTGGATCGGCGTTCCGGGAGGGACCCGCGGGCGGGCCTTCGCGGCCGGGGTCGCGCTCGGTCTCGCGTTCCTGTCGAAATACGCCGCAATCTACTACCTGCCCTGCGCGGCTCTCGCGGCATTCTTTCCCGAGGCGCGGCCGACATGGCGGCAGGCGCTGCTGGCGCTCGGGGCCTTCGCGCTCACCATCGCGCCCAATGTCGCGTGGAACATCGCTCACGGCCTCTCGACGGTCGAGCACACGATGGACAATGCCGACTGGGTTCGCGAGGGCGGCGGGGGCGGTCTGCTCTGGCGGGACCTCGGAACCTTCTTCGCCAGCCAGTTCGCCGTCTTCGGTCCGGTGCTCTTCGCCGTGCTGCTCTGGATGGGCGGGCGCCTGCGCCGGGCGCCCCTTCGCATCCCGATTCTCTTCGCCCTGCCCATCGTCGCATTCGTCTGCGTCCAGGCGCTCCTTGGCGGGGCCTACGCGAACTGGGCGGCGGCGGCATATCTGGCGGGAACCGTTGCGGTCGTGCCATGGCTCCTCGCGGCGGGGCAGGGGTGGGCGAGCTTCCCGCCGGCGCATCCGATCCCGGCTCTGTGGTGGTGGCGAACGGGGCGGCCGTGGCTCTGGGGCAGCCTCGTGCTTCACGGGGCCTTCTGTCTCGCCATCCCGCTTCTGACCGCCTTCGGAACCCACCTCGCCGCAGGGCCGGATGACCGGCTCATCCTGGCGCGCTACCTCGGGCGGGACGAGATGTCCGGCGCCATCGTGAGGGCCGCCCGCGACACCGGGGCGGAGGCCATCGTCGCGGATGACAGGGATGTCCTCGCGGACCTCTTCTACTCGGAGCGGGACACGGGCATCGCGATCTACTCCGTGCCGCCGGAGGGCCGGGCGATGAACCATTACGCCCAGAGCTTCCCCTGGCCGGGCGGGGACGCCCCGTTCCTTCTCGTGACGAAGCGGGATCGTCTGCCGGAGGGCTGCGCGGCCGAGCGTCTCACCCGGCTCGCACCGGCCCGCGGCGCCTATCGCGATCGAAAGCAGACGCTCTGGCTCGCCGGGCCCGAGTGTCCGCTAAGGTAGGGATCATCCCGTCTGCGCCAGCAGATCCGCGTGCCGCGCCACGAACTCCGCGCGCACCTCGACGGGCGGACGCAGCGCGATGCCGAGGCCCTCGATGATCCCTGCAGGAGGGCGACGGAAGAAGGACGTCGCCTCCTTCTCGGAGAACCCCGCGATATGCACCGCTTCGAGCCACGCGCTGATCTGGTCGGCCCGCTTGATCTGCGTCTTGACGGAGACGGGAAGCGCCGCCGGCAGGCCGAAGCGCAGGTGGATCGCGGCGGTCAGCCGGTCGTCGAGTGCCTTGTAGTCCGGCCCGATCGCAGCTTTCACGGGGGAGATCATGTCCCCGATGACGTATTCGGGCGCATCGTGCAGGAGCGCGGCGAGGTGCCATCGGGGCGGCGCGGTCGGACACAGACGCCGGTGCAGCTCCTCGACCAGCAGGCAATGCTCCGCGACGGAGTAGGGATGGTCTCCCAGCGTCTGCCCGTTCCACCGGGCCACGAAGGCCAGTCCGTGGGCGATGTCCTCGATCTCGATATCCATGGGGGTGGGGTCGAGGAGGTCCAGCCGCCGCCCGGACAGCATCCGTTGCCAGGCCCGTGCCGGCTTGCCCATATCGCGCTTCCGTCTTTTGGTCTTGACACCGTTTGGGAACCTTTGCGGCCCTCGCGGCTTGTTCAGGAAATCATCAATACCAACCGGGTGTGAGACCACAACCGCCGGGGGCCGCAGCGTCGCCCGGAAGGGGGATCTGCATGTTCAAGACACTAAGCCTCGTCGCCGCCTCCGCCCTCGTCCCGGGCGCCGCTCTTGCGCAGGATAACTGCGCGGATCGTTCGACCGTCATCGAGCGCCTCGAAGGGTCATACGACGAGAGCTTTTCCGGCGGCGGGCTCCAGTCGTCCGAGAAGATCCTGGAGGTCTGGCATTCCGAAATCGGCGGCACGTGGACCGTACTCTTGACTGACGCCGAAGGCATCTCCTGCGTCATCGCGGCGGGAACGCACTGGCGCGACGGGCTGGTCGAGAAGGCAGGCATCCCGATGTAAGTCCCCCGCCGCTCCCCGGCGTTGTCCGCTGCCCGACCCGGTGTTAAGCGGCTGTCAACGAATTGTGGGGAAGACTGGCGCCATGGCGGACGATTACATCATCAAGGACATCGCTCTGGCCGAATACGGCCGGAAGGAACTCGACATCGCCGAGACGGAGATGCCGGGCCTGATGTCGCTTCGGGAAGAGTACGGTGACAGCAAGCCGCTCGCCGGTGCGCGGATCGTCGGCTCGCTCCACATGACCATTCAGACCGCCGTCCTGATCGAGACCCTCGTCGCGCTCGGGGCAGACGTCCGCTGGGCCTCGTGCAACATCTTCTCCACCCAGGATCATGCCGCGGCGGCCATTGCGAAGTCCGGTGTTCCGGTCTTCGCGATCAAGGGCCAGAGCCTGGTGGAGCATTGGGATTACCTCGACCGCTCCTTCCAGTTCGCCGATGGGCCGAACCTGATCCTCGACGATGGAGGCGACGCGACGCTCTACATCCTCCTCGGCGCGCGCGCCGAAGCGGGGGAAGACGTGATCGCGGTCCCGCAATCCGAGGAAGAAGAGGCGATCAAGGCGCAGATCGCCAAGCGGATGAAGGAAAGCCCCGGCTGGTTCACCAGAATGCGGGATCAGATCAAGGGCGTCTCCGAGGAGACGACGACGGGCGTCCATCGCCTGTATGACCTTCAGCGCAACGGGCAGCTTCCGTTCCCGGCGATCAACGTCAACGACAGCGTCACCAAGTCGAAGTTCGACAACAAGTACGGCTGCAAGGAATCGCTGGTCGACGGGATACGCCGCGCCACGGACACGATGATGGCCGGCAAGGTCGCCGTCGTGTGCGGATACGGCGATGTCGGCAAGGGGTCCGCGGCCTCCCTCAGCGGCGCCGGCGCGCGGGTGAAGGTGACGGAAGCCGATCCGATCTGCGCGCTTCAGGCTGCGATGGACGGGTTCGAGGTCGTCCTTCTGGAGGACGTGGCGGACACCGCGGACATCTTCATCACGACGACCGGCAACAGGGACGTCATCCGCATCGAGCACATGCGCGCGATGAAGGACATGGCGATCGTCGGGAACATCGGCCATTTCGACAACGAGATTCAGGTCGCCAACCTGAAGAACCACAAGTGGACGAACATCAAGGATCAGGTGGACATGATCGAGATGCCCTCGGGCAATCGTCTGATCCTGCTGTCCGAAGGGCGCCTGCTGAACCTCGGCAACGCCACCGGGCACCCCTCCTTCGTGATGTCCGCCTCCTTCACCAACCAGGTGCTGGCGCAGATCGAGCTCTGGACCCGTGGTGGCGAGTACGGCAACGCCGTCTACATTCTGCCCAAGCATCTCGACGAGAAGGTCGCCCGCCTGCATCTCGGCCGCATCGGTGTGAAACTGACGCCGCTCAGCAAGGAGCAGGCCGCCTATATCGGCGTCACGCCCGAAGGCCCGTTCAAGCCGGAGCACTACCGCTACTGATCGGAAATGCCCGGTCATCCGGGTTCTGGACGCAAGTGCATGCGAAACCATGGCGCCTTCCGATACCGGGAGGCGCTTTTTTCATTCACAGATTCGATTCGCGCCTTAGGTTGATCTCCAAGCGATCACGCAAAAGAGAGGTAGCGCCATGAGCAAGCTCGACGAAAAGGTTGGAAAATACATCGACGCAGTGAAGGACACCTGCGGCCTCGAGCCGGACGTGGATCTTCTTCGCAAGGTCACGGCGGCGTGCGGGCCGGTCATTTATCAGCGCGATGCGGAAACGGTCGCCTCCTCCGATCCGGACGAAATGGACCGGGTGAAGAAGAACTTCCTTATGAAGAAGCTGGGCCTGTCCGAAAGCGACAAGCTGGACGAGGGGATCGAAGCCGCCATCGAGACCTATGGCCGCTCGGAGCGGACCAAGTATCGCGCCGTCTTCTATTATCTGCTGACCAAGCATTTCGGCAAGGACGCCGTCTACGGAAGCTGATCGGGCCAAATCGATTCGGATTGTCCGGACTTGGCGTTTGAGACAGGGCGCCGGATTTGGTACGAGGATCTGACAAAGGACCAGGATGGTCCGGAGCGAGATCCAGTTTCACGTGGTGCGACCCGGTTGGGGCACGTGGGGAGTTGGAGGGTTCCGGGCGATCCGGCCTGGAGCCCTCCAACCATTTGAGACCGGGGGCCAGTTGGCCTCCGGTGTCGAACTCCTCAAGTCGTCGCTGCTGCCCGGCAGGGTCGTAGTTGCCGCACGGGCGTCACTTCGCGCAAGCCAGGCCTGCGCTGTCACCGCCTCCACGCCGGGCAGGCGGCTTCAGTGCCACGTCGCCACCGGCGGCAGGCTCATCAGGACAGCATTCGGATCATGCCCCGTCGCGAGGCCGAACTTGGTGCCCCGGTCATAGACGAGGTTGTATTCGGCGTAGAGGCCGCGATGGGCAAGTTGCGCGGCGCGATCCTCGTCGGTCCAGTCCGCCTTGCGGCGTTTTTCGGCCAGCGGCAGGAAGGCTGGTAGAAAGGCCGAGCCCACAGAGCGGGTGAACGCGAAATCCGCCTCCCAGTCCCCGGTGTTCAGATCGTCGTAGAAGATTCCGCCGACCCCCCTCGCGCGTTTGCGGTGAGGGATGAAGAAGTACTCGTCTGCCCAGGCCTTGAAGCGCGGGTAGAGATCATCGCCATGTCCGTCGCAGGCGGCGCGCATCTCGGCGTGGAAATGGGCGGTGTCCTCCTCGTACTCGATGGCGGGGTTGAGGTCCGCCCCGCCGCCGAACCACCAGGCATTCGGCGTCCAGAACATCCGCGTGTTCATGTGGACGGCCGGGGCGTGGGGGTTCTGCATGTGCGCCACGAGGCTGATCCCGCTGGCCCAAAAGCTCGGATCCTCCTCGATCCCCGGAACGCCGCGCGCCGCCATGGAGGAAATCGCGGCCTCACCAAGCGTGCCGTGGACGGTGGAGATGTTGACGCCGACCTTCTCGAAGACGCGGCCACCGCGCATCACGCTCATCAGCCCGCCGCCGGCATCGCTGCCGTCATCCGCCGAGCGGGTGGTTTTCGTCACCTCGAAATGGCCGGGGGCGGTGTCGGCCAGCCGCTCCGGGGGGGCCTGCGTCTCGAGTCCCTCGAAGGCGGCGACGATGCGGTCCCTGAGCTCGCGGAACCAGTCGGCCGCGCGGTCGCGTTCGCGCTCCAGCATCTCGGACATGGGCGATCTCCTTTTTCCTCACCGGCTAGCATTCCGCCCGGGGAGGGGCCAGCCTTGCGCCCTACTCTCGAAAGCGTGGCTGTGCAGGTGCGATGCGGGGCGCTATGGTCCGCATCATGCGCACCGCCCTTGCCCTCCTCCCGCTCGCCCTCGTCGTCGCCTGCACCGATCCGCGGGAGGCGTGCCTGAGCAATGCGGTCGAGGAATTGTCGACGGTGGACGCGCTGATTCTCGAGACGGAGCAGGCGCTGGAACGTGGGTACCGGACCTATCCGACGAATACCGGACGGGCCTCGGTCGGCTACTGCATCGGCAATCGCTCGGGCGGTACGGTCGCGATCGGCCTCAGCCTCTGCAACGACGTGCGGCCCCAGATCGTGGACAAGCCCGTCGCCATCGACCGGGTCGAGGAGCAACGCAAGCTGGAGGACCTGCGGCAGACGCGCGCCCGCCTCGCGCTGCGCTCCGAAGCCGAGGCCAGCGCCTGCCGGGCGCGGTTCCCCGCCGCCGGCTGAGCCGGCCCATTCAACATCGATGAGCTGACGTCAGTGGGCGGTCGCCGTGACCGCATCGAGGAGCGTGCGCCCGCCATCCACCGTCAGGATCTGGCCCGTGATGAAGGCAGAGCCATCCGAGGCGAGGAACTGCGCCGATTCGGCCAGCTCTCCCGGCTTCGCGATCCGGGCCATGGGCGTGTGCTCGCGGATGTCGTTGCGGAAGGCGTTGTTGTCCTTGAGCGCGCCCTTGAGGCTGGCGGACAGGACGGATCCCACCGCGAGCGCGTTCACCCGGATCCGGTGCGGCGCGAGTTCCACGGCAAGGGACCGCGTCATCTGGTCGAGCGCGGCGCAGGAGATGGAGTAGCCCATCAGGTTCCGCCGGGTGCGCTGCGCGGCAATGGACGAGAGGTTCACGATCGAGCCGATGGCGTGGCTTTCATTCCCGTCTTCTTCCGCCTGCCTGATCATCCGCTTCGCGACCTGCTGACTGAGGCGCAGGGCGGGGATGAGGTTTTGCTGGAGGGACATCTCGACCGCGTCCGAATCGGCGTCCAGGGCTTCGGAATGGACGACCTGCCGGCTCGCGTTCACGAGAATGTCGATCCGGTCGAAGGAGTCGAGCGTGGCGGACAGAAGGTTCGCGACCGTCAGCCGCTCCCGCAGGTCGCCGGTAAAGGCGCGGGCGGTGGCCTCGTCATCGTCGCCGCGCATGTCGCTGACTTCCTGCGACAGGCCGGCATCGTCCATGTCGGCGAACATCACGTTGGCGCCGGCGGACACGAAGTGGCGCGCGATGGCCAGCCCGATGCCGTTGGCTGCGCCGGTGACGATGGCGGTCTTGCCGCGAATCGAGAATGTCATGGGGTTATGGTCCCGCGTCCGTGAAGGGCTTGCGCGTCGAAGCTTAGCTTAGCTTATCGCGACCCTGCGCGCGAGAGGGGCGCTTGGCGGCGAAAAGCTTGAAGGGGCCGCTTCCCTCGGGCGCGGAGAGCTCGGTCACATCGTGGAAGGCGGCCCGCAGCGGTGCCTCGTAGGGCAGGTGCCGGTTCGCGACCATCCAGAAGGTGCCGTGGGGCGCGAGGATGCGCGCGGCGCTGTCGATGAAGGCGGCTCCGAGCGCGGGATCGGCCGCGCGCGTGGTGTGGAAGGGCGGGTTCGAGACCACGGCATCGAATCGGCGCTCCGGCGTATAGCTGCGCGCATCGCCCCAGACGAATTCGGCCCGGTCGTCCCGGACATTGCGACGGGCGGCCTCGATGGCGGCGTGCTCGGCCTCAATCAACGTGCAGGAGGCGACCTTTTCGCGTTCCAGAACCTGAAAGGCGAGGTAGCCCCAGCCGGCCCCGAGATCGGCAACGCGGCCCTTCATGTCGGCGGGGAGAACCTTGCCCAGGGCGATGCTTCCCTCATCGGGCCCGTCGGCGCTGAAGAGGCCGGGCGCGGTGACCCATCCGCCGGACACCGGGCCGGCCGGCGGGCGCAGCCAGTCGGCGAAGGTGCCGGGGGCCGCGTCGATGCGGAAGGTCTTGCCGTGCGCCTTGGAATACGCCTCGGACACCTCGGCATCGCGGCGACGGACCTCTTTCAGCAGCGAATCGATGCCATCCGTCTTCTGCCCGTCCACGATCACGGGTCCGCCCGGAGCCAGCGCCTCGGCGATCAGCGCGCGCGCTTCATCCTTGGCGCGGGGCACCATCACGAGCGCGGCGGCAAAGCCCTCGGGCGCATCGGTGTAGACGGTGTACCCCCGCCGGACCCAGGCGTCGTGATCGGGGCGGAAGCCCTGCACGATCCTCAGGCGCTCCTTCGGCAAGGCGGAGAGATCCGCATCGCTGCGCGGGCGGAACACCACGATCTCCCCCGTTTCCGGGACGGAGACGAGGCCCTGGTCGAGGGCGAGGGAAAGCCGGGAGGTGCTCAATGGCGTATCGACGCGTCGTCTACAGGTCGCCGTCGCGGATGCGCAGCTGACGCGCGCGCGTCAGGATCGCGTCCTCGACCGCCCGCACCGTATCCGCCGAGACCGGCCCGGACCGGGTGGCCAGCGCCACCTTGAGCGAGCGGGCGTCGAGCGCGGGATCGGTGACGTAGACCGTCGCGCGATAGGCGGTGCCGCCGCCCGGAGGCGTACCGTACCCCATGGAGATCACGCCGGAAAACGGATCGACCGATTGCACGGGGAGGAAGTTCAGCACGTCGAGGGAGGCGCTCCAGATATACCGGTTCACCTCGATCGTCGTGTTCGGATCGCCGCCGGAATTGAAAAGGTCGAAGATCGTCGAGCGCCGGGCGCCAGTTTCGTCATCGAACCGCCCGTCGAACTCGACCGGAACGCCGCGCCGCTCGTTCCCGGAGCCGCCGCAGGCGCTGAGCAGGGCCGCAGCCAGCGTGACGAGCGCGCCCGTTCTTGCCCATTTATGGAAGGTCATCGCCTTCTACCCCTCGCCGTTTTGGGAAGTCCTAACGAAGCCCCCTCAGCGTCACAAGGTCTTTTGCCCCACGGTCGTGGCCGGGCGGTGTGGCGGGACTGTGGCACGTCTGCACCATTCGGGAGGGAGGACATGCATGCCGTGCTCGGCTTTCTTGCGTCGAGGGGTGCGTGTCGACAAGACATGCTCATGCCCAATTCGGATCAGCGGGTTGCGGTGCACCTTTGAACACACGAGGGAAAACGATGAAAAAGGTTCTTCTCACTTCGACGGCCATCGTCGCCTTCGCCGGCGCCGCAGCTGCTGAAGTCACCATCACCGGCTCCGCCGAAATGGGTGTTGTCGGCGGTTCCGACCTGGCGACCCAATTCTTCCAGGACGTTGACGTCAAGTTCACCATGACCGGTGAAACCGACGGCGGCCTCTCCTTCGGCGCGGCGGTCGATCTCGACGAAGCCGGCAACCTCGGCAACGAGTTCAGCAACCAGGGCGTCGCGATCTTCGTCTCCGGCGGCTTCGGCACGCTGACGATGGGCGACACGGACGGCGCGCTCGACTTCGTGCTCACCGACGCCGGCAACATCGGCAACCCGGGCTCCATCGCCGATGACGAGACGAGCCACATCGGCTACCTCGGCTCCTATCTCGACGGTTCCGGCACGGCCGACAACCAGGTCGTCCGTTACGACTACTCCTTCGGCGACTTCGCGGTCGCGGTCTCCATGGAGCAGAACCCGCAGGGCGCCGACGGCTTCGTGGTCGACGGCCAGGACGATCCGGACGAGGATGACGTGAACTACGCCATCGGTGGTTCCTACGCCACCGAGTTCGCCGGTGCCGCCGTTTCCGTCGGCCTTGGCTACCAGCACGCCGAAAACGGCGGCCCGAGCGTCGACGACTTCTTCGCGTTCGACAGCTCCACCCCCGGTGACGACCTGACGATCGTGGGTACCGATGACCGTGTGGACGCCATCGGCCTGGGCGCGACCTTTACGCTCGACAGCGGCTTCACCGCCGGCTTCACCTACACCGGCTTCGACTTCGAAGAAGACGCCGTCGACGATGCCAGCCACGTCGGCATCGGCATGGGCTACGCCTTCGACGCGTTCTCCGTGCACTTCAACTACGGCCTCTACAACTTCGACATCGACGGCGTTGGTGAGTTCGACGTTCAGGGCTACGGCATCGCGGCCGGCTACGACCTCGGCGGCGGCGCGTCGCTCCTCTTCGGCTACGGCCGTTCCGAGCTCGACTCCGACCTCGACGATGATTTCGCCGACACTGTCGTCGACAGCTCCGACGACGACTTCGACACCTTCTCCCTCGGCCTCTCCATGGCCTTCTGATCCAGACCGGATCAGGGAGATTTGAAAGGGCGGGCCTCCGGGTCCGCCCTTTTTCCGTTTGGCCCGCACAGGTGCCGTTCGGCGTGCAGAAGCCCTGGGCGCGCCCCGCTCATCTTTAGGATGAATTTTCTGTGATCAGAGCGCATCAATCTAATTTGCGATGACGCTGGGGGAGCCGCCGTCCTTGCCCGAGCCGCGCCGGGTGAGGATACCAGCCTCACCGAATTGCATAAGTTTGCCGCGTACGCGCGCCTTTACGAGGACCAGCCATGAAAAACATCCTTCTCACTTCGACGGCCATCGTCGCCTTTGCCGGCGCCGCGGCAGCAGAAGTCACCATTACCGGCTCCGCCGAAATGGGCGTCGTCGGTGGCGAGGATGTCGCCACCCAGTTCTTCCAGGACGTCGACGTCAAGTTCACCCTGACCGGTCAGACCGACGGCGGTCTTTCCTTCGGCGCGGCTGTCGATCTCGACGAAGCGGGCAACCTCGGCAACGAGTTCAGCAACCAGGGCGTCGCGATCTTCGTCTCCGGCGGCTTCGGCACGCTGACGATGGGCGACACGGACGGCGCGCTCGACTTCGCGCTGACCGACGCCGGCAACATCGGCAACCCGGGCTCCATCAACGATGACGAAACGACCCATGCCGGCTATCTCGGCTCCTACCTCGACGGAGCGGGCTTCGCCGACGGTCAGATCGTCCGCTACGACTACTCCTTCGGCGACTTCGCGGTCGCGGTCTCCATGGAGCAGAATGCCTTCGGCGATGACGGCCTCGTCCTCGACGATCAGGTGATCGGCACTTTCGACATCGACGGGGACTCCTTCGAGGACACCTTCGGCACCGACGATTTCGATGACGTGAACTACGCCATCGGCGGCACCTACGCGACGGAGTTCGCCGGAGCGGCCGTCACCGTCGGCCTCGGCTACCAGCACGCCGCCTCCGCGGATGTGTTCAGCTTCACCGACCTGGACGACGACACGGTGATCTACGCCTCCGATGCGGACGCCATCGGCGTGGGCGCGGCCTTCACGCTGGACAGCGGCTTCACCGCCGGCTTCACCTACACCGATTTCAATTTCGGCGATGACTTCATCATCGTCGGCGATATCGGTGGCGGCTTCCCCGGCACCGATGATGACGATGCCGTCGGCGGCATTCAATTCGAGAGCACCGATTTCGAACTCGATGGCCGTCACTTCGGGATCGGCGTGGGCTACACGTTCGACGCCTTCACGGTGCACGCGAACTACGGCCAGTACGACTACGAGTTCGACCGCGGCGTGTTCGACGATGCCGAAGGCGACATCACGATCTCCGGCTACGGCTTGGCCCTCGGCTATGACCTCGGCGGCGGTGCGAGCCTGCTCCTCGGCTACGGCAAGTCCATGGCCTCCATCGACAGCGACATCGAGGACAGCTTCGGAATCGACGAAGATGACTTCGACACCGACACCTACTCCCTCGGCCTGTCCATGGCCTTCTGATCCGGACCGGATCGGGGAATTTGAAAGGGCGGGCCTTCGGGTCCGCCCTTTTTCCGTTTGGCCCGCACAGGTTTCGTTCGGCGCGCAATAGCCTTGGACGCGCCCCGTTCATCCTCGGGATCAATTATCTGTGACGAAAGGGCATCAATCGAATTTGAGGTGACGTCGCCGTCCTTGCCCGAGCCGCGTCGGGCGAGGATACAGCCAGCACCGAATTGCAGAAGTTTGCAGCATACGCGCGCCTTTACGAGGACCAGCCATGAAAAATATCCTTCTCACATCGACCGCGCTGGTCGCCTTCGCCGGCGCCGTGGCCGCAGAAGTCACCATCACCGGCTCCGCGGAAATGGGCGTCTTCGGTGGCGGGGAGTCCGCCACCCAGTTCTTCCAGGACGTCGACGTCAAGTTCACCCTGACCGGTCAGACCGATGGCGGTCTTTCCTTCGGCGCGGCTGTCGACCTCGACGAAGCCGGCAACCTCGGCAACGAGCTCGACGACCAGGGCGTCGCGATCTTCGTCTCCGGCGGCTTCGGCACGCTGACAATGGGCGACACGGACGGCGCGCTCGACTTCGTGCTGACCGACGCCGGCGACATCGGCAATCCCGGCTCCATCACCGATAACGAGACGGAACACTTCGGCTACCTCGGCTCCTATCTCGACGGAGCGGGCTTCGCCGATGGTCAGATCATCCGCTACAACTACTCCTTCGGCGACTTCGCGGTCGCGGTCTCCATGGAGCAGAATGCCTTCGGCGATGACGGTCTCGTCCTCGAGGACCAGATCCTCGGCACCATCGACTTTGGCGGGGGCGCCATTGACTCTATCGACGACTTTGGCGCCGAAGATTTCGATGACGTGAACTATTCCATTGGCGGCACCTACGAGACGGAGTTCGGCGGAGCGGCCGTCACCCTCGGCCTCGGCTACCAGCACGCCGCCTCCGCGGATGTGTTCCCCTTCGACGTCATCGACGGCTCCGAGGTCTACGCCTCCGATGCGGACGCCATCGGCGTAGGCGCGGCCTTCACGCTGGACAGCGGCTTCACCGCCGGCTTCACCTACACCGATTTCAATTTCGGCGATGACTTCATCCTCCTCGGTGATGGGGGCGGCTTCCCGGGTGTCGATGACGACGAGGCCCTGGGCGGCGTTCGGTACGATAGCACTGGTTTCGAACTCGATGGCCGTCACTTCGGGATCGGCATGGGCTACACGTTCGACGCCTTCACGGTGCACGCAAACTACGGCCAGTACGACTACGAGCTCGACGGCCTTTTCGACGGTGCGGGCGGCGACGTCACGGTCTCCGGTTACGGCCTGGCCCTCGGCTATGACCTCGGCGGCGGCGCGAACCTGCTCTTCGGCTACGGCAAGTCCATGGCCTCCATCGACAGCGACGTCGAGGACATCTTCTTCCTCGCCGAAGACGACTTCGACATCGACAACTACTCCCTCGGCCTGTCCATGGCCTTCTGATCCGAACCGGATCGGGGAATTTGAAAGGGCGGGCCTCCGGGTCCGCCCTTTTTCGTTGAAGAAGGCGCGTTTCCTCACGCGCGGCGGGGTGCTATCGAGCGGCCATGCAGTCACTCACTCCCAAAACCATTCCCGGTGTCTTCCGAAAGGCGCAGCAGCTTCAGGCCGCGGGCCGGACCTCTCAGGCGGAGGCGATCTATCGCCAGATCCTCGCCGTCGCGCCCAACCTCGCCGAGGCGCATTTCCAGATGGCCCGCATCGCGCGGGCGCGGTCGGACTGGGCGGAGACGGTGGACTGGCTTCAGAAGGCGCGCAGCTACCGCCCCGATCAGCCCGACATCCTCGGCGCGCTCGCCGAGGCCTATCTCGTGACGGATCAGCCCAAGAAGGCCTTGCGCCTCTTCGAGCTTCTGGAGCGTCGCATGCCGAAATCGGCGCGAGTTCTGGCGAACAAAGGCATGGCCCTGCAGCAGATCGGTGAGTTCACGGAGGCGCGGCGCGTGCTGGACCGCGCGCTGAAGCTCGAACCGAAGAGCGGCGAGCTACTGCGGATCATCGCCATCGGCCAGCACTTCGAGCCGGGCGATGCCCTCGTTACGAAGATGGAGGCGCTCTGGGCCGATCCGTCGCTGAAGGATCCCTCGCGCAGCCAGCTCGGCTATGCGCTTGCCAAGGCGATGGACGATCTGGGCGCGCCGGAGCGGGCCGCGCCTTACCTCGAGCGGGCGAACGCCATCCAGGCGGAGCTGCATCCGTATGACCGCGACCGCCGGGAGCGGGAACTGGAGCAGATCAGGAAACTGGCCGACGGCCTGGTCATCCCGCCGCAGGAGGAGGGCGACTTCGCCCCGATCTTCGTCACCGGGATGCCGCGCTCGGGCACGACGCTGGTGGAGCAGATCATTTCCTCGCACAGCGCGGTCGAGGGGGGCGGCGAGCTTGCCATCGTCACGCCGACCTTCTGGCAGGCGAGGGGGACGCGGGACATGGTCGAGGCCGAGTGGCTCGAAGCCTGGGGGGCGCGGGTCGAGCGGATGATGCGTTCGCGGGTGACGTTCGATCGGCATGTCACCGACAAGTCGATCATGACGCACGCGCTCCTCGGCTTTGCCGCCGCAGCCATGCCGTCCGCTCGTTTCGTCGTGGTGACGCGGGACCCGCGGGACCAGCTCTACTCGGTCTGGCGCAACTTCTTCCGGCCGGGCACGCATCGCTATGCCTCCAACTGGGACAGCATGGCGCATTACTATGCCGGGTACCTCGACCTGCTCGAGTTCTGGAAATCCCGCATGGGCGACCGGCTCCACACGGTCGCCTACGAGGACCTCGTCGCCGATCCCGAGCCGCAAAGCCGCGCGCTCATCGCGGCGGCCGGGCTGGACTGGGAAGCGTCCTGCCTCGATTTCCACAAGAACGACCGGCAGGTGCGCACCCTCTCCGTCGCGCAGGTGAGGCAGCCGATCTACAAAAGCTCGACCGGCCGGTGGGAGAAGCTGGGCGACACGCTCGCCCCGCTGACGGAGGCGCTGGAGAGAAACGGAGTGACCCTGTCATGAGCCTGTCCGAGATCAAGGATCGCATCGCCAAGGCGGAAACCGAGCACGGCCGGGCGCCGGGGTCGGTCCAGCTGATCGCGATTTCCAAGGTTCAACCCGAGGCGCGGGTGCGGGCGGTGCTCGAAGAGGGGCACCGGGTCTTCGGAGAGAACAAGGTGCAGGAGGCCCAGGGCAAGTGGCCCGCCTTCCGCGAGGAGTTCGGCCCGGTCGAGGTGCATCTCGTGGGGCCGCTTCAGACCAACAAGGCCCGTGCGGCGATGGAGCTGTTCGACGCGATCCACACGCTGGACCGGCCGAAGCTGGCCGGCACGCTCGCTCGCCTGGCGCAGGAGATGGGGCGCTGCCCCGACCTCTTCGTGCAGGTGAATACGGGTGAGGAGGACCAGAAATCGGGTATCCGCCCGGCGGATGCGGACGAGTTCATCGCCGAGGCGCGCAAGCTCGACCTGCCGCTGGGGGGCCTGATGTGCATCCCGCCGGTTGACGAGGAGCCTGCGCTGCACTTCGCGCTGCTGGCGAAGATTGCGGAGCGCAACGGTCTGGGTGGGCTCTCCATGGGCATGTCCGGCGATTTCGAGCGGGCGATCGCGCAAGGGGCGAGCCATGTGCGCGTCGGCTCCGCGATCTTCGGCGAGCGCGACTACGGCTGAGGCTGGGCGGATCGGCCACGAACCGGCGCGCCGCGTCCGAAAGGCACTGGCCCGGCCGGCCCCTCCGTGTCTAATGACGGCCAAACCGGAACGGGGGGCGACATGGCCGAGCCGAGCTTGCGCAAGCGGATCTGGGGCTGGTTCTTTTTCGACTGGGCCAGCCAGCCGTACAACACGCTTCTCCTGACCTTCATCTTCGGTCCCTATGTCACCGAGGTCCTCGGCGACGGCTCGACCGCGCAGACGGTATGGGCCATCGGGATCGGCATCGCGGGCCTCGTCATCGCGCTCCTCGCTCCGATCCTCGGCTCCATGGCGGATACCTCCGGCCGGCGTATGCCGTGGATCTGGGGCTTCTCGGCGCTCTACGTCATCGGTGCGGCGGGCCTCTGGTGGGCTGCGCCGTCGGATTTCGACCTGATCCGCACGCTGATCTTCTTCGCCCTCGGCCTGATCGGCATGGAATTCGCCACGATCTTCACCAACTCGATGCTGCCCGATCTCGGCTCGCGGGCGGAGATCGGCCGGATCAGCGGGAACGGGTGGGCCTTCGGCTATTGCGGCGGATTGATCGCCCTGCTCATCATGCTCGCGTTCTTCGCCCAAGGGGGAGACGGCAAGACCTTCCTCGGCCTCGATCCCGCGTTCGGGCTGGACCCGGAGACGCGGGAAGGGACCCGCGCCGTCGGACCGCTGACGGCCATCTGGTATGCCGTCTTCATGGTCCCGTTCTTCCTGTGGGTCAGGGATGCGCGGACGGCCCCGGCTCCGCCGGGCTCCACGAAACTGGCGTTGAGGGAACTGGGGCGGTCGATCCGGGACCTGCCGAAGACGCCCTCGCTCGCGGCCTATCTTGCCTCCTCGATGTTCTACCGCGATGCGCTGAACGCGATGTACGGGATCGGCGGCGTCTACGCAGCGGGTGTCCTTGGCTGGGCGCCGACGGACAGCGGCATCTTCGGTGTCGTCGCGATCATCACCGGCGCGGTCTTCGCGTTCCTCGGCGGCCAGCTCGACAGCCGCTTCGGCCCCAAACCCGTCATCACAATCTGCATCTGGGCGCTGCTCGGCGTGTCCGTCTGCCTCGTCGCGATCTCCCGGGACTCCATGTTCGGCATTCCGCTGGGCGAAGGCTCCAAGGCTCCGGATATCGCCTTCTACGTCATGGGCGCCGTCATCGGGGCAGCGGGTGGTGTCCTGCAGGCCGCAAGCCGGACGATGATGGTGCGGCAGGGCAATCCTCACCGCATGACGCAGAGCTTCGGCCTCTACGCCCTCGCCGGAAAGGCGACCTCCTTTGTCGCGCCGCTTCTCATCGGCGCGGTCACGTTCCTGTCAGGTAGTCAGCAGATCGGGATTTCGCCCCTCATCGCCCTCTTCCTGCTGGGACTTTTCCTGCTACGCTGGGTGAACCCCCACGGAGAGCGAGAGGACACATGGGCGCCATCCGCACCTTCTTCACCACCTTTGCTCTGACCTTCGCGCTGGCAATTCCCGCCGCCGCACAGACCAAGGCAAACCAGCTTTTCGGAGCCAAGGGCTCCCCCTCCCGGCAGGCCCCCGCCGCTTACGGAGAGTATTCCAAGGGCTGCCTCGCCGGCGGCGTCCAGATGCCCGAAACGGGGCGGACATGGCAGGCCATGCGCCTGTCCCGCAACCGTAACTGGGGCCATCCGGAAATGATCGACTTTCTCGGGGACCTCAGCCACCGCGTGCAGCGGATCGGCTGGCCGGGGCTCTATATCGGTGACATTTCCCAGGCGCGGGGCGGGCCGATGCTGTCCGGCCACGCAAGCCATCAGATGGGCCTCGATGCGGATGTCTGGATGCGCAAGCCGCAAAGCCTGACCCTGTCCCGCGCGGAACGGGAGAGGATCGGGTCTACCAACATGCGTTCGGCCAACCAGCGCACGGTCAGCGCCAACTATTCCCCCGACGTCGGCCAGGTGATCCAGATCGCCGCCCTCGATCCCCGGGTGGACCGCATCTTCGTCACGCCGCCGGTCAAGATCGAGCTGTGCAAGCGTGCGAACCGCAAGGACCGGAAGTGGCTGCAGAAGGTGCGTCCGCTCTCGGGTCACAACACGCATTTCCACGTCCGTCTCAAATGTCCGCGCGGCGACCGCGCCTGCGAGACGCAGCGACCGACCGTCGACGATCTGTCGAATGGAGGGTCCGGCTGCGACGAGACGCTGATGTGGTGGGTGACGGATTACCTCGATCCGCCGAAGCGCACGGCGCCTGCCAAGCCGTCCAAGCCCGCTCCCCGCAAGCGTGGCGCGCGTGATTACACGATGGCCGATCTTCCGAGACAATGCGCGCAAGTCCTCTCCGCGCCCTGATCCTCGCGCTCGTCGCCCTGGCGTCCTGCGTCGCTGCCGATGAGGCGGTGGCGCCGGAGGCGGCAGCGGTGGTCGCCTTCCCCGAACCTGATCCGGGGGGCTGGTCCGCGGTGCACGTCTCGCCGGACGGGGCGCGCGCCATCGCGATTGCCGATAACGGTTTGCGCGCGGACCTTCGGTTGCGGCGGGAGGGCGGGCGGCTCACGGGCGCGGGCCTCATCTCGCGTGCGCCGCTTGCCGGGCCGGACGGACGCGCGCTGGAGGGGGCAGGCGAGGATAGCGAGGGTATCGCCACCCTGCCGGACGGGCGCGTCGCGGTTTCCTTCGAGCGCGAAAGCCGGATCCTGATCTACCCGGCGGATGGCGGCTCGCCCGAGCGTCTGGCCGTGCCGGAGGCGGAGACGCTTGATCCGAACCGCGGTTACGAAGGGCTCGCATCAAGCCCGGACGGCACGCTCTACACCCTTCGCGAAGGCAACGTGGACGAGACCGGTCCAGTCCCGCTCTGGGCCTGGGACGGGGCTTGGCGCGTCTCGAGGCAGATCCCGCGGGACCGGGCCTGGCTCGCCGCCGGTGCCGATATCGGGCCGGACGGGCAGATCTACATCCTCGAGCGGGCGTTTCTCGGCCTCGGCTTCGCCAGCCGCATCCGCCGCTTCGCCACCACGGGCCACGATCCGGGGGAGCTCGTCTGGTCCTCTTCCTTCGGCGTTCACGGCAACCTCGAAGGCCTTTCCCTCTGGCAGGATGGCGCCACGCTCCGCGCGCTCATGGTCTCTGACAACAATCACGCCGGCGTCGCACGGTCCGAGTTCGTCGAGATCGTCCTGCCCCGGGACTTGCGGTGACCCTGCGGGAGGAGTACCGGGAGCCGCCTCGGGCGATCCCCGGGACACAAGTCGCCGCAACCTTGTAAAAACGGGCACCAAATCATGAACCGCTCCTTCCTCGCCGGCGTGGTGGCGATGGCCATCGTCGTCGTCGCCTCCAACATCCTCGTCCAGCATCTCCTCGGGGACTGGCTGACCTGGGGGGCGCTGACCTATCCCATAGCCTTTCTCGTCACCGACCTGATGAACCGCATCCACGGGCCCGCCGCCGCGCGCCGCGTCGTCGCCACGGGCTTCGCGGTGGGCGTCGCCTGCTCGCTGATCGGGACTCAGATCAC
Organism: Tropicimonas omnivorans; assembly: GCF_031846565.1. Taxonomy (NCBI): domain Bacteria; kingdom Pseudomonadati; phylum Pseudomonadota; class Alphaproteobacteria; order Rhodobacterales; family Roseobacteraceae; genus Tropicimonas; species Tropicimonas omnivorans. Next base: position 163,822 of record NZ_JAVRHL010000001.1, on the reverse strand, counting down.
GGGCGAGTTCGGCCCGCTGGTCACCTGGCGCGTCGCCATCGCCTCGGGCACCGCGTTCCTCGCGGCGCAGCTCTGCGACGTCGCGATCTTCGATCGTCTCCGGGGCGGGCGCTGGTGGCGCGCGCCGCTTGCCTCGACCCTCGTCGGCTCCGCGCTCGACACTGCGATCTTCTTCACCATTGCCTTCGCGGCATTCCTGAACGGCGTCGAACCCGGCAACGCTCCGGCCTGGTCGCAGGAGGGCGTTCCGCTCCTCGGCGCGGGTCCAGCCCTGCCGCTCTGGGTCTCCCTCGCGCTGGCCGACTGGGGCGTGAAGCTCGGTCTCGCGATCGTCGCGCTCATCCCCTTCCGGCTCATCGTGCGGCGGGTCACGGGCTCGGGAGTTCTTGCCCATTGACAGAACGACATCGCTCGCCCACCTTGATCGTATTGGTTCAACAAGCGAAAGGAGGTGGTCCAGTGTCGAGAGTTGTACTGGAGCGAGGTGTCGGGACAGATCGGGAGGTTTGCTGCTGAGGCAACCCGAGGTGGCTTGAGCCATCCGATCTGGCGTAGGTCCTAACCGACCCGCCTCCAATCAAGACTCGGAGGGCGGCCCCGTTTGCGGGCCGCCCTTTCCGCATGAAAGGGGCACGGCGTGTCCCGAGAGCCAAGAGAAGACGATGTCCCTCCGCATTACCGACCAGGTGTCCATCGAGGATTGGGAGCTCACCGAACAGTTCATCCGCGCCGGCGGCCCCGGTGGGCAGAACGTCAACAAGGTGTCCTCCGCGGTGGAGCTTCGCTTCGAGGCGGAGCGCTCGCCGAACCTGCCGGGCCCGGTCAAGGCGCGGCTCCGCCGGATCGCCGGACGCCGCTGGACGAAGGAGGGCGCCGTCGTCCTTCAGGTCAGTTCCGAGCGTAGCCAGACCCGAAACAGGGAGATCGCCCGGGAACGGCTCGCGGACATGATCCGCAGCGCGCTCCAACGCCCGAAGAAGCGCGTAGCGACCCGCGTCTCCCTCAATCAGAAGCGCAAGCGCGTGGACGCCAAGAAGCGGCGGAGCGAGGTAAAGGCGCTGCGCGGCAAGGTCGATTAGCGTCAGACGAGCACGTCCATCCGCTCCTGTGCACCGACATCGAAGACCCGCTTGTACCGTGCGATCTCGGCCTCGGGGCCCATCGCCTTGTTCGGGTTGTCCGACAGCTTGACCGTCGGACGTCCGTCCGCCTCGATGGCCTTGCAGACCAGCGAGAACGGGGCGAGCCGGTCGCCCGGAACGAGGCCGCGGAAGTCGTTGGTCAGAAGCGTGCCCCAACCGAACGAGACGCGGACGCGGCCGTGGAACTGCTGGTGCAGCGCCCTGATCTTGTCCACGTCGAGGCCGTCCGAGAAGATCACCAGCTTCTCACGCGGATCCTCGCCGCGCTCTTTCCACCAGCGGATCGCTGTCTCGGCGCCGGTCGCTGGATCGCCGCTGTCGACGCGGATCCCGGTCCAGCCGGCGAGCCAGTCCGGCGCGCGCTCGAGGAAGCCCGCCGTGCCGTAGGTGTCCGGCAGGATCATGCGCAGGTTGCCCTCGTGCTCCTCCTGCCAGTCGGCCAGAACGCTGTAGGGCGCCGTCGCCAGCGCGCGATCGTCCTCGGCAAGCGCGGAATAGACCATGGGCAGTTCGTGCGCATTGGTGCCGATGGCCTCGATGTCCCGCCGCATGGCGATGAGGCAGTTGGACGTGCCGGTGAATTTCGGCCCCAGCCCTTCCATCATCGCCTGCACGCACCAATCCTGCCACAGGAACGAATGCCGCCGCCGTGTGCCGAAATCGGCGATCAGGAGGTCCGGCAGATCCCGCAGCACCTCCACCTTCTCCCAGACCCGCGTCATCGCCCGCGCATAGAGCACCTCGAGCTCGAAGCGCCCCATATCGGCGATCACGGCGCGCCCGCGCAGCTCCATCAGGACGGCGAGCGCGGGGATCTCCCACATCGTCACCTCGGGCCAAGACCCTTCGAAGGTCAGCTCGTACTGGTCGCCCCGGCGCTCCAGCGTGTAGGGCGGAAGGCGCAGGTTCTCGAACCATTCCATGAAGTCCGGCCGGAACATCTGGCGCTTGCCGTAGAACGTGTTGCCGCGGAGCCAGGTGCTCTCCCCGCGGGTCAGCGACAGGGAGCGGATGTGGTCCAGCTGCTCGCGCAGTTCCCCCTCGTCGATCAGCCTGGCGAGCGGCACGTCCTTCGTGCGGTTGATCAGGCTGAACGTGACCCGCGTGTCCGGATGGTTGCGGAACACCGACTGACACATCAAGAGCTTGTAGAAGTCGTTGTCCAGAAGCGAGCGGACGATCGGGTCGATCTTCCATTTGTGGTTCCACACGCGCGTGGCGATATCGACCATCCGCCGGTTCCTTCTTTCAAGCCGGCGGCGACGCTAGCGCACCCTGCGGCGCTTTGAAATGGTCAGCCGCCCTCGAGGCGTACACCCGCCGCTCGCAATCCCTCCAAAGCTGCATCCAGAGAGCCGCCCAGGTCGATCCCGCGGCAGGCCGAAAGCTCCACCGTCACGTCGAAGCCGAGCCTGGCGGCATCCAGCGCGGAATAATTGACGCAGAAATCCGTCGCGAGGCCGACCACCACGAGCCGCTCGGCCCCGCGGCTGCGCAGGTAGCCCTCGAGCCCGGTGGGGGTGACGTGATCATTCTCGAAGAATGCAGAATAGCTGTCCACGGCCTTGCGGAAGCCTTTCCGTACGATCAGGTCGGCGGGATCGGTGCGAAGATCCACGTGAAACGCCGCGCCGTCAGATCCCTGCACACAGTGATCCGGCCAGAGAACCTGCGGGCCGTAGGGCATCTCGACCGTTTCCATCGGCGCCTTTGCGGGATGCTCCGAGGCGAAGGAGGAATGCCCGGCGGGGTGCCAGTCCTGCGTCAGGACGCGGATCGGGTACGCATCCATCATCGCATTGATCCGCGGCACGACCTCGTCTCCGCCAGCCACGGCCAGCGCGCCGCCCGGGCAAAAGTCGTTCTGGACGTCGATCACGATCAGGGCGTCGGTCATTCGAGCCTCCTTTGCGGCCATAAAATATTGACGACTCGCGTTCCCCTGGGGCACCCTTTCGGCATTTACCGACTACAAATCATTCAGGAACAAGTCCAATGCCGATGAGAACATTCACCCAAAGCTACTCTCGCGCCCGCCGCACCATCAACAGTTCGACCTTCAAGGATGCGACTGCGGATTACTTCGACAAGCCCGTCGCGGGTGTTCTGGCCTCCGACGGGCCGGATCGCAAGTACGGCCCCGCCCTCGACGTCTATCGCCTGTTCCTGAGCATTCGCCGGATGCGGGACGGCAGCAAGGAGGGGGACATCCTCGTCGACGACGCGCTCGGCTCGAAACCGAAATCGCTCGGCGATGCCGTCGCCACGCTCAAGAAACTCCGGCATCTCTACATGGTGCACCTGCGCGGCGGGCAGGAGCTGTGGATGTTCTCGCCGCCCAAGGCCTATACCGAATGGCTGTTCGACGAATATACCGGGGTGACGGAGAAGAACCTCCGCATCTGGGCGAACGAAGCCGAAGAGGTCTACACCTCCGATCACAAGGGCAAGATGGCGACCGCGACGTCGCAGGCGCTGCGCTGGTCGCAAAGCTGCGTCGCCAAGTTGGCCGTGCCGGATGCGAAGACACGGGCCGTCATCGAACGCTGGTTCACCGACGGCACCGCGAGCGACGAGGACGTGAAGAAGATCGCCGCCTCGCTTCTGGCCGGGTTCAAGAAGATCAGCGCCGTCCTCAACAGCAACAAGCTGATCTTCTCGGACGAGCCGGTCGACAGAAACGGCGGCGGCTGGAAGGACTTCGCCTTCGTGATCTCGTCGGAGAAGATGAACGTCGTCTACATTCAGAAGGCGACGCTGGATGCGGCGGTGAACGGAAAGATGTGGCTCGCGGCCCTGACCATCATCCACGAGCTGTCCCATCGGGAGATCAATACCGATGACCACAGGTACGACACGAGCGGCAAGCTTTCTCCCTCCGCAGGGAAGCTCACGCCTGCAAAGGCGCTCGATAACGCAGACAACTGGGGCTACTTCGCGACCGATCTCAATGGTGGCCTTGCTGCTGGGACTCGCACTACCGTGGCCGGCGTGGCCTGAGGATGCACAGGCGCAAACGGGCGTGGAGGCGGCAATGAGCGGACCCGGAGATGTCGAACCGGTGATCGAGGACGGCGTGCGCTACGAGGCGGTGCACTGGGGAAAGGAGCGCGGCTTCGCGCAGAACGGCGGCATCGTCGCCGCGCGCGATGAGGGAAGCGGCGAAGAGCTGTGGACCGCGGTGATCTACGAGATCGAGTATGGGCCGAAATCGCCCCAGAAATACGATCGTTTCATCACGCGAATGGATCTCGTGGAAGGCGGCGAAGCGCTCAGGATCATGGATGAAAGCGGCGCGGTCCACCGCCTGGATCTTTCGACGAGGGAGGTCGAGACGCTGTCCGCGCCGCCGCAGTCTTCCCCGAAACCGAACCCGCGCAAACCGACCTGAGACCTGCCGCGATCGATCCGGAGCCGGGCGCGCGCCGGGAAAGCCCGGCCGCGCGCCCTTTTACTCAGAGCAGGAAGTCTCCTTCGAGCAGCGTATGCGCCCCGGTCAGGTCGATCCGGAAGTCGGCCGCGCCGTCTCCGTCCGTATCGGCGAGGATGCGGGTGGTCCCGCCGGTCTGTTCGTAGCGCAATTCACCGGCCGTCCCGGAGAAGCCCGCGCTGCCGATCAGGGTAAAGGCCTGGTTGCCGCCGGTGCCGGTATCGGCGTCCAGTCGGCTGATCTCGATCCGATCCACGCCCGAGACGAAGTCGGTGATCGTGTCGAACGCGTTCACCCGGCTGTCGCTCTCCTGGAAGTAGATGAATCGGTCGCGCTGCCCCGCGTCGCCGCCGCCGGTCAGCGTGTCCGCCCCGGCATTGCCGTAGAGTGCATCCACGCCGGTATCGCCATTGAGCGTATCATCGCCCGCGCGTCCGTAGAGCCGGTCCGACCTGTGGCCGCCGAAGAAGCGGTTGTCGCCGCTATCGCCTCGGAAAACGTCCGACCATCTTGAGCCGCGGAATGCCTCGATCCCGTCGAACGTGTCGCCGATGGCATCGCCCCAGACGAACTGACCGCCGCCGAGGTCGAGGCCGACGCTGCTTGTCGCCGTGGAATAGCTCGCCGTGTCGAAACCACTTCCCCCGATGATCTCGTCGGCCCCGCCGCCGCCCGTGATGGAGTTGTTGGCGGCGTTGCCGATCAGTCGGTCGTTCCCCGATCCGCCGCGCAGGTTCTCGATCACGGTGGAGCGTTCGACAACGAGGGAACCGGTCACTCCCCAGGCATCCGAAATCGCGCCCGGCGTGAGGTCCACCACCTGATCCTCGGTCACGTAGGACAGGTCGAGAAGGTCCCGGCCGCCGGTGTCGAACAGCGTGAGCGTGATGTCGTTGCCGCGGTAGAGGTCCGAATCCCGCGCGTCCGCGCCGGACATCTGGCGGAACAGCAGGCCAAGGTAGCCATCCGATCCATTGCCGTAGATCGTGTCTCCGCCACGGATCGTCGTGACGCCGTAGAGATCCTGAATGGCAGCGATATCCGCCGCCATGGGGGTTACGGCCTTGGCCTTGGCCGCGTCCACGTAGGAATTCTCGGTCTGGTGGAAGTAGGACATGACCGTCATCTGGATGCTGTCATTCGCGTAATGCGCATCCGACGAGAAGCTGGCCGAGCCATTGTAATCCCCCGCGTGGCCGAGGCCGAGGGCATGCCCGATCTCGTGCAGGTAGGTCTGGAAGGTGTGCCGGTCGAAAGCGGTGCCGTAGCTGTCTACCCAGCTGTCCGCGACGTTCACCACCGACGTCACGATGCGGCCCGACGAGGGATAGTAGCTCGATTGCCCGCCCCAGGCGCCCGAATTCTCGTTCGAGAAGGTGATCTGCGCGTTCTTCGAGACCTCCACAAAGTTGATTCCGATCGTGTCCGACCACGATTCGAGCGCCATCCGCGCCAGGTCCTTCTGCTCGGTCGGAAGGCTGGTGATGTTCACCGACAGGGAGCCGCCCGGATCGACATCGAACGCCCGCTTGCCGTATCCGCTCGAATCCCGCCAGTAGCCTTCGGTCAAATAGTCCGCGATCTGATCGACGTTGTAGAACGGCTTGCCGGCGCCGGGCGTCGCGCTGCCGGACCCCTCGTTTGGCGGCTCTGCACAGGGCGGCGGTTCCGCGCCGGACAGATCATCACCTTCGGCGATGGCAATCACCATCTTGTCGCACATGCCGCACATCGTGTGGCTCCCTCGTCAGTTCTCACCCGGTGACGACGGTGCACAGACAGGAATGAACGATTGGCAAAGGTTCGTTCGACCGGTCGATTCGAGTTTCAGCGAATCGGAGCGGTGTGTCACGCCGATGCCCCGATCCCGATCCGATCCGCGCCACACGTGCTCTACAGGGTCGGCGGATCTTGGAGGCAAGCCCGATGCAGATTACCTATCACGCGACGCTGATGCCCGCGTCGGGGTCGTTGACCGATCGGGTCACGGGGCTGACGCTCTCGGATGGCACGCTTTACGCCGTGGACGGGATCAACGGCACCATCTCGGGTTGGTCTCTCGGGGGGGAGACGACCCTGTCCTGGCAGCGCACGCATACCCTGTCGCAGGTGGAGGGCGGGCGCCCCACGGGGCTCGCCGTCCTCGATATCGGTGGTGAGCGGATCGCGATGGGGACGGGAAACTGGCTGGACGACGCACCTGTCTATGGTGTTACCCAAGCCGGACAGCTGACGAACCTCGATCCGCTGCCGCTCAACGGCGCGCTGACGTCCGTTGCCACGACCCAGGTGGACGGGGACCATTATCTTTTCGCCGGCCATTCCGGATCGGACGGGATCTTCACCTATCGGCAGAGGCCGGACGGGACCTGGCAGGGGCGTCAGCAGCCCCCGGACGGAGAGATCCAGGGGGCGAGCGTTGACGCGGTCGAAGTGGTCACGATCGGCGGCGCGGACATGATCTTGTCGCTCTCCTCGGAGAGCAATGCACTGAACCTCTGGAGCATCGGCGACTTCGCCCGAACGAGTCTGATCGGCAGCATCGGCGCGGCGGACGGCCTCGGCATTTCGGGGCCGACCGCCTTGGAGATCGTCGAGATCGGCGGCCAGAGCTTCGCCCTCGTCGCCGCGGCCAATTCGTCTTCCCTGAGCGTCATCCGGCTCGATCCCGGAGGCATGGTTCCGGTCGATCACGTCATCGACGACCTCGGTACGCGGTTCGCCGGCGTCCAGTCCCTCGACGTGATCACGGCGAACGGTCAGATCTTCGTGGTCGCGGGGGGCGGGGATGACGGGCTAAGCGTGTTCTCCCTCCTGCCGGGCGGTCGCCTTCTCTTGCGCGCGACGGTCGTGGACGAGGCAGGCACGGCATTGGCCGATATCGGCTCGCTGGCCGGAACGCTCGACGGCGGCGTCCTGCGCCTCTTCGCCGCCGGCTCGGAGCCGGGGATCGCGGAGCTGCGCATCCCCCTCGGCTCCCCCAATGCGCCGCTTGTCGCTGGGCATGGCGGCGAGGCGCTGACGGGCGGCGCTGGTGCGGACCTGATCACCGGAGGCGACGGGGCGGACGAGCTCACGGGCGGCGCCGGCGACGACATCCTGATGGACGGCGCAGGCCTCGATACGCTCAGGGGCGGGACCGGCGCGGATATCTTCGTGCTGTCCAAGGACGGAGAGATCGATCGCATCCTCGACTTCGATCCTGATGAGGACAGCCTCGATCTGTCCGCTCTCGGACTTCTGCGCAGCGCCGGACAACTCGACATCATTCCGACCGCGACCGGTGCGCGCCTTCTCTTCGGCGGCGAAGAGCTGGTCCTGATCAGCGCCGATGGTGGCCCACTGCAGCCGAGCGACTTTCCCGACGATCGCGTTCTCGGCGCCACGCACATGCCCGTCATCTGGGCGGATCCGCCCCGCATCCTCACGGGAACCCCCGGCGACGATCGGCTCGTCGGCGCGGGTGGGGACGACATTCTCGATGGCGGGGCCGGCGCGGATATCCTGATCGGTGGCGATGGCACGGACACCGCCACATATGAAAGCGCGACGACCCGGGTGATTGTCGACCTGCAGAACGATGCCTTCGCGACCGGCGACGCGGTTGGCGACACGTTCCAGAGTATCGAGATCTGGGAGGCCGGCGACTGGAGCGACCAGCTCCGCGGCGGGAACGGTGACGATGTCTTCCGCGGCGGCAAGCGCTCCGACCGGCTCTACGGACGGGGCGGCGACGATGTGCTCGATGGCGGGCAGGGGGTTGATGCTCTCTTCGGCAACTCCGGTGCGGATATCCTCACCGGTGGCGGGGATGCGGGCCAGCGCGACCGTTTCATCTTTTTCGCCGCCACCGACAGCCGGCCGGGGCAGAGCGACACGATCACGGATTTCGTGTCAGGCATCGACAGGATTGAGATCAGCCGCTTCGACGCAGATACGGGCGTTGCCGGAAATCAGGCGTTCGACCTCATCGGGCGTTCGGCCTTTTCCGGTACCGCCGCCGAATTGCGGTATGACTACATCGACGGCGATACCCACGTCCTCGCTGACATGGATGGGGATGGACTCGCCGAGTTCGAGTTGAAGCTGCTGGGCCTCCATACGCTGGGCGATGGAGACTTCCTCCTGTGATCCAGGGGACATTTCGGGGCGGGCGCTGCCTTGGCCGACGCCCGCCCCCGTATGTCATCCCGTCGCGCCGCGCATGCCGAGCGCTGCCACGACGAGGGATTTGACGGGACGCAGCGGACGCTTCGCACCAGGCCAGCGGCGCAGGATCGTGCCGTAAGCCTGTTCCGCGCGCCTGTAACACCGCCAGCGGATCGTGGAGCGGCGGCGTTCCAGCTCGTGAACCTGGCCGAGGATGTCCGGTGCAGGAAGCAGGGCGGCGAGGCGTTGGAGCTTGTATTCCAGCTTCGCGTAACTGCGTGCGGCGGCTTCCGGTGTCATGACGGACACCGTTCCGTAGCCGCGCGATTGCGCGACATAGGAGATCATCCGCTCCTGCACATGCGCCAGCCCGCCATCGATGTGATGCGGTTCGGGGTTGTAGTCCGACCAGTCCCACGGCCATTCGAAGATCGGACGCAATGCGTCGGGCCGAAACCAGTACATCGTACCGTAGGGCGCGACGGGCGTGTCCGCATCGAGCGGCACGTCGATCCCCATCCGTGTCAGCCAGCTGATCAGAGGGCGGCGGTTGTTGAACCAGGAATGTCCCAGCGTGCCGAAGCCCGAGTGGATCACGGGCGGCGTCACAACGCCGACTTCGGGCTCCGCCTTCATGCGCCGGATCACGTTGCGCACATAGCCGGGGGACGCCACGAGGTTTCCGAACAGATGCGCCTTGAAGCTCTCGCCGACCTGCGACGGGACTTGCGGCGTGCGCTTGGAATGGAGGCGCAGGGCGATCTCGTGCCGTCCGGAGAGAGCCACGTCCCGCCAGGTGATGAAGAGGGAGGACATGTCCCGCCCCCGGTTCTGCTCCACCACGCGAACCTCGAACCGATCCGGCTGCAATCCGCGGGCGGCGAGGAAAGCCTCGATCCCGTCCCGGTTCTCGTCTGTCGCGGTGGTCAGGTAGAGACGGAAGGGCACGTCGAGCTTCGAGATCAGCTCCCAGAATTCCGGCATCATCGTCGCGTAGTAGGCGTGGATGAAGACCCCGATCTCCACGTCGTCCGCTTCATGCTGCGCCTCGCGGGGCAGGATCCACACGCGATCCGCCACGGCCGCGAAATCGCGCGCACGGACGGTGCGGGCTGCGAACGCCATGGTCGCGGAATGGAGCTCCGGGTCCACCTCTCGGAGCGTCTCGAGGCTCGATGAAAGGTTCATCGCATTCAGGTCGGCCAGAAGCGGATCGAGGGTCAGGGTCGCGACCGGCAGGCAGGGCGCCCCGGCCTCGATCAGACAATGGCATTCCAGCAGGCGCGGGTCGGCGCTGCGGAGGATCTCCGATCCGTCGGGAAACGCCACCGGCGCTCCGTTCCGTTCCAGGTCACGGGACAGCTCCGCGGCGCAGGCGAGGAAGTCATCCCAATGCTGGCCGGTGGGCTCGAGAGTATTCCAGAACGTCTGGAACCACTGCTGCCCCATCAGCTCCGCCGAGAGGACGGTATGATCGAGATACGGCACCCGGTCCGGCAAGCCGCGCCCCAGAAGCCGCGGATCGGCATCGCTGTCATGCCAGTAGGGCGCGGCGAGCCCGCCGGGCCACGGCGCCGGGACGGGCTGGCCCGCAATGGGCCCCATGACGTGAGCCCCCGTCAGCAGGACCTGCCCGGGCCAACCTTCGCTCCAGAGTTGAAGCAGGCCCGCCTTGTAGCCCGCTTCGGGCACCGGCGGCATGGCGTCCGATGCGATGAGATCGATGGCCGCCCCGCCATCGATCTCGGGCAGAACCGCTTGCGATCGCACGACGATCAGCAGCCGCTCCGCACGGCCGGACAGGCGTCCGAGGGCGAGGGCGACGTGGGCCGCATCCTCGCTGCCCGGCGGCAAGGCGTAGATGACGGCCAGTCCGGATGCCTCAGTCATAGCCGAGCTCGGCCATTTCGGCGCCCCAGCGGGCTTTGAACCGGCCGATCTGATCCTCGGTCAGAAACTCGGCATATGTCCCGGTGCGCCGCTTCCAGAAGAACTTGCCGTTCTGTTTCGTGCGGGAATCTGCGCCGCTGAACACGCGTTCGGGGTCGCAGGTCTCGATGCCGAGGAAGGTCGCGATCCGGGTGACCTCGTCCGAGAAATTCTGCGCGAGCCCCTCGTAGGACAGGATCAACACGTCTTCCCCGCGCGCTCGCGCGTCCCGGAAGGCCTTGGCGTGGCTGAACACCGAGCCGAAGACCCTGTTCTGCGGAAAGAGCGTGCCGTGTTCGAGAAAGATCGAGAACAGCGCCTCCATCTCCTCCGCCGTCAGGTCCTCGACTTTCGCGAACCGGACCGGAAGGGACTTGCCGGCATTCGGGGAGACGTTCTCGGACACGAAGTTGAGGTAGGACATCAGCACGTCGAGCGGGTGACGGTGGATGTGGATTACCTTGTCGGTCGCGAATTTCTGGCCCCGGTGCTGATGAAGAACGGCCTTGCGGTGGGATTTGTAGAAGTACCAGTGCTTGCCCTCGAACTCCCAGGGAGAGGCGATGACCGGTCCGTAATGCGTGTCTGTCACGTAGCGTTGAAGAATGTGGGGACCCGTCGGCATTCCCGTGATCGCAGCGACGATGGCGCGCAGCCAGGTGTTCCCGCTTTTCGGGAAAGAATAGAGGCCGACCACGGGGCCCGGCGGGTGGCCGCCCCAGAGGTCAACGGCGGTGTCGACGGTGGCGCTCTCGGGCGCGACGTTGGTCTGGATGGTCATCGGGCGGCTTCCTCGATCAGGGTTTCTTCGCAGATTACGTCGAGCGTCCGGCCAACCTCTGCGGTGAAGGCATCTTCATCCGAAGATACGCCGGCGGCTTTGCTCGCGGCCTTGGCGGCGCGGCGTGCGGCGGCATCCACATCGGTGGCCGGTCCGCCAGAGCGCGTGCAGGTCCGCAGGAAGAGGCGCATCACCCGGTCGACCCCCGCAGGCTCGACGCTGCGCAGGTCACGGGCGAAGTGGGCGCCCTTCGAGGCGGCGGACGTGATGATCTCGTAGGACGGGAAATACCAGCAGCGCTCCACCGTCCGGCTGACCTCCTCGGCCGCGACCCTCAGGGCGGCCTTGGAATAGGTGTTGGCGACGAGGACGCCCGCGTCCTTTCGCGCCGTGGCCGCGAGGGGCACGGGGGACACGGTCACGACGAAGCGCAGGTCTGGGTTCCGTTCCCGTGCAAAGGCGGCGAAGGCTGCGAAATCGGCGGCCGTCTCGGAGGCGGTGAAGTTGGCGAAGGCATGCCGCGCCGGATCGAATTTACCGCCGGCAACGCCCGGTGCGAGGCCGAAGACCGCCCCGTCTTCTTTGGACATCCAGCCTTCGGTCAAGCCGAAGGTGAACACGAAGACGCTGGCGTCTTCGATCATCCGGCGCACGGCCGCGAAATGGCGCTCCCGATCCTTCAGGAATGCCGCGCGGCAGGAGAAGCCGCCGGGCTGGATCGCCGGGCGGAACGGATCGACCAGGGTGCCGTCCGGTTGTTCCCAGACATCTTCCTTCGGCGTGAACAGGCCATAGGCGCGCAAGGCGAGCTGATGGAGCTGGCGGGCCGTGTAGATATTGCCGAACCGCGCGGAAAAGGTGCCGTAGTTGAAGGCCTTGGCGACCGGAGGATCGATCACGGGATGCGCCTCTTCGGTGACGAGGTAGTCATACCCCGACCGCTGAAGGCGCTGGGCGATATGCTGGGCAAAGCAGCTTCCCGCCGTTGCGATCCTGTCCTCCGGGCTGATGTCCAGGCCCGGCGTGACCTCGGGATCGGGAAGGTCCGCGGCACGATGCGTACGGGACCAGAAACAGTGGCCCGGGAGATCGGAATAGGGGTGGTTGCGCATCAGGCGGCCCTCCGGTCGCGAGCGGTGCGATCGAGTATGTCGGTGAGGAGCTTCAGTCCGTAGGCGGGGTTCGCGTGGGTCGGATCGTCCGCGCGATATCCGGCGCCGAGGTAGCCGTCGTCGAGGCATTCGGCCGGAGGATGCACGATCAGGCCCCCCTTTCGCTCTGCGGCGTCGGCGAGGATGTCGCTGTAGAGCGCCCATATCTTGAGCCTGGTCGCCGCGGGAGCGATGCCGTACCTGTCGATCCGCTCTCCGAAGGCCCCGCGATTGGCGCGAATATGAGCTTCGTCCGCGACAGGCGGCGGCGGGGCGACGAGAACGGCGCGCCCCGGCGCGGCGGCCGCGATCGCGTCCCAGAACAGAAGGGCGCCTCGCTCGGCGCGGCGCTTGATCGTGGCCCGCATCAGATCGACCGGGATCAGCTCGGCGTCCTCGCGCGCCGGCAGTCCGCTTTCCGGCCAGTCCACGTCGAAGGGGCGGGGGTGCTCCAGCATTGCCAGGGCGTTGTATTCGTTGCCCATTGCCGCGCAGATGCACAGGTCGGGCTCGGCCGTTCCTATGATTTTCGCGATCTTGTCGGCCGCCGCCCCCGAGAGGCGGCGATCCTGGCGGTCATCCTCGAAATTCGGCTGAAAGGCGCTGCCGTTCAGGCGGTGAAAGCTCACGTCCACGCCGTCGATCGGCGCCTCTTTCCAGGCACGTGACAGTGCGGAAAGATGGCTGTGGCCGAATGCAACGATCTGCATCAGGCAACCTCCGCCAGGGTGATGCGGGACCAGTCGACAAGTTCCGCGAGGCCTTCATCCAGCGTGACCTGCGGCGTCCAGCCCAGCGCGGCCTGCGCAGCGCTGATATCTGCGACCGCGTGGCGGACATCTCCTGGCCTATAAGCGCCGCTGATCCATAGAGGGCGGCCCTCTGCCTCCCAGAGACCGAGCAGGGAGCGGGCCGCGTCGAGGATCGTCGTCCCCTCGCCGGAGCCGATGTCGACCGGCCGCTCCGGCACCGTCTCTGCGCGTCCGGCGGCGATGAAAGCCTGCACGACATCGTCCACGTGGACGAAGTCACGCGTGATCGTTCCGTCTTCGTAGATCTCGATTCCCTGGCCATCACAGATCAGGCGGCAGAAGATCGAGAGGACGCCCGTGTAGGGATTGTGCAACGATTGCCCCGCCCCGTAGACATTCTGGAGCCTGAGGACGGAAACATCGGTCCCGGACCCCCAGAGACCCTGCCGCAGAAGATATTCCTGCATGAGCTTCGAGGACGCATAGATCGAGGTGGGCCGCGGGGCCGTGGCGGCATCCGTCGCCAGAGGGGTCAGCGTGCGACCGGCGGCGTCTTGGAGATCGAACTGCCCGCGCGCGAGGCGCGCCGGGTCCCGTGTTTCGGCGATTGCAGGGCGCCCGTCCGAATCGCACGCGGCCCCCTCGCCATAGACAGCGCGGGTTCCCGCGAGCACCACCCGGGCGACGCTCCCCTCAGCCCGGATCGCTTCGAGCAGGTGGGCAGTGCCTGTGACATTGACGGTGACGTAGCGCGTGGGCTCGTCGTGGCTCTGGCCCGTGCCCGTCTCGGCGGCAAGGTGATACACGAGGTCCGGCGAGCTGACCTGCATTGCCCTCGAGACGGCGGCCGGATCCGCGATGTCGCCCTCGATGATACTGACGCCGGCATCCATAAGCCGCTCGCGGACCAGTGCGCCGCCGTCTGCGTGAACCTGGGGCAGGAAATTATCGAGGACCGTAACGCAGGCATCCGCCGCCAGCTGCTCGGCCAACCGGGAGCCGATGAAGCCGGCGCCTCCGGTGATCAGAATAGACGTCGCTTGCATGTTCATCCTCTTTTTGAGGCCGGACCATTCCGGTTTCTCCGGCTGGGCCCCTCATGCAGCATGAGCTCCTAAAATTGTCTTACCGGCTGCCCGCCGGATCGCCGCGAGGCGCCCGGGATCGGTAAAATGCCGACCTTTACCCACCGTTCAGATTTCGGCCCCAGAACGGTTCGGGTGCAGAGGCGGAGAATGGGGACGGTCATGGGAAACGGTGCGGAAACGTATGTGGCGGCGCACGATTCGAGCCCGCTTGCAGCGGCGATCGCGCAGAGGGACCTGGGCGTCCTTCGCATGGTGGAGACGGCTCTTGCGCGGGGCGACGCGCTGCTGGCCTTCCAGCCCATCGTGAATGCGAAACGAACGGGTCAGATCGCTTTCCATGAAGGCCTGATTCGCGTCATGGACGAGACCGGACGCATCATTCCCGCGCGGGATTTCATCGGTGCATGCGAAACGAACAGGATCGGCAGACAGCTCGATACGGAGGCCCTTCGCCTCGGTCTCCGGGCGCTGAACGAGACGCCGTCCCTCCGCCTTGCGATCAACATGTCGGCGCGTTCGATCGGGTACCGCCCCTGGATCCGGGAGCTCGAACGAGGTCTCGCGCTCGATCCCACGGTTGCAGAGAGGCTCATCATCGAAATCACGGAATCGTCCGCGATGCTGATGCCCGACATCACTACGATCTTCATGCAGGACCTTCAGCAAAAGGGCGTCTGCTTTGCGCTCGATGACTTCGGGGCGGGGTACACTTCTTTCCGGTACCTGCGGGATTTCGACTTCGACATCATCAAGATCGCGGGAGAGTTCATCGGCGGGATCAGCACGAATCCCGACAATCGCGTTCTCGCTCAGGCGCTGGTCGGCATTGCCCACCACTTCGAGATGTTCACCGTGGCCGAGGCAGTGGAAACCGAAGTCGATGCAAAGGTCCTTCAGGAAATCGGTGTCGACTGCATGCAGGGCTACTACTTCGGCATGCCGACGACGTGGCCGCCGCAGCCCGGGGTTCCCGCCATGGCAACGCTCGCCGGCTGAGCGTTCGGAGGGTCTGCGCGCCAAGCCTGCAGTTGCGTGACGTCGCGCCAGCGCCTACGCATGGTCTCGACAGGCCGCCGGGAGGCAGACGTCCCCGTCGGCTGCAGACTTGAGAGGAGACCCCCATGACCAACGTCGTCATCGCGTCCGCCGCGCGCACCCCGGTCGGCAGCTTTCTGGGATCGTTCGCGAACACGCCGGCGCACGATCTCGGCGCTGCCGTTCTTCAGGAACTGGTTGCCCGCGCCGGCATCGACAAGTCCGAGGTGAGCGAGACGATCCTTGGTCAGGTCCTCACCGCGGCGCAGGGGCAGAACCCTGCCCGGCAGGCGCATATCAATGCCGGCCTTCCGCAGGAAAGTTCCGCCTGGGGCATCAACCAGGTGTGCGGGTCCGGTCTTCGTGCGGTCGCGTTGGCAGCGCAGCATATCCAGCTCGGCGACGCGGCGATCGTTGCCGCCGGTGGTCAGGAGAACATGTCCCTCGCGCCCCACGCCGCCTCGATCCGCCAGGGGCAGAAGATGGGCGACCTGCAATATATCGACACGATGATCCGCGACGGTCTCTGGGATGCCTTCAACGGTTACCACATGGGTCAGACCGCCGAGAACGTTGCCGAGAAGTGGCAGATCGGCAGGGAGCAGCAGGATGAGTTCGCCGTAGCCAGCCAGAACAAGGCTGAAGCCGCGCAGAACGAGGGCAAGTTCCAGGACGAGATCGTTGCCTTCACCATCAAGACCCGCAAGGGCGATATCGTCGTCGACAAGGACGAATATATCCGCCACGGCGCGACGATCGAGGCGATGCAGAAGCTGCGTCCCGCCTTTGCCAAGGATGGCTCGGTCACCGCGGCGAACGCGTCGGGTCTGAACGACGGCGCTGCGGGCGCGCTCCTGATGGCGGCCGACGAGGCGGAGAAGCGCGGCATCGAGCCGCTCGCGCGTATCGCCAGCTACGCCACCGCCGGCCTCGATCCCGCGATCATGGGCGCCGGGCCCATTCATGCGAGTCGCAAAGCCCTGGACAAGGCCGGATGGTCCGTCGAAGATCTCGATCTTGTCGAGGCGAACGAGGCTTTTGCGGCGCAGGCCTGCGCGGTCAATAAGGAAATGGGCTGGGATCCGTCGATCGTGAACGTGAACGGCGGCGCCATTGCCATCGGCCATCCGATCGGCGCGTCCGGGGCGCGCGTGCTGAATACTCTGCTCTTCGAAATGAAGCGGCGCGGGGCGAAAAAGGGACTCGCAACCCTGTGCATCGGCGGCGGGATGGGCGTTGCGATGTGTCTCGAACGCCCCTGATCGCCCCATGAGCGTAGACACGCTACCCTCCCGTCCGGATCAGATCGTGTTCTCGGGCGGGGGGCTGAGATGCTTCTGGCAGGGCGGCTTTATGTCCGTCCTGGGCCGGGAACGGCGCGTGGCGCCGAGCCGGGTCTGCGGGGTATCGGGGGGCGCGCTATCTGCCGCAGTCTTTCTCGGCGGGCGGGAGAGCGACCTCCTCGATCGGATGTGCGAGGCTTTTGCCCGTCAGGATCGCAACGTCGATCTGTTCGACCGGAAGAGCGGCCGCATCACGCCCCATCAGGAGATCTACTGCCGCGTGGTGAAGGACGTTCTCGACCCCGAGGCGGAGGCTCGCGTCGCCGCGGGGCCGTCCCTGCAGATCCTCATCGCCCATCCGCCGCTCGACGCCGCACCCGCGCTCGGCGGGGTGGCTATGTCGGCGGCCTACGAAGCGGAGCTCCACGTGAAAGGGTCCCCCCATTTCGGCTGGGCCGAGAAGATGGGGCTGACCTCGGAACTGGTGGATGCCAACGAAGCGGCCCGGCAGGGAAAACTTGCCGATCTGGTCTGCGCGGCGGCGGTTATTCCGCCCGTCTTCATCCCTCCGGACTGGAACGGCAGGCCCACGATCGATGGCGGGATGGCCGATCAGGCGCCGATGCCCGATCCGGACGAGGGAACCACCCTGGTGTTGCTGACGCGCGAATATCCCAATGTGCCGGACGCGCCGGGGCGGCACTACGTCGTACCTCGCGGCGAGACCCCGGCCGACAAGATCGATTTCACCGATGGCGACAAGCTGATGGAGACCTGGAACCAGGGCGAGCGCGATGCGGAACACTATCTCGCAGAGGTAGACAGGCAGTCGGGCGCGACGGCATAGTCATCGAAAGGACCGGCGGACCGCCGGCGCACAATACTTGGGAGGATTTCATGGGACGCATTGCCGTAGTCACGGGGGGCTCGCGCGGCATCGGGGCCGCCATATCCAAGGCCTTGATGGCAGAGGGATATACCGTCGCCGCAACCTATGGGGGCAATGAATCCGCCGCGAGTGCCTTCACCGAGGAAACGGGGATCCGGACATACAAGTGGTCCGTTGCGGATTACGACGCCTGCAAGGCGGGGATCGCCGGGATCGAGGCTGATCTCGACGGACCGGTCGAGGTGCTGGTCAACAATGCCGGGATCACGCGCGATGCGATGTTTCACAAAATGACGCCGGAGCAGTGGCGCGAGGTGATCGACACCAATCTCACCGGCGTCTTCAACATGACGCATGTCGTCTGGCCGGGGATGCGCGAGCGGAAGTTCGGGCGGGTGGTCAACATCAGCTCGATCAACGGTCAAAAGGGGCAGGCCGGACAGGCGAACTATTCCGCAGCCAAGGCCGGGGATCTCGGGTTCACCAAGTCGCTTGCTCAGGAGGGCGCGCGCGCCGGGATCACGGTGAACGCGATCTGCCCGGGCTACATCGCGACCGAGATGGTCAAAGCCATCGACGAGAAGGTGTTGAACGAGCGGATCATCCCGCAGATCCCGGTCGGTCGCCTCGGCGAGCCCGAGGAGATCGCGCGCTGCGTCACGTTCCTCGCCTCGGACGACGCGGGCTTCATTACCGGTTCGACGATCACCGCGAACGGAGCCCAGTTCTTCGTCTGATCTGTGCCTCAGCGCACGACGTCTGCGGCGCCTTGCGTATTTTCGCACGGGCGTCGCGGCTCTACCTCCTCATTCAGCTTAATGCAGGAGGTTGCCATGTTGCCCGTGAACGGATTGCACCACGTGACGTCGCTGGCCGGGGATGCCCAGCGAAACAACGATTTTTTCACCAAGACGCTCGGACTTCGCCGGGTCAAGAAGACGGTGAACTTCGACGCGCCGGATGTGTACCACCTCTATTACGGGGATGAGATCGGCACGCCGGGTACGGTCATGACCCACTTTCCCTTCCAGAATGCCGCCCCCGGCACGCGCGGAACGGGTGAGGCAGGCGAGATCTCCTTCTCGGTGCCGCCCGGCTCGCTCGGGGAATGGGAGACGCGGCTCGCGGATCATTCTTTGGTGCGCAGCACTGCGTTCGGCGCCGGCAAGCTGGCGTTCACCGGCCCCGACGGCGACGGGCTGGCGCTGGTGGAAGCCGAGGACGATCGCGCGCCATGGACCGGACAGCTCTCCGCGGATCTGGCGATCCGGGGCTTCCATTCGGTTCGGCTCGTCCTGACCGAAACGGAACCGACCCGGAAGGTGCTGGAGGCGCTCGGCTTTTTGGCCTTGGCGGAGGAAAACGGCATCGTCCGCATGGCCGCGGGCGATGGCGGACCCGGCTATCTTGTCGACCTCGAAGCGCGCCCGGATCTTCCTGCCGCGCGGCAAAGTGCCGGCTCGGTTCACCATGTCGCGTTCCGCGTGGCGGATCGGGCCGCGCAGGACGAGGTACGCGATGCGATGAGCGAGATCGGAATGAAGGTCACGCCGTCCATCGATCGCGATTACTTCCGCGCGATCTACTTCCGCAGCCCCGGCGGCGTCCTCTTCGAGGTCGCGACCGACGAGCCCGGGTTCACGAGGGATGAAGACGTGGCCACGCTTGGAACGGCTCTCAAGCTGCCTGAGCAGCACGCTCACCTGAGGGATCAACTGGAGGCGGGTGTCCTGCCGACGATCCGGGACTGACCCTGGGCCTGACAGCAAAAAGCGCGCGAGCCACGGCTCGCGCGCCGATACTGGTGGGGGCTACGAGAGGCGGCTGATCTCTTCCTTCAGGGCCAGCTTGCGCTTCTTGAGGCGCGCGATCTCGAGCGGATCGGAGGCGGGGGCGCGCTGTGCTTGCTCCACCTCAGCCGAAAGGGCCTGATGCTTGCGCCGGAGCTCCTGAACGTGGGAACTGACTGACATCGGTCTCTCTCCTTCTCGATAAGGCCGGACAATCCGGCTCCGAAGATTGCAGCACGTTTCCCGGATCTTGTCACGCGCCTGATACATTCCGTCCTGTATCCTCAGCGTGACGGCAATTTATTACCGATACCTTAAGATCGGGGGCGATAAATTGCGCGCCGTCCCTCAGGATCGCCGAGGCGGCCGATGTAAAATCGTCACCGTCGCTTATATGGGCGGGCCCGTCGTGGAGGATGAACGGCGCGGCCAGTTCGAGGGCGCCGCGGCCGCCCTTGCGCGCGATGAGCAGGATGAGGCGCGCGAGGTTCCCCGCGCGGCCCGCGATGGGCTGAACGCGCAGGCTGCCGAAGCCGGCATGCTCAGCGGCCCCTAAAAGATCCCCAAGCCGGTCCGCCCGCTGAATGAACGTGGCCCAGCCGCCGGGTCTCAGGCGCTTCGCGGCAAGGTGCGTCCAGGCCGCGAGGGGGACGTCCTCCCGCATGGCGCTGTCGCGGTAGGCATCGGCGGCGGCGGTCGCGCGGGCGGCGTCGAAATAGGGCGGATTGGCGATGACATGGTCGAAGGACATCGCCTTGAGGGCCGGCGGCGGGGCGGTGATGTCCCCCGTCAGGATCTCCATCGCGATGCCCGCGGCGTCCGCGTTGCGGCGGGCAAGATCCGCGATGGCCGCGTCCCGCTCCAGCCCGGTCAGCTCCAGTCCCGCCACCCGCGTGGCGAGACAGAGGGCCGCGGTGCCGACACCGCATCCGAGGTCGAGCACCGATTGCCCCGGTTTTGCCGGGCAGGCGCTGGCGAGCAGGACCGCGTCGATCCCGGCGCGGAATCCCTTCGCCGGTTGCAGGAGGGTCAGGCGGCCGCCGAGGAAGGCGTCCCGCGTCAGGGACTCAGCGGGCGCCGCCATCGTCGATCCCGTTGTCCCTGAGTGCCGCGCGGGCGAGGAAGGCGTCGCCATCGCGCACCATGAGGCGACGCGGGAGAACGCCGACCGATCCCTCCAGAACGCTCATGTGCTGGTCCATGGAGAAAACGTCGATTCCCTCGCCCTCGAGAATCGCGGTGGCATAGGCGATGACCGTCGGGTCGGTGGTTCTGAGTATCTCTTTCATCGCGTGCACCATTGGCCTGTCTTGCGCCGCTGTCGAGGCTGCGGTACCGCGATTGACATGAGTTTTGACGATTTTTCCCGCAAGCCCCATGATCGCCTCGCCGAGCTGATGGCGAAGGACATGGAAGGCGTGGGCGAGCTGATCCGTGCTCGCATGGCCTCCCGTCACGCGCCGCGCATTCCCGAGGTGACGGCTCATCTGGTCGAGGCCGGCGGCAAGCGGTTGCGTCCCCTGCTGACGCTCGCCTCGGCGCGGCTCTGCGGCTACGACGGCGAGGATCACCTGCGCCTCGCGGCAACGGTGGAGTTCATCCATACCGCGACGCTCCTGCATGACGACGTCGTCGACGAGAGCGGCCAGCGCCGCGGGCGGCCGACGGCGAACCTCTTGTGGGACAACAAGTCGTCCGTGCTCGTTGGGGATTACCTCTTCGCCCGTGCCTTCCAGCTCATGGTGGAGCCGGGGAACCTTCGCGTGCTCGATATCCTGTCGGGCGCGGCGGCGACCATCGCCGAGGGCGAGGTGCTGCAACTCACCGCCGCGCAGGACATCGCCACCACGGAAGAGACCTACCTGCAGGTGATCCGGGGCAAGACCGCGGCGCTTTTCGCGGCGGCCTGCGAGGTCGGCGGCGTTATCGCCGGGCGGGACGAGACGGTCTCGAATGCGCTCCACGCCTATGGAGATGCGCTCGGCATCGCGTTCCAGATGGCCGACGATCTGCTCGACTGGCAGGGCGAGGGCGGTGCCATCGGCAAGAACGTGGGCGACGATTTCCGGGAGCGGAAGCTGACCCTGCCGGTGATCCGCGCCATCGCGGCGGCGGACGAGACCGAGCGGGCATTCTGGGCCCGCACCATCGCGAAGGGGCAGCAGCAGGACGGCGACCTCGACGAGGCCCAGCGTATCCTCGGGAAACACGGCGCCCTCGATGCGACGCGCCGGGAAGCCGAGGGCTGGGCGGACAAGGCGGTCGCATCCCTGTCGGACCTGCCCGAGGGCGAGATCAAGGCCTGCATGACGGACCTTGCCCGCTACGTCGTGGCCCGGCTGACCTGAGGTCTTCTTCCGCGCGTCAGTCGGCCCCGGCCACGCTTCGAAGCGTGTCGTCGAGCCAGAGCCGCGCGTCGTCGATCCGGTCCACGTAGGCAGCGACGGGTTCTTCGAGGGCAGGGGCGGTCATCGCGATGCGCGGGGCCTCGAGATAGGCCATGAGCGCGAGGCCGAATATCACGATGGCGATGGCGAGCCCGATGCGGCGGCCGCCTGCGGACCGCGCGCGGCGATGGGCGCGGTCGCTGCGGGCGGCCTCCTCGGCTTCCTCGCCGACGGCACGCCCACTGTCCGCCGGATCGAGCGCGGTGTTGATCTCTTCGATGTCGGGAAGAAGCGTCCGCCTGGGGGCGACGCGGCGGGCGCGAACCTCGTCGTCCGGTCGCTCCAGGGCAGGCTCCGGGTCCGGCGGTGTTCCGGCCGGCTGATCGGGCAACGGTTCGGGTTCTGAAAAGGGATCCGGCTGCGCGACAGGCTCCGGTTCCGGTTCCGGCTCCGGATCAGGCTCCGGCGTCCGGACGATCTCCGGCGGGTCCATTGCGAACTCGTCCTGCATCTCGAGAGGCGCGGCGGCCTCGGCGCGGCGGGCGGCTTGCTCCCGGGCGGCTTCCTCGCGCAGGACCGCGAGGACCTTGGGGTCGATTTCCCGCCGGCGCGGGCGCTCGGGCTGAACCGGGGGGAGATCGTCCTCGTCGTCGTATTCGGACGTGTATCGGTCAGGCTCAGGTTCTGCGTCCGGCGGGGCATCCGGCACTGCGGGCTCCGGGGTTTCCGGCTCGCGGATCGCCTCGCCCAGCTCCTCGGCCAGCCCCCTGTCCCGCGACGGATGCAGCTGGAACCAGCTGTGACCGCAGCTCGAACACTGGACGTCGCGCCCCTCGTCGGGGATCGCTGCGTCGTCCACAACGTATTGCGCCCCGCAATTCGGGCAGATGAGCCGCATCTTCAAGCACCCTTGCCGGCGGCGCGGTTCGCCGCTCACCTTTGTTTCGAACTCGAACCTATCAGCGCGGCGCGAGGTTTCAAACACGGCGCGCCGCGGAAGTCCTTGGAATAGTGCCGAAAGGCACCGTCGCCCTCCGGCTGCCGTTGAAAGAGAGACAAGTCCCGTGCAGAAGAGGCCTGATGCGGCACCTCGGGGACGATCCCCCGGCCCGCGGGGGCAAGGACGGCGCTTGGCGTGATTGAGTTCGACGATGTGGCCTACAGCTACGGCGGAGAGGCGCTGCTGTCCGGCGTGTCGGCCCGGATCGCGCCGGGGACGTTCCATTTCCTGACCGGTCCATCCGGCGCCGGCAAGACGACGCTGCTCAAGCTCGCCTACCTTCAGCTCCGGCCGACGGCCGGGCGCCTCTCCCTCTTCGGCAAGGACGTCACCGGGATCGAGCGGGACCAGGTCGCGCGCATGCGGCGGCGGATCGGGTTCGTCCATCAGGATTGCCAGTTCCTCGACCATCTGCCCATCGCGGAGAACGTCGCGCTGCCGCTCCTCGTCTCCGGGCGGGAGGCTTCCGGGGCGGACCTCAAGGACCTCTTGAGCTGGGTCGGCCTCTCCCGCCGCGCGGGGGCGCTGCCTCCCGAACTGTCGGGCGGGGAGCGGCAGCGGGCGGCGCTGGCGCGGGCGGTGATGAGCGATCCCGAGATCGTCATCGCGGACGAACCGACGGGGAACGTCGACTGGGAGATGTCCCTGCGGCTGCTCACGCTCCTTGTCGAGCTCAACCGGATGGGAAAGACGATCCTCGTCGCCACCCATGACCTCACGCTGATCCGGCAGGCCAAGGCGCAGGTCTCCGCCCGCGTCCTGCGCGTCGGCGGCGGCACGATGGTTCCGGCGGGGGCGGAGCTGTGACAGCGCCATTCAAGCGTCTTTTCAGGCCGTCCGGCGTGGCGGACCGCGTGGTGCCGCCGACCGGGTTCACCGCGCGCCTCACGCTCGGCGCATCCGCCGCCATGGCCTTCCTCGCGGTCTTCGCGCTTGCCCTGTCGCTCTCCGCCGGGCGGGTGGCCTCGACATGGTCGGACGCGCTGGCACGGACGGCGACTGTGCGCATCTCGGCCCCCTCCGGTCAGGTCGAGGCGCAGGCGGTGGCCGCTCTTGCCGTCCTCGACACGACACCCGGCGTCGCCTCGGCACGCAGGCTCGGCGCCGATGAGCAGCGCGCCTTGCTGGAGCCGTGGTTCGGGCCCGACCTGCCGATTGAGAGCCTCCCGGTGCCCGTCCTGATCGAGGTCGTCGCGACGGCCGACGGCTTCGATTCGGACGGCCTGTCGGCGCGGCTGGCGGGCGAAGCGCCGGGGGCCGTGCTCGACGATCACGCCGCCTGGCGCGCGCCGCTCGTGGCGGCGGCCGGGCGGATGCGGCTTCTGGGCTTCGGCTGCCTGCTCCTCATCTCGCTGACCGTCGCGGCCATGGTGGCCCTTGCCGCGCAGGCCGCACTCGCCGCCAATGCCCGCGTGATCGCCACGCTGCGCCTCGTCGGGGCGGAGGATGCGTTCATCGCCCGCGCCTTCGTTCGCCGCTTCACCCTGCGCGGCCTTGCAGGGGCCGGCGCGGGGACCCTCGCGGCCGCCGTCGTTCTTGCTATGCTGCCCTCCGCCGGGGCGGGGAGCGGAGAGGCCGCCTGGCTGTCGCTCTCCATCGGCGGGGCGCAATGGGCTCTCCTGCTGCTCGTTCCGCCTGCCACCGCCGCCGTCGCCTATGGCGCGACACGCCTTGCCGCCCGCCGCGCCCTTTCGGAGGCCACCTGATGCAATATGCCCGTTCGCTGATCTTCGTGATCCAGATGTATGCCGCGATGGCATTGATGGGACTTTACTACTTCCCGCTCGCCGCGTGGGATCGCAAATGGGCCTCCGCCGGGATCCGCACCTATTGCCGCTATGTCCGCTGGTCCGCGCGCTGGATGGTCGGCCTCCGGACGGAGGTTCGCGGGAAGGTGCCGCAGGGAGAAGTTCTGATTGCCTCGAAGCACCAGTCCTTCCTCGACATCATCGTGCTCTGCTCTGTTCTGCCGCGACCGAAATTCATCATGAAGGCCTCGCTCCGGCACGCGCCCGTCCTCGGCTGGTTCGCCATGCGCATCGGCTGCGTTCCCGTCGACAGGGGGCGCCGCGCGGCCGCGATCCGGCAGATGAAGGACGGGGTGCAGAGCGGGCGCGTCGATCCCGGCCAGCTCATCATCTATCCCGAGGGGACCCGCGTCGCACCGGGCGCGCGGATGCCCTACAAGATCGGAACCGGCGTGCTCTATGCCGAGCTGAACCAGACCTGCGTGCCCGCCGCGACGAATGTGGGCCTGTTCTGGCCCCGTGCCGGCATTCTGCGCAGAAAGGGGCTCGGCGTGGTCGAGTTCCTGGAGCCGATCGCGCCCGGGCAGGAGGTTTCCGATTTCATGGCCGCGCTCGAGGCGCGAATCGAGGGCGCATCCGATGCGCTGATGAAGGAGGCCGGCGGTGTGCCGGAGCTGAGAGGACGTGTCGTATGAGCTATGCCGCAGCCCGGATCGAGGACCTTGAGACGCTTTATGGCGCCCCCGTCGCGGCGGCCACGAAGAAGGTTACCGGCCGGCTGACCGGCCCCTACCGCGACTGGATCGACGCTTCACGCTTCTGCATCCTCGCGACGATCGGCCCCGAAGGCACCGACGCGAGCCCTCGCGGCGATGACGGCCCCGTGGTTCGGGCGCTGGATGCCGGAACGCTCGCATTGCCTGACTGGCACGGGAACAACCGGATCGATTCCTTAAGGAACATCGCGCGGGACGGCCGCGTCTCCCTCACCTTCATGGTGCCGGGCTCGGAGAATGTCGTCCGGGTGAACGGAACCGCGATCGTCACGCTGGATGAGGACCTTGCGGCGCGGTTCGAGAGGGACGGCAAGCGGCCGCGCTCGGTCATCGTCGTGACGATAGGCGAGGTCTACTTCCAGTGCGCGCGCGCCATCCGGCGGTCCGGTCTCTGGGGCGAGACGGCGGCCCCAGAGGACCTGCCGAGCGCCGGAGACATGCTTGCGGCCGCCTCGGACGGGGAGGTCGGCGGGGCGGCCTACGACGCGGCCTGGCCGAAGCGGGCCGAGGCGTCGATGTGGTAGCGGCTACAGGGATTTCCGGGCGTTGAGCGCGGCCGTGATCGTTCCGTCGTCGAGGTAATCGAGCTCACCGCCGATGGGAACGCCCTGCGCCAGCGACGTGACCCGCACGCCGAGGGCCTCGAGTTCGCCGGCGATGTAATGCGCGGTGGTCTGCCCGTCGATCGTCGCGTTGAGGGCGAGGATGACCTCCCGCGCCTCCTCGGTCTTCGCCCTGTCGACGAGGCGGGGAATGCGCAGCTCGTCGGGGCCGACCGCGTCCAGCGCGGACAGCGTCCCGCCAAGGACGTGATACCGCCCCTTGAAGACCTGCGAGCGTTCCATCGCCCAGAGATCCGCAACATCCTCGACGACGCAGATCTCACCCGTCTCCCGCCGCGGATCCGCGCAGATGGCGCAGAGTTCGGACGTGCCGACATTACCGCAATTGACGCATTCCCGTGCCGTCGCGGCGACCTTCACCATCGCCTCCGAGAGCGGCTGGAGAAGCTGGCCGCGCTTCTTGATCATGCGCAGAACGGCACGGCGCGCCGACCTCGGCCCGAGGCCGGGCAGGCGCGCCATCAACTCGATCAGCGCCTCGATATCGGAGGGCGGGCGGTCCAATCCGGTCTCAGAAGGGAAGGTTCATGCCGGGCGGCAGGCCGAGCTCGGAGGTGACCTTCTCCATCTCCTCCTTCGACGTTTCCTTGGCGCGGGACTGGGCGTCCTTGATCGCGGCTAGGATGAGGTCCTCGACGACTTCCTTCTCGTCGGGATTGAAGATCGAGGGGTCGATGTCCAGCCCGGTGAGCTTGCCCTTGGCGGTGCAGGTCGCCTTGACGAGGCCCGCGCCGCTCTCGCCCGTGACCTCCATCTCCTCGAGCCTCTCCTGAACCTCGGTGACGCGGCCCTGCATTTCCTGAGCCTGTTTCATCATCTTGGCCATGTCGCCGAATTGGCCGAGTCCCTTGAACATTCATCGTCTCCTGTTGGCGTTCGCCCTGAAATGCGTGTTGCCCGGCGTCAGTGCAAGGGCATCGGCGCGCGGGGCCTCAATCCTCGAAGGGATCCCATTCGTCCTCGACCTCGGGCAACGCGGCTTCCGCCGCTTCCGCGGCGATTTCCTCGGGCGGGCGGATCTGATGGATCTTCGCGCCCGGAAAGGCGGCCAGCACGGCGCGGACCTCGGGGCGCTCCAGCGCGGCCTGTTGCAGCTCCGCTTCCTGGCGGCCCCGCTCCTCGGCGATGGTCGGCGCGCCGCCCTCCGAGACGACGGACACGCCCCAGCGTGCGCCGGTATAGCCCTGGAGCCGCTGGCCGAGACGCTGGGCGAGATCCACGCTCGCACCGTCCGCCGGTTCGAACTCGATACGCCCGGGCGAGTACCGGGCGAGGCGCACACCGCTCTCGACCTCCAGGAGGAGTTGCACATCCCTGTGCCGCCGGATCAGCTCGACCACCTGCTCGAAGCTCGTGTACCGCGCGAGAGCATCCTCGGACTGGGCCTTGACCGCCGTCGCGGCGCCGTAGGCCGTCCCGCGGGGGGCGGAGGGGGGCGGTGCGGCGCCCCGGGGGGCCTCCGGTCCGGACTGCGCCGACGGGGCCGGAGCGCTCTGGGAGGGACCGCCTTGCGCGGGGGCACCCTGAGACGCCGCGGGCCGCCCGCCGCCGCCATTCGGGCCGGGCGCATCCGGACCGCCCTGGAGCTTGCGGACGAGCTCATCCGGGGCCGGCAGATCGGCGACATGGGTCATGCGGATCACGGCCATCTCGGCGGCCATCATCGCGTTCGGCGCCTTGGCCACCTCGTCCAGCGCCTTGAGCAGCATCTGCCACATCCGGGTCAGGACACGCATCGGAAGCTCACCGGCCATCCGGCGGCCCCGGTCCCGCGCATCGGGCGTGATCGTGGGGTCCTCGGCGGAATCGGGCGTGATCTTCGCCACGGAAATCCAGTGACAGACCTCCGCCAGGTCGCGCAGGACCGCGAGCGGGTCGGCCCCGGCGGCATACTGCCCGGACAACTCCTCGAGCGCCCCGGCCGGATCGCCGCGCATGATCAGATCGAACAGGTCGAGCACGCGGCCGCGATCCGCCAGCCCCAGCATCGCGCGCACCGCATCCGCATCGGTCTCGGCATCCGTCTGCCCGATCGCCTGGTCGAGCAGCGAGGTCGCGTCGCGCGCCGACCCTTCGGAGGCCCGCGCCAGGAGGGCCAGCGCCCCGTCGGTGATCTTTCCCCCTTCCGAATCGGAGATCCGCCGCAGCAGCGCAATCATGTCCTCGGGCTCGATCCGGCGCAGGTCGAACCTCTGGCAGCGCGAGAGCACCGTGACCGGCACCTTCCGGATCTCCGTCGTCGCGAAGATGAACTTCACATGCGCCGGCGGCTCCTCCAGCGTCTTGAGCAGCGCGTTGAAGGCGCTGGTCGAGAGCATGTGGACCTCGTCGATGATGTAGATCTTGTAGCGCGCCGAACTCGGCGCATAGGCGACACTGTCGAGCACCTGCGTCCGGATATCGCCGACGCCCGTATTGCTCGCCGCATCCATCTCCAGGACATCGACGTGCCGCCCCTCGGCGATGGCGCGGCAATTCTCGCACGTCCCGCAGGGATCCGTCGTCGGCCCGCCGTCGCCGCCGGGGCCAGTGCAGTTCATCCCCTTCGCGATGATCCGGGCCGTCGTCGTCTTGCCGGTGCCGCGGATGCCGGTGAGGATGAAGGCCTGCGCGATGCGGTCCGCGGCGAAGGCGTTCTTCAGCGTGCGAACCATCGCCTCCTGGCCGACGAGATCGGCGAAGGTCTGCGGTCGGTACTTGCGCGCCAGAACCTGGTAGCCGGGCTCGCTCATCGTCTGTCCTCCCGGATCGGTATGGCCGGGATGTCCGGCTCGGGCCGGAGAGTACGGGGGCTGGGCGGCAAGGTCCACCGGACCCTCCGCGTCAGAGCCGCCAGAGCACCACCGCAACGCCGACCGTCGCCACCGTGAGGATGCCTGCCGTCAGCGTGTAGGTCCGGGTCGGCTGCGCCTCGGCGCCATGGGCGTCGAGCCGGGACTGCGTCCGCCTCGCGGCGTTCCGCGCGATCCAGTAGATCCAGATGGCGGCGACGAGGAAGAGCGTGGCCATCGCCCGCGGCAGCCAGTCGATCTCGGCCTCCCTGAACAGCGCCTTCAGGCCGATCGCCACCGCGACCGAGGCAAGCCCGGTGCGCAGCCATCCGGCGAACGTGCGTTCGTTGGCGAGAACCGTTCGGTCCTCGGCCCAGTCCGTCCGCTGCTCGGCCCAGACCGTCTTGGCGTCGGAGGGATCGTCTGGAGCGCCATCCTGCATGGTGTCAGGATAGAGGCGCAGGGCGAGGGTGGGAACAGGGGAATTGGGTGAGAGGCTGACAACGACCCAAGCGGGGCTCGTTTCGGCTGCTTCCTTCCGGACCTGACCGGGTTGGCGAGGCGCCTGCCCGCGCCAACCTCTCGAGGCCTCATTTAGGAAAAAGCGCCCGGATTCGCAAGGGGGCGGCTGCGCGGTGCCCTGGCTGACCTCGGGCCCCGGTTCAGCTCATCCCGCGGGTCGCTCCGCCCAGCCGGCGAACGTCTTCTCCAAAATGACGACGATGTAGTAGAGCACGATCCCCAGCACGGCGAGCGCGATCAGGACCGCGAACATCAGGGGGTAGTCGCTGTTGGTCTTGCCGCTGTCGAAGAGCGCGCCGAGGCCGCGGCCGTGGGGGGAGACGATCTCCATCAGGTTCGTGCCGATGAAGGCCAGCGTCACCGCCACCTTCAGCGCACCGAAGAATTCCGGCAGCGTCTTCGGAAGGGCGATCTTCCAGAAGATGGTCGATTGCGACGCGCCGAGCGATCGCAGGATGTCGCGATATTCGGGCTCCAGCGTCGACAGGCCGATGGAGACCGACACGGCGATGGGAAAGAACGAGATCATGAAGGCGATGAGCACGGTGTTGAAATCGTGCCAGCCCACGAACATCAGGGCCACGATGGGCACCACCGTCGCCTTCGGCACCGCGTTGAAGCCGACGAGCAGGGGATAGAGCGCGTCCCGCATGGTCCGCGAGAAGCCCATCACCATCCCGACCGCGACGCCGAACACCACCGCGAGCGCAAGGCCCGCGACGGTGCGCCAGAGCGTTTGCCAGCCGTAGATGAGGAACAGGTCGAGATACTCCACGAAGGCCGGCCCGAGGTCCGACGGGGCCGCCATCTTGTAGGTGGGCCAGCCGTTGGCCCAGACGAGAAGCTCCCAGAGCGCCAGGAATACGATCACGGCGAGGACGGGAACGGCGATCCTGCGGGCGGTCATGCTTGCGTCTCCGGCGTGGCGCGCTCGCCGGGGGCGGGGGCCGGTGGCGAGGGGGCGGGAGCCGGCGGCGGGGGAGCCGGGCGCGCGCTCGCCTCGTCGGCCGGTGCGCGACCTTGCGCGATCTCGATCTGGTGACGCAGGATCGCCAGCATTTCGGCAGCGCGCGGGGTGTAGAGGTCGTCCAGCGTGCGCGGTCCCTCCCGCGGCACGTCGAGCACGTATTGCGCATGGGCGGGACGGCCGGACAGCACCACCACCCGGTCGGCGAGAAAGATCGATTCGCGCAGGTCGTGGGTGATCAGGACGGCGGTAAAGGGCTCCTCGGCCTTAACCTTGTGCATCGTCTGCCACAGATCCTCGCGGGTGAACGCATCGAGCGCCCCGAACGGCTCGTCGAGGATCAGCACGTCCGGCTTGTGGACCAGCGCCCGGCAGAGCGACGCCCGTTGCCGCATCCCGCCCGACAGCTCCGAGGGCCGCTTGTCCTCGAACCCCTCGAGACCGACGAGCGACAGAAGGAACCGCGCCCGGTCCTCCTGCTCCTTTCGCGACAGCCCGCTGCGGACGATCTCGAGCGGCAGCATCACGTTTCTCAGGATCGAGCGCCATTCGAGCAGAACGGGGTTCTGGAACGCCATCCCGACCGAGGAGCGCGGTCCCTTCACCCGCTCGCCAGCGATCCGCACCTCGCCGAATTGCGGCCGCATCAGCCCCGATATCAGCCGCGTGAGGGTAGATTTTCCGCAGCCGGACGGCCCGACCACGGCGACGAAGCCGCCCTCGGGCACGTCGAGGGACAGATCGTTCAGCACCTGCAGCGGTCCGCTCGCGGTGTCGAAGGTGTGCGAGACATGGCGGATCTCAATCAGGGCCTCGGCGCTCATCGGCTCTTCGTCCTTTTTCTTTCGTCGGCGCTCGATACTTCCGCCGCGGGGATCCCGCACCGAAAGGCGCCCGCGCAGCCGGGTCGGGGCGCGGGCGCGGGGAGGGGCTCACTCCAGAGTGGGCAGGGGCTCGGGCAGGTAGGCGCCGTCGAAGATGCCGTCCGAGGTCGGCGCGGCGCCGAACTCCATGTTGGTCTGAAGCTGCTCGAGCGCGGCTTCCATGCGCTCCGCGTCGATCCCGCCGAAGCCGTTCTGGACGACGTACTCCGTCAGCACGGTGTCCTCGATCGACATGGACAGGCGACGCTCCTCGAGCTCCGTGTCGATGGCCGGATTGCGCTCGGCCAGCGCCTCGATGCCGGCCGCCGGATCATCGATCGCGTCCTGCCAGCCCGCGGCGATGGCCGTCAGGAAACCAGTCACCGCCTCGGGGTTCTCCTCGGCCCAGTCGGTGTTGACGATGATCGCGTTGCCGTAGAGCTCCAGTCCGTGATCGGCCATGAGGATCGAGGAGATGTCATCCTCGGGCACTCCGAGGCGCAAAAGGTTCAGAACGGATGAGAAGGAGAAGCCGGTGATGGCGTCCACCTCCCCCTCGGCCAGCATGGGCTCGCGCGTCGGAAAGCCGACAGGTTCGACGGTGATGCTGTCCATGTCGAGATCGTTGGCCGCGGCGAAGGCCGGGAACTGGGCCCAGGCCCCGTCCGGCGGCGGCGCGCCGAGGATCTTGCCGTTGAGGTCGGCGGGCGTCTCGACGCCCTGGCTCACCCGGCCGACGACGGCGAAGGGCGGCTTGTCGTAGACCATCATGACGGCGCGCACCGGCGCCTCGGGGTTCTCGTCGAGGAACTTGGCGAGGGAGTTGATGTCGGCGAAGCCGAAGGGAAATGCGCCTGTGGCGACCTTCGGGATCGCGTCGAGGGAGCCCTGGCCCGCGGTGATCTCGACGTCCAGCCCGGCCTCCTCGAAATGACCGTTGTCGATGGCGAGGAAGTAAGGCGCGGCAGGGCCTTCGAACTTCCAGTCGAGCGCGAAGGGCGCGTCCATCAGGTCCTGCGCGGCGGCAGGCCCCGCGATGAGCAAGAGCGCGCTGCCGGCGGCCCAGATACGATCGAGCATTCCCGTGTCTCCCCTTTGGTACGGACCCGCGGAACGGTGCGGGGACGTCTCCGGCGCGGTCAATTCCGCGTGGCGGGGGGACGGGCGGGCACCGGTACAGGTGCCCGCCCTTTAGGCGATTTGCGCGCTTCAGAGGCGAATGCGGAAGCGGGTGAAGCCCTCGACGACGTCGCCCGAATCCTCGATCTCCACACCCTTGACGTCGCTGACATAGGCCAGCGCATTCGGCCCGCTGTCGAACATGACCGTCGTGTCCTCCATCGGTGCGAAGGACCAGTTCGCGTCCGCCGAGGGCTGGATCGTGCCCTGCTCCACGATGTAGCGCACGATCACGTCGCGGTTGGTGTCCGGTCCCTCGAAGACCACCGTGGTCCCGTCGGCGCCAGGGAACGTGCCGCCGCCGCCGGCGCGGTAGTTGTTGGTGGCGACGATGAACTCCTGCTCCGGATCGATCGGCTCGCCCTCGAAGGAGAGGTTCACGATCCGGCTCGCATCGGGGTTCTGCAGAGCGCCTTCGCTGTCGAAGCGGGAGGGTTGGCTGAGGTCGATCTGGTAGGTCACCCCGTCGATCACGTCGAAGTTGTAGGACGGGAAGTCGGGGTTCAGCAGGGTTGCGTCCGTGGCGCCGGGCTCGATCTGGTTGAACATGCCCGCAGAGCGCTCCAGCCAGTCCTTCACCTCGGCGCCGGTGATCTTCACCGCACGGATCGTGTTGGGATAAAGGTAGAGATCGGCGACGTTCTTGATCGCCACATCCCCCGCCGGCACATCGGTGTAGTAGTCCGGGCCGCCACGGCCGCCCGCCTTGAAGGGCGCAGCCGCGGACAGGATCGGCAGGCCCTCGTTCGGCGTGCCTTCCATCATCTGGCCGATATACCAGGTCTGCGCGTTCGAGACGATCTGCACCGAGGGGTCGTCCGCCACGAGGGCGAAGTAGGAGTAAAGCGGTGCCGCGGTCTGGCCGACGGCGGTGCGGACGTAGTCGAGCGTCGCCTGATGCTCCTCGGCGACCGACTCGAGGACGGCCTCGTCGCTCTCCACCAGCGCGGTGATGGTGCGGTCTTCCTCGCGGCGATAGATCGGCCGCGCCTCGACATCGGCGGAGGCCACGCGCCAGCCCTCGCCGTCGCGCTCGAGCAGAAGGTCGATCAGGCCGAGATGGCTGCCCCAGAACCCGGCCATGACGCCCGGCTTGCCCTCGATCGTACCGGCCTCGATGTCCACGCCCTCGAAGCCCTCGTAATCGGCGGAGGGGAAGACGAGGTGGCTGTGGCCCGTCATCACGGCATCGATCCCGTCGACGCGGGCGAGGGGGACGGAGGCGTTCTCCATCATCGGCTCGTGCTCCGCGGAGCCGATGCCGGAATGGCTGAGCGCGACGACGATGTCGGCGCCCTCCTCCTTCATCTTCGGCACCCAGGCCTCGGCGGCCTCGACGATGTCCCGCACCTCGACGCGGCCCTCGAGATGCTTGCGATCCCAGTTCATGATCTGCGGCGGCACGAAGCCGATGATGCCGACGCGGATCGGATGCGTCTCACCGCTGCCCAGAGTGATCTCGCGATCGAGGATCACGTAGGGCGGCACCAGCGTGCGGTCCTCGGTCGGCGTGTCGCCGAGTTCGGTCGCGACGTTTGCCGAGACCACCGGGAAGTCCGCCCCGGCGATGGAATTCTCGAGGAAGCCGAGCCCGTAGTTGAATTCGTGGTTTCCGAGGGTGGAGGCGTCGATCCCGACCGTGTTCATCGCTTCGATGACCGGGTGCATCTGGCCGTCCGCCATGCCGCGCTCATAGGCGATGTAGTCGCCCATCGGGTTGCCCTGCAGGAAATCACCGTTGTCGAGCAGCATGGTATTGGTCGCTTCGGCCCGGATCTCGTCGATGATCGAGGCGGCGCGGGCAAGGCCGACCGTGTCCACGGGTTTGTCGCTGTAGTAATCGTAGGGATAGACGTGGACGTGCAGGTCCGTCGTTTCCATCAGCCGCAGGTGGGCCTGATTCTCCTGCGCGCGGGCGGAATAGGGGTGCAGGACGACGAGGGAGGCTCCGGCCGCGGTGGAGGCAAGAAATCCCCGGCGCGTCAGGGCAGGGCGGGTGGAACGTGTCATGGCGGAGCTCCGCTTCAATTGATTCGCGGTCAGGTTAACCCCCCCGAGATCACATCCCGAAGACACTTTTGATTTCCCTGCCGGGGCGGACGCGACGACAGGCGACGCCTTGCTGGGTGCGCGGGAGCGGCCCGCTCGCCCCCCGACCCGGCGGCCCGCCCGGTCAATTGCGTCACCCGCCGGGCTATGCGACGTGGACATGGACCGGACAGGGCTGGGAGTACGGGGAATGCGGATCGCCGAGACCGTGACATTCGGCGGAGGCGGCATCGACCGCGCCGCGGACCTTCGCAAGGACGCCGCCGCGCTCGCCGCCGCCGACGCGGACGCCGGTTCCCGCTACCTGCCGCTCTTCGAGGGCCGCCCCCTCGTGGCCGAGACGGGCCTTGGATGGATGCCAAAGGACGAGTTGCCGGATGGCTGCGGCGAGCCTGTGCTTCTGTGCCGCGATGCCGGCATCACGCGCTTTGCGGTCGAGATCGGCGCCGGCGCCCTTCCCGCGGGCTCCGAGGCGCTGCCTGGCCGGACGGGCCTCGCTTTCAGCGAGATTCGTGCGGTGATGACGCGCCTCACCCCGGCGGACGCCGAATGCGCGGCCATGTCCCGCGCGATCTTCGGTTGGCACCGGAGCCACGCCTTCTGCGCGGCTTGCGGATCTCCCTCGCGCGTGGTGGAGGCCGGCTGGCGGCGGGACTGCCCGTCCTGCGGCGCGCAGCATTTTCCGCGGACCGACCCGGTCGTCATCATGTTGATCACGCGCGGCAACAGCGTGCTGCTCGGCCGATCGCCGCATTGGCCCGACGGCATGTTCTCTCTCCTCGCAGGCTTCGTCGAGCCCGGGGAGACCATCGAGGCGGCCGTGCGCCGCGAGGTGATGGAGGAGACGCAGGTCCGCGTCGGCCCGGTCTCCTACCTCGCATCGCAGCCGTGGCCGTTCCCGTCCTCGCTGATGATCGGCTGCCGGGGCGAGGCGACGAGCGAGGAGATCACCATCGACCCCGTCGAGATCGAGGAGGCGATGTGGCTCACGCGGGAGGAGCTGCGGGACGCCTTCGCGGACGCCCATCCCCGGGTCGCCCCCGCCCGTGCCGGCTCCATCGCGCAGTTCCTGCTCTGGAACTGGCTTGCGGACAGGCTGGATTGAGGGGACACTTCAGATCGCTTCCGCGCGAAATTCAGTGATCACGAAGAGGCATCGTCGACCGGCATGAAGTTTTCCGCACGCGAGGACATCGAGGCACCGCTGGCCGATGTCTGGCCCGCGATCACCGATTTCGGCCGGTTCGAGCGTCAGGTCCTGAGGCGCGGAGCGGATGTCGAGCGTCTCGATGCGGGGCCGATGCCGGGGGTCGGCAACGAGTGGCACCTGCGATTCGACTTCCGCGGCAAAGAGCGCAAGATGAAGGCCCTGATCACCCGCTTCGAGCCGGAGACAGCGCTCGAACTCGCCTGTACGGGGAGCGGAATGGAAGGCACGGTCACCGCCGAGGTCCTCCCCCTCGCCAAGCAGCGCACCCGGCTCTTCGTCGAGGTGGACTTCGTGCCCAAGACGATCGCCGCGCGGGTGCTGATCCAGACGATGCGCCTCGCCAGGTCGAACATGAGCCAGCGGTTCAAGTCCCGCGTCTCGTCCTTCGCGCGGGACATCGAGGATCGCGTCGGCGCTCAGCCCTCTTTGGCGCGCCGCGGATCGGCCGGGTAGACCCCGAGAAGCGTGATCTTCGAGGTGAAGTAGTCCAGCTCCTCGAGCGCGAGCCGAACCGAACGATCGTCCGGATGCCCCTCGATATCGGCGTGGAACTGCGTTGCCGTGAAGTTGCCGCCGGCCATGTAGCTCTCGAGCTTCGTCATGTTGACGCCATTCGTCGCAAAGCCGCCGAGCGCCTTGTAGAGCGCGGCCGGAATGTTGCGTACGCGGAAGACGAAGGTCGTCATCATCGGGCCGGCGCCGCGGCGGCTCAGGTCGGCCTGACGGGACATCACGAGAAACCGCGTCGTGTTCGTCGTCTGATCCTCGATTTCGCGCGCGAGCGGAACGAGGCCGTAGATCTCGCCGGCAAGCTCGCTGGCGAGCGCGGCGAGGGACGGGTCCGCCACCCTGGCGACGTGGGCCGCCGAGCCCGCCGTATCCGCCCCGGTGACCGGCTCGATCCCGTTGCCGCGAAGGAACGTCCTGCACTGGCCGAGAAGGACGGTATGGCTCTGCGCGCGCGTCACGTCCTCGATCCGCGTTCCGGGCACGCCGAGTAGGCTGATGTGAACCCGCACGAACGCCTCGCCGACGATGTGGAGCCCGCTTTCCGGCAGCAGCCGGTGGATATCTGCGACCCGGCCATAGGTGGAATTTTCCACCGGCAGCATCGCGAGCTCCGCCGCTCCGGTGCGGACGGCCTCGATCGCATCCTCGAAGGTGCTGCAGGGCATGGGCTCGTGATCCGGGCGGGCCTCGACGCAGGCCTGGTGAGAATAGGCGCCGGGTTCCCCCTGGTAGGCGATTCTGGGTGTTGTCATGGTTTCCGGTCGTTCCTCTGAGCGGCTCAAGTGACGAAAGGGCGTTCTGTCGCGCCCTCTCTGTCTTGCGCCGAAGGGCGCGAACATAATAGATGACCGCCAAACGACGATCTGACGGGAAGCGACATGTTCGACACAATGACCGGGGTCAAGCTTATCGGCGGCTTCTGCGGCACGTTACTCGTGTTCCTCCTTGGCGCCTGGGCGGCCGAAGAACTCTATCACGTCGGCGAAGTCGCGCATGGGGACGAGGAAGTCCACCAAGCCTACACGATTCCCGTACCGGAAGATGGCGAAGCCGCACCCGAGGAGGACGCCGTGCCCTTCGAGGAAGTGTTCGCCGCGGCCGATCCCGGTGCCGGCGAACGCGTCTTCGCCAAGTGCCGCGCCTGCCACCAGCTCGAGCCCGGCGCGAACGCCACCGGTCCGACCCTCTACGACGTCGTCGGCCGCCCGGTCGACAGCGTCGACGGCTACTCCTATTCGGGCGCCCTCGAGGAAGTTGCGGACGTCTGGGACCCCGGTCACCTCAACGGCTTCCTGGAAAACCCGCGGGGCTATGCGCCCGGCACCAAGATGTCCTTCGCCGGCCTGCCGGATGTCGAGGACCGCGCGAACCTGATCGCCTGGCTCGAAACCAATCCGGGCGGCTGAGCGCGCACCGTCTTCCCCTTCCCTGTCGAAGGCCCGGCGGCGCCGAAATGGCGCGTGTCGGGCCTTTGCATATCCGAATCGGCGAGAAGGGGCGGAGGCGTCAGTCCCGCGGGCCGTGCCTCTGCTCGGCCGGGGCGGTCCGACGCTGGCCCGCTCGCGCGCCGCTCACGCAATCTCGCCTTGTTTCCGGTTCGGCCCGCTTCTAGCCTCGCCGGGTACCCGTGACCCATGACGTACGACCCGGAGGCCATCCATGATACCGACCCGTCGTTCCGCCAGAGCCGCGACCCTTTCCCGTGCCGCGGAGACGCCGCTCCTCGGTTTCAGGGCGATGGCCTTCTCGGTGGCCGCGCTTGCGGCCCTTGCCGCGGCGGGGGCCGTCCGGGCGCAGGAAACGTCTGAAGGGTCGTCGACATCCGCAGAGGCCGAGGCCGGGGCGGAAATGGTCACCCAGCACGGCATCGCGACATTTCCGGGCTCGCTGAAATACGGGCCGGACTTCGAGCATCTGGACTACGTGAACCCCGATGCGCCGAAGGGCGGCGAGATGTCCACCTGGGCGTTCGGCGGTTACGATTCGATGAACCCCTACTCGGTGAAGGGACGGGCGGATCGCCTGTCCTCGACCCCCTATGAGAGCCTCCTGACGGGGACGGCGGACGAGATCGGCTCCGCCTACGGTCTTCTTGCCGAGAGCCTGACCTTCCCGGCGGACCGCTCCGAGGTGACCTTCACCCTCCGCGAGAACGCCGCCTTCTCCGATGGCAGCCCGCTCACGGCGGAGGACGTTCTCTTCTCCTACGAGGTGTTCCGGGAGAGCGGTCTGCCCTCCTTCCGCTCGGTGCTGCGGGAGCAGGTCGACGTCGCCGAGGTCATCGACGAGCGGACGATTCATTTCACATTCACCGAAGATGCGCCGAAGCGGGACGTGATCCAGACGGTGGGCGGTCTGCCGGTTTTCTCCAAGGCCCATTACGAGGAGAACGGCCTCGATCTGGCCGAGAACTCCATGACGCCCTTCCTGGGGTCTGGGCCTTATGTTCCGGGCCGGATCGATGTCGGTCAATCCTCCAGCTACGAGCGCAACCCGGAGTATTGGGGCGAGGATCTGCCAATCAATGTCGGCCGCAACAATTTCGATACGCTCCGCCTCGAATACTTTGCCGACTACTCCGTCGCGCTCGAGGGTCTGAAGGGCGGGGCCTACACGTTCCGTCAGGAATTCAGCAGCCGGGACTGGGCCACGGGGTACGACTTTCCCGCCATCGATCGCGGCTGGATCGTGCGGGAGGAACTGGAGGACGGTTCCATCGCCACCGGCCAGGGCTGGGTGATGAACCTGCGCGAGCCGCAATTCCAGGATCCGCGCGTCCGGCAGGCGATGAACCTGCTCTTCAACTTCGAATGGACCAACGAACAGCTGTTCTACGGCCTCTACCAGCGCGTCGATTCGTTCTTCGAGAACTCCGAGCTGGAGGCGACGGGGCTGCCGTCCGAGGAGGAGCTGGCGATCCTGGAGCCCCTCTCGGCCGATCTTCCGGAAGGTGTCCTGACCGAGGAGGTGCCGGTAGCGCCCACCTCCGGCGCCAGGCAGATGGACAGGACCAATATCCGGGCCGCGAATGCGCTTCTGGACGAGGCGGGCTGGGAGGTCGGCAGCGATGGCCTCCGCCGCAAGGACGGGCGGACCCTGTCCGTCGAGATCCTTAACGACAGCCAGACCTTCGAGCGGATCGTGAACCCCTATGTCCAGAACCTCCGCTCCGCCGGCATCGACGCCTCGATGGAGCGTGTCGACCAGGCGCAGGCGACGGAGCGGGAGCGCCCGCCCTTCGATTTCGACATCACGACGCAGATGCTGGGGCAGGACAATATCCCCGGCGCGGGTCTCAAGCAGTATTTCGGCTCCGAAAGCGTGGATACCTCGGTCTTCAACAAGGCCGGCATCCAGTCCCCGGCGATCGATAGCCTGATCCGGACCATCATGGAGGCGGAGTCGCAGGAAGAGCTGAACGTGGCGGCGCGCGCCCTCGACCGCGTGCTGCGGCACATGCATGTCTGGGTGCCGCAATGGCACAACCCGGCCTATCTCGTCGCGTATTACGACATCTTCCGCCATCCCGACCCGCTGCCGCCCTATGCGCTCGGCAGCATGGACTTCTGGTGGTACGACGCCGAGCGCGCCGAAGAGCTGAGCGCGGCGGGAGCACCGCTCTGACACCCGCCCTGGACGACCGAACCTACCCCGAAGGACGATAGAAAGACCCTATGGGCGCCTACATTCTCCGGCGGCTTCTGCTGATCATTCCGACTCTGTTCGGGATCATGGTCGTCAATTTCTTCCTGACCCAGTTCGTGCCCGGCGGACCGATCGAGCAGATCGTTGCGCAGGTCCAGGGCGAGGGTGACGTGTTTGCCGGCATCGCCGGCGGCGGTGACGGCGGCGCCCCCGACGGCGGGGAGAACGGCTATCTGGGCGCCCGCGGCCTGCCGCAGGACTTCCTCGACGAGCTGGAGATCGAGATGGGGTTCTCCCGCCTCGTCTGCGAGGCGGGGTATGACGGGGTCCCGGATCTCGATGCCGAGGAATGCGTGACGGAGCCCATCGGAGTCTTCGAACGGTTCGCGATCCTGATGGGCAACTACCTGCGCTTTGACTTCGGCGAGAGCTATTTCCGCTCCATCTCCGTGGTCGATCTCGTTCTGGAGAAGATGCCGGTGTCGATCACGCTGGGCCTGTGGTCCACACTGATCGCCTACCTCATCTCCATCCCGCTGGGCATCCGCAAGGCCGTCAGGGACGGCACCCCCTTCGACACCTGGACCTCCGCCGGCATCATCGTGGCCTATGCGATCCCGGGCTTTCTCTTCGCGATCCTGCTGCTGGTGCTGTTCGCCGGCGGGTCCTACTGGCAGATCTTCCCGCTCAGGGGGCTGGTGTCCGAGAACTTCGACCAGCTCGGACCGCTCGAGAAAATCGCCGACTATTTCTGGCACATCACGCTGCCGGTGATCGCGACGACCATCTCCAGCTTCGCCACCCTGACACTGCTGACGAAGAACTCGTTCCTCGACGAGATCAAGAAGCAGTACGTGATCACCGCGAAGGCCAAGGGGCTGGATGAACGGCAGGTGCTCTACGGTCACGTCTTCCGCAACGCGATGCTGATCGTGATCGCGGGCTTTCCGGGCGCGTTCCTCTCGGTCTTCTTCGGCGCATCGATCATCATCGAGACGATCTTCTCGCTGGACGGGCTGGGGCGGCTCGGCTTCGAAGCGGCCGTGGCGCGGGATTACCCGGTGGTCTTCGGCACCCTCTACGTCTTCGGTCTGATCGGACTGCTCGTGAATATCGTCAGCGACTTGTGCTACGTCTTCGTCGATCCCAGGATCGATTTCGAGAGCAGGGAGACCTGAGATGGCCCAGCTCGAGGATCTCCCCAAGGCGGTCGATGCCGAAGTCGAGGACGTGAAGGCGCATGACGGGTATGCCATGCCGCCGAGCCGCCGCGGCTTCCTGTCTCCGCTGAACCAGCGCCGCTGGCGGAACTTCACGCGCAACCAGCGCGCCTTCTGGTCCCTCTGGGTCTTCGCCGTGCTCTTCGCGCTGTCGCTCTGCGCCGAACTCATCGCCAACGACAAGCCGCTCCTCATCCAGTATCGCGGGGACCTCTTTTTCCCGCTGACCAACGTCTATCCCGAAACCACGTTCGGAGGCGATTTCCCGACCGAAGCGGCCTACCGCGACGTCGAGGTGAAGTGCCTCATTGCCACGGGCGGGCTCGTGGAGTGCTTCGACGACCCCGAGGGGCTGATCGAGGATGCGGGCGACGGCATGGTGAACGGGGAAGCCATCGAGGCGGGCTGGTCGATCTGGCCGCTCATTCCCTACAGTTACAACACGCCGAACAATCTCGGGCGCCCGGCGCCGTCGCCCCCCGATGCGGACCATTGGCTCGGCACCGACGATGCGACGCGGGACGTGCTCGCACGGGTCATCTACGGCTTCCGCCTCTCCATCGTCTTCACCCTGATCGTGACCGCCTCCGCCTCAGTGATCGGCATCGCGGCGGGCGCCGTGCAGGGCTTCTTCGGCGGGAAGGTGGACCTGATCTTCCAGCGTATCATCGAGATCTGGAGTTCGACGCCCTCGCTCTACATCATCATCATCATGTTCGCGATCTTCGGTCGCGGCTTCTGGCTCCTGGTCTTCCTGACCGTCCTCTTCGGCTGGCCCGCCCTCGTCGGCGTCGTGCGGGCGGAATTCCTCAGGGCACGGAACTTCGAATACGTCCGCGCGGCCCGCGCGCTCGGGGTGTCGGACGTGACGATCATGTTCCGGCACATGCTGCCGAATGCGATGGTGGCGACACTGACGATGATGCCGTTCCTGATCACGGCCACCATCGGCACGCTCGCCTCGCTGGACTTCCTCGGGTT
This sequence comes from Tropicimonas omnivorans, assembly GCF_031846565.1. Classification (NCBI taxonomy): domain Bacteria; kingdom Pseudomonadati; phylum Pseudomonadota; class Alphaproteobacteria; order Rhodobacterales; family Roseobacteraceae; genus Tropicimonas; species Tropicimonas omnivorans. Next base: position 121,952 of record NZ_JAVRHL010000001.1, on the reverse strand, counting down.
CGGCCTTCCCGCATCCTCGCCCTCGCTCGGCGAGCTCACGCTCCAGGCCAAGCAGAACCTTCAGGCGCCGTGGCTCGGCTTCACCGCCTTCTTCACCTTCGCCATCATGCTCTCCCTCCTCGTGTTCATCTTCGAGGGGGTGCGGGACGCCTTCGACCCCAGGAAGACCTTCTCATGAGCGATCACGGGGCAGAGCGCGCCGTCCTCACGGTTCGGGATCTGCGCATCGCGTTCTCGCAGGACGGCCGGCAGATCGACGCGGTAAAGGGCGTCTCCTTCGAGGTGCGCCGGGGCGAGACCGTCGCGCTCGTGGGCGAAAGCGGCTCGGGCAAGTCCGTCACGGCGCTTTCGACGGTCGCGCTCCTGGGAGAGAACGCGTCCGTCAGCGGCTCGGTGAGCTACGAAGGCACCGAGATGATCGGCGCGCCCGAGAAGGACCTGCGCCGGGTCCGTGGCAATGACATCAGCTTCATCTTCCAGGAGCCGATGACCTCCCTGAACCCGCTGCACACGCTGGAGAAACAGCTTCTCGAATCGCTCGCGCTCCATCAGGGCCTGACGGGAGAGAAGGCGAAGGCACGGGTGATCGATCTTCTGAAGAGGGTCGGTATCCGCGATGTCGAAGAGCGACTGGGAGCCTATCCGCACCAGCTCTCGGGCGGTCAGCGACAGCGCGTGATGATCGCCATGGCCCTGGCGAACGGTCCGGACCTGCTCATCGCCGACGAGCCGACAACGGCGCTCGACGTGACGATCCAGGCGCAGATCCTCGAGCTTCTCGCAGAGCTGAAGGATGCGGAGGGGATGTCCCTTCTGTTCATCACGCACGACCTCGGCATCGTCCGCCGCATCGCCGACCGGGTCTGCGTGATGAAGGACGGGGAGATCGTCGAGACGGGACGCACGGAGGAGATCTTCGCCGATCCAAAGCACCCCTATACCCGGAAGCTGTTGAACGCGGAGCCCTCGGGTCGTGCGCCCGCCATGCCGGAGGACGGCGAGACCATCGTGGAGACGGACGGGCTCCGGGTCTGGTTTCCGATCCAGCGGGGCTTCTTGAAGAAGACCGTCGGCCATGTGAAGGCGGTGAACGACGCGACGCTGTCCATCCGGGAGGGGCAGACGGTCGGCGTCGTCGGTGAGAGTGGCTCCGGCAAGACGACGCTGGCGCTCGCGATCATGCGGCTGATCTCGTCGGACGGGCCGATCCTCTTCCTGGGGCAGGACGTGCAGGGCTGGAAAACGAAAGAAATCCGGCGGCTCCGGCGGGACATGCAGATCGTCTTCCAGGATCCCTACGGCTCCCTCTCCCCGCGCATGACGGTGGAGCAGATCGTGGCGGAGGGCCTCGGTGTCCACGACATGCACGAGCGTCGTGACCGGCGCGAGATGGTGGCAGAGATGCTTGCCGAGGTCGGTCTCGATCCGGCGACGATGCATCGCTACCCGCATGAATTCTCAGGCGGCCAGCGTCAGCGCATCGCCATTGCCCGCGCCATGATCCTGCGCCCGCGCCTCGTCGTTCTCGATGAGCCGACGAGCGCCCTCGACATGACGGTCCAGGTGCAGATCGTTGACCTGCTGCGGCGGCTGCAGATGAAATACAAGCTGGCCTATCTCTTCATTAGCCACGACCTCCGCGTCATTCGTGCCCTCAGCCACCACGTGATGGTCATGAAGCAGGGGGACGTGGTGGAATCGGGGCCGGCCGAACAGGTCTTCGCCGCGCCGCAATCCGATTACACCCGCGCGCTGATGGCCGCTGCGCTCAACCTGAACGACGCTTGAGATCCTCCCCGCGCCCCGCGGCGGGCGCGGGGCGTCCCGGCCTCGAAACCGCTTCGAGCCACGTCGGGTCCCGTCGGGCAGACATGAAAAAGGCGCCCGCAGGGGCGCCCTTTCATGTCGCGGGATGTCTCTGTCTCAGCCCGGACTGACGGTCGAGCAATCGGAGCCGCGGGCCTGGAGGCGGGCGCAGGCGGCGGCGGCCTGGTCCTGCGTGAGTCCCATGAAGGTGGCGTCATAGCCCGTCGCGCGCTGGTTCACCTTGCGCAGGGACCCATCGAGCGTCTCCACTTCACGAAGCGCGGTCTTCAGCAGGACCTTTTCCGCCTCGAAGCGCGAATTGTACTGCCCGACGGAGATGCCCCAGTGGCGCCCTCCTGAGGTGGAGGCGCGCACCACGACTTCGGGGCGCGGCGCGGGAGCGGGAATGGAAGCCTGCTGCGGCTCCGCCGCCTCCGCGACGGCGAAGTCCAGAACGCGGGGGCGGGATTTCGGAACGACGGTGGCGGCCGCTGGCGCCATGTCGGTATCGTTCGCATCGCTTGCGGCCCCGCCGCCCATCGCCGCGACGACCAGATCCTCGACATTGGCGCCGATATCGGGAGCCTCCGCCCCGGGTGCGGGCTTGCCGGAGGCGGCGAGCGCGATGTCCGCCCCGTCCTGGGGCGTCGCTGCGCCTGCACCTGCGATCATGCCCGCCACCTCTTCGGTGGAGGCGGTATCGGCCACGGCGATGGCGTCCTCCATCTCCTCGCGGACCTCGACAGGGGTCGGCTCCGGCCGGATGCCCGCGAGGGAGACGCCGCCGGGCAGGGGCGCCTCGGCGCTGGTGTCCTCGAGCTTCTCCGCACCGGCGACGAGAGAGGCGATCTGTTCTGCCTGATCATCCGTCGCGAGGGCGACGGCTTCCGCCACGCCGTCCTGCAAAGCGACGATCATGCCTTCGGGCACCTGGGGTCTCGGTCGTCCGGTCGGGCGGGGCGAACGGTTCACGAGACCGCTGACCCGCAGCGTCTTGCCCGCGGTGGAGCCGGGCGTTCCGGGCAGGCTCTCGTAATCGGGGGCGGACGGCCGCGCGAGCTGGACGGCGCCGGGAGCCTGGTTGAAGCCGAGGTTCATCAGTTCGGCCACCCGATCGTTCCGCGTCGCCGTGGAGCGACCGCCGAAGACGGTGGTGATGATGCGCTTGCCGTCCCGCTCGGCGGAGGCGACGAGGTTGAAGCCGGCGGCGCGGGTATAGCCCGTCTTGATCCCGTCGGCCCCGGCATAGTCGCGCAGGAAGCGGCGGTTCGTATGGGCCACCGTGCGAACCTTCGCATCCGCGGTGATGCGGGAGAACAGGTTGTAGTATTGCGGATAGTCGTAGAACACGTGCCGCCCCAGCGTGGTCATGTCCCGCGCGGTCGAGAGGTGGCCCTCCTCGGTCAGGCCGTGGGCGTTCTTGAACGTCGTCCGGGTCATCCCGAGGGCCTGGGCGGTGCGGTTCATCCGGCGGGCAAAGGCCGCTTCGGACCCCTCGATCGCCTCCCCGATCGCCGTCGCGGCGTCGTTGGCGGATTTCACGGCCGCGGCGCGGATCAGGTAGCGAAGTTCGATCTTCTGCCCGGCCACGAGACCGAGCTTCGAGGGCTCCTCGGATGCCGCCTTCTTCGAGATGAGGACCTGCGAATCCAGCCCGATTTCGCCCCGCGTGATCGCCTCGAAGGCGATGTAGAGCGTCATCATCTTGGTGAGCGACGCCGGGTGCAGTCTCGTATCGGCATTCTCCTGATGGAGGACCTGACCTGTCCGCGCATCGATCACGAAATCCGCGTAGGGTGCTGCGCCGGCCCGGAGCGTGGCACCGAAGGTCACCAACAGGATCAGTGCAGCCACAAAGGGGAGAGTGAGGGCGTTATGCCCCCGTTCGCGGTATTTCGCCACGGTACTGCCTCATCTGCCTCGCGTCGCCCCGGTTATGTTCCGAGTGTCGACTCTTATGATTTACATGAAGCTAACACGTAATCGATAACGCGAAAAGCCAGCTTTTTCATGGTCGTCGCAGAAAGAGTTGATGTGGACAAAAACCGAAGCGCTGCAAATGCTTCGCTTGAGGGAGCCGCCCCGCGGGAGGCATTCAGACGCTCGAACGGGTCCCGTCATCCAGCCGCTCGAGGAGCGCCGGAAGGCCGCCGAGATCGTCCAGTTCATGGAATCGGGGCTGCGGCTCGGGGTGCTCGGCATGTTCCAGCGCCCATTTCAGATCGAAGGGGACATGGGCGGCATGGGCGCCCGCCGCGAGGGCGGGGAGGACGTCCGACTTGACCGAGTTGCCGACCATGATCGAGCGGGCGGCCCCATCGCCCCGTTCGTCGAAGATCCGGGCGTAGACCTGCGGCGTCTTCTCGGACACGATCTCCACACCGGCGAAGAGGTCTCCGAGGCCCGATTGCGCCAGCTTGCGTTCCTGGTCGAGAAGATCGCCCTTGGTCACGAGGATGGCGCGGCGGGTGCCGGCGACCTCTTCTACCGCGGTTCGGGCATGCGGCAGCAGCTCGATCGGGTGTTCCAGCATATCGTGACCGATCTCGAGGATCTGGCGGATGACGCTGGCGGGGAGTTTGGCGTCTGTAACCTCGATGGCGGTTTCGACCATCGTCAGCAGGAATGCCTTGATGCCGTAGCCGTAGCGCCCGAGATTGCGGTATTCCGCGGCGAGAAGGCGCTCGTCGAGATGCTCGCGACCGGCATAATCGACCAGAAGCTCGGCGAACCGGTCCTGCGTGATCGCAAAGAATCGCTCGTTGTGCCAAAGCGTGTCGTCGGCGTCGAAGCCGACAGTCGTGATCTCGGGCAAGGGTGGCAGCCTCTCGTTCCGGTTCTTGCCCTTTTCAGGGCGGGCGGGACGCTTATATAACCGCCCCTGACCCCCCGAACCACCCGCCACCCGACCGGAGCTCAGTCGACGTGACAGATTGGACGATGACGGATCCCGACGACGGCCCCCCCGAGGGCGATGCCGCCGTGGTGACGAAGACCAGGCCGAAGACGCAGAAGCCGCCGCTCTACAAGGTGCTGCTGCTGAATGACGATTACACGCCGATGGAATTCGTCGTTCACGTGCTGGAGCGGTTCTTCGGCATGACCCACGCCCAGTCCTTCGAGATCATGCTGGTGGTCCACAAGCGCGGCGTCGCCGTGGTGGGTGTCTTCAGTCACGAGATCGCGGAGACGAAGGTCGCACAGGTGATGGACTTCGCCCGCCGCCATCAGCATCCGCTGCAATGCACGATGGAGAAGGAGGAGTAAGGCTCCTCGCAACCTCCCCCGTTATCAGCGAAGCCGCGCGAGGGCCTCGGCGTGAAGGGCGGGCGGCGCGGCGACGACGCCATCCGTGAACCTCTGCGGCGTGTTGAAGCGAAGGGGCCGCCCGGATCGGTCGGTCACCAGGGCCCCTGCTTCCGAGGCGATGAGCGTGCCCGCGGCAATGTCCCACTCCCACGTCTCGCGCAGCGTCATCATCGCATCGAACCGCCCCTCGCCGACGAGGGACATCCGGTAGGCCAGCGAGGTCCGGAAGTGCCGCCGCATGGCGGGGACCTCGCCGCTCCAGATGTCATCCTTCAGGGCCTGGCCCGCAGCCAGGACATGCGCCCCGTCGAGGGCCTCGCGGCGGCTGACGCGGATGGGCCGACCGTCCAGGGTCGCGCCGTCTCCGAGGCTGGCGCTGTAGAGCGCTTTCTGGGCGGGAAGATAGACGACACCGGCCACCGGAGTGCCGTCCTCGATCACGGCGATGGAGATGGACCACGCCATTTCGCCCTTCATGAAAGCGCGCGTGCCGTCGATGGGATCGACGATGAAGATGCGGCTTCGGGCCAGTCGGTCCTCGTCGTCCGCGGTCTCTTCGGACAGCCAGCCGTATCCCTTGCGGCCGCCGAGCAGGCGCTCCTTGAGGAACGCGTCGACGGCAAGGTCGGCCTCCGTCACGGGGCCCTGACCCTCGTCCTTTTCCCAGACCTGCGGGTCGCCGCGGAAATGCATGAGCGCGATGCGCCCGGCCTCCCGCGCGGCGTCCGTGATGAAATCGAGGTCACTCACCGGCAAGCGTCATCCCTTCCACGAGGAGCGACGGTACCACGCGGGAGAGCCAGGGGCGGGCGTCGTTCGCCGGTGTGAGGCCGAGGAGCATGTCCTTCAGATTGCCCGCGATGGTGCATTCGTTGACCGGATAGGCGATCTCGCCGTTCTCGATCCAGAAGCCGGAGGCCCCGCGGGAATAATCGCCGTTGTTGGGATTGATGGTGGAGCCGAGCAGCGAGGTGACGAGAAATCCCGTCCCCATGTCCCGCATCAGCTCCTCGCGGCTCTTCGTGCCCTGCGTCAGGGTCACGTTGCCGACTGAAGGGGCGGGGGCGCCGGCAGGGGATCGGGAGGCGCTGGCGGTGCTCTCCAGTCCGAGCTTGCGGGCGCTTGCGAGGTCGAGGATCCAGCTCTGGAGGATCCCGTCCGAGACGAGCTCCCGGTTCCGTGTGGGCAGTCCCTCGGCGTCGAAGAGCCGCGCGCCGCCGGTCCGGGGGCGATGCGGCTCCTCGGTGAGGGTGAGGCCGGCGGGCAGGACCTGCTTGCCCATCGCGTCCGACAGCCAGCTTGCCCCGCGCACGATGGCGGTGCCGTTGATCGCCGAAAGGAGATGCCCGATCAGCCCCGACGAGATGCGTTCGTCGTAAAGCACGGGGTAGGCGCCGGTCTTCGGGCGGCGGGCGCCGGCACGGGCCAGCGTGCGCTCGGCCGCGATGCGGCCGACCTCCGCGGGGCTCGGCATGTCCGCGCGGTGCGTGCGGCTCTCCCCGTAATAGTCACGCTCCATCTTCGTGCCCTCGCCGGTGATCGCGACGGCGTAGAGGCTGTAATCGCTGCGGGTGTAGCCGCCGGAGAAGCCGTTCGTGGCGGCGAGGTGGAGACGGCGGCGGGCATATCCCGCGCCGACGCTGTCCATCATCGAGATGCCGTCATGGGCGAGGGCGGCGGCCTCGGTCTCCAGCGCATCCCGCTCCAGCGCGGCGGGGTCCGGATCGTCGCCCGGATCGTCGAGGTCGAGGCCCGCCGCATCCCGTCGCTCCGACAGCTGCTCGGAGGGCGCGAGGCCGACGCCGGGATCCTCCGGCGCTTCGCGGGCCATGGCAACCGCGCGGGTCGCCATCTCCTCGAGCGTTTCGGCGCGGGTATCGGAGGCGGCCACGGTTGCTTGCCGCTGGCCGAGGATCACGCGGAGGCCAAGGTCGATGGCCTCCGAGCGCTCGGCATGCTCCAGCGTGCCGCCGCGCACGTCCACATCCAGCGAAGTGCCTGCGACGGCGATCGCGTCCGCGTCGTCCGCGCCGGCCTTGCGGGCGGCATCGAGAAGCGCGGCCGTCAGCGGCTCGAGGGGCTGGTCCATGAAGCTCTCCGGGATCGTTCTGGCGATGACTGCCGAGCTAAGCGCCGCGGCGTCCGAGGGCAAGCGGGGCCACGGGCGCGACCCCGCTCCTTCGGCTCAGCCCTCGGCGGGCGGGGTGTTCCGGCCGCGCTCGACGGCCGGACGGTTGAAGAAGCGTTCGACGTAGTCCTCCACGTTCGGAAACTCGTCCCAGCCCACGGCGTCCTTGGCCTCGTAGAACCCGAACACGTTCAGCCACGGCGCGAGGGCGATATCGGCGATGGTGTAGGGGCCGACGATCCAGTCGCGGCCATCGAGCTGCCCCTCGACCACGTTCAGGAGGCGCCGTGACTCGTTGATGTAGCGCTCGCGGGGGCGGGGATCCTCGATCTCCTTGCCGCCGTGGGCATAGAAGTAGCCGAGCTGGCCGAACATCGGGCCGACGCCGCCCATCTGGAACATCAGCCACTGCATCGTGTGATAGCGGTCCGCCTCGGTCGTGCCGAGGAGCTTATTCGTCTTTTCCGCCAGATAAAGGAGGATCGCGCCGCTTTCGAAGAGGCCGATCGGCTCGCCGTGCGGGCCATCGGGATCGATGATCGCCGGGATCTTGTTGTTGGGGTTGAGGGACAGGAAGGCGTCGCTCTTGACGTCCTCGTCCTTCAGAGTGACCCGGTGCGCCTCATAGGGCAGGGACAATTCCTCGAGCGCGATCGAGGCCTTCTGTCCGTTCGGCGTGGGGAAGGAATAGAGCTGGATGACGCTCGGATCCTTCGCGGGCCAGCGGGTGGTGATCGGGAATGAGCTGAGGTCTGCCATCGTCGGGTGCTTTCCGTTTACTGTCTCTTTGCGGCCAAGATAATGCGGTCGCGGCGGAGGAAACCCCCCGAGGCGCGCGAGCGGAGCGCTCTGGCGCACACACCGGGGGGCAAAGGCTCCCGAGAGACAGACAAGGCAGGGACATGCTGACAGAATTTCGCAATTTTATCGCCCGCGGCAACGTGATGGACATGGCCGTGGGCATCATCGTCGGCGCGGCCTTCACCGCGATCGTGACGTCGCTCGTGGGGGATCTGATCAATCCGTTCATCAGCCTCTTCACCGGGGGGATCGATTTCACGGGCATGTTCTACGTGCTCGGAGCGACCGACTATGCCAGCCTCGAGGAAGCCCGCGCCTCGGGCGATCCGGTCTTCGCCTACGGGGCCTTCGTGATGGCGGTGATCAACTTCCTGATCGTCGCCTTCGTGGTGTTCCTGCTGGTGAAGCTGGTGAACCGGGTGAAGGACGCCGCGATGCGCGAAGAGGTGGAGGCCGAACCGAGCGTCCCGCCTGCCGATCCCGGCCCGACCGAGCGGCAGCTCCTGATCGAGATCCGGGACGCGCTTCTGGAGCGGCCGAGGGCCTGACGACCCTGAGGGAGCATGCAAGGCGCTCCGCCGAACAAGCAAAACCCCCGCCCGGATGTCCCGGCGGGGGCTTCGATTCGAACGTCGCGACCAATTGCTCGAGCCGCGGACTGGCCTCAGCCAGGGATCAGAGCATCCCTTCGCGCTGAGCCTTCTTCCGGGCGAGCTTGCGGGCGCGGCGAATCGCCTCGGCCTTCTCACGCGCCTTCTTCTCCGAGGGTTTCTCGAAGTGCTGGCGCAATTTCATCTCGCGAAAGACGCCTTCGCGCTGAAGCTTCTTCTTCAGGGCACGGAGAGCCTGATCAACGTTGTTGTCGCGGACACTGACCTGCATGTGGGTGTCACCACCTTTCCAGTTTGCGTTTCATTCTTGCAGGAGGTGGCCATATAGCAATGCCGCTTTAGCTTGTCCACTGCGCGTTGAACGAAGACCGACGAAAGGGCCCTCCATGATTGCCGACCCAGCCACCACCGGACATGCCGACCCGACCGAGACGCAGCTGCTCGACGCCGCGCTTCGTCATGTTGCCTTCGACGGGTGGTCGGAACGGACACTGAGGGCCGCCTGCCGCGAGACCGGCATTTCCGAGAGCCTCGCCCGGTCGATCTTCCCGCGCGGCGCGGTCGACCTTGCGATCGCCTTCCACAAAAGGGGCGACGCGCAGATGGTCGAGCGTCTGCGGACGACCGACATGACGGGCCTGCGCTTCCGCGACAAGATCAGCGCCGCCGTGCGCATCCGTCTCGAGGTCGCCGGCAGCAAGGAAGCGGTACGCCGCGGCGCGACGCTCTTCTCCCTGCCGCAATACGCCCCCGACGGCGCAAAGGCGCTCTGGTCGACGGCGGATGCGATCTGGACGGCGCTCGGCGATACGTCGGACGATCTGAATTGGTACACCAAACGCACGACCCTCTCCGGGGTCTACGGCTCGACGCTGCTGATGTGGCTCGGGGACGATTCGCTCGGCTCGTCGGATACCTGGGCCTTTCTCGATCGCCGTATCGGCAACGTGATGCAGTTCGAGAAGGTGAAGTCCCGCCTGCGCGAGGCGCGCATCCTGAAGCCCCTCACGGCCGGTCCCGAATGGCTCTTCGGACGGGTGCGGGCGCCGATGCGGAACATGGAGGAAATGATGCCGGGCCGCTGGAGCCCGCCGCCCGCACCGGGCGCCGGTATGCCTCCGGCAGGACCGGAGGCCAGCACTGACGACGCTGCCGCGGGGTCGCATCCCGACCCTGCCGCGGGTCCGCGTCCCGGCCCGGTGGGGCCCGCTCAGGCGTCCGGCGATGCCGGTAGCGGCCCCCGCCCCGGCCCGGTGGGGCCAGCATGATGACCGTCGATCTGCCCGAGACCATGCGCGCCGTCGAGATCAGCGAACACGGCGGCCCGGATGTCCTTCGCCTCACCGAGCGGCCCGTGCCGAAACCCGGGGCGGGTGAGGTTTTGATCCGCGTCGCCCATGCGGGGGTGAACCGCCCGGATGCGGCGCAGCGCGGCGGCACCTACGCGCCGCCTCCGGGTGCCAGCGACTTGCCGGGGCTCGAAGCCTCCGGGCATGTCGCGGCGACGGGGGAGAGTGTCGGGGAATGGTCCGTGGGGGATGCGGTCTGCGCGCTCCTGCCGGGCGGCGGATATGCCGAATATGTCGTCTGTCCCGCGAGCCATTGCCTTCCCGTGCCCACGGACATGTCCCTGCGGGCGGCCGCCTGCCTGCCGGAGACGTTCTTCACCGTCTGGTCCAATGTCTTCATGCGCGCTCACCTGGAAGGCGGGGAGCGCTTTCTGGTTCACGGCGGCTCCTCCGGGATCGGCACGACGGCGATCCAGCTCGCCTCCGCCTTCGGCGCGCGGGTCTTCGCGACCGCCGGCAGCGCCGACAAATGCGCCGCCTGCGAGAAGCTCGGCGCCGAGCGCGCGATCAACTACCGCGAGGAGGACTTCGTCTCGATCCTCAAGGGCGAAGGCGGCGCCGACGTCGTTCTCGACATGGTCGCTGGCGACTATATCGCGCGAAACCTCAAGGCGATGGCGCAGGATGCCCGGCTGGTGATCATCGCGTTCCTCGGCGGTGCGAAGGCGGAGATCAACTTCGCCCCCCTCATGGTGAATCGCCAGACCATCACCGGGTCGACCCTGAGGCCCCAATCGGTGGAGGCGAAGGCGAAGATCGCGCGGGAGCTGCGGGAGCGGGTCTGGCCGCTGCTCGATGCCGGCCGCGTGGCCCCGGTTCTCGACAGCGAGTACGATCTCGAAGCCGCGGCGGACGCGCATCGCCGGATGGAGAGCTCCGAGCATATCGGGAAGATATCGCTGAAGGTTGCGGGAGGCTGACGCTCAGGCCTCCTGCACATCCTCGAGCCATGCGTCGTCGAGCGTCGGCAGCGGAATCGCGGCCTTGAGGGCTGCGGTATAGGGGTGCGTCGGGGCGTCGAACACGTCCGCGATGCGGCCCTGCTCCACGATCTCTCCCGCCTTGAGCACGACGATCGTGTCCGCCAGCCGGCGGATCAGCGACAGATCGTGGCTGATGAAGGCAAGGGTGAGGTGCATGTCCTCGACCAGCTCCTCCAGAAGGGCCACGATCTGCGCCTGTGTCGAGACGTCGAGGCCCGAGGTGATCTCGTCGGCGAGGATGAAGCGGGGGCCGAGGGCGATGGCGCGGGCGATGCCGACGCGCTGGCGCTGGCCGCCTGAGAGCTGGTGCGGGTAGCGATCCGCGAAGGCACGGCCAAGATGCACCCGGTCGAGCGCGTCCCGCGCCCTGTCCTCGGCCTGCTCCACCCCGTGCAGCTTCAGCGGTCCCGCGATCAGCCGCAGGATCGTGTGGCGCGGGTTGAGGGAGGACATCGGGTCCTGGAACACCATCTGAAGGTCGCGCCGGTGCCCGGTGAGCTCCGACGGCGCCATGTGCGTGATGTCGTGCCCGTCGAACAGGATGCGGCCCGCGGTCGGTTCGAGGAGCCTCACCATGCAGCGGCCCAGCGTGGACTTGCCCGACCCCGATTCGCCAACGATTCCGACCACGCCCCTGCGGGGGACGTCGAACGAGAGGCCGCGCAGGATTTCCAGACGGGGGCGGCGGCCGAGGCGGGGGCCGGCGTTCATGTCGGGCAGGGAGAGACCGAGGTCCCTCACTTCGATCAATGGCTCAGCCAAGGGTGGCCTCCTGTTCGGCGCGCAGGGCCTCGATCACGTGCTCTGGAACCGGGCGGAGCGACTCCTCCGGCCGGTCGTAGCGCGGCGTCGCCCCGATCAGGGCTTCCGTGTAGGGATGCGGGTTCGGGCCGAAGAGATGCTCCGCCGTGCCCGTCTCCACCACTTGTCCCGCGTAGAGCACCGTCGCGCGGGTGCAGAGCTTGGCGACGACGCCCATGTCATGGGTGACGAAGAGCATGGCGGTGCCGTGCCGCGCCTGCATCGCGCGGATGAGCTGAAGGATCTGTCGCTGCACCGTGACGTCGAGCGCGGTGGTCGGCTCGTCGGCGATGACGAAATCCGGCGCCGCGGCGAAGGCGGCGGCGATCAGGACGCGCTGCCGCATGCCCCCCGACAGCTCGTGCGGATAGCTGCGGAGCGTCTGCGAAGGGTTGCGGATCGACACCTCGTCCAGCGTCTCCTCGGCGCGAAGGAGGGCCCGGCGCCGGTCCCATCCCAGGGTGTGGACGAGCCGGTCCGTGATCTGCCCCGCGATGCGGCGGCTGGGGTTGAGCGCGGTCAGCGGGTCCTGCGGGATGATCGCGATACGCTCTCCCACCAGCTTGCGCAGCCTGCTTCGGGGAAGCGCGGTCAGCTCCTGCCCGTCGAAGCGGACGGACCCGTCCGACACGTTCAGCCCACGCGGCAGGAGCCCGGCGACGGTCTTGCCGATCATGCTCTTCCCGGCGCCCGATTCCCCGATCAAACCGTGGATCTCGCCGGGCGCTACGGACAGGCTGACATCCTTCAGGATCCGCGGCCCTCGCGGACCGATGCGGACTGAAAGCCTGTCGATTTCAAGGATCCCCGTCATGACGCCGCCGGGTCCAGCCTGTCCTTCAGCCCTTCGCCGAACTGCGAGAAGGCAAGGACCGTGAGGAAGAGCGCCACCATGGGTCCAACGAGGATCCAGAGCGCGAAATGGATCTGCGTCCGGCCCTCGGCGATCATGCCGCCCCAGGTCGGATCGTCCGACGAGACGGACAGGTTCACGAAGCTCAGGATCGCCTCCACGATGACGGTGATGCCCATTTCGAGGGACAGAAGGACGAGGATCGTCGGCAGCACGTTCGGCACCACCTCGTGCCAGAGCGTGCCGAGGGGGGAGCGGCCGACGACGGTGGCGCTGGCGACGTAATCCATGCGGGACTGCGCCATGGTTTCCGCCCGGACCACCCGGGCGAAGCGCGTCCAGTCGATCACCGCGATGGCGATGATGACGGAGGAAAGGCCGGTGCCGAGGACGGCGACGAGGAGGATCGCGAAAAGGACGGGCGGGAAGCTCATCCAGATGTCGATGAGCCGGCCCACGGCCCGATCCGTCCAGCCCCCGAGATAGCCCGCGAGCAGGCCGAGGACCGAGCCGAGGATCGCGGCCGAGCCCCCGGCGAGCACGGCGACGATGAGCGCGACGCGGGCTCCGTAGATCAGCCGGGAGAGCACGTCCCTCCCGAGTGAATCGGTGCCGAGATAGTAGCCGGGTTCGGCGCCCTCCATCCAGAAGGGGGGCAGTTTCTCGAGGAAGAGATCTTGCGCCAGCGGATCATGCGGCGCGATGAGGGGCGCGAAGATCGCGGCGAGGGCGAGAAGGACGAGCCAGCCGCCCGAGAGCCAGAGTCTAGCCATGACGCAGCCTCGGATTGAGGGCGGCATAGGCGAGGTCCACGATCAGGTTCGTTGCGATGAAGAGCACCGCGAACAGAAGCACGATTCCCTGGATCAACGGCAGGTCCCGGTTCACCACCGCGTCGATGGCGAGGTTGCCGAGGCCCTCGTAGGAAAAGAGCTTCTCCACGATCACCGTCCCGCCGATCAGGAAGGTGAACTGCACGCCCACCAGCGTCAGCGTCGGCAGGGCGGCGTTGCGCAGCGCCTCCCGGAAGAGGACGGCGACCTCCGAGAAGCCGCGGGCGCGGGCGAGGTTCACGTAGTCGAGCTCCATCACTTCCTTCAACGATTGTTTCAGCACCTGCGCGATGACCGCCGAGAGCGGCAGCGCGAGGGCCAGCGCCGGCAGGGTCATGTGGGCAAGAAGATCGCCCGTCACCCGGAAATCGAATCGCAGGAGGGATTCGAGCAGCAGGAAGCCGGTCGCGTAATCCGGGTTCAGGGCGGGGGAGATCCGGCCGGAAATGGGAAGCAGGGGCCAGAGCACCCCGAGGCACAGGATGAAGATCAGGCCCCAGAGAAAATCCGGGATCGACAGCGTCATCCCGTTCCAGAGATCGACGGCGCCCTCCGCGGTGCCACGCCGGCGCAGCGTTCCGATGACCGCCAGGGCTCCGCCGAGAAGGACGGCGAGGAAAAGCGCGTAGAACGCCAGTTCGAGCGTGGCGGGCAGGCGTCCGAGGACGATGCGACCGACATTCTGGCGCAGCGAGATGGAGGTGCCGAAATCGCCCTGGAGGACACCGCCGATCCATATGAAGAACTGCTCGGCCAGGCTTCGATCTAGACCGTAGGCGGCGCGCAGGCGGTCGATATCCGCCTCGGTGGCACCGGGCGGAAGCATCATGGCGATGGGATCACCGGGCGCGACCCGGATGACGACGAACACCACGATGGCCACGCCGAAGAGCGTGAGGGCCGTGGTCAGAAGACGGATGAATGCAGCTTGCATGGGTCAGCCCGGTCGCCCCTCCACAACAAGCGGAGGGGCGTCCGAAAATCTCGCCTCAGGTGCGCGACACGTTCTGCGGCACGAGCGCGCCGGACGTGTTTTGCGTGACCGACAGGCCGGAGCGGTAGATGATCGGCTGCATGTACTGCAGAAGCGGGATCACCAGCGCCTCCTCGGCGGCCTTGCGATCCACCGCCTTGTAGCCTTCGATGCGCGTCTCCTCGTCGGCTTCGGCCCAGAGCGGGCCGATCATGTCGATCATCTCCTGACCGTCCCAGACCGAGTGCGGCGACGGGCCGAAGAGCGTGAAGCCGGTGGAGGTCGAGGGATCGCCGACGGCGTTGCCCCAGTTGTAGAACGCGGCCGGGGCCAGCGTGTCCGCGGCGCGCAGCTCGTAGTGCTTGGCGATCTCGTAGACCTCGATCTCCGCCTCGATGCCGACCCGGCGCCAGAGCCCGACGATGGCCTGGATCATCTCGTAATCCTTCGGCTTGAAGCCGCGGGTGGTCTGGATCGTGAAGCGCACGGGGTTGTCCGGCCCGTAGCCGGACTCGGCGAGCAGGCGTTTTGCCTCCTCGGGATCGTAGGGCACCTCGATGGAGGCGTCGTAAGCGTCGTATTCGGGGGTCTGAAGGGTGGAGATCGGAACGCCGTAACCCGACAGCAGCCGGTCGATGATCAGCTGCTTGTCGATGGCGAGCGCGGCTGCCTTGCGGACGTTCGGGTCGGTCATCACGTCGATGTCGTTGATGAAGATCATGCCGATATCGGAGACCGGCGCGATGGTACCCTCGAGGCCGTCCTTCGCGCGCAGGCGATCGTATTCCTCGTAGGGGATCTCGAGCGTGATGTCCGACGCGCCGGATTCCACCTCGGCCACGCGGGCGGAGGAATCGGGGATGAACTTGATCGTCACGGTCTCGAAATCAGGCTTTTCGCCCCAGTAGTCGGGGTGTGCCTTCAGCCGCAGGAACGCGTTCCGCTCGAACCGGTCGACCATGTAGGGGCCGGAGCCGATCGGGTTCTGTTCGAAGCCCTCGGGGCCGACCTCCTCGAAATATTTCTTGGGCAGGACGTAACCGGTCAGGAAGCCCATCCACTTGAAGAGCGTGGGCTCGTACTCGAGCACGTCCGCCGTGATGACGTTTCCGTCGATCTCGAAATTGCCGATCTTGGCCCAGACGAACTGGATCGGATTGCCGCCTTCGGGATCGGCGGCGCGCTCCAGCGACCACACGACGTCCTCCGCCGTGACCGGATCGCCGTTGTGCCAGACGGCGCCCTCGCGGACGACCATGCGGATCTTGCTGTTGTCGTCCGTCCAGCCCCAGTCGGTCAGGAGGCCCGGCTTGAAGCTGAGGTCCGGGTCCTGCGCGATGAACTGGTCGAAGATCGTCTGGTAGATGCCCTGGATCGTCGGGTTCACCGCCGAGGGTCCGACCGTCGGGTCGAAGGACGGCAGGTTCACGTTGTAGGCGATCGTGAGCTCGCCGCTCTCTTGCGCGCGGAGCCGGCCGGGAATGCCGGCGACGGCGAGGCCGAGCCCTGCGGTTGCGGTGCCGAGCAATGTGCGTCGGGTAATCGTCATTCCTGAACCTCCTGTCGGTGAGCGGTGGGGGAAGCGCTCCCCCGCCGCAGAACCCGGACCTTTGCGGCCTCTGGGATGTTCAGGCTACTTCAAGCTTGAAACATGTCAATGCATATGACTGCTTGCGACGCGCATTGCCTATCGGGCAAGCTTCTTGGCGAGCATCGTGCCCGATCCCGCGCCGACCCCTGCACCGGGCCATGTCGAGGCGCCGACGATGTGCAGGTTCCTGACCGGCGTCGACCAGTCCGAATAGCCGGCCACGGGACGGAAGAGGAAATTCTGCGCCGGATGGTGGGATCCGCCGATCTGGTCTCCGCCGACGAGGTTGGCGTTGTCCGCTTCCAGATCGGCCGGGGTCACGATCCGCTTGCCGGTGATGCGCGCACGCAGGCCCGGGGCATAGCTTTCGATGATGTCCAGCACGCGCTCCGCCATCGGTTCGGCGGCATTTGCCCAGTCCGTCGCGTCGATCTCGCCGGCGGCATCGCCGAGGATCTCGCCCGGCACCATGCGGGCCTGGACCCAGAGGATGTGCTTGCCGTCCGGCGCACGGGAGGGATCGACCGCGGTCGGCTGGCCGACCACGAGAACCGGCGCGCGCGGCAACAGCCCGTCGACCGCCTCTGTATGGGCGTTCGCCATGGTCCTCAGATCCGGCGCGAGGTGGACATAGGCGAAACGCTTCAACTCCTCGCCCGCGGCCCAATCGGGCAGGCCGTCGAGGGCGAGGTGCAGCATGAACGTCCCCGGCGCGTGGCGGAACCGCTTGATCCCGTCGTCGTAGCGCCCGGTTCCGCTGCCGCCGGGCAGGAGCCGCGCCAGACCGGAGGGCGCGACGTTGGCGATCACCGCACGTTTGGCCTCGATCTCGCGCCCGTCCGCCAGCCGCACGCCGGTCGCTCGCCCGCTCTTTCGCAGCACCTCGGCCACGGGGGCGTTGCACGTGACACGTCCGCCCGCCTCCTCGATCATGCCGACGAGAGCGCCGACCATCGTATCCGCTCCGCCCTTGCCGATGACGAGCCCGAAGGCCTGACTTGCCATGCTCTCGAGATACGGGAAAACGGCGCCGCCCGACTGATCGGGCGGGAAGTCCAGATGCATCCCCCAAGCGCAGCACATGGCGCGGACGCGGGGATCTTGAAACGTCTCCGCGGCCCATGCGCGGGGGGAGAGCAGCATGAGGCGCACCAGCTCGTAGAGTTTCGCTGTGCCGGCACTGCGCCAGGTGGACCACGCCGTGCGCATCAGGTCCTTCACCTTCATCGGGGCTCCGAGGACGGAGAAGATACGCGGCGCGATGTCCGGAAACTCGGCCGAGAGGCGACGCCACGTTTCGGCATCCCGAGGGGAGAACGCCGCGATGCGCGCCGCCGTCGCCTCGGCATCGGTCGAGACGCCGCACCAGCGCCCATCCGGAAAGACGCTGGCGAAGCACTCCGCGGCCGCGACCGGCTCGAAGCCGTGCTTCGCGAGTGCATCGCCATGGGTCTTAGCGAAGTCCGACCCGGCGAAGAGCGACAGGTTCATCGCGCCCCAGTCGTGGCGGAACCCGGGCTCGGTCAACTCCATGGTCTTCACCGCGCCGCCGGGCGTGCCCGAGGCCTCGAACACCTCGACGGACCAGCCCTTGCTGGCTAGGTGCGCCGCGGCGGCCAGGCCATTGTGGCCAGCGCCGATGATGATTGCGTCAGTCATGCTCACTCCAGGCTGAGGTCTCGGGAGAAACATGCATCAGCATGGACCGGCTGTCCACGACGCCGCCGCCCTTACGCGACGCCGAGCCTGTTCTTGAGGCGTTGCCGAACCTTTGCATAATTTGCCGGCTTCACCGGCATCTGCCATTCCATGAAACGCTGGCTCTTCGGGATCTCCAGCCGCAGATCGCTCAGAAGCTCGTCGATCTGGTGCATGGAGAAGGGGATGATGTTGGTGCCCCTTGCATGCTTCCCCTCGGTCCGCTCGGCCATCCAGTCGATCCGCTCGCGGGTCATGCGACGTTGTTCGGCCTCGTCCGGCAGAACCATGTCCCCCGCCAGGTAAGAGGCGATCCAGAGCGCGCCCATCTCCGCGGAGAGCGGGCTGAAGAAGCTCGAATTGTAGCCGTTGAAGGCAAGGTTCTCGACGCCGATGGGTTTCACGCAGTTGTAGAGCATGAAGTTGCCGCTAGCGTCCATGAGCCTGTCCTGGATGTCCTCACCGAGAAACGGCACCGACTGCGTCCACCCCGTGCCGCAAATCACGATATCCGCCGGCAGGCGCGTGCCGTCCGCAAGAACGGCGATCCGCTCGCCTCCCTCCACCTCGAAACGCTCGATCTGCGTGTCGCGGTGCACGACGATCTTGCCGGAGCGGACATGGTCGTAGAACCCGTCCGTCACGAGGGAGACGGTGGAGCGGGCGATCCGCTCGAACTGGCCGCGGGGCACGAGGTCCAGTTCCGCCAGCTTGAGCTGTTTCGTGGTCAGCGCCTGCACCGAACCCACCATGCTGTTGCGGACCGGCGCGCCGCGGCCATGGAGGAAGGCCTCGACGCCGCGCGTCCTGCGGTACTTGAAGAGGCCTTCGCCCATGCGCGTCAGCAAAAGATACTTGTAGTTCAGCACCCCGCCGAACTTCTTCGGCGCTTTCCAGATGAGCTCCCGGGCGATGACGTCGAGGGATTTCGCGCTGTCCGCGACCGCCGCGGCCACGTCGCAGGAGGACTTGCCGTAGCCGATCACCAGAACACGTTTGCCCGCCGCATCGTTGAGATGGGTGAACCGGGAGGAGTGACAGATCCGTCCGCCCGCGGCCTCGAAGGCATCGGCCCCCTCGAAGCGCGGAACGGCCGGTTCGGAGAAGATGCCGTTGGCCACCACGAGGAAGTCGAACCGGTGGGTGCCGGCGCTCGTCTCCAGCGTCCAGCCACCGTCCTCCTCCTGCCGGGCCGAGGTCACCTCCGTATTCAGGTGCACGTGCTCCATGAGGCCGAACCGCTCTGCATAGGCCTCGAGATACGCCTGCACCTGGGGACCGCTCGGCCATTCGGGATAGGATTGCGGCATGGGGAAATCGGACAGGCAGTAGGTGTCCTTGCCGTTCTGCGTCGAGACGCCGGGATAGGTTCGGGACGCGGACCAGACGCCGCCGACATCCCCGACCTTCTCGAACACGGTCACGTCGTGGCCGAACTCCATGAGATGCTTCGCCGTGGTCAGTCCCGCGAACCCGGCGCCGATGATACCGACTTTCATGACCTCACTCCTCCAGAAGCGGGATTGCGGGGGCGGCACGCTCGGGGCCCATCGCGGTGTACCCACCGTCGACGCGGATATCGGTCCCGGTGATGAACGAGGCCTCGTCCGAGCAGAGGAACATGACCGCGCTCGCGACTTCCTCGGGATCGCCCGCCCGGCCCATCAGGTGGAACGTCCCGGCGACGCGGTCCGTCTTCTCACGGTCGCCACCGGAGAGCTGGTCCATGATGTTGGACCACGTCCAGCCGGGGGAGACCGCGTTCACACGGATGCCGTCAGGGGCGAGATCCATCGCCTGGTTGCGGGTCAGTTGCAGGATCGCCGCCTTGCTGACCGGGTAGAGCCAGCGGCCGGTCTGCGCCACGCGTGAGGAGATGGAGCCGAAATTGACGATGGCGCCCTTGGTCTTCGCCAGCTCCTCGCGCGCCGCCTGCATCAGCATGACGGAGCCCACGAGGTTGACGTCAAGCGCATCCAGCCACTCCGCCCGGCTCGACGCCTCGCCGTTGTCGCCGTAGGAGCAGGCGACGTTGACGATGAAGTCGATCCGGCCGAACTCTTCCCGGGTCGCGGCGACCAGCGCGGCGATGTCCTCGTCCTTTCGCAGGTCCGTTCTGGTGAAGCTCGTGCCGTCGGCCTTCAGGGCCGCGCCTCCTTCGGCATCGATATCCGCGATCATGACGCGAACGCCATGCTCCCGGAACGCGTCCACGACCGCCTGGCCGATCTTCGTCACGCCGCCCGGGACGATGGCGACCTTGTCCTTCAATCCACGCATGTCCGTCTCCCTGTCGCTTTTGTTCAGCCGATGGTGAGACGAGCCGCGGCCCCCCGCTATCCGCTCCGCGCGGCCGGAAGCCGATACGCGAGGCGACGCCCCCGGCTTTAGAGAGCCCGGCGCAGCGTTTCGACGGGTGTGCAGCCGTAGCGGCGGCGATACTGCTCGGAGAACCGCCCGAGGTGGAAGAAGCCCCAGGTCATGGCGATATCCGTCACGGTGA
Organism: Tropicimonas omnivorans; assembly: GCF_031846565.1. Taxonomy (NCBI): domain Bacteria; kingdom Pseudomonadati; phylum Pseudomonadota; class Alphaproteobacteria; order Rhodobacterales; family Roseobacteraceae; genus Tropicimonas; species Tropicimonas omnivorans. The sequence continues at coordinate 101,713 of NZ_JAVRHL010000001.1, read as the reverse complement.
CGTCCGGATCGCCGGTGCGAAGGGCTGCATCGGCGCGCTCCAGCCGCCTGTCCCGCAGGAACTGCATCGGGGAGGTGCCGCGGTGCAGTCGGAAGGCCTCCTGAAGCGCGCGCGGGCCGATGCCGGAGGCGGCGGCGATCTCATCGAGCGTGATCGGCTCGCCCAGATGCGCATCGATGAAGGCTTCGGCCCGCCGCATCGTGCGCGGCGCGGTAGCGGCTGCGGGCAGGGCGATCTCGAACTGGTGGGGGTGCGCCTCGATCAGCGCCAGAAGCAGCGCCTGTTCGATCTGCGCGCCGACGAGATCCTCCGCGCCGATGAGCGACCGTGCACCTTCGGCCTGCGCGACGAGGAACCGCAGCAACTCCGCCAGCCTCAGCCCCGGCCCGCGAGTAAGATCCGCGGGGCCGGAGAAGGTCACCTGAGCGCCGCTTGCCATGTCGCAGTGATCGCGGGCGGCGGCGTCCATCGCGTCCCGGTCGATCTGCACCATGAGCTGCGCGCAATCGGCGCTCCACTCCATCTCGATGGGATCGCTTGGATTGAGAATGCCCGAGGTGCCACCGCCGATCCGGTAGCCGGCTTTGCCGCAGCGGATGTCCGCGCTGCCACGAAGGGGAAACTGGAACAGGTAGAAGGACCCGAGCGCGCCCGGCACGATCGAGGCCGCGGCGCCGTAGCGGATCGTGTTGATCGACAGGCGCCGGCCCTGAAGACGGTTCTGCCTTGCATGAATGGGCCCCTTGCCGAGCCGCTCGAGCCGATGATCGCAATAGACCTGGGCGACCGCATGGCGCGCGGCGTCGAGGTCCCGTGTTTCGAACAGGGGATACCCGGCAAGGGGCAGGCGATCGGTGGCGAGCTCCATCATCGTGTCCTTCCGCTTTTCGAACATTCCGCGCGCCTTCCGGACAGGCGCCGCGCCTTCCGGACAGACCCGGCGCCGCATCCGTGACAGTCTCGTCGGCAGGAGGCCCCGAGGCGGTCCGAGAGATTACGTTCGGGCAAGTCGGGCGGAGCTGTCAATCTTGTTTGAGGCTTCAAGCGCTCGCTCGGCGCGTGCGCCGCCACGGAGACGCGCGATGCCTCGAAACGAGGCAGACCGCAAAGGGCCTCGGGATCGAGGCTGACGCGACTGAAAACTATTTTAAGCTTGCACCGATCGCGGCCCATGCGATCACATGCTCCCCGACGCCGGCGCGCGACCGGCCCCTGCACCAGATCACGAGGTCACCGATGTCGTCTCGCCCCTATGCAATCGTCGGATCCGGTATCAATGCGCTCGTCGCTGGCGCGCTTCTGGCCAAGGCGGGCAAGCCGGTTGCCGTCTTCGAGCGGGAGGCGGTGGCCGGCGGCTGCATGCGCACGGAGACCCTGGCGGAGGGCTATACCTACGACCCTCTCGCGACCACGTTCGTCCTCTGGGTCACCGGCGGCGCCCATGAAAAGCTCGGAGAGGACCTGGCGCGTCACGGCGTCGAGTTCTGCACGACGGACACCCCCACCGGCGTTCTCCGGCCCGACGGCAGCGCACAGGTCTACCGGATGGACAGGGCCGCGAATGTTGCCGCCTTCAACGAGGTGGCGCCGGGGGACGGGGACCGTCTCGCGGCCGATCTCGATGCCTTCGCCGCAGACGCCTCGCTGATCTTCGGCCTGATGGGTGGCGATCCCTGGTCCAACAAGACCGCGAGGATGATCGGCAAGGAGGCGTGGTCGCGCGGCCCCCGCGGCCTCGTCGCCCGCATGGGCAAGGCGCTTCAGCCGATGCGTAGCTGGCTGGAGACATCCTTCTCCGGAGATCTGAACCAGGCGATCTGGGCGCCGTGGGGGCTGCATGCCGGACTTCCGCCCGAAGCCGCCTTCTCGGGCCAGATGGGCCAGATCATCGGCTTCGCCCTCGAGGCGGCCGGCGCACCGATCGTGAAGGGCGGCGCGGCGAACATGGTGCGCGCGCTGACCGAAATCATCGAGGAGAACGGCGGCGAGGTCCGCACGAGCGCGCCGGTCGCGAGGATCCTGACGCACAAGGGCACCGCGACCGGGATCCGCCTCGAAAGCGGCGAGGAGATCGAGGCGGCCGGCGTTCTGGCCTCCACCACGCCCCACCAGCTCTACGGCTCGCTCCTGCAGGAGCCGGGCGCCGCGCCGGATCGCGGGGAGGACCTCCGCCGCTATCGCTACGGTCGCGGTAACTTCCAGCTCCACTACGCGCTGAAGACCTCCCCCGGATGGGCGACCGAGGGGCTGAAGAACGTTCAGCTCCTGCACCTCACCCCCGGTCTCGATGGCGTCAGCCGCGCGTCCAACGAAGCGGAGCGGGGGCTGCTGCCCGCCGTGCCGACGATCTGCGTCGGCCAGCCGTCGGCGGCCGATCCCACCCGCGCGCCCGAGGGCGGCGCGGTGCTCTGGCTCCAGATGCCCGACGCCCCGCGTCACGTCAAAGGCGATGCGGCGGGCGCGATCGAAACGCCGCAGGACGGGGTCTGGACCGAGGCGCTGAGGGAGGCCTTCGCGGACCGGGTGGAGGACATCCTCGTCCAGCACATGCCGGACCTGCGGGAGAACATCGTCGCCCGGCGCGCCATCTCTCCCGCCGATCTCGAGGGCATGAACGCGAACCTCGTCGGCGGCGATCCCTATGGCGGGGCCTGCACCATCGACCAGTTCTTCACCTTCCGCCCCTTCGCGGACAGCAAGCGCCACGACACGGGCGTCAGGAATCTCTGGCATATCGGCGCCTCGACGCATCCCGGACCGGGCCTCGCCGGCGGCTCCGGTCTCCTCGTCGCGGGTGAAATCGGCTGACGCGCCGGGATGTCGCGCCTGCGTGAATGAACCGATCCGCGAGACCTTCCGTTTCCCCCGCAAGAATGCAGGAAAGGGATTTGCCATGAACTTCGACCTGAGCGGAAAACGCGCCCTCGTGACGGGCTCCACCAAGGGCATCGGTCATGGCGCCGCGGCGGCGCTTCTGGAGTGCGGCGCCGAAGTCATCGTCACGGGCCGCGCGCAGGACGATGTGGATTCCGCCGTGCAGCGCTTGGGCGCTGGCGCGACCGGTATCGCGGCGGACCTGACCCGGCCGGAGGATTGCGACCGCCTCGCGCGTGAGGCTGGCCGGGTGGATATCCTCGTGAACAATGCCGGGAAGTTCGGCGGGCAGGACTTCTTCGACACGAACGATGCGGACTGGGACGGCTACTGGTCGACGAACGTGATGAGCGGCGTGCGCCTCTCCCGCGCGCTCATCCCGGCGATGGCGGAGCGCGGCTGGGGCCGGGTGATCTTTCTCAGTTCCGAAAGCGCGATCAACATCCCGCCCGACATGATCCATTACGGCGTCACGAAGACCGCCTATCTCGCCCTCTCCCGCGGTCTGGCCAAGCGCATGGCGGGGACGGGAGTAACCGTGAATGCCGTCCTTCCCGGGCCGACCCTGTCCGACGGGATGACGTCCGGCCTCGATCCCGCCGAGGGCCAGACCATCGAGGACGCCGCTGCGGATTTCGTGAAGGCCAATCGTCCCTCCTCCGTGATCCGTCGTGCGGCCTCGGTCGAGGAGGTCGCGAACATGATCGCCTACGTCGCCTCGCCACTCTCGAGCGCGACCTCGGGCGCGTCGCTCCGCGTCGACGGCGGTGTCGTGGATACGATCTGATCGCCCTCCCCGGCGGGGTGCGACATCACGCATCGGCCCCGGACATGTCACTTGACCGTGCCGCGAGAGGTGGCAGAGAGTCTCGGCAATCGATGCGTATTTCAGCATGAAAGGACTTGATATGACCCTCTTTCGCACTGCCGGTGCCTCTGCGGCGGCGCTTGCCGTCTCGGCCACCGCCTCCTTCTCCCTGACCGCCGAAGACGCCTGGGACCGCTACCAGGAGTACGTCGACAGCTTTGGCCAGGAGATCACGACCGAGAGCGAGGAGTATTCCGGCGGCACCCTGACCCTGACCGGTATGGTCGCGAATTATGCGCCGGACGAAGACGAGTTCTCCGCCGTCGCGGAGATCGGCACGGTCACGCTGACGGAAGAGGACGATGGAAGCGTCTCCGTCTCGATGCCGGACAGCTACGACGTGACTGTCTCGACGGTCGATGACGAAGATGAACGGACGAGCATCGTCGTGACCGTCTCCCAGGAAGACGCGGACATCACGATCAACGAAGCGGGCGACGACCTGCGATTCGATCTGGCCTCTCCCGAAATCTCCGTCGTCGTCGACGACCTGGAGGGGGAGGACGTGCCGGACGAGTTCCGTCTCGAACTGGTGGCCGAGGACATAACGGCCAGCGCGCTCAACGGCTCCGGCGAGAAAACCACCTCCACCTCCACCTTCACGGCGGCCGCGCTGCGCGGAACGATGTCGGGCGACGACGAGGAGAAGGGCGAGATCGAGTCCTCCTTCTCCATGACGGGCGTGTCCGGCACGACCGCGGGCACCGGGGATTTCGCACGCTTCGCCGATGAGGAGATGGCCTCGGACGCCCTCGCGAGCGGTCTGTCGATGAATTTCGACGCAGCCTACGACACCAGCACCTTCTCCGTCGTGACGACCGGCGGCGAAAGCGACGACAGCGATATCTCCGGCGCATCCGGCCCCGGCAGCATCGCATTCGGCCTGTCCGGCGACGGGATATCCTACGGCATCGACTATACCGACGTGGATGTCGACGTGGCCGGTGAGGGCGTCATGGGCGGCAGCATATCCGTCAGCCTCGCGGAGGCCGGGATCGACTTCCTGATGCCGGTCCTTCAATCCGAAGAGGCGCAGCCGTTCGACTTCGCCCTGCGCCTCGGCGGGCTGGAGCTCGACGAGAGCCTCTGGTCGATGTTCGATCCCGCCGGCATCCTGCCCCGCGATCCTGCCAACCTCGTCGTCGACCTGTCCGGCATGGGCATGTGGATGCAGGACATCTTCGCCGAACCCGCCGAGAGCGAAGACATGGCCGAGAACGAGGACCCCGGCCGGGTCGAATCCCTCGAGGTGAACGAACTCGTCGTCTCCGCGCTCGGCGCCGAGCTTCTGGGCAGCGGAACCTTCACCTTCGACAATTCCGAGGAGGATGCGTTCGCGGCCATGCCTATCCCCGAGGGCACGATGAACCTCGCGATGACGGGCGGCAACGCCCTGCTCGACCGGCTGGTAGAGCTCGGGGTCCTGCCGTCGGACCAGGCGATGATGGCGCGGATGATGTCCGGGATGATCGCGAAACCGGGCGACACGCCCGACAGTCTCATCTCGGAGATCACGATCACGGAAGATGGTCAGGTGCTCGCGAACGGCTCGCCACTGCCGTTCTGACGGGCCTGTCCCGTTAAAAAAGAAAGGCGGCGCCTTCGAAAGGGCGCCGCCTTTTTTTACATTGGCCGGACCGTGAGCGGGCGCGGCGAGTGGGGGCTCACCCCCTCAGAGTGCCGCCCGTCGCCTTCGTCACCTTCTCGATGACCTTCTTGGAGACCGCGTCGATCTCCTCGTCGGTCAGGGTGCGCTCCATCGGCTGGAGGCGGACGGCGATGGCGAGGCTCTTCTTCCCTTCGCCCATCTGTGCCTCGGCGGCCTCGCCGGTGAACTCGTCGAAGACACGAACGCTTTCGATCAGCGCCTTGTCCGCACCGCCGGCCGCGTTCACCACGTCGAGCGCGGCGACCTGACGATCGAGGACGAAGGCGAAGTCGCGCTCGACGGCCTGCAGCCCGGAGATCCGGAGTGCCGGCCGGCCCGTTCCGCTGGCGCGGGGGTAGGGCACGGCACCCGGGGAGAGCGTCCAGCCGACGGCCGGGCCTTTCACATCGAGCGCGGAGAGCGCCTTGGGATGGAACTCGCCGAAGACGCCGAGGACGGTCTTGCCAAGGCAGATCGCACCGGAGCGGCCGGGGTGAAACCAGCCGGGCGCATCGCGCCTGATCTGCGCCTTCGCGGGCGCGCCGATGGAGGCGAGCGCCAGTTCGAGGTCCGCCTTCGCGTCGAACAGGTCAACGCCGCGGCGCGCACCGTGAACGCCGCGGGGAGTGGCGTCTCCGACGAGAATGCCGCTCGCGACGAGGGACTGGTCCTCCGGCTCGCCGCCCGAGAACACCGCGCCGATCTCGAAGAGGGCCAGCTCGCCCTGGCCGCGCGCCTGGTTCCGCGCCGCGGCCTGCAAGAGACCGGGCAGGAGCGCCGGTCGCATGTGGCTCATCTCGGAGGAGATGGGGTTCTCGAGTTTCGTTTCGGGGCCGCCGCCGCCGAAGAGCGCCGCGGAGGCCTGATCCACGAAACTATAGCTGACGCATTCGTTGTAGCCGGCGCCGGCGACTGTCCGGCGCAGGGTGCGCTCGCGCCGCTGCAGCGGGGTCAGGACGGGCGCGGGCAGGCCGGGCCGCGGCCGCGGCATCGGCTTTCCCTCTAGCTTGGTGAGCGAGGCGATGCGGGCGACCTCCTCGACGAGGTCGGCGCTGCCCTGGATGTCGGGTCGCCAGCTCGGCGGGTGCGCCATGCCGGCCTCGAGCCGGAACCCGAGGGCCTCGAGCGTCCCGCGCTGCTCGGCTTCGGGGATGTCCATCCCGACGAGGCTGACGACGCGGCCCGGGTCGAACGGATAGGCGCGGGTCGTGTCCGGCGCGGCGCCGGCAATCACGGCCTCCGACGCCTCGCCGCCGCAGAGATCGAGGATCATCCGCGTCGCCAGCTCGAGGCCGTCGCGTGCGGAGGCGGGGTCCACGCCGCGCTCGAAGCGGTAGCGTGCATCGGAGTTGATCTTGAGGGCGCGGCCGGTGAACGCGGTGCGGACGGGATCGAACCAAGCGCTCTCGACGAAGACGTCCGTTGTCTCCGTCGTGCAGCCGGTCTCGAGACCGCCCATCACCCCGCCGATGGACTGGATGCCGGCCTCGTCGGAGATCACCGTCATGCCCGGCTCGAAGGTGTACTCCTTGTCGTCGAGGCCCATCATCGTCTCACCGCCCTGCGCGGGATGAACGGTCAGCCCGCCCGCGAGCTTGCCCGCATCGAAGACGTGGAGCGGCCGCGCGCGGTCATGGGTGAAGAAGTTGGTGATGTCGACGAGGGCGGAGATGGGGCGCAGGCCGATCGCCTTCAGCCGCGCCTGAAGCCAGTCGGGGGAGGGGCCGTTCCGGACGCCGCGGATCAGCCGCCCGCAGAAGACCGGGGCCACATCCCGCGCGTCCTCGGCGATGGTCACGGAGACGGGGGAGGGGAAGGTCCCGGGAACCTCCCGGACGGGCGCCGGCTTCAGTGTGCCGAGGCCCCGCGCCGCGAGATCGCGCGCGATGCCGCGCACGCCGAGCGCATCGGGCCGGTTCGGCGTGATGCCGATCTCGATCACCGGATCGGTCCGGCCGGGGTCGTTCTGTTCGAGCCAGTCGGAGAACGGCTGACCGGCGGTGCCCGAGGGCAGCTCGATGATCCCGTCATGTCCCTCGCCGAGCTCCAGCTCCCGCTCGGAACACATCATGCCGTGGCTCTCGATGCCGCGGATCTTGCCGACCTGGATCGTCGTGTCGATGCCGGGCACGTAGGTACCGGGGGCGGCGACGACCACGGTGATCCCTTCGCGGGCATTCGGCGCGCCACAGATGATCTGCGTCTCGCCGCTTCCCGTCTCCACGCGGCAGACCTTCAGGCGGTCCGCATCAGGGTGCTTCTCGGAGGCGACGACCTTGCCGATGGAAAACGAGGAAAGCGCCGCCGCGGGATCCGTCACGTTTTCGACCTCGAGGCCGAGGTCGCTGAGCGCGAAGGTGATCTCGACGAGCGTGGCCGCGGTGTCGAGATGCTCCTTGAGCCAGGCGAGGGTGAACTTCATCGGTGTGTCCGCATCGGTGGTGTCAGGTCGAGCCGGACATATCCGAATCGCACACGGGGCGAAAGGTGGGGCGCCGTTGCCGGGCCGGAAGGTCGCGACTGGCGGCTTTGGTCTCGCAGGGGAAAGAATGCGCCTTGAACGAGAGCGATTGTCGCCCTCATTTCGCCGCGCTTGCCCAAATCCCGCCACAATTGAGCCGCATACATGCCCGTATCGGGTGGGGGCCCGCTATCGGTGCCTTGTTATGGACAGAATTGACGATTTCTTTTGCGGTCTCGGTCGACCGATCATCGTGGCACTGATCGTGCTTGTCGGGCTTGGCGTCGTGTCCGCCTCCGGCAGCCCTGTCGGACGTGCCGGCTCCTCCACCTGCATCCAGATCTTCGGCGATCCCGGGCTCAATCGGTCCATCTGCCGATTGAACCCGGCGCGACTGCTGCGCGCCGAGATTCCCCTGGGACGGTGGATGGGGCTCTAGGTCAGGCGGTCAGGCCGCCGCGCATGGTCGGAACGGCGGTGCTGGAGAATCCGTAGTGGCGCAGCCAGCGCAGGTCGCTTTCGAAGAAGGCGCGAAGGTCCGGAATGCCGTATTTCAGCATCGCGATCCGATCGATCCCCATGCCGAACGCGAAGCCCTGGTAGACCTCGGGGTCGATCCCCCCGGCCTTCAGCACGTTGGGATGCACCATGCCCGAGCCGAGGATCTCCAGCCAGTCGTCGCCCTCGCCGAGCTTCAGCGCACCGTCCTGCCAGGAGCAGCGGATGTCGACCTCGGCGGAAGGTTCGGTGAACGGGAAATGCGAGGCGCGGAAGCGCAGTTCGACATCGTCCACCTCGAAGAAGGCGCGGCAGAACTCCTCCAGGACCCATTTCAGATTCGCCATCGAGATGTCCGTGTCGAGAGCGAGGCCCTCGACCTGGTGGAACATCGGCGTGTGCGTCTGGTCGAAGTCGGCGCGGTAGACGCGGCCCGGCGCGATGACGCGCAAGGGCGCCCCCTGCGCCAGCATGGACCGGATCTGCACCGGACTCGTGTGCGTGCGCAGGACGTGGGGCGGGCGATCGTCCCCCTCGGCGCGGGCCATGTAGAACGTGTCCATTTCCGCACGGGCGGGATGGTGGGACGCGATGTTGAGGGCGTCGAAATTGTACCAGTCGGTCTCGACCTGCGGTCCCTCGGCGACGGAGAAGCCCATATCGGCGAAGAGCGCGGTCACCTCCTCGGTCACCTGGCTGACGGGGTGTACGGTGCCCGAGCGCACTGGCCGCGACGGCAGCGTGACGTCCAGCCATTCGGCCTTGAGGCGCTCGTCGAGGGCGGCATCGGCGAGACCGGAGCGCCTGGCGAGGATCGCGTCGTTCACCTCGGCCTTCAGCGCGTTGAGAGCGGGGCCGGCCGTCTGGCGCTCCTCCGGGCTCATCTGCCCGAGCTTGCGCATCTCGAGGGCAATCTCACCCTTCTTGCCGAGCGCCGCGATGCGGATCTCCTCGAGTTGCCCCTCGCCCTTCGCCTCGGCGATGGCGGCGAGGTATTTGTGCCGAAGATCGTCCATGCTTCTCGCGTCCCGTCCGCTGCCCTCGGGCGACCCCCTTGGCCGCCGCGCGCGGGAGGTATCACGGAGCCGCGCCCGAGCGCAAATGCGGATGGCGGCGAGGGGAGCGGAGACGGGGCAGGGGCGCTGTCAGCTGTCAGACAAAAGCGAGTTTCCTGTCAGGTGGCTGACCCGGATCGCATGTGCAAAGGAAGAGCTGCCGTTCGTGTCCCATGCAGCGGAGGTCGGCTGCGAGCCCAGTTGAACGATGCTGCGCGGTGCATGAATGGCTGTTCAGAGAATTTCTGGAAGTTCTGGCTCGGCTTGTTGCTCGTATGTTTGGAAGACGACTGGCGTCTTGGCACGTGCGCCCAGCAACTCTGGTATCCTACTCGCCTCAACGAACCTGCCGACATAGAACAGCCCGACGTAATATTTCGATGCTGGATATCCGTTCAGTTCGGGGCTGTCTGCCGGGAGCCGGATCGCCGTGTCGGCCATCTTGACGCACGATATTGAGGTGGCAACTTCAAACGAAACAGGCTCGAGGGTGAAGCCAAAGCACCCCATTTGCCCTTCGTGGACAACATAAGTACCTGAAGAGTGGAGATATAAATGAGAGCCTCGCCACCATCCCGTATCTTTATAAAGGTCGATGGAAGCCGCCGTGTCATCGTCGTCAACGGTAAATACTCTGGCCCAGTCACTATGAAAACCGAATAAGGGCGTCACGGTCATTCTGGCAATCGCGCCGCCGGGAAGGTTGACGACTGCGTTGTACCGTGAAGCACAACCAGACAGCGCCAAGGGCAAGCAAAAGGCGCAAATGAAAACGCGAAATTGTTTAAGGGTCATTGTCCGTAAGTTGTCTCCAAAAACGGACAGTGGCGCAAGTCCCGCGAAATCACACTTCGTCCCGCATCGTGAATCTTCGCCTGTCCCGCGTCCAAGGTCAGGTCTGGGTCGGAATACTCGGCGGTTGGTTGGGGATTGCGTGCCACGGCACGCTGTCACGACCCGAGAGAACCGTAGCTTCAGGTCGCTTTCGCTCGACGTTCGACAGGCGCGCGTGGCGCCGTCGAAGGTGCCAGCCCGGTGTCCTCAGCGGCAACGGCCAGACGGGCGGCCCGGATCTTGGCGCCTCCCACGAAAAAGGCCCGCCGGGTCGGGCGGGCCTTCTGATCTTCTGGTGTCGCGGTGAACCTCAGTTCAGCGCGGCTTTCGCCTGGTCGACGATGGAGCCGAACGCGTCGGGCTCGTGCACCGCGAGATCGGCGAGGACCTTGCGGTCCACTTCGATCCCGGCGAGGGCGAGGCCGTTGATGAACCGGCTGTAGGTCAGGCCTTCGTCATGCGCGCGGACGGCGGCGTTGATCCGCTGGATCCACAGGGCACGGAACTGCCGCTTGCGGTTCTTCCGGTCGCGCGTGGCGTACTGGTTGGCCTTGTCGACGGCCTGGGTCGCGGTGCGGAAGGCGGTGGAGCGGCGGCCGTAATAGCCCTTCGCTGCCTTGATGACCTTCTTGTGACGCGCGTGGGTGACTTTGCCGCTGGTAACTCGGGACATGGATCAGCTCTCCTCAGCGCGCGTAGGGCATGTATTTCTTGACGATCTTGGCATCCGGCTCGGAGAGAACCATGGTGCCGCGCGCGTCGCGAATGAACTTGTTCGAGCGCTTGATCATCCCGTGCCGCTTGCCGGCTTGGGCAGATTTGACCTTGCCGCTGGCGGTCATCTTGAAGCGCTTCTTGGCGCCTGACTTCGTCTTCATCTTGGGCATTTTGCCGTTGCTCCCGCTTGTGTGGGGTCGGTTATGAAGCGCCGGAAGGCATGCCATTCGGCCCGCTGGCGCTGGTGGAGTGGGCCGCATAGAGGATCGCGGTGGCGTTGGCAAGCGCGGAGCGTGCCGGACGGACGCTGAGCGCGCTGCAGGAGGCAGGGGTCTCGCGGCTGTCAGGTCAGCACGGCTCCGATCGTCTCCAGGATCACGTCGGGGATCTGTTCGATCCGGTATCCGCCGGGCTTCCGGGTCGTCGCGGTGGCGATGAGGGCCGTGGCCGCCACGATCAGGAGCACGGCCGCGCGGGGCGGGCGGCTGTCCGAGAAGGCCGACACTAGGGACGGCACGGAGATCAGGCCGAGCAGGATCCCCAGCGTCAGGCAAAGGTCCGGTCCCATTCGGGTTCTCCTAACGCGGCCCGTCCGAACGGGACGGGCCGCGCGCCCTCATTCGGGGTCGGTGTTGAAGATCAGGCGCTCGTCGCAGGGCGCGACGCGCAGGATGTTGGTGGTGCCGGTCACGTTGAAGGGCACGCCCGCGGTCACGACGATGAAGTCCTCGGGCCCGGCGAAGCCGCCGGTCCGGGCCGCGCGCGCGGCGCCGACGACGGCCATCTTGAAGCGGTTCACCGAGCCCGCGATGTAGCAGGTCACGCCCCAGGAGAGGCAGAGCCGGCGCGCCGTGCCGATGAGGGGCGTCAGGCCGATGATCGGAACCTGCGGACGTTCCCGCGCGGTCAGCTCGGCGGTGGTGCCCGACTGGGTGAAGCAGCAGATCGCCTTCACGTCGCTCGATTCGGCGATCTCCCGCGCGGCGGCGACGATGCCATCGGCGATGGTGCGGCGCTGTACGTTGCGGGAGGCGTTGATGATGTCGCGGTAGGTGGGGTCGCCCTCCACCTCCTGCGCGACGTTGTCCATCGTCTTGACCGCCTCGAGGGGATACTGACCGGCGGCGCTTTCGGCCGACAGCATGATTGCATCCGCGCCTTCGTAGATCGCGGTGGCGACGTCGGAGACCTCGGCGCGGGTCGGCATCGGGCTCTCGATCATGCTCTCGAGCATCTGCGTGGCGACGATGACGGGCTTGGCGGCCGCGCGGGTGAGCCGCGTCAGGCGCTTCTGGATCGGCGGCACGTTCTGCACCGGAAGCTCGACTCCAAGGTCGCCGCGCGCGACCATGATCCCGTCGGAGGCGCGCAGGATGTCCTCGAAGGCGGTGACGGCGGCGGGCTTCTCGATCTTCGACAGAACGGCGGCGCGGCCCATGATCAGCCCGCGCGCTTCCTCGACATCCGCGGCCCGCTGAACGAAGGACAGCGCGATCCAGTCGACGCCGAGCTCGCAGACGAATTCGAGGTCCCGCTTGTCCTTCGCGGACAGCGCGGCGAGGGGCAGGACCACGTCGGGCACGTTGACGCCCTTGCGGTTGGAGATCCGGCCGCCGGCCATCACCGTGCAGTCGGCGAAATCGGACCCGCACTCATCCACCTTGAGGCGGATCTTGCCGTCATTGACGAGAAGGCGCGCACCGGGCTCCAGGGCCTGGAAGATCTCGGGATGGGGGAGCTGGACGCGGGTCGAATCGCCCTCGGTCTCGTCGAGATCGAGGCGGAACTTCGCGCCCTCCTCGAGATCCTCGCCCTCGTCGCTGGCGAAGACCCCGCAGCGCAGCTTCGGTCCCTGCAGGTCGGCGAGGATGGCGATCGGCCGGCCGGTATCCTTCTCGATCTTGCGGATGATCTCGTGCCGGGCGCGGATTTCCTCGTGGTCGCCGTGGCTCATGTTGAGACGGAACACGTCCGCTCCCGCCTCGAACAGTGCCCGGATCATCTCGTAATCATTGGAGGCAGGGCCGAGCGTGGCCACGATCTTTACGTTTCTCATCCGTCGCATGGCGCTGTCCCATCGGTTGCTTGCCAGTGGTGTTAGCGCCAAACAGGCGCGCTTTAAAGCCCGGTGCTGGCTCTTTGGCGTCCGCGGCCCTATCACCAACCGAGGCTCTTCTGTTCACGGCAAGGTCACCGCTCCATGACATATGCGCCTTACAGCATCGTTGGCGAGGATCTTCCGAAGCGTTTCGTGGTGATCTGCGACCATGCCGCGAACACGGTTCCTGATGCGGTCGGCGGCGGATCCCTCGGCCTCCGGAACGAGGACATGCAGCGGCACATCGCCTACGATCCGGGCGCGGCGGCGGTGTCGCTCGCGCTCGCGGAGGTCCTCGGCGCTCCGGCCGTGCTGTCCAACTTCTCCCGCCTCGTCATCGACCCCAACCGCGGCGAGGACGATCCGACGCTGGTGATGCGGCTGTATGACGGGACGATCATTCCCGCCAATCGGGAGGCGGGACCGGAGGAGATCGAGCGACGCAAGTCCCTGTGCTACCTGCCGTATCACGACGCGGTGGAGCGCGTGGCGGTCCTGCGGGAGGATCCGGTCATGGTTTCCGTCCACTCCTTCACGCCGCAGCTGCGGGGGCGTGGGCTCCGGCCGTGGCAGGTGGGGGTGCTGCATTCGCACCGCGATACGCGCCTTGCGATGCCTCTGCTTCATGCGCTGGAGGAGCAGGGAGGCCTGACGGTGGGGGACAACCAGCCCTATGGCGGGCATCTGCCGGGCGATTCCATGGACCGGCACGCGCTGTCCCACGGGCGCCCCAACGCGCTGATCGAGCTGCGGCAGGATCTGATCGAGGACGAGACGGCGCAGCGGGAGTGGGCCGAGCGTCTCGCTCTCGCGCTTGACGCAGCGGTCGCTCAGGCACAGGTCTGACCTAGGCGCCACCCCCAATCATCCAGGAGATCCGCGATGGACGCGCAGACCCAAGTCGAACTCGAAGCCGCCGCGTTCCGCGCCCTGCGCGAGCACCTGCAGGAACGGACGGACGTGCAGAACATCGATCTGATGAATCTCGCCGGCTTCTGCCGCAACTGTCTCAGCCGCTGGTACATGGAAGCCGCCAATGCGCGCGGGATCGAGATGGACAAGGAGGAGGCGCGTGAAAGCTTCTACGGCATGCCTTACGGGGAATGGACCGCGCGGCATCAGGCCCCGGCGGACGAGAAGACCCGGGAGGATTTCGGCCGCGCCTACGCCACGAATGTCGGCAAGCGCGACTGACGCCTCAGAGCCCGAGCGCGTCCCGCGTTTCCTTCGACAGCCGCATGAGGCCGGCATCGTAGAGGTCCCGCCAGCCGGTCATCCGCCGGGAGCCTGACCAGACCAGATCGCGGCGGGTGACCTCTTCGCCGAAGGCCCGAGCCCCCTCTGCGGCGTCTTCGCCGGACTTGCGAAGCGACTGCTCCGCCTGCCGCTGGGCGAAGTCGGGGATGAGGCGGAAATGGAGGAGCGGCGTCCAGTCCGCGGCGAGCTTGTAGGCTTCACTGATCCTGTGATTCGCGCTGGTGAAGCGGGTCCCGTGCCGCCAGCGCATGAGGGCGACCTTGGAATGCACACCGGGCCGCGTGCGTCCTGCGATGAGCTTGTGGAGCCTGCGCGCTCCGGGCCGGGGATGGGATGGCCGGGCGGGCGCCATCGCAGCGCGGATCGCCAGTCGCTCCAGGGGCGCCGGCAGGAGGCCGCCGCCACGAAGCTCCCTGAAGAGCCGCTCCCGCGGCCCGCCGAAGAGCAGGTAGGGCGGGCAGGGGTAGGCTTTCCTGTCCCTCAGCGGCGGAGCGACCCAGTAGCCCTCTGCGTCGAACATCGGGAAGGCCGGCAGGAGGGGCATGCCGGGCGAGACCTCGACCTCCGAGGCAGGGCCGCCCGCGTACATGTCGATCATCGGGGCGAAGGCGCCGTCGATCCCGGTCCGGTCCCAGTGCTCCAGCAGGCGGGGCAGGGACATGTCCGGCCAGCCGGGCGGGATCAGGAATTCGTCGGAATCGCAGTGAAGCACCCACCGGCCCGTCAGCCAGCGGTCCGACGGCCATAGCCTCACCGGCCGCTTCACCCGTTCCCATGCTTGGGTCGTGACGAGCCGGGTCACGTCCGGCTGGGCATCGAGGAAGTCCGACGTGCCGTCCGTCGAGCCGTTGTCGATCATGATGAAGTGGACGATGCCGAGCGCTCGGTGGTGCCGGAACCAGTCCGGCAGACGCAGCATCTCGTTGTAAGCCGGCGTGACGGCGACGGGGCCGTCCGGCAAGTCGGGGGCGGGCGGCTCGGCTCCGTCGAAGAGCTCGGAGAACGGAAGATCCCCGCCAGCCCCCTCGAAACGGAGCTTGCCGCGCGCCATCAGATGCCGGCCTTCCGGCTCTCCTCGATGTAGATCTCCCGCAGGCGCCGGGCGACGGGGCCGGGCGTGCCATCCCCGATCTCGCTGCCGTTGATCGAGACCACGGGCTGCACGAAGGTCGTCGCGGAGGTCACGAAGGCCTCGTCGGCGCTTTCGGCCTCTTCGACAGTGAAGGCGCGCTCCTCCACCTTCATCTGCGCCTCGCGGGCGAATCGCAGGACGGCATTGCGGGTGATACCGGCAAGGATCTCGGTCCCCAGTTGCCGGGTCACGATGGTGCTGCCCTTGACGATGTAGGCGTTGTTGGACGTGCCCTCGGTGACGTGGCCGTCCTCGACCATCCAGGCATCGTCCGCGCCCTGGGCCTTCGCCTCCATCTTGGCCATGGAGGGGTAGAGGAGCTGGACCGTCTTGATGTCCCGCCGGCCCCAGCGGGCGTCGGGAAGGGAGACGATGCGGATGCCCGCCCTGGCCGCCGGGCTCTCGATCAGCGTCTTCGTTTGCGTGAAGAGGACGATGCCGGGTGCGGCATCCGTGGGATAGGCAAAATCCCGGTCCGCCGCGCCGCGGGTGATCTGAAGATAGACCAGCCCCTCCTCGATGCCGTTGCGCGTCACCAACTCGCGGTGGATATCGAGCAGCTCGTCCCTCGTGACGGGGGAGGGCATCGCCAGCTCGGAGAGGGAGCGGGACAGGCGCGTGGCATGACCGTCGAAGTCGATCAGCTTGCCGCCGAGAACACTCGTCACCTCGTAGACGCCATCGGCGAAGAGGAAGCCCCGGTCGAAGACGGAGATCTTCGCGTCTTCCTCGGCGACGTAATCGCCATTGACGTAACAGATGCGGCTCATGTGCATTATCCCCAGAGTTCGGGCGAGGGCGGATGGACGCCCGCCACATCGAATGTCAGCGGGGTGTCGCGGTCTTCTGCGAGGAGGAGCGGGCCGTCAAGATCGGTGACGGCCGCGCCCTGCGCGAGAAGGACCGCGGGGGCCATCGCGAGCGAGGAGCCGACCATGCAGCCGACCATGATGCCGAAGCCCAGCCGCTCCGCCTCGGCCCGAAGCGCGAGCGCCTCGGTCAGGCCGCCGGTCTTGTCGAGCTTGATGTTCACGAGGTCATAGAGGCCCTCGAGCCGGCCGAGCGTGGCGCGGTCGTGCACGCTCTCGTCGGCGCAGAGCGGAACGGGCCGCTCCAGCCCGCGCAGTGCCTCGTCCTCGCCCGCGGGCACGGGTTGCTCCACGAGGGTCACGCCGAGCCGCACCAGATGCGGCGCAAGGTCCCTGTAGACCTCCGGGCTCCATCCCTCGTTGGCATCGACCACGATGCGGGCCTCCGGCGCGCCGGCGCGCACCGCCTCGAGGCGGGGCATGTCGTCGGGTGTGCCGAGCTTGATCTTCAGAAGCGGACGATGGGCATGTCTCGCCGCCGCCGCCTGCATCTTCTGAGGCGTGTCGAGGGACAGGGTGAAGGCCGTGATCTCGGGAAGGGGGACGGCGAGCCCGGCGATCTGCCATGCCGGCTGACCCGCGCGCTTCGCTTCCAGATCCCACAGCGCGCAATCGACCGCGTTGCGCGCGGCGCCGGCCGGCAGGGCCTGCTGCAGCGCGGCCCGGTCGATGCCGGCCGGCAGGCCCTCGATCTCGGCGCGCACGCTTTCCAGCGTCTCGTCGTACCGGGCGTAGGGCACGCATTCCCCTCGCCCGCGATGGCCGCCCTCCTCGACCGTCACGGTCAGGACGCGCGCCTCCGTCCGGGAGCCGCGGCTGATCGTGAAGGTCTCCGCGAGGCGGAACGTGTCCTCGGTGACGGTGATGGCCATCAGCCGAGGGCCTTCAGCGCGTCCGCCAGCCGTCCGGCGCCCTGCCGGAACGGATCGACGGTGGGCAGGCCCATGCGGTCCTCGACCTCGGCGAGATAGGCGTCCGCCGCGGCCTGGTCCATTCCGTAGGTGTTGATCGAGATGCCGACGACCTCGCAGCCCTCGTTCACCCGGCGGGCCATCTGGAGCGACAGGTCCCGCACCTCTTCGAGAGTGGGGAGGCCATATCCCGGCAGACCGCGCATGTGGGTCCGCGTCGGTTCGTGGCAGAGCACGAGCGCATCCGGCTGACCGCCATGGATCAGCGCCAGCGTCACGCCAGAATAGGAGGCGTGGAAGAGGCTGCCTTGCCCCTCGATCACATCCCAGTGGTCGTCGTCGTTGTCGGGCGTCAGCCACTCGACGGAGCCGGCCATGAAGTCCGCGATCACTGCATCGAGCGGGACGCCCTCGCCGGTGATGAGGATGCCGGTCTGACCGGTGGCGCGGAAGGTTGCCTTCATCCCCTTCTCGGACATCGCCTTCTCGAGGGCGAGGCCGGTATACATCTTGCCGACGGAGCAGTCGGTTCCGACCGCGAGGACGCGCTTGCCCTTGCGCTTCTCGCCGTTGGCGATCGGGTACTTCACGGTCGGCACGCGCACGTCATGGAGGGTGCGGCCCTCTTCCCTCGCGATGCGGACCAGCTCGGGTTCGTCGCGCAGGAGGTTGTGCAGGCCGCTGGCGATGTCGAACCCGGCGCGCAGGGCGTCGCCCAGAACCGAGCGCCACGTCTCCGAGATGATCCCGCCACGGTTCGCCACGCCGATCACCAGCGTCTTCGCGCCGGCATCGCGCGCTTCTTCGAGGGTCATGTCCGGCAGGCGCATGTCCGCCTTGCAGCCATCGAGGCGAAGCTGGCCGATGGAGTAGTCGGGCCGCCAGTCGCGAATGCCCTGGGCGACCTTGGCGGCGAGCGGATCGGGAGCATCGCCGAGGAACAGCAGGTACGGTGTTTCGATCATGGAACGATCCCCTGAGGTATTTTCACCTGCGTATCGCGAGCGCCGCGGCGAGGTCCAGCGCATCCTTGATCAAACGGTGCCCGAACTTCTCGCGCTTTTTTCACGAGAGTCGGAACCTTAAGGGCGAATGGGCATTTGGCCCCCCGAAAGGCGCCGAAGGAGTGCGCTGAACCGACAACCGGAACAGGTGGACGCCGCTTCATGAAACATACCGCCCTGCTCGTGGTCACGTCGCATGACGAGACGAGCGAGTCCGGGCACGAGACCGGCTTCGACTTCCAGGAAGTCGCCGCCATTTACATCCGGCTCCGCGAGGCCGGACTGGCCGTCCGCTTCGCATCCCCCAAGGGGGGCAAGCCGTCGGCCAACAGCTCCAGCACAGATTCATTCGAACGATCCGGCGCCGTCGATCTTTTTCTCGGTGACGCGCGGGCGGTTGCTGCCCTCAGCGACACGGCGACCCTCGGGGACGTGGACGCGACGCGGTTCGACGCCCTGATCCTTGCCGGCGGTCCGGGCGCGCTGCACGATTTTGCAAGCGACAGCACCCTTGCGCGGCTTGCCGGGACGCTCTGGGACCGCGGCGCGATCGTCAGCGGGATCGGTTGCGGCATTGCGGGCCTGCTGGGAGCGCGCCGGCATGACGGGTTGCCTCTCCTCGCGGGCAAGAGCCTCACCGGGCCGGTGGCCGCCGAATTGACCGAGATGGGCGCGGCGCAGTCGGATGCCGCCGTGAACCTGCCGGGAAGCCTTGCGGAGTCCACGATGACATGCACCCACGGCCCACCGGGAGAGCCCTACGTCGTGTCCGACGGGCGGCTGATCACGGGGCAGAATGCGGCTTCCGCGTCTGAACTGGCGCTCCAGATCCTAGACGCGATCGACGCCTTCCCGCGCGAGGCGGCCACCGCCTGAGCGGAGCCGCCTTCTGGCGTCAGGCTGCGAGGCCCTTCGACCCCATGCCGATGAACTTCTGGCGGCGGTCGGCGATCAGGGCCTTGCGATCCATGCCGGACATCTCCTCCAGCATCGCCTCGATGGCATCGCCGACGGCATTTACGGCGTCTTTGATGTGGCGATGGGCGCCGCCGAGCGGCTCCTTCACGATACGGTCGATGACGCCGAGCTTCTGCAGATCCTGCGCGGTGAGCCGAAGCGCGCCGGCCGCCTCGCGCATCTTTTCCGCATCCTTCCACAGGATTGACGCGCAGCCCTCGGGGGAGATGACCGAGTAGATCGAGTGCTCCAGCATCGCGATGCGGTTCGCCGTGGCGAAGGCGACGGCTCCGCCGGAGCCGCCCTCGCCGATGATCACGGATGCCAGCGGCACGCCGAGGGAGAGGCATTTCTGGGTCGACCGGGCGATCGCCTCGGACTGGCCGCGTTCCTCCGCACCCTTGCCGGGATAGGCGCCGGGGGTGTCCACCAGCGTGATGAGGGGCAGGTCGAAGCGGTCGGCGAGGTCCATCAGGCGGATCGCCTTGCGGTAGCCCTCAGGCCGCGCCATGCCGAAATTGTGCTCGATTCGGGTGCGGGTATCGTGGCCCTTCTCATGGCCCAGAACCACGACCGGCGTGCCCCTGAACCGCGCGAGGCCGCCCATGACCGCATAATCGTCGGCAAAGGTCCGGTCGCCGGCGAGGGGGGTGAATTCCTCGAACAGCCGGTCGACGTAGACCCGGCAATGAGGCCGTTCCGGATGGCGCGCGACCTGGCATTTCTGCCAGGGCGTGAGGGACGAATAGAGGTCCTTCTTGATCGTCGCGGCCTTGGTGTCGAGGCCCTTGGCTTCGGCTTCGACATCCATGCCCTCGTTGGACCTGGCGAGCGCGCGCAGCTCCTCGGCCTTGCCTTCGATCTCGGCGAGGCCCTTCTCGAATTCGAGGTAGTTCGTCATGCGGCATCCTCCGTGGTCGAACGGCATATAGACCGTGCAGGCCCTCGGCTTCAATCGCTCCGGCGGAGCGAGCGCTTCATTCCCTCCCTGCATTTGCCACAAAGGAGCCCGGTTCTGGGTCTAGAGACGGTGACGATAGGTCAACTCCGAGGGTGAGATCATGTCGAGCAGGGTCGTTGGGGGACGTCTGCGCCGCACGATGTTCGCGATCGCGGGACTGGCGGGTCTGTCCGCCCTCGCGCTTGCGGTGCTTGCGGTTCTGAACGTGCCGGTTCCGCAGAAGGTCGCGCCATGGCTGGCGGCGGGCATGGCGCCTCGAGAGGTCGTGCAGGTTGACCTGTCCGCGCCGGTGCCCTTGCCCGGCGGGCGGACCGCGCTTCTCCTCCTCCCTCCGGACGACACGGCGGCCGACGCTGCCGTGGGGGCGCTTCTCTTCGACGAGCCCGTGATGGACGCGGCCCTCGGGCAGCTTCTCGGCGGCATTCGGGCCACGGGTCCGCGCGGCCCGGTCGTGCAGCGTCCCATGGGGCGCCTTGTTCCGGCGCCGTCGGAGCTGGCCGCGGCAGCGGGGCCCCACGTGATCGCGCGCGCCATCCTGCCCGGCGGCTTTCCCGTGTGGACGCGGCTTGCAGGGACCGCCTTCGGGATTGCCGGTCTCATGATGCTCGTCGGTCTCATCGCGCGGCCGGGCCGGACGACCGCAGTCGAGGAGGAGATCCCCGTCGAGAGGATCGCGCCCTACGTTCCCCAGATGGCGGCCGGGACCGATGGCGCGGGCCTCGTTCGGGCCATGCTGGAGCCGAAGTCAGGCGCGGCCGGCCTCGCCGCCGCGCCCGCAGCCGCTCATCCCCGAACGGCGGCCGCGTCGGAGGTCATGGCCGAGGCAGCCTGCCTCGCGAAATCCGGGGCGACGACGCCGCGGACCGGCCCTTTCGAACCGCAGCCCTGCCGCAAGGTGGACGGAGCGTTCCTCTCCTCAGCGCGCCTCGCCCCGGCGGAGCCGGAGCCGAAGCTGTCCCGCCGGGCAAGTGCGAAGCTCGACAAGGACCCCTTCGTTCAGCGCCTGGCGCGGATGACGTAAGTCAGAAGTCGGGCGTGATGTCAGGCAGATCGAGCGCGGTGATCAGGTCCCGCAGCTCCTGACGAGCGGCGACATTGCTCATGTTGAGCTTTTCGACACCCACATCCTTTAGATCGAGCAGGGTCAGGCCCCGCGGAAACAGCTCGCGGAAGATCACCCGCTCCGAGAAGCCGGGTGCCACGCGGAAGCCGATCCGCTTGGACAGACGCTCCAGCGCCTCGCCGACCTTCTTCTTGTTGTGCATCTGCTGCGCGCCGAGCCGGTTGCGCGTCACCACCCAGTCGATGGGGGGCAGCCCCGCCTGCGCCCGCACCTGCCGCGCCGACCAGACCATTTCCGAATAGACCGACGGGCCGAGGATCTTTCCATCCGGACCGGTCCGCGCGAGCAGGTCGAAGTCGACGAAGCTGTCATTGAGCGGGGTGATCAGTGTATCGGCCAGCGAATGCGCGACCTGGCTCAGCCGCGTATGGCTGCCGGGGCAGTCGATGAGGATGAACTCCATCTCGCCTTCGAGCGCCTGCACCGCGGCAGAGAGGCGGCGATCAGAGGGGTTCTCTCCCTCCCGGGCGGCTTCGGCCTCGGGCAGATCGGCATGGAGCGGCATCGCGAGGTCGAGCGACCTCGAGGCCACGAAGGCGGCCCGGTTGTCCATGTAGCGCCCGAGGCTGCGCTGACGCAGGTCGAGGTCCAGCGTGCCGACCTTGCGCCCCATGCGTGCGAGCGCCGTCGCGACATGCATCGACGTGGTCGATTTGCCCGACCCGCCCTTCTCGTTTCCGACGACGATGATATGCGCCACGGCCAGATGGTCCCCCGCGATTTTCAGCGGTTTTCGGCCGGCCGGGCGGGGGCTGCAAGGGGGCACCCGCAACCAAAATCGCTCCCGTTGCAGCGATGGCGCGTCAGCCCGGCTGGAGCGGGAAGAAGATGGAGATGGCCAGAAGCGATGCAAACCCCACGATGATGTTCATCGGGACACCGATCCTGAGGAAGTCGGTGAAGCGATACCCGCCGGCGCCGTAGACCAGCGTGTTCGTCTGGTAGCCGATGGGCGTCGCGAAGCTGGCGGAGGCCGCGAACATCACCGCGATGACGAAGGGCCGGGGATCGAGGCCGAGACCTGCCGCAAGGGAGATCACGAGGGGCGTCAGGATCACGGCGACGGCGTTGTTCGTAACCGTCTCCGTCAGCACCGACGCGACGAAATAGACGACGACAAGGGTCATGAACGGCGAGAGGCCCTGCATCAGCGGCATCAGCCAGCCCACCAGCGTCTCGACCGCGCCCGTGGTCTCGAGGCCCGCGCCGACGATCAGCATGGAGAAGATGAGGACGAGGATCGACGCATCGATGGATCCCCACGCCTCGTCGCTGTCGATGCACCGCATGACGAGGATGCCGGCCACCGCGATCAGCGCGAGAAGTCCGATCGGCATCACCCCGAGCGCGGCGAGGATCACGACCGCCCCGAGCGCCAGGAGTGCCAGCGGCGCCTGCTTCCGGCGATAGGCCCGGCCCGCCGGCGTGGTGATCGAGACCATGTCCCCCGATTGTCCGAGCCGCTCGAACGCATCGGGAGGCCCCTGGAGCAACAGCTTGTCTGACGGGCGCAGGCGCAGCGTCAGAAGGTCCGGGCCGGGGATGTGCTGGTGCCGGTGCGCGCCGAGGATCCGGATGCCGAGCCGGCTCTCGATGGCGATATCGGCAAGCCGGGGACGTGTCTTGGTCCGAAGCGGCGTCAGGATGGCCTCGGCTGTCATCAGGTCCTCGGACCGTTCCGGCCGACCCAAACCCCGAAAACCGACGCGCAGGCCCTGCGTCTCCGACAGCGTCAGGAGTTCCGAGGTCGACGCGCGGACGATCACGGCGTCGCCCTTGCGCAGCTCACGTTCCTCGAGATTGGTTCGCTCCGTGGTCTTGCCGCGGCGCACGCCGGTCACGCGCACGTTCTTGGGCTGGAAGGGCTTCGCCTGTCCCAAAAGGATGCCGATGAGAGGCGAGCCGTCGATGATATGCACCTCGGAGAGAAATTCGGTCTCCTCGGGCATGGCGGACGCGCCGGTGCCGGCCCGGTCCGGCAGGAGTCGCCCGCCGATGAAGACCATCACGAGCGTCCCCGCGATCGCCGTGACGATGCCGACCGGCGCGATGGCGAAGATCGAAAGCGGCTCCATTCCGACCTCCCGCGCGATCCCGTCCACCAGGAGGTTCGTCGACGTGCCGATGAGGGTCAGGGTGCCGCCGAGGATGGCGGCGTAGGAGAGCGGGATCAGCAGCTTGGTCGGCGCGATGCCGAGATTCGTCGCGAGCCTGATCGCCACCGGGATCAGCACCAGGACCACCGGCGTGTTGTTCACGAAGGCCGAGGCGACGATTGTGGCGGACAGAAAACCCGCCGTGGCCAGGATCGGCCGCGTGCCGGCCCGCGAGATCACGATGTTGGCCAGCGCGTCGAGCAGGCCGGTGCGCACAAGGGCACCCGACAGGACGAACATCGCCGCGATGGTGATCGGTGCGGAGTTGGAAAAGACCGCCATCGCGTCATCCGCGGAGACGTAGCCGATCGTGATGAACACCGCAGCGGCCGCCGCCGCCGTGACGTCCGGCGGGTAGCGTTCCCAGATGAAGGCCGCGAAGAGCACGACGAGTAGACCGAGCGACACCAGGTCGGCATGCACGTTCAGGATCGTCTGGAGAAAATCAAGCATGGGCCATCGCCATATGCCGGGCGGCTGGGCCCACGGGATGCCGGCAGCATGCCCGTGGTGCATCGTTCTGCAACGCCGCTGCCGGTCACCCGGATCCAGCGTCGCTCGTCTTCGTGCCGGGAAATACCCGATCGATCCGGCCCTGGCCACGCATCACGCGAGAGGGGTGCCGAAAAAAAAGACACCCCGGCGGAAGATCCGCCGGGGCGCTGGTCTTGCAACGTGGGACGGCGTTCTCAGAAGCCGAGGCCCGCGTACTTGTTCTTGAACTTGGAGACGCGGCCGCCCTGGTCCATCAGGCGGGTCGATCCGCCGGTCCAGGCCGGGTGGGACGTCGGGTCGATGTCGAGCGTGAGCTGATCGCCCTCGGCGCCCCAGGTCGACTTCATCTGAACGACGGTGCCATCGGTCATCTTGACGTCGATGAGATGGTAGTCGGGATGGATTTCCTTTTTCATCGCGTCTCTCCTCAGGCTTCTTTCTTCGGCTTGTAGCCGGTGTCCTCGGCGATCCGGGCGGATTTGCCACGGCGCGACCGCAGGTAGTACAGCTTCGAACGACGCACCCGGCCGCGGCGGATCACGGTGATGCTGTCGATGTTCGTGGAGAACAGCGGGAAGACGCGCTCGACGCCCTCGCCGAAGCTGATCTTCCGAACGGTGAAGCTGCCTGCGATGCCGGCGCCGTTCTTGCGGGAGATGCACACACCTTCGTAGTTCTGCACACGGCTACGCGTGCCCTCGGTCACCTTGTAACCGACGCGGATGGTGTCGCCCGCCTTGAAATCGGGAATGGTCTTTTCGAGACCGGCGATCTGCTCGGCCTCGAGTTCTGCGATCAGATTCATCTGTCGCTCCTCATGTTGCCCGCGGTTTTTGTCCGCGAAGGTGTATGCGCCCTCAGAGCTCTCGGTCTCCACCCGGGTCCCCATCGTCGGCCACATCGCCGCGATAAGCCCGCCAGAGGTCAGGGCGTCGTTGCTTCGTCAGCCTTTCGGCCTCATCGCGCCGCCATGTCTCGATCCTTGCGTGATGCCCCGAGAGGAGAACCTCGGGCACCGCGCGATCCTTCCAGACAGCCGGCCGCGTGTACTGCGGGTGTTCGAGAAGCCCCGAGGAAAAGCTTTCCTCCTCGATGGAATCACGATTCCCGAGCACGCGGGGTATAAGGCGGACCGTGGCGTCAATCAAGGCCTGCGCGGCGATCTCGCCGCCGGTCAGCACGAAGTCCCCGAGGGAGACTTCCTCGACCCCGCGCGCCTCCAGAACGCGCTCGTCCACGCCCTCGAACCGCCCGCACAGAAGCGTCATGCCCTCCGCTTTCGACCAGCGCTCCGCATCGGCCTGCCGGAACGGCTTGCCGCGGGGGGACAGGTAGAGGACGGGCCAGCGGGCGCGGTCCCCAGGTGTGCCCGCGGCGGCAACCCCAAGGGCGCGATCCACCACGTCGGGGCGGAGGACCATGCCGGCGCCGCCGCCCGCTGGCGTGTCATCCACGTTGCGATGCTTGCCGACGCCGAAGGCGCGCAGATCGATAGGCTCGAGCGCCCAGAGCCCCTCGTTCAGCGCCTTGCCGGTCAGGGACAGGCCAAGCGTGCCGGGGAAGGCCTCGGGAAAGAGCGTGATGATCCGCGCCGTCCAGGCGTCCTTGAGGCGCGGATTGGGCGTCATCAACTCGCGCGGGCGCACGCTTGCGGAGATCGCGAGCCGCCCGTGTGAGCGCATGACCGGGTCGCCGTCGCTCCGGGGGTCGTCGATGTCGCTCATGCCGTCTCGCCCAGGGTTTCCAGGCGGCGGGCGAGGCGGGTCAGCGCTTCGGCCTCCTCGGGGTGCCGGGCCGCGATCTGGCCTGCGATGTCGTCGAGCCGCGCGGGGCGGGGCATCCCGGCCGCCGCATCGGGCAGGACGTCCAGAAGCGCATCGGAGCAGTCGGCGAACTGCCACAGAAGCGGCGCGTCCGCCGCGCCGACCACGGTTTCGAACGCCCGCGGCACGTCACCCCGGCCGGCCAGACGCGGCACGGCGACGGGGTGGGTCGCGAGAAGGACGACTGCGAGGCGGTCACGCGGAGCACGGGTGCTGTCATGGCGCGCAAGAAGGCGATCCATCCCGGCAGGAGCCTCGCCCGGATCGAGCAGCAGAGGGGTCAGCGCGTCTTCGACGTGACCGAGGCGCGGAGCCACTTCGGGCAGCGAGTCGAGACGGGCAAGGGCGCGGAGGACCGGCTCCGAAGGTTGGCGCCCCTCCGCCTCCGCTCTCACGATCACCCCGTCCACATGGGCGGCGATCTCCCGGTCGACCGGTGCGATCCTTGCATCGCCGCGGCGCGCGGCGCGCATCAGGACGATGGCAAGAAGGGAGAGCACCGCAAAGGGAAGAACGGGCAGGACCGGCAAATCGAGAACGTCATGCACGGTGATGCCGGCGGCCAGAAGCACAGCTGCGCCAAGCGCCACGACCGGAAACGCGAGCAGCAGGGCGCCCGCCGGGCGGCCGGGGCGCGACACCCCGAGCCAGACCGCGCCGAGGGCGGCGAAGACACCGATGGACCAGTAGGGCGCGCCTCCCGCGCCGGCCGCGACGGGAGCGGCGTAGAACAGCAGCGTTGCTATGACGGTCAGCGGCCGGCGCATCGGATCCTCGGGCAGAGCGGGTGGCACCCAACATAGCGTGCCGCCCGCTCTCGCGAAACGCCGCGCGATCACGCGATGGCGATAATTCCAAGGACGACCAGGACGAAGAGGACAAGGACGATCCCGATCAGAAACTTCGCGCCGGTCAGGGCCACGCCGGAAATGGAGTTGAAGCCGAGCAAGGCCGCGATCGCGGCCACGGCGAGAAGGATGAGAATGATTTCCAGCATGGGACCTGCCTTTGATGTCCGCCCGCAGGATCGCGGGCCGAAGGGCAACGGCAGATCGCATTCCGGAGTTCCCCGCGGCAGGCAGAGGGATCAGAACAGTCCCTCGGGCGGATCCGCGACGATCCTCCCCGCCGCGATGTCCACTGTCGGAACGATCTCGCGGGTGAAGGGGACGAGGACGGTAGATTTGAGGCCCGGCCCGTAGATCTCGAGCAGGTCCCCGGCGCCGTGATCGTGGATCGCGCGGATGCGTCCGAGCACCGTGCCGCCGGTATCGACGACCTCGAGGCCGATCAGGTCGGCGTGATAGAATTCGTCATCCGGCAGATCGGGCATCTTCGAGCGCAGCGCGAAGAGCCGCGTGCCCTTGAGGGCATCCGCCTCCTCCTTGGTGCGCACGCCGGAGAGGCGCGCCGCAAAGGCACCCTTGATCGATTTGCCGAGGGTGAGATCGAAGCTGCGCGCGCCGTCCTCGGTGGTCAGCGGCGCATAGTCCGCGACGGCCTCGGGATCGGCCGTGAAACTCTTGAGGCGCACTTCACCGCGCACTCCGAAGGAGCCGGCGATTGCCGCGACGCAGACGCGCTCGGGATGAGTCATGGGGGTCCCTCCGGACAGGGGCGGCCGGGCGCCCGGACCGGCCCGCGCCATGATCAGCGCGGGCCGGCGGCTCGGATCACTCCGCGGAGGCTTCCTCGGCGGGCGCCTCGGCCGCTTCCTTGGCCGCGGCGTCGCGCGCAGCGCGCTCGCTGGCGCGGTCCTGCGCCTTCTTGCCCGGCTTCGCCTTGTTGGGGTTGTTGCGCTCGGCCTTGTCGCGCACGCCGGCGGCCTCGAGCATCCGCGCGATTCGGTCGGTCGGCTGGGCGCCCTGGGCGATCCAGTGCTGCACGCGCTCGACGTCCATCTTCACGCGGTCCTCGCTGTCCTTGGGCAGGAGCGGGTTGTAGGTGCCGAGCTTCTCGATGAAGCGGCCGTCGCGGGGCATGCGGCTGTCGGCGGCGACGATGCGGTAGAACGGACGCTTGTTGCTGCCCCCGCGGGACAGGCGGATCTTCATGGCCATGGTGTTTACTCCTTGATGGCGGTCGCGCCGGTCTCTCCGGCGGAATCCTTGTGGGCTTCGTGGTGCTTGATGACTTCCTGAATGATGAAGTTCAGGAACTTGCGCGCGAAGTCGGGGTCGAGATCGGCCTGCTTCGCGAGATCCTCCAGCCGTGCGATCTGCGCTTCTTCACGGGCCGGGTCGGAGGGGGGCAGGTCGTGGCTGGCCTTGAGCCGGCCCACGGCCTGGGTGTGCTTGAACCGCTCGCCGAGCGTGTAGACGAGGATCGCATCGAGGCGGTCGATGCTCTCGCGATGCTCGCGCAGCAGCGACGCGGCGCGGGAGGCGGAATCCGCGTTCATGCGCGCCTCCCGGACGGAAGGGCAGCCGCGCCGGCGCGCCGGGCGGAGCGCAGGATCGCGGTATCGAGGTACGAGACGTAGTTCCGCGGGCCGGTGAGGGCGCGGGCATGATCCGCGGCGGCGATGGACGCTTCCTCGCCGAGGCCGGCGCGCTCGGCCGCCGGGCGCATGAGGCGGACGGGTCCGGGCCCCTCGCTCTCGGCCGCGACGGGGACGAAGCCCGCGATGCCGCCGCCCTGACGTCGCTCGGCCACCCAGTACCCGGTGCCGTCCAGCGACCAGCCGGCCAGCATGGAGCCGAAGCGCGCGTGAGCCGCATCCCGCGATCCGCCCGTCACGATGTGCCACGCCTCGAAATCGGAGAGACGCGGCGCGCGCAGGCGCAGGCGCGCGGTCAAGAGGACCGGCATCACGGCGCCGAGCATGGCGGCGTGATCATAGGCGCCGGGCGCCGTGCCCCCAGAAGACATGCCGGTGGCCATCATGACGCGATCGTCCCCGGACGGGGCGACTGAGAGAGCAGGTTCATCGCTTCTTCCCCAGTCCGCTGAGACCGGAGGGCAGCCCGCCGCCGCCGAAGCCGCCCATCCCGGGCATCCCGCCCTGAAGCTGGCGGGCGGCCTTCTGCATCGTCGCCGCATCCATGCCCTGAAGCGCGGCCGGATCGGGCTGCTCGCCCTTGCCGAACATGCCGCCCATCATCTGCTTCAGAAGGCCCTTCTTGCCCATCTTCTTCATCATGTCCGCCATCTGGCGGTGCATCTTCAGAAGACGGTTGAGTTCCTGCACCTCGAGGCCAGCGCCAGCGGCGATCCGCTTCTTGCGGCTCGCCTGCAGGATGGCGGGGTTGGCGCGTTCCTTCTTGGTCATGGACTGGATCAGGGCGATCTGGCGCTTGATCATCCGGTCGTCGAACCCGGCCTCGCCCATCTTGCCCTTCATCTTGCCCATGCCCGGCATCATTCCCATGACGCCTTCCATGCCGCCCATCTTCATCATCTGTTCGAGTTGCATGCGCAGATCGTTCATGGAGAAGTGGCCCTTCTGGAGCCGCTTCATCATCTTCTCAGCCTGTTCGGCCTCGATGGTCTGCTGCGCCTTCTCGACCAGCGAGACGATGTCGCCCATGCCGAGGATCCGGCCGGCGATCCGCTCGGGGTGGAACTCCTCGATGGCGTCCATCTTCTCGCCGAGGCCGACGAACTTGATGGGCTTGCCGGTGACGGCGCGCATGGACAGGGCCGCGCCGCCGCGCCCGTCGCCGTCCATCCGGGTCAGCACGACGCCCGAGACACCGATCTTGCCGTCGAACTCCTCGGCGACGTTCACCGCGTCCTGGCCGGTGAGGCCATCCACCACGAGCAGCGTCTCGCGGGGCTTCACGATGTCCCGGACCGCGGCGGCCTCGGCGATCAGCGCCTCGTCGATATGGAGGCGGCCCGCGGTGTCGAGCATATAGACGTCATAGCCGCCGAGGGAGGCCTGCGTCTTGGCCCGCTGGGCGATCTGTTCGGGGCGCTCGCCCGGAACGATGGCCAGCGTATCGACGCCGACCTGCTGGCCGAGGATCGCGAGCTGCTCCATGGCGGCGGGGCGGTTCACGTCGAGCGAGGCCATGAGGACCCGCTTGTTCTGCCGCTCCTTGAGCCGCTTGGCGAGCTTGGCGGTCGTCGTCGTCTTGCCCGAGCCCTGGAGGCCGACCATCAGGATCGGGGCAGGGGCATTGTCGATCTTCAGGCTGCCCGGCTCGCCTTCGCCCGTCAGCACCGCGATCAGCTCGTCATGGACGATCTTCACGACCTGCTGGCCGGGCGTGACGGATTTCGTGACGGCCTGGCCCGTCGCCTTGTCCTGCACCGCCTTCACGAAGTTCCGGGCGACCGGCAGCGACACGTCCGCCTCCAGAAGCGCGACGCGAACCTCGCGCAGCGCCGTCTTGACGTCGTCTTCGCTCAGGGCGCCCTGTTTCGTCAGGCGCTCGAACACGCCGGACAGGCGGTCTGACAGGCTTTCGAACATCGCGCGGCTCCTTGCCGTCTCGGCTCAATCGGACCCGCAAACGCCAGCTACGCCGGTGGGCGCAACGCGCTGACCGGCGGCGATCCCCCATATGAGGGGGACCGGAAATCTGGCGATCTCCGGGTTTGCGGGGCCGATACGCCGCCGGGGGCGGTCGAGTCAAGACGTTCCTGACAGATTCGTGCGCCCGCGCGCGGCGTGCTTGCGCAGATGCACATATTAGGGCACATCTGCACATATCCCCTGCCAGCGGCTCCGCCGCGGCATCCCTCTGTTCAGGAGACCTCCGGCATGACGCCTGGAAGCTGGGACGAAATCCGGACCGCCTACCAGGTGGCCCGCCTGGGCACCGTATCGGGTGCGGCGCAGGCCCTCGGTGTACACCATGCGACGGTGATCCGCCATGTCGATGCACTGGAGGCGCGCCTGTCGACCAAGCTCTTCCAGCGCCATGCGCGGGGCTACACGCCGACCGACAACGGCGAGGAGCTCCTCAAGGTCGCGGCCGCGCTCGACGATCAGCTCGAACAGCTCACCGGGCGGCTGAAGGGGCGGGGGACGGATGTCTCCGGCGAACTCGTCGTCACCACGATCCTCGCGCTCGCCCCCCGGCTGACGCCGATCCTCCAGGATTTCATGGAAGAGCATCCGGGCGTGCGTATCCGCTTCATCACCGACAGCCGTCTCTTCCGGCTCGAATACGGCGAGGCGCATGTCGCCCTGCGCTTCGGCGCCCAGCCCAAGGAGCCGGACAACATCGTCCAGAAGATCGGGGAGACCTCCATCGGCCTCTATGCCTCCCGCGCCTACGTGGACCGATACGGGCCGATGAAGGAGGGCGAGTGGACGAAGCACCGCTTCATCTCGCCCGACATGGAAGACAGCAGGGCCCCCTTCGCGCGCTGGATGGATGCGACGATCCCGGTCGAGCAGATCGTCTTCCGCGCCAACGACACGCGGGTGTCCCGCGACGCGATCGAGGCCGGCCTTGGCTGCGGATTCATGTTCCAGTGGGATGCCGATGAGCGGGACGACATCGTCCAGATGCTGGCCCCTCGGGAGGACTGGGCGACGCCGATCTGGCTCGTCACCCATGTCGATCTGCACCGCACCGCCCGCGTCCATGCCTTCACGAGCTTTCTCAAGGACCGCGCCCGGGAATGGAACAGGTCGTAGCGGGGTCGCTCGCTTGACCGTGGCCGGGGCATGGCCTAAGCCAAGGGTCAGCGCGGGTATGGTGTAATGGTAGCGCCCTAGCCTTCCAAGCTAGTCGTGCGGGTTCGATTCCCGCTACCCGCTCCACTTCCTTTTTTTAGATGCTGCGAAACGGCTGCCGTCCGAATGCGGCCGCGATACGCCCCGCGGCGCTCTTGCATCGACGCCCCGTTCGGCGGCGCTCTTGCATCGACGCCCGGTCCGGCGGCACGAAAAAAGGGCCGCGCGATGCGCGGCCCCAGGTGTGGTCCCCGAGTGGTGACTTACTCGGATCCCGGTATTCGATCAGTTGTCGTCGTCGTCGTTGTCGAGGCAGGTGCCGCCGCAGCCCGTGCCGAAGAACGTGGCGTTGACTTCGGAGGTGTTGATCGCACCGGCGGCGGTGGAGCCGATGTCGCCAACGCCGATGTTGCCGGCGCCGAGGGAGGCGGTGATCGAGCCGTTGATCGTGGCGCCGTTGTTCTCGCTGTCGTCGTTGATCGCGGCGCTGATGACGCCGATGCCGGAGCCGAAGGTGGCGGAAGCCATGGCTTCGGACATCGTGTTGCTCGTGTTGGCGGCCGAGCTGGAGTCGATGATCGCACCGTTCTCGGTCAGGTCGAAGTTGCCGGTGTTGACGGCGCCGGCGGCCAGCGACTTGATGTCACCGATCGACTGGGTCGAGGCGTTGATGTTGCCGGAGAGTTCGGTGGTCGAGTTCGAGGCGCTGCTCGCGGAGCTGGCCGCTTCGCTCGCGGTGTCGGTCACGTTGGTCAGGTCCTCATCGAAGGAGCCTTCGAACGCGCCGGTGCCGTCGACGTTGTTGCCGAACGTATCGGACGCCACGCCATCAGTAGCGGCGCTGAGTTCGCTCGAGATGCTCGTGATGTCGAAATCGATCGAGTTGTCGCTCGAGGAGTTGGACGCCTCTTCTTCGTTCTCGGACGCCGTGGAGCCCGAGAAGTCGAATGCGCCGCCCGAAACGCCGTCGACGGTGACGTTGATGGAGCCGTCGATGGCCATGTCGTTCAGCGCAACGGCGGCGAACGATGCCGGCACGCTGGCAAGGACATCATCGCTGAGGCCGTTGAACGCGTCGACGACCTGGGCGGAGGCGCCGCCGGCGGTCAGAAGGGCGGCCGTGGCCGCGCTGAGGAGAAGTTTCGTGGTCATTTTTTAAAGTCCCTTCGCTCCGTCCAGCCTTCCGCCATGCTGGTTGGGTCACTGATAAAGGGTGCGGCGGCACCTATGCGGGTCCTTTCAGGATCGCGCATTCTCGCGTGGTCAGCCGGCGATCTCCTCCCCGGACAGTCCCTCGTTCGCTGCCGCCTCGGCCTCTTCTGGCGTTGCCGGCGATGTCTGCTGCGGGGCGGCGTTGACCGCTCCGGCTTTCACGGGTTGCGGCTGCCGCGGCACGCAGTCGAGCCGGGGACCGACGCAGGCCGGCGACGCCTTGGCGGCGGCTGCCCGTGCCTCGATCTCCGCCCGGTCGCGGCGCTCGGCCTCCGCTTTCTCGGCGAGTTCCCGTGCCTGCTGCTCCCGCGCGAGATGGGCGCGGGTCTTGTCCCTGGCGGGATCCTCGAGCTTCGCCGCAAGGGGGCTCGTTCGGACCGCCGCCGGCGCCGCGGTGCGCTCCGCCGCCGGCCGTGCCGCTGCTGCCGGTGCCGCCGCTGTCTCAGGGGCGCTCGCCGCCGTCGGGGCGATCTGCGCGTCGGCGCCGGAGGAGGACAGGGCCGTGTACTGCTCGCGCCGCTTGGCATTGAGGTCGCGGAGCTGCTCGCCCGTGGTTGCGATGCCGGTGACGGAGCCGACCTCCTCGTCCAGCAGGTCGACGCAGAACTCGTACTTCTCGGGCGGCATCATCTGCGCCAGGAGCTCGAAGGTCGCGAGCTGGAGCATCTGCCGGAGGGCATAGTTGACCGCCTCGCGCCGGGACGAGCCCGCCTCGATATCGACGACGTTGCCGCCGGTCAGCCTGGTGCCGAAGAGGTTGTACTCGTCCGCGAAGATCTGCTTGCGCAGGGCGACGTTGCCGTAGATCCGCCCGGTCGGGACATGGGTCACGGCCAGGTCGAGGCCGACGAGGACGCGGTTCTGGCGATAGTTCGGGCCGACGCCGGCGATCGAGACGCCCGCGCCGCCGCCGGGAATGAAGTCCAGCGAGTTGATGGAGCCGGTGATGACGAAGGTCGCAGGGATCTGGCGCTGAAGGTCGATCAGGCCCCACTGTCCCTCGAGGGCGGATGTGCCCATGTCGCGCCGGTTGATCAGCGTGACGCCGGTCTTGAAGAGGGCGGACTGGACGATGTCACCCGCGCCCTGGGTGACGAACTTGCCGGTCCCTTCGGAGTTGTTCTGGTAGGTGCCGGTCTGGTCCGGAATCCCTCCGACAGCGAAGGTGAGGGAGCCGTTGACCTTCCCCTTGAGGCAGGCGAGCGCGTCGTCGAAGGGCGTCACGATATCGACGATGGCAGGCCCCTCGATGAGGGACATGTCCTTCTTCACTCCCGCACCCATGCTGCACGCAGCGGTGGCTGCGCAGAGAGCGAGGGTGGCGACTATTTTGGCTGGCCTGATCATGGGGGGCTCAGCAGGTCATTCCGCCGGAGTTGGATGCCGACGAGGACGTGCCCGAGGAGATGTCGATCCCGTCGACGACGGAGGTCGACATCTGGATGGAGCCATCCTGGCAGCCATTCGAATCGGCGGAGGAGCCGATGCCGATGGTGTTTCCGCTGCCGTCTATGCTGATGTCGGTCGTGGTGTTGGTCTGGGCGCCGATGGTGGTGGTCGACGTGGTGTTGCCGGTACCGTCCGCGGTGCGCTGCTCGACCGTGACGGAGGACCCTTCGGCCGCCTCAACCGACATCGCGCCGACGGAATGGTCGTAATAGGTGTTGAGCGTATTGCGGCCGATTGCGTCGTAGTAGCCCTCTTCGAGCTTCTTCTGCGTATCGGCCACTGTCAGGCGGTAGTTCTTTTCGCTGCTGTTTCCGAAGCCCCAGCTTCCGGACCACGACCGGCCTGCCGAAAGTTCCTGCGCCGTCGCGGTTGCACTGGCTGTCATCAGGCCGAGCAGAACCACGGCACTAAATGCCTTATTCATCTTGTCACCCTCGTTGCGATTTCCCAGGTTCCAGCGGTCGTTTAATGCCGCCCATTCCGCCCGGGATAATTATAATCGGGCCTGGGCCCGTCTTTGCTATCTCATCAATTCAGCGAGCTGGTATTGGGGGAGGACGGTGCCGTCGGCGCCGTGGGGGATGTCGGAGAGCTCGGGGACCCGGATCTCTGGCCGCCCTGGCTTGCGCTGGCGGAGGCCCGCCCGCCGCCGGCCCGGGCCGCGGAGGCCTGGTTGCCCTGGCTGGCGGAGGCCCCGGCGGACCCGCCGCCGGCCTCGGCCGCGCTGTTTTCGTCCCCCTGGCTGGCACTTGCGCCAGACGAGCCGCCACCGGCTTCGGCGGAGGATTCCTCCTCCTCGTCGTCCGGACCGCTTGGATTGTCAGGGTTTTCCGGGTCTTCGGGGTTCTGAGACGTGTCGTCGTCGTCGTCCTCTTCGGACCCGCAATTGCCGCTCACGAGGCCTGCGGTGCCGCCCGCCCCCGGGCTGCTGCCATCGGGGCAGGCGGCAACGACGACGGCGGCGACGCAATCGTCTCCGTCGATCAGGGGCTCGACCGGAATGGCCGCGCCTTCCTTGGTGTACATCACGGCCGTTTCACGGTCGTCACATGAAAGGGGGCCCTCATCGTCCACGGCGGCGAAGGGAGAATTCACGTCCCTGGAGACGCGGGCTTCGTCGCACGCGGAGACAAGAGGCATTGCTCCGCACAGGATATAGGTAAAAGCGCGAAGTTTCATAAGGCGGCCTCCCAAAACGACACGGGAAGCGGCTGCGCAAAAATACACATGCACGGTACCCTGGAACTCGGTCAAAAAACACTGCCCGAGCGATGTGCGAAAATCCGCCGGGCCTGACCGTCATTGACCACAACTTCCGCATTCGGGGAAGAGGTAAACGTAAGGTTAACTTAAATGCGGCGCCCTACGTGTGCGCTGAGACATATTTTCAACACAATCTTTCTCAGAGTGCAGAGACGATCAACCTAAGGTAGTTTCAAATTGGCTGTGATCTTTTTCACGGTTATTGCAATTCCGAAGTCCAATTTGCATTTCGCAATTCAAGCTTGCAAGACCTGTTTAAAAGACTGTCAGGAATTCTGACCTGATCCGGGCCGCGATTCGGGTAGCCGGGAACCGATTCGCCCGCGCCATAGGGACGCAAGGGTCCGGGGGCGAGTTGATTCGAAGCGCCCGGGGGGCTATCCGCGCCCGAAAGAGCAGGAGCCAGCATGTCAGGTCAGACGGAAGAACGCGCGGGCTCGCGCCGGGTGGGAGCGTTGCGCGGACTGGCCCCCTTCTTCGCCCCCTATCGCGGCAAGGTCGCTCTCGCACTCTTCGCCCTGTGCCTGACTGCGGGGGTCTCGCTTGTTCTTCCGCTCGCCGCGCGCCGCGTGGTGGACGGCTTTGCCGGCGGGGATTTCGCCCTCCTCGACCGGTACTTCCTCGCCGCATTCCTGCTCGCCGCAATCTTCGCCATGGGGACGGGCCTTCGGTATCTCGTGGTCACACGCCTCGGCGAGCGGGTCGTGGCGGACATCCGCATGGCGGTGTTCGACAGGATGATCGGGATGAGCCCGACCTTCTACGAGCGGTTGATGACGGGCGAGGTGCTGAGCCGGATCACGACGGACACGACGCTCCTCCTCTCGGTCGTCGGCTCTTCCGTCTCCTGGTTCCTGCGCAACGTCCTTCTGTTCGCCGGCGGTCTCGTGATGATGCTCGTCACGTCGCCCAAGCTGACGCTGATGGTGCTCGGCATCGTGCCGCTTGTCGCGCTGCCGATCGTGGCGCTTGGCCGCCGGCTGCGGCATCTCAGCCGCGACAACCAGGATCTGATCGCCGAAAGCTCCGGCCGGGCCTCCGAAGCCCTGCAGGCCGCGCAGACGGTCCAGGCCTTCAGCGCGGAAGGCGCGACCAGTGCGCGCTTCGCCGAAGTCACGGAAAAAAGCTTCGTCGCCGCCAAGGCGCGGATCACGGTGCGCGCGCTCCTGACCGTCATCATCATCTTCGTCGTCTTCTCCGGGATCCTCGGCACGCTCTGGATCGGAGCGCGGGATGTCGGCGCGGGCGCCATGACAGGGGGCGAGCTGGTGCAGTTCCTGATCTACTCGGGGATCATGGCCGGCTCCGTCGCCGCGCTGTCCGAAATCTGGGGCGAACTCCAGCGCGCAGCCGGCGCAACCGAGCGGTTGATCGAACTCCTCGCCGCGGCCGACAGCGTGCACGATCCCGACGTGCCGCAGATCATGACGGCCGCGCCAAGGGGGGAGATCGCGTTCGAGGACGTTTCCTTCCACTATCCGTCCCGCCCGGGCGAGAGGGCGCTGAACGAGGTCTCCTTCAGCATTGCGCCGGGGGAGACGGTCGCGCTGGTCGGCCCGTCCGGCGCCGGCAAGAGCACGGTGCTCCAGCTTCTCCTGCGGTTCTACGATCCCGCCTCCGGCCGGATCCGTCTCGACGGGGTGCCGCTGTCGGACATGACGCGCGCCGCCTTCCGCCGGGCCATCGCGCTGGTGCCGCAGGATCCCGTGATCTTCTCCGGCTCCGTGCGGGACAACATCCGCTTCGGCCGGCCCGAGGCAGGCGACGCCGAGGTCGAGGCGGCCGCCGCGGCCGCCGCGGCGCACGATTTCGTTCTCGATCTGCCCGAGGGCTACGATACGGAGGTCGGCGAACGCGGGGTGATGCTGTCCGGCGGGCAGAAGCAGCGCATTGCCATCGCCCGCGCGATCCTGCGGGACGCGCCGGTCCTGCTGCTCGACGAGGCGACGAGCGCGCTCGATGCCGAAAGCGAGCGGGCGGTTCAGGATGCGGTGGGCGCGCTGTCCCAGGGCCGGACGACGATCATCGTCGCGCACCGCCTCGCCACGGTGAAGCAGGCGGACAGGATCCTCGTCTTCGAAAGCGGCCGGATCGTCGCGTCCGGAACCCATGACGCGCTCGTCGCCGAAGGGGGCCTCTATGCCCGCCTCGCGCGGCTCCAGTTCACCGACGGCGCGAGCGCGGCCTAGTCTGTCGCCGCGTCAGGGTTGCCGGCTCGGCGCAAGCCTTCCAGACTTGACTGTGGGATGAACCCGGCCACCTGCTGGGGTTCTGGGAGGAGAGATCAGCATGCCGTTCGCCAGTGCCGCAGATGCGCGCCGTTACACCGATGAAATGCCGTGGAAGGCGCGCGACCTCCCCGTCAGCGTCCACGCCCTTCTGGCCCGGACGGCAGGATCCTATGCCGCCGCGCCGGCGATCAGCTACCAGCTCTTCTCGGATCCCGGCGCGAAGGCCGAGACGCTCAGCTGGGAGGAGCTGCGGGCGCAGGTCACGCAGGCCGCCAATCTCTTCCGCTCCCTCGGCGTCGGGGAAACGGACGCCGTCGCGTTCCTGCTGCCCAATTGCAACGAGGCCGTCGTCACGCTTCTGGCCGGCGCGACGGCCGGGATCGTGAACCCGATCAACCCGCTTCTTGAGCCGCAGCAGATCGCATCGATCCTGCGGGAGACCGGGGCGAAGGTTCTGGTCACGCTGAAGTCCTTCCCCAAGACCGACGTCGCCCAGAAGGCCGCCGAGGCCGTCGCCCATGCACCGAACGTGAAGCACGTTCTGGAAGTCGATCTGCTGCGCTACGTGACGGGCCTCAAGAAGCTCATCATCCCGGCGATCCGTCCCAAGAACAAGGCGACCCACAACGCCACCGTCCAGGAGTTCCGCAAGGCGATCGCGACGCAGAACGCGGGCGCGCTCGATTTCACCGAAAGTGATGGCGACCGTGTCGGGGCCTACTTCCATACCGGCGGTACGACCGGGATGCCCAAGGTGGCCCAGCACCTTCATTCGGGCATGATCTACAACGGCTGGCTCGGCTCCGAGCTGCTGTTCGACGACCGGGACGTCGTGATCTGCCCGCTGCCGGTCTTCCATGTCTTCGCGGTGTATCCGATCCTGATGTCAGCGCTCTCCTCCGGCGCGCATGTCGTCTTCCCGACACCCGCCGGCTATCGCGGGGAGGGGACGTTCGACAATTTCTGGAAGCTGGTCGAGCGCTGGAAGGTCACCTTCGTCGTCGGCGTTCCGACCGCCTTCGCCGCACTGATGCAGCGCCCGGTGGATGCTGATCTGTCCACCCTCAAGACCGCTTTCTCCGGCTCCTCCCCGCTTCCGGTCGAACTCTTCCGCCGGTTCGAGAAGGCGACGGGGGTGACGATCTGCGAGGGTTACGGCCTGACGGAGGCGACCTGTCTCGTCTCGATCAACCCGGTTGAGGGGGAGAAGAAGATCGGCTCCGTGGGTGTGCCGTTCCCCTATACCGACGTTCGCATCCTGGTGCACAAGGGCGGCGAGGTGACCGAGTGCGAGACGGATGTGGTGGGCGAGATCTGCGTCGCCAATCCGGGCGTCTTCCCCGGCTCGACCTACACCGAGGCGGCCAAGAACAAGGAACTGTTCCACTACGATCGGTATCTCAGGACCGGCGATCTGGGGCGCCTCGACGCGGATGGCTATCTCTGGATCACCGGGCGCGCGAAGGACCTCATCATCCGCGGCGGTCACAACATCGATCCCGCCGTGATCGAGGAAGCGTTGTCCGCCCATGAGGAGGTCGCGCTCAGCGGTGCCATCGGCCAGCCGGACGCGCATTCGGGC
This sequence comes from Tropicimonas omnivorans, assembly GCF_031846565.1. Taxonomy (NCBI): domain Bacteria; kingdom Pseudomonadati; phylum Pseudomonadota; class Alphaproteobacteria; order Rhodobacterales; family Roseobacteraceae; genus Tropicimonas; species Tropicimonas omnivorans. The sequence continues at coordinate 62,600 of NZ_JAVRHL010000001.1, read as the reverse complement.
GAGCTGCCCTGCGCCTATGTCGAGCTCGTCAAGGGCGCGACGGTGACGGAAGCGGAGCTGCTGGATTTCGCGCGCGACCGCATCTCCGAGCGGGCCGCGGTGCCGAAGTATCTCGAGATCATGGACGAGCTGCCGAAGACGGCGGTGGGCAAGATCTTCAAGCCGGAGCTGCGCAAGCGGGCCATCGCCCGCGTCTACGACGCCGCCCTGTCCGAGGCCGGGGTGGGCGCCGAGGTGGTCGAGGTCGTCGAGGACAAGAAACGCGGTCTCGTCGCGCGACTGAAGGTGGGGGACGGCGCTGGCGCCGAAGATGTCCAGCGGGCCCTCAGCGCCTATACCCGGCCCTGGGAACTGGTCGAGCAGTGAGGAAAGCGGGGGGCGCGCCGCAATGAGTGCGGCGCGCCCCCGCCTCAGGTCACGTCAGCAGGTTGACCGCTCGGGAGGCGGCGGCACCCACGCCGCGCATCATCAACTCCAGCGCGTAGCGCAGGAAGGCTGAGGTCACGTCGGCCGAGCTGTTCAGGGCCGTGGTCGTGCTGCGGCCGACGAATTTCATCACCGCCTTCACGAAGCGCAAGAGGTAGGAGCCGATCTTCGCGGAGAGCCGGGCGGCGTGGACGAGCATCGCCGCGAGTTGGTCGAGAATGGTCATCGCGGCGGTCAGGACGCTGCCGAGCACGACCTCCGCCAGGGCGATGATGCCCTTCAACGCCTTGCCGAGCGCCCAGAAGGCGGCAGAGGAGAACATGTTCCGCCCCTCGGCCTTGTTCAGCCAGTAATTAACATCGTGGAAGTTCGGAACGTTCACCCGCACCGGCCAGCCCGAGGCCGGCATTCCGGGGATGTAGGTCTGCTTCATCGAATGCGCGTCGACGCTGATCGTGCCCTGCCCGCCGTCGACGGAATAGTCGCAATCCTCTGGATGGCAGAACGGAAAGACCGGGATCATCGGCACGGGATCGGCCAGCGCGTAGACACGGCGGACATTGTGGGTGCCGAGCTTGCGGGTCAGCGGGCGGGTGAAGAACGCCGTTCCCGCCCGCGGCGCGCCGAAGGTGTAGAGCTTGACGTCCGCCCGCTCGGCGAAGCCGTACTCGGCGGCGAACATCGTCGCGATGGCCCCGCCGAGGGAGTGTCCGCAGACATGCAGCGTCGTGAGGTTCTTGCCGCGAAGCGCCTCCCGCACCTGCAACGCCATGGACTTGTAGACCCTGTGGAAGCCGGCATGCACGGGGTAGCCCCCGGGCCCCCGGTCGAGCGCGATGTTGAAGTTGGAGGCCCAGTCCGCTCCGGAGGAGAAATGCGTGCCGCGGCAGACAAGGGCGTATTCTCCTTGGGTCCCGCGCTTCTTCAGCAGCATGCCGAAGCCCGTTTCGGGCCGGACGAATGCGCCGGAGCGACCGGTCAGACGGGTCGCGCTCTGGTCGATGTCGAACGCGTCGAGGATCGAGCTATTGGCGCTGTTGCCGGCAATCGATGCAACGAGGTTCTCGTTCATGCGGAGGTTGTAAACGGCTTGGGAAAGTTGCGCGGCCATGGCGCCGGAAAGCAGTGTCATCCTTTGAACTCCGAGGAAAAACGGGTTGATCTGGAAATATGTCTGTCCGGGCCGGGCGAGAGGCCCGATCCGGCCTTGGTCAGTCGCCCATCGGGCGGCAGGTGCCGTAGAAAAAGCCTCCGGCAGCCGGCTCTGCTCCAGCGGTGCACTCCATGCGGAGAGGGGCTCCGTCGAGCTCGCCGTTCAGATTGTAGTCATGCTTGTAGAGCGTGAGTATCGTCGTGGCGGAACCGTCCGCCACCGCGGTGAAAACCTGCTCCACGACGGGTTCGTGGGGCAGCAGGCTGGCAAGGAAGCTCCGTCCGGTCACGGTGCCGAAGCTGAAGCCGCCGGATGGGTCCGTGGTGACGGTATCCGCGCCGGTCTTCTTGCCCCAGGTCCATGCGCGGGTCACGTCCGCGCCTGAAACGGGGGCCCCGTCTTCGGAGACCAGGCGGCCGTCGACCGGCGAGCAGAGAATGAAGTCCTTAGCCAAAGCCGCACCACTCCCGGAGAAAAAAAGAATGAGGACCAGCACCAACGTCGCCGGTCTGAACAGGCCCACCATCTGACGACCCACTTAAAACTACAATCAATGACGCTATAGTGACCCGGCGTGAGGCACGACGCAACTTCTTTCCGCCGGTGTCTGGATCTAGGACGAATGCGCCCGGCATGCGACGTCGGGTTAAACTGGTTTGCTCAGGCGGTCTTTGGGCCTCGTGATGCTGTTGTTTAACGCGCTGAGCGCAGGCAGGTTGGGTCGCCGTGAACGTAACCATGAGACACCTGTTGAGGACCGCCACCGCGCAAGATCACGCGCAGGTGGACGAGGCGTTCTCCCGCTTCGACCTCGCCGGCGCCGAGGGGCGCGCCGGTTTTCTGGCTGCGCATAGAGGGGCGTCGGCGGACTGTCTCGCCCGCGGTGCCAGGTCCGAGCCGGAGTGCCTCGACATGGTCGCGCGGCTTGCAGGCGGCGGTTCGGGGCGTGTTTCCCGGGGCGGATTCGACCCGCTTGCGATCCGCTATGTCTTTCTCGGGGCCCGGTTCGGCCTCGGCGTTCTGAAGCGGCAGTGGATCGAGGCCGGTGGACCCGCAAACGAGCCGCTTTTCGACGAAACCGGGCCGGGGGAGGAGTGGAGAGGCCTCCTCGGCGTTCTGGCCACCCTGGATCCAGAAAGCCCTCGCGCGGCGCGGATCCTGGACGATGCCCGCGCCATCTTCGCCATCTTTGCCTTGCACGCCAGCCACGGGACGACCGATCGCCTTGAGCCAGCCTGACTACACCACCGTCGATCTTACGAATTGCGACCGGGAGCCCATTCAGTTCCTCGGTCACGTTCAGGATTTCGGCTGCCTTCTCGCCCTGTCGTCGGACTGGATGATCCGCCACGCCTCCGCGAACACGGAGACGTTCCTCGGCCGCGAAGCCGAGGATCTCGTCGGCACGCATCTGTCGGAGCTTCTGGGCGGGGAGGGGCTTCACCACATCCGCGGCGAGGTGCAGGTCTCCGGTCGCCACGGGGAGGGATCGCGCATCTTCGCCGTCGATGCACTGGGCGACGGGCAGCTGTTCGACCTGTTGGTCAACGTCAGCCCGCAGGCGATCATCGTGGAGTTCGAGCGCGCCGGCAGCAAGCGGCGGACCGACACCGCGTCCACCGTGCGCTCGCTGATCGCGCGGCTCAGCGGCCTCACCGACGAACGGCGCTTCTTCAACGATACCGCGCGCTGCGTTCAGGCGCTCACCGGGTTCGACCGGGTCATGGTCTACCAGTTCCACGAGGACGAGACGGGTGAGGTCGTGGGCGAGGCGACGACGCGGGGAATGGATCCGTTCATGGGACTGCGCTACCCCGCGAGCGACATTCCGAAACAGGCCCGGGCGCTCTACCTGCGCAACCGCATCCGCCTCATCGCGGATGTCGATGCGCCGACGCACGGGATCGTCCCCCGGATCGGCGCCGACGGACAGCCGCTCGATCTGTCCATGGCCGCGACGCGCGCGGTCTCGCCGATCCATATCGAATACCTGAAGAACATGGGCGTCTGCGCCTCCATGTCGATCTCGATCATCGTGCGCGGCAAGCTCTGGGGGCTGATCGCCTGCCACGGCAAGGACCCTCGCGCCGTCGACGTCGAGACGCGCACCGCGGCGGAACTCTTCGGGCAGCTCTTCTCGTACGAACTGGCGCAGAGGTGGCAGGACGCGGAGCTGTCCCTCGCGGAGACCGCGCGGGAGCTGCACGACGTCATCCTGACCACCCTCTCCTCCGGCAATTCCCTCAGCAGCACCTTCAGCGATCTCGCCGGAGATATTTCGGAGGTCATCCCCCACGACGGCATCGTCCTTTACTCGGAGGGCGCTTTCGAGGCCTTCGGCTCGACGCCGACGCGGGAGGAATTCCTCGGGCTCGCCCGGTTCCTGAACACGGCCGGCGCGAGCCGCGTCTTCGCCACGGATCATGTTGCCGGCGTCTACGACAAGGCGGAGAATTTCGGAGACCGCGCCGCCGGGATCCTGGCGCTTCCGGTCTCGCGGTCCCCGAGAGATTACATCGTCCTCTTCCGGCGGCCCATCGCGCAGACGGTGACCTGGGCCGGCAACCCCGAAAAACCGGTGGAGACGGGTCCCAACGGCATCCGCCTCACGCCGCGCAAGAGCTTCGAGGCATGGCAGGAAGTGGTGCATGACCGCTCCAGGCCGTGGCGAGAGCGCGAGTTGCGGGCGGCGGAATCGCTTCGGGTGACGCTCCTCGAGGTCGTTCTCAAGATGAGCGACGATGCGCGGCAGGAGCGGGAGCGCGCGAGCAACAAGCAGGACCTGCTGATCAGCGAGCTCAACCACCGCGTCCGCAATATCCTCAACCTCATACAGGGGCTCGTGGCCCAGAGCCGCAGCGGCGTCGGGTCCGTGGAGCAGTTCACGGACGTCCTGGGCGGGCGCATCCAGGCCCTGGCCCGGGCCCACGATCAGCTGACCGTCGGCGCGTGGGGCGCGCTTTCCCTCGCCGGGCTCATCCGCACGGAAACGCTGGCCTTCATCGGCGACAAGGCGGGCCGCATCCGGTTTCAGGGGGATGACGTGATGCTGGAGCCGCAGGGCTTCTCCACCCTTGCGCTCGTCTTCCACGAACTGGTGACGAACTCCGCCAAGTACGGTGCGCTCTCGGACAGCCACGGCACGGTCACGATCCGCGCCACGCTCGAGGCGGACGGTGCGCTCTCCCTCGACTGGACCGAGCGGGACGGCCCGCCGGTCGCGCCGCCGACCAGGAGGGGCTTCGGCTCCACCATCATCGAGCGCTCGATCCCGTTCGAGCTTCACGGCAAGGCCGACGTCGACTACGCGCTGACGGGCTTCAAGGCGCATTTCGGTGTGCCGAGCCGGTTCGTTGCCGGGAGGGCGACGGAGGAGGCGTCCCTGCCGGCAACCGGGAACCTGCCCGAGGGCATCGCGCCTGCGCGCCTCGGCGGGGTCGTTCTGCTTCTGGAGGACAACCTCATCATCTCGATGGACGCGCAGGAGGCATTGCTGTCTCTCGGGGCGGACGGGGTGGTCGCGGTGCCCTCGGTGGAGTCCGCGCTGGCCGAACTCAAGAGCCGGGACGTGACCTTCGCACTTCTCGATGTGAACCTCGGCACCGGCACGTCGCTGGCGGTCGCGCGGGTGCTGTCGGAGCGGAAAATACCCTTCATCTTCGCTACCGGCTACGGCCCGGAGCCGGCGATCGTCGAGGAATTCCCGCACGCCCGCTTCCTCACGAAGCCCTATGACGCCGGCACCATCGGCCGGGCGCTCGATGAGATGGTGAAAGCCTGATCCGGCGCCGGGAGGCCGGGCCCCGGACCGGCGGAAGCGCCCCCTTGGCGGCGCGGGGCTTCGCGGGGCACGCACGACCGGCGCGGAACCGCGCGGCCCCGTCAGACCAGAAGACCCGGCAGGTTCCCCGTATCTGCGGCCTCGTGGCAATGGTCGATGAAGGCCTGGATCGTGCGGGAGACGTGGGCCGCGCGGGACATGGCGATGCCGAGCTGCAGCGGCGGGATCTCGGTTCGCAGCGGGATGAACTGGAGCAGCTTTCCGTCCATCGATCCCTCGGACACCGTCCGCATGTTGGAGATGCCGAAGCCGAAACCGTTCGCCACGAGGCTGCGCTGCACGGAGATCTCGCTCGTGCGCTCGGCGATGCGCGGCCGGTGTCCATGGGCGCGAAAGAGCGACAGGAAGTAGTCGGAGCTGTGGGGCATGTCGAGCAGGACCATGTCGTGCTCCACGAGGTCCGCGACGGTCAGGTCCCGTCGTCCGGCGAGGGGATGATCGATATCCACCATCACGAAGGGAGGCAGGGCGCGGAGCGGCCGGAAGTCGATGTCGCTCGGCACCGACATGTCGTAGGTCAGCGCGACGTCGATGCGGGCGGAGAGCAGGCCGTCGAAGATCTGCGCCTGGTCGAGCTCGACCTGGCTGAAATCGACGTTCTCGTACTTGTCCTCGAACCGGCGGCGCAGCTGCGGCACCATGAACTGCACGAAGGTTCGCAGACAGCCGACCCGCAGCGAGCCGCGCACGCTGCCGGTGTAGATGTTGGCCATGTCGTTGAGCTTGTCCGCCGCCTCGAGGACCGCGCGGGCCTGCTCGATGAAGCGCTCGCCGACGGGGGTCAGGACCGAGCCCTGCGAATGCCGGCGGGTGAAGAGCTGAACGCCGAACCCCGCTTCGAGCTGGGCGATCGCGGAGGACATGGAAGGCGCGGTGACATTCACCTTCTCCGCCGCGAGCGCGATGCTGCCCGCCTCGCCGACGGCGATGAAATATTCCAGTTGCCTGAGGGTGAATCGCAGCGGCATGGCAGACCTTTTACCGGTCGTGATCCCCCCGTCGGGCCGGCGCGCGGCCAGCCCCGCGGTGGATCTGGTCAATCGTCCCCGGGCACTCCGTAGGACGGCGCATCGCGTGGGTCGAGGGCCCGTGTGACGTAATCGTTCATCTGGGGCGCGTAGACGGCATAGGCCGCCTCCAGCGCCGCGATGGGGCAGTCTTCCGTCCAGTCCATACGCAGTTCGGCGAGCGGCCAGGCCTGCTTGTCCACCACGAGGAGCCCGGCGGAATGGACGGGTCCTGCCTCTCCGCCCGCATCGAGGCCCGCGCGGAGGGCGCCGATCAGGCGGGCTCCGAGGTGGCCGGTGCTCGCGGCGAAGCTCTGTAGCATGACCTCGGGCACGCCGGCATCGGCAAGGAGGTTCCCGGCGGCAGCCGCGTCCCGTCCCTCCGCCTCGGACCACAGGCCGAGCACCTGGCCGCCCGAATAGATCGCGCTCTCGCCCGACCGCCCGACGGCGAGGAGCTGGCGATAGGCCATGTGGGAGCCGCTGCGCTCGATGATCGACAGCGCTTCCGACGGGCTCGCGCCGCGCTCCATCAGGTCAAGCGCGTGCGGGCCGAGCCGGGGATCGGTGACGTTCTGCGATGCAACCGCGCCGACGCCGGCGCGTGCGAAGGAGCATCGCGCGGCGACGGCGGGGGACGACGAGGAAATCGCGATGCCGAACATGTCCGTGTCCGTGCAGTGTCCGACGATGGAAAAGGTCATGTATCCTCCCAAGGGGGGGGCGGCCGGCCCCCAAGACTTCGGTTCTTGCGGCGGCGTCAGTCCGGGATGACGGCCGTCGCGTCGATTTCGACCAGCCATTCGGGCCGGGCGAGGGCGACGACGACGAGCCCGGTGCAGACCGGGAAGACGCCCTTGATGTACTCGCCCATCGTTCGGTAGACCGCCTCGCGGTGACGCACGTCGGTCAGGTAGACGACCAGCTTGGTGACGTGGCCCATCTCCCCGCCGCATTCCTCGACGAGCTGCCGGATGTTGCCCATGACCTTGTGGGTCTGCTCCACCGGGTCGTTGCCGGCGATGTTCTCGGCGGTGTCGAGATCCTGCGGGCACTGACCGCGCAGAAAGATCGTCGTGCCGCCTTTGGCGACCACCGCCTGGCACAGATCGTTGTCGAGCTTCTGCTCGGGGTAGGTGTCCTTGGTGTTGAACTTGCGGTGACGGAGATGCGTCATGTCAGGTGGCTTTCGTCTGGAAAGGGGAAGGCGTGTGCCCGGGAATGGACGTCAGGCGCCGGGGCGGGTGGCCACCAGCGCGGGGCGGGTCTCGTAGCCGGCATACCACTCGGCGAGGGCGGAGCGGCCATCCCGCCAGCCGATCTCGCCGAAGCGGAAATCCAGCCAACCGAGCGCGCAGGCATAGCTGATGGCGCCGATGTCGTGGCAGTCCGGCTCCGGCAGGTCGGCCTCCATCGCGCCCAGGCCGTCCGAGACCTTCTCGTGCTGCTTCTCGATCCAGAGCGGCCACCGATGCGCTTCGGGGCGGATCAGGGTTTCGTAGCGGACCAGCAGGGCCGCATCGAGCACCCCGTCCGCCAGGGCCTGCCGGCGGAGCGCCGTCCAGCGGGCGGGGCCGGCCGGGGGGAAGAGGCTGCCGCCGGCTTCGGTGTCCAGATATTCACAGATCACCCGGCTGTCATAGAGCGCGGTACCGTCGCCCGCCTGCGCGGCCGGCACCTTGGCCAGCGGGTTGAACGCCTTGATGCGCGCGTCCCGCTCGACGGGGTTCGCCGCGCTCTCCAGCAATTCGATGCTGCCCTCGAGCCCGAGCTCGTGGGCCGCGACCATGACCTTGCGAACGAAGGGAGAGGCCGGGCCCCAATAAAGAGATAGTCTCATCGCGTTGTGTCCTCCTCAAATGTAAGGACGATCTTTCCGACATTCGTCCCGCTTTCCAGCAATTCGTGCGCGGCGGCCGCTTCGGTCAGCGGAAATGCGTCGGACATGACCGGGCGGGCCTTCCCCGCGCCGAGGAGCGGCAGAAGGTGGGTCCGCACCGACGCGGCGATCGACGCCTTCTCCGCATCGCTCTTTGGCCGCAGGGTCGAGGAGCTGAGCCATAGCCCCTTGCGCATGACGAGGCCGAGATTCACCGGCGCCATCATGCCGGACATGAAGGACAGGCCGATATGCCGGCCGCCCGGCGCCATGCAGGCGAGGTGTTTGTTGACCGCATCGCCGCCGAGGATGTCGAGCACGACGTCCACGCCCGCATCGCCGGTCAGCCGCATCACGTTGGCCTCGAGGTCCCCCTCGCGGTAATTGATGGCGCGGGCGCCCATCTGCTCGAGCCTCGCGCATTTCTCGGGGCCGCCCGCGGTGGCGATCACGTGCGCGCCCCATGCGATGGCAAGCTGCGTTGCGAGCGTGCCGATGCCGCCGGCCCCGCCTTCGATCAGGACGGTGTCGCCCGGCTTCAGCGCGCCGCGGTCGAAGAGATTGTGCCAGATGGTGAAGAGGCCCTCGGGCAGCGCCGCCGCTTCCTCGAGGTTCAGTCCCTCGGGGACCCTCAGGCACTGGTCGGCCCTCGCGATGACGTGGCTCCCGTAGCCGCCGCATTTGACCAGCGCCATGACGCGCTGTCCCACGAGGCCGGGATCCATGCCCTCGCCTGCGCGGGCGATCTCGCCAGCGACCTCCAGCCCCAGAACGTCGGACGCATCCGGCGGGGCGGGCAGGGCGCCGGTGCGCTGCATGATGTCGGGTCGGTTCACGCCGGCGGCGGCCGTGCGGATCAGCACCTCGCCGGGGCCGGGAGCGGGCACGTCCCGCTCGACCAGCTGCAGCACCTCCGGGCCACCGGCGCCCCGGGCGATCACGGCCTGCATTCTGGCGCTCATTCGGTCTCTCCTTCCATCGCGTAGAGGGCGGCCCCCGCATCCGGCAGCGCTATTCCGACAGCGGTGCCGACGGGCAGCGCCTCGCTCGCCGGAACGCGAAGCATCACGCGGCCGTCCCTGGCGGCGGAGCAGTCGAGGTGCAGCTCGGCATGGCTGCCCTGGTAGACAGAAAGCGCGACCGTCGCGGGAAGGGTGCCCGCCTGACCCGCTCTGGTCAGACGGCACTTCTCGGGGCGGACGAAGAGGGTCACGGCGCCCGGCTCCGGCATCTCGTCCTGATAGGTCCTGAGCCACACCCGCGTGCCGGCGACATCGATGCTCGCAGCGTCGCCGCTCGTCTCGAGGAGGGTCGCGTCGAAGAGGTTCGCATCGCCCACGAAGGTAGAGACGAAACGGTTCTGCGGCCGGTCGTAGATCTCGCCCGGACTGCCGATCTGACGAATGCGCCCGCGGGACATCACCGCGATCCGGTCCGACATGCTGAGGGCCTCGCTCTGGTCATGGGTGACGAAGACCGTGGTCAGGCCGAGACAGGACTGGATCTCCTTCAGCTCGACCTGCATCGCGGTGCGCAGGTTGCGGTCGAGCGCGGAGAACGGCTCGTCGAGCAGCAGGACGCGGGGCCGGATCACGAGGGCGCGGGCGAGGGCGACGCGCTGCTGCTGGCCGCCCGAAAGCTGGCGGGGCCGGCGATCCGCGAAATCCTCCAGCTTCACCAGGGCAAGCGTCTCGCGGACCCGCGCCTCCGTCTCCGCCTTCGAGACCCGGCGTGTCCGAAGCCCGTAGGCGACGTTCTGCGCCACGCTCATGTGCGGGAAGAGCGCGTAGTTCTGGAAGACGATACCGATCTCGCGCTTGTGCGGCGGTACCTGCGTGACGAGGCTCCGGTCGATGAAGAGCTCGCCCTTGTCGGCGTCCAGAAAGCCCGCGATCAGGTTGAGCAGCGTTGTCTTGCCGCAGCCGGACGGGCCGAGCAGGGTCAGGAACTCGCCGCGGCGGATCTTGAGCCAGACGGGTTCGAGGGCGACGGTACCGGAGAAGGACTTGCGAACCCCGTCGATCTGGACGGCGGTGTCGGTCCGTTGTTCCGGCGGAACGGCGGTTGCGATCTCACTCGACATTGAGGACCTTTTCGAGGCGGAAGACTTTGTGGACGATGAGCAGCATCGCCGCGACGACGATCACGTACATGACCGAGACGGCGGCAAGGGTCGGGTCGGCATATTCGCGGACGTAGTTGTACATCGCGACGGGCAGCGTCTGCGTGCGCTGGTTCACCACGAAGAGCGACGCGGTGAATTCGTTGAAGGACAGGATCGCCGCGAAGAGCCCGCCCGAGACGAGGCCCGGTACGAGGAGCGGCAGCGTGATCGTGAGCAGGACGTGGAGCGGCGAGCCGCCGAGGCTTTCGGCGGCGCTCTCGTAGGCGCGGTCGAAGTTGCGCAGCGAGACGTAGACCGAGCGCACCACGAAGGGCAGCACGATGATGACGTGAACGCTCACCACCAGCCAGAGCGAGCGCGGCAGGGAGGCCGACGCCGCGAGGATCAGAAGGCCGAGGCCGATCGTGAAGTTGGGGATGATCAGCGGAGACATCAGAATGCCGTTCAGCACCGATTTCAGCGAGAACTCGTACCGGTCGAGCGCATAGGCGAAGCCTGATCCCACGATCATCGCGATGACGGCGCCGATGGCCGCGACCTTCAGCGAGTTCACGAGGCCGTCCGCGAAGTCGCGGTACTCGAAGGCGTTGGCGTACCAGTGCAGCGATAGGCTCTTCGGCGGGAAGGACAGGATCGCGCTCTCGTTCAGCGAGGCGATGGCGACGACGAGGAAGGGCAGGAGGATGAAGCCGAGGATCAGGGCGATGACGATCCGTCCGGCCCAGTCGAGCAGCCTGTCGAGGAAGGATTTCTTCATATCAATGCGCTCCGATCCGCTCGAGCCGCCGAATGCCGATGTTGAAGACGGCCAGGACCGCGACGGTGACGACGAGGCCGACAAGGGAGAGGGAGGCGGCGAGCGGGAAATTGAAGGATGCGAAGCCGACCTGGTAGACGAGGGTCGAGATCGTCTGCACCTGACCGCCGCCGATCATCTGGGGCGTCGCGAAGGCCGAGAACGTCCACGCGAAGGCCGTGGACGTCGCGGCGACGATGCCGGGCGTCGAAAGCGGCAGGGTGACGGTCAAGAAGGCGCGGATGCGGCCGGCGCCGAGGGAGGTCGCGGCGCGTTCGAGGTTCCGGTCGATATGGGCGAGCGCGGCGGCCAGCATCACCACGACGATGGGCAGGGTGAAGTGCACCAGGGCGATCACCACGCCAAGCATCGTGAACATGAAGTCGATGGGCTGATCGATGATCCCGGCGCTCATCAGAAGGCCGTTCAGGAAGCCGCGGTTGCCGAGCACGATGATCCACGAATACGTCCGCACGATTTCGCCGAGGAACAGCGGCGTGAGCGAGATCAGCAGGATGGAGCTGCGGATCGCGGCGTTCTTCGTGCGCACCAGAGCGTAGGCCAGCGGATAGCCGATCAGGAGCGTGAAGAGCGCCGTCCAGACGCAGAGCATGACCGTGTTGACGAAGGCCTGGCCGTAGATCGCCTTCCAGAGCGTCGTGAAGTTGTCGAGCGTGAAGCCGCCCGGATCAAGGGAGCCGGGCACGTGGGCGCGAAGGCTGTATTGCACGATCGCAAGGAACGAGGCCGCGATGCCGAAGGCGATCAGGACCGCGGGCGTGGTGAACCATCCAAGGAAAGGTCGCTTCTGCATCTTGCGTCCGCTCGTCTGGGGAAGGAGGGATCCCGGCGGCCCTTGCCGCCGGGACCGGGGGCGGGGCCTTAGTTCGCGATCATGTTCTCGGTGAACCACTGGCGCCATTCGGCGGTCTTCTCGGCGCGCAGTTCGTGGGGGATGATCAGCGTCTGGCTGTCCCACTCCTCGGGCGTCGTGAAGATGCCGGGCAGGGACGCCAGCTCGTCCGGAAGCTCGGCATTGGAGATGACCGGGCTCCCCTTCTTGATTTCGGCGATCTCCGCCTGGACTTCGGGGTCGAGGGCGGCGTTGATGAACTGGTAGGCCAGGTCGAGCTTGTCGGTGCCGGCGGTGATGCCCATCGTGTCGATGCCGAGAACGGCGCCTTCCTCCGGGATCGCGAGCTGCACGTCGAGGCCCTGGGACTGCATGTAATAGGCGTTCATCGACAGGATGATCTGGACCGGCGTCTCGCCGCTGGAGAGCAGCTGCTGGGAGTTCGCATCGTTGGTGTAGAACGCCTTGAAGTTGGGCTTCAGCGCCTCGAGCTTGTCCGTGGCTTCCATCCAGTTCTCGATATCGACCCCTTCGAGCTCGGCGGCGACGGCGATGATGTGGGAGGGGTCGAAGTCCGGCGCGGCGACCATGCCTTCGAGCTCGGGCGACCAGAGGTCTTCCCAGCTGTCGAAGGTGATGCCTTCGGGGATCGCGTCCGGCAGGTAACCGATCGTGTAGACGTAGGCCCATGCACCGATATGCGACGGGCTTATCTTCGCCTGTTCTACGAGGTTCTCGGCGTTCGGGATCATCGACATGTCGAGCTCCTCGAACAGCCCGTCATTGTTGTAGAGCCATCCGATATGCGACGTCGTGAACGTGATGTCGCTCTCGGGCATGTCCCGGCTGAGCTTTGCCTGGTTCAGCCGGTCGATGGTGCCGCCGGTGATGAACTCGACCTCGACGCCGGTTTCCTCGGTGAACTTCTCGGCGATGGTCTGGTCGATCAGGTCGCGGAAGCTTCCGCCCCAGCTGCTGACGACGAGGGTCTCGGCATGGGCGGCCGGAGCGAGAAGGCTCAGCGCCGTTGCGGTCAGGAAGGCACGTTTCATGTCTGGTCTCCTGTTGGTGTGCAGTCGTTGAGTGGTGCCCGGACCCGGACCTCTGGTCCCGCCGCGCGGGCTCGGTCGCACGCCGGCAGGCCGGGCGGGGCCACGCCCCAGGCGACGATCAGGGAGCAGTGCGAGCGCGGCCCTCCGATCTCGTCCTCGTTCCGTCATAGCCCGCCTTCGGTTCTTGCTGTCTGCCAGGTGCCACTGACGAAGGCTGCGCACGGACGGGCCGCGGGTGTATTCGCAAATTTCAACTTACTGCTTAGGCTGTACCGTTTCAGACGACCTATCTTGTTGAAACGAATTGATTTCCTCCCCCGTGGCGGGGGCTTGTCCAGCCAGCCAATTTCATGGCGTTCACCCAGTGCCTAGTAACCGCGCGTCCGCGAGACCTCGTTGACGGGTTTCCCGCCGCTTTGGACGGCACGGATATTCCGGGCGATCTGCGGGGCGGCGCTCCTGGGCAGCGCGGTCGAGGCGAGATGCGGGGTGATGAGAACGCCCGGAAGTGTCCAGAGCGGGTGATCGGGCGCGAGCGGCTCGCTCTCGAACACGTCGAGCGTCGCGCCGGAAAGCCGGCCGGACCTGAGCGCGTCCACCAGCGCGTCCTCGTCCACCACCTCCCCGCGGGAGGCGTTCACGAAGGACGCACCCGGTTTCATCGCGGCGAAGGCGTCCGCATCCAGCAACCGCCGTGTCCGGGGCGTGAGGGGCAGCATGCTGACCACGATGTCGGCGCGGGACAGGAGCGGCCTCAGGGCCTCCTCACCGGAATGGACGGTGACCCCCTCCAGATCGCGGGGCCGCGTGGCCCAGCCGTGGGTATCGCAGCCCTGCCGTGCCACCTCGAGCGCCGCCATGGCGCCGAGCTCGCCAAGCCCGAGGATCGCGACGGTGATGTCCTCCATCGCGCGGGGGTGGCGGTAGGCCCATTCGCGGCGCGCCTGCGCGGCCTCGTAATGGGGGATGTCGCGTGCGTGTCGCAGCACCGCGAAGAGGACATAGCCGGCCATCATCCGCCCCATCTCGGGATCGGAAAGCCGCGTGATCGCCACGTCGGGCAGATCGTCCCGCGCCACGAGCCGGTCGACGCCCGCGCCGAGGTTGATGACGAGCTTGAGGTTGGGGAAGCGGTCGAAGAACCCGGCGGGCGGATTCCAGACGAGGGCGAAGCGGACCGAGGCCGAATCCGTCACGTGCGAGGCCTCCTCGATCCGAACATCGCCGCCCAGGTGGGGCCGAAGCGCGTCCTGCCAGTCGTCGAACGGGTCGGGGCCACTGTAGAAGACCAGCGTGTCCGTCATGCCGGCGGCTCCGCGATCAGTTCGCTCATCGCGGTCAGACCCAGAAGGTAGCCCTGCACGCCCAGGCCAGCGATCACGCCGGTCGCCGTCTTCGAGATCAGGGAGTGATGCCGGAAGGACTCGCGCTTCCAGATGTTGCTCATGTGGCATTCGATGATCGGTCCGTCGAACGCCATCAGCGCATCGAGGATCGGCACCGAGCCATAGGTCAGTCCCGCGGCATTGATCAGCAGGCCGGCGCAGCTCTGCCGCGCCTCCTGGATCCAGTCGACGAGGACGCCTTCGTGGTTCGATTGTCGGAAATCGAGGGTGAGGCCCAGCTTTTCGGCCCGCGCCATGCAGGCCCGTTCGATCTGGGGAAAACTGTCGGTCCCGTAGGTGCCGTTCGGGTCGAGCCCGTAGAGATTGGCATTGGGGCCGTTGAGGAACATGACGTTCGGCATGGGGTCTCCTTCGGGCAGGGCAGCGGCAGGTCGGCCGGAAAAGCGCCCGCGGACCCACCCATTGCGGGCGTCGGGTCGTGGGCGCGCCGCCTCAGGCCTTCTCGTAGGCGGTGTAGTTGCGTTGCACGCCGATATGGGTCGCGATGTACTTCGCGTCGTACCAGCAGCCATAGATGAAGGATGAGGCGCGGTTGGTCAGGTCCGGCAGGCCGAGGAAGTAGATCCCCGGTTCCGCCGAGATGCCGCGCTTGTGGTAGGGCGTGCCGTCTTCGCGGAAGGCATTGACGTCCAGCCAGCTGAAGTCGAACCGGAAGCCCGTCGCCCAGATGATCGTGCGGATGCCGGCTTTCGCAAGGTCGACCTCGAGGATCGGATCGGCGATGCAGGCCGGGTCCGCGTCGATTGTCCAGGCGTCGGGCTCGGGCGGCAGGTCGATCCCGTTGCGCTCCACATAGGCATCCGCCTCGCGCAGCACGTCGAGATAGGCGTCGTCGCCCTGGCTGATGTTCCGGGCAAGATCGTCCGCGATCTTTAGCACGCCGTCTTCGCAGGATTGCGTCATGCCGAGGACGGTGATCCCCATGTTGCCGAGGCGGCGGAAATCGACGGTGCGGCCGCCGTCGTAGCCGCTCACGGCGAAGGCAACGTGCTTCTTCTTGGCCTCGATGGTGACCTCGTCCCACTTTCCGAGAACACCCAGCCACCAGACGTAGTCCCGGTTCCGGTAGGCGCGGGGAGGGCGGTAATGCTCGCCGATCGAGAGGTAGACCTCGCGGCCCGACCGGCGCAGTTCCTCCGCGATCTGGCAGCCCGACGCGCCGCCGCCGACAACCATGACAGCGCCGTCGGCGAGCGCGTCGGGGTTCTTGTAGCTAGAGGAATGAAGCTGATCGATGCCCGCATCCTCGGGGACGATCCGCGGAAAGAAGGGCTTCTGGAACGGCCCCGTCGCGGCGACGACCCGCCGAGCCTCGATCTCGCCCTCGGACGTCTGGACGGTGAAGCCCGGCCGGCCCTCGATCTTGCTCACGCGCTTGACCTCGACGCCCTCGCGGACGGGAGCGTCGATCATCCGGGCGTATTCCTCGAAATAGCGCGCCATGCGCTCCTTCGGGGGGAAGGTGTCGGGATCGACATCGTCGAATTCGAGGTTCGGGAACCGGTCGTGCCATGCGGGGCCGTTCGCGACTAGGGAATCCCAGCGTTCCGATCTCCAGCGATCCGCGACCTTGTTGCGCTCGAGGACGATGTGCGGAACGCCCATCTCCGTCAGATGCTCGCTCATCGCGATCCCGGACTGGCCCGCGCCGACGATCAGGGTGTCGGTTGTTTCGATTGTCATGCTCGTTTCCTGGCTTCTGGGGCGTCGCATCGAGAAGGCCGGACCCCGCCCGCTGCCTCTGGCGCGAGGAGGGGCCGAAGCGGCTGGTCTGACGCTCTTGCTGTGGAAGCTGCGGGCAGCGGCCCCGAGAGGAAAGACGGAAATTCCTTGGTAGAAGGCAGGAATTACCCATCCCGGGCGGCTCTCGCCGGGCCGGGCGCATGTCGCGCCTCTGGCCGCATGCCGGCGCGCGGGCAGGGGGGCGGTCGCGCCGAGCTTGTCAATGTAAGGGGGGGGTAGATGGTGCCGCAGGGGAGGATTGAACTCCCGACCTCACCCTTACCAAGGGTGCGCTCTACCACTGAGCTACTGCGGCGCCGGAGCGTGGGCGGGTATTACCGTCTCCAGCCATGAGCGCAAGCGATTTCTGGCGCGCCGCTCCGCTATCGCTTGGCATCCGGGGGCAGGGCGTCGTAGATGCGCCGCGATGGGCAAGTCAGGCAACACATCGGATCGCTCGGAGCGGCTCAAGCAGGCGCTCCGAGCGAATCTCCGGCGGCGCAAGGCGCCTCCGCGCTCGCCGGCCGAGGGGCCCGGGGCGACTGACGAGGCAGACAAGGCATCCCGCGAGACGGATGCCGGATCAAACGCGGAAAAGGGATCGCAGCAGGATGGATAGGATTGTCGTCGAGGGCGGAGTGCCGCTGGAAGGCCGTATCGAGATTTCGGGAGCCAAGAACGCGTGCCTGGCCCTCATGCCGGCGGCGCTGCTGTCGGAGGAGCCGCTGACGCTGACCAACGCGCCGCTCCTGTCGGACATCCGCACGATGACGGCGCTCCTGCAATCGCTCGGCGTCGAGGTGTCGGGGCTCCAGGGCGGGCACGTTCTCGCCATGTCCGGAGCCTCGGTGGACAACCATACCGCGGACTACGACATCGTCCGCAAGATGCGCGCCTCCATCCTCGTCCTGGGGCCGATGCTCGCGCGGTACGGTCATGCCACCGTCTCCCTGCCGGGCGGCTGCGCCATCGGGGCGCGCCCGGTGGACCTGCACCTGCGCGCACTCGAGGCGATGGGCGCCGAACTCGACCTCAGGGAGGGCTACGTCCATGCCCGTGCGCCTGGCGGGCGGCTGAAGGGCGCGGACTTCACCTTTCCGCTCGTCTCCGTCGGTGCGACCGAGAACGCGCTTCTCGCCGCCACTCTCGCGGAGGGCACCACGATCCTGCGCAATGCCGCGCGGGAGCCGGAGATCGCCGACCTCGCCCGCTGCCTGCGCGCGATGGGGGCCCGGATCGAGGGCGAGGGCACGTCCGAGATCACCATCGAGGGCCGGGACAGCCTGCACGGTGCGACCTATCCCGTCATTGCCGACCGGATCGAGCTCGGGACCTACATGCTGGCCCCCGCGATCACCGGCGGACGCGTCGAACTCGTCGGCGGCTCCCGCGAGTTGGTCGCGGCGTTCGCGGACAAGCTGGAGGCGGCCGGCGTGGATATCGAGGAGAGCGCGGACGGTCTCGTCGTCTCCCGCCGCAACGGCCCGCTGAAGGCGGTGGACGTTCGCACGGAACCTTTCCCCGGTTTCCCCACTGACCTTCAGGCGCAGATGATGGCGCTGCTCTGCGTGGCCGAGGGGAAGAGCAAGCTGGAAGAGATGATTTTCGAGAACCGCTTCATGCACGCGCCCGAGCTGATCCGGATGGGCGCCTCCATCGACGTGCATGGCGGCACGGCGACGGTCACGGGCGTCGAGCGTCTGAAGGGCGCGCCGGTCATGGCGACCGATCTGCGCGCGTCGGTGTCGCTGGTCCTCGCCGGTCTCGCGGCGGAGGGGGAGACGCAGGTCAAGCGCGTCTATCACCTCGATCGCGGCTACGAGCGTCTGGAAGAGAAGCTCCGGGCCTGCGGCGCGCGGATCAGGCGGGAGCCGGACGATGGCTGATCGCAGTCAGTCCTCCGGTGCACCGCAGGGCGATGCGCGGTTCGAGGATGGCGGCCCGGCCTCCGACATGCCGCTCTACATCAAGGCGATGGATGCTGCGTCACTGCCGGTGATCTCGGCCTTGGTGCAGGATGCCGTCTACCCGATCACCGAGATGCGCATCCAGAAGGCGAAGCGCCGCTTTGCCGCTCTGATCAACCGGTTCCGCTGGGAAGATGCCGATGCGGCCTGCGCCGAAGGGCGGCCCTTCGAGCGGGTCCAGAGCCTGCTTCTGGTCGAGGACATGGTCGGGGCGAAGACCACGGGCATCGATCGGTCGGACCCGGATCTGGTCCTGTCGCTCCTGTCGATCGGCTTCGAGCCGGGGGAGGACGGGACCGGCCGGCTGATTCTGATGCTGGCGGGGGACGGGGCCGTCGCGCTCGACGTCGAATGTCTCGACGTGTCGCTGAGGGACGTCACCCGGCCCTATGCCGCCCCTTCAGGAAAGGCGCCGCGCCACGACGTCTGAGACACGGCGCGGGCCAACCGTAAGGCAATCAGACCCAGGGGCGCGCCTGGGAGGCCGTTCCCTCGAAGGCATCGATCGCGGCGACCTTCTCGAAGGTCAGGGCGATGTCGTCCAGCCCGTTGAGGAGGCAGTGCTTCTTGAAGCTGTCGACCTTGAAGGAGAACACCTCCCCGTCCGACGTCGTGACCGTCTGGGCCTCGAGATCGACGGTCATCCGGGCGTTCGCGCCCTTCTCGGCATCCTTCATCAGCGCGTCCACCTGCTCCTGCGGCAGGGCGATGGGCAGGATGCCGTTCTTGAAGCAGTTGTTGAAGAAGATGTCCGCGAACGACGGTGCGATGACGCAGCGGATGCCGAAATCGAGCAGGGCCCACGGCGCATGCTCGCGCGAGGAGCCGCAGCCGAAATTGTCGCCGGCGACGAGGATCTCCGCGTCCCGGTAGGCGGGCTTGTTCAGCACGAAGCTGTCGATCTCGTGGCCGTCATCGTCGAAGCGCATCTCGTCGAACAGGTTCTTGCCGAGCCCGGAGCGCTTGATTGTCTTTAGGAACTGCTTGGGAATGATCATGTCGGTGTCGACATTCATCATCGGCAGCGGCGCCGCGATGCCGGTCAGGGTGGTGAACTTGTCCATGGCTTTCGCTCCTGAGGCTGACGACGGGAGGGCATACAGGGCAGGCGCCGCGCGGGCAAGTGGGCGGCGATGGCGCAAGGCGGCGTCGGTCCGTGATGTCAGGGGTCAGGCGAACTCAGCTTTCGCGTAGCCCTGCAGGTAGAGCAGGGCGGTCAGATCGCCGTGGTTGATGCGCAGCTCGCATTCCGCGGCGACCGCGGGCTTGGCATGAAGGGCGACGCCGGAGCCCGCGAGGTGGAGCATCCCCAGATCGTTCGCCCCGTCGCCGACGGCGATGGCGTCCCCCGGGGTGAGGCCAAGCTCCGCCGTGACCTCGGTCAGTGCGTCCACCTTGGCCTGACGTCCCAGAATCGGCTCGGCGACCTCGCCCGTCAGGCGCCCATCCTCCGCCAGCAACGTGTTGGCGCGGTTCCTGTCGAAGCCGAGGAGGCTCGCGATGCGGGCGGTGAAGGCGGTGAAGCCGCCCGAGACCAGAAGCGTCTCGGCGCCGTCCCTCTTCATCGTCGAGACGAGCGTGCGGCCACCGGGAGCGAGGGTGATGCGGCTGTCCAGCACCTCGCCGATGACGCTCTCGGGAAGGTTCTTCAGCAGTGCGACGCGCTCGCGCAGAGCGCCCTCGAAATCCAGCTCGCCGTTCATCGCACGGGCCGTGATCTCCGAGACATGGGGGCCGACGCCGGCCATGTCCGCCAGCTCGTCGATGCATTCCTGCTCGATCATCGTGCTGTCCATGTCCGCGATAAGAAGACGTTTGCGGCGCCCCTTGCCGGGTTGAACGCACATGTCCACGCCGCTGGCCTGAAGCTCGTCCCAGATCTCCCAGCGATTGCCGGGCAGAGCGGGGACCCTGAACTCCGCGGCTTCGTCCGGCGCGAGCCAGACCGCGTCCCCGCCGCCCATCGCATCGCGCAGGGAATGGACGAGGGCGGGATCGAGGACGGGGTCTTTCGGGCTGGTCAGGAGCGTGACGACGAACATGGAAGGCGCCTCCGGAGGGCTTTGTGCGGCAGGGCGCTTTCTACGCGCGCCGCCGGGGCGGGGTCCAGATCGGCGGACGCCTCCGGCGGGACTATTCGGCTCACCCCGGAGGCCGAAGGGGCCGTTTCCGAGATAGGCACTTGCAACCGTGCGGCCGTGATGTATGTCCGGCGGCGGGACACCCCTCCCCAACGAGGGGCGCTTATCTGGAAGGGTAGCACCAATGGCACACGATGCTCCGGCCACGCGGCCGGCCAATCCGCGTTTTTCGTCCGGCCCCTGCGCCAAACCCCCCACATACGATGTGTCGAAGCTGAGCTCTGCGTCGCTCGGACGGTCTCACCGTGCCGCGATCGGCAAGGAGCGACTGAAGCTGGCGATCGACAGGACGCGGGAGGTTCTCGAAGTTCCCGAAGACTATCGCATCGGCATCGTTCCGGGCTCCGACACCGGCGCCTTCGAGATGGCGATGTGGACCATGCTGGGCGCGCGCCCGGTCGAGATGGTTGCGTGGGAGAGCTTCGGCGCCGGCTGGGTCACCGATGCGGTCAAGCAGCTCAAGCTCGATGCGACCGTCCATGAGGCGGAGTACGGCGAGATCGTCGACCTCGCGTCCCTCGACTGGAGCCGGGACGTCTGCTTCACGTGGAACGGAACCACGAGCGGCGTTCGTGTCCCCTCCGGAGACGTGATTCCGGCGGACCGCGAGGGCCTGACGCTCTGCGACGCGACCTCGGCCGCCTTTGCGCAGGACCTTCCCTGGGACAAGCTCGATGTCGTGACCTTCTCCTGGCAGAAGGCCCTCGGCGGCGAAGCGGCGCACGGCGTCCTGATCCTGTCGCCCCGCGCCGTGGAGCGGCTCGAGAGCTACACCCCGGCCTGGCCGCTGCCGAAGATCTTCCGCCTGACGAAGGGCGGCAAGCTCAACGAGGGGATCTTCCGCGGCGAGACGATCAACACCCCGTCCATGCTCTGCGTCGAGGATTACCTCTTCGCCCTCGACTGGGCGACGTCCGTGGGCGGGCTTCGAGGCATGATCGGACGCGCCGATGCGAATACCGCAGCCATCGCGGATTTCGTCGAGAAGACCGACTGGATCGAGTTCCTTCCGGCTGACCCGGCGATCCGCTCCAACACATCGGTGTGCCTGAAGTTCACCGATTCGCGGATCGCGGACGGGGCGGCGTTCGCCAAGGCGGTGCAGAAGCGCCTCGAGAAAGAGGGTGTCGGGCTTGATCTGGGGGCCTACCGCGATGCGCCTCCGGGCCTGCGGATCTGGTGCGGCGCCACGGTCGAGACCGCCGACGTTGTCGCGCTGATGCCCTGGATCGACTGGGCCTTCCACGCCGAGATCGAGGCGCAGGCCGCCGCCGCCTGATCGACGCCGACACGAGCCCGGACCCGGCATGGTTCCGGGGCGGGCTCCCTTCCTCATTTTCAAGCTTTCAAGGAGTGCCCCTCATGGCGCCCAAGGTTCTCGTATCCGACAAGCTTTCGGAAACCGCCGTCCAGATCTTCCGTGACCGCGGCATCGATGTCGATTTCGAGCCGTCCCTCGGCAAGGACAAGGACAGGCTCGCCGAGGTGATCGGCCAGTATGACGGCCTCGCCATCCGCTCTGCGACGAAGGTGACCGAGAAGATTCTCGAGCAGGCCACCAACCTCAAGGTGATCGGCCGCGCCGGCATCGGCGTCGACAACGTGGACATCCCGCTGGCCTCCAAGAAGGGCGTCATCGTGATGAACACGCCCTTCGGCAACTCGATCACTACCGCCGAGCACGCCATCTCCATGATGATGGCCTGCGCCCGCCAGATCCCGGAGGCCAGCGCCTCCACCCATGCCGGCAAGTGGGAGAAGTCCCGCTTCATGGGCGTCGAGGTCACCAGCAAGACCCTCGGCGTGATCGGCGCGGGCAACATCGGCTCCATCGTGATCGACCGCGCCCGCGGGCTGCGGATGAAGGTCATCGCCTACGATCCGTTCCTCAGCGAAGACCGCGCGACCGAGCTCGGCGTGCGCAAGGTCGAGCTGGACGAGCTCTTGGCGAAGGCGGACTTCATCACGATGCACGTGCCGCTGACGGAGAAGACCAAGAACATCCTCTCCCGCGAGAACATCGCCAAGCTCAAGAAAGGCGTCCGGATCATCAACTGCGCCCGCGGCGGTCTCGTGGACGAGGAGGCGCTGGCAGAGGCTCTGAAGGACGGCCGCGTTGCGGGCGCCGCGTTCGACGTCTTCGCCGAAGAGCCGGCGACGGCCTCGCCGCTGTTCAACCTGCCCAATGTCGTCGTGACGCCGCATCTCGGCGCCGCCACGACCGAAGCGCAGGAGAACGTCGCCCTCCAGGTTGCGGAGCAGATGTCCGATTATCTGCTGACGGGCGCCGTGACGAACGCGCTCAACATGCCGTCCGTCACCGCCGAGGAAGCCGCGATCATGGGCCCGTGGGTCAAGCTCGCCGAACATCTGGGCGCCTTCATCGGCCAGGTGACGGACGAGGCGATCAAGGCCGTCAACATCACCTATGACGGTATCGTCGCCGAGATGAATCTCGACGCGCTCGGATGTGCCGCCATCGCCGGGCTGATGAAGTCCTCGAACCCCGATCTGAACATGGTCTCCGCCCCCGTGGTGGCGAAGGAGCGGGGCATCCAGATCAGCCGCACGACCCAAGGGCAGTCCGGCGCGTTCGAAGCCTACATCAAGATCACCATGGTCTCCGAGGAGCGCGAGCGGTCCGTGGCCGGCACGGTGTTCTCGGACGGCAAGCCGCGGTTCATCCAGATCAAGGGCATCAACATCGACGCCGAGATCGGGGAGCACATGCTCTACTCCACCAACCAGGACATGCCGGGCATCATCGGCACGCTCGGCAACACGCTGGGCGAGAACGGGGTGAACATCGCGAACTTCACCCTCGGCCGGGCCGAACGGGGACAGGACGCCATCGCGCTGCTCCAGCTTGACGCGGATCTGCCGGAGGACGTGCAGGAGAAACTCGAAGGCTCCGGGAGGTTCACCCGCGTGCGGCCGCTTCATTTCGAGGTCGCCTGAGGCGTCTCGGACGCGTAGCTAGAAGACGGGAGGCGCGGTGGCGGTTCGGCTGCCGCGCCTCTTTCGCGGTCTAAAGGAGACGGGGCGGGATGCAGACCTACGCCATCGGTGACATTCACGGGCAGTGCGACCTGCTCGAAGCCGCCCACGACCGCATCGCGGCGGACCGGGCGGCCCATGGCGACGAGGATGCGCCGGTGATCCATCTCGGCGACCTGACGGACCGGGGGCCGGATTCGCGCGGCGTCATGGAACGCCTGACCGCGGCGGACGCGGATCCGCGATGGCATGTCATCATGGGAAACCATGACCGGATGATGGCGCATTTCCTGAGGCCACGAAGCGCGCGGGATCCTCTGAGGGACGATCTGAACTGGCTGGCACCACCGCTTGGCGGACGTCCGACGCTGGCGTCCTACGGGGTGGACGTGGATGAACGGCGCAGCGCGGCGGAGATCCACGCCGATGCAATGGAGGCGGTTCCCGAGGCGCACCGGACGTTCCTCGATGGTCTGCCGACGCGGATCGTGCGGGGCGAAGCGTTCTACTGCCATGCCGGCGTGCGTCCGGGCATTCCTCTGGCGGATCAGGTGGAGGACGACCTGGTGTGGATCCGCGAGCCGTTCCTGTCGGACCCGATGGAGCACGGCGCGCTCATCGTGCACGGGCACACCCCGGTTGAGGCGGCGACGCATTACGGCAACCGACTGGATCTGGATACGGGCGCGGCCTATGGCGGTCCGCTGTCGGTGGCGGTGATCGAGGGGCGGCGCGCGTGGCTGGTGACGGAGCGCGGCCGCGAGGAATTGCGCCCCGTCGCCTGACCCGACCGTGGCACGACATTTCCGCGAAATTTCGTAAGGCGTTCTCCGTTGAGATGCGGTTGACGCGCGCTCGATTCCAAGCCGCGGACGTGAACAATTCGCAAAGGTCCGGCCGCGCGACGCTGCGGCGCGGGCTCTTCCGGCAGGGCTGGCCAGCTTGTAGCCTCGTGCCGAACGGCAGGGAGGCCTGAGACATGGACGAGATCGTAATCCTCGGCGGCGCGCGAACCGCCATCGGCACATTCGGCGGCACGCTCGCCTCGGTTCCGCCGATCCGCCTCGGCGCCATCGTGACCACCGCTGCTCTCGAGCGCGCCGGCCTGGCGCCCGAGCAGATCGGATCGGTCGTTTTCGGGCATGTCATCAACACAGAACCGCGGGACATGTACCTCGCCCGCGCCGCGGCGATGGAGGCTGGCATCCCCGACACCACGCCCGCCATGAACGTGAACCGGCTCTGCGGATCCGGCGCTCAGGCGGTGGTCTCGGCGGTGCAGAGCCTCGCGCTCGGCGATGCGGACTTCGCCGTCGCTGGCGGCGCCGAGAGCATGAGCCGGTCGCCCTTCATCAATCCCTCCGTCCGCTGGGGTCAGAAAATGGGGGACATGCGCGTGCAGGACATGATGCTCGGCGCGCTCAACTGCCCCTTCGGGACAGGCCATATGGGCGTGACGGCGGAGAACGTGGCCCGCGAGCACGGCATCTCCCGCGAGGATCAGGACGCCTTCGCCCTCGAGAGCCAGCGCCGCGCCGCGGCGGCCATTGCCGGTGGCGTCTTCGCAGGCGAGATCGTGCCGGTGGAGATCCAGTCGAAGCACAGCACGGTACTGTTCGACACCGACGAACATCCAAAGCAGACCTCCGCCGAGAAACTGGCCGCCCTGAAGCCCGCCTTCGCCAAGGAGGGAACCGTGACGGCCGGCAATGCCAGCGGCATCAACGATGGCGCGGCCGCGCTGGTCCTGGCGCGCGCGGACGCGGCCGAGCGGGTCGGTCTTGCGCCGAAGGCCCGGATTCTCGGCTATGCGCATTCGGGGGTACGGCCCGAGGTGATGGGGATCGGACCGATCCCGGCGGTGGAAACGCTCCTCGAGAAGCTGGGGCTCGGCGCCGCGGATTTCGACGTGATCGAATCGAACGAGGCCTTCGCGGCGCAGGCCATCGCGGTGAACCGCGCGCTCGGGCTGGACGAGGCACGGGTGAATCCGAACGGTGGCGCGATCGCCCTCGGCCACCCCGTCGGCGCGACCGGCGCGATCCTGATGGTGAAGGCCCTCTCCACCCTTGAGCGAACCCAGGGACGGCGCGCCATCGTGACCATGTGCATCGGCGGCGGGCAGGGCATCGCCGTCGCTCTGGAGCGGATCCAGTGAGCGTGGAGGCGGTCGTCTTCGACATCGGCAACGTGCTGATCGAGTGGCAGCCGGAGCGCTGGTACGACGCGCGGATCGGTGAGGCGCGGCGACGGGAGATGTTCGCCGCGGTGGACCTGCACGGAATGAACGACACGGTGGATCGGGGCGGTGCCTTTCGCGACACCGTCCACACGACCGCCGCGCGTTATCCGGACTGGTCCGCCGAGATCCTGATGTGGCACGACAATTGGCTCGAGCTCGCCGCCCCGGCGATCGACGCCACGGTCGACATCCTGCGCAAGCTGCGCTCGAACGGGACGCCGGTCTTCGCGCTGTCCAATTTCGGAGTGGAGACCTTCGCGATCGCCGAGGCGGAGTACCCGTTCCTGCAAGAGTTCGACCGGCGCTACATCTCGGGCCACATGCGCCTCGCAAAGCCCGATGCCGCGATCTACGCCGAGGTGGAGGCCGATTGCGGCGTCTCGCCCTCGGCGCTTCTCTTCGCGGATGACCGCCCGGACAATATCGAGGCTGCGGCACTGCGGGGGTGGCAGACCCATCTGTTCGATGGGCCCGAGGGGTGGGTGGCGAGACTGCGGGCGGAGGGCCTGCTTTAGGCGGCCGCGGGCAGAGGCGTCCTCTCCTCCCTCACCGGGAGGTGCACGATGGCCGAGAAGGCGCCGACGCCGACACCGATCCACCAGACGGCGTTGTAGCTTCCGGTCGCGTCATAGAGCTGACCGCCGAGCCAGACACCGAGGAAGCTGCCGAGCTGGTGACTGAAGAAGACGATGCCGTAGAGCGTCCCCATGTAGCGCAGGCCCCAGATATGGGCGACGAGGCCTGACGTCAGCGGCACCGTCGCGAGCCAGAGCGCGCCCATCGCGATCGAGAAGAGGATCACCGTGGCGGGGCTGATCGGGACGAGGATGAACGCGGCGGCGACGAAGGTGCGCGCCGTGTAGATCCCGGACAGGAGGTACTTGCGCGGGAAACGCCGGCCCGCCCAGCCGGCGAGGAGCGTGCCTGCGATATTGGCCACGCCGATCAGGGAGATCGAGATCGCGCCGAGGGCGGAGGTCGTCGTGATGCCTATGTTGTGCAGGATGCCGCCCGGCAGGATCGGCCCGCAGACCTCGGTGACGAAGGCCGGGAAATGGGCCGTCACGAAGCCGAGCTGGTAGCCGCAGGAGAAGAAGCCGAGAAAGATCAGCGTGTAGGATGGATCCCGCGCGGCGCGGACGAGGATCTGGCCGAGCGTCTCCTCCAGTTCGGTCCGGGAGGCGGCGGGGGCCGGGCTGCGCATCGCCGGAAGGGCGACGAGGGAGCTGAGGATCACGGCGGCGAAGACGAGGAAGACCGACTGCCAGCTCATCACGCCGAGCAGGAATTCCGCGGCCGGTGCGCCGAAGACCTGTCCCGCAGATCCCGCCGCTGTCGTGACCGCGAGCGCCATGCTGCGGTTCTCCGCGCTGGCTGCGCGGCCGACCACCGCGAGGATCACCCCGAAGCCCGTTCCGGCGACGCCGAAGCCCACGAGAATCTCGAGAAGCTGGTGCTGCGCGGGAGTGACCGCGGCCGCGGACAGCACGAGGCCGGCGGCATAGACGACGGCCCCGAGGGCAATGGCCTTGCGGTCACCGAAGCGCTCGGCAAAGGCCGAGAAGATCGGCTGGCCGATGCCCCAGGCGAGGTTCTGGATCGCGATCGCCAGCGAAAACTCCGCCCGTGGCCAGCCGAACTCCTCACCGATCGGGATCTGGAACACCCCGAAGGAGGCCCTGACCGCGAAGGAGAGCATCAGGATCAGGCAGCCGCCGAGAAGGACGGGCGTCAGGAGGCGGTCGGAGCGTATCATGCCGCAGCATTGGCGCGGCGCCTGCGCGGTGTCAAAGCAGGTATCGTGATGAACGGCATCACGGGATCGCAGGCATCAAGACTGGCGGCCCCCGCCGCATCGCCTTACATCCCTCGCCCATGACCCAGACGCTGACCGATATCTACGAGCACGAAATCTCATCCGGCGCGCTGTCCCGAGACCCGGCGCAGGAGGCCGCTGTGGCGGAGCTGGACGCGTTCCGGGCCCGCGTGGAGGCCCGGCCCGACGCGCCTTCGGGCCTTCGCGGTTTCTTCAAACGCGGCGGGCCGGAGCCGGTGAAGGGCCTCTATCTCTGGGGGGGCGTCGGGCGGGGGAAGTCCATGCTCATGGACCTCTTCGCGGCGAATTCCCCCGGCGGCCGGACCCGCCGGGTGCACTTCCACGCCTTCATGCAGGAGGTCCATGACGGGATGGACCGCGCCCGGAAGACGGGAGTGGACGACGCGGTCAAGCCGGTCGCGGAAGAGATTGCCGAGAAGCTCGACGTGCTCTGTCTCGACGAGATGCAGATCTCCGACATCGCGGATGCGATGATCGTCGGGCGGCTCTTCGAGCGTCTGTTCGCAGGCGGGGTCGCCATCGTGACGACATCCAACCGGGAACCGGCCGAGCTCTACAAGAACGGTCTCAACCGCCAGCTCTTCGTTCCCTTCATCGAGCTCATCGAGGAGCGGATGGAGGTCCACCACCTCGCCTCACCCACCGATTACCGGCAGGACCGGCTGTCGGGCGGGGATGTCTATTTCTCCCCCGACACGCGGGAGGCGCGGGCCGAGGTCGAGGCGATCTGGCAGGACCTGTCGAAGGGCGAAAGCGAGCCGCTCGTCCTGCGCGTGAAGGGCCGCGAGGTTCGGGTGGAGGACTATGCCCGCGGCGTCGTGAAGTCCTCGTTCTACGATCTGTGCGGACGGCCCCTCGGGCCGGCGGATTATCTTGCTCTCGCGGATGCCATCCGGGTGCTTGTTCTGATCGGCGTGCCGCGTCTCTCCCGATCGAACTTCAACGAGGCCAAGCGCTTCGTGACGCTGATCGACGCGCTCTACGAGGCGAGGGTCCGTCTCGTCTGCACGGCGGCGGACACGCCCGAATCGCTCTATGTCGAGGGCGAGGGGAGCTTCGAGTTCGAGCGCACCGCGAGCCGTCTGCGCGAAATGCAGGCGGAGGGCTGGGGCGGCGAATGAGGGTGGTGGCGCTGCCCTCGCCTGACTGCGTCAGGCTCCCCCGCGCTATCGTCCGGAAAGATGAACCTCAGGCGGTCCGGGAGAGGATGGCGCCTGCAAGGTAGAGCGATCCGCAGATGACGATGCGGGCCGCGGGATCGCGCTCTGCAATGCGCGTGACCGCGTCCTCCGCTGTGTCCGCCGTGCTGGCCGAAAGACCGAAGGTGCGGGCTGCGGCGGCCAGCGTTTCGGGGGCGTGGGCCTTGTCCTCGTTCGGGATCGGAAGCGCCGTGACAGACGCGGCATGGGGAGCGAGGGGGGCGAGGAAGGCGGCGGGATCGCGGTCCGCCAGTTGCGCCATGACGAGATGGGTGGTCCGCCGGGGCAGCGTGTCCAGCGTCGCGGCGAGGGCGGCGGCGGCGTGGGGGTTGTGCCCGCCGTCGAGCCAGAGCTCCGCCTCCGGGGCGAGGTCCGTCAGCGCGCCTGACCGCAATCGCTGCATCCGGGCCGGCCAGCGGGCGTTCGTGATCGCGGCCTCCGCCCCGGCACCCTGGCCGAGAGCGCGGAGCGCGGCCAGGGCGGTGCCGGCATTGGCGATCTGGTGCGGCCCCGCGAGGGCGGGAAGGGGCAGGTCGAGAAGGCCGGTTTCGTCCTGATAGACCAGACGGCCGTGCTCGACACCGACATGCCAGTGCTGGCCGTATGCGAGAAGGGGGGCGCCGAGCCGCGCGGCGCGGGCCTCGATCACCTCCAGCGCCTCCTCCTCCTGCGGGCCGATGATCGCGGGTACGGCGCGCTTGAGAATGCCGGCCTTTTCGCCTGCGATCTTCGCCAGCGTATCCCCGAGGAACCGCTCGTGATCCATCGCGACGGGGGTGATGATGGTGAGGGCGGGCGCGTCCACGACGTTCGTCGTGTCGCCCGTGCCGCCCATGCCGACCTCGAGGAGGAGGATATCCGCAGGCACATCCGCGAAGGCGCGGAAGGCGGCGCATGTGATCGCTTCGAAGTAGGTGGCGGGAAGGCCGGCGGCGAGGACGGCCTCGAGCGCGGATGCGAGGCGGTCCTCGGCGATCTCTTCCCCTGCCAGAACGATCCGTTCCGAGAACCGCACGAGGTGGGGCGAGGTATAGACGTGGACCTTCAGGCCGGCCCCTTCGAGCCCCGCGCGGATCATCGACAGGGTCGACCCCTTCCCGTTCGTCCCGGCGATATGGACCACCGGTGGCAGGGACAGGTGCGGATCGCCGAGGGCGGCGAGGAGGGTATGGGTGCGGCCGAGGCCGAGCTCGATCTGGGGCGGATGGCGCTCGGCGATCCGCCCCAGAAGAGCGTCGATCCGGGGTGTCACTTCGCCGGGGGCTTGGTGGAAGCGGCCTGAACCGCAGCGCCGGGTTTGCCCTGCTCGTCCGGGGCCGGGGCGGCCGGCGCCTTGCCTGTGTCGCCCTTCGACGCTTCGGCCGGCTCGGGCAGCGGGAGCGGAGCGGGCTCGGGATCGGGTGCCGGAAGGTCGCCCGCGACCGCTTGCGGCAGTCCGAGGAGCATCCGGGTGATCTGGATGAGCTCCTGGCGGAGCTGCTTGCGGTGCGTGACGCGGTCGAGCATGCCGTGGTCGAGCAGGTACTCGGCGCGCTGGAAGCCCTCCGGCAGCTTCTCCCGGATCGTCTGCTCGATCACGCGCGGGCCGGCAAAGCAGATGAGCGCGTTCGGCTCGGAGATGTGGACGTCGCCCAGCATCGCGTAACTTGCCGTGACGCCGCCGGTGGTGGGGTGGGTCAGTACGACGATGTAGGGCAGGCCCGCATCCTTCAGCATGTCCACCGCGACCGTCGTGCGGGGCATCTGCATCAGGCTGAGAATCCCTTCCTGCATCCGCGCGCCACCGGCGGCGGAGAACAGGATCAGCGGGCGCTTCAGCTTCACCGCGCGCTCTGCCGCGGCGATGATCGCGTTGCCCACGTACATGCCCATCGAGCCGGCCATGAAAGAGAAGTCCTGCGCCGCCGCGACGACCGGCGTGCGCCCGATCTCACCCTCGGCGACCAGCATCGCCTCGTGCTCCCCGGTCTGGCGCTGTGCCGCCTTCAGGCGGTCGCCGTAGCGCTTCTGATCGCGGAACTGCAGCGGGTCCGTGACCGGGTCGGGCACCTTCACCTCGACGAAGGTGCCGCCGTCGAACAATGTCGCGAAGCGGTCCCGCGGCGTGATCGACATGTGGTGGTCGCAGGCCGAGCAGACGTTGAGGTTATCCCTCAGCTCGCGATGGAACAGCATCGTGCCGCATTCGGGGCACTTGGTCCAAAGGTTCTCCGGCACTTCGCGGCGGGAGAAGAGCGAGTTGATCTTGGGCCGGACGTAGTTGGTGATCCAGTTCATGCGGCCTTCCGTCTGGCGGTCAGGGTCTAGGACAGTGGCGCAGGAGATAGGACGGGCGCGCCCGAAGCGCAATCGACTTGGGCGTGATGGAGCGGGATCTACCGGTCCAGCACACGCCGCAGAATCGCCCAGATGCCCACGAGGACGACGATGGAGACCCCGATACCGAGGCTCTGCACGCCGGTCTCGCCGATCGGCACGTCCGAGACGTAGAGCGCGAGGCCCGTGATCGTGTCCTCGATGGAAACGACGAGAAGAGCGATGAAGTTGTTGGCGAAATGCAGCCCCATCGCGGCGCCGAGGGAGCCCGTCCGCTCGGTGAGGTCCGCCGCGATCAGGCCGAAGGTCAGCGCGGACAGCAGGACGAGCGGCAGGTTCGCGCCGGCCTCGGGCGACCAGTGAAGCAGGGCGAAGAGGATCGCCGGCAGCCAGAACCAGATCCAGCGGGCGCGGAAGCGCGCGGCGAGCTGCTGCATCAGGTAGCCGCGGAAGACCAGTTCCTCCGATCCGGTCTGGAGCAGAAGAAGCGAGAGGGAGAGCGGCAGGAGCATCGCCCAGGTGGCCGCGTCGAGATTGGGCGCCGGCGCGTCGAAGAGCCATCCGATGGCGGTCAGGAGGCCGAGGACGGGCAGGGCCACCGCAAGGGCCGCGAGGAACCCGCGGCGCCACTCGGACCATGGGCCGAAGAGCGATTCCGGCCCGCGGAAGTGCAGCGCCGCGGCCGCGACGAGCGCGCCGATGAACATCCCGGAGAAGGTCAGCAGAAGCGCGAGGACCTGCCCGGGCGTGGCGGCGATGGCGAGGGTCGTGAGGAACGGCAGGATCTCGTAGACGCTGCCCGCGCCGGCGACGAGTGCCGCGGTGATCCCCAGCACGATCGCGGTGCAGCCGACATAGACGATGATCAGAAGCAGAAGGCCGGCAACGATGCGCCAGATCCGGGGATAGAGACGGGCATCGTGCAGCATCGCCTCGAATTCGGGATGGCGCATGGGATCGCGTCCTTGTCAGCTTCCGCCCGGTCGACGTAGCGCGGCGCCGTACCCCGCGCAATGGCGGTGCGGGAGAAGGGCGGCGGAGTGGACGTCGGGGCGGGGGAGTTCTGGTGTTATGTGCCGGCGGGCTGGCCCGCTACGAAAGAGGGCGCGGCGCAGCAGGTCATCGCGAGTGGGCCGCACCGGGATCGCGGGATCCCGGTGCGGCGCCGTCTCAGTTCGTTTCCTGCAGGTCGTCCGGCTGGCCGACGACGACGAAGCGCAGGGTATCGGGATCGATCAGCCGGTCCGCGACGCGGGCCACGTCATCCAGCGTCACCGCCTCCACCATGGCAGTGCGCTCGTCGAGATAGGAGACGGGCAGGTCGTCCATCTGCATGGAGACGAGGATGTTGGCGATCCGCGCGTTGCCGTCGAAGCGAAGAGGGTAGGCGCCGGTGAGGTAGGTCTTGGCGCGGTCGAGTTCCGCCTGCGTTGCGCCCTCCTCGGACAGGCGCTCCCATTCGGACCGGATCACGTCCACCGTCTCGGCCACGCGGTCGTTGGCGGACGCGACCGAGCCGAGAAGCATGTCGGCGTGATCCATGGAATAAAGCGCGGTTCCTATGCCGTAGGTCAGGCCGCGCTTCTCCCGGACTTCCTCCATCAGGCGCGATTCGAAGCCGCCCCCGCCGAGGATGTGGTTCATCACGTAGGCGGGGAAGAAGTCCGGATCGTCGCGATCGATGCCTGCCTGTCCGAAGGTGACGACCGATTGCGGCGTGTCGAAGGGGACGATTGTGACCCCGCCGCCGGCTCCGAATGCGGTGTCTTCGGGAAGGGCGGGGCCTTCGGGCGGGAGGCCGTCGAGAAGCTCGTCGAGCTCGCGGCCGAGCGTGTCCGCGTCGATGTCACCGACGGCGGCGACGTGGATGCGGTCCGTCGCGAGAACCCGCTGGCGGGCGGTCTCCAGATCGTCCGCTGTCAGCGCGCGAACGCTCTCGGGCGTCCCTTCGAGCGGCGATCCGTAGGGGTGCTCGCCGAAGGCCAGTTCGTCGAAGGTCCGCTGGCTGATGGAGCCGGGATCGACGGCGTCTGAGGCGAGGCCGGAGAGGACTTGCGCCCGGACCCGCTCCACCGCGCGATCGTCGAAGCGGGGCTCCGTCAGGGCGAGGTGGATCAGGTCCATGGCCTCATCGATATCCTCCGACAGGAACCGGGCGGAGACGGAGAACGCATCGTCCCAGACGTCGAACCGGATCGAGGCGGCCAGTTCCTCCTTGGCGATGGTGAAGGCTTCGGCATCCATGTCGCAGGCGCCTTCCTCAAGGAGGCCGGTCATCAGGTTGATCGCGCCGCGCTTGCCGTCCTCGTCGAGCGATGCGCCGCCCTCGAAGCGCAGTTCCAGCGCGACGAAGGGGATTGAGGGCTCCTCGACCAGCCACGCCTCGACGCCGCCGGGGGAGGTGATCTCCTCGACGTCGATCTCGGCCTGGGCTGCGGTGGCCGCGAGGAGGGCAAGGCCCGCCGCGGCGACGGTGCGGTAGAGGATCATTGGATCGCCTCCTCGCCGGTCGCGCCGGCCTCTTCCTGTGCTGGATCCGGCGTCGCGGCCGGTGTGGGTTCGGCCTCTGCCATGGTCTCCGGGCCGGAGAGGTAGCCGGTGACGGAGGCCGCGGGGCGCAGCGCGCTTTGGGCCGCGGCCATCACGTCCTCCCTGGTCACCGCCTCGAGAATGTCCGGCCAGGCCTGCACGTCCTCCACGGTGAGCCCCACCGCAAGGGCTTCGCCGTAGCGACGGGCAAGGCCCTGGAGGCTGTCCCGGGCGTAGATCTCGCCGGCGCGGACCTGGCTCTTGATCCGTTCGAACTGCGCCGCGTCGACGCCCTCCTCGAGGAAACGGTCGATCACGCGGTCGATATCGGCCTCGGCCTCTTCCAGCGAGCGCCCGTCGGCCGGCACGACGGCAAACGAAAACGATGCGTCATCCACTGAGGTGCCGTCGTAGTAGGCGGAGGTGTACAGCGCGACGGCCTCTTCGAGTTCGAGCGTCCGCGCCATCAGCGAGGTCTGGCGGGAGCCGCCCAGAAGCGCGGCGAGGAGGGTCAGCGCCGCGGCCTCCTCCTGATCGCCGGGATCTCGCTCGGGGACGGTGTAGGTCCGCATCACGGCGGGCTGTGCGACGCGGGGATCGGTCATCTCGAGGTGACGCGCGGCGAGCTGCGGCGGCTCCTGCGGCCGCGTCCGCTCGGGCAGGTCCGGGTTGGCCGGAATCGGGCCGAAATGGGTCTCGGCCAGGTCGCGCACCTCATCCGGCTCCACGTCCCCCGCGACCACGAGGATCGCGTTGTTCGGCGCGTAGTACCTGCCGTAGAAGTCCAGCGCGTCCTGACGGGACAGCTCCTCCATCTCGTGGCGCCAGCCGATCACCGGTATGCCGTAGGGGTGGTTCAGGAACTGGGCGGCGCGGCGCTGTTCACCGAAGAGCGCGCCGGGATCGTTCTCGACCCGCTGGTTGCGCTCCTCGAGGATCACGTCCCGCTCCGGCAGGACGACCTCGTCGGTGAGGACGAGGTCCGTCATCCGGTCCGCTTCCATCTGCATCATCAGGTCGAGCCGGTCAGCGGCGACGCGCTGGTAATAGCCGGTGTAGTCCCAGCTGGTGAACGCGTTGTCCGAGCCGCCCTGAAGGGCCACGGTCTGGGAGAACTCGCCGCTCTCCATCTCGTCCGTGCCCTTGAACATCAGGTGCTCGAGAAAATGGGCGATGCCCGATTTTCCGGCCGGCTCGTCGGCGGCACCGACCTCGTACCAGACCATGTTGACCGCAACGGGGGCGCGGTGATCCTCGATCACCACGACCTCCATGCCGTTCTCGAGCGTGAAATCCGTGACCTCTCCCACCGCCTGGGCGAGGCCCGGTGCGAGAGCGGCCGCCACGAGGGCGGCGGAGCCGGGAAGCCGCGTCATGGGCAATCTCCGTTACTTTGCATTCGCGGCAAGATTGCGCAGGGCGGTCGCCGCGGCAACATGCTGAACGCTCTTGTGAGAAGGCGTGTTTCCCGCGGTAGGCCCGGGCGAGAGGGCTTGGGCCCGCCCGGCCGGCCTCACGTTCGGACCGGGCCGGCGACCCTTGGGATCTTACTCGGCCGGATCGGGCGGAGCGCCAACGGTGCGGACACCGAGGCGGCGGAAGCGTTCCAGCTCCCGGTGCTGGTCGAGCGATTGCCCCGCATAGACGCTGTAATACCGGCTCACGTTGAACACACGCTCCAGCAGCCGGCCGCGCTTGTCCCGCCTGAAGGCGGCATCTGCGGAGGCCAGTTCGGAGCGGATCGAGAGGCGGATGCCGAAGCGGGTCACCTGATCGAGAAGCGCGGGCTCGCCGCGATACTCGCCGGAGCGGACGAGCGCGCCGGGGCTGCCGCCGAGCGCGGCGACGGTGTCTGCTTCCGGCGTGGGGTCTGTACGGTTCGCGGCGCCCGGCGTGGGCGGCGGCAGGTCCAACGTACCGGGGATCTCGATGGGTTTGGTCGGCAGGATCGCGAACTCGTCCGGCTCGTTCTGCGACCGGCCGATATTCATCAGCCCGTCATCGCCACCGCAGGCCGCCAGAAGCGCCAGAGGCACGCAAAGCAAGGCCGCTCGTCCGACCCTCATCGCTCTGCCCATGACCGTCCCTCCGTTTCCGGCTTTTGTCGTTCCTTAACGGATCGCGAACGGCCCGTCACGGGGACTTTTTGCGCTCGCCCGTGAACAGGAGCAACCCCGCCGCACCGGCGAAGATGAACACGTCCGCGAGGTTGAAGATGTAGGGATTGTCGATCCCGCAGCAGGACATGTTGAGAAAATCCATGACGCCGGGATGGAAGAGGCGATCGAGCGCATTGCCGAGCGCCCCGCCGACGACAAGCCCGGCGGAGGCGTATTGCACCCATGTCGTGAAACTGCGCCGCGCCCAGATCGCGAGCATCAGCGAGATCGCGAGGGCAAGGCCGATCAGCACGAGACGCGCCTCGCCCGCCGCGAAGAGGCCGAAGTTGATGCCGGTGTTGTAGCCGGTGATGAACACCAGATACGGCGGCAGGACCTCCAGCCCCCGGCTCCCTGCCACCCCGAGCCCGTAGAAGACCCAGTATTTCGACACCTGGTCGACGACGAAGGCGAGCACGGAGGTGATCCAGAAGGTGCGCATGGGGCGTCAGTGCCTGAAGTGGCGGACGCCCGTCAGCACCATGGCGAGCCCGGCCTCGTCCGCCGCGGCGATCACGTCCTTGTCCCGCATGGAACCGCCCGGCTGAATGACGGCCGTCGCCCCGGCTTCGGCGGCGGCGAGAAGGCCGTCCGGGAAGGGGAAGAACGCGTCGGAAGCGACGACGGAGCCGCGGGTCGGCGGCTCGGAGAGACCCAGCGCCTCGGCCATGTCCTCGGCCTTTCGCGCGGCGATGCGTGTGGAATCCACGCGGCTCATCTGGCCCGCGCCGACGCCGACGGTCGCGCCGTCCCTGGCATAGACGATGGCGTTCGACTTGACGTGCTTCGCCACGGTCCAGGCGAAGATGAGGTCGGCCATCTCCGCTTCCGACGGTGCGCGCTTCGTCGCGACGGTGAGGCCGGCGGGGTCGAGGTGATGCGCGTCCCGGTCCTGGACGAGGTATCCGCCCGAGACCTGCCTGACCGTGGTCGCGGCGGCGGCGGGATCGGCCAGCCCGTCCGTGATCAGCAGGCGAAGATTCTTCTTCGTGGCGAAGATCTCGCGCGCCGCGTCGTCCGCGCCGGGGGCGATGACCACCTCGGTGAAGATCTCCGCGATGGCCGCGGCGGTTTCGGCGTCGAGCGGCCGGTTGAGCGCGACGATGCCGCCGAAGGCGCTCGTGCGGTCGCAGTCGAAGGCACGGGAATAGGCGTCCGCCAGGGTGGCACCGCCGGCGACGCCACAGGGATTGGCGTGCTTGATGATGGCGCAGGCCGGGCCCTGGCCCGCGAATTCGGAGACCAGCTCGAAGGCGGCATCCGTGTCGTTGATGTTGTTGTAGGACAGCTCCTTGCCCTGAAGCTGCTTCGCCGTGGCGACGCCCGGGCGCTCGGAGCCGTCGGTGTAGAAGGCGGCGGACTGGTGCGGGTTCTCGCCGTAGCGCATGGTCTGGGCCAGGGTGCCGGCGAAGGCCCGGCGGCGGGGCGCCTCGATCTTCATCGCGCCGGCCATCCATGTGGAGACGGCGGCGTCGTAGGACGCGGTCCGGGCGTAGGTGATCTGGGCGAGGTTGCGACGGAACGCGAAGGACGTTGCCCCGTCCTGTCCGTCCAGCTCCTCCAGAAGGGCGCCGTAATCCTCGGGATCCGTCACCACGGCGACATGGGCGTGGTTCTTCGCCGCCGCGCGCAGCATGGCCGGGCCGCCGATGTCGATGTTCTCGATGCAGGTATCCCAGTCCGCGCCTTTCGCGACGGTCGCCTCGAAGGGGTAGAGGTTGACCACGAGGATATCGATGGGGGCGATGCCGTGCTCTTCCATCGAAGCCGTGTGCCCGGCGTCGTCCCGGAGCGCCAGGAGGCCACCATGGACCATCGGGTGCAGCGTCTTCACCCGGCCGTCCATCATCTCCGGAAAGCCCGTGAGCTCGGACACGTCCCGCACCTCGAGGCCGGCGGCGCGGAGCGCCTTCGCGGTGCCTCCCGTCGAGACGAGTTCGACACCGCGCCGGCTCAGCGCGCGGCCCAGCTCTTCGAGGCCGGTCTTGTCGGAAACGGAAATCAGCGCCCGTTCGGGGCGGATGAGGTCGGCCATGTCGGGCTACTCCCAGCTCAGATCGGCCTCAGCCCCACCGGCGAGGTCGCGGATGCCGGCGGGGGTACCGTGCGCTTTCGCCAAGGTCCAGCCGATCTGCGCCGCGGACCCGCCGATTCGCCCCGGCAGGACGATCTGACGCGTCGCCCGCGGTTTCAGGCGCCCGCGTTCGAGATAAACGGACGGCACGAGGCTGATACCGTCCGCGCCCGTCTGCTCGAACACCCAGACCTCGCCGCTCGGGAGCTCGAGGGTCAGGGTCTCGCCCTCTATCCGCGCCTCGACGGAGGGGTGCAGGTGGAACCGCACGGAGAACGGCACGCCGCCTGTGCCCGTCTCCCCCAGCCGCCTCTCGAGGAGCGCCCGGTCCGCCTCGCTGAGCGCGCCGAGCGTGTCCTCCCCGGTCAGCGTCCGTCCATCCCGGGAGAGAACGAGGGTGCGCACATGGGTCAGTCCGTGGGTCGCGATATAGCCGTCATGCCCGGCCACGATCTTCTGCTCGCCGGCCGTGCCCCCGCGCTGGAGCCGGACCTCGCCGGGGCGGTGGCGCAGCTCGTCGCCCGCGGAGCCCGCGGCGAGGCGGGAGGACCAGACGCCATCGAGCCCCAGCGTCGAATGGCTCTGGGTCGACCGCCCGGCGCGCCGCCACGTCTCTCCGAACGTCGCGCCGGAGCCGCAATTGACGATCAGCGGCCGACGTCCCGAAGACAGCTCGAAGGCAAGGGTCGAGGCGTGGCCGTCCGGCCCGCCAGGGGGCGGAGCCGCATCCATGATGACGGAGGTTCGACCGGCCGCGAGGCGGGCATACCCCATCGCGGGACCCTCGGAAGGCGCGGTGCGGCGGCCCCATGCGGACAGGGCGAGATCGAGACGCCCTTCGGCGCCGCGTCCGCCGCCATGAAACCGTGCCAGCCCCCCATCGGCGTGGCGCAGCGCCCGGAGGACGGGCGCGCTTCGCTCCAGGGCCTGGGTCAGGGCGCCCGGCGGCGGCCGGCCGGCGTCCTCGAGCGCCTGCGATGTCCACGACAGGAGGGTGAAGACGTCCAGCAGCTCCTCGGGATTGCGGCTGCGGAGGGCGCCGCCCGCGTCGATCTGCCGGCCGCACTCCTTCGCCAGACCGCGCAGCGCCGGATCCATCCGGGCCGCCGTGCCCGCCTGCGACAGTGCCGACAGGATCAGCCCGCACAGGGCCTCGATCCGCGGCCGTCCGCTCGGCGCCGCGCTCCATCTCTTCGACACGAAGGCCGTCTGTCCGGCAAGCGATGCGAGGAACTCCCGCCGCCGGGTGGCGGTCTGACCGCGGAGCAGGAACGGTGCGTGCTGGAGCCATCGCACCAGCCGCCGCCCGGCGAGCTCCGGCGTCCAGCCCTCCGCGCGTCCGGTGCCGTGCCGGGCGATCCAGCCCCATGTCCAGTCCTGCGCCGCGCGCCGCGCCCGCGCATCGCCGAGCGCCGCCAGATCGTCGAGCCAGCCGAATCCCTGCCGCGCGCTCTCGAAGCCGGGACCAGGCGCCTCGATATCCCAGATCGCCGTGTCCGGCGCTTCGACGAAATGGCCCGCGAAGAGAAAGTCGCCGGCAAGAAGCTGACGGCCGAGAGCGACGGAGCCGATCATCCGTGGCTCGCTGACGCTGTCGAAGCTGTCCGGGGGCGGGGTGCGCGCCGCGCGGCGGGCATGCAGACGGTTCAGCCAGCGCGTTCGCCGCACGGCCCAAGTCTCACCTGCCTTCGCTTCCTCCGGCATCGCTCCCCCGGTCAGTCTGTACGCTGTCGGCGGACCCTAGGAAGCGCCGCGCGGGCTGTCACCGGAAGGGTGCGGCTTTGCCCCGCTCCTGTGACTTATGCGCCGCCCGGCTTGCGGTAGGCCGCGATCCAGAAGCCGTCGATGCCGACTTTTTCCGCCCAGCTTTCCGGCGTGATCCGCAAGGCGCCGGGGCGCGCGGTCCAGGCCGCCTCGAGGCCGGGGACGCGGTCCATCGCCTCGGGGTTGGGCACGAGGGACGCGGGCACGGCGAGGTCCTCGCCCTCCTGCGGCAGGAGCGAACAGGTACAGACCACGAGCCGGCCGCCGGGCCGCAACATCTCCGCCGCCCGCTCCAGGAGAGCCGTCTGCAGCGCGGCCAGCTCGCTGACCTGTGCGGCGCTCTTGATGTAGGGCAGGTCCGGGTGCCGCCGGATCGTGCCGGTCGCAGAGCAGGGGGCGTCGAGCAGGATCGCGTCGAACCCGTCCTCCGGTTGCCAGGCCGCCCCATCCGCCACGACGATCTCCGCGGCGAGGCCCGTCCGCGCAAGGTTGTCCCGCAGGCGGCCCAGTCGCTGATCCGACACATCGAGCGCCGTCACCGATGCCCCCGTCGCCGCCAGCTGAAGCGTCTTGCCGCCGGGGGCCGCGCAGAGGTCCAGCACCCGCTCGCCCGGCTGTGCGTCGAGAAGGCGCGCGGGGAGGGCCGCCGCCGCATCCTGCACCCACCAGGCGCCGTCATCATAGCCGGGAAGCGCGGAAATCCGGCCCGGCGCCGCGAGCCGAAGCGAGCCCGTCGGCAGGATCTCCCCCTCGGGCAGGGTCGCATCCGGGCCGCGCGGGGTCACGTCCACCGGCGGGGTGGCCTCGAAAATCGCTTCCATCTTCGCCACGCGGGCATTGCCATAGGCAGCGGAGAGCCGGCCGCGCAGCCAGCCCGGCAGGCGCTTCGGCGGAGCCTTGTCCCAGCCTTGGCGTCCGTCAGCGGCCAGCTTGCGCAGGACCGCGTTCACCATGCCGCTGGCACGGGGCTGCCGCCTCTTCGCCAGCGTCACCGCCTCGCTCACGACACCATGAGGTGCGCTGCCGTCGACCATCAGCTCGGTCGCGGCAAGCCGCAGGATATCCCGGATCTCGGGGCGTGGAGGCCGCGCGAGAAACGGGCCGAGCGCGGCATCGGCGCGGGAGGACAGGCGCAGCGTCTGCCGGGCCAGCCGCCCGGCGCGGGCGCGCACCTCGGGCGGGGCGTCTTTGTAGGGGGCTTCTGCCTCAAGATCGGCGAGACTGCGGCGGTCCCGCTCGACGCCTGCGATCAGGGTCAGGGCGAGCGCCCGCGGGTCCTGAACGGCTTTCGCGCTCTGTGACATTTGCCTCGGGCCTCGTTGCACGGTGGTCTGCGCGGCGTATATTAGGGGCATCCCTGCCGCAAGTTGCCCTGATGGGGCGGAAGGACGTCATGACCGATACGCCAGAGACCCGTCCGGAGCTTCCCGACGCCGCGCGCCGTGCCCTCGCCGAGGCGGCCGAACGCCGCGAGAAGGACAATGGGCCCGACTTGCCCCCGGAGCTCGGTGGCCGCAACGGCCCCGAACCCGTTCGCTACGGCGACTGGGAGCGCAAGGGAATCGCTGTCGACTTCTGACGTCGCTGCTGGCGTCAGAGCCCCAGGACGTCCGCCATCGAATAGTGGCCGGGCCCTTGTGACTGGCCCCAGAGCGCGGCCCGAACGGCGCCCCGCGCGAAGATCGCCCGGTCCGTCGCCACGTGCCGCAGAACGACGCGCTCGCCCTGACCGGCCAGGATGACGTCGTGCTCACCGACGATGTCGCCTGCGCGGATCGCCGAGAAGCCGATGGTCCCGGCCTCGCGCGGGCCCGTTATCCCGTCACGCGCGGCGCGGTACACCTTCTCCAGATCCTGCCCGCGCCCCTCGGCGGCGGCTTCGCCCAGCATGAGCGCCGTCCCCGATGGCGCGTCCACCTTGTGGTGGTGGTGCGCCTCGACAATCTCCACGTCCCATCCCTCGAGCGACGCGGCCGCCTGTTTCGCAAGCTGAACGAGCAGGTTGACCCCGAGGCTCATGTTGCCGGCGCGCACGATGACGGCATGGCGCGCCGCCGCATCGATCCGCGCGATGTCCTCGGCGGAGAGGCCCGTCGTGCCGATTACGTGGACCGCGCGCGCCTGTGCCGCGAGATCCGCCATCTCGATCGTCGCGGCGGGGGCGGTGAAGTCGATCACGCCTTGTGCGGAGGCCATCGCTTCGAGCGGATCGTCGGTCACGGTGACGCCGAGCGGAGCGCCTCCCATCGCCTCGCCGGCATCGCTCCCGATCCAGTCATGACCCGGCCGCTCCAGGGCTCCGGCGATGCGGAGATTCGGCTCTTCCGACAGTACTTGCAGGAGCATCCGGCCCATCCGGCCCGACGCTCCGGCCACTACGATTCCCGGTAGATCTCCGGCCATGTGTCGTCTCCATCACTGAGTGGGTCCCGCATAGACCGGCAACGCGCCCCGCGCAAAGGTGATGCGCGGTGTGGGGGGCACCGAGGCGCCCTGGCGCCCGGCGAGGCTCTGCGAAGCGGACATCCCTCCTGCCGCAACGACCGTAGCCGGGACCGCTCGAGCCTCCCCCGGTCACGGGGATGGTGCCTCGGTGTCATCTTCTCGTTGCCGCGCGGGTGCGCTTTCGCGTCCGGGACATTGTCCCGGCGTCCGTCTCCGACCCTTATTGGGCCCGCGGGGCCGCCCGCTGGACGGCATCCGCTTGCGCGGGGCGGCCGCCCTGCCTAGGTGTGCCTCCATGGGACGATCCAGATTCAACGAGCATGGCGGGGGCCCGTCGCAAAGACAGCTTCGCGTCGGCGAGCTCATCCGCCGTACGCTGTCGGACGTGTTGGCGCGCGGCGACATTCACGATCCGGAGCTGCAAAGGCTGTCGATCACCGTCGGCGAGGTGCGCACCTCGCCTGACCTGAAGGTCGCGACGGCGTTTGTCCTTCCCCTTGGCGGGCGGGGCGCCGAGGAGGCCCTGGCGGCGCTGCGGCGAAACCGGGCCGAGCTTCGACGTGCCGTCTCCAAGGAGATGACGTTGAAGTTCTCGCCGGAGTTGCGGTTCTCCCTCGATGAAACCTTCGATCAGATGGACCGGACCCGCGCGCTCTTCGATAGCGACGTGGTCCGCCGCGACGTCGAGGCCCCCGAGGACGAGGATGAGGCCTCCGGTCCGGCCGATACGGGCCCCGAGCATGGCTGATCGCCCGGGCCGCCGGGTTCTCCTGCTCCTCGGCGCCCTTCTGGTGCCGATCCTGTTTTCCCGCGGCGCTTCGGCGGAGGTGTCCTGTGAGCGGATCACCTTCGAGGATGCGCCCTACACCGTTTGCCGCGCCGATGTCGGATCGGACGACATCCGCGTCTTCTACAGCGACGCGAAGGACGGGATCTACGGCGGCTTCTCCTCCGTCGATACGATGCTGGCCGAAGAGGGCCGGACGCTGGCCCTCGCCATGAATGCCGGCATGTATCACGGCGATCGCCGTGCCGTGGGCCTGCTCATCGAGGACGGAGCGGAGAAAGCGCCGATCGTCACGTCCGAGGGCCCCGGCAATTTCGGCCTCCTGCCGAACGGCGTGTTCTGCCTCACCGAGGAGGGAGCCGGCGTCATCGAAAGCCGTGCGTTTGCCGAGGACCCGCCATCCTGCCGTTTCGCCACCCAGTCCGGGCCGATGCTCGTCATCGATGGCGCCCTGCACCCGCGCTTCATCGAGGGAGGCGACAGCCGGCATATTCGCAACGGCGTCGGCGTCTCCGAGGATGGAACCACGGTGTGGTTCGCCATCTCCGATGCGCGCGTGAACTTCCACGACTTCGGCCGCCTGTTCCGGGACAGGCTGGGCGTGCCGAATGCCCTGTATCTCGACGGCAAGGTCTCCCGCCTCCATGCTCCGTCCATCGGCCGGTCCGACCCGGGCTGGCGCCTCGGCCCGATGATCGGCGTCGCCGTCCCCCGCTGAGACTCGACTTCGGCTGCGACTCACCTTACCGGTGAAGCGTGAACAAATGGCGAACAAGTGGCCACCCGCAGATGCCTTCCGCGCGCCGGATCCTCTCCTTGTGGTTCCCCCGGATGGGAGCGGAACGCCTGCTCCGCCTGGAGCGGGCGCGACCTACAACGGCGCTCGCCGTAATCCGGGAAACCGGAAACACGCAGATCATCGACTCGCTGTCCGAGGCGGCAAGCGCGGCCGGACTGTCCCCCGGCCAGTCACTTCGCGATGCGCGTGCCTTG
The DNA here is from genome assembly GCF_031846565.1 of Tropicimonas omnivorans. Lineage (NCBI taxonomy): Bacteria > Pseudomonadati > Pseudomonadota > Alphaproteobacteria > Rhodobacterales > Roseobacteraceae > Tropicimonas > Tropicimonas omnivorans. The sequence continues at coordinate 18,890 of NZ_JAVRHL010000001.1, read as the reverse complement.
TGCCCGGATCTCGTGACCCGTCCCTCGGAGCCCAAGGCCGAGGCCGCGTTCCTGCGGCATCTTGCGCGCTGGGCCGGGCGCTATTCGCCCTGGGTCGCGCTGGCGCCGCCAGATGGCCTCGCCATCGATCTCAGCGGCTGCGCCCACCTTTTCGGCGGTGAAGAGGCGCTTCTGCGCCAGGTTCGGGCCGATTGCGCTGAAGTGGCGTTGAGCGTCTGCGCGGGGATCGCCGACACGCACGGCACAGCCTGGGCGGTGGCCCGGTTCCATGCGCGCGCGGCGGGACCCTTGCGAAACGGCGATGCGATCGATCAGGAGGCCCGGGCGACCCGCTCGAGAGCGGCGCGCCGGAGGAGCAGGGGCGTTGGGGACATGAACGAAAGTGCCCCGCGGGGCGGGTCTCCCATCGTTCCGCCGGGGGGAATGCGGGCGGCGCTCGCCGCGCTTCCTGTCGCCGCATTGAGGCTGCCGGATCCGATCCTGGAGCAGCTTGCGCGGCTGGGATTGCGGCGGATCGAGGATCTCGCGGGTCAGCCCCGGGGAGCGGTGGCCAGGCGGTTCGGGCCGGAAATCGGCCTGCGTCTCGATCAGGCGTTCGGGCTCGCGCCCGAGCCTCTTTCGCCGATCGCCCCCGATGCCCCCTTTTCCGCCCGGCTGTCACTGCCCGAGCCGATCGGACTGGAGGCGGATATCCTGGCGGGACTCGACCGGCTGCTGCTTGCCTTGTGCGACAGGCTGGCGGATCGGGGCCGCGGTGCGCGGCGCATCGTGCTTCGGCTTTTCCGCTGTGATCACACCTCCGGGCAGGTCGAGGTTCGCCTTGCCCGGCCCTCGGACGAGCCGATCCGGATCCGCCCCCTCCTGGCGATGCGGCTGAGCGATATCGATGCCGGCCCGGGGGTCGACGCGATGCGGCTCGAGGCGCCTGAAACGGAGGTGCTGCGCAAGGAGCAGGTGCGGCATCCGGTTGCGGCGCAAGGCGGCGGAACCGCGGAATCTCCTGCGCGCATGGCGGGCAGGGGGGCGACTGCGCCGGACCCTTTGCCGGCGAAGCCCGATGCCGAGTTTCCCGAGCTTGTCAGCCGGATCGGCGTTCGGGTCGGTCTCGAGGAAATCACCCGCGTTGTCCCGGGAGACAGCTACCTGCCCGAGCGCAGCGGCCAGATCATCGCCGCGGCCTGGGCCTTTCCGGCGGAAGCCTGGCAACCCTGCACGGTCCATCCGCGGCCCCTGATCCTCTTTCCGCCGGAGCCTGTTCACCTGCCGGCCGGCCGGGTCGTGCCCCCCGCTCCCAACGCAGCCCCCGGCCAGTTTCGCTGGCGGGGGCGGACCCTCGTCGCGAAGGATCAGTCCCAGAGCGAGCGGATCTGTCCGGAATGGTGGTGGGACCATCCTGACTGGCGAAGCGGGTTCCGCGATTACTGGCGGGTGGAGGCCGAGACGGGAGACAGCATCTGGATCTACTTCGCCCATGGAGACACGATGTCCGCGGGGTGGTTCTGTCACGGGATCTTCGGCTGATCGTTTCACGCGGCTTCGAGGATCTCCCGGTGATGGGAGATCGCATCCTTGATATCGTCATGCCAGGTCAGCCGGCCTTGCTCGAGAACGGCCCCGGAGGTGCAGATCCGGGAGAGAAGCGGCATCGAGTGCGACACGACGACGGCGCCCGCATGCGAGAGCCGGTGCCGGAAAAGCACTTCGCACTTTGCCCGGAACGCCGCATCGCCGACGCTCGTCACCTCGTCCACGAGATAGGTGTCGAAGCGGATGCCCATGGAAAGCCCGAAGGCGAGGCGGGACTTCATCCCGGAGGAATAGGTCCTCACCGGCTGGCGGAACTGCTTGCCGAGATCGGCGAAGTCCTCGACGAACGCGCAGAGTTCGTCGGTGTCGACACCGTAGATGCGGCCGACGAACCGCACGTTCTGCGCTCCGGTCAGGTCACCATGGAACGAGCCGGCGAACCCCACGGGCCAACTGACATGACCCTGTCTGGTGATCTTCCCCGAATCGGGCGCGACGGTCCCCGCGATCATGCGCAGGAGCGTCGATTTTCCAGCCCCGTTCCGGCCCAGAAGCGCGATCGACCGGCCTGCGGGGAAGCGCGTCGTCAGATTGTCGGCCACGATGCGGCTGCTCCCCTTTCCGCGCCAGATCTTGCTCACGTTCTGGAGCCGGATCATCGATTTGCCCGTCATCGCCGATCTCGCAGCGAATAGAAGACGAGCGTCCCGATGGCCCAGAGCAGCACCGCGAAGAGACCAGCGACAAGCAGGATGAGCGGCCTGTCCGGGAACCGGGCGGTCTCGGCCCGCGTCGGTGCGATGAAGGCCGCGAGATATCGGCTTTGTCGCCGCGCTTCCGCCACGGCGGCATCGAGGGCGGCCCGTGCGGCGACATAGGCCCCTTCGGCGAACTCCCGCTCCGCGGTCAGGCGCTCGAACTCGGAGACGGTTTCGGCATAGCTTGCCCTGTCCTGCGCGGCGTTGCCGAACTTTTGCCGTTCCGCCTCGATCCTCCCTTCGATGATCTCGATCCTGCGCTCCGCCTGGTCGATCCTGGGATCGGTGTCGCGCGTCCTGTTCCTCAGCAGATCCAGCTTGATCATCTCGTCCGCGAGTTGCTGCTGCAGGGTGTCGATGAGGCCCATCTGGCTCTGCACGTCCGCGGCAGGGTCCACGACGCGGGTCGTCGCCCGGAAGCGGGTCAGGCGCGCGCGAGCGTCCTGAAGCCGGGCTTCGGCCTCCGAAAGTTCCCGGCGCGCATGGCGCGTCGCATCTTCCTGCGCCTGGTCCGACAGGGCGTTGATCATCTCGCCGCTTCTGCTCAGGACGACCTCGGCGATGTGCTGCGCATCTGCGGCTTCGAACGCACGGACCTGCATCTCGATGAGGCCCGATCCGGGATCGTAGCTCACCCGCACCATGCGCTGCCAGTAATCGACCAGATCCTCCAGAGACGCCTCCGGCTCGAGGGCGAAGAGGGGATCGCGCGCGTGCGGGGCGCTCCAGACAGCGCGCAGATCGAACTCCGCCTCGACGGCGGTCACCAGATCCTGACTTTGCAGGTAGGCATGGAGGATATCGGCATCGGCCGTGTCGCCGCCGCCCAGATCGCCGAGGCCGCCGAGAAGGTCGATCCCGGACATGCCTTCTTCCTTGCGTACTGCGAAGCCCGCATCGGAGGCGAACTGGTCCGCGGCACGATCGTAGAGATATCCGGCGGCAAGAAGGAGCGGCGCGAGAACGGACAGTGCGAAGCTCGCGATCAATCGTCTGTGGCGCCTCTTCGATCGCGCGGGAGACGCCGCGGGGCGGACGACATGCGGCTTGTGGAACGCCTCCGGCAGGACCGGGCGGGGCCCCCGTTCCTTCGCCGCCGGAATTGGCGGACGGCGCAGCAGCGCCGGCGCGGCCGGCGCAGGGTTGGTGGCGAGCGCGGCTGTGTGCGGCATGTGGGCCTCCGGACCAGAATCGTCTCGCCGCCCTCTTTAACTCTCCACGCTTAAACGTCCCCTTAACGCGAACGAAGTACGAACCCCCCTCAGGGTAGCGATGAGGAGCTCGTATGAGGGTGATCGGCGCGATGATGCTCCGTGAGATGGCGACCAGCTACGGCCGGTCGCCGGGCGGCTGGTTATGGGCGGTGGCGGAACCCGTCGCTGCCATCACGCTACTGTCGCTGCTCTTTTCGATGGCATTTCGGGCGCCCGCGCTCGGTCAGAACTTCCCGCTCTTCTATGCCACGGGATACCTGCCGTTCATGCTCTTCAGCGATGTGTCGACGAAGATCGGCGCAGCGCTTCGATTCTCGAAGCCATTGCTGGCGTATCCCCGCGTGACGTGGATCGACGCGATCCTCGGCCGTTTCTTCCTCAACCTTTTGACGCATCTGCTCGTCACATGCGTGGTCATGGCGGGGATTGCGGGGATCTACGGCGTGCCCGGCCCGGCCCGCCCCGGGGCCCTGCTCAATGCGCTTGGAATGGCTTCGGCCCTCGCGCTCGGCGTGGGAACGCTGAACTGCTTCCTGCTTGCCATGCTCCCCGCGTGGGACAGGATCTGGCAGATCGCAACCCGGCCCCTGTTCATCGTGTCCGGCATCTTCTTTCTCTTCGAGGCCGTGCCGGAACGATATGCGGGCGCACTGTGGTTCAATCCGTTGATTCACGTGACCGCCGAATTCCGGAGCGGCGCCTATGCCGGCTATGCCCCGGACTGGGTCAGCGCCGCCTTCGTGTACGGCGTTGCTGCCGGGGCGTTCGCTCTCGGCCTGATCCTTCTGCGTCGCCATAGCCGCGACATCATGGCTCGGCTCTGAGGCGGGGGCATCATGCGCGATCACGTTGCCATCCTTCTGGGCCTGTACGGCGAGACGCCCTTCCTCGGCGCACAGCTCGACTCGATCGCAGGGCAGGACCATTCGAACTGGACCCTGTTCGCGGGGTGCGACGACGCAGGTTGCAGCGAGGCCATCGCCGGCATCGATCCCGCGCGATTGCGTATGATCAAGGGGCCCGGGCGGGGGTTCGCCGCCAACTACCTCAACCTCTTGGGCCAGGTCGAAGCCGACACGTCATATGCCGCGTTCTGCGATCAGGACGATATCTGGCATCCCGACAAGCTGCGCCGCGCCATCGAAGAGTTGCGACAGGTGGAGACCGGAACCGCGGCGCTCTACGTCGCGCGAACGCGCGTGGCTGGCGCCGTCCTCGATCCGAGGCACATCTCGCGCGCTGGCGGCGGGCGCCCATCATTCGCGAATTCTCTCGTTCAGTGCATCGGAGGGGCGAATACCATGGTGATGAATCGCGCCGCGCTCGATCTTCTTCAGGCCGCGCGGCACGAGGCGCAGGACGAAAATGGCCCCGCATCGCATGATTGGTGGGCCTACCAGATCATCACGGGGGCGGGCGGAGTGGTCCTGACCGATGATGCTCCGAGTGTCCTCTATCGCCAGCACGGTGCGAACCTCGTGGGTGACAATTGCGGCCTCATTCCGTTCCTCCGCCGCGTCAGGCTCATGCTCGGCGGGCGGTACAGGGCGTCGGCAGAAGGCGGGTACGCGGCGCTCGCGGCGTCCGCCCACAGGATGACGCCGGCGAACCAGGCCATCTTCGAGGCGTTTCGCCAGGTGCGGTGTCTTCCGAGACTGCGTCGGCCACTCGCCTTCAGGCGCGCCGGGATCCGCCGGCAGGGCCGTATCGGCACCGCGTTGTTCTATCTCGGAGCAGCCCTCGGCGGCACGTGACACGCATAAGGCAAGACGCTGATCTTTAACGTCGTTCGTGCCGCCTCCGAGACATGCCCCATGGTTCTCGGGGAGCAGCGCCGCGGTCACGTTGTCGAATGCACTGCTTTGGGGGCCGCGAAGTGCTTGATCTGAGAGGCCTCAATGCACAGAGTTTGCAGATGACGTTCCAGTCCGGCTCATCGATATCCCCGCACAGTCCCGACAGGGTCGCCTTCGATCGGCTCGAGCTCGGCGCGATCCTGACGCTCTACGGGCGAATGGTGGCTGCCGGAGAATGGCGGGATTACGGGATTTCGATGCTCAAGGACGTCGCCGTCTTTTCCATTTTCAGACGCACCGCGGAAAATCCGCTCTACCGGATCGAGAAGCGCCCCCGGCTTCGCAGTCGTCAGGGGATGTACGCGGTGATCGGCATGGATGGGCAGATCTTGAAGCGCGGGCACGATCTGCGGTCGGTGCTGCGTGTGCTCGAGCGCAAGTTGATCCGTGTGGTCGACTAGCCCGCGGCGTTCCGGCGGACGCGGATGCCAAGCCGGGTGCCTCAGATCTCGACGTCTATCGCGTTGAACGTTCTGCCGATGCGAGGGCCACGCAGGCTGACGCGAAACGCGGAAAAATACACAATTCGAAGCCTGGATACCCCGCTCGGCAATCGCGCAGCGCGGCGGTCGGGTCGTTGACGCATCCGTCCGGAGACCCACTTATTCACCCTGAGTGAACCGGCCTCCGCAAGGAGGCGTCGCAGGACGGAAGAGGGTAGGATCGTGCGCGAGTGGAGCGGGAAGACATATTGGTTGGTCGGCGCGAGTGAAGGCCTCGGCCGGGCTCTGGCAGGGCAGCTCAGCAAGGTCGGCGTGAGCCTCGTTCTGTCGGCGCGGAATCAGGACCGGCTCCAGGGTCTCGCGGACGAGCTTCCGGGGCGCGCCCGGATTGCCCCGTGCGATGTGACCGATACGGGTTCGGTGGAGGCGGCCGCGGCGGAGGCTGGCGAGATCGACGGCATGATCTATACCGCCGGCGCCTACTGGCCGATGTCCGCGCGGGCTTGGGATACCGAAAAGGCATTGACGACGCTCGACGTCAACCTCGCCGGGGCGTCGCGCGCGCTGGGGGCCGTCCTGCCGAAAATGATCGCGCGGGATCGAGGACACATCGTCCTCACGGGCTCGCTCGCGGCCTATCGCGGATTTCCGGCCGCGACGGCGTATGGGGCGAGCAAGGCGGGAATCATGCACCTTGCCGAGGCGCTTTATGCCGATCTCCGCGGCAGCGGCGTCGCGGTGCAACTGGCCAATCCGGGCTTCGTGAAAACGCGCATGTCCAAAAAGAACGACTTCCACATGCCGGGCCTGATGGAGCCGGAAGATGCGGCGCGTCGGATGTTCGAACACATGGGATCGGACAACTTCAAGAGCGGGTTCCCCGGCGGCGTCTCCTCGATGATCCGCTTCGGACAATTGCTGCCGGACTGGGCGTGGTATCCGCTGACGCGCAGCGAGAAGTAACGCGGGATCCGGGTTCACGACCGCCTTGGGTCATGCTAGCCATAGTGCCATGCCCGATGGTGACCCCAAGATAGATACTGCTGCCGGCCCCGTGATCCGGCAACTCGACGATACGGTGATTAGCCGGATCGCCGCGGGTGAGGTGGTCGAGCGGCCCGCATCGGCGGTCAAGGAGTTGGTCGAGAACGCCATCGATGCCGGGGCGACCCGGATCGATGTCGAGGTGGCCGATGGCGGCAAGAGCCTGATTCGCGTGAGCGACGATGGCTGCGGCATTCCCTCCGAGGACCTGCCGCTTGCGCTCGCCCGTCACGCCACCTCGAAGATCGACGGCTCGGATCTCCTCGCCATTCGCTCGTTCGGCTTCCGCGGCGAGGCACTGGCGGCGCTGGGGGCGGTTGGACGCCTGACGCTGACGAGCCGGGTGATGCGGTGCGACGCCGGAGCGACCATCGCGAGCGCCGGGGGAACGCTCGGCGCGGTCAGGCCCGCGGCACGGGGATGTGGCACGACGGTCGAGTTGCGCGATCTCTTCTACGCCACGCCCGCGCGCCTCAAGTTCCTCCGGACGGACCGCGCCGAAATGCAGGCGGTGAGCGACATCGTGCGCCGCCTTGCCATGGCCGAACCCGGCATAGCGTTTACCTTGTCGCAAGTCACCGATGGCGAGGCTCGGGTCAGCTTCCGCGCCGATGCCGAAACCGGCGACCTGTGGGGCGCGCTGCGCGGGCGTCTGGGCCGGATCATGGGGTCCGACTTCACCGAGAACGCGCTGGCGATCGATGCCGAGCGGGAGGGCCTCCACCTTGGCGGGTTCGCCGCGCTCCCGACGTTTTCACGCGGGGCGGCGACGCATCAATATCTCTTCGTCAATGGCCGCCCGGTGCGGGACAAGTTGCTGACCGGCGCCTTGCGCGCTGCCTATTCCGACGTGCTGAGCCGGGATCGGCACCCGGTCGCCGCGCTTTTCCTCTCCTGCGATCCCGAGCTGGTGGACGTGAATGTCCATCCGGCCAAGGCAGAGGTTCGGTTCCGTGACCCCGGAACGGCGCGGGGGCTCGTGGTGTCGGGGCTCCGCCATGCGCTTGCGGAGGCCGGGCACCGCTCGTCGTCCCACCTTGGCGGCGCGGCGCTGGGTGCGATGCGGCCGGAGGCAGGCGCGCCACCGGTCTACCAGCGGGACTACACAACGCGAGCGTCCTGGGCGCCGCGGCCTGCGCCTGACCTCGAGCCCGGTTTCGCGGAGATGGGGCCATCGGCGCGGTACGAACCTGCACCGGCCCCGATGGATGCAGGCGAACCGGCGGCGCCGACCGAGGACTATCCCCTTGGCGCGGCGCGGGCGCAGCTCCATGAAAACTACATCGTTGCGCAGACCGGGAGCGGCGTGGTGATCGTCGATCAGCACGCGGCGCACGAGCGGCTGGTCTATGAGCGGCTGAAAGGGCAGATGGCGACGAACGGGATCGCATCGCAGGCCCTGCTGGTCCCGCAGATTGTCGAGCTGCCGAATGGCGGGGCGGACACGCTGCTTGCCGAGAGCGACGCGCTGGCTCAGCTCGGCCTCGTCATCGAGCCGTTCGGCGGCGGGGCGGTGGCTGTTCGCGAGACTCCGGCGCTTCTGGGCCAGGTCGATGCGGCAAAGCTTCTCCCGGACCTTCTGGATGCGCTGGAGGATGCCGGTGCGGGGGGTGGCGATGCTGGCTTGCTGGGCGCGCGGCTCGACGCGGTGCTCAGCCGGGTGGCCTGCCACGGATCGGTGCGGTCCGGCCGGCGCATGGGCGCCGAAGAGATGAACGCGCTCCTGCGGGAGATGGAAGCGACGCCGAATTCGGGGCAGTGCAACCACGGCAGACCGACTTACGTCGAGCTGAAACTGTCCGATATCGAACGGTTGTTCGGCCGGGCGTGAGCGGTGACGGGGCCGTCGCCCTGCGCCTCGATCCGTGCGATGGCCTCGGCAAGCCCTTCATGCGCGACCGACATGCTGTGCGCGTTGGCGTGGATGATCCGGTCGGGCGAAACCGCCATCGCGACATGGCCCTTCCAGAAAAAGAGGTCGCCCCGCCGCGGTGCGTCATCGGCAGCCGGGAAGGCGAAACGCTGCAGGTCGCTGTCGCCGGGGCAGGGGAGGCCGCAGGCGACGAGGGCCGCCTGGACGAGACCGGAGCAATCAATCCCGAGCGTGCCGTTGCCACCCCACAGGTAGGGGGTGCCGAGGAAGCGTTCGGCCACCGCGGCAGGGTCGGATTCGAACGTGTCCACTTCGCGGAGGTGGGAGGCGATGACGTAGCCGCCATGGCCTGCGCGGAAGCGACCGTCCTGCGAGGTGCAGGACAGGAGGGCGCCGTGGGGAAGCCAGCCGACCTCCGGTGATTTGATGTCCGGCGCGCTGTAGAGGTGGGCCGACCGGGCTGCGACGGCATGGGTTGCGTCGGTGGCCGGGCCGAGCGCGGCTTCGGTCACGTAGCCCACATATCCGTCGAGGCCGGATTGGACGAAGGCGATCCCCTCCCGCCGGTCAAGGACGCGGAGCGGCGTTCCGAAGAGGAGCTGCCTGTCCCGTTTCCCTCCGGGCGCGGAGAGAAGGTCCGCCACCGGCTTGGCCAGCGAGGCAGGTTCGCCCCGAACGAAGCGCTCGGCATCGACCTTGCCGCGCAGCTCTTCGGCCGCGACGCGTCCGTTGGCCGGCGTCAGTCGCCGGTCGTGGGACCTGCTCACGAAAGGCTGTCTTCGATGGCGCCGAGGATCGCGCGGGCACCCTGCTGCAATGCACCGACGGGGCGGCCCGGCGCGCCGTTCGCGTTCCAGGCGTAGATGTCGAAATGGGTATAACTGGAGACCGGCGCGGCGAACCGGCGGAGGAAGAGGGCAGCGGTGATCGCACCGGCAAAGCCCCCTTTCGGCGCATTGTCGAGATCGGCGATGGCCGGCTCTATCAATGCCTCGTAGGGGTCGTGGAACGGCAGCCGCCAGACGGGGTCCGCCATGCGGCGCGCCGCGGCGGAGAGGGCGTCGGCCAGGTCCTCGTCATCCGTGAAGAACGGGGCGATGTCCGGTCCGACGGCGACGCGGGCGGCGCCCGTCAGCGTCGCCATGGAGATGACGCGGTCCGGTGTCTCCTCGCCCGCATAGGCGAGGGCGTCGGCGAGGACGAGGCGCCCTTCGGCATCGGTGTTGTTGATCTCGATCGTCTTGCCGTTGCGCGCCGTCAGCACGTCACCGGGGCGGAAGGCGTTGCCGGAGACCGAATTCTCCGCCGCGGGAACGAGGACGCGCAGGCGGATCCGCAGGCCAAGCGCCATGATCGTCCGGGCGAGGCCGAGGACATGTGCTGCGCCGCCCATATCCTTCTTCATCAGGCCCATCGAGGCGCCCGGCTTGAGATTCAGCCCGCCGGTATCGAAGCAGACACCCTTTCCGACGAGGGTGATGGCTGGGCCGTCTTGCCCCCAGCGCATGTCGATGAGGCGCGGCGCACGCGGGCTGGCTCGGCCGACGGCGTGGATCAGCGGGAAGTTCTTCTCGAGGAGGGTGTTGCCCGCGGTCACGTCGATATCGGCGCCGAACTCCGAGGCAAGGGCCCGGGCCGCATCCTCCAGCTCATCCGGGCCCATGTCCGACGCGGGGGTGTTGATGAGATCGCGGGTGAGGGCTTCGCCGGATGCGATGGCCTCGATTCTGCCTGCGTCCACCCCGGCGGGGGCGATCAGGGCCGCCTTCTGCGCGGTCGCTGATTTGTACCGGTCGAAGCGGTACCCTGCGAGAAGCCAGCTCAGGGCGGCCTCGTTCGCCGCGTCCGGCTCCAGGTCCGTTTCCAGCCGATAGGTGCCTTCCGGCAGGGTGGCGGCGGCAGCGGCAAGAGGAGAGCGGGAGCGCTTGCGCTGCTCCGCGCTACCGTAGCCGGCCGCGGCGATGAAGCCGCCATTGCCGTCCGGCGCGAGCATGGCCTGGCCGGGGGCGCCCGAAAACCCGAGGCGCGCGAACCAGTCGGACGCGGCCTTCGGCAATCCCTCCGCCCAGGGCGCGACGGCGTCCGACGGGACGAGGTGAAGCGCGATGGCGTCCTTGGACTCGGTGGGGGCGAAGGTCAGCGACATGGAAAACTCCTGCGGGTATCTGCGGCGAAGCCTAGCTTCCGCCACTCTGCCCGCAAGGGGCTGCGCAGGGTCAGACGGCTTGCGGTGCGAGATCCAGAAGCGCGGCCCTCGAGCGTTCCCCGACGCGTTGAAGGCGGGCGAGGGTCGCGCCGAGGGCCGCCTCGTCGCCCCGTTCGGCGCAGACGGAGACATCTCGCGCCACGCGGGCGAGCTTGGACATGCCGATCTGCTCGGCGATGGCGGCCAGTCCGCGGGCAAGGCGCACCAGCTCGGGCGGCCGCACCCCCGAACGCGCCAACTGGCCGAGCTCCGTCAGGCGGGAGTCCAGTCGATCCAGCGCGCGCCGGACAAGGGCTTCGGCCTCCGCCGGCCCCAGGTTCTCGATGAGATGACCGAGGCGGTCCAGGTCGAGGCGGATGTGATCGTCCGGCATCCGGAGTGCATGCGTCATGTGTCTTGTCCTCTTCAGCGTCCCGACCCCCTCGGACCCGTGGACGCACATTGACACGCCGGGTTGAACAAACGGTTGCGGCGGGGCAAGAAAACCTCGCAGCCTTTCAGTGAACCGAAAAGCCTGAGGAGACGATGCGTGGCCGATAACGACTCCCCGATCCTTGTCCGCCCGCTACCGGGGTTTCTCGCGACGAGGTACCATGGCTGGAAGGCGACCACCTATGCCGAGAGCAAGAGCTGGCACCGGCGTCTCGCGGCCGAGGGGCAGCGGCCCCGGATGATGGCGATTGCCTGCTGCGACAGCCGGGTGAACGTCAACGCCGTCTTCAGCGCCGAGACGGGCGATATCTTCCTGCACCGCAACATCGCCAACCTCGTCCCCACGTTCACGCCGGACGGGGACCATCACGGCACCTCGGCGGCGGTGGAGTACGCGGTTCGGTTCCTGAAGGTGTCCCACATCATCGTCATCGGGCATTCCGATTGCGGCGGCGTTGCCGGGTGCCATGCGATGTGTTCCGGCGAGGCGCCCGAGTTCGAGGAGAAGACCAGCTTCATCGGACGGTGGCTCGACATCCTGCGCCCCGGATACGAGGCATTGCCGCAGGGCGAGGACAAGGCGGCGCAGCTGAGGATGCTCGAGCGGGCGGCCGTCACGACATCGCTCGAGAACCTCGGCACCTTCCCGTTCGTGCGCGAGGCGGTCGAGGCGGAGGAGCTTTCCCTGCATGGCCTCTGGTTCGACATCGGAGAGGGAACGCTCGAGCATTACGTGGCGGGCGAGGGCTTCACCCACGTCTGAGTGGCGCGGGGGGCCGCTGCGAGGTCCGGCCGTCCTTTATCGTTCCCTGACAAAACCTTGAGCTCAGTGCGCACAGGCGCACGGGGGTGCGCGATCACGCCGATGGCCATGGCCGCCTGAACCCTTAACTGAGGGAGGTCGATACGGCGGAAGGCTCCGCTGTCTCAAACCCATCAGGAGCAGATACATGGATTTTCAGGGCAAAGTCGTTCTCATCACTGGGGCCGCCGGCGGGATCGGCCTCGCCGCCGCCCGCAAGTTTGCCGCCGAGGGGGCCAAGCTTGCCCTCGTAGATCTCGACAAGAGCACGCTTCAGGATGCGACCGGCGATATCGAGGGGGCGCTTCTGCTGCCCGCCAACGTCACCGACGAAGCGGATGTGAAACGGTACGTCGACGAGACCGTGAAGGCGTTCGGACGTATCGATGTTTTCGTCAACAACGCCGGCATCAACGGCGATTTCAAGACGATCGACGAGCAGAGCTTCGAGAATTATCGCAATGTCCTGGACGTGAACGTCATCGGCGTGGCGATGGGGCTCAAGCACGTCGTCGCGCAGATGAAGGCGCAAGGAAATGGCGGCGCCATCGTGAACACCGCATCCAACGGCGGCCTGCTCGGTGCGCCGGGGATGAGCGCCTACGTCGCCTCCAAGCACGCCGTGATCGGGATCAACAAGTCCGTCGCACTCGAAACCGCAGGCGACGGGATCCGCGTCAACGCAGTCTGCCCCTCCGGCGTCGATACGCAGATGATGCGGTCCATCGAGACCAACGCGATGAAGGGCAACGAGGCCGAGGCGCGCAAGTCGTTCGAATCCTCCGTGCCGATGGGGCGTTACGCCGAGTCGGAGGAGATCGCGGATCTGATGCTCTTTCTCGCCAGCGACAAGGCCTCCTTCATCACCGGCGCCTATTACCGGATCGACGGCGGCGGTGCCGCGACCTCCACATGAGGCCATGACGGATCCGGCGCACGCCCTCGCGGCGCCGGCCGGGACCGGATCGGGCCGGAGCTATTGCAGCTCCGGCCCGTTTTGCGTCCGCTCTCAGGGCTGCCAGCTGAGCTCTTGCCCCTGCGGCCAGCTCAGCGTCGCGGTGACGGTGATCGTGCGGGTCTCGCCGGGCGCCAGGGTGAGGTTCCAGACGTCGATGCCGCGCTGGTCCTCCCAGTTCTCCGCGTCCGGCCGTGGTTCGATGCGCAGGTCGATGTCGAGATCTTCCTGCTCCGAATAGGGCAGGGCGATCAGGGTCTGTACGTCCTGCGGTGCGCCGGTCAGATTCTGGACGTCGTATTCCAGCGTCTGGCGGCGGGTGTTGGACCGGGAGACGAGGCCGACATCGCCGGTGTCGTTGCGGATCTGCCGGTACTCCAGACGGATGCCGTCGAGCGGCCCGAAGGACAGCTCTTCCTCGGCACCGGCGGCGATCAGCGGCAGGCGGGACCGGCCGGAGAAGGTGCCGTCCACGTAGAGCGCCGCTTCGCCCGGCAGGATCGGCTCGTCCTCATCGTTGGTGAACTCCGCAAGAAGGTAGGCGGTCTGGTCGATGCGCGGCACGGCGCGGGCGAAGGGGTCGGCCTCGAGCTCCAGAACGTCGAGCGCGAGCTGGACCGGGTCGCCTCCAGACCCCACGGTCACCTCCTCGGGGTAGGCATAGGTGACGGAGAGACCGGAGATCTCCGCCGAAGCCGCCTCGCGGGTGAAGTCCGCGCCGGACGCCTTCATCTCCCGCGTCCCCTCCATGACGGGCGCGGGGGCCATGTCCATCTCGGCGGCACCCGCGACCGTGGCGCGCGGCTCATAGGGCGGATGGATGGAGGCCTGGTTCTGCCATGGCTCGGTCGGGATCACCTGCGCGTAGGGATCGGCGGTGGACAGCGTCAGCTCCACATCCTGCCAAGCCTCGCCGGTTCCCTGGCTGACGAGCGCCTTGCGGGCGATATCGAGAGTGCCAGTGTCCCGATCGAGGCGGAGATCGTAGACCGGCGTCCAGCTGGCATTGCGGCTGAGCGCGGTGAGGGTGAGCGTGGCGGGCCCGGCCTCCTCCGCCATGATTTCGACAGCCAGCATGTCCACCGCGCCGGCGGGCGGGGAGAGCTCGTTGAAGCGGCGCCGGGCCTGGGCGAGCTGCTTCTGAAGCTCCTCGAGCGCGTCTTCCTGTTCGGCGAGGCCGGGCGTGGCGGCGGCAAGATCGCGGGTCGCCTGGGCGAGTTCGCTGCCGAGCGTGCCCGACAGCTGGGCGAGGCTGTCCCCGTCGATCCCGTCCACCTTCTCGGCGCTGAGGGAGCGCAGGAAGGCGATACGGGCTTCGGCCGAGGCGACGTCCGCTCGCTGCTCGGCCAGATCGCGAACCGCTGCCTCGATACGATCCTCGAGCGTGTCGATCTGGCCCTGCGCCTCGCTCTGCGCGGGGGAAAAGACCTCCTCGGGGTCGGTGACGTAGCCCGGCAGGAAGCTCACCGCGCCGACGGTGATGCCGCCGGTTGCCTCGATCCGGGGCGGGTCCTCCCCCACGCGGGCGCCGCCGGCCGGGATGAGGACACGGTGACGGCCCGCGGGCAGGTCGACCTCGGCCGTGCGGGTGACGCTGGCGCCGAGGGGATAGACGATGGCCGATTCGGGAGGGGCGGGAATGCGGAATTCCTCAGCTCCTGCCGCGCCCGCCAGCCCAAGGGGCACGAGCCCCGCCAGAAAGATGTACCGCGTCGTCATATGGTCCTCCCGCGCCGCAGCGCTGCCGTAGTGCTGTCAGGAAACTGCACGTCTCGCGGTCACGTTGCATCCCGAAAAATGCCGCCGCGCGATCAAGATACGGGTAGGGGCACCTGCTGGCCCGATCTGCGCCGCCGGGTTGCGGGCGCTCCTCCCGACGCTCCGCCCCTCCGGCGAAATGCGCTTCGCCAGACGGAGGGACCGCGCCGTGCATAACGTCAAACGCCCCCGCGGTTCTCCGCGGGGGCGCTTCCTGCTGTCCGTCTGGCCCGGGGGGCGACCGCCCCGATCCTCAGCCTTTTTTCAGCATCCGGTTGCCCAGAAGCTCGGCGATCTGCACCGCATTCAGCGCGGCCCCCTTGCGAAGGTTGTCGCTCACGCACCAGAGGCTGAGGCCGTTCTCGATCGTCGAATCCTGACGGATCCGGCTGACGAAGGTCGCGAACTCGCCGACGCATTCGATCGGAGTGACGTAACCGCCATCCTCGCGCTTATCGACGACCATGATGCCGGGGCTCTCGCGCAGGATGTCCCGCGCCTCATCCTCGTCCAGGAATTCCTCGAACTCGATATTGATCGCCTCGCCGTGGCCGACGAAGACCGGCACGCGGACGGCCGTCGCGGTGACCTTGATCGACGTGTCGATGATCTTCTTAGTCTCGGCGACCATCTTCCACTCTTCCTTGGTCGAGCCGTCCTCGAGGAAGACGTCGATATGAGGAATGACGTTGAAGGCGATCTGCTTGGGATAGACCTTGGGCTCGACCTCCTGACCGGGGACGTAGAGGCCCTTGGTCTGGTTCCACAGCTCGTCGATGGCGTCCTTGCCCGAGCCGGAAACGGACTGGTAGGTCGAGACGACGACGCGCTTGATCTTCGCCCGGTCGTGCAGCGGCTTCAGCGCCACAACCATCTGCGCGGTGGAGCAGTTGGGATTGGCGATGATGTTCTTCTTGGCGTAGCCCTCGATCGCGTCGGGGTTCACCTCGGGCACGATCAGCGGGACCAGCGGGTCGTAGCGATAGAGCGACGAGTTGTCGATCACGACGCAGCCGGCCTTCGCCGCACGCGGGGCGTAGGTCTTCGTGGCGTCGGAGCCGATGGCGAAGAGGGCGATGTCGTACCCTGTGAAGTCGAACTGTTCGAGGTCCTGGGTCTTGAGAGTCCGATCGCCATAGCTGACTTCGGTCCCGATCGATTTCCGGGATGCGAGTGCGACGACCTCGTCGGCCGGAAACTGACGCTCGGCCAGAATGTTGAGCATTTCGCGGCCCACGTTGCCCGTGGCGCCCGCGACGACGACCCTGTAACCCATGACGGGCCTCCTTTTCCTGCGGTGCGCGTTCCTTAGCAGCGTGGCGCGTAGCCCGAAAGGGGCAGCCGGGGCGGGTTTTCCCGAAAGCGCGGCGAATTTCGGCCTGAGGCTGTGCTCCTTCCTTGAGGTCCTGCGGCCGCGGTATAAGGTTCGCCCGTGTCAGCACTTGAGAAGGCTCTCCTTCATGCCGCCCGCCGCCCGCATCTCCGACATGCATGCCTGCCCCATGATCGCGCCGGGGCCCACGCCCCATGTCGGCGGTCCGGTCATCGTCGGCTCGCCGAACGTCATCACCGTGAAGATGCCGCAGGCGCGGGTGGGCGATTCCTGCATCTGCGTGATCCCGATGGACAGCATCGCGAAGGGGTCGGCCACGGTGCACGTCAACAAGCGGCCTGCCGCGCGGCTGGGGGACAATACCGTTCACGGCGGCGCCATCGTCACCGGCGCTCCCACCGTCATCATCGGGGATGCGGCAGCGGTCGCGGCGGTGCAGCTCGGCGCCGCGCAGCCCTGCCTTGCCAAGGCGGCGAAATCCGGCGCGGCTTTCGTTAAGGCCTGAGTGCCGCTTTTGCCGTTCTCCCCGGCCGGCGCCCGCCCTATGGTCGCGGTCCATGACTGACACGCTCGATATCTTCCTCGTCGTTGCCCCCGGGCTCGAAACCGTACTTGCCGAGGAGGCGCGGGCCTCCGGCTTCGACGTCGCCGAGGTGACGCCGGGCGGCGTCTCCCTCCGCGGGGGCTGGCCCGAGGTCTGGCGCGCCAACCTGGAGCTGAGAGGCGCAAGCCGGGTCCTCGTCCGCGTCGCGTCCTTCATGGCCTTTCACCTTGCCCAGCTGGACAAGCGCGCACGAAAGATCGCGTGGGGCGAGGTGCTGCGGGCGGATGTCCCGGTCCGGGTGGAGGCGACGTCCTCGAAGGCGTCCAAGATCTACCATGGGGGCGCCGCCGCTCAGCGTATCGGACGTGCGATCAACGAGGAGCTGGGAGCGCCGCTGACGGACGACGCCGCGCTGACGCTCAAGGCCCGGATCGACGACAATCGCGTCACGATCAGTGTCGATACCTCCGGGCCGACGCTGCACAAGCGCGGCCACAAGGAAGCCGTCGGCAAGGCGCCGATGCGCGAAACGCTCGCTGCGCTCTTCCTGCGCCGCTGCGGTTTCACTGGGACCGAGCCGCTGGTGGACCCGATGTGCGGCTCGGGCACCTTCATCATAGAGGGCGCCGAAATGGCCGCGGGGCTTCAGCCGGGGCGGAGCCGGGGCTTTGCCTTCGAGCATCTCGCGAACTTCGATCCCGCGGCGTGGACCAGTCTGAAGGGTCGGGCAGGCGGCAGCGCGCCCTGTCGCCACCATGGCTTCGACCGCGATCCCGGCGCGATCCGCATGGCGACCGCGAATGCAGAGCGGGCGGGCGTGGGGCAGGGGACCAGCTTCGCGCCGGGCTCCATCAGCGAGCTGCAACGCCCCGAAGGACCGTCCGGTCTCGTCATCGTCAACCCGCCCTACGGCGGGCGCATCGGCAACAAGCAGGGACTGCACGCGCTCTACGGCAGCCTCGGCAAGGTTCTGGCCGAGCGCTTTTCCGGCTGGCGTGTGGGGATCGTGACGTCCGAAGCCGGCCTTGCCCGTGCGACCGGGCTGCCGCTTCTGAAGGCGGACGCGCCGGTGCCCCATGGCGGGCTCAAGGTCGCCCTTCACCGGACCGACCCGCTTCCCTGACCCGCGCGCGGGATCTATTATATGACACGTTATCCACTGCATCTGTTCAAGCGGTCCCCCGCCGATGTCGGGCGGCGGACGGATACGTTTATGTGACAGTGGTTTAAGGCCGCCTCTCCCGCCCATAGGTCCTTGCGCGAGCCGCTCCGCATCCCGCGGGGCCAACGCAACTGCCGGCGCGATGCGAACTGGGACGGGCGCTGCCCTCCTATGTCTCTCGTGCCGAAGCTCGGGCCGCGACAGGTCCGGCAAAGGAGAGACGATGATGCTGAACACGATGCTTCGCGGCGGCGCCGCCGCCCTCGCCATGACCTCGCTACTCGGGGGCGCTGCCCTCGCGCAGACGCATACCGAAACCGGGGAGGGCGCGGCCTCTCCCACCGAAGCGATGGGAATGTCCGACGATCAGCCCGTTGCCACGGTCGGCAACACGGAGATCACCGGGGGCGACCTCGCCCGCTTCATCGAGGGCCTGCCTGCCGAGATGCAGGAGCAGCCGCCGGAGCTCCTGATGTCCATGAGCGCGCAGCAGCTGATCCTGCGGGAGCTGCTTCTGCAGAAAGCCGACGCGGAAAACCTGTCGGACGATGCCGAGGTGCAGTCCCTGACAGATGGCTCGGGCGCCATGGATGGGGAGAACGCGATGATCCGCGTTTACCTCGACCGGGAGATGGAAACGCGGGTGACGGACGAGGCGGTGCAGGCTCTCTATGACGAGGCAGCGGCCCAGGCGGGCGAGGGGGAAGAGCTTCCGCCCCTCGCCGATGTCCGCCCGCAGATCGAGCAGCAGCTTCAGCGCGAAGCGATCCAGAGCATCCAGGCCGAGCTCGCCGCCGAGACCGAGGTCACGATCTACGGCCCCGACGGCGAACCGATCGAGGACGCCGGCTGATCAGGCCCTGGACTCGAGCCGGGGGATTCTCTCCGGACATCGCCCGCCGCGGTTGCCCCCGCGGCGGGCTTTTTCGTGGCTACACCGCCGAGCGAACCTTCCCTTGGGTCGCATTCGACAGCAGGGCGGC